>NZ_MTBG01000020.1 GCF_002119405.1 Pseudoruegeria sp. SK021 | reverse complement strand
CGGCGCGCGCACATTCACGGACATGTTCGACGCAATCGCCGACATTTGCGACCTATACTCAACCGACGAATGCTGGAACTACTTCACGGCTGCCGGATATGTCGCAGGTTAAAGGCGGGACGCTTTAGGATTTGAGACTCTCGCGACGTTGTGAAGACCTCGCCGTTGAGCAGTTCGTCCCTGAAGTGGGCGTTGAAGCCCTCGCAGCACACCTCCGCTTTCCGCCGACCAAGGTCGTTTTCTCGCGCCCGCAGCGAATGACCGGAATCCGCCCCCCCTACCGAGTGTCTTGCAACCGCAGCAAAAACTACGCACCGATGGCAAACGGCAGAAAGGTCCGGCACAGTAAGATTTCAAACGCCGCGCAGAGGGTCGTAAGTATCAGGCGAGAAATCAAAGAAAGCGGAATGCGCTGCCGAATGGCTCTATACACAAACGGCGGACGAACCCGTCCTCCGGGACACTGTCATAGACATCGAAGGTCGGCTGCGCTTTCGGTCGCCATATCGCAATTATGCGAACCGGCTGCAAACTTTGATTGAGAATATTTACCGCCTTCGTCACTCTCGCGGTGTGTTCCTAAAATCCGAGAATAGGTTCCAGCGGCGCTGGCGCAGACCAATTCTGGCGGGTGGGGCTACTAGATACAAAAGCTCATCCATTTTCTTGAAATGCTGCCATTCCAGCCAGCTACGCCATAGCAGCACGGGCAACATACAGATGAGGCAGGCAAGAGACACGAACCAAACCGTCACAAGCGGATTGACTAATACAGCAGGCGGATGAAAAGCTAGGATTACCAGAGACGAGATAAACACCAAGCCGATCGCACAGAATGCATGCTCGACCTGCTTGCTTTTTCCACAGATTTCAATCCATTCCCTCTCCAGCTGCAAGCGAAAGGACCGATGATCGCCCTGTTTCGTCACTGGCACTGCTTCTTTTCGAGTATGTCTATCCATATCCGAACAGCGTCCATCCCCAGCAGTCGGCCCTCACCCATTTCGCCGAACCACCGTTCCAGAATGTCGCTAAAGTCTGTCGCAGAAACGGCCTTTTTGCTCTCCAGGCGATATTGCTCGAGTGCGTGGGCAAATGCTCTCAACGCCAGCCCTTCTTCTGTTCGAGTGGGTAGACCAATCCCGAACAGAAGCCAATCACTGGAAATGTTATAGAGTTCATGCAACTTGGCAATTACTGCCAGCGACAAGTCAGCCGATTCCCGTTCATAACTGTGATACGTCCTCACTGAGACACCCAACAGTCGAGCGAACTGAGCTTGAGTCATACATTGGTCAATACGAACGGCTTGAAGCCGCAAACCGCTTCCCGTCTCCGAACCAGTGGCGACCGCATTTTCAGGCATGGCTATAGAACTCCTACCCCAACTATTCCAGTCTAGAGAACCGCGCCAGTTTTCACAATCAAAACGTTACCGGCAAATTTTCGCGTTTCCTCTTGATCTGAGCGAATCACTCTGACTAAGGTGATTGTGAAAAGTTCACCCTTGATCCCGAGGATGACGCGGATGTCGAGATCAAAGAATCTTGTCGATATTGAACTGCACGATCACGTCAAGCGTTTGCTGCGTGCTCGAAACATCACTTTCTCAAGCATTGCCAAATGCTTGGGCTGCAGCACAAGCCTCATTACTATGGTCTCGCAAGGACACAGAAGGAATGCCTTCGTCGAAGACATGATCGCTTCGAAAGCAGGCGTTGCGCCGGACGAACTTTGGCGGAGACGCTCTGACACCCGAGGCTCGAGACCAAGCACAAGAAAGGAGATCGCAATGCCCAAATAGAAACGACCCCGAAAGCTGACGCTTGCCGAGGCCGCTAACCGATTGGTCGTCGATAGCTAATCCTCCCGCGTCAAAACTGAATTGTCAATCGCATATGCCATTCCCGGCAGCATGCAATCTCATTTTGTTCTCTCAAAGGAGGAGCGCCCTTGGGCGATCGGGAAGACTTTGCCCGATCTCGGGGCCAACACGATATGAAAAAACCTTGCAGAAATTCCTTCTCCCGCCCACTTCCGAGCCGGGCCACGCGCAAACCTGCAGCCCGCTCTAAGGCAAGCAGCCGCGGCAGTGTCACCGGCAGCGTAGGCTCAGACAAACCACGGCTGCGTTACTACGAAAGCAAACGCGAACAGGAAGTGCTATACTTGCTACACGCGCGCCGCGACGTGGTGGATATCTGGGATCAGCCCCCGCCAATCACGTATCGCGATGCCAACGGATGCCCGCGAGAGCATACATTCGACTTCCGCGTAACGCTTGATGACGGACAGCGGATCGCGATCGCAGTGAAGCCGGAAGCTCTTGCCCAGAGACAACGGTTTCGCGAGACGCTGAGGTTGATCCGTGCCGCCACCCCGCTCAGTTACGCTCGGGATGTGGTTCTAGTGACAGAGAGATCCTACACGCCCGCTGACGCGAGAAACGCGCAGAAACTGCATGATTTCCGGCGCACCCCCGATCCCGTGGCTGATACAGCAATCGCGGCCTTAATTGACGGCCTGACCGGAGCTACGACGCTAGCCGAGTTAGTTGACGCCTCCGGACTCAAAGGGCGGGGCTTTCGAGCGTCGTTTCGCGCCATCTTTTCCGGTTTGCTGCGCTCTGTCGATGGCGGTGACATCCTTCCTTCATCCGTCGTTACTGCGGAGGTGGCTCAATGACCCAGCACTTTCGCTTCCACGACACTGACTGTCTCGAAATCTCCGGTGTTGAACATCGCTTCGTCAGTGCCGACAGATCCGGATCGGTCTGGGCACGGCTCTTGGACGACAAGGTCCACCTATCGTTCAAGTCGGAGGAGTTCATGCAACTCATTGCAAGGCCGGATACCCGCTTGAAACGGGGTCATTTCTCGGATCAGGCAGCCCACCGCCGACTTCGTTGCGATATCGAATACCTGCAGAGCGTTGCGCCGAAAGTCCGCGCAAAAGCTCTCTGGCAATCGGCCTGCGCGCGGTTCTTTCTTGAGGCTGAGGCCCGTGGGGAAACCAAGCGCACCGAGCGGACGGTGAATGAGTTGAGGCCGGAGCTCGAGCGACGTGTAAATACCGCTGAAAGAGGTGCTAAGGACACCGGTCGCGCCCCGCGTGCAGGACAGGAAACCACAAACCGGCGATTTCCCTCGGCGCGACAACTCCTTGAGTGGGTCCGCAAATACGAGGCCGCTGGGCGCAGCCCAATCGTGTTTCTGCGCAAACGTTCCCTCAGCGGCGGCTCGCGAAGGCTGCTCGCCGAGTCAGAGAGCATTCTTGCAGAATGTACTATTGGCTATATGGACCGCAACGAGCCTAAAGCGGCCAAGATCATCGAGAATGTACAGGACCGTTTCAGCGAGGTGAACCTCGGCCGCGCCGAGGTGGGCCTCCCGCCCCTACCGGTACCGGCAGCGCGCACGGTGAGGAGACGCATTGGTGCGTTCGATAAGTTCGAAGTTATAGCACAAAGGAAAGGCATTGAAGCCGCCCGGCAGAAGTTCGGTTTCTACGAAAGCGGGTTGCCCGCAGACTACCCACTCCAGCGGGTGGAGATGGACGAATGGTTGATCGACGTATCCACCCTGCTCGGCGATAGCGGTGCCCTTGACGGGCTTTCGCCCGAAGAACGTGCGCGTTTCGAGGTCGGGCGACGCTGGATCTACGTTGCACTCGACTGCGCAACACGGTGCGTTTTGGGATTTAGGATCGTTGCAACACCCAACTCATCGGACGCGATCCGTACCCTGCATATGATCCTACAGGACAAAACCTCAATTGCTGAGGCCGCCGGCTGCGAGAGCATCTGGGACCAGTCGGGGGGCATCGGTGCCCTGGTCACCGATCAGGGCTCGGCCTTCGCTGCCGAGATCTTCCGTATGGCCGTAGCTGATCTCGGCAGCACCTATGAGGCCCCTCCCGCGGGCGTACCGAAGCTGCGCTCCCGGGTCGAGCGCATCTTCCGAACGTTCGGACTACAACTTGCGCCCATGCTGATCGGTCGAACCTTCTCCGACTCGAGGGAGCGTGGAGACTATCCGTCAGAGAAATGGGCTGCGCTGACCGATGACGAATTGGCAAGGGTGTTCACACTGTTTATCGTCGACATCTACCACAACACCCCGCATTCAGGCCTAAATGGCGAGACCCCGGCAAATGCTTGGAAACGCCTATCCGCAGAGATGGGCGTGACCCCGCCACCGGATGCCAACCACCGGCGAGTAGTCTTCGGCATTCCGCTTTCTCGCAAGCTGGACCGCCATGGGATCCGCGTATTCGGAATCAATTTTACCTGCCCAGAGCTTCAGGATGCTCTCCTGAGAGGCACCCAGGACGAAATTCCGGTTCGGGTCGACCCGGACGATCTGACGTATATATCGGTTTGTCTCGGGCACCGGTGGTTCAGCGCGGAAGCGGTGTCCCATGCGGTGCGGGGCCTACCGCTGGAGGAATGGCAGAGCATCGTGCGCGATCTACGCACGCGTTTTCGAGATCAGGCCATTCTTTCCGAAGACGTCATTCGCAAAGCACGTAAAAAGATCCGCGCCATCGACTCACGCGCTCGGCAGTTACGCCGCGTCCAGCCACAGCATCTCAACGCCGAGGATCTGCAGCGCGCGGAAAATAGGCTTTTCCTAGGGCTAAGCATCGGGCCCAAGGGATCCGCGGCAACTGGCAACCTCGACTCCCAAATCCACCCTGAGCGCCCCCATGAAAGCGACCTCTTGCGCGGAGTCATCCCATCGCCCGGACCGGAAATATCGCAAGGCTCCGATAGCCCCGATCACTCGGTCGACTCCCCCAAGCCCAACTGGACGTTCAAGCGTGACTAAATATCCCACCGACATCCCGCAGCGCGTTATCGCGCTGCGGTCCATCTTCGTCGATCAGCCTGCGTGGCTCCAGCTCGAGGAGCAGTTCCACCGCTTGCTGGAAAACCGTCGCGCGGAAATCGCGACCAACGTTGTGCGCGAGACGCGCGGTATCGCCCTCATTGGCGCTTCCGGCAGCGGCAAGTCGACGGCCATCGCACGTCTGTTGCGTACATCACCCAAGCTTGTCCTCGCTAATACCGAAAGCCACCGGTGTGACGTGATCAGCCTCACCGTTCCGTCGCCGGCCACACTTAAGTCTCTCGGGCGTGCGATCGCTGAGGCGCTCGGGCGGCCTCTGAAGCATGAGAAAACCGCAGATACCACATGGGAACTCGTGCGAGCATTCCTCAAAGAGCGCCGCGTGCTTTTTTTGCACCTTGACGAGGCCCAAGATATTAGTCGCCACCAGACCCCTAAGGAGATGCAGGCAATCGTCAACACCTTGAAATCCCTTATGCAGCACAAGGAATGGCCTGTTGGCTTACTTCTTTCGGGCATGCCCGGCTTGCGTGACCTGCTCAACCATGATCCGCAACTTTCGCGTCGAGTCTATCCCGTTGAACTTCCGCGCTTGAGCCCGGTCGGCGACACCGAGGCGGTGAAGGAGATGATCAGATTCTACGCCGACGAGGCCAACCTAGATTGTGCCGAGAACCGCGATTACTCGGATCTCGCAGCCCGCCTTATCCATGCCGCTGATCGCGAGTTCGGGCTCGCGATCGAGATGACCATTGATAGTGTGGAGGAGGCGTTACGTGCCGGCTGCACACAAATTGATAACGGGCATTTCACCGCCGCCTTCGCTCGCCGCTCAGGCTGCATCCCCGGCCTAAACCCATTTATTGCCGAGGATTTCGAACGGATCAATGTCCGCAAACTACTCGACCGCGGGGAGGAGGAATGATGCCCCTTCCATTAACCCTTCCATCGTCGCCGCTGGAAACGCCCACCTCCTACCTATCCCGCCTCGCTGCCCGAAATTTTGCTCCCCACATTCTGGACTTCGCGATAGACCTAGGCTTGGATTTCGCCGCACTTACCAATGGTAAAGACAGTTCTGTTCGCCATCTCTGCGCTTGCGCTGGCCTACCCGAAAACAGTTTTGCCAAAACCACCGTAGTTAAAACTTCAACGATGAAATACGGCTTTGGCAAGGAGGTGATGACCACCGAGGTCCTCGATCGGGGGGGCATCCGTTACTGCCCCTGTTGTCTGTTGGAAGGGCTGCAGAGACACGCTCCACCATGGACGGTCATCCATCAGGCAAGCTGGCAGATTGTTCAGATCCGGCGCTGCACTTGGCACGGGATGCGGCTTCGGCGTTACAGTACGAAATACGACCCTTTCACTCGTTTTGACTTCACGCGGATACTCGCGGAGGGACGCCTGGACCTTTCCATTGGTTCGGTTGAAGACACGGCCGACGCCTTAGATTTTTACCTCGAAGCAAGGCTCCGCGCACAGCAGGACGAGAACTGGTGCAACCGAATGCAATTGCCCGCACTGATCAAGGCGGTGGAAGCATTTGGCGTGACGCTGAACCACGGTCGCGAGACCGTGACTTCGCAGCTCGCTACCGAACAGCGTCGGGATGCAATGCTGACCGGATTCGAAGTTCTCTCACTCGGAAAGGACGGAATCGTGGAAAGTTTGCGCGACTTTACTCTCTCCTCCAGAAATGCCGCGTCATCCCCACAAGAGCATGCTTGGGCGCGTTTCGGAGCCCTTCAGCGCCTGTTGGGCTCCCACGCCAAAATGCGGGAAGACCTGCGCCCCCTACGCGAAATCGTCCGCGAGTTCTTCCTCGCGAACTTTCCCTTCAAGGTCGGAACCATGGTGCTGGGTGAGAAAGTGACGGAAGAACGCATCGTGTCGATGCGGACCGCTTGCAGGGCCGTGGGCGCACGGCAATCGCTGGTCGAGGAAATGCTAATCGCCCAAGGCCTCGCCGAACGCGACGCGTCTGGCCGCTTTCGCCTCTTCAACCTACTCACTCCGGAGATCGTCTTTGAACTTTGTCACGAAAGATTCGCCTGGCTTAACCAGGCGGAAACAGCGGCATATCTCGGCTGCAGCTTCGCAATGTTCCAGCGGTTAGCCAGAAGCGGGCTTCTCGCGCCAACGGCTGGCAATGAACTGAGGGCTCGAAAAGGATTTTACCGAAAAGATCTCGACGCATTCCTTCAACGGATTTTTGTCGATGCGCCGCGCCTCGACATCGCACCTCTTGGCTGCTTCACACTGGAACAGGCTGCGAGGAAGGCAAAGTGTAGTGCCCCAGACATCATCAGAATGATTTTTGATGGGGATGTACGCCCGGTTGGACGGGTGACTGATCGGTTAGAGTTGCGTGGCCTTCTCGCAAATGCCGACGGTATTCTTGAGATCCGGCATGCGCAGGAACCGAATGGGCATCCGACCGCCCACGCCACCAGTTCCCTTTACATGACCAAACGAACGTTAGATTTTCTCGTCGAACAGGGCTTGCTTGAAAAACGACGGATGAAGAGTAACCAGACCGGGCGTACCACCCCACTGATCACCGCACAGTCGTATCTTACATTCGATGCCATCTATTGCACCTTGGGCAAGCTGCAGGCAGAGGTGCCTCACATGCCCCTACAGCAGCATTCCCACTTGAAGAAGGCAGGGATCGAACCGGCGATCCAGGAGCGGGGAATAACGAGAATCTATAAACGAGAGGAACTGCGCGCGAAGGACTTCCTCAACTGAAGCAATTGCAAACCCCTTCTCCGGGCCGTCATCATCCGAGAATACACCCACCAGTCGTTTAAGCGTATTTGCTTGCATTTGCCAAGTATTGAAGTGCGCCCTGCTTCATCCGGTAAGGCTGACGCGGCCACATCTTAATGCAAACAGCACGACTGCGAAAATTTTCTGGGCTTCGTCGGGGGACCCCGATTGTCTGGCCTAAATTGATCAGGCACTAAACTAACGCGGATAACCCATAGAACCGTCTCCACGGAGTGTATTGCCGCCGAGCTTCCAAAACATTCAGATCCTGCTTGTCAAAGCTCGTGCGAGCATGACCATTCGAGCGGCCGCCTGTTTTGTAAAAACAGGTAAGATACACTGTCCCAAAGGAAGGATAGTGGTCAGTGAGGAGGAATTATGTGGCAATTGACACTTATTTCATTGGTCGGAGTGAGAGGATTCGAACCTCCGGCCCCTGCCTCCCGAAGACAGTGCTCTACCAAGCTGAGCTACACTCCGACCGTTGCAATGCGCAGTAATCGCTTCAAATCCGAATTGCAAGAGCCGTTATGTGCCTTGTTATTTTCCACCTCTGCTGCGCCACCGTAGCAGCGCACTGACCCTTGGATATGTCCCGGTTTCGTGCCGGCCATGGGTGGCGCTGACGGGTCGGTTTTCGGATGCGCCCCGGCGTCCTTCCCGGAAAACGATGTAGAGACCGCTGGAGATAATGATGCAGGCGCCCACGACCGTGAGGACATCCGGCACCTCGTCAAAAAACAGCAGGCCGAACGCCCCGGCCCAAATGATTTGCGAGTATTGCATGGGGGCAACGATGGCGGCCTCGCCGGCACGATAGGCCGCGATCATTAGACTGGTGGCCAAAAAAGCCAGAAATGCCACCGCTGCAAGACCGCCAAAATGCAGCAGCGGCATCGGCTTGTACACAAAGGGCAGCAAACAGCCCATGACGATGATGTTGGCCAGCATCGGGAACAACAACAGGACGACGCTCCGTTCATCCCGGCCGATCTTGCGTACAACGATCGAGCCTAACGCACTAAAAAAGGCCGCAGTCATTGCCGCAGCATGGCCCAGTTCCAACTCGGTCGCGCCGGGCCGTAGGACCACCAGAACCCCGATCAATCCGACCAGAACCGCGCCGCAGCGATGCAGCCCGACACTTTCCCCCAGCACTGGAATGGAGAGGATCGTCACCAGCAGGGGGGCCGCAAAGATGATCGCATAGGTCTGCGCCAGCGGCAGCACCGAGAACGCATAGAACGCGCAGAAGCCGGTGATCAGTGCGGCCAACGTCCGCAACGCGGTCCACCACGGATGGCGCGGTCGCAAGGTGCCGGGCTGGCCATCGCGGATCAGCATGAGCGTGACAAACGGGAACCCCAGAAGCACACTGAAAAACAGAATCTGCACCGGAGAATAGACCCCGCCAAGCAACTTCACAATGACATCGTGACTTGCATAGAGGGCGAAGGCCAAAAGCGCGGAAAGCGCCCCGCGGACATTGGGAGACAGCTTTGACATGATCAAGACTTACCGGACAGAACGGGCGACCTTTCTGTTCATAGACCGCCCGTCAGGCCGTACAAGCCTCATTTCCGGTCGCGGCATCGAGTGGTGACGCTTTGGCATGTCTGGTGCGGGATACGCAGGCCCGGCTACATGGCCAGACCTGCGCCTCATATTAGAGGCTTGCGTCCAACGCGGCCAGAACCACATCGCCCATTTCTGTGGTCGAAATCGGCGCAATGCCTTCTTCGCCGATCAGATCCGCAGTGCGAGCGCCGTCGGCCAGAACTTTTTCAATCGCGGCCTCAAGGCGGTCGGCCTCTGCGCCCTGATCGAAGGAATAGCGCAGCGCCATCGCAAAGCTGAGGATACAGGCAATCGGGTTGGCCTTACCCTGCCCTGCAATATCCGGAGCCGAGCCATGCACCGGTTCGTAGAGAGCTTTCGGCAGGCCGTTCGCGCCCGGCGCGCCCAGCGAGGCCGATGGCAACATGCCAAGGCTGCCAGTCAACATCGCCGCCGCATCCGACAGCAGGTCTCCGAACAGGTTATCGGTGACGATCACGTCGAACTGCTTGGGCCAGCGGCACAGTTGCATCGCGCCGGCGTCGGCATACATATGGCTCAACTCGACCTCGGGGAATTCCTCGGCATGGACCTTGGTCACCACTTCGCGCCACAGCACGCCGCTTTCCATGACGTTGGCCTTCTCCATCGAGCAGACCTTGTTGTTGCGCTTTTTGGCCAGTTCAAAGGCCGATCGCGCCACCCGTTCGATTTCGCTTGTGGTATAGCGCTGGGTGTTGATGCCCACCCGTTCGTTGCCTTCCATGAAGATGCCGCGCGGTTCGCCGAAATAAATCCCGCTGGTCAGTTCGCGGATGATCATAATATCAAGACCGGCGACCACATCGCGTTTCAGGGATGAGAAATCGGCAAGGGCGTCAAAGCACTGAGCCGGGCGCAGGTTGGCGTACAGGTCCATTTCTTTACGCAAGCGCAGCAATCCGCGCTCGGGCTTCACACTAAAGTCGAGCGTGTCATATTTCGGGCCGCCGACCGCGCCCAACAGGACAGCGTCAGCCTCTTGCGCCTTGGCCATGGTGGCGTCGGTCAGAGGAGTGCCATGCACGTCATAGGCGGCACCGCCGACCAGATCTTCGCTGACGTCGAATTTCAGCCCGCGCTTGTCACCGAACCAAGTGATGACGCGGCGCACTTCCGCCATGACCTCAGGTCCAATTCCATCACCGGGTAGAATGAGCAGAGTAGGCGTGGTCATCGGCGCAAATCCTTTTCGAGTAGAGGGTTGCGGATGCCTAGCCCGTCCCCCCCACGCGGTCAAGAAACACCGGACGCGCCAACAGTGGCGCAGCGCCCTTCAAGGGAACTCGAGATCGACCCAGACCAGCCGTCCGCGCGACGCCGCGCGCCCGCCCTCGCCCAGCAATGCCACATCGGGGTCGTCCGGCGTCGGCCAGAAGACGCCTGCGTCCAGCACTGTCAGATCAGCAGATGGCAGGACGTAATCCACCCGCATATTTCCCGGCTCCCCCTCGGCGTCCCAGGCCACGGTGTCGGTCCGCGCAATCACCGGATCCCGCTGTCCGGCAATGGCAGCCCCGGCGCTTTGCGGCATCGGGTCTTGAATGCGAGGGTCCGCCAAAAGGGCAACAATTTCGGATCGATGCCCTTGGCCGCCGGTCGGATCCAAATTGGCGTTTCCGATCAGCACGAAGGGGGGATCCGGCGGCAGCCACGGCAAGGCCCCGTCCCACAAGACGCGCCAGAACCGTACCTCGTCCCGGTTGCGCAGCCCGTTGCGATCCTCGGGCCCGTCAAAGACCGGTGGGGTTGCATGAAACGCCAAGAGGTTCAGACGCCGGCCATCGGGGAGCAGAACCGGCACATCCCAATGGCCGGTGGTCGAGAGCCGTTGTTCGGCCTGCGCCCGGCGCGACGGAAACGGCACGCCGGCGACTTGCGGCAGAATCGCCCCGGGCAGGTCCTGCCACAACAGTCCAGAAAAGTCGCGAGTGCGGTCATGGTCGAGGGGATACCGCGATAAGATCGCCATCCCACTTTGCCCCGCGAACCAGCCGAAGCCTTGCGCATCGGCCGGACCGCCCAGACGACCGTCGCCATCCAGATCCAATCCGCTCGCACGGCCGGTGTTCGGCCGAAACGCAAACCGATGCGGGTAGTGAGCCCCGCCCTGCGCCAAAACATCGGCGAAAGCCGCCAGCGCGACCCCGCCCAGATCGTAATCGAACCGGGTCAGCAGGATCACATCGGGATGGATCCGAGCAATAATCCGTGCCGCGGCCAGAACCTGCGGGTCATCGCCCTTCAGGATATCCCGCAACAGCAAGCCGGGGCGTTTCCGGTCAAGTTCCACCGTATAGGTGGCGATCCGCACCGGGTCGGCGCCGTAGGACGGCACCACCCCCAGCGTCAGCCACAGCGCGATGATCCCGAGAAGCCGCATTGCGCCAGACAACGCGACACTCGTTAAGACAAGGTAAAGACCGGCCTGATCAGACCCAAGGGCGGGCTTGTGCGGCGGCAACCTCAAACGCGTCGATCTGGGCGCTTTTCTCTAGGCTGAGACCGATATCGTCCAAGCCATTCAGCAGGCAATGCTTGCGGAAAGCATCAACTTCGAAGGCGATGCAGCCGCCATCCGGCCCGGTGATCGTCTGGCTTTCCAGATCGACGGTGACAACGGCATTGGACCCACGCTGCGCGTCGTCCATCAGCTTGTCGACATCTTCCTGAGGCAAAACAATCGGAAGGATGCCGTTCTTGAAGCAGTTATTGTAAAAGATGTCGGCGAAACTGGTCGCAACAACGACCCGGATACCAAAATCCAACAACGCCCAAGGCGCATGTTCCCGCGACGAGCCACAGCCGAAATTGTCACCCGCCACAAGGATTTCTGCGTTGCGATAGGCCGGTTTGTTCAAGACAAACTCTGCGATCTCATTGCGATCATCGTCATAGCGCATCTCGTCGAACAGATTGACGCCCAACCCCGACCGCTTGATGGTTTTCAAAAACTGTTTCGGAATGATCATATCCGTATCGATATTGATCATCGGCATAGGCGCCGCGATTCCAGTCAGCGAAGTGAATTTTTCCATGTGGTGTCTTTCCGAAGGTTACATCATCGATGCGGCGTAGTCCGAAGCAGCAGATACGCCCTGCCAAGGTTTGGAAAAGGCGCACGCGGCAAACGGGTCATGACCGATCAACCGGCGGCCCATTTCAGAGCCACCGTGCGTTCAGCGCGTAGCGTTGCGCAAGAAGAAGGCCAACGCGATCAGACCCGCGCCATTGAACAAAAGTTCGATCCCAAGCAAGATCCCCAAAAGCGAGATCGACGCCGCCGCAAAATTGGCGACGATATAGCCCGCCAGCAACACTGACAGCGCCCCGGACACCAGCATCGGCCAAAAGAACTGGGTGGCCTTCATCGTGAAGGCCAGAACCAGCCGGATGATGCCGCTCGCAGCCAGCAGGATCGTCACCAGCATCGTCAGAGAGATCGCGCCTTCAAGCGGGTTGGTGATGAAGGACAGGCCGATCACCCCCATCAACATCCCCAGCACGATCGACAGGACCTTATGACCGGTTCCCGGCTCACGCCAACCGGCGATGATCTGGAACACCCCGATCAGCAGGAACAGAATCCCGGTCAAGGTTGTCACGGCCATAGAGGCCGCCACGGAATTGCCCAGTACAAAGATCCCGAACACAACCGACAGGACCCCGAGGATCAGCCATTTCACCCAATTCTTCATCTCAAATCGTCCTTATGACCGCGGCCAACCGGCTGCTAATTCAAATCCCGTACATCGGTCAGATGGCCGGTCAAGGCTGCGGCCGCTGCCATCGCAGGGCTCAGCAAATGGGTCCGACCGCCCCGCCCCTGACGACCTTCGAAGTTACGATTCGATGTGGCCGCACAGCGCTCGCCCGGGCTCAGCTGGTCTGGGTTCATAGCAAGGCACATGGAACACCCTGCCAGACGCCATTCAAAACCCGCGTCCAGAAAAATTTCCGCCAAGCCTTCTTCTTCGGCTTGGGCCCGAACCAGACCCGAACCGGGCACGACCATGGCCCGCAAGCCGTCCTTGATTTTCTTGCCCTTCAGGATTTCAGCCGCAGCGCGCAGGTCCTCGATCCGACCATTGGTGCAAGAGCCGATAAAAACGGTGTCGATCGCGATTTGGCTCAGGGGCGTGCCCGGAACCAACCCCATATAGTCCAGCGACCGGCGCACAGCATCAACCTTGCCACCCGCGAAATCTTCGGGGAACGGCACGGTGCCGGTGATCGGCAACACGTCTTCTGGCGACGTGCCCCACGTAACGACCGGGGCGATATCTTCACCAGCGATGGTCAGAACCTTGTCCCAATGGGCGTCCTCGTCGCTGAACAAGGTTTCCCACCACGCCATGGCCTTGTCCCAGTCGGCACCTTTCGGGGCGTGGGGGCGGCCTTTGACATAGGCATAGGTGGTTTCATCTGGCGCGATCAGACCGGCGCGCGCGCCGCCTTCGATGGCCATGTTGCAGACCGTCATCCGGCCTTCCATGGACAGATTGCGGATCGCTTCGCCACAATATTCGATGACGTAACCGGTGCCGCCCGCAGTGCCGGTCTTGCCGATCACGGTGAGGGTAATATCCTTGGCCGTCACACCCGGGCGCAGCTTGCCGGTGATTTCGACCTTCATGTTCTTGGATTTCTTCTGGATCAGGGTCTGGGTCGCCAGAACATGTTCCACCTCAGAGGTGCCGATGCCGTGGGCCAAGGCACCGAACGCGCCATGGGTTGCGGTGTGGCTGTCGCCGCAGACCACGGTCATGCCCGGCAAGGTCCAGCCCTGCTCCGGTCCAACGATATGCACGATGCCCTGACGGACGTCGGACACTGGATAATAGTGAATGCCGAAGTCCTTGGCGTTCTTGTCCAGCGCCTCGACCTGAATGCGGCTTTCGACGTTATCGATGCCATTCACCCGGTCAAGCGTGGTCGGAACGTTATGATCCGGCACCGCGATGGTTTTATCGGGCGCGCGCACAGTGCGACCGGCCATGCGCAGACCTTCAAACGCCTGCGGGCTGGTCACTTCATGGACCAAATGGCGATCAATATAGATCAAACAGGTGCCATCTTCCGCTTCATCGGTCAGATGGGCGTTCCAGATCTTGTCATACAGTGTCTTGGCGGCGGTCATTTTGGTCCTCTCCCGCGGTCGTGTTCCGGCCTCGTGCCACGGGCGGGCCGCGCCCGGTGGCTGCGCAATCGCAGCACCGACACGACCACATCCAGACCACGGCGCCGCGCTGATGCGCGACAGTCAATGGCACGTTCCGGGATCATTGCTGTGCCATATCGCGTCCCTGTCCCACGTTCAAGACATTGAGCAGGGCCAAAGGCCCGACGATAGTTCGGCCATTACCCGCAGGAGGCCACCGTTCGACGTTGCGAGAAAGCGCGCTCACGTGCGACTGTGACAGGGAACACGCACCCACCAGACCCGGAGGAAGGCAGATTCTCAACGAACTCACCCTCTTTTGGGACCAAACCCTGAACTTTTTGTCGACCTTGGTCGTCCCTGGCTGGCGCCTGTATCAGGTGCTGATGATCGTCGGGCTGCTGGCAGTGTCCTTCGGCCTGAACGCCATCATTGGCCCGGCGCTGTATCAACGGATGCGTGCGTTAGAGGGGTTGCCGAAATGGCTGTTGCGGCTGTTGCTGGTCCTCTACCGACAGCTTCCCCTGATCCTGTTCGTCGGCTTAAGCTGGGCTACGGTCGTCGTCATCCGCGAAGTGACGTGGCCCGCCCGCAGTTATCTGGTGGGCATCGCCGCCTCGATCGCCACAGCGTGGCTGCTGGTCCGGCTGGCCGGGCAACTTGTGCGAAACCGGCTGCTGCGACGCTTGGTGACCACATCTTTGCTGATCTATGTGACCCTGTACTATCTCAGCCTCGACGATGATGCCGCGCGTGTCCTGAGCGATATCGCCCTCGATTTCGGGGATCTGAATCTCAACGCTCTCGCCGTCTTGAAGGTGCTGATCTTCACCTCGTTGCTGCTGGCCGGTGCGCGGCTTTTGGCACAGACAATTCGGCAACAGATTCACGCCAACGATGACATCACTCCGACCATGCAAGTGTTATTAATCAAACTCTTGCAAGTCGTTCTTTATGTCACCGCCTTCTTTATCGGCCTCAAGATCGTCGGGGTCGACCTGACCGGGCTAGCATTTCTATCCGGCGCCATAGGTTTAGGGGTCGGTTTTGGCCTGCAAAAAATCGTCTCCAATCTGGTTTCCGGCGTGATCATCCTGCTGGACAAGTCAATCAAGCCCGGCGACGTCATCTCGCTGGGCGAAACCTTCGGCTGGATCAACGCCTTGGGCGCGCGCTATGTGTCCATCACCACGCGGGACGGCAAGGAATTCCTGATCCCCAACGAAGACCTGATTACCGGGCAAGTGGTCAACTGGTCCCATTCCGACGAATTCGTCCGTCTCGACATCTTTTTCGGCACCGCTTATGGCGACGATCCGCATCTGGTGCGCGAGGTCGCCGTTGCCGCAGCCGGCAGTGTCCCGCGGGTTTTGAACAGCCGCAAGCCGGTCTGCCATATTGTTGGGTTTGGCGACTCGTCCGTCGATTACATCCTGCGGTTCTGGATCACCGACCCGTCTGGCGGCCTGACCAACGTGCGCGGCGCGGTCTTTCTGGCGCTATGGGACGCGTTCCGCGACAACAGCATCACCATCCCCTTTCCGCAACGCGAAGTGACCCTTATGTCAGGCAGCCCCGTTCAAACCAAACCCGCATCTGAATGATGCGCTACGCCTTTTACACCGTTTTCTTATTGGCTTTATCCTTGTCGGGATGCGCCCAGATGCCCCCCGGGGCCAGTCTGGACTTCGATATTGAGTCGTTCGTCGACATGAACCCGGCGGACTTCCGGCTGCGCAGCACTGTTCCCGCCGGGCTGGACTTCACCGGCGACGCCGAGTTCCATCTCAGAGTGTTGCTGCCGAACGACAACATTCTGTCCGACCGCGTCTATGACCTGCGCCAAGTTGCCTCTGGCACCGACCCCGCAACGGGGCGCAATCGGATCGACTTTGCTCTGCGGCCTGCGGATGAATCGACCTTTCATCTGCAGCAAAGTGCGCTGTTGTCATCGTTGGTCGCGGGGTTCGTAAACCTGCAATCGGACCAGACATCACTGGGGATTTGCCAGCGACGCACGTCCGGGCCACTTCTGGGGCACGTCACCATGGACTGGCGCGATTCCGGGCGCGATTTAACGATCGCCAGCATTACTGTCTCCACCAAATCGCTTGTCGACGGCCTGCATGGCGGCCTCGAGCTGTGCCTCCACTAAGCCTTGGCACTGAACCTGCGCGGCTGACATTGAGATTTTATCCCGAAGATGCTATATCAGGGTCACACGCGCGCCGGTGTCTTGCGGCGCTCAATTTCTGGAGGACACCATCCTGTCCCACTTAGCCCAGGCGGCCATGCCCATGACCGCACCCCATGCGCCCGGTTCGGGCGTTCACACGACGTCGAAGAGCGACGACATCCTCGCGCGGATCATGTCTTCTCTCTCAGATGACAAAGCCGAAGACGTGGTCAGCATCGATCTGCGTGGACGGTCCGAAATTGCCGATCACATGGTCATTGGAACCGGTCGCTCGTCGCGTCAGGTTGCTGCCATGGCAGAAAAGTTGACTGAGCGTCTCAAGCAAGACCTGAGCGTCAGCTGCAAAGTCGAAGGCAAGTTCCCCGGCGACTGGGTTTTGATCGACACCGGCGATGTGATCGTACACCTGTTCCGCCCTGAAGTCCGCGATTTCTATCAGCTTGAGAAGATGTGGATGCCGACCGGATCGGGCCAAGCCTGATCTCGTCTGGTTGCTGACGTTATGAAACTGACCATTCTTGCAGTCGGTAAGATGCGCGCGGGCCCTGAGCTGGCACTGGTCGACGACTATCTCACGCGGTTCGATCGGACTGGTCGCGCGTTGGGCTTGGGCCCGGCGCGCATTGTCGAGGTTGAAGACCGCAAAGGCGGCGGTCCCGCGGCAGAGGCACAGTTGCTAGACAAAGCCTGCCCCAATGGCGCGGTGCGACTGGCGCTGGATGAACGCGGCGCCCAGATGTCATCGCCGGATTTTGCCAACCTTTTGGCAAAATGGCGCGATGACGGACGCAGCGATCTGGCGGTGATGATCGGTGGAGCCGACGGCTTCGATCCGGCCTTTCGCAAGGGGGCTGACCGCTTGCTTTCGTTCGGGCCAATGGTCTGGCCACATATGATGGTGCGGGTCATGCTGGCCGAGCAACTATACCGCGCCAGCAGCATTCTGGCCGGCGCCCCGTATCATCGCGTATGACACTCCCCCCGCACCTCGTATCATTCGGGCACGGATATTCCGCCCGAGCGCTCGCGCCGCTATTGCTGGCCAAGGGGTGGCAGATCACTGGGACAACCCGCGATCCGGGCACAGCCAACGCCCTGCGCGCAACCGGGATCACGCCCTTTTTGTGGGGGGATCAAGACCCTGCCCCATTGTTGGCTTCGGCCACACATCTGCTGATTTCAGCAGCCCCCTCGGCGACCGGCGACCCCACCCTAGAGACCTTTGGCCCTAGCATTGCCGCAGCCGCGCCGCAGTTGTCCTGGGTTGGCTATTTGTCTACCACCGGCGTTTATGGCGACCACGGCGGCGCTTGGGTCGACGAAGACACCCCCCTGACCCCCAGCACGACCCGCGGCGCGCACCGTGTCATGGCCGAAGCCGCGTGGCGGGATCTGGCCCGCCGGACCGGGCTTCCCTTGCACATTTTTCGCCTCGCTGGGATTTACGGCCCCGGTCGCGGCCCTTTCGCCAAGGTCCGCGCCGGAAGCGCGCGCCAGATCATCAAGCCCGGACAGGTGTTCAGCCGCATTCACGTGGCGGATATCGCGCAGGCCCTCCATGCGTCGATCCATGCCCCCGCGCCGGGCGCGATTTATAATCTATGCGATAATGATCCGGCCCCGCCACAAGACGTTCTGGCCTATGCAGCACAGTTGCTGAACTTGCCCCCGCCGCCAGTCGAGGCGTGGGAAGAGGCCGAAATGACCCCGATGGCGCGCAGCTTTTATGCCGAAAGCAAGCGGGTCCACAACGACCGCATCAAGCGCGATCTCGGCCTGCGTCTGCTGTTTCCAGATTATCGCTCTGGATTGCGGTCCCTGCTGAGCGAAGAACAGGCCACCAGTCGCGCCGCAGCCCAGAACAGCCCGACAAAAACCACCCCGCTTGCGTAGGTGAGCCCGTAAAAGCGCAACCGCGCCGCCAGCGGCATGTCGTTGAGAAACGGATACGGCAATCCCGAAGTGACCGTGCCAACCGGGGTCAGATTCAACGGCGCCACCAGCACTTCGGCCCACAGAACATAGATCACCACCAACGCGCCCAGCCAGACAGCGGTGCACAGTGGGAACCGAAACGCCCGTTTCAGGAAAAGCACGTCAATCCATTGCAACACCGGCCCGGCCAGATGCAGATAATATTCACGGTAGCCCGCAATCTGAGTGTCGCCATTCACCAACGCCGGATCGGTGAAATACAGCCGCCAATAGGAGGCAACGACAAGGGCGTTCAGCACCGCCACTACCGACCCGAACACCGCGCCCGGATCGCCGAGAGCCCCATACCGGGCGGTCCGCATCATAGCCGCCGCAATCAGACTTCCGGTCAGCGCCCAGATCGTCAGATAGCGAAACTGTCAGCCGAACGCCCCCAGCTGATCGGCACCGAACCGGTCTACGAAATAGAACGCGGCCAGTGCCAGAACGATCAGACGGTAAGTCCGAACAAGCGTGCGGCTTAGGGGCGGCGCAAGGGGCAACGCCTCAGACGCGCGCTTTGGCCAGATTTTCGACGCCGAGAACTTCCAGAACCTTTGCCTCGATATCAGCCGCGGACATGCCCGCGCTCGCATACATATCCTCGGGGCTGGCCTGATCGATGAAGGTATCCGGGAACACCATTGACCGGAACCGAAGTCCGCCGTCAAACACGCCCGCATCGGCCAGAAGCTGGGCAACGTGGCTGCCAAAGCCGCCCACCGCCCCTTCCTCGATGGTGATCAGGGCTTCATGCTCGGCCGCCAGTTTCAGGATCATGTCCCGGTCCAGAGGTTTCGCAAACCGCGCATCTGCCACGGTCGGCGTGATCCCGCGCCGACTCAGGGCATCCACGGCGCGCTGGACTTCGGCAAGCCGGGCACCGAACGACAGGATCGCGACCCGTTGACCACGGCTGACAATCCGGCCACGGCCGATTTCAAGCGGCGTGCCCCGTTCCGGCACATCCACACCCACCCCTTCGCCGCGCGGGAACCGCACCGCCGATGGACGGTCATCAATGCTGGCCGCCGTCGCCACCATATGCATCAGCTCAGCCTCATCCGCCGCAGCCATCACCACGAAATCGGGCAGATTGGTCAGAAACGCGATGTCGAAGCTGCCCGCGTGCGTGGGGCCATCCGCGCCGACCAGACCGGCCCGATCAATGGCAAAGCGCACCGGCAGACGCTGGATCGCCACGTCATGCACCACCTGATCATAACCGCGCTGCAGAAAGGTCGAGTACATCGCGCAAAACGGCTTCATGCCGCCCGCTGCCAGCCCGGCGGCAAAGGTTACGCCATGCTGTTCGGCAATGCCGACATCAAAGCACCGGCTGGGATAGCGTTCGGCAAACAGGTTCAACCCGGTCCCATCCGGCATCGCCGCAGTCACCGCGACCACCCGGTCATCCGCTGCGGCCTCGGCCAGCAAGGCCTTGGAAAAGACGGATGTGTAGGACGGCGCGTTACTGGCGGCCTTGGTCTGCTCACCGGTCATGACATCGAACTTGGCGCGGGCATGGCCACGATCCGCGCTGTTTTCGGCCGGACGATAGCCCTTGCCCTTCTTGGTGATGACATGCAGCAGGATCGGGCCCTGCGCCCGCGCCTTAACGGTCCGCAACACCGGCAAAAGCTGGTCCATGTCATGCCCGTCGATGGGACCGAGATAAGAAAACCCCAGCTCTTCAAAC
This sequence comes from Pseudoruegeria sp. SK021, assembly GCF_002119405.1. GTDB lineage: Bacteria > Pseudomonadota > Alphaproteobacteria > Rhodobacterales > Rhodobacteraceae > Meridianimarinicoccus. Next base: position 46,946 of record NZ_MTBG01000020.1, on the reverse strand, counting down.
ATGGTGCCGCCGACCGTCAGGTGCTTCAGCATGTCCTTGGCCCGACGCGCGCCTTCTTGCAGCGGCGGCGGCAACAGACTGACCGCGCCTTTGGCCGCCGATTTAAACTCTTGAAACGGCGTGCCAGCATAGAGGCGCGACAGATACGATGACATCGCCCCAACCGGCGGCGCGATGGACATCTCATTGTCATTCAGAACCACGATCAGGCGCTTTTTCAGGTGCCCGGCATTGTTCAGCGCCTCAAACGCCATCCCTGCCGACATCGCGCCATCCCCGATCACCGCAATCGCATCGCCGATGCCGTGTTCGGGCGCACCGCCCAGATCACGCGCCACTGCGAACCCAAGCGCCGCCGAGATCGAGGTCGACGAATGCGCCGTGCCAAACGGATCGTATGGGCTTTCCTTGCGCTTGGTGAATCCGCTGAGGCCATCCTTTTGCCGCAGCGTCCGAATTCTGTCGCGCCGTCCGGTCAGAATCTTGTGCGGATAGGCCTGATGCCCAACATCCCAGATCACTTTGTCATGGGGCGTATCGAACACAGCATGCAGCGCCACGGTCAATTCCACCACCCCAAGCCCGGCCCCCAAATGGCCACCAGTCACAGAAACGGCACTGATGGTTTCGGCCCGCACCTCATCGGCCAGCCGGGCCAAATCAGCATCAGACAACGCCTTCAGGTCAGCCGGTCCGGCAACCTGATCGAGCAACGGGGTAATCGGGCGATCTGCCATGGCACTTATCCTCCGGCTTGGTCAGCCACGATGCCTCAATCGAGACATCGCCAGTCACCCCTCTTGGGCAATCAATAGTCTCGCGAGATAACGAAATGTGCGGTCTGCCGCAAGCGATCCGCGTCTGCCCCGTAAGGGTCGAGCGCGGCGCAGGCGGTATCGACTAGGTCGCGGGCACGACCCTGTGCCGCTTCCAGTCCCAGCAGGCTGACAAAGGTGGCCTTGCCCGCCCCCGCATCCTTGCGCAGACGCTTGCCGGCGCGGCTGGCATCGCCGGTCACGTCCAAAATGTCATCCGCAATCTGAAACGCCAGTCCAAGCGCGCTTGCATAGGTTCCCAACGGTGCCGGATCGGCCTGGGCCAGACGCGCCCCCGCCTCGGCGGACCAGCGGATCAACGCGCCGGTCTTGTTGCCCTGCAATGTCAGAATCTGCTCCAGCGTCAATGGCTGTGACGCGGTCTCCGCTGCCATGTCCTGCGCCTGTCCCAACACCATCCCGCCAATGCCGCTGGCCCTGGCCAATGTCGCCACCAGATCAATCCGCACGGCGGGATCCGGCGCACAAGCCTCACGCGCCAACAGCTCAAACGCCAGTGTTTGCAGGGCATCCCCCACCAGAACCGCAATGCCATCGTTCCATTTCTTATGGACCGTCGGCTGGCCGCGTCGCAGATCGTCGTCATCCATACAGGGCAGATCGTCATGCACCAGCGAGTAGGCGTGCAGCGCCTCGACCGATGCTGCCGCGATCACCGCTTGCTCCGGTTCGATCCCGTGCAAGCGCGCCGTTTCAAGCACCAGAAACCCGCGCAGCCGTTTGCCGCCGCGCAGCGCATACCGCATGCCCTGCGTCACCGGCACGTCGGCCGCATCGGCCAACACATCGTCGAAACAGGATTGAACCTGCGCAGCCGCAGTCGTCAGTGCCGCTTGGAACACCTCAGAGCCCGTCCACCGCCACAGTTCCCTTTGGCTGGCCGCTGTCATCCAGAGTGATCGCGGCGACCTTTTCCTCGGCAGCTTTCAGCCGATCTTCGCAATGGCGTTTCAGCGCCGCCCCGCGTTCGTAAAGGGTGATCGATTCTTCCAACGCCACGTCCCCGGCTTCCAGACGTCCGACCACGCGCTCAAGTTCCTTCATCGCTTGCTCGAACGTCATGTCCGCTACTGCTGTCTCGCTCATCCGTCTGTCCTTTTAACTCACTGCCGCATCGTGTTGGGCCATGAGACCCCGCAGATGGGCCGCAACACTGTCGCCCAAAGCCGGCAGATCATAGCCGCCTTCCAGACAGGAAACCAGCTTTCCGCCGCAATGTTCCTGCGCCAGCGCACACAGACGGTCGGTGATCCACGCAAAATCCTCGGTCTCTAAATTCATCTCTGCCAACGGGTCCGCCCGATGGGCATCAAACCCGGCCGAGAGAAGAATCAGATCCGGTCGCGCTGCCGCAATTGCCGGGATCACCTCGGCCTCGAACACAGCGCGATAGGCCGGGCCATCAGTACCTTGGGGCAGTGGCAGATTGACGATCTGATCATGGGCGCCCCGCTCAGACCGCGCGCCAGTGCCGGGATAAAGCGGGCTTTGATGCGTCGACACAAACAGAACGCCGGGCTGGTCCCACAACAAATCCTGCGTCCCGTTGCCGTGATGCACATCAAAATCCATGATCACGACACGCCGCAATCCATGCACAGCCAAAGCGTGCTGGGCCGCCACCGCGACCGTGCCGTACAGGCAAAACCCCATCGCCGTCTCCCGTTCGGCATGGTGTCCGGGTGGGCGCATGGCGACAAAGGCATTATCGGCCCCGCCGGTCAGGACCAAATCGACAGCCGCCACCGCCGCGCCCACCGCACGTCGGGCCGCCCGTTCGGATCCCGCCATGACATGGGTATCGCTATCCAGTTCCGCCCAGCCTCGCGCTGGCGCTGCGGCTGCGACCCGGTCGAGATAGCGTTGCGGATGACAGCGCAACAACGCGGCATCGGGGGCCAACGGCACCTCGGGGCGCAGCAGGCCAGAAAATTCCGGCTTCGACGCAAGGTTCGCAATCACGTTAAGCCGCGCCACCTGTTCCGGGTGCTCAGGCGGCGTTACATGTCCAAGCCCGTCGGGATGGAAAAAAAAAGCTGTTGTCATGAGGCTGACGCTAGCCGCCGCAGGTCAGTCTGTCACCAGCATATAGCCGGCACCGCGCACGGTTTGCAGATAGCGCGGTTGCTTCGGGTCCGCCTCAATCTTGCGGCGCAGCCGGGTGATCTGCACGTCGACCGCCCGTTCTTGGGCCTGCCCGCCCTCACGACCGGAATCGCGGCCCAGATCCTCGACCAGTTGCATTCGGCTCACCGGCTCTCCCAAGCTGGTCGAGAAAATCTTCATCAACTGGCTTTCGGTTGCCGTGAGCCGGATCAACTCTTCGCCCGACCACATCTCGCCGCGCTCAGTGTCATACCGCACCGGCCCAAGCGTCAGGACCTGAAGACCATTCGTTTCGGCCACGGGGGGCGGCACCCGGCGCAGGATGGCGTTGATCCTGAGCAACAATTCTTTCGGCTCGAACGGTTTCGGCAGGTAGTCGTCGGCGCCCGCTTCCAGACCTGCGATCCGATCGCCGGTTTCACCCTTGGCGGTCAGCAGCAAGATCGGTGTCGCAATGTCCTCGCGCAGGGATCGGGTCAGGCTGATCCCATCCTCTCCCGGCATCATGACATCCATGACGATCAGATCAAATTCCAATCCGGCCAACAACCGCCGGGCATGCGCCCCATCCCGGGCCGCCGTGACGCAAAAGCCGCTTCTGCTGAGAAATTTCTGCAGTAGGGTGCGGATGCGTTCGTCATCATCGACCACCAAAAGGTGTGTTTCTGGGACCTGTGCCATACCGCTTACTCCTTGAAGGTCCGAAAATGCCGCTGCATGTCGGGGTCCATCATTGCTTCCAGTACCTGCCGAAAGCCACTGACGGCTTCGGGCCCCACGGTGCGATACGCCGATCGCATCCGTTTTCGCTGGGCTTCGGACAGCGCCTTTTCCAAAGCCTCACCTGTGTCTGTCAGATGCAAGTGCCGCTCGCGTTTGTCGCGATGGCCCACCCGGCTTTCCACCAAGCCGTCCTCTATCAACGCTCGCAAAACCCGGTTCAGCGATTGCTTGGTCACCCCGAGAATTGCCAACAGGTTGTTCACCGTGGTTCCGTCGCACCGATTGATGAAATGCAGCGCGCGATGATGGGCCCGGCCATAGGAATATTCTTCCAACAGACGATCAGGATCGGACGTGAAGCCACGATAGGCAAAGAACATCGCCTCGATGCCCTTGCGCAACTGCTCGTCCGTCAGGAACAGCAGGTTCTCGCCGCCATTACCGCTGTGACCATCCATCTTGTCCTGCCTTCCCTTGCGGGCGGTCCGGTGTTCACAAACCGCCTGCGTGTGCATCATTTTACGTCAGCGTTATTGACTTTCCAAGGCTCAACCGATAGATCGCAACAGATTTCTCGTAATTTTCTGTCCGTACCGGACCTAAATTGCGCAATTTTCGTAAACTTTCCGCCAATTGCGGACAAACATAAAGGAATGGAATGATGGCCGGGGCCTATGATGATCGCGACGGGTTGATTTGGGTCGACGGCAAAATGGTGCCGTGGCGCGACGCCAAAGTTCATGTCCTGACGCACGCCCTTCACTATGCATCGTCCGTGTTTGAGGGCGAACGGGCCTATGGCGGCACGATTTTTGAATCTCGCCGCCATTCCGAGCGTCTGCGGAAGTCGGCAGAGTATATTGATTTTCAGATCCCGTGGACGGTGGATGAGATCGAAGCCGCGAAATACGAGGTGATGTCCGCCAACGGCCTGACCGATGCCTATGTCCGGGCCATCGCGTGGCGCGGCGCCGGCGATGACATGGGCGTTGCATCGGCACGAAACCCGGTCCGCATGGCTGTCGCGGCTTGGGAATGGGGCAACTATTACGGTGACGCCAAGACCAAGGGCGCGAAACTTGATATTTCGAAATGGCGTCGTCCCGCACCCGACACCATTCCGTGCCAAGCCAAGGCGGCCGGTCTGTATATGATCTGCACCATGTCCAAACATACGGCCGAGGCAAAAGGCTGTTCGGATGCGATGATGTTCGATTACCGCGGCTATGTCGCCGAGGCGACCGGGGCGAACATCTTCTTCGTCAAGAACGGCGAAGTGCATACGCCCACGCCAGATTGCTTTTTGAACGGCATCACCCGTCAGACCGTTGTGGAGATGCTGAAAGCGCGCAACGTCACCGTGCACGAGCGTCACATCATGCCGGAAGAGTTGGAAAGCTTTGAGCAATGCTGGCTGACAGGCACTGCTGCCGAAGTGACCCCGGTCGGCAAGATCGGGGACTACAACTTCGAAGTTGGCGCAATGGCGCGGGATATCTCGGATGCGTACGAAAAGCACGTCCGCGCCTAATCTCAGTCAGCCCCCCTGTGCGGTCACGCGCCGGGGGGCAATTCCTTGATTATTCCGGTTCGCTGGCTTCAATGCGGACGAATTCGCGCATCCGGCTTCCTTCCTGCCGTGACGGGGACCGCTGTTGTAGGGCGAGGGTCGCTGCGTTAGGCTGATGCGCCAAAGTTTCGCGCACGCTGGCTTCGATCAAACCGTTGCTTTTCGACGTGTCAGACTTGTCCAGAACATGTTTGGTCATAGAGTCCTCCTTCTACCTAGAAGCCGATTGTATCACGACTCCCCTACTGATGTGAGGTCGTTTTGCGGCGATTCAAGTCAGCGTCAGCCTTGGGGCGTCATTCCGGACTTGGCTTTTCCGCGCTGAAGACCCAGTTGTCTTTCGCGCCAGATGATCAGAACGCCGGCGGAAATCACGATCAGCGCGCCGCCAAGCATCCGGCCAGTCGGCACTTCTGCGAAAACCACATAGCCTAAGATCAACGCAAACAGCATCGACACATACTCAAACGGTGCGATCAAAGATGCGTCCGCGAAGCGATAGGCGGATGTCAGAAAAATTTGTCCAAAGCCCCCCAAAATTCCAGCGGACACCAGCAAGGCTGCGGCGCCCGCACTTGGCATAACCCAGCCATAGGGGATGGTCAGAAGCGACAACACCGTCGAGGTGATCGAAAACCAGAACACAATGGCGCTGGTCCGTTCTGTCCGTACCAAATTTCGAACGAAGACCTGTGCAAGCGCAGCAAAACAGGCCCCCATCAAGGCCAGAAGCGCCCCAATCGCCTGTCGATCCGCAATCTCTCCAGACAAAAGCGACATCCGCGGCGACAGCACGATCATCACCCCAAGCATCCCCAAGGCCACTGCGGACAGGCGATAGACCCCAACTTTTTCGTTCAAGAACATCGCGGCAAAAACGACCACCAGCAGCGGTGCGGTATAGCCAATGGCCGTCGCTTCAGGCAGCGGCAACAACCCCAGCGCGGCAAATGCCAGCCCCATTGCCAAAGTGCCGACGAAACCGCGCCAGACATGGGCCATGGGATTTGCAACCGTCAGCCCGACCGACAATTCGCCCCTTACGATCAGCCAAATCAGGATGACGGGCAGCGCAAAGAATGACCGAAAGAACACAGCTTCCCCTGCCGGAACCTCAGCCGACGCGGCTTTGATACAAGCCGCCATCGACACAAATGTAATCACCGACAGGATCTTTAGAATAATGCCATGAAACGGGGACATACGCGCTCCGGGATTCGGGGGAATTCAGGTCGTGCCTAGCCTCTGCCCGTCCAAAGCGCGAGTGTTACTTTTTGCCAGCCGCGGAAACCCGGCGCACCGCGATCAAGCCCACGATACCACTGGCCAACAGAACGACCGGCAATGGCAACGGCACGGGGGCCACCGTCGGGGCAATTGAAATCGCATCAATCAACCCTCCGTATGAATCGCTCAGCCCGCTGGCACCAAAGCGCAAACGATAGGTCCCCGCCGTTTGAACATTAAAAGCTTCAGACACTTGCGACCAAAATCCAATCGTTCGGGCGGTGGTGTCGCCCGGACCACCCACACTGCCCTGAAACAGCCCCGTCAACGAATAATTGATGCCATTGGTGCCCGAATTATTCGTGCGAGGGCCGTAAAAGAAGGTCATCACATAGTGCCCCACGTCCAGCAGCACGTCTTGGAACATGCTGGAATTGGAATTGCTGTCCAATTCGACATAGTGATTGCCGTCATAGGCATCGACCTCGGTCAATGTTCGGTTGCTTTGAATCTCAATCCCGGCGCCGCTGTCCGTGGTCCAGCCCGCAATCGAAGACCAGACATCCCAACTGCTGCCGGGGCCGGACATCAAATCATCAAAACGCTGTCCGTAATTCGATCCGGTTTGACTAAAGGTGTCCTCGAAACTGCCGTTTTCCACCACCGCTGCGGATGCAGGCAGACCCCAAAGAACCAGCCCCGTCAGGGCGCCTATCACGTTCCATATCATACCACCTACACTCCCCGGAAACCCACGCTGTCGCCGATCAGCCGCACTCTGATCGACATTCCGTGTGGTGTATCCCATCACCAGTTAATCCGGCGTTAGGGGCTGCGATGGTCGTTAAATTCCGAGATATATTCAGTGCGTTCAGGTTGGCTCACGCAATCGGGCCACAGCCCATTCGGCAGCATCCCGCACCGTCGGATCGTCGTCTTCAAGACGCGCGCGGGCTGTGGACACCAAACCCTGATCTGCCGAATTTCCAATCGCATACAGCACGTTGCGGACAAAACGGTTGCGGCCGATCCGCTTGATCGGAGACCCGCTGAACATTGCCCGGAACGCGGCATCATCAAGGCCACAGAGCAGTGACAGATGCGGGGCAGTCAGATCTTCCCGCGCCGCATAGCGCATTTCCGTCGCCGCCACAGCGAATTTATTCCACGGGCATACCGCCAAACAATCATCGCATCCATAGATCCGATTGCCCAATCGCGGCCGCAATTCCAGATCGACCGGACCGGCATGTTCAATCGTCAAATAGGAAACACAGCGCCGTGCATCCAATTGAAATGGTGCAGGAAACGCACCGGTCGGACACACATCCAGACAGGCGGTACAACTGCCGCAGGATTCGACCCCCGGTGCATCTGTCGGCAAGTCCAACGTGGTGAAGATTGCCCCCAGAAAGAACCAGTTCCCCAGATCTCTGCCTAAAAGATTGGTGTGCTTGCCTTGCCAGCCCAGTCCCGCCGCCGCCGCCAACGGTTTCTCCATCACCGGCGCTGTATCCACGAACACCTTGATTTCCGCACCCGGCGCCTGTTCGATCAACCAACGTCCGACCCGCTTTAGCCGTTTCTTAACCAAGTCGTGATAGTCGCGGTTGCGGGCATACACACTGATCGCGCCGCAGCTTGGCTGGTCCAGAACGGCAAGAGGGTCCTCGGCCGGGGTATAGGGTTCTGCAAGCATGATCACCGACCGCGCCTGCGGCCACAAAGCCGCCGGATCGCCGCGCCAGCCGGTTCGTTCCGCCATCCAGCCCATTTGGCCGTGCCGGTCTTGCGCGATGAAAGCCGCCAACCGCGCCGCAAGCTCCGGCACCGCATCAGGGCGACAAATGCCGGTCTTAGCGAAACCTTCAGTCCGGGCTTGGGCAATCAGGGCCGATTTCAGCGCAGCCCCATCCGTCCCCTCAGTCAGGGTCATGACACCTGACCACGCCGCAGGGTCAGAGCAGCAGGCCGCCGCGGATCAGAAATCCAGGTCGCTGTAGTGCGCCGCGGGCTGAAACCCAAGCACCTGATCGGCCAACAGGCTTCGGAACGCCGGGCGCGATTTAATCTTGGCGTACCAGTCCTTGACCACTGCATGCCGGTTCCAATCTACATCCGAAGTATAGTCCAACGATGACAGATGCGCCGCCCCGGCAAAATCCGCCAAGGTCATGACATCGCCTGCCAGCCAGCGCCGATGGTCCAGCAACTGGGCCATATAGTCCAGATGCGTCTTGATCCGGGTCACCCCGGCCTTGACGTTGCGACTGTCGGGATAGCCGGCGCCGGTGAGTTTTTTGTTCACCCGTTCGCCAAGGATCATCAGGGTGACTTCGCGGTAGAAGGTGTCGTCAAAGTACTGCACCAGCCGTCGCACCTCAAACCGCTCGCGCGGGTCCACCGGCATCAGCGCCGGGGTCGGATAGACTTCGTCAAGATACTCGCAGATCGGCCCGCTTTCCGCCAAAGTCAGCCCGTCGATTTTCAGAACCGGCACCTTGCCTGCGGGGTTGCGGCGCAGGAATTCCGCCGATTTTTCCCAATAGCGCTCTTCGTGCAGATCAACGTCGATCCTTTTCTCTGACAGCGTCAGACGGACCTTGCGGCAAAACGGCGATAGCGGGACGTGATATAGGACGGTCATGGGATGCTCATCAGGATAAGATGTCTGCCACCGTCTTGCCGCTTTGGCGCCGACAGTTCAACCTTTGAAACAGGCATCGCGGCCATCTCGCCGGATCGTTGCCGCCCCATCCAGGATCGACGCGGCGCGTTTGCGAACAAAATCCGACGGTTTCGCAGCCGAGCGGCCTTTTGGATCGGGCAAAATCGCCGCCAGTCGGGCCGACTGCACCGGGGTCAACGCTGCCGCTTCAACCTGAAAATAGGTGGCAGCAGCGGCCCCGACACCGAACACACCTTCGTCGAATTCCGCGACATTCATATACACTTCCAACAGTCGCCGCTTCGACCAGACCAGTTCGACGGCGGGGGTCAAAAGTGCCTCCAGCGCTTTGCGCGGCCAACTGCGCCCCTGCCAGAGGAAGACGTTCTTGACCACTTGCTGCGAGATGGTTGACCCGCCCCGCCGCGCGCCGCCATCCAACGCCTGACGCAACGCATCGATATCAAAGCCCCAGTGCAGACAAAAATTCGCGTCCTCGGCGGCGACCGCCGATCTGGCCATAACCGGGGCAATGTCTGCCATCGGAACCCAGTCATAGGCGACTTTTCCCAACCGTCCCCGTTCGGCCAGCATGTAAGGGGTCGTGGGCACGGGCACAAACGCAAACAGCAGTACGGCGCCAAAGACCAGCGCGACCAAGGCCGCCAGCCCCGACAACAGCCATCGCCGCACCCGCCTTGACAGGCGTGCACGCGGGCGTTTTGCGCTTAGCGATCCCATGCGGCCAACAACCATGCTCCCTACCTGTGGTCAACGGTCAAACCGGGCATGACCAGCGCGTTGCAGTCTATCCGGCTGCCCCAAGCTAGACGTCACCAAAGGTCGCGCACGGCCGGCAACGACGCATCAAGCTTGACACGAAAAACCCTATCCCGTGCATTGCCGCGCCGGATAGGGTCAGGTTGTTGTCGCGCAGGGATCAGGCCGACACGGCGTCCGCTTCGATCCCAAGTGGATGCGGCAGATTCACCAGCATCTCTTTCGGGCAGACCTGCAGGAAGTTGCCGCGCTCCAGATCCCAGTGCTGAAGCAAATCGGCGGCACGGCGGCTGCCGGTTTCTTCCAGATGACGCGCGATCAACTCTTCCAGTTGCGTCATCCAATAGGGCACCGTGACCGGACACGTCACCAGCGTTTCCATGTTCATCAGTTCAAGCGCGGACCCATCCGGATCGTAAAGATAGGCCATGCCGCCGGTCATCCCAGCGCCGAAGTTTGCGCCGATGCTGCCAAGGATCACCGCGGTTCCGCCGGTCATGTATTCACACCCATTGGATCCACAGCCTTCGATCACCACCGTCGCGCCCGAGTTGCGCACGGCGAACCGCTCGCCTGCCCGGCCTGCTGCAAACAGATAACCCGCCGTCGCGCCGTAGAGCACCGTGTTGCCGATGATGGTGTTGGCGCTGGCGATGAGCGGGCTGACTTGTGGCGGACGGACCACAATGATGCCGCCACTCAGCCCCTTGCCGACATAGTCGTTGGCATCCCCCGACACTTCCAGCTTCAGGCCGGGGGCCGCGAACGCCCCAAGCGATTGCCCGGCACTGCCGGTCAGCTTGACCGTCAGGTGATCGGGCTGAAGGCTGTTGCGCATGCCAAACCGCTTGACAATATGGCTGGACGTGCGCGTTCCGATCGACCGCAGCGTGTTCTGCACGGCGTAGCTCAACTGCATCTTCTCGCCATCTTCCAAGAAGCGCGCGGCGTCCTTAACAATCTCGGCATCCAGTGTATCCGGCACCACATTGCGCGGCTTCGACCGGTCATAACGCGCATGCATCGCGGTATCGACGGTGATCAACAGCGGGTTCAGGTCGAGATCATCCAAGTGCGCCGAGCCCCGGCTGACCTGGCTCAGCAGATCGGCACGTCCGATCAACTCATCCATATTGCGGACGCCCATTCCGGCCATAATCTCGCGCACTTCTTGGGCATAGAAGGTGATGAGATTGACCACTTTCTCTGCCGTTCCGGTGAACTTGTCCCGCAGGCTTTCATCTTGGGTACAGACGCCGACTGGGCAAGTGTTCGACTGGCACTGACGCACCATGATGCAACCCATCGCGATCAGCGCAGCCGTACCAATGCCGTATTCCTCGGCTCCCATCAGGGCCGCGATTACGATATCGCGTCCGGTGCGCAAGCCGCCATCGGTCCGCAGGGTCACCCGGTCGCGCAGCTTGTTCATCGACAGAACCTGATGCGCTTCGGTCAGGCCCATTTCCCACGGCAAGCCGGCATATTTGATCGACGTGGCCGGAGACGCCCCGGTGCCGCCATTATGACCGGAAATCAGGATGATATCAGCCTTGGCCTTGGCCACACCGGCGGCAATCGTGCCGACGCCCGACTGCGCCACCAATTTAACGGTGACTTTCGCCCGTGGGTTGATCTGCTTGAGATCGTAGATCAGCTGCGCCAGATCTTCGATCGAATAGATGTCGTGGTGCGGCGGCGGGCTGATCAGCATAACGCCGGGGGTGGAGTGCCGCAAACGTGCGATGAACTCGGTCACTTTAAAGCCGGGCAACTGTCCGCCTTCGCCGGGCTTGGCCCCCTGCGCGACCTTGATCTCCAGTTCTTCGCACTGGTTCAGATATTCGGCTGTCACCCCGAACCGCCCGGACGCCACTTGCTTGATCTTCGCAGATGGGTTGTCGCCGTTGGCCTCTGGCACGAAATGCGCCGGATCCTCGCCGCCCTCGCCGCTGTCGGATTTGGCGCCGATGCGGTTCATGGCAACATTGAGGGTCTTGTGTGCCTCTGGGCTGAGCGCGCCCAGCGACATGCCGGGGGTCACAAACCGCTTCCGGATCGAGGTGATGCTTTCCACCTCTTCCAGCGGAACCGGCTTGCCCATCGGCTTGATTTCCAGCAGGTCGCGCAGATGGATCGGCGGGTTGCTGCGCATCTTGGCCGAATACTGCTTCCACATCTCGAAGCTGGCCTTAGTGCAGGCGGCCTGCATCATATGCATGGATTGGGCTTCCCACGCGTGGGTCTCGCCCGAGCGACGCGCCTTGTAAAAGCCGCCAATGGGCAACACGTCCGTGCCGCCGAGCCAGCCTGTGGCATGCACCTGTTCCAGCTTGCGTTGAATACCCGTGACACCGATGCCCGAGATCCGGCTGAGGATGCCGGGGAAGTATTCGGCGCACATGGCCCGGCTCAGGCCAACCGCCTCAAAGTTCAGACCGCCGCGATAGCTGGAGACAACGCTGATCCCCATCTTCGCCATGATCTTGAGCAAGCCCTGATCAATGGCATTGCGATACCGCGCCACCGCAGTGTTCAGATTGCAATCCAGCAAGCCACGGTCGATCCGGTCGGCCAAACTATCTTCGGCCAGATAGGCGTTGACCACAGTTGCGCCCGAACCAATCAGCACGGCGAAATAATGTGGATCGATGCATTCCGCTGACCGCACACAGAGCGAAGTGAAGGTTCGCAGCCCCTTGCGCGTCAATCCACTGTGGATCGCGCTGGTGGCAAGGATCATCGGCATCGCGATCTTGCCTTCGCTCTGGTACTCATCCGTCAGAATGATGTGACCAGCGCCCGAGCGGACGGCATCTTCGGCCTCGCTTCGGATGCGGACCAAGCCATCGCGCAGCGCGTTGGGGCCCGCGTTGACCGGGAAGGTACAGTCGATCTCGGCCATCGGAGCATTGAACTGCTCTTTCAGCTTCTCGAACTGGCAATTGCCGATGAACGGGCTGTCGACCACCAGAATTTCGGTCTGGCTGCTGTCTTCGTCCAGCACGTTGCGCAGATTGCCGAACCGGGTCTTCAGGCTCATGACGCGGAATTCGCGCAAGGAGTCGATCGGCGGATTGGTGACCTGACTAAAGTTCTGCCGGAAGAAATGGCTGAGCGGACGATACTTTTCACTTAGGACGGCAGACGGCGTATCGTCGCCCATGCTGACCAAAGTTTCTTTCCCGTCTTCCGCCATGGGCGTCAGGATCTGTTCCAGCTCTTCAAGGCTGTAGCCTGCCGCGATCTGACGGCGGCGCAGATCTTCGCCCTTAAAGCCCGGCGCTTCGTCGGCTTCTTTAAGAACTTCGTCCAACTCATTGATTTTGCCGACCCAGTCCCCGAAAGGCTGTGACGAGGCAAGCTTGTCTTTCAGCTCGGTATCGTGGAACAGCTTGCCGGTCTTCATGTCGACAGCAATCATCTGGCCCGGGCCAAGTGCGCCCTTTTCGACGACCGTCGCCTCGTCCACAGGCACCATCCCCGCCTCGGAGCCTGCAATCAGCAAGCCGTCGCCGGTGACGACATAGCGCATCGGCCGCAGACCATTGCGGTCGAGGCCCGCACATACCCACCGACCATCGGTCATCGCCAAAGCCGCCGGACCGTCCCACGGTTCCATGACCGAGTTGCAATAGGAATACATGTCCCGCCACGGCGCGGGCAATTCAATCGCCTGCTTGCTCCAGCTTTCGGGCACCAGCATCGTCTTGGCCATGGGCGCGTTCCGGCCAGCCCGAACCAGAACCTCGAACACCGAGTCGAGGGCGGCACTGTCGCTTGATCCGCCGGGGATGATCGGTTTGATGTCTTCGGCCATATCGCCAAAGGCACCGCTGGCCATGCGAATTTCATGGCTCTTCATCCAGTTGACGTTGCCCTTCAGGGTGTTGATTTCACCGTTATGGGCCAACATGCGGAACGGCTGGGCCAACCACCACTGCGGGAAGGTGTTGGTGGAATAGCGCTGGTGATAGATCGCAAAAGCGCTCTCAAACCGCTCATCCTTGAGGTCTGGGTAGAATTCCGCGACCTGCTCGGCCAGCATCATGCCTTTGTAAATGATCGACCGGCAGGACAGCGAACAGATATAAAGTCCGGCGATATGCGCTGCCAACACGGCCTTTTCGATCCGGCGACGGATGACATACAGTTCGCGCTCAAAGGTGTCTTCGTCGACGCCCTTGCTGTTGGAAATGATGATCTGTTCGATCTCAGGGCGGGTCGCGTTGGCCTTTTCGCCCAGAACCGTAATATCGACCGGCACATGGCGCCAGCCATAGATGTAATAGCCCAGTCGCAGCACTTCGGCCTCGACAATGGTCCGGCAGGATTCCTGCGCAGCAAAATTGGTGCGTGGCAAGAACACCTGCCCGACCGCGATCAGTTTGGTGACATCAGGCTCGTGGCCGGTGCGGCGGATCTGGTCATAGAAGAAGGGCACCGGAATCTGCAGGTGGATCCCCGCACCGTCCCCGGTCTTGCCGTCCGCATCGACAGCGCCGCGATGCCAGATCGCTTTAAGGGCATTGATGCCGGATTCCACCACCGCACGGGACGGGGTGCCGTTCTGCGCCACCACAAGTCCGACGCCGCAGGACGAATGCTCGTCCTCTTCGCGGTACATGCCGTTTTCGGCCATGAAGGCGCGCTTGGCTTCCTCGGCTGCTACCCAGGCTGCATCATATTTGGTCATTGCTGGTCTCCTTCACCGAAGGAAGCGAACATCGCCTCTACTTCTTGTTTGGTCATGGTTTGATGATCACCTGCAAAGGCATATCCGCCCGGCTTGCAATCGATGTAGATTTCTTTGGTCAACGGCAGGTCGCCGGCAGCGTCAAACAAACCGGCGCTGACCGCGTACCGCTCGTGTCCCGGCAGGGTCAGCTTGTACCACAAGGTCGACCCGCAGGTGTCACACCACGCCCGCTCGGCCCAATCGGACGAGCGGAAGGTTTTGACCGGACCAGTTACCTGCAACTGGGCGGGGTCAACATCGACCTCGATCAGCGCAGAGCCGGTCCAACGGCGGCACATCTCACAGTGACATGCATGCAACTCGGCCTTGGCTGGGGTCGCTGAGACCACAACGGCACCGCATAAACACTGCCCATCCATGCCAGACCTCCGTTTCTGACCCGCCCTATCGCTTACTCGGCAGCAACCGATGCTGTCGCGGCATCGAACCGCGCCAGCATCGCCTCGGCGGCCTCACGGCCGTCTCGGATCGCCCAGACCACCAAGCTTGCGCCCCGCACAATATCGCCCGCCGCATAGACCCCGTCCATGCTGGTGGCATGGGTACGGAAATCGGCCTTGATGGTGCCCCAGCGAGTCACTTCCAGCTCGGGCTCGTTCCACAGGGTCGGCAAATCTTCGGGCTCAAAGCCCAAAGCCTGCACCACCAGATCGGCGTCTTCGACGTAATCGGACCCGTCGATCAGTTCTGGCATTTGACGGCCCGTGGCATCGGGGGCACCAAGGCGCATCTTTTGCACCATCACACCATTGACGATATCGCCGGTGAAGCCCTTCGGCGCCGCCAGCCAGATAAATTCCACGCCTTCTTCTTCGGCGTTTTTGGTCTCGCGCTGCGATCCGGGCATGTTGGCCCGATCCCGGCGGTACAGACAGCGCACCGATTCTGCGCCCTGCCGGATCGCCGTGCGAACGCAATCCATCGCGGTATCGCCGCCGCCGATGACCACGACCTTCTTGCCGGTGGCATTCAACTCGCCGCTCTCATATTCAGGCACGGTATCGCCAAATCCGACCCGATTAGAGGCAGTCAGATAATCGATCGCCCGCACAATTCCGCTAGCCCCAACACCGGGCGCCTGCAATTGCCGGGTCTTGTAGACCCCGGTAGCAATCAGCACCGCATCATGCGCCGCACGAATGTCTTGAAAACTGATATCTTCCCCGACCGCGCAATTCAGCCGGAAGGTCACGCCACCGTCTTCCAGTTGCGCCATCCGCTCCATGACCACGGATTTTTCCAGTTTGAAGCCGGGAATCCCATAGGTCATCAAACCGCCACCACGATCATAGCGATCATAGACGGTCACGTGCACACCCTTCCGGCGCAACAGATCGGCAGCCGCCAAGCCACCCGGACCCGCGCCGATGATGCCGACGCTTTCCGCGCGATCCCGAACCGGACGGATCGGCTTGACCCAGCCCTGCTCGAACGCCAGATCGGTCAGGTATTTTTCCACCGAGCCAATTGTGACAGTGCCATGGCCGGACTGTTCAATGACGCAATTGCCTTCGCACAGGCGATCCTGCGGGCAGATGCGGCCACAAATCTCAGGAAAGGTGTTGGTCGCCTGACTAAGCTCATAGGCTTCCTGCAACCGCCCTTCAGCCGTAAGGCGCAACCAATCGGGAATGTTATTGTGCAGCGGGCAGTGGCTCTGACAATATGGCACACCGCATTGCGAGCACCGTCCGGCTTGCTCCGCAGCTTTCGCCGTCGCATACTCGGCATAGATTTCCTGGAAATCTGTCCGGCGCTCGCCCGCTTCCCGCTTCACAGGCATATCCCGCCCCACGGTCACGAACTGCAGCATCTTCTCTTTGGCCATTGCCGCCTCCAAATTCGTCTTGCCTGCTTGTAATCAAGGCGACCGCAAATGAAAAGTCAGAATGTGTGACCTTTATTGCAGATAATTCAGACAACGCACAGCATCTCTGCGACATTACCTTGAAATATATGGAAGGCATTCTGACATAATTAATATAAATGCCTAAATATCAGATAGTTACGATGACACCCCCTAACGTATGAGTCAAACCGCATGACCCTCTTCCATCTTTTTCTCGTCGCGGTGATCCAAGGGATCACCGAATTTCTGCCGATTTCGTCGTCCGGACACCTGATCCTGCTGCCGAATCTTACCGGCATGGAAGACCAAGGCCTGACCATTGACGTGGCCGTCCATGTCGGGACGCTGTTCGCAGTTGTCCTTTATTTCTGGTCCGATGTCCGCGAGGCGATGCTTGGAAGCATGCGCCTGCTGCGCGGCAAGGTCGACACCAAAGGTGCCCAATTGGCGCTGTGCCTGATTGTTGCCACAATTCCCGTCGTCATCGCCGGACTTGCCATGAAATTAAGCGGCCTTGAAGAAGCCCTCAGGTCCACCGCCGTCATCGGCTGGACGATGATCATTTTCGGCATCGTGTTGTATTTCGCGGATCAAAAGGGCCCCGAGGCTAAGACCGATCAAGACTGGACCCTGCGCGACGCCCTGATCATGGGCTTGTGGCAGGTCATCGCCCTGATCCCCGGGACCTCGCGCTCGGGCATCACCATCACCGGCGGCCGGATGCTGGGCTATACCCGAACCGACGCTGCCAAATTGTCCATGCTGATGTCGATTCCCACCATTGCCATGGCCGGACTTCTTTTGGGCGTCGATGTAATCGGATCAGCCGACATGCAGATGGCCCGGGACGGCGCCATCGCCGCGGCCTTCGCGTTTGTCTCGGCGCTGCTGGCATTGAGCCTGATGATGCGCTTGCTGAAGTCGGTCAGCTATACGCCCTATGTGATCTACCGGCTGGTCTTCGGCGTGATCCTGCTGGCAATCGCTTATACCTAAGACCAAACGACCACCGGCACCGGCGGGTCTCCCCCGCCGATGCCGCCCGACACCTTCATCCCGACAGGTTCAGACCTTCAGGTTCTTCGCAGATTCGGTCACTTCATCGAACTGGCCGCTGGGGCGGAAGCGCCAGAGATAGTCGTTCACCACCGCAGCAATCGCGACCGGCTCAATCCCGAGCTGCGCAAAGCCCTGCGCCCCGTCCGTCACCACATTATCATGTTGCAGATTGCGCACCTGATCGCGGGTCAGCATCGTGTTCTCGATCAGCCCCCCGGTCATCTTCTGGCCAAGATCAAAGCCCCAGCCCATCATTCCAGCGATCGGGAACGGCACGTTCAGGACCAAGCGGCGCCGCCGGATCACCGTCAGCATCTGGGTGATCAGGTCGCGGAAACTCCGCACATCGGGACCGCCCAATTCATAGATGCCAGTGGGCGCCTGCCCCAGAACGCCAGCGACCACAGCCTCCGCCACATCATCAACGTAGACCGGCTGCATCAGCGTATCGGCCCCGACAATCGGAAGAATGGGGCCAAACCGTGCCATCCCAGCGAACCGGTTGAAAAACTGATCCTCCGGCCCAAAGATCACCGACGGGCGCAGGATCATTGCGGTCGGCTGATGCTCTAGAACCGCGGCCTCACCGGCAGCCTTGGTGCGGGCATAGTCGCTCGCACTGTCGGCATTGGCCCCAAGCGCCGACATCTGCACAAAACGGGTGATCCCAGCCTCAGCAGACAGGCGCGCCACGCGCCCTGCCCCTGCGGCTTGAATCGCCTCAAAGGTGCTTTTGCCGGTTTCGTTCAGAATACCGACGCAGTTGACCACCGCGTTGGCGCCGCCAAGCACATTGCGGACCGAGGCGTCATCGCGAATATTGCAGAACACCGGCTCGACTTGGCCGACCGCCCCATAGGTGCGGACAAACTGCGCCTCATTGGGGCGCCGGCAAGCGACGCGCACGCGCCAGCCTTCTTTCGCCATACGCCGGGCGACATAGCGTCCGACAAACCCCGACCCTCCAAAGATCGTGACGAGTTGCGACATGCGTGGCCTCCGTGCTTTTCCTGCAAATTTCCTATGGCCCGGGATACCCTTGATGACCGGAAGCGACAAGGAATATGACGTCGCGCCGATTTTTTGAAATCTCGTGTTGACACCTCCGTCGTGGGTAGGTAGATCGCCCCAACACGACACCAGCCCAGGTGGCGGAATTGGTAGACGCGCTAGCTTCAGGTGCTAGTATTGGAAACGATGTGGAGGTTCGAGTCCTCTCCTGGGCACCATTATCCCGAAGAGATCGGGTTAATGTCAGTCACTTGCGGTGATCGCCGTGTTTCCAATCGCTCTCGATACTTCTGTGTAAATTTGCAGTCGCGATTGCTAATATTGATTCGGCACATCTCATCTGTTTCCAGCCCACCGAACGCATTGGCTTCAAATCCTGCACAGACCACTCTTGCCCTAAGTCAATCCCGGACCGAATGCATGCCCCGGACGTGGTCAGGGCGGGCCCAGACCGCCATGGCCGCATCCCTTTACGGCAGTGGCTCAGCCTCTCGCCCGCTGTGACCGGTTCTGCACGAACCGTTTCGCAAACGTCCCGCATACTGCTAGAGTTGGGCCTGACCGATGTCCCTCCCGCCGAGTGCGCTGCCCCCATGATCACGCTGAAAACAAAATACGCGCTGAAGGCGCTCATGGTTCTGGCAGATGCGCAAGCTGCGGCCACCGGCGCTTTGCGGGTGGAAGAGATCGCCGTGCAGTCCGGGGCACCGAAACGCTTTCTTGAACATATCCTGCTGGATCTGAAACGCGCCGGCCTGATCGGCAGCAAACGGGGACGCTTTGGCGGCTATGCGATGATTAAAGATCCGAAAACCGTGTCTCTGGCTGAAATATTGCGTCTGGTGGATGGGCCCCTTGCGCCGCTGGCCTGC
Organism: Pseudoruegeria sp. SK021; assembly: GCF_002119405.1. Lineage (GTDB taxonomy): Bacteria > Pseudomonadota > Alphaproteobacteria > Rhodobacterales > Rhodobacteraceae > Meridianimarinicoccus. Next base: position 27,486 of record NZ_MTBG01000020.1, on the reverse strand, counting down.
CTGTCACGCAACGCCTATCAACGCTGTGCCGATTGCAAGGATGAACAGGCGTGCCGGGTGCGGGCCGTGTTTGGCGGGTTTTATTCGGCCTATATCTTGATGATCGAATCCCTGACCTTGGCCGATCTACAAGCGGATCATCGTCCGCTGGAACGCTTCGCCATCCCCGAAACCCTCCTGCCCTGATCGGCCAAGGTCAGGTGCGCGGCATCTGAAATCTGAACACGGTCCAATCCTGCTCAGAGGTCGCAGTCAGCGTGCCGCCATGAGCGCGCGCAATTTCCGAGGCGATGAACAACCCCAAGCCCAAACCATCTTGGTTGGCGCCCGCATTGGCGCGAAAAAACGGCTGGAACAGCATCTCAAGCGCCTTTTCCGGGATCGCCGGCCCCTGATTGGCCACGGTCAGGGTGAATTGCCCGTCCTCATCCGCCGCCGTCATACGGATCGGCCGGGTCGCCGCCCCGTGCGAGACCGCGTTTGACAGAAGATTAGACAGCAACTGCGCCAGCCGCGCCGGGTCACAATTGACCGGATCGGCGAAATCGAGGACCGCTTCAATTTTGGCATCCGGCTGGGCCAGTTGGATTTCCGCGATCACTTGGCGCAAGGCCGGCATCAGCGGCAACACGACGCCGCGGTCGATCGATAGACCCGCGCCCAGTCGCGACCGAGCCAGATCCATCACATCCTCAATCAACGCCGTCATCCGGTCCACCGCCCCTTGGGTCATCGACAGCATGTGCAACGTCGTTTCGGTTTGCGCCTCACGCCGGATGATGCGGATCGCAGAGGCAATGGCCGCCAATGGATTTCGCAGGTCATGCCCCAGCACCGCGATGAACTGTTCGCGCAGATGCGCATCGCGCTCTGTCACCAGAAGGGCGTTGACCGCCTCTTTATGTTCGGTGACGTCCCGGGCGCTGCAATAGTACCGACCGCCTTCAGGCACTGTATTCCACGACAACCAACGATAGCTGCCGTTTTTGTGGCGGTATCGATTTTCGAACTTCAGCACCGGGGTGCCGCGCTGCACTGCCTCGAATGCCGCCTCGGTCGCCGGCAGATCATCGGGATGCACAAAACTCAGGAAACTTCGACTCTCGACCTCATCTGGCAAGAACCCCAGCGTCGTGAACCACGCGGGGTTGGTGTTCTCGAACAGGCCAGAATCGTTCAGGATCCCCAACAGGTCGGGGGTGACTTTCCACGTGAGGCTATATTTCTTCGCAAGTTCTGGCACGGGCTCACTCTGGCTGTCGGGGCGGTGGCTGCGTATTATACGAAATTCGCCAAGCTGACCGTTCTGACGATCACCACTCACGGCAGCCTCGGAACAAGGCGCTTACGAATGACGAAGGACGGCAGACATAAGACAAGGCGCTCATACAATGATACTCTAAACGCCGCGCACACGCACCACCAAAGGCCGCTGAGGGGATCAGCGGCCATTCCGCAGAACTGCGGCAGAGGGTGTCGTCCATGTCGTTAGGTCAAACCGGAGGTTTGCCGCGAACCGCGCGGGCCACCATGGCGACGACGAACAAGATCAGGAAAATCACGAATAGGATTTTTGCGATTCCAGCAGAGGCTCCGGCGATACCGCCGAACCCAAGTGCCGCGGCAATCAGCGCGACCACAAGGAACGTAAGGGCCCAACCAAGCATTTCAGTTTCTCCTTTTTTGCCAGACAGCGTGTGAAGTACACTCAAGCAACGCATCGCGCCGGGAACTGGTTCCATTCGCGCCGCCAAACCGGATAAAAATCTCGGCGCATTCAAGGTCTTGACCAGTTTCGCGTCCCGCACCGCGCCCGTGCAGCTCGCAACAAAAAAAGGCCAGCGACAGAGTCGCTGGCCATCCTCGTTAAACTTTTGGGTGATCGAATTGCCGGGGCGTTTTGAGGCGCGATCAGACGCCGGACATCCAATCATCAACTTCGCGCTCAGCCTCATCCTTGGCCTTGCCATATTTCGCTTGGACCAAACCGACCAGCTCTTGGCGGTTGCCTTTGGCCTGCGTCAATTCATCGTCGGTCAGCTCGCCCCACTTGGCTTGGGCCTTGCCTTGAATCTGTTTCCAATTGCCTTCTACTTGATCCCAGTTCATGTCTCTCTCCTTGAGTTGTCTGCGTCAGTATCGACATCTACCAAACGTCTCAGTCCCCATTCCGTTCCGGATTTCGCGAATTATTCGCGGGAACAACTGGCGGAAATCCGCCCGCCCCTTTCAGATCAAACCAACTCTTCAGGCACGAAGGGAACCGCTTGCCCAAAGCTTTCCGACGCCTTGATGTCATAGGGCAGCACGAACCCTTGACGGTCAGACGGTCGGCGCTGCGCATTGGACAATGCAAGACCGCGCCACCGCGCCACCGCCGCAGTGCGGTCAAAGAACGCGGGCCCTGCCCCGTCGGGCAACCAATGCGCCATCAGCTTGCGCCGCAGCGCCACCACATCCGGCGCCGCATCCAGAATGACCCCGGCCTCGGTATCCCATTTCAGGCTGCGCCCGTTCAGGTTGGCCGAGGACACAATGGCGGCGGTATCATCAAAGACCGCAACTTTAGCGTGGATATAAATGATCGGCGCATCGGCCAGCAGGTGCCTGCCGTTACCACCGGTCTGGTTGCCCTCTTTGGCCTGCGCCGCCGCCCCGATAAACAGCCGCTTGCCAAAGCCCCGTTGCAGGATGCGCAAAGCCTGCCCTTGCAAGAACTCTCCGAACCGCGCGTCGTGCCCGGAATTTCCATCAAAGGCCACGTCCTCTGGCGCGCCGGGCAGGATCAGGATTATTTGCAATTTCGGCTTGCTCCGGCCGATGTCCGCCAACGTTCGGGCCAGTTTTCGATCCCGGAAAAACTGCGTTTCAATATAGATCAAGTCGCTGCTGCGCCGCGCCAGCATTTCATGGGCCGAGAGGATTTCGTGGCAAACGGTCTTCGGTCCGATTGACGCCGCGACCCCGGTCCGCGGCTTGGAAATGGTGCGCAGAAGTCGCTTTTGGGCCACCGGCTCGGCCCGTCCTGCTGTAACATCAAGAAAGCTTTCCAGATGCGCCTGCGCTTCGGCCACCACCGGCCCGTCTATCATGATCTGCACATCGTGCCAGGTACTTGCACTGTCCCGATCATGGCGCGGGGTATCATAACGCCGCTCGTTCAAATCCAGCCCACCGATATATAAATGTTGCCGATCAAAGACGGCCAATTTCTGATGATGGGTGGCCGGACACAGCGGCGGAACAGACCCATAGCGCGGCCTGACTTTGCCATCGTCCCGCAGGATGATCCACTGCCGCAACCCTGGCAGTTCCCGCAGGGCCGTTTCACGCCGATCCGGCGACATCGCGTTTAGTGTCTTCGTGGTTCCCACAAGCTTCTTCATGATCATCGGCCAAAATGCCAATCGCAAAAGGAACGACGTGCGCGCCGGATGCATTGCGGGGGTGATGCGCAACCGGGCGTCGGGGCCAGCCAAATCAGCGGCGGCAGCAAACTGGCGCATGCTGCGCCAAGTGGAGCGGTGCCCCTCGGCCCATGCCACCGGATCGAAATCGGTGATCACCATGTGAACCGCCACACCGCGCTGCAAGGTGTGAACCATCAACTCGAACCAGCTGTCACCGATGGCCCGCGCCTCAAGGCTGCGCAGTTTGGTCGACAGATCAAATATTCTGAAGCTGGCCCAAATTTCTGTCTCTGCGGTCAAAAAGGCCCGTTCAAGCGTCGGATACGCCTCGGCTGCCGTCACCAATGCCCGCATCTTTGACCTTCGCCGCTGTAGTCCAAATTTGGAAACCATACGCTATCTGCCTGCCTATACAGCCAGACGAACACCCCGTACTGCTGATTGTTCCATCACAATCACGCGGCCTCAATCACACAGGGATCCGCAGTGCCGCAGACGTCACGCAGGCTCCGCCGGGCGATCAAACCGCATTTCCGCCTCAGACAGCGGAGACACGCCAAATTCGACCCGGGTCCGGTACAAGCCCCCCCGAATATCCCGGTCAACACGGCCGCCAAGCTGCATCGCGAAGGCCGAGATTAACTGCCCGCCCAGATCGGTTGGAAGACCGGGATCCGGATACAGTTGCGTTGTGGAATTGATCACTTCCACAACGGCGGTGTCTTCGTCCATTCGCCGCAGCACGACCGAGATTTTCGGCGTATGCGCGGCCTCGGTCGAACAATGATTGAGGGCGCTGCTCAGGGTTTCGGCCACCAACAAGCCAAGCGGCACCGCCTGATCCGGCACCATCCGAATGTCATCAAATTCGGTCCTGCATTCAAACAGACGGCCATTCGCCGAACTGGTGCTGGTGATTTGATCCACCACACTTTTTAGCAATTCGTCGGCATGGATATCAACGCTGCCCACCGTTTCGAACAATTCCCGATGGATCGTCGCAAGACTCATAACGCGGTCGCGAAGTTCGACCATCATCTGCCGCGCCTCTTTACTTTTGACCCGGCGCACCTGCATGTTCATGATCGATGCGATCAACTGAAGATTGTTCTTTACCCGGTGATGCACCTCGCGCAGCAGCACTTCTTTTTGGTGAATCGTATCTTCCAATTCCGCTTCATCGCGCAAAATGGTGTCGGTCATCGACTCGTAAGCTTCGGCCATCTCGCGGATTTCCAAGGGCGCTTGACGAACTTCGATGTCGCCCACCACCCGGTTTCCATGCGCAAAGGATTTGATCGATTTGGACAGTTTTCGCACATTCCGCGACACCAGCCGCTCCACCGCCAACCACGCCGCCACCAGACTGGCCAACCACATCAGCGCCGGAAGAAGCACAGGCATCGATGACAACAAACGGCCAAGCGCCCCCGATGACGTGGTCAACCGGGTGCCCAAAGCATACAACTCGCCGGGGACCATTGGGACCACGGAATATACCCGCTTTTTGCCGTTCCTGCCTTCGGTCGAAAATGCCAGCGGCTCGGCCGACGCCAGCGCCTCAAGTGGCAGGTCTCCGGGAAGCGCAGTCAAATCGTCTAATCCGGCGGATGAGGTCAGAATCTGTCCGTCCGGATCAAACGTAAACAGGGTCAGCCCGTTCGACGCCCCGTTATCGTCAATTTCCGCGCCCAGTTCCTCATGCGGCAGCGACACGCTGACAATCCCGATGACAGTCCCGTCCTGACCGCGCACCGGATAGGTCACACCCAGCACCGAATTGCCGGTTACTTGGCTATGGGGGTTCACGGTAAACCCGGGCTGCTGCGCCGCCATAATTTGTTGGAACAGCGGGCTTTTGGAAAAGTCGAATTCCACCCCGGTCGACGAACAGCGCATCAACCCAGAATTCGGCACGAAGGCCACCAGAGAATATTCCAGATTGCGCTCGGCGATGCGGGCCATCACCCGCGAACAGGCGACATCGTTGTCCAACAGCGGGCTGATCGAATTGGACAACGCTTCGGCCACTCCGCGTGCTTCTTGGATCAGGCGGACCTCTCCGGCTGCCGCCTGCATCGTTTCCCCCAAAAGCGCCGCCTCAGACCGCGCCTGCACCTCGTTGACCAGCGTGATGGATTTGGACAGGGATATAAAGGTAAGAGGTAACAATACGGCAGCCAGAACGAAGGCCAGTTGAAAACCCAGCCTATCGGTAAGCCGACGGTGCGACGTCGGCGTGGTGGTCATGCAGCTTGCACTCCGTTGCGGCCCATCACGGCAAGTGTCGCGGCATCGGCGCCAGAGACCGGATTTTCGCCTTCGGCCAGCCCCAGCATGTCACACAATTTCGCCCGCGCCCGATTTGCCCGGCTTTTCACCGTTCCCACGGCCACGCCCATCATTCCGGCAGCCTCGTCATAAGAAAAGCCAGAGGCGCCAACCAAGATCAGAACCTCGCGATGCTCTGGCGACAGCTGATCGAAGGCCTTCAGGAAGTCTGTCATCGCCAACCGCCCGTCATGGGCCGGTTTTTCACTTAAGCGCGCCGCATGGGCACCGTCCGGATCGGGTACTTCGCGGCGGCGTTTGCGATGCAAGGAATAATAGGTGTTGCGCAGGATCGTGAACAACCACGCCCGCATGTTGGTGCCAACTTCGAATTTTTCGATGTTGCTCCAGGCTTTCACAATGGTATCCTGCACCAGATCATCAGCGGCCGAAACATCCCGGGTCAGACTGATCGCAAAGGCCCGAAGTGCAGGCAAGTGGTCAGGCAACTCGTCACGCGGATCAACGGGGGTGCCGGTCATTTACCAGACTCCTTCTTACGCAACTGCTCCAGCAAGTCCTTGAACCGATCCGGCACATCTTCTTCCAAGGCTTCACGATAAACCCGCTTAAGATTTTCATCGATTTGGGACTTCAAACCTGATGTATCCTCATTGTGATCCATATCTGCCCACATAAAATATCCAATTCTTCGCTTTCTCACGGAACCAAACGCCGCGACCAGACGTTTGGTTCCGTATAAAATGCACATGAGGAACTCGATGTCTGAACCCGACTCCCCCGATTTTGCTTCGTCCATTGCGGCAAACCTGCCATTCCTGCGGCGTTATTCAAGGGCTCTGACTGGAAACCAGCAATCGGGCGATCGGTATGCCGCCGCGACGCTGGAAGCGATCCTCGAAGACGCGGGTGATGCCAGCGCCGGCTTGGCCGCAAAAGTCGCGCTATTCCGCGCCTTTCACCTTGTCTGGAGCAGCGCCGGCGCACCGGTTGATACCGGCGACACCGGCCTTGCCGCCCGCGCACAGGGGCGCATGACCACCTTGACCCCGAACTCGCGCGAAGCCCTGCTTCTGTTCGCGATCGAAGGCTTCTCGGTGGAAGAGATCGCACAGATCATGCAGATTGATGCCGCCGAAGCCACCGCCAGCATCGACATCGCCCGCCGGGAAATGTCCCAAGCCGTCACTGGCAAGGTCATGATCATCGAAGATGAGGCGATCATCGCCATGGATATTTCCGCCATCGTCGAAGATATCGGCCACACCGTCACCGGGATCGCCCGCACCCGCGCCCAAGCCGTGGCTCTGGCCGCCAGCGAACGCCCCGATTTGATTCTCGCTGACATCCAGCTGGCCGACAATTCCTCGGGCATTGATGCGGTCCGGGATATTCAGGCGCAATTCGACGACGTCCCCGTGATCTTCATCACCGCGTTCCCCCAGCGCCTCCTGACCGGAGAACGCCCGGAACCGACCTTCATGATCACCAAGCCGTTCACTGAAGAACAGGTCTATTCCGCCGTCAGCCAAGCGATGTTCTTTTCCTCGACGGAAACCCTCGCCGCCTAATCACAGCGCAGACCTTCCAATTAAAAAAAAGTCCCGGGACGTCGGTCCCGGGACTTTTTTGTACCCACCCTGCCCCTTTGGGCAAGGCCGCTACCGGTGGCCCGTTATTTCGTCGTCGCTCGCAGCATCCAAGCCGCCTTTTCGTGAAACGCCGACCGCCCCGTGATCAGATCTGCGGTGACAGGATCGGAATTCTCTTCCGCCAGCTCAATCAACGCATGCATGCGCTTGGCCACCTGCGCGTGATCATTGGCCAAATCCTCGACCATCTCAATGGCGGGCGGCAGCTTGTCCTGATCCTTAACCACGGACGCGCTGATAATGTCCTGCATCCGCGACGGCGCAAGTTGGCCGATGGCGCGAATGCGTTCCGCGATCTCGTCTGCCGCCGCGAACATATCGGTGTACTGACCCTCGGTCAGGTTGTGCACGGAAAAGAACAGCGGTCCTTCGATGTTCCAGTGATACGCATGGGTCTTGAACACCAGCCGATAGGTATCGGACAGCGCTTCGGACAGTCCTTTGGCGAGGGATGTGGTTTTCTTCACGCCGGTTTTTACCGCGCCAGACTTCGATTCGACGTCCATTAGGTCGCTCATGATCGATCCTTTCATCTCAATGTGTGATGCTGGACCAACGCAATCGCCGCGCCCCGGTTCCGTTCAGCGCGGCAGGAAGACCGCGCCATGGCGAACGATCAGGTCAACTGGAAACGAACCCCGCAAACAGGTCAGGCCCCGCGTGGGACAACGGCCGCACTTTCCAAGGCTCAGGCCGCGTCAAGCCCGTCGAAAACCCCCGGCAGCAGCTCTTCCCAAAAGGCAAAGATGCCGCGCGCATTCAACGCCGAGGCCCAGCCCAGCCGCAGAAAATCATCGCGCTCGAGCGGGTCGTTAATCTGCGACAGAAACAGTCGGCGATCCGCATCCCGTTGCGTGGGCGTCCGCGCCTCTGCGACCTCGCGCACCCGGGCCATCCGTTGGGCCCGTTGCCGCCGTTCATGGCTGATGGCGTGATCGCGCATCCGCGCCGCCTCTTGCCGGGCCTCATCATCGATCTGGCGCAAGGCTGCCGCCCGGGCCCGCTCGGGTGTCAGCGCCGCTTCCGGTGCCGCCTCTGCCGTCGTCGCCCCGGCATAGCCATCACGGATCGCAGCGGTCAGATACCGCACCGGGCTTTTCACCCCGGCCTGACTGCCGACATAGTCCAGCTTCTCGACCACGAAGGCCTCGCCATGCTCTGCAATCCACTGCCGCGCCAGACGGTCACTGACCCCCAGCGCCCGCAGCCGGTCCAGCACAGCCCCCGACCCTTCCGGCGCGCTGGCATTGCCGTCCACGTCCAGCATCGCCAGTTGCGGGTTCTCTTTGATCAGGAACCGGATATCTGTGACCACCCGGCCCTGCTTGCGGACCTCTGGCGTCAGCACGATGTTCGAGGTGCGGCTGATCTCGGCCACCGACGGCTTGATGATCTTCGCGTTCAACTGCTTGTAGACCTCATAATAGGCCGAACCATCGACCCCCATCAGCCGCCGAAACAATCCAAGGTCCCACCAGCCGGTGCTGCCGGTCCGCACAAAGCGATAGCAGTTCTCATACAGCGCCAACGCATGTCCACTGGTGAACCGACGCTGGATGTTCAGATTGATCAGGGCAAACACTTTCGGGTCGTGCAGCTTCGCCGCCAACGCCGGGGAATAGGAATACTCACACACCCCGCCTTTCAGCTTGGCATAGGCCAGCAGCGCCGACACCCCCCATTCATGTTCGCCATCCTCGGCCAGCATATCCCATTCGGCCACGGTCTCGGCCAAGCCGCGCAGGCTGGCTTTCAGCGTGTCCATATCATTGCTGTTATAGCCAATCATCAGACACAGGGTCCGCGCATCGATCCGGTGCGTCGCCTTCACCGTCAGATCATCATAGGCATTCAGCAGCAGCACATTGCTGAGCTTGCGCTGCAGCAGCGTCAGCTTGCCCGAAACATGAATCGCAGCGACGTTCTTCTTGACCGAATTGCGCCGAAGCGATCCGGTCAACTTGGCGCGCGGGATCTCCGCCGCTGTCATCTCTCTCGACATGGATCTCGGTCCTGCTCTGGCCTCGATGCGGTCTAGGCCGCTTGCCGCAAACCATACTCGGAACAGGCACCCTTACTCAAGCGCCTTAAGGGCACCCTTCTACGGGATGGTCATCCGGCACAGGCACCGCAACTGGGCACCTTCCCGTATTTGGGCACCTGAAATACCGCAATATACGGACTAAGACCTGCCTCTTTGCCCCCTCACAGCCGCCGGAGAGTCCATTTCCGATCCCAAAAGGCTGCGACCCCCCCTCTCCCGCTCGCGGATGCCCGTCTTCCTGTGTTTTGGCACCCGAGCCACCGTATTCGGGCACCCTAAGCCCTGCATTCGGACACCTCTGCAACCGGAAACAGGTCCCCAAACCTATTTATCTTATTGTTTATAATTATATTTCTGAGGCTAAAGATCCTAAAGACTCCAAAGACTCTTACAGCTATGACAGGCACCGCCAATCCGTGTGTTTCTTCAGTCAATTTGAGATTTAAGCAGGGGTTTCGCGGCGAAACCTCTCATACTTCGTCGCATGTGATCGCAAAGACATGGGATTAACAGAAACAGCAAGATGTGTGATACTCAGCGCAAATCACGGGAAACACCGTACATCAGAGGCAGGTACCGCACATGACCAAGAGAACCGAACTCCCTCCGCCGCCCTATTTCAATCTCGATCCAAAAGCCGCTGCCGCGCGCTTGCCAAAGTCTAGCGACACCGCCCGATTCGCAAAAGCCGCCGCCTTTGCCGCCCGCGGGCGCGAGGATTTGGCCAAGCGCGGCTATGCCCCCGACGGGCGCAAACGCTTGCGGAAATTCTCGACCTGGGAAATTTGCCGCTATCTGATTCCGGTGGCTCCGGCCCATTTGCGACGGGTGCTGAAGCAGAACCCGGACCTGCCGCAGGGTGAAGGCATCAGCGGATCCAAATGGTTTACCTTGGAAGAAGTGCTAGCGCTGCGGGCGCATTTGGCCGAAGGCGGGTTGGCCTCGAAAGAATATAAACCCTATCGTCCCAAGGGCCTGCCGGCCAAAGTGGTGGCTGTGGCCAACTTCAAGGGCGGCGTTGGCAAGACCTCAACCGCGGCCCATTTGGCGATGTCTGCGGCCTTGGACGGCTATAAGGTTCTGGTGATCGATCTGGATAGCCAAGGGTCCATGACCTCGATCATGGGGGGCACGGTTCCCGATGAATGGTCCACGGTCTTTCCCCTGATCGCCCGGGATTATGCCCGGCATTTGGTCGATGAGAACAGTGTCCGGGAAGCCCGGGGTGAAGCCCCCCTGCCCCTTGACGAGACCCTGACCGAGGCCTTGAACGCCACGGCGACCGACATCGTTCAGCCGACCCACTGGCCGAACATCGATTTAATCGGCGCGCAGCTGAACCTTTACTGGGCCGAATTCCAAATTCCGGTCTGGCGGATGAACCTGCGCCGCTGGCCGTTATGGGATGCGCTGACCAATTTCCTGAACGATGAAGAGCTGCTGAGTAAATATGACGTCATCATGCTCGATACCCCTCCTGCACTTGGGTACCTAACGATCAATGCGCTGGCGGCTGCGGATATTCTGTTGGTGCCTTTGGGGGCCAGCTTTCTGGAATTTGACAGCACGGGGCGGTTTTTCGACATGCTCTATTCAACATTCGCCTCCATTGAGGACGGTGAAAACACCATGCGCCGGGCGGCGGGCCTTGATGAGGTCAAGTTCGAATGGGACGTGGTGCGCACTCTGATCACCCGGTTCGATGCCAATCAACAAACCGATCTGGCCAATGTCATCCAAGCCTATTTCGGCGATTTCATGAACGCGCATCGGCAAGAATTTACCGCGTTGGTGGGGCAAGCGGGCGAGCAGGTGAACGGCATCTATGAGGCCGATTACCGCGAGTTCAACCGTGAAACCTATACCCGTGGCCGCGAGGCGTTTGACCGGACCTATGCGGAACTGAAAGAGATCCTGATCGGATCGTGGTGGCGGGATGCGCAACTGGCGGCTGCTGCTGCGCCAACCGAGTAAACAAGAGAGGTGATCCATGGCACGACGCACGAAACTGACCGCGCCCTCTGCGGCGGAACTGCAATCTCTGGAAGAGGGTTTCGCGGCGAAACCTAATCTGTCGGCGGCGGGGATGATGCCGCCGATTGCTCAGGTCGCGGCTGAGGCGGCGGCGCTAACCCCGGTCGGAACCGCGCAAATGCGGGCCGAGGCGGCCAAGGACAAGCATGACGCTGAACGGTTCCGTCAGGCCGAAGCCGATGGGCTGGTTCTGATGGACATCCCAACCAACCAGATCGTGGCCGATGAACTGACCCGGGACCGGATGGCGCTGGACCCCGAAGCGATGGAAGAGCTGAAAGCATCGATCGCCGCCAGTGGCCTGCGCTTGCCGGTCGAGGTCTTTGAGTTGGACGGTGCCGCGCCGGGTGGGCCGCGCTATGGATTGCTGTCGGGGTTCCGGCGACTGGCCGCTGTTCGCGCCCTTGAAGGGCAAGGGGCGGGAAAGTTCGCCACCATTCGGGCAATCCTGCGCGAGCCGGGGTCGGTGGCCGGGGCTTTTCTGGCCATGGTCGAAGAGAACGAAATCCGCGCCAATCTCAGCCCTTATGAGCGCGGGCGCGTGGCGGTGATTGCTGTGGGGCAGGGGGCCTATGACAGTGTTGAAGCGGCGGTGTCTGGGCTGTTCCGGGCCGCATCTAAAGCCAAGCGATCGAAGATCCGGTCCTTTGCACTGGTCCATGAAGAACTGGGCGATATGCTGACCTTTCCCGAGCATCTGTCCGAGAGGGCAGGCCTGCGGCTGGCCAATGCAATCCGGTCGGGTCTGTCAGGGCGGCTGCGCGAGGCGTTGGCATCGGGCCATGGCACCACGCCGGACGAAGAATGGGCGGTGCTAGAGCCGCTGGTGGATCTGGCCGAAACCGAGACCCGGGAACCAAGCAAGGGCGGGCGACCGCGGCGTCAGGCCCCGGCGCGGCCCAGTGATGGCCCGGGACTTTACCGGCTGGACAATGGCATCACCATCCGGCGCGAAAACGACAGCAAGGGGTATTACATCCGGTTGGAAGGGTGGACCGTCAACAGTGATCTGGTGGATACGGTGATGTTCGAGATCAAGCGCTTGCTTGAACCGGAATAAGGGCCGGCCGGTTTCGCCGCGAAACCGCGTCGACGCGGAGTATCTTGGCGCAAATTTTGAATATAATGCGTATTAAGTGCGCAACCTACTGAAACTAAGACAATTAAACTGTCCGTAATTGGATGCAGGGTCGTTGCAGTGCGTAACTGATGCGGTGCGCCCGTCCCGTGTGGAGGGGGCTGTCGGCACCGCCGGAAGCCGGTGGTGTGTGGCAAGGCCCTATCTGCGCCCCTGTGAGCTCGTCAGGGGCGGCATGTTGGTCGGGCGGGCGGCCTGAGGGTGTGGTGGGCGAGGTGGCCTCTGATCGGGCCTGTAGGGCGCGCGCAGGGCTGTCGCCGGTCGTCTCTGTCTGGAAAAGTGAAAGGGGGGGGCGACACGGATGGGTCGCGTTGCACTGGGGCCGGTGGCGGCCCCAGTGCGAGAGGCGTTGATCTTAGCTGGCGCGCTTGCGCAGCAGCCAGAGCGCGCCGACACCCGATGCCAGCAAGGGCAGCGCCGGCAGAACCGGCACCGGTACAATTCCGGACGGGTCGGTGGGAAGGGCGATGACATTGGACCGACCCATAACGGTCGTCTTGACGGAGAACAGCGCCTGCTGGCCGTCAATAAGGCTGAACATGCCGCTGTCTGTTTTGCTGAGCGCACCACTGCCATCGTTCGGGACGGGCAGGGGGGATTCCGGCTTCGACTGATACGACGCCAGATCATCCCTGACGATGGTCGAGGCTTTCGGGCCATAGATGCCAATCTCGGAAATCGCGTAGCTGATGGCGGCGTTGAAAAATCCGGTTGCCGGCGTTTCGGTGATAAAGGCCGATGAGTCCAGAGTATAGGAATACGAGATCGACAAGGCCTGACCGGACAGATTCGTCAGGAGCGTTTTGTTGTAACTGAGCCCAAACAGGCTTTTTGTCGTGTCGGTGGCATCGGCTGTTCCCGAGACGCCAGAAGTTGCCGACACGGTTCCGGCGGTAGGGTCTATTCCTGCCGTTGGTGCTGGGCCCACCGTTGGGGCAGAGATTTGGGCATAGTCGTGCGTGACTTGAAAGGCGTAGTCAACGCCAAGCACAGCGACATCCCCTGTGCCTGCTAGAAGGATATTTGTGATCGAAATGGTGGCACTTCCCGCTGAGTCAAACGCGCTCATCGGGGCCGAAAACACGACGGAGGGAAGACTGCACAATCCTAGGACGGATACGGTCGCCAGCCGGAGAGAAATTAACATAATTGAAACTCCGAAATGGAATAAGGTCAGAACATAATATTATAACTTGTTAACAAATGAAACAGAAATTAGCCGTTGGTTCGTTGGCGTGATCAATCCCGCGGCGATGCTTGCGAGATTGACCGGAAGTCATGCCGGTGCCCGACTATTGGGCGGCCAGTTTGTCCTCACCGGGGCGGGCCGGAACGAGGGCGCGCACCAGATGCTGCATGTCGAGGATGCCCAGATCGGCGCCGTCTTGTTGGACGTTATAGCAACATTCCGTATTGCCGCCGGACATCTCGATCAGTTCTTCCAATGTCGCGTCGGGCGAGACCACGCCTGAGAAGGCGGGCGGCACGTCAGGACAGCGCTGCATGATTGAGCGGACGCGCAAAACCCGCGCCCGGTTGATTTCGCCGACAAAGGCTTCGATATATGGATCGCTGGGATAGAGCAGGATGTGCTGCGGTTCGCCCTGCTGGACCACGAATCCATCTTTCAGGATGACCAGATGATCGGCCAGACGCAGGGCCTCGTCGAGATCATGGGTGATGAACACGATGGTTTTGTGCAGGTCTTTTTGCAGTTCCAGCAGCAGGCCCTGCATGTCGGAGCGGATCAGCGGATCGAGGGCCGAGAAGGCTTCGTCCATCAGCATGATGTCGCTGTCCGAGGCCAAGGCCCGGGCGATGCCGACCCGTTGCTGCATCCCGCCCGACAACTGGTGCGGATATTGCGCTTCGACCCCGGCCAGACCGACCCGGTCCAGCCATTTGCCGCCTTCACGGTCGGCGGTGTCCTGATCCTCGCCGCGAATCCGCCGCGACATGCCGGCATTTTGCAGCACGGTGCGGTGCGGCAGCAGCGCGAATTTCTGAAACACCATCGACATTTTTTCCTGCCGCAACCGACGCAGGTCGGCCGGGCCGTAGGTCAGCACGTTCTCGCCATCCAGCAGGACTTCGCCTGCGGTGGGTTCGATCAGCCGGTTCAGGTGCCGGATCAGGGTGGATTTTCCAGAGCCGGACAGGCCCATGATGACGGTGATCTCACCTTCGCGGATGTCGACGTTGATGTCGTTCAGGCCAAGGGTGTGGTTGTGGTGATCCAGCAGTTCGTTCTTGCCCATGCCCTCGCGGACAAGGGTGAGGGCGGTCTGCGGATCCGGCCCGAAGATTTTGTAGAGGTTGCGAATGGCGACTTTGACCCGGGCGGGATCTGTGGCGGGCATGGTGGGCGCGGTGGGGGTCATGAGCCAGCCTTCGTTGAAACGTTAATGCGGTTCAGGGCCGCCTTGGTGCAGCGATCCAGCAGAACGGCCAGCAGCACGATGCCAAAGCCCGAGACCAGACCGACGCCCAGTTCCAGATTGCGGATGCCGCGCAGGACCAGAACGCCAAGGCCGGGGGCGGAGACGAGGCTGGCGATGACGACCATGGCGAGGCTCATCATGATGGTCTGGTTCACGCCCGCCATGATGTTGGGCAGGGCCAGCGGAATTTGTACGCCGAACAGTTTTTGCCGGTCGGTCATGCCGAAGGCATCGGCGGCCTCGATCACGTCACGGTCAACGAGGCGGATGCCCAGATCGGTCAGCCGGATGACGGGGACGACGGCGTAAAGAATGATGGCGATACCGTAAAGCTTTGATTCTGTGACGGAAAACAGAAAGATCAGCGGGATCAGATAGACGAATGTCGGCAGGGTTTGCAGCATGTCGAGCAACGGAATGTTGATCCTTTGGAAGGTATCATTCCGGGCCATGGCAATGCCGATGGGCACCCCGATGGCGACACTGATCATGGTGCAGACAAAGATGATCGACAGGGTTTGAATGGCGTAGGTGTAATGGTCGATGAAGCCAAGAAACAGAAACGAGGCGGCGACCAGCAGTACAATGCCCAAAGAGCGGGCCGCAAACCATGTCAGCAGCAGCAGGGCAGGGATCATGATGAACCACGGCGTCGCCTCGAACAGGTTCATGGTGCCGTCCAGCGCCCAGCTAAGCGGCTGGGTGATCGGGTCCAGCACTGCCTTCAGGGGGTCTTTGATCGACAAGAAGCTGAGTTCGACGGCTTCGGTCATATCGCGGGTGCGCGGGATCGAGTTGCAGGCTTCGTGAAGGGAATCCAGAGACGGGAACGGCGTGTCCATCAGCGGGGTTGACTGCGTGGCCGCAACTTCGGGGGTGACCCCGGATTTCTTTTGCAGGAGCTGAGCCATGGTCATCGGACCGTCATTCGCGCCAGCGTCGCACCAGGATCGTAACCCAAGGGAGTCGAACACTCCGTCGTAGAAAGCCATGTCTCAGTATATTCCTTGCGACGAACCGGTCGCTGCGTGTGCCGGACGGGTCCGGGCTTCGGGGCGTCCAAGCGGGCGCCCCGGTTGGGTTATGTGATCACGAGGATCAGAGCAGGGCTGCGAGGTTTGCCTTGGCATCCTCGCTCAGCCATTCCGACCAGACCTCAGGGAAGGTGGTCAGGAAGAAGACCGCTGCTTCTTCGTTGGAGCCGTTATTGGCTTCTTTCCATGCCAGCACTTCGCCCATTTGCGCGTTGGTGAACGCCACATGGGACATCAGTTCAGCGATCTCAGGCTCGCGATCGGCAAAATCGGTGGTGACGATGGTTTTGACCGGGCCAACGGGCCAGTCGGTCTTGCCCTCGGCGGAGCAATCGCCATCGGCGGCGCAGAGGAAAATCTCTTCGTCATAGGGCACGCCCATCTCGACCGAGACCATCGGGTATTTGCCCAAGATCGCGGTGGGGGCCCAGTAATAGCCGAACCACGGTTCTTGGTTTTCAAAGGCCGATGCGATTGAGGTGGCCAGAGTTTCACCCGAGCCGTGCTGGAAAATCTCAATCCCGGCATCGATCACGCCGAAATTCCGAGCCAGATCAAGATTGGTGTTCTTGCAGGCCCAGCCGTCAGGACAATTGTGGAACCGGCCGCCGACCAGTTCGGGGTTGGCAAGGATGCCTTCAACCGTGGCCAGTTCGGGATGTTCATCGACCAGATACTGCGGCACCCACCAGCTTTCGACGCCGCCATCGGACAGTACGTCGGCCAGCGTGGTGATTTTTCCGGCGTCCTGAAGTTCGTTATAGGACGGGGTGCCGTTGATCCAAAGCTCGGACAGGATGTCGGGCTTGCCGGTTTCCGCAACCGATACCATTGCCGGAGTGGTCGAGGACGGAACGGTCACGACAGAGCAGCCATAGCCTTGTTCCATCAGAAATTTTGACACCGCAGTCACCACGGCGCTGGAGGCCCAGTTCATTTCGGTCATCGTCACTTCGCCGCACTCGGCTTGGGCGGCAGTGGCCAGTCCGCAGCACAGGGTTAGGGACGAGGCAGCGAGGATTAAACGTCTGGTCATAATACAGTCCTTGGTTGCAATTTTTCCCGGGTTTCGCCGGGTGCTGATGTGCAACCCGGCGGGGGCGCCGGGTTGCGATCAAGACTATGGTAGGACGAAAGCTACCCGATATCCACAACCGACCGGAACAAAGTTGATTGCGATCTGTGGGGGGGACTTGCCGGACGGCGGCGTCACGGCGTCACGGCGTCGGTTTTGGCGCGGTCCGGGCGGCTTCGAACCCGGCGATGGCGCCGGGATGCAGCGGGGCGGTCAGGCCGAGGCTTTCCATTTCGTCCGGGGTTAACGCCCCCAGAAACGCCGCTTGCGATGCGAAACTGCCCAAGTTCGACAGGGTCTCGGTCACAAGGGTTTCGATGAACGCATCTGGGATGTCGGCACGGGTCACCAGCGTTGCGGTGACGGAAAACGTCGGAATATCGCGATTGAGGCCGGGATAGGTGCGGGCGGGGATGGTGTCGCGGCTGAACTGGGCGCCCTGGTCCAGCACTTGATTGATGTATTTCGACCGCAGCGGCACGATCCGGGCGCCGCAATCTCGGATCGCGGTTGCGACGGTCTGATTGGGATGGCCGACCACAAGGATGGTGGCGTCGATCCCGCCCGAGCACAATTCGGCGACCGCAGACGCGGTGGGCAGTTCCAGCAGTTGTGCAAAGTCCGAACGGGTCGCGCCATAGGATAGCAGCAAGTCATTGGCGGTGGCGCGGCGGCCAGAGGCTGGCTCGCCAATGTCCAGCCGTTTGCCAAACAGATCCGCCGTCGATCTGATGTCACTGTCAGGCCCGGCCAGGATCGTGACGGTTTCAGGATACAGGGCCATGACGCTGCGCATGTCCGAGAACGGGCCGTGTTTGGCGAACAGGCTGGTGCCGTTATAGGCGTGGCTGTGCCAATCGGACTGGACCAGCGCCACATCCAATTCACCGTTGCGCAAGCCTGCGATGTTGTACAGTGACCCCGGCGTGGCCTCGGCCGAGCAGCGCAGGTTAAGGTCGTTGTCGCCGTTGACCTGACCGCACATCACCGATGCGGCCTTGTAGTAATTGCCATCGAGATTGCCTGACCCGACGGAATAGAAGTCAAGCGCTGCAAGCGGCGCCGCGACGGCGCCGGAAAACAGGAATGCCAATGCGGCGCGAACGGCTAAGCAGGGCAGGGGGTGGGACATGGGCACCTCGGTTGGGCAGGTCGGTTTGGGTCGTATCTGCCTTAAAGAACCACCCGGCGCGCGCCGCGCCAAGCACATTTTACCTTGGCCACCCGGCGGGCACTGACTAGGTTGCCGAAAAGCGCGGTGGACAACGGAGACTCGAGTGACAGATATCCTCTATGACATTCCACAAACGCAGTTGGCAATCTGGTTTGCCGTGGTGGCTGTGGGGGTGACCTTTCTCGGGTTGTTGCTGGTCAAGCCGCTGCTGCGGATGCTGGTCGGCCGCAGCCCGGACCTGAATGACACGATCTCTCATTCGACGGCGATGGTCAGTTTGTTCTACGGGCTGCTGATCGGCTTGCTGACCGTGGCGGCCTATCAGAACCGCGAACGGGTCGATCAGAGCATTCGCAACGAGGCCGGGGCAGTGGGCGCGCTCTATTCTGATCTGGGGTCTTATCCCGAACCGATCCGGTCGGACGTCAAGGCGATGCTGCGCGACTACACCCTTTACACGATCTACCGCGATTGGCCGGCGCATCAACAGGGTGAGACCCTGAACGGCGGGGCCAACCGGGCCGATGCCATGCGGCAACGTCTGGCCAGTTTCGCACCGGGCACCGTGTCGTCCGAGATTGTTCACCGCGAGGTCATGAGCCGGTTTCAGGAGTTTTCCAGCTTTCGCCAACAGCGGCTGAACGGCGTCACCACCAAGATCCCCGCCGTGTTGTGGTATGCGGTGATGGTGGGGGCGGCGATCAATATCATGCTGCTGCTGATGTTGCGGATCCGGCTGGTGCCGCATTTCGTGCTGGGAACGATCAACGCCTTCTTCCTTGGCATGATCCTGTTCGTGATCGTGGCCTTGGACAATCCGCTGCGCGGCGAACGCAGTTTGCAACCGACCGCGTTCCAGACCCTGTGGGACCGGCAGATGATTTGGGACGAGCCGCAATCATGAGGGCCGGTATGATGAGGCCCGGTGTGATAGGGGCGGTGCAGAACGGTTTTGGACGAAAAGGGCGGGCAATTTATGGCCGAATTTGAAGTGCGGGAAGTGGAAGGCATGCGGCAAGTGCGACTGTCGATCGCGAATGAAAGCGTCCGCGCCCGGCGCGGGGCCATGTCGACGATGCGCGGTGATATCGCGTTGGTGCCACGGTTGCCGGATTTCGGGTCAATGGTCCGGTCGATGTTTGTCAGTGAGGCGCGGGTGCGCCCTTATTACACCGGCACTGGCACGATCATGTTGCAGCCGTCGCTGGGTGGCTATCACTTGTTGCAGGTCGAACAGGGCGAGCGTTGGATCCTTGAGCCGGGCGTCTATTGGGCGTCCGAGGCCAAGGTCAATCTGGGCCTGTACCGCGAGCGGTTCTTTCCCAGCCTCTGGGCCGGGGATGGCTGTTTTCCGTTCAAGACCACGGTGGCGGGAACGGGAACGGTTGCGATCAACGCCCCCGGCCCGGTCGAGACCGTTGATGTGGTCGATGGCGCCTTGAAGGTGCAGGGGCGGTTGGTGCTGGGGCGGACCGATGGTTTGAAGTTTTCCTCGCAGCGATCGGCCCGGTTTCCGCGCAACCTGATTTCCGGCCAGCGCCGCTTGCGGGCGTTCAGCGGCACCGGCAAGGCACTGGTGTGCTGGACCCCCTATTGGAACCAGCACATGTACGAGCGCATGACCGGCGAAGGCATCGAAGGGTCGTTGTTCGAATAAGGCGCCGGGCGGTCGCGGCTTAGGCTCAGGCCGGGACGCGGGCGTTGCTGCGGATAAACCCGGTGATCTCGGCGGCAGGGCGGGAGCCGGTCAAGCGGGCGACTTCGCGGCCATTTTGATACAGGATGAGCAGCGGAATGCCCCGGATGTTCAGTTTCTGCGACACCCCGGGATGGTCCTGCGTGTCGATCTTGGCAAAGCGGACCTTGCCGCCGAACCCTTGCGCGGCCTTGGCAAATTCCGGCGCCATTTGTCGGCACGGCCCGCACCACGGCGCCCAGTAATCCACGATCACGGGCAGGCCGTGGCCCTTGACCAGCTTGGCATGGGTGGTGGGATCCAGCGCGGCCACCTTGGCATCCACCAGCTTGGCCCCGCAGGTGCCACAGATCGGCCCCGCGCTGAGCTTGGCTGCTGGCACCCGGTTGGCCTGTCCGCAGGTGGCGCAAATCAGTTTGGCGGGTTCGGTCATGATGGGCGCTCCTGCAATCTGGTCTTGGTCCAGCATATAAGCTCTTGCACCGAGGCGGTTCAAGACGCCGGGTGGTTCTGGCGCTACGGACGGCATGGGCCGGGGGCATTAACGACTAGACGATGGATGTCTGATATGGGGCACGCGGGGGGTGGGCAGCCCCGCTGGCAAAGGAGAGCGGACATGGCGAGGATGCCGGAGTTTCTGGTGATAGGGGCCGCGCGCGCCGGGACCACCGCCGCCTACCTGTATTTGCGGCAGCACCCCGACCTGTTCATGTCACCCGCGAAAGAGCCGAATTTCTTTGCCTTCGAAGGGCAGACCCTGATCTGTGATGGGCCGGGGGCGGATTACATCAACAATTCCTGCACCGATCTGGTCGCCTATCAGGCCTTGTTTTCGGCAGCCCCGGACGGGGCGATCTGCGGCGAAGCCTCGCCGCTGTACCTGTATGCAGAGCGCGCGCCCGAGCGGATCGCGCATCACATCCCGCAGGCCAAGCTGATCGCGATCCTGCGCAATCCGGCGGAACAAGCCTATTCCCACTATCTCTATGCCCGTCGCCAGATGCTGGAGCCGCTGGATGATTTCGGTGCTGCAATCGGTCAGGAAGAGGCCCGACTGGCGGCAAATTGGCAGCCGTTGTTCGGCTATAGCCGCTTCCCGCAGTACCATGCCCAACTGTCGCGCTATTACGCGCGCTTTCCGGCGGCGCAGATCAAGATCGTTCTGTATGAAGATTTCGAAGCCGATCCCGTGGCGGTGATGGCCGATCTTTACCGGTTTATTGGCGTGTCCGATGCGGTGACGCCGGATGTCTCGTACCGGCCCAATGCCGGTGGGGTGCCGCGCAATGCCCGGTTTCAAAACTTCCTGATGCAAGAAAGCGCCTTCACCCGCGCGGTCGCGGCGGTGGTGCCCCGCGAAACCCGCCGCCGGATTCGCGATGCTTTGGTCGACCGCAATATGGTCAAGACCGCGCCGATGCCATCCGAGGCGCGGGCTCTGCTGGCGGCGGCGCAACGCCAAGATACCGTGAAGCTTCAGGATCTGATCGATCGTGATCTCAGCGCTTGGCTGACGTAACCGGCAGGTTGCCGTCGACTGCGGCTTGTCTCTGATCCCGGCTGGTCTATGCTCGGCGCGGAAGCAACCGCTGTGTTGCGGCGCACATTTACAGAGAAGGCAGCCTCATGCGTTATGCACGGCCCGAAACGGCGACGGAGGCAGTTGGTCTGCTTGCGAACGAGGCGGGTGTGACCCGTGTTCTGGCAGGGGGCACTGACGTGTTGGTGCAGTTGCGGGCGGGATCGGTCACGCCGGACCTGATTGTCGATATCAAACGGATCGCGGGCCTGCGGGCCATCACGCCTGAGGCGGGCGGTTTTCGCATCGGCGCGGCAGTGTCAGGGGCCGAACTGGGCGAGCATGCGGCCCTGTGCGCGCTTTGGCCGGGGGTGGTCGAAGGCTGCAATCTGATCGGATCGACCCAAGTGCAGGGCCGTGCCACCATGGCGGGCAATCTGTGCAACGGCTCGCCGGCGGCGGATGCGGTGCCGGGTTTGGTGGCGGCCGAGGCCACAGCCCGGATTGAGGGGCCAACCGGCCCGCGCGAGTGTGCGGTGGCCGATATTCCGACCGGACCGGGCAAGACCGCCGTGCAGCGCGATGAGATCGTCACCTCGATCTTTCTGCCCGCGCGTCCGGCGCGGTCGGGCGACGCCTATTTGCGGTTCATTCCGCGCACCGAAATGGACATCGCCGTCGCCTCGGCTGCGGTCAACCTGACGCTGGCTACGGACGGCACCATCGCTGCGGCGCGGGTGGTGTTGGGCGCGGTGGCCCCGACCGTGGTTCTGGTGACAGAGGCGGCCACGGCCCTGATCGGCAACCGGCCGGATGCGGCCACATTGGCGACGCTGCAAGCGGCCTGTTCTGCGGCGTGCAACCCGATTGATGACAAACGCGGCACGGCTGAATTCCGAACCCAAGTTGCGGGCGTTCTGGCCAAGCGTGCCACCCTGATTGCTTATGCCCGCGCCGGAGGTTCCCTGTGAAAACTGTTCCCGTCTCAACCACGATCAACGGCGATGCTGCGGAATTCATCTGCGCACCGGATGAAACTCTTTTGGATGTGTTGCGCAACCGAATGGGCCTGACCGGGGCCAAGGAAGGCTGTGGCACCGGCGATTGCGGCGCGTGCAGTGTCACCTTGGATGGGCGGCTGGTCTGTTCCTGTCTGGTGCTGGGGGTTGAGGCCGAGGGGGCCGAGATCGCGACAATCGAGGGCCTTGCGACCGGCGATGGACTGCATCCGTTGCAGCAGGCGTTTATCGACCACGCCGCCCTGCAATGCGGGATTTGCACGCCGGGTATTCTGGTTGCCGCCAAGGCGCTGCTGGACAAGAACCCAGACCCCAGTGAGACCGAGCTGCGCTATTGGCTGGCCGGAAACCTGTGCCGCTGCACCGGCTATGACAAGATCATCCGCGCCGTGCAAGCTGCGGCCCGGCAAATGAGGAGCGCATAACATGGCGTTCGACACAGAACCAAAGCGCGACTTCAAGGTTGTTGGCCGCCGGGTGGCGCGGCCGGATGGCATCGACAAGGTGACCGGACGCGCACTGTATGGCGCGGATATGTCGGCGCCGGGGATGCTGATGGGCGCGATCTTGCGCAGCCCGCACGCCCATGCCGAGATCGTGTCGATTGATGTCACGGCGGCCGTGGCGTTGGACGGGGTCAAGGCGGTGGTGACGGGGGCGGATTTCGCCGATGCTATGGATGCGGCGACGGCGGATGTGCGCGACAATTGTCTGGCGCGGGGCAAGGTGCTGTATGACGGCCATGCGGTGGCGGCTGTGGCTGCTGCCAGCGGCGCCATCGCCCGGGCTGCGTTGGACCTGATCAAGGTTGAATACCGGGTTCTGCCGTCGGTCACGGATGTGGACTTGGCGATGCGGGCCGATGCCCCGGTGGTGCAGGCCGGGCGGGCCGTGGAAGTGGTGCCGGTGGGCCTGTCCGAGAACGTCACGGATCATTGCGAATTTGGGCACGGCGATCCAGAGGCCGGCTTTGCCGCCGCCGATCTGGTGATCGACCGCAGCTTCACCACAGCCGCGACCCACCAAGGTTATATTGAGCCCCACGCCTGTCTGGCCAGCATGGGCCCAGACGGCAAGGCCGATCTGTGGTGTACGACCCAAGGACAATGGGCGGTGCGAACGGCCTGCTCTGCGATTCTGGGGATGCGGGCCAGCCAATTGCGGGTCACGGCCTCGGAAATCGGCGGCGGTTTTGGCGGCAAGACCACGGTGTTCATTGAGCCGGTGGCGCTGGCGCTGTCGCGCAAAGCGGGGCGTCCGGTCAAGATCGTGATGAGCCGGACCGAGGTGTTCCGCGCGACCGGCCCGACGGTGGCGTCGTCAATCGACGTCAAGATCGGGATGACCAAGGAGGGGCGGATCACGGCGGGGACGGCGACGCTGCGCTATACCGGTGGGGCGTTTCCCTGCGGGACGGTGGCGATGGGGGCGCAGGCGGCGTTTGCAGCCTATGATCTGGCCGCCGTGCGCACCTTTGGCTGGAACGCCTTGACCAACCGACCGAAAGAGGCCGCCTATCGGGCACCGGGCGCGCCGCAGGCGATCTATGCGGTGGAAAGCGTGGTGGACGAGTTGTGCCAAAAGCTGGCGCTTGATCCGCTTGAGGTCCGCCTGTTGAACGCCGCGCGCGAGGGCACCCGGTCATCTTATGGCCCGACCTTTGAGGCCATCGGTCTGGAGGCCACACTGGAAGCCGCCAAGGCGCACCCACACTATGCTGCGCCGCTGGCGGCGGGGCAGGGACGCGGATTGTCTTGCGGCTTTTGGTTCAATTTCGGCGGCAACACTTCGGTGTCACTGACGATCAATACCGATGGCACCGTGGGGATCACCGAAGGCAATCCTGATATCGGCGGCTCCCGCGCGGCGATCAGCCAGATGGCGGCGGAAGAGCTGGGCATCCCCTACGAGCAGGTGCGCACCGTGATCGCCGACACCAGCTCGCTGGGCCATAATGACGTGACCGATGGCAGCCGGGTGACCTTTGCCGTCGGGTTGGCGGTGATCAAGGCGGCGCGCGACGCCATTGCCAAGATGTGCGCCCGGGTGGCGCGGATTTGGGGAATCGATCCCGAGGCGGTGGAATGGGTCGACGGGGCCGCGCGTCCCACTGGCCCAAATGCCGGGACCTTCCCGCCGATGACACTGGCCGAGATCGCCGCGCTGTCGTTCAAGACCGGTGGCCCGATTGCCGGCCATCATGAAAGCAACGCCGATGGGGCCGGGGTCAGTTTCGGGGTGCACCTAGTGGATGTCGAGGTCGACCGCGAAACCGGCGCCACCAAGGTGCTGCGCTATACCGTGTTCCAAGATGCCGGCAAGGCGGTGCAGCCGGACTATGTGGAAGGCCAGATGCAGGGCGGGGCGGTGCAGGGCATCGGCTGGGCCTTGAACGAGGAATATATTCACGACGCCGAGGGCCACCTGCTGAACCCGGGCTTTTTGGATTACCGGGTGCCGGTGGCCTCGGACCTGCCGCCCATTGAGGCGGTGATCCTTGAGATCCCGAACCCGGGCCATCCTTACGGCGTGCGCGGTGTCGGTGAGACCCCGATCGTGCCGCCATTGGCCGCCATCGCCAATGCGGTGTCGCGGGCGGCGGGGGTGCGCCTGACGGCGTTGCCGATGTCGCCGCCGCGGGTGTTGAAAGCCCTGACGGCGCAGGGCTGAGCCGTGGTCGCCGTCACCTTGTGGGGCTCGCTCAGGCCGTTCGCGGATGGCCAAACCGTTGTCGAGGTCGAGGCCCGCACCTTCAAAGAGGTGCTGGACCGGCTGGCCGAGGCCTATCCCGGTTTGCGGCCGCAAATTGAGCGGGGGGTGTCGATGGCGCTGGACGGCAAGATCTATCGCGAGGCGTGGTTTGCCGAAATCCGCCCGGAAAGCGAAGTGGTGCTGATGCCATATATGACCGGGGGATGATGGCGGTGAAACACTGGTGCAATCAAGAAGTGACTGGCGCGTCGGCGGTGGGGATGATACCCGCCAGCAACCCATTTCACGCCCTGCGGAGGTCCACATGACGCCCACGACGCACGACTATGACGCCCAGCGTCAGGAAACTTTCGACACGTTTGGCGAGGCAGATGTCGATCTGCCGGAACGTGCCGTGGTGGATTTTCTGTTCTTTGTTGAAGAAGCCGATGCCAACTGGCAGGCCTTCGAGGCCGAATTGCACACCCGCGGTTTTGAAACCCGGCGCGAAGATGAGGGCGACACGCTTGCCGCCAGCATTGGTCCGATCCTCATCACAGCGGAAGAGATCTGGGCCCAAGAACGTGTTGCGACCGAGATTGCCCTGCGTCACGATTTCTACCCCGATGGGTGGGAACTGGATGTGGAGGTAGATGACGACGCGGATGGCGAGGACTGAGCGCCCGATGATGCCGGAGGCGGCGTGACCGGTCCGGGGACGGACCTGGCGTGGCTGGCCGATCTGGGCTGGTCGGCGTTTTTCCAAGATCAGGTGGACCCTGCCGAGGCCGATTTGATGCCGGTGCGGATTGCATCGGTGCATCGGTCGCGGTTGACCGGGGTGGCGCCAGATGGTCGGTTTCGGCTGACCCTGCCGCCACAGGTGGCCACCACCGATTTCGCAGTTGGCGACTGGGTGTTGGTTGATCCGGACACCCAGACCTTGGTGCGGCGGCTTGACCGTCGCAGCGTGCTTGATCGGCACACGGCAGGCGCGCGGGTGCCGCAACTGATCGCCGCCAATCTGGACACCTTGTTCATCGTCACTTCTTGCAATGCCGATTTCAACCCGGCGCGGCTAGAGCGGTATCTGGCGCTGGCCAATGAGGCCGGGACCGTTCCGGTGATCGTGCTGACCAAGATCGACACGGTGGCGGACCTGTCCGAATTTACCGATCAGGCCGCAGCGTTGCAGCGCGATCTGGCTGTGGTGGGTCTGAACGCGCGCAGCCCCGACGCGGTGGAGGTTCTGGCGCGGTGGTGCGGGCCGGGTCAGACCGTGGCGCTGATCGGCTCGTCCGGTGTCGGCAAGTCGACACTGTTGAACACGCTGGCCGGGCAGGATTATGAGGATCGGCAAGCAACCGGCGCGATCCGCGAGGACGATGCTAAGGGGCGCCACACCACCACGGCGCGCTCGTTGCATGCCATCGCAGGTGGCGGTTGGGTGATTGATACGCCGGGGATGCGGACGCTGCATGTCAGCGACTTGTCGTTTGGCATTGAGTCCTTGTTTGCCGAGATCACGGAACTGGCCCCCAATTGCCGGTTTCGCGATTGCACCCATGCCCATGAGCCGGGATGCGCCGTGCAGGCGGCGGTGTCCGCGGGGGGGCTGGATCCGGCGCGTCTGTCGCGCTGGCGCAAGCTGCATGAAGAAAATCGCGACAACACGCCGGTGGTCTCAGGACCGCGCGGCAAAGGCCCGCGCGGCAAAGGCCCGCGCGGCAAGAAACGCTGACGCGGCAGGGGCCCGCCTCAGGCGGCGAGCAAGGGTCCGAGATGCTTGTGTTGCCGCGACAGGGCGGCAAGCACCGGGCGCACCTGATTGACGGCGGCTTCGTCGCCGCGAACCAGCATCTCTATATCTCCGGTGGCGGCTTGGTCCTCGGTGCCGGTGATGGTGCAGTTCAACAGCGTCCCTCCGGCCGTATCCAGAACCGCAACTGCGCGGCGCATAGACTCGGGCGCGAGCCCGCTCAGGTCGCACACGACGGTGCCGGGCAGCAGGGCGGTGGCAATGCCGTCCGGTCCGGCGGTGGCGGTGTCCAATGCGGCGGGGGACGGCAGGGCCAACAAGATTACAGCAGATTGATCCGCAACTTCCGAGGGGGCGGCGCAGGCGGTGCCGCCAATGGCGTCCAATGTGGCGCTTGCCGCCGGGTCCAGATCAAAGCCCGCCACGTCAAATCCTGCGGCGCGCAGGGCCTGACTGTAGGCCAGGCCCATGGCCCCAAGGCCGATGATGCCGATGACGGCGGGTTGGC
>NZ_MTBG01000019.1 GCF_002119405.1 Pseudoruegeria sp. SK021 | reverse complement strand
AAAGTTCCACAGAATACATCTCCCAGCCCTCAGCTTCCGCCTCGGGCATCAGAATGGCGGACTTTTAATCCGCGACGGTCAGGTAATCCGACCGTTTCTGTGGACCAGTTTGCCTCCGGGATTCACAGACCAGCGTTCCGGCTTTTGTGCGCGTGCAGTTGCGTAGAGACTGGCGCGGCTGGCAAGCGTTGCGCTGTCATGCCCGGAGTGGCGCGCGTTTGGCGTGACGAAGCGGATCGCGCTATCGGGGTTGTGGGGCAAGGAGACCAAGCCAGCGGCTAGCCACGCCCATCCATCGCTAGCAGTAAGACAGCGGGTGGACCTGCAGGGTTGCCGTACCTGAGAGTGTGGAACCAGCAAAAGTCTTTGTCCAGATGTAGCGGATGTGACCGTATAGCATGCTATATATAGGGAATTGGAGCGAGCGGCCGGATCTTATGCCCCATTTGGCCGCAACTTGATCCCGATTTACACAATCTCAATGCGTCCAAGCCCCGCGCCGCTTGGTGGCGAAGTTTTCGCCGTATCCGCCGGGGCGGATATTGGGTTGGCGCGTCTTTGGGTCGGAGATGACGACGTCGATCCCGTGTTCCTTTGCGTAACTCACGGCCGCTTTTTTGGTCGAGAAAGTCAGTCGGACCTGGCTTTGGGTGTCGGACGAACTGGTCCAGCCCATCAGAGGGTCTACATCCCGGGACGCGGCGGGGACAAATTCCAGCACCCAATCTCTCGTCTTGGCGGTGCCGGACTGCATGGCGGTCTTGCTGGGCTGATAGATGCGTGCGGGCATGTGTGTCTCCGGGTTCGGCTCGCTCTTTTATCGCTGTGACGCGCCGCTGCTGCAAGGGGCCAATCGGACGCATTTGCGCGGCCTTTCCGGGCTAGACCGCGTGCCTCCGGCCTTATGGGAACCTTATCCTGACAGGGAATGGCAGCAGGTAGGCTTGAACCGCGCCTGAAAAACGACACCTTAGGGACACCATTGAGGAAATACCCATGCCCTATGCCCAAACCGATTCGTCGGATGCGTCTGCCCCGTTGCCCATGCGGCCTCAAGTGGATGTCAGAACTCGCCTGAAGCTAGAAGGGGGCCGTCCCTTTGTGCTGAAGACCGAGTTCAGTCCCGCGGGCGACCAGCCCACGGCCATTGCTGAACTCAGTTCCGGGATCACTGCCGGCGACCGGGATCAGGTGCTTTTGGGGGCCACCGGCACCGGAAAGACGTTTACCATGGCGAAGGTGATCGAACAGACCCAGAGGCCAGCGATCATTCTGGCCCCAAACAAAACGCTAGCGGCGCAGCTTTATGGTGAGTTCAAGGGTTTCTTCCCCGATAACGCGGTGGAGTATTTCGTCAGCTATTACGACTATTACCAGCCCGAAGCCTATGTCGCCCGCTCGGATACCTTTATCGAGAAGGAATCCCAAATCAACGAACAGATCGACCGGATGCGCCACTCGGCCACCCGGGCGCTGCTAGAGCGGGACGATGTCATCATCGTGGCGTCTGTGTCCTGCATCTACGGGATCGGCTCGGTGGAAACCTATGGGGCGATGACGCAGGACCTGATTACCGGCAACAGTTACGATCAGCGCGCGGTCATGGCCGATCTGGTGTCGCAGCAGTACCGCCGCAACGATCATGCCTTTGCGCGGGGTTCGTTCCGGGTGCGGGGCGACGTACTAGAGGTCTTTCCGGCCCACCTTGAGGATCGCGCTTGGCGGTTTTCGTTCTTCGGCGAAGAACTGGAAGCGATTACCGAGTTTGATCCGCTGACCGGGGAAAAGACCGACACGTTCGATCGGATCCGAATTTATGCGAATTCGCATTATGTGACGCCAAAACCGACCATGAAACAGGCGGTGATTGGGATCCGAAAGGAATTGCGTCAACGGCTGGATCAATTGGTCGGCGAGGGCAAGCTGCTGGAAGCGCAGCGCCTAGAACAGCGCTGTACCTTCGATCTGGAGATGCTGGAAGCCACCGGCGTCTGCAACGGCATCGAGAATTACTCCCGCTATCTGACGGGACGTGACCCCGGCGAGCCGCCGCCGACATTGTTCGAATTCATTCCCGATAATGCGATTGTTTTTTGCGACGAAAGCCATGTCTCGGTGCCGCAGATCGGCGCGATGTACAAGGGCGACTATCGGCGCAAATTCACCTTGGCGGAGCACGGGTTCCGGTTGCCGTCTTGCATGGACAACCGGCCGTTGAAGTTCGAAGAGTGGGACGCGATGCGGCCGCAATCGATCTATGTTTCGGCGACGCCGTCCGCGTGGGAAATGAACCAAGCCGGTGGCGTCTTCGCGGAACAGGTCATTCGCCCCACCGGATTGATCGATCCGCAAATTGAGATCCGTCCTGTCACCATGCAGGTGGACGATCTGCTCGACGAAATTCGCAAAGTGGCACAGGAAGGTCGGCGGATTTTGGCGACAGTTCTGACGAAGCGCATGGCCGAAGACTTGACCGAATACCTGCATGAACAGGGCATTCGGGTGCGCTATATGCATTCGGATATCGACACGATTGAGCGGATTGAGATCCTGCGGGATCTGCGCCTTGGGGCGTTCGATGTGTTGATTGGTATCAACCTATTGCGCGAGGGTTTGGATATTCCTGAGTGCGGACTGGTGGCGATTTTGGATGCGGATAAGGAAGGCTTCCTGCGCTCAGAGACTTCACTGATCCAGACCATCGGTCGCGCCGCGCGGAATGCCGAGGGCCGGGTGATCATGTATGCGGACCGAGTGACCGGCTCGATGGAGCGCGCCATTGGCGAGACCACCCGCCGCCGAGACAAGCAGATCGCATACAATGTCGAGCATGGCATCACGCCCACCACGATCAAGAAAAACGTCGATGATATCCTGTCTGGTCTCTATAAAGGCGACGCGGACATGGCCCGGGTTACGGCCAAGATCGACAAGCCGATGCACGGAGCCAACCTAGAGGCGCATCTGAATGGCCTCCGCACTGACATGCGCAAGGCTGCGGAAAATCTTGAGTTTGAGGAAGCGGCGCGGTTGCGCGACGAAATCAAACGGTTGGAAACGGTTGATTTGATGGTGTCCAATGATCCGCTTGCCCGGCAATCTGCGGTCGAGGCTGCCGTAGAGGACGCCCAGAAAGCCGCTGGCCGCTCAACCGCCGGGCGCGGCGGGCAACGGGGCGGGGTGAAACGGCGGGGCAAACGCTGAAGCGCGCTGTGGGGTCTCCCCTCAAGTCACTCTGTGCGTAAGAACAGTCTGTGGTCTTGGCCGCCGTTGGTGGTGGCTGGTATGTGACTGATGCGACGCCTGCGATCCTTATGGAACCGGATCGGCCCGTCAGGCGTTGCTCTGCCAACGACAACGGAGAGACCTCATGGAATTTATTCTTGGACTGATCGTCCTCATCGCCGACATTTACGCAATCGCGAAAGTGATTAATTCGGGCGTGCCGACGCTGAATAAACTGCTTTGGATTCTGCTGATTTTGGTGCTGCCGGTACTTGGCTTTATCATTTGGTACTTCGCAGGGCCGAAGTAACCTTCGCGCGTTTCCGCCCCACATCCAACCTCAGAAGGCTGGATGTGGGGTGGCACCAATGTCTCCGGTGGGCTGGTGTGCATAGCCCGGATTATTTGCTTCTCGCGGCGTCAAAGTAGTGCAAGGGCACGTTGAAATATTCCTGCGTCGACATTGCCGCCTGAAGCCACTGCGATCACCGTGTCGCCTGCGATAGCTTCGGGCTGAAACAGCGCGGCGGCAAGGGCGACAGCGCCCCCCGGTTCCAGCACAATTTTCAAGTGGCGAAACGCCAATGCCATGGCGCGCAGGGCATCCTCATCGCTGACCGCAAGGCCGGGTCCAGCGAGGCGTTGAAGAATTGGGAAGGTCAGATTGCCCGGGCAGGGGGTGACGATGGCATCACAGATACTGGTGCCGCCGGGCGCATTTGTCACGATTTTCCCTGCGATTAGGGACCGCGCCGCATCGTCGAATCCTGCCGGTTCAACCGGACGGGCGCGAAGGCCAGGGGCCTTGTCCGCGAGGGCAGTGGCGATGCCCGCCGTCAACCCGCCACCGCCACAACAGACCAGAACATCCGCTTGAACCACCCCAAGCGCCCCGACCTGACGGGCGATTTCTAGACCGGTGGTGCCTTGTCCCGCGATGACCTGTGGGTCGTCAAAGGGGCGAATCAGGTGCAGACCGCGCTCGGCCGCCAGTCGGGCGCCGATGGCATCGCGATCTTCGGTTTGGCGGTCATAGTGCACCACTTCCGCCCCAAGTGCCTTGGTGTTTGCGATCTTCACCTCTGGCGCATCGTAGGGCATCAGGATTACCGCCGACAGACCTGCCTCGGCGGCGGCACGGGCGACGCCCTGCGCGTGATTACCCGACGAAAATGCCATAACGCCGTGCGCACCGCCCGCGGCCATCAGCGCGGTTACTGCCGATTTGCCGCCGCGATACTTGAACGATCCGGTATGTTGCAGGCACTCTGCCTTGACCAAAACCCGCCGTCCGGCAATGGCGTCCAGCGCCGGTGCGGACAGAATCGGGGTCACCCGGACAAAGCCGGAAATCCGGTCCGCAGCGGCAGCAATCAAGTCAGGTGTCATACAATCAACTCCAAGAACGCGGCGATCCCGCGACGGCTTTCAG
The DNA here is from genome assembly GCF_002119405.1 of Pseudoruegeria sp. SK021. Lineage (GTDB taxonomy): Bacteria > Pseudomonadota > Alphaproteobacteria > Rhodobacterales > Rhodobacteraceae > Meridianimarinicoccus. The sequence goes on along the minus strand of NZ_MTBG01000019.1, from coordinate 66,081 downwards.
GTTCGTCCAGAAAGGGCACGTGGCCGCGGTTGGCGACCTGTTCATAAATCATATCCGCGCGACGCTCGCGCATTTTGTCGACGGTCGTGTCCGTCAACAGGTTGGAATACTGACCATGCAACAGCGCCAGAGGCAGCCCGTTCATCGTGTCAAACGCAGGCCACATATCGTTGGCGACCTCGTCGCTGCTGGTTTGGGACTGCGCCAGCAGCGCGTCCCGTAGTTGCGGATCATAGCGCAGTTCTAGCCCGGCGTCTGTCTCGCGCCAGATGCGTTCGGCGTGCTGCCGCCAGCGGGCCCGCGATACATGGGGGAAGTCGGAGGCCGACCGGGCGACCAGTGCGTCGGTGCCGTATTCCAGCGTTGTCTCGGATGGGGTCAGGCCGAGATAGCCGAAGATGTCGACCAGGCCTTTGGGGTTCAACTCGGGGCCGATATCGACAAGGCAGACGCCCGACAGTCGGTCCTTGTGGCTGGTCGCCAGTGTCATTGCGATCAGCCCCCCCCGCGAGGTGCCTAAGATCGCGGCGCGGTCTATCCCCAGATGATCCAGCAATTCCAGTGCGTCTCGCCCTTCGCGTTCGAGGGTGTAGTGCAAATAGTCGGGGTCGAAATCCGAGGCCCCGCGCCCGCGATAATCCATTCGGATCACCCGGGCGCGGTCGCTGTAATCCCTTGCGATAAAATCAAAATCCGACATATTTCGCGTCAGGCCGCTGAGACACAACAGCACGGGACCGCCGCCTTCGTCGCGGTAGGCAAGGCGTAGCCCATCTGAGGTGGTGAAGGTCTTGGGCGGGGCGGCGCGGTGGCGGTCCTGCGCCAGCAGACCGGGCAGGGCACCGAGGTCGGATGCGGTGCGGTCGGGGGTGGCGGGCAGGCGGTCCATCGGGGCGCTGGCGCGGTTGACCCACAGGGTCTGAAAGCCGAACGCCCCTGCCGAGGCCACATCCCAGCCGTTGGCGGACACAAACAGCACCTGATCGGGACGCTGGCCTGTGGTTTGTTGGACCAGTTCATAGACTTTCGCGGCGGGCTTAAAGACCTCGGCCTTGTCAATTGATATAGCAAAATCAATATGTTCTTTGATATCAGCCGAAGAAATTGCCGCGTCCAGCATCGCTTGCGATCCGTTCGACAGGATCGCGGTGGTCAGGCCCGTGGCTTTGAGATCGGCCAGAAGCTGTGGAACCTCGGCAAAGGCGTCGAGATGCCAGTAAAGGTCGAGAAGATGAGCGCGTAATTCAGGGTCAGGCAGGCCGTGCGTCTCAAGCGCGACATCCAAGGCATCTTGGGTCACTTGCCAAAAATCACAATGATTACCCGTAATTGCCCGTAGCCAACTATAGGAGAGCTGTTTGGAACGCCACACATCAGAGACATCCTCCCAGACACCGGCAAGCTGCGGATAGGCTGGATTTTCAGCCGCCTTTCGCAGGGCGGCATGGTAGTCGAACAAAGTGCCATAGGCATCGAAAACGACGGCGGTGATGGTCATGGGGGCCCCTTTTGCGGCCAAGACTGACACGGCAGGCGGCGGTGGAAAAGGCCGAAATCGCCCGGTTTTCGGTGTCGGACATCTATCGGACTTTTGTCGGACTTTCGTCGGACCCTTGGCCTTACACTCGCAGGGGGGGCAGGGTTGGCCTGTTGACAGAACGCGGCCCCGCCGGGGCACTGATCGGATCAGGGGGAAGTGGATTGTGGCAGTGGCGTCCGGGGGGTGAAAACTGCGGGAGAGGCGGGGACGGATGTGGCCATCTGGGGTGGAACATTTCGCCTCAATACAGTACGCCGCGTGCCTACGTTATCTTGGGGCCGACTGGCGCGAAATTTTCTAAATTTGTGTGAGAGAACCAATTCGGAAATGTTACTTGCATGTCGGCATGCCAAAGACCGGCACGACGTCAATCCAGCGATCGTTGTCTGCGTCCAGATTGGCATTGAAAAATAACGGATTATTGTATCCCGGAGACTCTGTGGATCATACGATCCTTGTGGCCGAATTCCATCAAAGTGGGGTGCGCAGTTTTTATTTTAAAAATAAAGACATTCCGAAAGAAGAGGCAGAGCGCCGGTCGAAAGAATTTCTTTCAAAATTAGAGGAAGAGGTTCGCGGCTTCGATGGCGATATATTACTGTCGACAGAGTATTTCTTTGATTTGATGATTCCACAAATCAAGAAATTGGACGCATATTTTTCCAACATTGGATTTGAGCTGAATGTTGTGTACTACGTGCGGCACCCAATCGCCCTTTCCACAAGTGTGATCAATCAATCGGTCAAAATGGGGGCGCATTCACTTTCCAAACTGCTTGCGGATCCGATTTGGCCTAAAGTAACCAAATTACGTCCGTTTCTAAATGCTTTGGGAAAAGATCGAATTCTCGTGCGTCCTTTCGCGACCTCAAAATCTTTTGCGGCCGAATTCGATATCTTGACGGCAATCGGCTATTCAGGACCAATTGCGGACATCGAGCGTATCCGTGTGAATACGAGCTTATCTATGAAAGCTGTGTTCATGGCCGACCTGCACCGGAAAATATTAGGAGAGGCGGCTTATAACGTCGCGAACAGGCGTTATCTGACAAAAATTGGCGGCCCGAAATTTGTCCTGCCTCCAGAGACAATTGATTTGATCCGGCAGCAAGCAGTGCCAGAATTGCTTTGGCTGAAGGACGAGTTCGGCATTGATTTGGACGAGCCGGTTATAGATTCAGACCTCTCGCGGAGTACCGTTCCGGAGATGAAGAAGTTTTTGGACCGCGCGTTGCGTGACTTCATTGCTGGCATCGACACGGGCAAGAATAAGGCTGTTCCGCTTCCGGTGCTGCCCAAGCCACGATTCCCAGTCAAAGACTGGATTAAAAAATCAGTTTTGAAGCGGGGGAAGGTGTCTGGTCCACGGCCTTAGGTGGCGAAACAGGGCGGATGGGTCAGGGCTTGGCTGAAGAAAATGCGCTTGATGTCAGGCCTGTTTGATCACCTGCAACAGTGGCGTATGATGCCGTGGTTGCAGGCATAGGCGACCGCGTTGGCGCACATGGACGGGCTGCACGGGGTGATCCCTCTGACGTTGCCGCCAAGCCCAGCCTTAGGCAAGGCTGGGATGGCCGCGCCAGTTAAACATCCAACTCTTCGACGAAGCGGGCGTTTTCCTGAATATACTCGAACCGCTTTTCGGGCTTCTTGCCCATCAGGCGTTCGACCAGATCGCCGGTTTCGCCCGGCTCGTCCTCGTCGATATTGACCCGGATCAGCTTGCGCGTCAGCGGGTTCATGGTGGTGTCTTTCAAATCCTTGGCATCCATCTCGCCCAAGCCCTTGAAGCGTGAGACGTCGATCTTGCCGCGTCCGCCGACGCCTTTTTCCATCCACGCATCGCGCTCGGCCTCGTCGAGGCAATAGACCCGGTGCGCCCCTTGGGTCAGGCGGTAGAGCGGCGGGCAGGCGAGGTAGAGGTGGCCAGCATCGATCAGTGGCCGCATCTGGCTGAAGAAAAAGGTCATCAACAGGGCGGCGATATGGGCGCCGTCCACATCGGCGTCGGTCATGATGATGACCTTGTCATAGCGCAGGTCTTCGACGTTGAACCGGCTGCCCATGCCGACCCCAAGGGCTTGGCACAGGTCGTTGATTTCTTGGTTCGCGCCCATCTTGGACGAGGCCGCCCCCAGCACGTTCAGGATCTTGCCGCGCAGAGGCAGCAGGGCCTGGGTCTTGCGGTCACGGGCCATCTTGGCGGAGCCACCGGCGCTGTCGCCTTCGACGAGGAAAATTTCGGTGCCGTCGCGGGCCGATTGCGAACAGTCGACCAATTTTCCGGGGAGGCGCAGCTTCTTGGTGGCGGTCTTGCGGGCGGTTTCCTTTTCCTGACGGCGGCGCAGGCGTTCTTCGGCGCGCAGGATCAGGAAATCGAGGATCGCCCCGGCGGATTTGGTGTCGGCGGCCAGCCAGTTGTCAAAGTGATCGCGCACCGCGCCTTCGACCAGACGGGCGGCGTCGGTTGTGGCCAGCCGGTCCTTGGTCTGGCCGACGAATTCAGGGTCGCGGATGAAGCAAGAGACCAGCGCGCAGCCCCCGGTTAGCAGGTCCTCGCGCGAGATGTCCTTGGCCTTGCGGTTGTTGACCAACTCGCCATAGGCGCGGATGCCCTTGAGGATAGCGGCCCAGAACCCGGCTTCGTGGGTGCCGCCTTCGGGGGTCGGCACGGTGTTACAGTAAGATTGGATGAAGCCGTCGCGCGACGGGGTCCAGTTGATCGCCCATTCCACCTGACCGGGCAGTTTGAAGCGTTCTTCGAAGCTGACTTTACCCGCGAACGGGCGGTCGGCATAAGTGGCTGCGCCGTCAAGTGTTTCGCGCAAGTAGTCGGATAGGCCGCCGGGGAAGTGGAAGGTGGCCTCGAGCGGGGTTTCGCCATCGTCGATGGCCGATTTCCAGCGGATTTCGACGCCCGAGAATAGGTAGGCTTTCGAGCGCACCATTTTCAGCAATCGTGCCGGCTTTAACCTTAACTTACCGAAGATCTCGGCATCTGGGTGGAAGGTGACCGAGGTGCCGCGTCTGTTGGGGGCCGCACCGGCCTCGGTCACCGGCCCTTGGGGGATGCCGCGGGAAAATTCTTGGACGTAAAGCTGGCGATTGCGGGCAACCTCGACCCGGACGTGATCGGACAGCGCATTGACCACCGAGATGCCGACGCCGTGCAGGCCGCCGGAGGTCTGATAGGCTTTGCCCGAGAATTTGCCGCCCGCGTGCAGGGTGCACAAAATCACCTCAAGCGCGGATTTGCCCGGAAATTTCGGGTGCGGGTCCACCGGAATGCCGCGGCCATTGTCGCGCACCGTGCAGCTGCCGTCCGCCAGCAGTTCAACCTCAATGCGCGAGGCGTGCCCGGCGACCGCTTCGTCCATGGAGTTGTCAAGAACCTCGGCCACCAGATGGTGCAGCGCCCGTTCATCGGTACCGCCAATATACATGCCGGGACGTTTGCGCACCGGCTCCAGCCCCTCGAGAACCTCGATGGAGGAGGCGTCATAGTCAGAGGCCGCAGGTGCGGAGGACAGGAGATCATCGGCCATTGTGCTGCTCGTTCTTTTTTGGGGTGGCGTCCATGGATGCTCAGTCTAGGGCAAAACCACCGCCCGGCACAATCCGCAGCGGTGCGGCAGTTGCATTGGCGGGTGGGCCATGGTTTGTTTTCGTCAAAGAAAAAACCAATGAGGCAGAGCCATGAAGCAGACCATGACCGCATATGCGGTGACCGCTTTGGTCGTGCTAGCAAGCGGCAGCGCGGCGCATGCGGCAGATGGGGATGTGGCGCTGGCCTATTCCAACAGTGATCCGGTGGGCGGGGCCAACAGCGATTATCTGCGGCTGACGGCGGGTCTGACGTGGGGGGTGGGCGATGGCAAAGTCCGCGGCGCACTGGAATTGGGTGTGCTGCCTGATGATCTGAGCGGGCCGTTTCCGGCCTCAAGCGGCGGGCAGCTGCAATTCGCGCGCTCGGTCGGGACCAACCGGTTCGGCATCGGGGCGCGAATCCGCGATGCCAAGGATCTGAGCACCAGCAGCGAGTTGGCCTATACCGCCGAGCATTTCGGGCAATCCTTGACGTGGCGCGGAATGGGCGGGTTGCAATATCTCAGCCACACGGACCCGGTTCCGGGGCGCAGCCAAAGCTCGCTCTTTGCGCAGGGCGAGGTCGATTACTATGTCACCGACAACTGGAGCGTGAACGCCGGATTGATGGCCGATACGGACGGTCAGGTCTGGGGCGTGGGCACGGAGTACCGGCCGCAAGGCTGGAGCTCGAGCCTGTTTTTGGAATACGGCAGCGCCATCAATGATTATCGCGGCGACAGCGGCTTCAGTGCGGTGAGCGGCGGCATCCGCTATATCCCCGGCAAAGACACGCTGCGCCAGTTCCGCCGCAGCAATATCGCGCGGATGATGGCCCGGTATGTCGAGGTGCAATAAGCCCGCGTCTTGATGCTTGAGCCGCGCCTGCCAAGCGATTAAGGGCAAGCATGGTTCAGACAAAATCCCTTTGGTCGCATATGGCGGCGATTCTGACGCTGGGGCTGCCGTTGATCGGCAGTCAGCTGGCGCAATTTCTGATCACGCTCACCGATACGGTGATGATCGGCTGGTATGGCGTGCCTGAACTGGCGGCGCTGGTGGTGGCGACGTCGATCCTGTTCACGATGATTCTGCTGGGGTCGGGTTTTGCCTTTGCGGTCATGCCGCTGGTTGCGGCGGCGGCGGCAGTGGGCGATGTGGTGCAAATTCGCCGGGTGACGCGGATGGGGCTGTGGGCGTCCATGGGCTTTGCCGCCCTCGTGGTGCCGGTGCTGATCATGTGGCGGTCGCTGTTTGCGGCGCTGGGCCAGCCCGATCAGGTCGCCATTCTGGCCGGAGATTACATCCGGGTCGCGGCATGGGGCTTGCCCGCAGCGCTGATCTTTATGGTGTTGCGCAGCTATCTTGCGGCGCTGGAGCAGACCCGGGTGGTGATGGTCGTGACCTTGGCCAGCGCGGTTCTGAACGCGGGGCTGAATTATGTGCTGATTTTCGGTCGGCTGGGCCTGCCCGAACTGGGGGTGCAGGGCGCGGCGGTGGCGACAGTGGGCACCAATCTGATGGGTGCGGCCACCTTGGGTGCCTACGCCGCGTGGAAACACCCGGATCACGCGATCTTCGTGCGGCTGTGGCGGCCCGACTGGGTCGGGCTGGGGCGGGTGTTCCGTTTGGGCTGGCCGATTGGGTTGACCCTGCTGGCCGAGGTCGGGATGTTCTCGGCCTCGGCGGTGATGGTGGGCTGGGTCGGTGTGGTGCCGTTGGCGGCGCATGGGATCGTGCTGCAACTGGCCACGGCGACGTTCATGGTGCATCTGGGCCTGTCGCAGGCCGCAACAATCCGGGCCGCATCGGCGTATGGCCGGTCTGATGGCGCGTTGTTGCGCCGGGACGGGACTGCGGGGCTGATCTTGTCCTTGTTGGTCAGTTTCGTGACTGTGGTGGTGTTTCTGCTGGTGCCTGAGCCATTGATTTTGGTGTTTCTGGACGCGTCTGATCCATTGAAGGATCAGATCTTGGCGACCGGGGTGACGTTGATGGTGCTGGCGGCGCTGTTCCAGTTGTCGGACGGCGCTCAGGTCATGGTGCTGGCGCTGCTGCGCGGGGTGCAGGACACCCGGGTGCCGATGATCTTCGCTGCGGTCAGTTACTGGGGGGTCGGGGTGCCGGTGGCCTATGTGCTGGGCTTTGTGCTTGAGATGGGTGCCGCCGGGGTCTGGCTGGGGTTGCTGGCCGGTCTGGTGATGGCGGCGGCGCTGATGCTGCACCGGTTCTGGCTGCGGATTTTGCCGTCGGTCGAGGTCGGGCGGGGCTAGACCGCGCCGGTGGCCAAAAGGATCTGTTTCCAGATGGCGGCGACGTCTAGGAGGGTCCAGTCGCGGCGCAGCCCGTGCGGCCCGAACTCGGCATGGGTCATGCCCATCACATAGACATAGGCACCGGTGGGCGGACCGAACGCCCCGAAGCCGTCATGCTTGCCATAAAGCGACCAGCGCAGGGCGGCGCGGGGGGCGGCGCCGGCGTCTTTCAGGCCCATGCAGTGATCGATGCGGAAGCTGGCCGAGGGAAAGGCGCTGCGCAGCCCCATCCAGAAGCGTTCCGCAGCCAGATGGCCGATCTCATCGGTGCCGCCGGGATAGGCCAGCGCACAGGCGCGGTCGTAGTGATGGGCGATGGCCGAGAATTCACCGGTCATGATGCGTTTGACGAGGTCTGACAGGTGGTCGCCGGTTGGGCTGTCGTCGCCGCGCCCCCCATAGGCGCCGTCGGGATCGGTGTCGGGGGTCAGGGGTGGTGCGCAGCTTTCAAGGCCGCTGTCTTGGCTGAGGCTTTGCCGGACTGCGGATTTGGGGTCTTGCCCCAGCGCGCGGTGAATGGCGGCGGTGTCGCGGATCAACCAGCCTTCTCGGACCCGGTCACCGGTGCACCAGACATCCAGCATCATTCGGGCGCGCAGCCGGGTGCCGCTGGCCGGGCCGAACAGACCGTCGCCACTGTGCCCCGCCAGTGCCGTCAGCCGGTTCGCGCATAAAAAGCCCGGCTCTCCGTCGCCTTGGCGGGCGGTGGTATCGCACCAGATCGTGTCTTCGCACAGCGCTTGCAGGTCCGGGCAGGCGGCGCGTTCGGCCAACAGGGCGGCAAGCACCGCCCCCGCCCCATGCAGCACCTGATCCGGGGTCCGCAGGATCACGTCCGGGGCCAGCAGGTTGTCCAGACCGGCAATGTTTCTGTCCTCCCACAGCCGGTTGGACAAGGCGCGGGCAAAGGCGGGCACATCGGTCCGGCAAGGCGGCGTGAAGTCGGGCGAAATCAGGCGGGTCATGCGGGTCTCCGGTCAGGGGCACCTGACCAGCGCTAGCGCGTCTTGGTTAACGCAAGATTGAACCGGACGGGGATCCATCCGCCAAGGGGCGCATCTTGCCTGCCGCGGGTTAGGGGGCGATCCACTGGCCGATCCAATCATCGCTGCGCCGGAACATGGCCCGCCGGTGGGTGGTGCGGCCCAGATGCAGAGCGTCGATCCGGGTGATGGTGCAGGTCATAACCGCAAAACGGCTGCGATCAGGCAAGGTTGCCAGATCGACCGGAGCGGTCAGATCCGCGCCGGGGGGCGGCAGGATGCCATAAACCCGGCGGGCCGGTTCGGGAACGCGCTGCCAGTCCGCGTCCACCACCTGTCCGGTGTCGATGCCAACTTCGACCTTCAGGCGCACTTGCAGGCGCAGATCAGGGTCCCAAAACAGCAGCGATGCCCGGGGATCCGCCCGCAATTCACTGACTTTGGCGGATAGGGTGTCGGTATGCACCGTTAGGCTGCCGTTGCCGCGATCCGCGCCGCGCAGGACCACCATGCGCGCCTCGGCGCCGCCGGTCTGTCCGGCGGTTGCAAGGGCCAAAAACCGCGCCGCCGGGTGGCGTCCGGCAGCACCGTCGCACAGGCAGGTCCAGAACCTGTCCTGCAATTGTCCGAGCTCGGCCCACCAGTCAGTCATAGCCGGTCATCTCAAGATAGCCGCGCCCGACCGCGCCGCCGCTGGCGGCATCAGTGACCTGCACCGGACCTTCCCAATAGGCCGGGGTCGTGTCCATCCAAGCCTGCGGGTTGAGGGCGGTGACGATCACGTCGATCTGCCGATGGGGCACGGTGATCCGCCATGTGGTGGGAAGGGTTGCGGTTGCAATTGAGGTGGTCTCCTGCGCGGTTAGGGTGATCTCGCCATCATTCAGATAGTGCGCGGTGCCATCTTGGCCAATCCAAGTGCCGGGGTTGAAATCTGCGCCATCGGTGTCGCGCAGGCGGTACACCATCAGCTTGTCGCCGCTGTCCAGATGTAATGAAAACCAGTCCCAGCCGGTCTGGGACGGCGCGAGGGGTTGCGACGACCATTCCCGGTCCAGCCACGCCTGCCCGGTGACCGCCACCGGACCGGAGGGCAAATCCAGATGACCGCTGACTTGGTAGCCGGGTTGCGCGTAGTAATAGCTGGCCTGACCGCGCGGCGATTTCACCGAATAGCCGCCATCGCCGTGGCGAATGAGCGGTCCGTCGGCATCCAGTTGCAGGTCATAGGCAAAATCGGGTCCACGCGCGGTCAGGTCGAGGGCGCTGAGGCCGTCTTGGCCCGGTCCGGCGCGTCCGGTCATTGCCCAGTCGTTAATGAACGCCGCAAAGGGCGTCGCGGTGACGCCGGCCTGCCCGATGCCGCCCCGGGCATAGCTTTGTCCGACCAGATGGCGCTGGGCGCTGGTCACCGCAGCATGCGCAAACCAGATTTGCGGCGAGTCCCAGCCGGCGGTCTCGCCGGGATGCAGGGCCGAGCGGAACAGGGTCCACTGAACGCCGTAATCGCGCCCGGCCGTGTCGCTGAGATTGGCGGTGACATACCACCATTCAATGCGAAACGCCGGATGGGGGCCGTGATCGCGGGGAAAACTGAAACTTGGGTTCGGCTGGGGCAGGGCAAAGCCCTCGGCATCGCTGGCCAGACCGGCAAAGCCCTGTGCAAGACCAAGGCTTGGTTGCAGGGCGATGAGCCCGGCGCAGAGAAGGGATCTAACGCTCACTGGCAAATACCTTTAGCAGATCGGCGGCAGGGCGGGTGGCAAGGCGGCGCGCGGGCCATGCGGCTGCGGCCAGCGCCGCCAGCACGGCGATGCCGCCCAATAGCGCCCAATCGCCGGGAAACAGCACCATCGGCAGGCGCCAGCCGAACGCCGCGACATTGACCCGGGCCAGCAATATCCACGCCAAGGCCAGCCCCACCGGCAGCGCCAGAATGGCGGTGAACAGGGCAAGGACACCTGCACGCAACAGTTCAAGCTGCCCCAGACGTGCCCGGGTCATCCCCAGCGCCCAGAGCGGCGCAATCTGCGGCAAGCGCAAGCTGGCGAGGGTGAGCAAGCTGGTCAGGATCGCGACGCCAGCGACCCCCAAGGTCAGAACATTCAGTGCGGCAGTGACGGTGAAGGTCTGTTCAAAAACCCGCAGCGACGCAGCCTTGATGCTGGCCTGATCGATGATCTGATCCGGGCGCAACCCGAACCGGCCCTCCAGATCAAGGCGCAAGGCGGGCAGGTCCTCGGGGTCCATGTGCAGGCCGTAGCGTTGGACCGCGCGGTCGGGGAACAGCGCGGCAAAGGTGGCTGCGCCGACGATCGCCTGCGGGCGCGGATTGCCGTAATCGGAATAGATGGCTAGGATCGGCAGCGCGGTGCCGTCGAGGGTCACGGGATCGCCCGGAGCAAGACCGCTGCGATAGGCCAGTTGTTCGTTGATCAGCGCGCCGCGGCCCTCAGCCAGCCCCTCCCACACCCCGGCGGCGGGGCTGAGCAACGGCCAGTGATCGCGATAGCTGTGATCGTCGGACAAAAGTTGCACCTCGCCGGGGTGGCCATTCAGCCGGGCCTCGGTGGTGATGCGGGGCAGGATGGCGGTGGCGGTCTGGCGGAGGGCCGGCAACACTGCCTGCGCCGTTTCGGGCGATCCTGCGTCGATATAAACGTCCGCGACAAGGCGTTGGTCCAGCCACCCGGTGAAGGTGGTGCGAAAACTGCCGACCATGGTTGAGACACCGATATTGGCCGCCAGCGCCAGCAGCAGCGCCATCAGGGCCAGCGACAGGCCGGGGAGTTGCTGTTGGCTGTCGGCCCAGAACCACTGGGCGACGGGGCCGCGGGCCAGCCGGGTTCCCAGCGCCAATAGCCCCGCCAGAAGCGGTGGCAGGGCGAGGGCCGCGCCCAGCATCATCGCCGCAAGGCTGGCGAAGGCGCTGCCAAGGTGCGGCGGGGCGGCGGTTTGGGTCAGCAAGCCTGCCGCCAGCAACAGCAGCCCCGCCAACCCACCCTGCCAGCCCAGCCCCTTGGTCGAGGCGCGGCGCCATGCCCGCGGCGCGGCGCTGGCCAGAATGGGCAGGCGGTGCAGACGCCACAGGGCCTGACCGCCCGCCACCACCGTACCCAATAGCGACATGAGCAGCCCGGCGGCGATCCACCCGGGCCGCAGCCCAAGGCTATCGCGGGCCGGTGCGCCGTAGAGACCGCGCAGGGTGGCGGCCACGTCCGGCAGCAGGGCTGCGGCGATGCCATAGCCCATTGCGACGCCCAGCAGCCCGGCCATCAGCGCCACGGCCAGCAGTTCCAGCGCCAGAAGGCCGGTGAGGGCGCGGGCTGACAGGCCCAAAGCCCGCAGCGTTCGATACATCGGCCGGCGCTGTTCGAACGCCAAGCCGATGGCGCTGTGGACGATGAACAGGCCCACCGCGAAGGCCAGCGCGGCGAAGGCGGTCAGGTTCAGGTGAAAACTGTCGGTCAGCCCGGCAAGGTCGGAGCCGGGGGCGGGATCGGCCCGGATCAGGGCCGGGGCGATTTGGTCGAGGGGGGGCAGGTCGGTGGCTTGCGCGGGGGCAAGGACCAGACGGGTCAGGTGATCGGGTCGCCCCAGCAGGCGGGCCACAAGGGCAATATCGCCGATCAGATGATCCGGTGGCAGATCGTCTGATACGACGATCTCGGGCTGGACCGCGCCGTTCAGTTGGGCGGCGGTGTCGGGCGCGGCATAAAGTTGACCGGGCGGGCCAATGAACGGGGCAATGCCACCGGATCCTAGCGGCGCAGTTTGGGGCAACACCGGCCCGGACAGCGGATCGAGGCCCAGCAGGGTCACGGTGCGTCCGGCCAGCCGGGTGGTACCTTCCAGCACCGGGGCAACCTGCCACCCGGCTCGGCGCAGGCGCACATAGGTCGCCACCGGAATCGTGCCGCCATCTCGGGCGATTAGCGTTGTCTGGGCGTCTTGTGTCAGCACGGCGGTGGCGCGGGCATAGCTGGCGCGGGCCTCGGCGTTGATCGCCTGTACGCCGGTCCATAGCGCCGTTGCCAGCGCCAGCCCCAGCACCAGCGTCAGGGCCTGACCGGGGTGACGCCGCCAATGGGACCACAGCGCGTGGGCGGCGGCGCGTTTCATGCCAGCCGCCCATGGCTGAGATGGGTGCGGCGCCCCAGCCGTGCGGCGAGGCGGCTGGAATGGGTGACCATCAACAGCCCCGCGCCACTGTCGATCACCAGCTCCAGCATCAGATCGATGACCCGGTCGGCGGTGGCTTCGTCCAGATTGCCGGTCGGCTCATCCGCCAAGACCAGCGCGGGCCGCGCGGCCAAAGCTCGCCCGATGGCGACGCGCTGCTGCTGGCCACCGGACAACTGTTCGGGATAGAGCGACAGATGCCCGTCAAGGCCCAGCCGCTGGGCCACGATCGCGGTCCAGCCTTGGTCAAAGCGGCCCGCAAGCCGGGCCTGAAACGCCAGATTTGCCGCGACATCCAAAGAGGGGATCAAATTGAACTGCTGAAAGATCAAGCCAATCTGGCGACGGCGCATCTGGGCAAGGCGTCGGTCGGGCCAACCAGCGATGTCGGCCCCTTCGATTCGGATCTGGCCGCTATCGGGGCGGTCCAAGCCCGCAATCAGGGTCATCAACGTGCTTTTGCCGCTGCCGCTTTCACCGGTCAGGGCCAACGTCTCGCCAGCATCTAGCGTCAGCGAGACGCCGGACAGAACATGCCGAGCCGCATCCGTACCCGGTGCTGCCGGATAAGTCTTGGTCAGAGATTGAACCTGTAGCAGCATCGATGTGCCCTCCGTGCCCCCCGTCACCTAGGGCGCGGAAAGGGGCGGGACAGGGGGCGTGGTCAGTCTTGCGCCAGTTCAATCAGCTTCGCAACCTCAGGGCCGATCTGGTCAACGATCAGGGTCACACCATCGGGATTGGGGTGAATGCCATCGGCCTGAAAATAGCGCTGACGGATCGCGGCCGTGCCGCCGGGCTGTGCCTGAAGCGCCGCGAAGAAATCTGGCACCAGAAGGGTGCCGTATTTGGCCGCCAACTCGGGATAGATCGCATCGAAGTCGGATTTAAACGTCGCGCCGTAATTTCCGGCGGCGGGCAGGCCAATCAGCAGAACCGGCAGGTTGCGGGTCTGAACCTCGGATAGGATCGCATCCAGATTGGCGCGGCTGGTGGCCGGATCAAGCCCGCGCAGCATGTCATTGCCCCCCAAGAACACAATCATGGCATCGACATCAGGGGTCAGGGTCCAGCCCAGACGAGACAGGCCACCCGCCGTGGTGTCCCCCGACACTCCGGCATTCAGAATTATGGCCTCTGCACCATGATCTTGCAGCCATTGGTCCATTTTCGGGACGAATCCGTCGCCTTCGGGCAGGCCGTAGCCTTGGGTCAGGCTGTCGCCAAGCGCAGCGATGGTAACCGGTTCGGCCCAGACCGCAGCGCCGCTTGAAAGGACGGCGACCAAGGCAACTGCCGACAGGCGCTTGCGATGGGCGGCTGTCGCGCCATATGCAAGGGGATGCCGCAACCGCAGGAGCGCACTTATGGCCGACCCGATCCTATCCCTCACCGATGTGCGTCTGACGCTTGACGGCAATGCCGGGCCGGTGGACATCCTGCACGGGATCACGGTGGCGGTAAGTGCTGGTGAAACGCTGGGGCTGGTGGGGCCATCCGGGTCCGGCAAATCGTCTCTCCTGATGCTCATGGGCGGCTTGGACCGCGCCACGGGGGGGCAAGTCACGGCGCTGGGCCGCGATTTAGGGGCGCTGGATGAAGACCAGCTTGCGGTGTTCCGCAGGGATCATATGGGGGTTGTCTTTCAATCCTTCCACCTGATCCCGACCATGACCGCGCTGGAAAATGTCGCAACCCCGTTAGAATTGGCCGGACATAAGGACGCGTTCGACCGTGCCGCCGAAGAACTGGCGGCGGTCGGACTGGCCAGTCGGGCGGACCATTACCCCTCGCAGATGTCCGGGGGCGAGCAGCAGCGCGTGGCGTTGGCCCGGGCGGCGGCACCGCGCCCGGCGATCCTGTTGGCCGATGAGCCGACGGGCAATCTGGACGGGGCCAATGGGCAGGCGATCATGGATCTGCTGTTTGGATTGCGGGACCGACATGGCGCGACGCTGGTGCTTGTCACTCATGCGCCGGAACTGGCGGCGCGCTGTGACCGGGTGCTGCATCTGGCGGATGGCCGGGTGATCGATGACGCATCGGCGAGGGCGGCAGAATGACGCTGCGCGTTGCGGCGCGGATCGCCCGGCGTGAATTGCGTGGTGGCTTGGCGGGCTTTCGGATTTTCCTGTTGTGCCTGACCCTTGGGGTGACGGCGATTGCCGCGGTCGGCATGGTCCGTGCTGCGATTGAGGCAGGCTTGACGGATCAAGGCGCGGTCATTCTGGGCGGCGATGCCGAGATGGAATTCACCTATCGCCGGGCCGACGCGACAGAGCGGGCATGGATGGCCGATACGGCGACGGGCCTGTCGGAGGTGATTGATTTTCGGTCCATGGCCGTGGTCGGCGCGGGCACCGCAGCCGATCGCGGGCTGACGCAGGTCAAGGCGGTGGACGCTGCGTATCCGTTGGTGGGCGCGGTGGTCCTGGACCCGGTCATGCCGTTGGCGACGGCTTTGGATGGGTCCGGCGATCTGCCGGGGGCCGTGATGCAGCGCGGACTGATCGACCGGTTGGGCTTGGCGGTCGGTGACACCTTTCAACTGGGGGTGCAGACCTTCCGCCTGACGGCGGTGCTGGTCACCGAACCGGATGCGTCATCGGCTGGGTTTGGCTTGGGACCGCGCACCATTGTGCGGGCCAGTGATCTGGATGGATCAGGCTTGTTAAGCGAGGGCACGCTGTTTGACGCGAAATACCGCCTGAGCCTGCCCGAAGGCACCGATCTTGCCGCGCTGGAAGTCGTGGCCGAGACCCGGTTCCGCGATGCCGGAATGCGCTGGCGTGACAGCCGCAACGGCGCGCCGGGGGTGCAGCGCTTTGTCGAACGCATCGGCGCGTTTCTGGTGTTGGTCGGGCTGGCGGGGCTGGCCGTGGGCGGGGTCGGGATCTCGGCCTCGGTGCGGGCCTATCTGGCGGGCAAAACCGGGGTCATTGCGGTGCTGAAAACCTTGGGCGCTGACCGCGCCACGATTTTTGCCACCTATCTCATTCAGGTGGGGGTGCTGACAGTGGTCGGAGTGACCGCTGGGGTGGTTCTGGGCGCGGCACTGCCGCTGGCGCTGGCACCGCTTATTCAGGCGCAGTTGCCGGTGCCGGTTGCCTTTGGCGTCTTTCCCGCTCCGTTGCTGGAGGCGGCGTTGTACGGGACATTGACGGCGCTGATTTTCGTGCTGTGGCCGCTGGCCCAGACCGAGCGGGTCCGCCCCGCCGCGTTGTTCCGGGGGACGGGGCCGGGGGATGGCGGCTGGCCGCGATTGCCCTATCTGGCGGTGATTGCCGGACTGTTGCTGTTGCTGGTCGGGGCCGCGGCGCTGTTCTCGGGGGTGCCGGGGCTGGCGTTGTGGACGGCGGGCGGAATTGCCGGGGCGCTGGCCGTGCTGGCACTGGCGGCGCGGGGGTTGCGTTGGATGGCCCGGCGCTTGTCGCGCAGCCCGGTCTTGCGCGGGCGACCCGCCTTGCGCTTGGCCCTTGCGGCCGTTGGCGGGCCGGACGAAGCGGCGGTGTCCGTGGTGCTGTCGCTTGGGCTGGGGCTGACGGTGCTGGCGGCGGTTGGCCAGATCGACACCAACCTGCGCTCGGCCATTCAGGGCGAATTGCCCGCGGTGGCGCCGTCGTATTTCTTTGTCGACATTCAGCCCGACCAGATCGACGGCTTCCGCGACCGGCTGGACGGTGATGCGGGCGTCAGCCGCACCGATACGGCGGCGATGCTGCGCGGCGTTATTACCAAGATCAATGGGCGTCCGGCGCGTGAGGTTGCGGGCGATCACTGGGTGGTGCGCGGCGACCGGGGGCTGACCTATTCGGCAACACCGCCGCCGCGCACCATCGTGACGCAAGGCGCTTGGTGGCCGGAAGATTACACTGGCCCACCCCAGATGAGCTTTGCCGAAGAAGAGGCGCTGGAAATTGGTCTCAAACTGGGTGACCGGGTGACGGTCAACGTGCTGGGGCGCGAGATCGAGGCCGAGGTGACCAGCTTTCGGGTGGTGGATTTCTCGACCGCTGGGATTGGCTTCGTGATGACGATGAACCCGGCTGCGCTGGCCGGGGCGCCGCATACCTATATCTCGACGGTCTATGCCGATGAGGCGACGGAGGCCGCCGTGTTGCGCGATCTGGCGACGGCCTATCCCAACATCACCGCCATCCGGGTCCGGGATGCCATCGACAATGTCGCGGGCGTGCTGGCCGGGATCGCGGCGGCGACGTCCTATGGGGCGGCGGCGACGCTGCTCACCGGCTTCGTGGTGTTGATCGGTGCGGCGGCTGCGGGCGAGCGGGGCCGGATCTATGAAGCGGCCATCCTGAAGACGCTTGGGGCCACGCGTGGACGCATCTTGGGCAGTTTCGCGCTGCGGTCCGCCTTGCTTGGCGGCGCGGCTGGGCTGGTGGCGCTGGCCGCTGGGGCGGCTGCGGGATGGGGGGTGATGACTTATGTGATGGACGCGCCCTTCGCGCTGGCATGGGGGTCGGCACTGACGATCATTCTGGGCGGGGTTCTGGCGACGCTGATCTCAGGATTGGCCTTTGCATGGCGTCCGCTTGCGGTGCGTCCGGCCCGCATTTTGCGCAATCAGGATTAACGGGCCGGTCCCTTTCCCCGGCGCTAAGGGCAGTGTATCGACGGGCATGACTTTTCACCTGACCAACCTGTCCGATCTGGACGCCGCCGGGTTCGATGACCTCATCGATGCCCGCTCGCCCGATGAATTTGCCGAAGACCGGGTGCCGGGGGCGATCAGCCTGCCGGTTCTCGACAATGACGAACGCGCCCGGGTTGGCACCATGTATGTGCAACAAAGCCGTTTCGGGGCCCGCAAGATGGGGGCCGCGCTGGTGCTGCGGAATGTGGCCCACCATGTGGATACAGCATTGGCGGATCGGGATGGGGCTTGGCGGCCCTTGGTCTATTGCTGGCGCGGCGGGCAACGCTCGGGCACCTTTGGCTGGCTGTTGCGTGAGATCGGTTGGCGGGCCGAGATCCTTAATGGCGGCTATCGGACCTATCGTCGGTTGGTGGTTGAGGCGCTGTATGACCGGCCTTTGGCGCATCGGCTGGTGGTGCTGGAAGGCATGACCTGTACCGGCAAGACCGCGTTGCTGCACCGTCTGGCCGAGCGCGGCGCGCAGGTGCTGGATCTGGAAGGGCTGGCCCGGCATCGCGGCTCGGTCTTTGGCGGGCAGGCGGATCCGCAACCCAGCCAGAAATGGTTTGAAAGCACGATCGCGCGCACCTTGTCGCGGTTTGATCCGGCGCGTCCGGTTCTGGTCGAGGCCGAAAGCAGCAAGGTCGGCAATCTGCTGGTGCCGCCGCAAATCTGGCGCGGCATGATCATCGCGCCTCGGGTACAGATCGAGGTGCCGTTGGCGGCGCGTGCGGCGTTCTTCCCGCATGCTTATGCCGATCTTGTCGCAGATCCAGCGGGATTCAGCGCCTTGATCGGCAAGTTGAAGCCGTTGCACGGCGCGGCGCGTATCGCCGAATGGCAAGGGCTGGTGGCCGAGGGCGCGTTTCAGCAGGTGGCTGCGGCGTTGATGCTGCACCATTACGATCCGCGCTATGGTAAATCCGCAGACCGGCACAGCGATGCCGTCGTCGCCGGTGTGCATTTGGACGATCTCAGCCCCGACGCTGTGACCGCAGCCCTGCCGGAACTGGAAGCGGCGATTGAACTGGCAGACAACGGCGCTGTTGCCTCTTGAAACTGGCGGCAGAGGCCGTACTTAAGGCGTGCGAGGACGACCTCCCCCACTTGGGTTTTTGATTGGGACGACCCAATATCAATGAAGAGGTCGTCATGCGCACGTCCAAAGATCGTTTGCGTCACGCAATATCGTTTGAAATTTTCGGGTTGGCCCTGATTACCCCGCTGGGCGCGTGGGCGTTCGGCACCCCGATGGGCCATATTGGCATCGTCGCACTGGTGGGGGCCACCATCGCGACGGTGTGGAACTATGTCTACAACCTTGTCTTTGATAAGGCGATGATGCGCAGCTTCGGGCATACCCGCAAGACGCTGTGGTTGCGCCTTGGCCATGCTGTTCTGTTTGAGATTGGCATTCTGGTCAGCTTGCTACCGTTTATTGCGTGGTACATGGGGATCTCGGTAATGCAGGCCCTGTGGATGGATATCGGCTTTGCCGGCTTCTATCTGGTCTACGCGCTGGTGTTTAATTGGGTGTACGATGTGGTGTTCCCGGTTCCGGGCCCGCGGGTATTGGCCGGGGCCGACTGATCCCGCTTAGGCCCCCGCGCGTCGGTGCAGGCAGGCCGGTCCCGGTTCGACGTCCCCGATGTGGTGCGACGGCAGGCCCTGCGCCTCCAGTTCGGCCAACAACCGGCACATCTGATCCTTGGGAACCGCGGCCAGCAGACCGCCACAAGTCTGCGGGTCGAACAGCAGATCGGTTTGTGGGCTGTCGTCAAAGCCAAACATCCGCGGCAAGACGTGATCCCGGTTCGACGGAAACAGCGACGAGCGTAGTCCGGCGGCGGCGAGGTCTGCGGCCCCGTCGTAAAGTGGCAAGGCGGCAGGATTAAGGGTCATGGCGGTGCCTGAAGCGTCCGCCATGCCCAGCACGTGACCCGCCAGACCGAAGCCGGTGATGTCGGTCATCGCATGGGCAACCGGGGCCAGAATGGCGGCGGCCGGGCCTTGGCTTTTGGTCATCGCCCTATAAAGTGCTGCCATCCATCGGCCTTCGGCCCGGCCCTGCATCTCGGCGGCCAGCAAGACGCCGCTGCCGATGGGCCGGGTCAGGATCAGGGCGTCGCCGGGGCGCGCTCCGGCAAGGGTCAAGGGGCGGTCGGGCACAAGGCCGGTGACGGTGAAGCCAATGGTCAGTTCGGCGCCCAAGGTGGTGTGCCCGCCGACAATGTCGGCACCGGCGGCGCGGAATACGTCGGCGGCGGCGCGGGTGATCTCGTGCAAGGTTCGGGCTTGCAGCGCGGCAGACAGCGGCGGCAGGATCAAGGATGACAGCGCGCATTGCGGTGTCGCGCCCATGGCCCAGACATCGCC
Organism: Pseudoruegeria sp. SK021; assembly: GCF_002119405.1. Lineage (GTDB taxonomy): Bacteria > Pseudomonadota > Alphaproteobacteria > Rhodobacterales > Rhodobacteraceae > Meridianimarinicoccus. The sequence continues at coordinate 46,443 of NZ_MTBG01000019.1, read as the reverse complement.
CAAAGCATGATGCGCGGCGATTTGGGCCATCAACCACGGGTCGTCCGTGACGGCGCGCAAGTGATCAGTGGTCAGCACTTGGCGCTGCCCGCCGATGTCCAGAACCGCAGCGTCATCGCCCGGTGCGGATAAGATGTCGGTCCTGATCGTCGGCGGCAGCAAGTCAATTGCGCTGTGCAGCGTGCCCGCGCCGACTTTTGAACCGCACCCCCCGCATAACGGTTTGCCGCCAGCCAGTTCATCGTGAACCCCGGCGGCGACGAGGTCGGGCAACGGCGGCGCGGGCATCGCCGGGGCCTGCCGGAATTGATCCATGAAGCGGCGATCAATGCGGTCCTTCAGCCGCCACAGCCACGGGGCCGCAAGGGTCACCGGGCCTTTCTCGACAAGGGCGGCCCGCTCGCCAAGCGAAATCAGCTTGAGGTAATCCCGCTGCGGCCAATAGGACCGGCGCGCGCCTTCGGTCAGATCAGCACGCAGGTTGTGGTCCAGAATTGGGGCTTCGCGCACCGCAAAAACTCCGGCTTTGGGGCGCGGCGCATGGGTCAGATGGGCGCAATCGCCAACCGCATAAATCGCCGGGTCGCCGGTGCTACACAGATCGGCGCCCACGTCGACGAACCCGTCGGTCAGCGGCAGGCCCGTGCTGGCCAGCCAATTATGTGGGCGGGTGCCAGCCGTGCCGGTGCAAAAGTCGAAGCTGAGGCTCTGGCCATCTGCCAGATGGATTTCGTTGGCGGATATATGGGTGATCTGGCGCTGTTCCAGAAGGGTGATGCCCTGTTGGTCCAGCGCCGTGCGCAGCCGGGCTTGGGCCGGGGGACGCAGGGCTGCGAGTGCGGTGTGCGCCTCAATCAGCGTGACCTTTGGCTGCCTCCCGCCGATCTGCCGCAGGCGGTGCGCCATGGCCATGGCCAGTTCAACCCCGGCGACCCCTGCGCCAATCACTACGACTGCGCCGTCCGCCTGACCGCCGGTTTCGGTAAACGCCCGCCACCGGGCGGCGAAGGGCCCCAATGGCTTGGCCGGAACGGCGTGGTCGGCAAAGCCCGGCAGGTCCGGCATGGCCGAGGTGATGCCGATATCGATGGAGGCCACATCATAGGCCACCGGGGCACGCCCGGCCAACAGCACCTTGCGGGCGGCCCGGTCAAGGCCAGTGGCAGCGTCAAGGATCAGGCGCGCTCCGGCCATCCGGGCCAGACGCACCAGATCGATCTCTAGGTCCTGACGGGAATAATGTCCGGCCACATGGCCGGGCAGCATGCCGGAATAGGCGGCAGCAGGCTGCGGATCGATCAGGGTCAGGCGTGTCCCGGGCAGGGGCCGCATCGCCCACCGCTTCAGCACCAAAGCATGGGTATGACCGCCGCCAACAAGCACCAGATCGCGGGTCAGAGGCAAAGGCATGTGCATGGTCAGGATCCTCGGGTGCGGGGTGAGGCCGGGATGAGGGCCGTGGGGGCGTGGCGTCCCGAACGGGCCGTTCTGTCGCATGGGACAGGCGTTTCGTACAGGACTGGCTGTGCTATCCCACGCCAAGGCTGCCTGATGCAACGCGTTGACGCGCTGGACCGAGTGCCGCAGCCTGACAGATACGGGGCGCGCACAGATCCGAACGCGACGAGGAAGGTTAAGACAATTATGATCCGGGATCACGAACTGCGCTATGCTTTGGCGAATGAACTTCATGCCCGGCCCTTTCCGGTGGTCTCGGCCCCCGGCACGGCGTTGTTTCTGGCGATCAAGCAGCCACAAGATGCGGCTGGGCGTGACCGCGAGGCCGACCGGGCCCATCTGATTGATTTGCTGGATCGCCACGGTGCCCCCCATCCGACGCCGGGGGCGACGCATTATTCCGGGGAAATCGGCAAACATGTCCTGAAATGGGAAAGCCATACCGAATTTGTGACCTATACGCTGTTTTCCGACGGCGACACCGGCGTGGCGTTTGATGGCCAGTCGTTCAAGATGTTGCCGGAAGATTGGCTGGACGCCGCGCCGGGGGTGCGGATGACCTCGGCCCTGATCCGGGTTGAGCGGTATACCGATCCTGACGAGGTCTCGGGCAAGGTTGAGGACTGGTTCGTCAATGAAAGCGTCGCGGTCAGCGAAGTGGTGGGCAGCGGGCTGATCATCGCCTCGGACTTTCGGATTGATGCCGCAGGTCACAAGCGGATTGCGGTGTTCGCGCCCGCAGACGTCACCTCGCGGCAGATCGGGCGCATCGTGCAGCGGATGTGTGAGATTGAGATTTACAACACCATGTCGATGCTGGGTCTGGCAATGGCGCGGGATCTGGGGGATGGGATGGCCCCCATTGAGGCCCGGCTGACCCGGATCGTGGAGGGCATGAGCGATCCGACCAACAGCGCCGAAGAGACCCTGAAATCCTTGCTTGAAATCGCCGCCGAACTGGAAAATCTATCGGTTCGGTCCAGCTTTCGCTTCGGCGCGTCCGGGGCCTATGAGGCCTTGGTCAATCAACGGGTCGAGGTCCTGCGCGAGACCCGCTTTCAGGGCCGCCAGACCTTTGCCGAGTTCATGATGCGGCGGTTTGATCCGGCGATGCGTACGGTGAAATCGGCCGAACGTCGACTGGCGGGCATGACCGACCGGGCCAATCGGGCGGGAGAGTTGCTGCGCACCCGGGTAGACGTGGAACGCTCGGCCCAGAATCATCAGCTTCTCGAAGGCATGAACCGCCGTGCCGAACTGCAATTGCAGTTGCAAGAAACCGTCGAGGGGCTGAGTGTGGTTGCGATCAGCTATTATGCCATCAGCATTTCGCTGTATGTTCTGGCGCCCGTGGGCAGCGCGATCGGCCTGTCGAAACCGGTGATCGGGGCGATGGTGACGCCCTTGGTCGTGGTGGCGGTCTGGTGTTTGGTGCGGCGGATTCGGCGGTTGGTGCACTGACCGAACAACGCAGCGACTGACCCGGTTGCGAGCTGCCGCAAAAAGCGGCGCATGCGGCAAAGGCGGCGCGCGGACAGCGCCGGGGCTGGTGATGCGCGGCGAGGTAGACTATCCGGGACAGGTCTGTCAGGGAATTGCGTCATGCCGATTAAGAACCGATTTGCCGAACTTCTGCCCGAAATCACCGCGTGGCGGCGCGATTTGCACGCCCATCCCGAACTGATGTTCGACACCCACCGCACCGCTGCATTTGTGGCGGATCGGCTGAAAGAGTTCGGCTGTGACGAGGTTGTCACCGGAGTCGGGCGCACCGGGGTTGTTGGTCGGATCCGCGGCCGCGGTGATCAGTCGGGACGGGTGATCGGCTTGCGCGCCGATATGGATGCCCTACCAATCCTAGAGGCGACGGGGCTGGACTATGCCTCGACCACGCCGGGAACAATGCATGCGTGCGGTCATGACGGGCACACCGCCATGCTGCTGGGCGCGGCGAAATATCTGGCCGAGACCCGGAACTTCGATGGCACGGTCATCGTGATCTTTCAGCCCGCTGAAGAAGGCGGTGGCGGCGCCAAGGTGATGATCGATGACGGTCTGCTGGACCGCTTTGATATTCAGGAAGTCTATGGCATGCACAATTGGCCCGGCTTGCCCGATGGGCGCTTTGCCATCCGGCCCGGCGCGTTTTTTGCTGCCACAGATACCCTTCGGATCACGCTGACCGGGCGCGGTGGTCATGCCGCTAAACCGCATGAGACGGTGGATCCCATCGTCATGGCCAGCCATCTGGTCCTTGCCTTGCAAACCATCGTCAGCCGGAATGCCGATCCCGTGGCGCAGGTCGTGGTCTCTGTGACCAGCATTGAAAGCGACAGCAAAGCGTTTAACGTCATCCCGCAATCGGTACAACTGCGGGGCACCGTCCGCACGCTGGATCCGGTGCTGCGCGATCTGGCCGAAGCCCGGATCACGGCGATTTGCCATGCCACGGCAGAGATGTTTGGTGGCAGCGCCAGCGTCACCTACACGCGCGGCTATCCGGTGATGGTCAATTCCGAATCCGAGACCGACTTCGCCGCCGAGGTGGCGCGCGGCGTGGCCGGCGAATGCGGGCTTGCGCCGCTGGTCATGGGGGGCGAAGATTTCGCCTATCTGCTGCAAGAACGGCCGGGTGCCTATATTTTGGTGGGCAATGGCGACAGCGCGGCGATTCACCATCCAGAGTACAATTTTAACGACGAGATCATCCCGGCGGGCTGTTCATGGTGGGCCGAAATCGTCGAACACCGCCTACCCATCGCTTGAGGCGGGCGCAGAGCGGACAAGACTGGACGCACATTGAAAAATAAGTCACTTCTTGGGCGCGATACAAAAACTTGTGTCGTCATCGAAACGCGGCAGCGCTGACTGCCGCGGAACAAATACAAGGATGATATCCATGGGTTCTGCACGTTATTTTGGCTACGGTCTGGTTGGGGCAATGATGGGGCTGCTTGGCAGCCAAGCCCAAGCTCAGGAACTGCAGATGGTCGACCAGCTGGGCGACTGGACACTGTATTACAGCAAGGCCTTGGGGGATAGCTGCCTAGCATCGCGCACCGATGCAGAAGGCCGTCAGTTTCAGGTCGGCGTCGACCGCAAAAAAGAGCTAGCCTATGCTGGCCTGTTTGCCAAAGTCGAGGCAGGTACCACAGAGGGTGATTTCGTGCCCGTGGCCATGACGCTGGGTGAAACTATCTTCACCGGCGAAGCGAAAGAGTACAACAAAGAAGGCGTTCAGGGCGGCTACGTCTTTTTCAACAACCTGAACTTTGCCTATGAGCTGGCCAAGCAGCAGACCCTGATCGTTGACCGCTCCAACGGTGAGTCGGTGACTGTTGACCTGACCGGATCGGCCAAAGCGATTGAAGCTGTAATCGATTGTCAGATTGCGACCATGCAGTAAGCGATCTTGATCCGTCGCGGTCGTTCTGATCGCGGCGGATCAGCCGCCGGTATGGCTCATGTGGCGGGTCATCTGCCCATCCGGCCGTGCCCGGGAATAATCAAAGTCGTGCCCCTTGGGCTTGTGCGAAATCGCGGTGCGGATGGCGGCTTCCAGCGGCGCATTGCTAGTCAGATCAGCGCGCAGCGGTTTGCGCAGATCGGCCATGTCTTCCTGCCCGAGGCACATGTATAATTCGCCAGTGCAAGTCAGGCGGACCCGGTTGCAGCTTTCACAGAAATTATGGGTCAGGGGCGTGATAAAGCCGATCTTCTGGCCGGTTTCCACCACACGCACATACCGGGCGGGGCCACCGCTGCGTTCGTCCAGATCGGTCAGGGTGACGCGCTCTGACAAGCGGGCGCGCAGGTCCTTTAGGGACCAATACTGACCAACCCTGTCTTCGTTGCCAAGATCACCCATCGGCATCACTTCTATGAAGGTCAGGTCCATATCGCGGCGAGCGCACCAGTCGGTCAGGGTGAACAGTTCATCCTCGTTGAAGCCTTTTAAGGCGACCGTGTTAATCTTGACCCGCAGGCCCGCAGCCTGTGCCGCATCGATCCCGCGCAGCACTTGCGGCAGTCGCCCCCAGCGCGTGATCGTGGCGAACTTCGTCTCATCAAGCGTATCGAGTGAGACATTGATCCGACGCACGCCGCACGCCGCCAGATCGGCGGCGTATTTTTCCAATTGCGAGCCGTTGGTGGTTACGGTCAGTTCGCTCAGCGCGCCGCTGTCCAGATGCCGGGTCATGGCGCGGAAAAAGGTCAGGATGTCGCGACGCACCAATGGTTCGCCGCCGGTGATGCGCAATTTTTTCACCCCAAGGCCGATAAAGGTGGTGCACATGCGATCCAGTTCTTCCAGCGTCAGCAATTCACGCTTGGGCAGAAAGGTCATGTTTTCGGACATGCAATAGACGCAGCGAAAGTCGCACCGATCCGTCACCGATACCCGCAGGTAGGTGATTGCGCGGGCGAAAGGGTCGACAAGGGGCGCAGTCATGTCTCTGTCGTAATCCTGCGCGCCTTTCCCGGCAAGGGCTAACGCAGGGACGCCGGACCGCCGGCGCGCTTTTATTTCCGGTCGTCGGCCTGTACTGGCACAGCGACAGGGACCGTTTGGAACAACAGGGCAGGCACCGGCATGGCGACAGTAGTTTTCGATCTGGATGGGACATTGGCAGACACGTCGGGCGATTTGATTGCCGCAGCCAATCAGGTGTTCCGGGGCATGGGCCATGGCGATCTGTTGGACCCGGCGCTGGATCAAGCTGCGGCGTTCCGCGGTGGCCGGGCGATGCTGGCCTTGGGATTTTCCCGCCTTGGCCAGCCCGAAACGGGCCCGGCGATTGAAGCCGGGTATCCCGATCTTCTGGCGGCCTATGAGGCTGCGATCGATGTGCATACGGCGCTGTATCCCGGGGCGATCGCTGCCGTGGATCGGTTGCTGGCTGCCGGATACCGGACGGCCATTTGCACCAACAAGCCCGAAGCGCTGGCCGAACTGCTGTTAGGCAAGTTGGGCATTCGCGATCGGTTTGGGGCGCTTGTCGGGGCCGACACCTTGCCGGTACGCAAGCCCGATCCGGCGCCGTTCGTCGAAGCGGTACGCCGTGCAGGGGGGAACCCGGCCCGTGCCGTTTTGATCGGGGATACGGTCACGGATCGTCACACGGCTAAAGCCGCGGGGGTGCCATGCGTGCTGGTCACCTTCGGTCCCGATGGCGAGGACGTGGCGGGGCTGCATCCCGAAGCCCTTCTGCGGCATTTCGATGATCTAGACCGGGTGCTGGAACCATTGTTGTCCGTCACGGCGTAGCGCCATTGCGTGGTCCCGTGCCACGGAACTGCCCGCCGTTTTTTCACTGGACGTCGACGCGTTGCGCGGGGATCATCTGACGACAGTCGGGCAGGGCATTTTAACATGGGGTCAGGATTGCGATGAAGGTTTTACTCGGATGTGTTGGGATCGCGGTCCTCATCATGACGTTTCCGGCGCAGGCAGACACTTATGCAGCTATTCTTGACAACTGTCTGGCGAACAGCGCCGGGGAAGACGGCGATCTTGCCTGTCGCGATCTGGTTTATGAAGCGTGCCAAGCTGCCAGCGGCGATCAGACCACATACGGAATGAGCGCCTGCTTGGTTGCCGAAAACGCCGAGTGGGACCGGGTGTTGAATGACCTGTGGCCCGCGATCCTTGCCGACGCTAAGGCCCGCGATGTCGATGTTCCGGATCAGCAGGGTGCCAATGTGGAGCACCTTCTGGCGGCGCAACGGGCTTGGATCGCCTTTCGCGATGCGGAATGTGCCAACGTTTATCAAACGTTCATCGGCGGCACGATCCGATCCATTGTCGGCGGGGCCTGCCTGATCGAACTGACCTCGGATCGGGTGATCCAGTTTCGCCACGGAATGGCCTACGGCAACGAACCGCGCTGAGGGCTGCGTTTAGATCATCGCCAGTGCCAGCGTTCGGCATTTTTCAGCGCGCCGCATCTGGGCGTTATGCGGGGCAGGGCGCTCAGGGGCGTGTCGCCCTTGTGCCAATCGCGCCTTGCACAGGCCCGCAATGAGGTGATCGGCCCGGAAGTTCTGGGCTGCGCCAATTGTCACCGTTCCGATCTGTCCATCCGGTTCCACATGCACGATCCGTTGCAACATCCGCGCAGCCGTGGCGACGCCAGACGTCACACCGATATCGAACATCATCAGGTCGACGCCGGGGGCAAGCGCATCGCAGTTCAGTCCATTCCAATAGGTGATCCGCAACCGCGCCGCCGTCTCGGCCGGATCGCGATCTGTGGCGGCAGCGCCATCAAGGCAGGTGCCGGGAAAGGCCAGTGACAGTTTGCGCACCTGCGCGAGGCAGAGCGAGAACTGCCGGGCATCCTTAGGGTTTGGTGCCGTCGTCGGCGCGTGGGATTGTAAAGGGGCGACGTGTGCCGGGGGCAGGACATTGGTGCTGACCCTTTGCAAAGCGGTCCGGTCCTTTAGGCGCGAGCCCTCGGATGAGCCAAGCCAAAAGCTGACCACAGTGGCAAATGCAGCGGTGAGGGCGCCCACCGTAATGTTGACGATCTGAATGACGCTTTGATTGGCGCTGCTGCTGGCGTCGGGTGACCGGATCAGCGCGATCAGAAAAATTAGGGTGGCGAAGAAGCCCCCGGTCACAACAAGCGATACGGCGACCGGTGCCCAGGCCAAGGACAGATTACCTGCGGCAGGTTGGGCGATTGGAGATGGCGTGCCCCATTGATTGCTGAACCGGTTCGCAAAGTCGTGAACCATCTCAGCCCGAAATTGCGCTTGCGCGTCGGTTTCGATTTCAGCCAGCCGCAAGCGCAGGGTTCCGGCCAGATGCATGTCGGCGACGCGCAGGGCGGCCTCGTCTGGATCGTCGGTTCCCAGAACATCGCGGACTATCGCAACGACCCGGTCTTGGATTTCCGGCATGGCGCCCGGGGTCAGGTGTTTGGCGAGATCAGGAAGCACGGACAGGGCAAGGGCAATTATTGGGCTCATCTGGTCCTCCGGCATGGCGGCGATTCAAACGCTGCCACCGGTGATACGCTGATATTTCAGGCTGTTGCGGTGCAGGGTGATTAACCGGACGCGGCGTCAATTACGTCAAAAGGACCGGATAACGGGTTGGAAAAAAGCAGAAAAGGGCCATGCGGCATACCGGCGCTACCAAAAAGTGGCGCCAAGTAAGGCTGTGAAAAATATGCGCTTTTTTCATCGCCTAGAATAGGGACTTGCGGTTGACCGGTTTGGGGTGGAGGTTTACACGGAGGGCTACTCGATAACGACTGAACGCCGCGTAACGGAGGCCGAATCTCTTGGAAGAGCTGCTTCGCGAATATCTGCCGATCCTCATTTTTCTCGGAATAGCGATTGCGCTGGGATTGGTCCTGCTTCTGGCGGCTGCCATTCTTGCAGTGCGGCACCCGGACCCCGAGAAAGTCAGCGCCTATGAGTGCGGGTTTAACGCTTTTGATGACGCGCGGATGAAATTCGACGTGCGCTTCTATCTGGTGTCGATCCTGTTTATCATCTTTGACCTTGAAGTTGCATTCCTGTTTCCGTGGGCCGTGGCCTTCAAGGATCTCGGGATGCTGGGCTTCTGGTCGATGATCATATTCTTGGGTGTGTTGACGATCGGGTTCATCTACGAATGGAAAAAAGGGGCGTTGGAATGGGAGTGAGCACTGCCGTGAACACCGCCGGTCCTGATCGCGAAGTTGCGACGCAAGAGTTGAATCGCGAGTTGCAGGACAAAGGGTTTCTGCTGACCTCGACTGAGGATATCATCAACTGGGCCCGGACCGGGTCCTTGCACTGGATGACCTTCGGTTTGGCCTGCTGCGCCGTTGAAATGATGCACACCTCGATGCCGCGCTACGATCTGGAACGGTTCGGAACGGCGCCGCGCGCCAGCCCGCGTCAGTCCGATCTGATGATTGTGGCCGGAACGCTGACCAATAAGATGGCTCCGGCGTTGCGCAAGGTGTATGATCAAATGCCCGAGCCGCGCTATGTGATCTCTATGGGGTCCTGCGCCAATGGCGGCGGCTACTACCATTACAGCTATAGCGTCGTGCGTGGCTGTGATCGCATTGTTCCCGTGGATATCTATGTTCCCGGTTGCCCGCCCACCGCCGAGGCGCTGCTTTATGGCATTTTGCAGCTTCAGCGTCGGATCCGGCGCACCGGTACGATCATCCGCTAAGCCGCCCGCGACCAAGGACACCACTGCCCATGACCGAACAGCTTCGCGATCTTGCCGAATATCTGGAAGCCACGCGCCCTGATTGTATCGTGACCACGTCAATCGGGTTTGGCGAGTTGAATGTCACCGTGACCGCGGCGGCACTGGTTCAGTTCTGCGAGTTTCTGAAGGCCGATCAGACCTGCCGTTTTTCGACGTTGGTGGATATCACCGCCGTCGATTACCCCTCGCGCGAGCGGCGCTTTGATGTGGTCTATCAGTTCCTGTCGATGTACCAAAATCAGCGCATTCGTGTGCGGATCGAGGCGCGCGAAGAAGACATGGTGCCATCGCTGATCGACGTCTACCCGGCTGCAAACTGGTTTGAGCGGGAAGTGTTTGACATGTTCGGCCTGTTGTTCTCTGGCCATCCCGATCTGCGCCGCATTTTGACCGATTATGGGTTTCGTGGGCATCCCCTGCGGAAGGACTTCCCAACCACAGGGTATACCGAGGTCCGCTATGACGAAGTGCAAAAGCGCGTCGTCTATGAGCCGGTGACCCTTGTTCAGGAATATCGGCAGTTTGATTTCATGTCGCCGTGGGAGGGAGCCGAATACATCCTTCCCGGAGACGAAAAGACAGGTGCTTGAATGACGTCGGGTCTGGCATCAACGGCATGCGCTGGCGCTTTGCGTAACGGCACTCCGGCGGAGGCCGTATGATGGGCGTTTTGTGGTTCCTACTGATTGGCGCGCTGACAGTGTACCCACTGTTCAAGTTGCTTCCGAAATATAAGCTGAACCCGTGGTGGTCGGTGGTTGCAATTCTACCCGTTGGCTTGATCATCTTGTTGTGGATGATGGCCGCGCGGGCGGACGAATAAAGGACGACCCGATGGACGGTACCAAATTCGAAGACGCCCTGACCGGCGAACAGAAGATCCGGAACTTCAATATCAATTTCGGGCCGCAGCACCCGGCTGCGCACGGCGTTTTGCGTCTGGTTCTGGAACTGGATGGCGAGATTGTCGAGCGTTGCGATCCCCATATCGGGCTGTTGCATCGCGGCACCGAAAAATTGATGGAAAGCCGGACCTACCTGCAGAATCTGCCCTATCTGGACCGGCTGGATTATGTGGCACCGATGAACCAAGAGCACGCGTGGTGCTTGGCGATTGAGAAGCTGACGGGCACCCCAGTGCCGCGCCGGGGCAGTCTGATCCGGGTGCTCTATAGTGAAATGGGCCGAATTCTCAGCCACCTGCTGAACGTGACCACGCAAGCGATGGATGTCGGGGCGCTGACGCCGCCGCTCTGGGGCTTTGAAGAACGCGAAAAGCTGATGGTGTTCTACGAGCGGGCTTGCGGTGCGCGCCTGCACGCAGCGTATTTCCGTCCGGGCGGGGTGCATCAGGATCTGCCGCCTGCCTTGATCGATGATATTGAGGCGTGGTGCGAAACCTTTCCTCATGTGCTGGACGACATCGACGGCCTGCTGACGGAAAACCGGGTTTTCAAACAGCGCAACGCCGATATCGGCGTCGTCACAGAGCAGGACATTCTGGATTGGGGCTTTTCCGGCGTCATGGTCCGGGGGTCGGGCCTGGCGTGGGATTTGCGTCGGTCACAGCCCTATGAATGCTATGACGAGTTTGAGTTTCAGGTGCCGGTGGGCAAAAACGGCGACTGCTATGATCGCTATCTCTGCCGCATGGCTGAGATGCGCGAAAGCGTGAAGATCATGCAGCAGGCCTGCGCCAAACTGCGCCTTGAAAAGGGCGATGTGATGACGCGTGGCAAGCTCAGCCCGCCGACGCGCAGCGACATGAAAACCTCGATGGAAGCGCTGATCCATCACTTCAAGCTGTACACCGAAGGCTTCCACGTCCCCGCCGGTGAAGTCTATGCCGCGGTTGAAGCCCCGAAAGGGGAATTCGGCGTCTATCTGGTGGCAGATGGCAGCAATAAGCCGTATCGCGCCAAGCTGCGCGCCCCGGGCTTTTTACATCTTCAGGCCATGGACTATATCTCTAAGGGCCATCAACTTGCGGATGTCGCGGCCATCATCGGCACGTTGGATGTGGTTTTTGGGGAAATCGACCGATGACCGATTTTGCAACACTGGGCCGGGCTTTCGTGCGTCTTGGCCAACCTACTCTCGCCGGGGGCCTGCGCCCATGCCGTGCGCCCTCTGCTCAGATTTCGAAGGACTGCGCCTGACATGCTCCGCCGCCTCCACCCCACCCAGCCTGACAGCTTTGCCTTCACGCCTGCCAATCAGGCTTGGGCCGAAGCACAGATCACCAAATATCCCGAGGGCCGTCAGGCCAGCGCGATCATTCCGCTGCTTTGGCGCGCACAGGAACAAGAGGGCTGGCTGACCCGGCCTGCGATTGAAGGTGTCGCACGGATGCTGGATATGGCCTATATGCGGGCGCTGGAGGTTGCGACCTTCTACTTCATGTTCCAGCTGCAACCCGTCGGCTCGGTCGCACATATTCAGATTTGTGGCACGACGTCCTGCATGATTTGCGGGGCCGAGGATCTGATCGCGGTCTGTAAGGACAAGATCGCACCGCAGGCGCATGCCCTTAGCGGTGATGGAAAGTTTTCGTGGGAAGAGGTCGAATGCCTTGGGTCCTGCGCCAACGCGCCGATGGCCCAGATCGGCAAGGATTATTACGAAGACCTGACCACCGATGGTTTCGCGACCCTTTTGGACCGGATGGCCGCGGGCGAAGTGCCTGTGCCCGGACCGCAGAACGGGCGTTATGCAGCGGAACCTTTGGGTGGTCTCACCAGCCTGACTGCACATGGCGACAATCGCCTTCCTCAGAATGCGTCTGTGACCTTGGCGACCGAGATCGGCGATACCCTGAAGCGGATTGATGGCACCGAAGTTCCGCTGACGACCCCGTGGCTGGGCATCGGCGCAGGAGGTGAAGAGGATGCTTTGGATGACGCCCCCGAAGTCGAGGACGACGCGGTCGGCGACGATCCTGTTCTCGCACCCGGCGCGTTGACCGAAGCCCGTTATGGCAAGGCTGACGATCTGAAGACCATCAAGGGTGTTGGGCCGAAGCTTGAAAAGCTTTTGAATTCCATCGGGATCTTCCATTTTGACCAGATCGCAGTCTGGAACGACACGGACGTGGCCTGGGCGGATGAGGAACTTGTGGGGTTCAAGGGCCGGGTCTCTCGCGATGAGTGGGTGGCGCAGGCGCGCGCGCTTGTTGCTGACGGCCAAGCAACCACACCTGATGATAAGGACGCCGACTGACATGTCACCGGCTTCGCCCCCCCAACGTGATGCCGCCAAAGCGACGGAGCGTCAGGCACGCACCGTTGCCTTGGTCATCGCGGGTGCGATGCTGCTGTGGCTTGCGGCACAATTTCTTGGCCAGCATTTCGACTGGCCTGCGCGCTATGCGTTTTTATTCGATTTCGCGGCATTGGCGGCCATGTTCTGGTCCCTGGTCGTGACATGGCAGATCTGGCGAAAGCGCCGATCCGGGCAAGCGACCGATATGAGTGAGGATAGCTGAATGCTGAAAGACGAAGACCGGATCTTCACCAATATCTATGGAATGCACGACCGGTCCCTCGCGGGGGCCAAGTCGCGCGGACATTGGGACGGCACAGCGGGCATCCTTGATAAGGGTGCTCCATGGATCGTGGACCAGATGAAAGCCAGCGGCCTACGTGGGCGTGGCGGGGCAGGGTTCCCGACCGGCCTGAAATGGTCGTTCATGCCCAAGGAAAGCGACGGTCGCCCCAGCTATCTGGTGGTGAATGCCGACGAATCCGAACCCGGCACCTGTAAGGACCGCGAGATCATGCGCCATGATCCGCATACCTTGATCGAAGGCTGCTTGATCGCCAGCTTCGCAATGCAGGCACATGCCTGTTACATCTACATCCGCGGTGAATATATTCGGGAACGCGAAGCCCTTCAGTTGGCCATCGACGAGGCCTATGAAGACGGCTTGATCGGCAAGAACGCCTGTGGTTCGGGCTGGGATTTCGATCTCTACGTCGCCCACGGCGCTGGCGCCTATATTTGCGGCGAAGAAACCGCGTTGCTGGAAAGCCTTGAAGGCCGCAAGGGAATGCCGCGGATGAAGCCGCCATTCCCGGCTGGCGCGGGGCTGTATGGTTGCCCAACCACAGTGAACAACGTCGAATCCATCGCGGTTGTGCCGACCATTCTGCGCCGTGGCCCGGAATGGTTCTCCAGCTTTGGACGTCCCAACAACGCGGGCACGAAGCTGTTTGCGATCTCGGGCCATGTGAACCACCCTTGTGTGGTCGAAGAGGCGATGTCGATCTCGTTCCAAGAACTGATCGACAAGCATTGCGGCGGTATCCGCGGCGGGTGGGGCAACCTCAAGGCGATCATTCCGGGCGGCTCATCGGTTCCGTGTCTGCCGGCGCCGATCGCCAAAGAGGCGATCATGGATTTCGATTGGCTGCGCGAGCAGCGCTCGGGTCTGGGAACGGCGGCCGTGATTGTCATGGACGAAAGCACCGACATCATCAAAGCGATCTGGCGGTTGTCGAAGTTCTATAAGCATGAAAGCTGCGGTCAGTGTACGCCCTGCCGTGAAGGCACGGGTTGGATGATGCGGGTCATGGACCGCTTGGTTACGGGCGAAGCCGAGGTTGAAGAAATCGACATGCTGTTCGACGTCACCAAGCAGGTCGAAGGCCACACGATTTGCGCCTTGGGCGATGCGGCGGCATGGCCGATCCAAGGCCTGATCCGTCACTACCGGAACGAGATTGAAGACCGCATCAAGCACAAGCGCACTGGGCGCGTCAGTGCCGTGGCGGCGGAATAAGGAGAGGGGTGTTGGATATGATGCATATCGGCGTCCCTGCCTTGATTGTCGCGCTGTTGTATCTGGTGTTCCAACCGCTTTGCTTTTGGAAAATTTGCCAGAAGGCGGGGTATAACGGTGCGTGGGGCTTGCTTTCCGTTGTGCCGATTGGCGCAGTGGGTCTGCTTGGCTTTCTGGCATTTTCGGACTGGCCCCCCCGTGCGAAAGACGTGGCTTAGGGATGCAGCCTGCTGGCCATCATCTTGCGCAGCTGAATATCGGGCGGCTGATTGCGCCGACCGATGATCCGCGCGTTGCGGCCTTTATGGCGGCGCTTGATACGGTGAACGACATCGGCAAGCGCAGCTCGGGCTTTGTTTGGATGATGGAGGGATCGGGAGAGCCCGGCACCGGCAATACCAACACCAAGGTCGGCAATGACCCGCAGGCGGTGATGAACCTGACAGTCTGGACGGATGTGCCCAGTCTTGAAAGTTTCGTCTGGAATACAGTACACCGACAGGTCTACAACCGCCGGGCAGACTGGTTCGAGGGACTCGGTAAACCGCATTTCGTACTGTGGTGGGTGCCGGCCGGACATCACCCGTCCGTAGATGAGGCACTGGCCCGGCTGGACCATCTTGAGACACATGGAAACACGGATCACGCCTTTGGCTGGTCCCATTTGAACGACGCGCAGCTCTGGAAAACCCAGTCCTGCGCGCAAGTTGCAGCGGAGTAGCGAATGACCAATCTGCGCAAGATCATCATTGACGGCCACGAGGTCGAAGTCGATCCGGCAATGACGCTGATTCAGGCCTGTGAGCAGGTCGGGGTAGAAGTTCCGCGCTTCTGCTATCACGAACGACTGACCATCGCTGGCAACTGCCGGATGTGTCTGGTCGAAGTTGTCGGTGGCCCACCCAAGCCCGCCGCGTCCTGCGCGATGCAGGTCAAGGATTTGCGTCCCGGTCCGGAAGGCGCGCCGCCGGTGATCAAAACCAATTCGCCCATGGTCAAGAAGGCCCGTGAAGGCGTGATGGAATTCCTGCTAATCAACCACCCGCTGGATTGCCCGATCTGCGATCAGGGCGGCGAATGTGATCTTCAGGATCAGGCAATGGCCTATGGTGTGGATTTCAGCCGCTACCGCGAGCCTAAGCGCGCCTCTGAGGATCTGGATTTGGGTCCGTTGGTCGAAACCCACATGACGCGCTGCATTTCTTGCACCCGTTGCGTGCGCTTCACGACCGAAGTGGCCGGAATCAGCCAAATGGGCCAGACGGGTCGCGGCGAAGACGCCGAGATCACCAGCTATCTGGGGCAGACGCTCGACAGTAACTTGCAGGGCAACATCATTGATCTTTGCCCGGTGGGCGCTTTGGTCTCCAAACCCTATGCGTTCACGGCGCGGCCTTGGGAGTTGACCAAGACCGAAAGCATCGATGTCATGGATGCGCTGGGTGCGAACATCCGGATCGACACTAAAGGGCGCGAAGTCATGCGGTTTTTGCCGCGCAATCATGATGGCGTGAACGAAGAATGGCTGTCCGACAAATCCCGCTTCGTGTGGGACGGGTTGCGGCGGCAACGTTTGGACAAGCCCTATATTCGCGAAAACGGCAAATTGCGTCCGGCAAGCTGGGAGGAAGCCCTTGGCGCGGCCGCAGCAGTAATGGCGGGCAAGAAAGTGACGGGCTTGGTCGGCGATCTTGCGCCGGTTGAAGCGGCGTTCGCGTTGAAGCGGCTGATCGAAGGCTTGGGCGGGAAAGTCGAATGTCGGACCGATGGCAGCAAACTGCCCGCTGACAACCGCTCGGCCTATGTGGGCACGGCGACGATTGCAGATATCGACTCGGCTGAGATGATCCTACTGGTCGGCACCAACCCCCGCGAAGAAATGCCCGTTCTGAACGCCCGGATCCGCAAAGCGTGGCTGGCCGGGGCCGAAGTGGCCGTAATTGGCCAAGCCGGTGATCTGACTTACGACTATTTCCACGCCGGAACAGATCGTGCCGCGTTGGTTACCATGGCAGGTGAAACGGTTTCGGACGCGACCCGCGACAAGAATACCGTCGTGATCATCGGGCAGGGCGCCTTGACCGAAAGCGATGGCGAGGCGGTGCTGAGCCAAGCGATGCGCATGGCCGATGTGTCGAACTCTAAATTTATGGTGTTGCACACCGCTGCGTCCCGGGTCGGGGCGATGGACGCCGGATGTGTCACCGATGGTGGAATCACGGCAGCACTGGAGGGTGCTGAGGTGGTCTACAACCTTGGCGCGGACGAGATCGAGATCGCGGCAGGGCCTTTTGTGATCTATCAAGGCAGCCACGGCGACCGCGGCGCACATCGGGCCGACATCGTGTTTCCTTCGGCCGCATGGACTGAAGAGCAGGGCCTGTTTGTCAACACCGAAGGGCGTCCTCAGTTGGCGCTGCGCGGCAGCTTTCCCCCGGGCGAGGCCAAGGAAAATTGGGCGATCCTGCGGGCGCTGTCCCCGCGTCTGGGTAAAACCCTGCCATTCGACAATCTGGCACAATTGCGCACCGCGTTGATCAAGGCCGTGCCGCACCTGAAGAAAATCGACACGGTTCCGGCTAACGCTTGGACGCCATTGCCAGTGGCGGAGCCTGCCAAGGCCGACTTCCGTCTGGCGATCAGCGATCACTACCTGACCAATCCGATCTGTCGGGCGTCGACCTTGATGGCGGAACTTAGCGCCAATGCGCGGGCACGTGCCTCAACGGCGATGGCGGCGGAATGATGATGCAAAGCGAAGCCAGAATGCCGCGACATCTCCGCACAAGACCACCTGTGCCTGCTGGAATTGTGGCGGGACATGCTGTTTATCAGCGCTCAACGGGGGCCGCCGTGTCGCCCTTGCCTGTCGTTCACACGCAGTATCCGGAGGTAACCGCCAATGGCTGATTTCTTTGCCACCACTGCCGGGATTGCCGTGATCATCGTGGCGCAATGTCTGGCTGTGCTCGCTTTTGTCATGATCTCGCTGTTGTTTCTGGTCTATGGCGACCGCAAAATCTGGGCCGCGGTTCAGATGCGCCGGGGGCCAAACGTTGTTGGGCCTTGGGGCCTTCTACAGACGGTGGCTGACGCACTGAAATATGTCGTCAAGGAGATCGTCGTTCCTGCCGGGGCGGACAAAACGGTCTTCCTGATGGCGCCGATGACTTCATTCGTGCTGGCCATGGTCGCGTGGGCGGTGATCCCGTTCACGGACACATGGGTCCTTGCCGACATCAACGTCGCCATCCTTTATGTCTTCGCGATCTCGTCTCTTGAAGTGTATGGCGTGATTATGGGGGGCTGGGCGTCCAACTCGAAATACCCGTTCCTAGGCAGCTTGCGGTCTGCGGCGCAGATGATTTCCTATGAAGTCTCGATCGGGTTGATTATCGTTGGCGTCATTCTAACCACCGGGTCGTTGAATTTCGGCGATATCGTGCGGGCGCAAGATGGCAACCTTGGGTTTTTCAACTGGTACTGGCTGCCGCACTTCCCGATGGTCTTCCTGTTCTTCATCTCGGCCTTGGCCGAAACCAACCGGCCGCCGTTTGACCTTCCGGAAGCGGAAAGCGAACTGGTCGCTGGCTATCAGGTAGAGTATTCATCGACCCCGTTCCTGCTGTTCATGGCGGGCGAGTATATTGCGATCTTCTTGATGTGCGCCTTGATGACCCTGCTGTTCTTTGGCGGCTGGTTGTCCCCGATCCCGTTCCTGCCGGATGGGGCGCTTTGGATGGTTGCGAAGATGGCGTTCTTCTTCTTCATGTTCGCCATGGTGAAAGCCATCACACCACGCTACCGCTATGACCAACTGATGCGGATCGGCTGGAAGGTGTTTCTGCCGATGTCGTTGGGCTGGGTCGTCTTCGTGGCGTTCATGGCGAAATTTGAACTGTTCGGCGGCGCCTATGCCCGCTGGGTAGTAGGAGGCTGACATGACGGTTATGGACTGGACCCGAGCCGGGAAATATTTCCTGCTGGCGGATTTCGCGGTCGGGATGAAGCTGGGGCTGAAGTACTTCTTCGCTCCCAAGGCCACCCTGAACTATCCGCATGAGAAGGGGCCGCTTAGCCCTCGCTTTCGCGGCGAACATGCCCTGCGCCGTTATCCGAACGGCGAAGAACGCTGCATCGCGTGTAAGCTGTGCGAGGCGATCTGCCCGGCGCAGGCCATCACCATCGACGCCGAGCCACGGGAAGACGGCTCGCGCCGCACCACCCGCTATGACATTGACATGACCAAGTGCATCTATTGCGGGTTCTGCCAGGAGGCCTGTCCGGTGGATGCGATTGTCGAAGGCCCGAATTTCGAATTCGCGACGGAAACCCGCGAAGAACTCTTCTACGATAAGACCAAGCTTCTGGAAAACGGAGATCGCTGGGAAGCCGAGATTGCCCGCAACCTCGAGATCGATGCGCCGTACCGATGATCCGTGAAACCCATATGTCCGCCCAGCAGGTTTCGGACCGACAGGAGGCCAAAGCATGAGCGTGGTAACCCTTGCCTTTTATGCCTTTGCGATCTGCGTGATCGCGGGTGGCCTGTTTACGGTAATCTCCCGAAATCCGGTCCATTCGGTGCTTTGGTTGATCCTTGCCTTTCTGTCCTCGGCGGGATTGTTTGTTCTGCTCGGCGCCGAATTCGTCGCGATGTTGCTGATCATCGTCTATGTCGGCGCGGTAGCCGTGCTGTTCCTGTTCGTTGTCATGATGTTGGATGTCGATTTTGCCGAGCTTAAGGCGGAGATGGCAAAATACATTCCGCTGGCCCTGTTGATTGGGGTCGTCATTCTAATGCAGTTGACGCTGGCTCTTGGGGTTTGGGATTACTCGAACGACGCCCTTGCGGTTCGGGCCAACGTGACGCCGGATCCGGAAGTTGTGCACAACACGGCGGCGCTTGGGCTATTGATCTATGACAAGTACTTCCTGCTGTTCCAACTGGCTGGTTTGATCCTGCTTGTGGCCATGGTTGGCGCCATTCTTTTGACCCTGCGGCACCGTGCCGACGTCAAACGTCAGGATGTGTTGGCGCAGATGTACCGTGACCCGGCCAAGGCGATGGAACTGAAAGACGTGAAGTCGGGCCAAGGGCTATAAGATGCGCCGGTACACTTCTTCTGTACCGGCACAAGACGACGAAACGGGCTCAAGACCCGAAGGGACATGTGATGATCGGACTTGAACACTATCTGGCGGTGGCGGCCACGCTGTTCGTCATTGGCATTTTCGGCCTCTTTCTCAACCGAAAGAACGTCATCATCATTCTGATGTCGATCGAATTGATCCTGTTGGCGGTCAACATCAATCTGGTCGCCTTCTCAAGCTATCTCGGTGATCTGACCGGACAGATTTTCACGCTGTTCGTACTGACAGTCGCCGCCGCTGAGGCCGCGATTGGCCTTGCCATCCTCGTCTGCTTCTTCCGCAATCGCGGAACGATCGCGGTCGAGGACATCAACAACATGAAAGGCTGACCTGCGATGGAAACGATCATCCTGTTTTCGCCGCTGGTAGGCGCCCTGATCTGTGGCTTCGGCTGGAAGTTCATTGGCGAAAAGGCGGCCATGTGGACCGCGACCGGCCTGATGATTTACGTCTGCTTCCTTTCTTGGGTCGTGTTCCTTGGCTTTGACGGTGAGCTGTACAGCATCACGATTGCCCGCTGGATCGAAAGCGGCAGCTTGTCGACCAGCTGGGGCATCCGCGTGGATCGTCTCACGGCGATCATGCTGATTGTCGTGACCACTGTGTCCACGCTCGTCCACATCTACAGCTTTGGCTACATGGACCACGATCCGCAGTGGAAAGAGGGCGAAGTCTATAAGCCGCGCTTCTTTGCGTATCTGTCCTTCTTTACCTTCGCCATGCTGATGCTGGTGACCTCGGACAATCTGGTACAGATGTTCTTTGGCTGGGAAGGCGTGGGCGTTGCCTCGTATTTGCTGATCGGTTTCTATTACCGTAAGCCAACCGCCAATGCCGCCGCGATCAAGGCCTTCGTGGTCAACCGGGTCGGCGACTTCGGGTTTGCGTTGGGCATCTTTGCGCTGTTCTTCCTAACCGACAGCATCGACTTCAACGTGATCTTCGCATCTGCGCCTGAGATCGCCCAGACCGAGCTGACGTTCTTGTGGCGCGACTGGAACGCGGCCGAAGTGGTTGGCATCTTGCTGTTCATCGGTGCGATGGGGAAATCCGCTCAGTTGTTCTTGCACACTTGGTTGCCGGACGCGATGGAAGGTCCGACCCCAGTGTCGGCCCTGATCCACGCGGCAACCATGGTCACCGCCGGTGTCTTCATGATGTGCCGGATGTCGCCCTTGATGGAATTTGCGCCGAACGCGCTGACCTTCGTCACCTTTATCGGCGCCTCGACCGCATTCTTTGCCGCGACGGTGGGTTTGGTGCAGAACGACATCAAGCGCGTGATTGCGTATTCGACCTGTTCGCAGTTGGGCTATATGTTCGTGGCCGTTGGGGTTGGCGCTTATGGCGTCGCCATGTTCCACTTGTTGACCCACGCATTCTTCAAAGCGCTGCTATTCCTCGGGGCAGGGTCGGTCATTCATGCGATGCATCACGAACAGGACATGCGGAACTATGGTGGCTTGCGCGGCAAGATTCCCGCAACCTTCTGGGCGATGATGATCGGTACACTGGCGATCACGGGGGTTGGCATTCCGCTGACGGGGATCGGGTTCGCCGGCTTCCTGTCGAAGGATGCAATCATTGAATCCGCCTTTGCCGGGACCAATTCCATGGCTGGTTACGGGTTCTGGATGCTGGTCATCGCGGCTGCGTTTACCTCGTTCTACAGCTGGCGCCTGATCTTCCTGACATTCTATGGAACGCCGCGCGGGGACAAGCACACCCATGAGCATGCGCATGAAAGCCCAAGGATCATGTTGATCCCGTTGGCGGTGTTGTCGCTGGGGGCGATCTTCTCGGGGATGCTGTGGTACGGGTCGTTCTTCGGTGACCATGACGAAATGACCACGTTCTTCGGTATTCCGCATCACGTCGAAGCCGAGCAGGGCGCCCATGGCGATGCCACCGCTAACCATGACGCTCCGGCGACGGATGAGGCAGGTCATGACGCGGTTGCGACCCATGTTGGGTCTGCGGCAGAGCCCACCAGCCTTCAGCCGATCGGTGCCATCTATATGGGACCGGATAACCACGTGATCGACGATGCGCACCATGCCCCGATTTGGGTGAAGGTGTCACCGTTCGTGGCGATGTTGCTAGGGTTCGGCTTGGCATGGACGATGTACATTCGTCGGCCCGACCTTCCCAAAAAGGTCGCCGATGCGAACTGGCCGCTTTACCAGTTTCTGCTGAACAAATGGTACTTTGATGAAATCTACGATTTCCTCTTTGTCCGTCCAGCGCGCGGGATTGGCCGACTTTTGTGGAAGTACGGCGATGGCGCAACCATCGATGGCGGCATTAACGGCTTGGCCATGGGGATCATTCCGTTCTTCACGCGTCTCGCCGGGCGGGTCCAGTCGGGCTACCTCTTTCACTATGCGTTCGCGATGGTCCTGGGCATCGCTGTATTGATCACCCTGATGACCCTCACCGGGGGAAGCGAGTAATGAACAACCTTCTGTCCATTGTCACCTTCTTGCCTGCGGTTGCGGCGCTCATTCTGGCGTTGTTCCTGCGTGGCGAGGACGAGGATGCCAAGCGCAACGCGCGTTGGGTCGCGCTGGCCGCCACGGTCCTGACCTTTTTCCTGTCAATCTTCATTCTGACAGGGTTCGAACCGTCCAATACCGGTTTCCAGTTCGTCGAAGAACATGACTGGCTGCTAGGGCTGAAGTACAAGATGGGTGTCGATGGCATCTCGGTGCTGTTCGTCCTGCTGACGACCTTCCTGATGCCGATCACCATTGCGGCGTGCTGGACGGTTGAAACCCGGGTCAAGGAATACATGATCGCGTTCCTGATGCTGGAAACGCTGATGCTGGGCGTGTTCTGTGCGCTGGACCTCGTGCTGTTTTACCTCTTCTTCGAGGCGGGCCTGATCCCGATGTTCTTGATCATCGGCATCTGGGGCGGGGCGAACCGCATCTATGCCAGCTTCAAATTCTTCCTCTACACCTTCCTTGGGTCGGTCCTGATGCTGGTCGCCATTGTGGCCATGATCAGCGATGCCGGGACGGCCGATATTCCGACCCTTTTGAACCATCAGTTCGGGACTGAAAGCTTCAACCTTCTTGGGTTCCACGTGGTAGGCGGGTTGCAAACCATGCTGTGGCTGGCCTTCTTCGCGAGTTTCGCAGTGAAGATGCCGATGTGGCCGGTGCATACGTGGTTGCCGGACGCGCACGTTCAGGCCCCAACGGCCGGGTCCGTGGTGCTGGCGGCTATTTTGCTGAAGATGGGCGGCTACGGGTTCTTGCGGTTCAGTCTGCCGATGTTCCCGGTTGCGTCCGATATCATGGCGCCCTTCGTCCTGTGGCTGTCGGCCATCGCGATTGTCTACACCTCGCTGGTGGCGCTGGTGCAGACGGATATGAAAAAGCTGATTGCGTATTCGTCAGTTGCCCATATGGGCTATGTCACCGCCGGTATCTTTTCCGCCAATCAACAAGGCGTCGACGGGGCGATCTTCCAGATGATCAGCCACGGCTTCATCTCTGGCGCGCTGTTCCTGTGTGTCGGTGTGATCTACGACCGCATTCACACCCGTGAGATCGACGCCTATGGCGGTCTGGTCAATCGGATGCCTGCCTATGCGATGATCTTCTTGCTGTTCACGATGGCCAATGTCGGTCTGCCGGGGACCAGCGGGTTTGTGGGCGAGTTCCTGACCCTGATGGGGATGTTCCAAGCCAATACCTGGGTCGCGGCAGTGGCCACCTCTGGGGTGATCTTCTCGGCGGCCTATGCGCTTTGGCTTTATCGCCGGGTGGTGATGGGCGAATTGCTGAAGGAAAGCCTGAAATCAATCACGGACATGTCCCGCCGGGAACGCGCGATCTTTGCGCCGCTGGTGTTTATGACGCTGTTGCTTGGCGTCTATCCTAGCTTGGTGACGGATGTGATCGGGCCATCGGTCGAGGCGCTTGTGTCCGGCTATGAAACTGCGGTTCTGGATGCGACGCCTGCATCTCAGATCGCAGCGCAACATTAAGGGTGGCGATATGACCTCTGCTGATTTTTCTGCCATCCTGCCGGAAGTCCTGCTTTCGCTGTTCGCAATGGCCGGGCTGATTTTTGGCGCCTTCGCGGGCAAGGACAAGGTTGCACCGCACCTGCTTTGGGCGACGGCCGTGGTCCTGATCCTTGTGGCGGCATCCGTTGGATATAACGGTGGCGGCAACCGGGTGGCCTTTGGCGGCTTGTTCTACGAAGATGCGTTCTCGCGCTTTGCCAAGGTGGCGATCCTGCTGTCGGCGGCGGCCATCCTGCTGATGAGCGAAACCTATATGCAGCGCCGCGATTTGCTGCGGTTCGAATACCCGATTCTGATCACCTTGTCGGTGGTGGGCATGATGGTCATGGTTTCGGCCGGGAACCTGATGTCGCTCTATATGGGGTTGGAGCTTCAGTCCTTGGCGCTTTACGTCGTGGCGTCGTTGCGGCGCGACAGCGTGAAAAGCACCGAAGCTGGGATGAAGTACTTCGTGCTTGGGGCGCTAAGCTCTGGCTTGTTGCTGTACGGCGCGTCGCTGACCTACGGCTTCGCGGGCACCACCGACTTTGCCGGCATTCTTACGGCGGCGACGGAAACGACGGCTCCGCTTGGGCTGTTGTTCGGTCTGGTCTTCTTGATCTCCGGTCTTGCATTCAAGGTCTCGGCTGTGCCGTTCCACATGTGGACCCCCGACGTGTACGAGGGCTCGCCAACCCCGGTTACCGCCTTCTTCGCGACGGCCCCGAAAGTGGCAGCAATGGCATTGTTTGCGCGGGTCATGCATGACGCCTTCGGACATATGACCTCGGACTGGCAGCAAGTGATTGCGCTGCTCAGTGTTGCGTCAATGTTCCTTGGCTCGATCGCGGCAATCGGACAGACCAATATCAAGCGCCTGATGGCCTATTCGTCGATCGCCCATATGGGGTTTGCCTTGATGGGCTTGGCCTCGGGTACGGCGTTCGGGGTGCAGGCGATGCTGATTTACATGGCCATCTATGTGACCATGAACGTCGGGACCTTTGCCTTCATTCTGTCGATGGAACGTGATGGTCAGCCGGTCACAGATATCCGGTCGCTCAACATGTATTCGCGCCGCGATCCCTTGCGGGCTTTGGCGATGTTGGTGCTGTTGTTCAGCTTGGCAGGCGTGCCGCCCTTGGTTGGCTTTTTCGGCAAGTATTACGTGCTGACCGCGGCCTATCAGGGTGGCTTGGCGTGGCTGGCAGTGGCCGGTGTGATCGCATCTGTGATCGGCGCGTTCTATTACCTGCGGGTGGTGTACTACATGTACTTCGGTGAGCCTGTTGATCAGCCGCTGGATGTTGGCCGCTCGCCGGTTCTGTGGGGCTTCTTGATGGTCTCGGCAGCCGCCATGGTGGTGGGTGTTGTGAACCTGTTCGGGATTGAGGCACTTGCGGCTGCTGCGGCGGCAACACTTGTCCAGTAAGACACCGGCCTGGCCCGACGGCGTAGGCCGCCGGGTGCTTGCCGAGGTTGACAGCACCAATGCCGAAGCCGCGCGGATCGGTGCCGATCTTGCTGGCCCGACTTGGATACTGGCCTTGCGTCAAACTGCCGGGAAGGGACGCCGCGGACGACCGTGGGCGGATCCCGTTGGCAATTTCGCAGCCACCTATATCTCACGCCCGACCACCGGCCCAGAGGGGGCCGCTTTGCGGTCTTTCGTGGCGGCGTTGGCTCTGGCCGATGCGGTGTCTGATCTTTCGGGCCGCGCCGATGCCATCACCCTGAAGTGGCCGAACGATGTCTTGATGAACGGCCAGAAGCTGGCCGGGATCCTGCTGGAATATGTCGGGGCAGCGGGACACAATGGTCTGCTCTCTATCGGTATTGGCGTGAACCTGATAAACAGCCCGGATGTCACCGGTCTGGAAAACACGGCGTTTCGTCCGACTTCGGTGTTGGATGCGGCAGGGGTGCAGATTGATCCTGAAACGTTGCTGGACCACTTGGCACCTGCCTTTGCCCGCTGGGAGGCCCAGCTTGATACTTTTGGCTTCGATCCGATCCGAACTGCCTTTTTGGCGCGTGCTGCACGGCTGGGTGAGGTCATCACTGCGCGCACCGGCCGCGAAGAATTGACGGGTACGTTTGAAAGCATCGATCAAACTGGTGCGCTCGTGCTAGTGACGGCCTCGGGTCGAATTTCTGTACCTGCTGCCGATATTTTCTTCTGATCCGTATCGTTGACGGGGGATATTCAATGCTGCTGGCAATCGATTGTGGGAACACAAACACCGTATTTTCGATCTGGGACGGGACCAGGTTCTTGGCGACGTGGCGCGCCTCGACGGATCAAAGCCGTACGGCGGATCAGTATTACGTCTGGCTGAGCGCGTTGATCGCGGCTGAGGGGCTGGATGTGGCGATTGACGAGGTTATCCTGTCGTCGACCGTTCCGCGCGTGGTGTTCAACTTGCGCGTTTTGGCCAACCGGTATTTCGATTGCCGGCCGCTGGTGGTGGGCAAGCCGGAATGTTTGCTGCCGATTGCGCCGCGTGTCGATCCCGGAACGCAAGTCGGGCCAGACCGGTTGGTGAACTCGGCTGCCGGTTTCGATCTGTTTGGCGGGGATCTGGTGGTGGTTGATTTCGGCACCGCGACAACATTTGATGTGGTCGATCGCGATGGCGCTTACGTTGGCGGGGTGATTGCGCCGGGTGTGAACCTGAGCCTTGAGGCCCTGCATCTGGCCGCAGCGGCCTTGCCTCACGTGGATATCACCACGCCGGACCACGTTATTGGCCGAAATACCGTTGACTGCATGCAGTCCGGGGTGTTTTGGGGGTATGTCGGTCTGGTTAAGGAAATTACCTCCCGGATCCGGGTTGAATTCGGACGACCTATGAAGGTGATCGGAACCGGTGGGCTCGCTCCCTTGTTTCAACAAGGGGCTGTCCTGTTCGACGCGTTTGAAGAAGGTCTCACAATGCACGGGTTGACCGTGATTCATAAATACAACAAGGAAGCGAACCCCTCATGAGTGCTGCCCGATTGATCTACTTGCCCCTGGGAGGGGCGGGCGAGATCGGAATGAATTGTTATGTTTACGGGTATGGTCCCGAGAACAAGGAACGTTACATCCTTGTCGATCTTGGCGTGGCCTTCCCGGACATGGACAGCTCGCCGGGAGTTGACCTGATATTCGCCGATATCGCCTGGCTGGAAGAGCGTGCGGACCGTCTGGACGCCATCTTCATTACCCATGCCCACGAAGACCATGTTGGGGCTGTTGGCCACCTCTGGTCGCGTCTGAAGGCCCCGGTCTATGCCCGCCGCTTCACCGCCAACATCGCTCGGCGCAAGATGGAAGAGCAGGGCAACGATCAGGACGAGGTCCATACGGTTGAAGCATGGCCTGAAACTGTCTCGGCGGGCCCGTTCAAGGTCGGCTTCTTGCCGATGTCTCACTCCATCCCGGAATCCTCGGCGTTGGTCATCGACACGCCAGCGGGCCGGATCGTGCATACCGGGGATTTCAAGCTCGACAAGACCCCGTTGGTCGGCGAACCGTTCGTTCCCGAGGCGTGGTCCGAAGTGTCCAAGGACGGCGTTCTAGCGCTGGTTTGTGACAGCACGAACGTGTTCAATCCCAATGCGGGACGGTCCGAGGTTGTTGTTGGTCCGGCGATCGAATCCTTGGTCAAAGGGGCAGGCGGCATGGTCGTGGCGACGACCTTCGCGTCCAATATCGCCCGGGTCCGCACCTTGGCCGAAGCCGGTCGGGCTGCTGGCCGGTCGGTGGTCTTGCTGGGCCGTGCTATGCGTCGGATGGTGACAGTGGCGGCGGAAACCGGCATCATGTCCGACTTCCCCCATACCATCCCGCCCGAAGAGGCCAGTCAGATCCCGCGCGAGAACCTGATGTTGATTGTAACTGGGTCGCAAGGCGAGCGTCGGGCGGCATCGGCGCAATTGGCGCGTGGTAAGTTCCTTGGACTTAGCATGAAAGAGGGCGACCTCTTCCTCTTCTCGTCCAAGACTATTCCGGGCAACGAACGCGGCGTGGCGAAGATCATGAATGCGTTCAGCGAGATGGGCGTCAACGTGGTCGACGACAGTGGCGGCTTGTATCACGTCTCTGGTCACGCGAACCGGCCCGACCTGCAAGAGATTCACAACCTTGTCAAACCGCAGGTCGTGATTCCGATGCATGGCGAACACCGGCATCTGCGCGAACATGTAGGCTTGGCTGCGGAGACCGGATTGGCTGGTGTGCTGGCGCCGAACGGCACCATGGTCGAACTGACCGGCAATGCGCCGAAGGTCGTCGGATACGTGGAAACTGGGCGGACCTATCTGGATGGCACCGTGCAAATCGGTGCGATGGACGGGGTTGTGCGCGACCGGATCCGCATGGCGTTGAACGGCCACGTCACCGTCACCCTCATTATCGATGAGAATGACGAACCGCTGGGCGAGGCATGGTGCGAAATCCTTGGACTGCCGGAAACGGGACGGTCGCGGACACCGCTAAGCGAGGTGCTTGAAGCCGAACTGGAACAGTTTCTCGGTCGAGCCGATGACAGCCTTCTGGCCGATGATGGCAAGCTGAGCGAAGCGTTGCGGCGCAACGTGCGCAACGCTGCCAACAGCGAAATTGGCCGGAAGCCGGAAGTCACCGTCGTCGTCAGCCGTCTGGCGCAGTAAACGCAAATCAATGCCGGGGGCGGTGGCCTTCGGCATTTGACAGGACGACATCGCGCGAAACGCGCCATGGAAATAAAAAACGCCCGGCGACCTGAGAGGTCGCCGGGCGTTTTTTAGTGTGGCGTCGCGGTGTCTTGCGGCCGCGAGGCGGTCGGGCCAGCTTAGCTGACCCGGCGCTCTTCAAAGCTGAGCGCGATAAAGCTGGGCAGGTGATCGCCCATGCCAACCACGGGATCATTTCTTCGGCCGCGGTCTTGTTCTTGACGGGCCTTGCCACGCGGCGCGCGCTCGGGCCGGGTGCGGGGCTTGGCCTCTTCAGGCTTTGCTTGCGGTTCTGCGACCGGCGCGGCTTCGACGACGGCGTCTGCTTCCACGGGCTTGGCAGTCCGGGTGCGGCTGGCAGAGGTCCGGCGGCGGCTTGGCTTTTTCTCGGGCGCATCAGCGGCCGGGGCGGGCGCTGCAGCGACCGCGGCTACTGCAAGCGGGTTTTCAGCGCGCGGGATCGTGGAACTGATCAGGGTTTCAATGGCGGTCAGATTCTTTTCGTCTGACGGCGTGCTGATCATCAGTGCCGTTCCGGCGCGTCCGGCGCGGCCCGTGCGGCCAATCCGGTGGACATAGTCTTCCGCATGGCTGGGAACGTCGTAGTTAAACACATGGCTCACATTGGGGATGTCCAAGCCACGAGCTGCCACATCCGATGCGCAGAGGAACCGAAGGTTGCCATCACGGAAGCCTTGCAGCACTTCGGTACGCTTGGACTGTTCGAGATCACCGTGGATCGGGGCCGCATCGTAGCCGTGCGTTTTCAGGCTTTTGGCCACGATATCCACGTCGGTCTTGCGGTTGCAGAACACGATCGCATTGGTGCAAGCGGCACCTTCGGCTTCGATCATCGCGCGCAGAACGTTGCGTTTTTCTTGGGACTGACGGTCTTTGCGACTTGCGGTGAATTCCACCACGCTTTGAACAATGGTCTCGGACGCCGAGGATTGCCGTGCAACCTCGACCCGGGCCGGATTGGACAAGAAAGTGTTGGTGATCCGTTCGATCTCAGGGGCCATGGTGGCCGAGAAGAACAGGGTCTGGCGGGTGAACGGCGTCAGCGAAAAGATTTTCTCGATGTCAGGGATGAATCCCATATCGAGCATCCGGTCCGCTTCGTCGACGACCATGATCTGCACCCCGGTTAACAGCAGCTTGCCGCGCTCGAAGTGATCCAGCAGCCGTCCCGGCGTTGCGATCAGAACGTCGACGCCGCGATCAATGAGCATGTCTTGCTCTTTGAACGACACGCCGCCGATGAGCAGCGCCTTGGTCAGCTTCAGGTGGGTGGAGTATTTATCGAAATTCTCGGCGACCTGGGCTGCCAGCTCTCTCGTGGGGGCCAGTACAAGGCTGCGCGGCATCCGCGCCCGGGCCCGGCCACGCGCCAGCATGG
Source organism: Pseudoruegeria sp. SK021 (assembly GCF_002119405.1). Classification (GTDB taxonomy): domain Bacteria; phylum Pseudomonadota; class Alphaproteobacteria; order Rhodobacterales; family Rhodobacteraceae; genus Meridianimarinicoccus. Next base: position 16,712 of record NZ_MTBG01000019.1, on the reverse strand, counting down.
AGATCATCGGCAGCACGAAGGCGGCAGTTTTGCCAGTCCCTGTCTGGGCGATTCCCAGTACATCGCGGCCTTCCAATGCGGGCGGGATCGCACCAGCCTGAATCGGCGTCGGCGTCTCATAGCCCGTATCGGTGATTGCTTTCAGGACCTTGGGCCCCAGCTTGAGGTCGGAAAATTTCGTCATATAGTCCCATCTCGGCAAGATCGGCCTGCCGGTTGTGTAGGGACGCAAATTTGACGTCCCGCGTGCATCGCACTTTATGTGCTGGGCATCCCTTTAACGGATTGGTCTGAAAAGGTCAAACAGCCTCGGCGTTTGTTGCGTGTCTCTGGGTGGAATATCCAAACGTCTCGAGATCGTTGCGATAGATTGCCGTAATCAGCTTGGTTTCTTGTGGGGTGAAGGCGGTGCTGTAGTCGGCACGGCTGGTGTTCAGATGTGGCAAGGGGGCAGGATTCGGGCCGCCATTTGCCGTAATTCGCCGGGATATTTCCGGCCAATCGGTGTTCAGGGTCTCAAAATGGAACACACTGAGTCGCCCCGTCGCCAGCGCCCGTTGCGACAGCATGGATTGCGGCATGAAGTGGTCGTTCAACAGCCGTGGCGGCCAGCCGCGCAGCGCACTGAGCAAGGTGGCGTGGCTGTCATCGGGTTGAAGGCCCATCCGCCGAAGCGATCGCTGATTCTCGACCCGTTTTCGCAGGACTTTGTCGGTCCATGCGCTGAGGGACCGGTCGAACGGGTCGCGAACGATGGTAAATATAAACCAGTCATCCTCCGCCAATTTCAACGCTTCGCTTAGGGGCAGGGTTGGAATGCGGCGATCCCGGTGAACGTCGATCTTCGGGTCCGCCTCCAGCCCCAATGTTGGGTAAAGCGCCCGCTTGACCGATGAATTCGCCGCCTTGGGGATCGGGATGTAAAGCGTCCGCGCCTGCGCTAGGACCACGGTCTTGGTATCGCTCAGATCGGCACCATCAATCCAAGCTTTCTTCCAGTCTATCAACCGGTTGAATTGGTATTTGCCGTGCTGCATGGGCGGTCCTGTTCGGGGTCTGGTCGTAAGATTGCCCGAACGTGGCCGCCGCTGCCAGCGTGCGTTTTCGGTTAGACCATCATCTCTTTGGTGGCGCTGAGGGTCAAGTCAGGGAAATCGCGCTCGATCCGGTCAATATCCCATTGCAGGCGCGTCAGGTAGACCGTGTCGCCGTCATTGTCTTCGGCGATGTGGCCCTTGTTGACATTGACGAATTTGTCGACCGCGGCTTTGGCCCCGGTGACCCAGCGGGCCGAGGTGAACTGGCTTGGCTCGAACCGCACCGGCAGGCCGTATTCCTGTTCAATCCGGCTGGCCAGAACTTCGAACTGCAAGGCCCCGACAACGCCGACAATAAAGCCCGAGCCGATCATCGGCTTAAAGACCTTGGCGGCACCTTCTTCGGCGAATTGCATCAAGGCCTTGTCCAAATGTTTGGCTTTCATCGGATCGAGGGCGCGGACGGTCTGCAGCAATTCCGGCGCAAAGCTGGGAATGCCGGTGACGCGAATCGCCTCGCCTTCCGTCAGGGTGTCGCCGATGCGCAATTGGCCGTGATTGGGGATGCCGATGATGTCACCGGCCCAAGCCTCTTCGGCTAACTCTCTGTCAGAAGCCAAGAAAAGCACCGGGCTAGAGATCGCCATTGGCTTTTTTGACCGCACATGGGTCAGCTTCATGCCGCGCAGGAAGTGACCCGAGGCAAGCCGGACAAAGGCCACGCGGTCCCGGTGTTTGGGGTCCATATTGGCTTGGACTTTGAAGACAAATCCGGTCACTGCGGTTTCATCGGGTGCAACCTGACGCGGCGAGGCGGATTGCGGCTGCGGTTGCGGGCCGAACGTCCCGATCCCGTCCATCAGTTCCTTGACCCCGAACGAATTGATCGCCGAGCCGAACCAGATCGGCGACAGCGTGCCGTCCAGCAGCGCCTGACGGTCCATGGGGGGCAGCAATTCGCGGGCCATTTCAATCTCGTCCCGGAACTTGGTTAATAGCTCGGCGGGGACGTGATCGGCCAGTTTCGGATCGTCCATGCCATTGATTTCAATGGAGGCGGCAACCTTGTTCCGGTCGGCGCGATCCATGATTTCTAAACGGTCGCGGATCAGGTCATAGCAGCCGACAAAATCCCGGCCCATGCCGATCGGCCAACTGGCCGGAGTGATGTCGATGGCCAGATTTTCTTGAATTTCATCAATGATATCAAAAGTATCGCGGCTTTCCCGGTCCATCTTGTTACAGAAGGTCAGGATCGGCAGGTCGCGCATCCGGCAGACCTCGAACAGCTTTTGGGTTTGGCTTTCCACGCCCTTGGCGCCGTCGATCACCATGACCGCCGCATCCACCGCCGTCAGGGTGCGATAGGTGTCTTCGGAAAAGTCAGAGTGACCGGGCGTGTCCACCAGATTGAAGCGGTACTCTTTGAAATCAAACGACATTGCCGAGGCTGAGACCGAGATGCCCCGGTCCTTTTCCATCTGCATGAAGTCCGACCGGGTGCGCCGGGCTTCGCCCTTGGCGCGGACCTGTCCGGCCATCTGAATGGCCCCGCCGAAAAGCAAAAACTTCTCGGTCAGCGTGGTCTTGCCCGCATCGGGATGCGAGATGATGGCAAAGGTCCGGCGCCGGGCAATCTCGGGCGGCAAGGACGGGGCGTTGGTGGGTGTATCGAGCATAGGCGCCATATAGCGGTGGGCGCAGGGCGGCGCAATCGGGGGAAAATAGGGTGTCGGACTGACGTCGGACTTTTATCGGACTTTCGTCGGGCAACGTGTCGGACCCTTGCGCGACCATGGATGGGGCGGGCCGGGGTGGTCGGGGGGGATCGAGGGTTGATTCGCTGGGGCGGATGTGGTGCCTGTGGGCGCACCCAAAGGAGGGATTGGAATGAAGACTGTGTTGATCGCGAACCGCAAGGGCGGCTGTGGCAAGACTACGGTGGCGATTACGCTGGCGGGGGCGCTGGCCGAACGCGGGTTCCGGGTGGCGCTGGCCGATGCCGATCCGCAAAAGTCGACCACCCGGTGGTTAAAGCGGCGTCCGGGCGATGTGCCGGTGATCGCACCTTTGGACTGGACCGAAGACGGGGCACTGGGGTCCGCGCCGAAAAAAACCGATTGGGTGGTGATCGATGCGCCCGGCGCGCTGGACAGCGACGCGGCACAGACGTTGGTGGCCGAAGCGCGGGCGGTGATTTGCCCGGTGATGCCGTCTTTCTTTGATGCCGATAGCACAAAGCGGTTTCTGAAAGACCTGCAGGACATCAAGCGCGTGCGCAAAGGTAAGGTCGGCATTGAACTGCTGGCCAATCGGGTCCCCCCGCGGGGCCGGGCCAATGCGCGGCTGGATGCGTTTTTTGAGAAGATCGGCCAAGAGCCCTTGGCGCGGATTTCCGAGCGGGTGGCTTATGGCGATCTGGCAGAGTTGGGGCTGACGGTGTTCGATAAGAATCAAGCGCTGTACCGGCCCATTCGGGCGCAGTGGGCACCGGTGCTGCAAGCGTTGGTGGCCTAGCCTGACCTGACCTTTGTCTTGGTGATGCCTGCGACTCAGGGTAGGATGTGAACACTTCGTGAACACCAGCGGGAGGCCACAAGATGACACTGAAAGATATTGCCGATGAATTGGTGGCAGGGTGCCGCGAAAACCGGACCATTGCCAATCTGGACAAGCTCTATGCCGAGGATGCCGTGTCGGTCGAGGCGAGCGATCCCATGGGCAAAGGGCGCGAGACCCACGGGCGCGACGGCATTCGCGGCAAGCATGAATGGTGGGAGGCGACGGCCCAGATGCATTCGGCCTCGGTCAGCGACCCGATGTTGCATGGCGATGACAAGTTCGCGGTGATCTTCGAGATGGATGTGACCATGCCAGAGAGCGGGCGCATGCAAATGAAAGAGGTCGCGATCTATCACGTTGCCGGCGGCAAGATCGTGCGCGAGGAATTCTTTTACTAAGTCCGCGCAGCTGGATCAGGCGGTCAATTCCCCCATGGACATCTGGCGCCGGACCTTGGCAGGTTGGGCGCGTAATGGATTTGGGAGACTATGATGGATCTGGGAATTTCCGGTAAGCGCGCTTTGGTGACGGCAAGCTCCAAGGGCCTCGGACGGGGATGCGCCGAGGCGCTGGCCGCGGCCGGGGTCAATCTGGTGCTGAATGCACGTGGGGCCGAGGCGCTGGAGGCCACAGCGGCAGAGATCCGCGCGACCTATGGTGTTGAGGTTGCGACGGTCGCCTGCGATGTGACGACGGCGGACGGACAGGCGGCGGTTCTGGCGGCGGCGGGCGACGTGGATATCCTTGTCACCAATGCCGGTGGTCCACCTCCGGGCCTGTGGTCGGATTGGGACCGGGACGATTTCATCAAGGCGTTGGATGGCAATATGCTGACCCCGATTGCCCTGATGAAGGCCTGCCTGCCCGGGATGATTTCCCGCGGTTGGGGACGGGTGGTGAACATCACCAGCGGTTCGGTCAAGGCGCCGATCGCGCAGCTGGGCTTGAGCAATTCGGCTCGGGCCGGGTTGACCGGCTATGTTGCCGGAACCTCGCGGCAAGTGGCGGAACATGGGGTGACGATCAACAATCTGTTGCCCGGCATCCATGATACCGACCGGGCGCAGCAATTGGATGGCGGCGTGTCCAAGACCCAAGGCATCAGTATGGATCAGGCGCGGACCAACCGGCAGGCGACGATTCCGGCCCGCCGCTATGGCACGGCGGCCGAGTTTGGCGCGACCTGTGCCTTTTTGTGCTCGGCCCATGCCGGGTTTATCGTCGGCCAGAATATCTTGGCCGATGGCGGCGCGATCAACGCCACACTGTAAGCCGGGCCTTCTGGCGCTGCGCGCGGGCGGCCGGGCGCAACCGCAGGGCGGGGCTTGCCCCGTCCTGCGCGGCCCAACCCCGGACAAGCGCGCTTCGCGCGACGGCCGGGGGCGGGAGTGCCCCCCGGGGCCAACCTGCCGACGCCTCCACGGCTTTTGCATGATCACACCCGCGGCTCGCGCGCGATCACAACCGTGTTGGTTGGCTGGTCGAAAGACCGGCGGGCTGCTACCGCTCGCTCCGACAGACCGGAGTTGCCCATGCTTGCCTTTGCCGTTTTCGCTGCCTTTGCGCTGGTGGTGCTTGCCAGTCTTGCCGTGGCGCCGCGCCGCGCCTCTGTCGCGGGCTTTTTCGGCGGGCTTGACCCGGATGGCACCCCGCCGGGGCTGTGGGTTTTGGTCTTCAGCCAAGTCACAACGTGGATCTTCGCCCGCTCACTGATGAACGCGGCCATTCTGGGCTATTATTACGGCATTGCCGGGGTCGTGGCCTACACCGCGTATTACGGATCTTTTCTGACTGGCGCGATGATTGTCGACCGGTTGCGCCGGGACGGGCGGCGATCGGTGCAGGATTGGCTCGGGGCCCGGTTCGGGCGCAGCGGCGTGGTCAGTTACACCGTGATCGTCGCCATGCGTCTGCTGTCCGAAGTTTTTGCCAATCTGCTGGTGGTCGGTCTGATCGCCTCTGCGGTTCTGCCGGGGTTGCCCGGGTCCGGGACCGGGGCCATCGTGCTGGTGGCAGCATTGGCGCTGGCGTATTCCGCGTGGGGCGGGCTGTCGGCGGCCTTGCGCACTGACGTGGTGCAGATGCTGGTGTTCCTTGTGGTGTTCGGGATCGCGGTTGTGGCGCTGGTCCTGTCGCCCGGTTTCGATCTGGGCGCGGTGCTGACGGCGCCGGGCACGAGCGGCCCCCGGGCAGGGTGGGTGCTGTTGCTGGTCGCGCTGTTGCAGGTGTTCAGCTACCCGGCCCATGATCCGGTGATGATGGATCGCGGCTTTCTGGCCGATCCGCGCACGACCCGGCTGTCGTTCCTGCACGCCTTTTGGCTGTCCAGTCTGTGTATCTTTGCATTCGGGGTCTTTGGCATTCAGGCCGGGCTGGTCGGCGCGGCCTATGAGAACGAGTTGATCGGGACATGGGGCACGATCTTTCCGGCGCCGGTCTTCATTGCCCTGATGGTGTCGTTGCTGATTTCGGCGCTGTCGACGCTGGATTCGACACTGTCCTCGGCGGCGCGGCTGATGGTCGAGGAATGTGGCCTGCCGCGCAGCTTGACCGCCGGGCGCGTGACCATGGTGGGGTTTCTTGCGCTGGGGGCAAGCCTGACCCTGTGGGGCAGCGCCACCTTGTTTGATGCGGTGGCGGTCAGCGGCACCGCGTCCATGTTCCTGACCCCGGTGTTGGTGGCCGGCCTGTTGCAGCAACGGGCGGTGCCGCTGTGGTCCTATCTGTTGGCCTATGCCGCAGCGGTGCTGGGGGCGCTGGCCTTTCTGTTCCGGTCGGTGCCGTTTGTGGCGCGCATCCTGCCTGACGGCCCGAAATATGATCAGCTTTTGGTTATCTGTGTCGCGGTTCTGCTGGTGGGGTTTGCGGCCGTGACGGCGGGGGGGTGGCAGCGGCGCAGGGTTGCAGGCGAATCCTGACGGTGCTAGCTGCGGGTATCTTATTGAAACCATCGGGAATGGGGCGCCCATGGCACCTGCCGCGCAGCGATTAGAGGCTGAGGGACTGATCCGCCGTTTCGGTGGCCGCGCCGTTGTGGACGACGTGTCGCTGGCCATTGGCGCGGGCGAGGTGCTGTGTCTGCTGGGCCCCTCGGGCTGCGGCAAGACCACCACGTTGCGGATGCTTGCTGGGGTCGAATCCCCCGATTCGGGCCGGATCCGGGTTGATGGCCGCGAGGTCTTTAGCCCGCAGCGGTCGGTGCCGCCCGAGGGGCGTTCCGTGGGCCTGATGTTTCAGGATTTCGCCCTGTTCCCGCATCTGTCAGTGGCCGAAAACGTCGCCTTTGGCTTAACCGGGGCACGGGCCGACAGGCGCGCGCGGGTGGTCGAACTGTTGGATCGGGTCGATCTGAGCCGCCACATCGACGCCTATCCGCATGAGTTGTCCGGCGGCGAGCAGCAGCGCGTCGCCTTGGCGCGCGCCTTGGCGCCAAAGCCACTGGTCATGCTGATGGATGAGCCGTTCTCTGGGCTGGACAACCGCCTACGCGACGGTATTCGGGACGAGACCCTGACGCTGCTGAAAGAAGAAGGCACCGCGGTGGTGATGGTGACCCATGAGCCGGAAGAGGCCATGCGCATGGCCGATACCATCGCACTGATGCGCAATGGCCGGATCGTCCAGCAAGGTGCCCCCTATAACCTGTATAACAGTCCCGTCGACAAAGCTGCTGCCGCGTTCTTTTCCGATATCAATGTGATTCGAGGCCGGGTGGATGGCGGTTTGACCCGCACCGCATTTGGCGAATTTCTGGCCCCCGGCCACAGCGATGGCAATTTTGTCGATATTGTGATCCGCCCCCAGCATCTGAAGCTGGATTTTCACCGCGACGGCCAGGCGCCGCTGCCAACCTCGCAGAACGGGGTGCCGGCATTGGGCCATGTCCGGCGGGCGCGGTTTTTGGGCCGGGACAGCCTGATTGAATTTGAAATGGCCTTTGATGGCTCGACCTTGCAGGCGGTGGTGCCATCCGTCTTTCTGCCCAAACCGGGACTGCCCTTGTGGCTGATGATGCGCCGGGACCGGTGTCACGTTTTCCCAGCGGTCAGCGCCAAGGCCTGACCAGGGCCGGGCGGTGCTGCGGCGCTGGCTTTAGGGGAAAAGCCCGGCGGCTTTGGTTTTGACGCTTTAATCTCTGTCTCAAACTCATTACATACAGACCATCAACAGGATGGCCGGGGTAACAATTCCCCTGCCAAAGGAGTTACGGATATGGCAAACATCGGTCTTCCCGGCCTGCTTCTGATTGCGGTCGTGGTGCTGGTTCTGTTCGGACGCGGAAAGATTTCGTCTCTGATGGGCGAAGTTGGCAAAGGCATCACTGCGTTCAAGCGGGGCGTCAAGGACGGGTCGCAAGAGATTGAGGATGCCTCGTCGGACGATAAAGCCCGCGATGTGACCCCGCTTGCGGAAGATGCACCCGAAAAGGACAAGGTCTGAGCTTTGCTCACGACGGATAGGCGCGTAAGCAATGCTTGATATCGGATGGTCAGAGCTTCTGGTTGTCGGTGTGGTTGCCCTGATCGTGGTGGGTCCGAAGGATCTGCCGATCTTGTTCCGCAGACTGGGCGAGTTTACCGGTCAGGCGCGCAAGATGGCACGGGAATTTACCTCGGCGATGGAAAACGCGGCTGATGAGGCTGGCGTGAAAGACATTCAGCGCGATCTGCGCAAGATGACCAACCCCCGCCAGACCGGGATGGACGCGTTCAAGGATGCGACCAAGGATCTGGGCGATTGGTCGGTTCTGGATGACGAGACCAAGCGCAAAGGCACTGTGCCCGCGGGCGGCGCCGAAATGACCGAAGACCGGGCCAACGCAGCGGCGAAGATTGACGCGGCTGCGGCGCGGACGGCCACGGCACGGCAAAGTGCCGACGCTGCCGGGCCTGCACCGCACTTACCGGACAGCCCGACCGCATCCGCCGATGCCGCGGCACCGGTTGCCCCTTCTTCTTCGGCGATGGACGAAAAACCCACATGAGTGACGAGATTGACGACAGCTCAGCACCGCTGATCGAGCATCTGGCGGAGCTGCGCACGCGGCTGATCTGGTCCGTCGTGGCCTTCATGGTCGGGGTCGTGCTGTGTTTCACGATTGCTGAGCCGCTGCTGAACTTTTTGGCCGAGCCGATTGCGCAGGCCATGGAAGCGCGTGGCGAAAGCCCGCAACTGATTTTCACAGCCCCGCAAGAAAAGTTCTTTGTCTTGATCCGGATTTCGATGATCGGTGGCTTCGGTCTGGCCTTTCCGGTGATTGCGCATCAGCTGTGGCGCTTTGTGGCGCCGGGGCTGTACAAGTCTGAAAAGAATGCCTTTTTGCCATTCGTGATTGCGTCGCCGGTCTTGTTTCTGATGGGGGCCGCTTTTGCCCATTACATCGTGACGCCGATGGCGATGACCTTTTTCATCAGCTTTTCCGACGCGATCCCGGCCCTCGCCAGCATGGTCGCGGGGCAAGAGAACGTCGTGGTGGACCCGAATACGTCCGAGATCAGAACGGTGTTTCTGGGCTCGGTGCGTGAAAGCCTTGATCTGTCGCTGAAGTTCATTTTTGCCTTTGGCCTTTGCTTTCAGTTGCCGGTGTTGCTGACCCTGATGGGCAAGGCTGGGCTGGTATCGGCTGAAGGTCTGATGAACGTGCGGAAATACGCGGTGGTGGCCATTTTGGTGCTTGCCGCGGTGGTGACGCCGCCGGATGTGATTTCGCAAGTGGTTCTGTTCGTTGTGGTCTACGGGTTGTACGAGGTGTCGATCCAACTGGTTCGCTATGTCGAGCGGAAGCGCGAGGCCGAGTTGCGCGCCCAGGGCTTGTGGGTGGATGACGACGAAGACGACACGGACGAGACCACTGCGAAGGATGGACCGACCCCATGACTGACTCTGCTCTGATGCGTATCGCGGCTGCGTTGGAGCGGATCAGCCCGGCCCCGGCCGAAGCCCCCGACTTCAGCCGGGCGGACGCCTTCGTCTGGCATGCTGCGCCGGATCGACTGGTGCCGGTGACGGCGATCAACCGGGTCGATATGGGGCTGCTGGTAGGGATCAACCGTGCCCGGGACATCCTGCTAGAGAACACGTTGCAATTTGCCCGTGGTCTGCCCGCCAACAATGCGTTGCTTTGGGGCGCGCGGGGGATGGGAAAGTCATCTCTGGTCAAAGCGGTCCATGCGGCCGTCGTGGCGCAGGGGCATCCGTGCAAGATCGTCGAGGTTCAGCGCGAAGACCTGCCAAGCATTGGTCGCCTTCTGACCTTGCTGCGCGCCGCGGACCATCGGTTCGTGCTGTTTTGCGATGACCTGTCGTTTTCCCATGATGACCAGCATTACAAGAGCCTGAAGGCGGTTCTGGATGGCGGCATTGAGGGCCGTCCAGAGAATGTGGTGTTCTATGCCACCTCGAACCGGCGCCACCTGATGCCGCGTGACATGATTGAAAACGAACGCTCCAGTGCGATCAGCCCGTCCGAAGCGACCGAAGAGAAAGTGTCGCTGTCGGATCGGTTTGGGCTGTGGCTGGGGTTCCATCCTTGCAGTCAGGACGAATATCTGGAGATGATCCGGGGCTACTGCGCCGAATGGGGGCTGGAGATCGACCCTGCGGAGATGCGGGCCGAGGCCATCGAATGGCAAGCGACGCGCGGGGCCCGGTCGGGCCGGGTGGCGTGGCAGTATTTCACAGATTTGGCCGGTCGGCGGGGCATGCGTCTGGACTGAGGTCCAAGCGGATGGCCAAGCGGTAACGGCAGTCCCGGATCGGGCGCGACATCCGCCGGGCGCGAGGTGCTCTCCCGCCACCGGGCCGTCGCGCGATGCGCGCTTGTCCGGCGTTGGGCCGGGCGCGGCTGCGCCGCGCAGTGCCGCCTGTGGCGCGGCTTTAGCCTGAATAATTTTGGGGTGACCCACGTAGCGTGCCGACGCTTTGCGACCCGATGCCCGGACGTTTGCAGCCGGAGGGGCGCGGTCCCGAAGCGGCTGATGGGCGCTTCGGGACCTTTGATTGATCAGTTCGAGAGGTAGAGGACGGGATCGACGCTGTCGAAGCCCTTGCGGACCTCAAAGTGCAGATAGCTGGGATCGGTGCTGCGGACTTTGGCGATGATCTGGCCCCGGCTGACGGTCTGGCCTTTTTCGACAGTGATCTCTTCGACATTGGCATAGACGGTTAGCAGATTGCCGGAATGGCGGATCACCAAAATCGGGACCTGATCGACGTCCCGGGTGATGGCTGCGACAACGCCAGAATCGGCGGCACGCACCGGCGCCCCGGCACCAGCGCCGAAATCCAAGCCTTCATTCTTGCCGGGCTGGTAGCCGCGGATGATCTTGCCACTGACCGGTTGCAGCAGACGCGCATTGTCCGAGGCGCTGGTCTGGCTGCCCGATATCGGCGCAGTCGCGGCGGGGGTGGCCGCAGCAGCGGTGGCCGCGGCGGCCGAGGGCAGGTCCTTGGCGGGCTGCGGTGCCGCGGCGCTGGGAGGTTCGGGCGCGACACTGCCGGCACCCGGAACACTGGTGGTGTCGGCGGTCGCAGGGACCGGACCGGTCACAGGCGGGATCAACAGGATCTGACCTTCGCGCACTGTCATCGCGGAATCGAGGCCGTTCCAATCGGCCAGCGCCCGGACAGAGATCCCGTAGCTGCGCGCGATGGAATAGGCGGTTTCGCCGCGCAGAACCTTATGGCGGATCGGCTCGACCCCACCGGGTGTGGTGGTCTTGGCGGTGGTGGTTGGCGTTGCGGTGGTCGTGGTGGTGTTGCCATCGGCGCGGTCCAGCGCCGACCCGGCGAGGACGGCCACATCGACCGATCCGCCCGGCGTGACGGCGCCGCCCGTGGTGGGGCTGGCCGCGACGCGAGACGACAGCAGTACCAGTTCGCCGGGATTGAGTTGGGTGTCGAGGGGCAGGCCGTTGGTGGTGGCCATCGCCTGCGCGTTCAGCCCCAAACGAGTGGCGATCGATTGCACGGTGTCCCCGTCGCGGGCCACGGCGACCTGATAATTCGGATAGGAGATCACACCGAGTGAGTCCGGTTTTGGCCGCTCGGCAGTGGGGGCGCGGACCTCGCCCGGGGCGGGGCTGTTGATCAGGTCAGGGCCGCCTGGGATCGACAGGGAGCTGCACCCTGCGACCACGGCAAGGCATCCGACAGCAAAGGCCAGGCGGAAGGTCCCGGGGTTCTCGGTCATAGCTCGTGTCCTCATGGGCCGCCGGTTCTGGTGCTGGCGGCTTTGCAAATCAATCCTGTCCCAGCCCTTCGATCAGTGGCACGAAGCGCACTGGGCTGAGTTCGTCATAGTCGAAGCCTTGGTCAGTCCGGGTCACCTTGATCAGGGTCTGGACGGTGTCGGACTGGCCCACGGGCACCACCATGATACCGCCCATCCGCAACTGCGCCAAGAGCGGACCGGGGGGGTCTTCGGCGGCGGCAGTCACGAGAATGCGGTCAAACGGGGCCTGTGCCGGCAGCCCGAAAGAGCCATCGCCGGTAAAGACAGTAATATTGTGCAGGTCCAGCTCGCGAAAGCGGGCCTCGGCGGCTTCGGCCAAGCGCCGATAGCGGTCAATCGTATAGACTCGCCGGGCCAGTTGGCTGAGGATCGCGGCCTGATAGCCCGAGCCAGTGCCCACTTCCAGCACCGTATCCCGAGGGCCGATGTTCAGCGTCTGGGTCATCAACCCGACAATCGACGGCTGGCTGATGGTCTGGCCGCAGGAAATCGGCAAGGGCATGTCATCATAGGCCCGGTCCGAAAAGGTGCCGCGAATGAAATGGGCGCGATCGATGCGTTCCATTGCGGTCAGCACCCGGGTGTCGGTCACGCCTTTGGAGCGCAGGGTGTAGATGAATTGAAGGGTGCGTTCGTCGCGGCCGGTCATTCCAGGCGCTCCCGCAGGGCGGCGAGGCGATCATGGGCGGTCAGGTCACAGCGCAGGGGCGTGATGCTGATATGCCCGGCCAAGTTTTCGGTCACATCAGTGCCGGGGCCGGTGTCGACGGCTTGCTGGCCGCCGCGCACCCAGAGAAAGCGCCGGCCCGAGGGGGCGAGATGCGGTTCCACCCTCATGCGCGTCTCAGGGCGGAAGCCTTGGCTGGTGACCTTGATGCCCTTGACCTCGGATGCGGGGCAGGGCGGGAAGTTGATGTTGTAGAACAGACGGTAAGCGGCATCGTCCCAGTCGCCGTGGTCCAGCAGACGGCGAATGACCGCCGCGCCGCTGGTCCGGGCCGCTTCGAACGGATCGGGTAGGGTGGCGTTGCCGGGGCCATAGAATTGCGACAGGGCAATGGCGGGCAAGCCTTGTAGTGCGCCCTCCATGGCGCCGCCGATGGTGCCGGAATAGAGTACGTTCTCGCCTGCATTATTGCCACGATTGACCCCGGACAGGATCAGATCAGGACGCCCGCCGGGGATCACATCGTACAGCCCGGCCAGCACGCAATCGGCGGGAGACCCTTCGGCGGCGAAGCGGCGTTCGGCCAGTTGCGCGATCATGGTGGGGTGGGTGTAGGAAATGCAGTGGCCGACGCCGGATTGTTCAAATGCCGGTGCCACGGTCCAAACTTCGCCATCCGCGCCTGCGATCTCACGGGCGATGTCTTCGAGCACAGCAAGGCCCGGGGCGTTGATGCCGTCGTCATTGGTGACAAGAATGCGCATTGGGTCGGCTCCTGACCAGTCGGTTCCCTGTTAGATCAGGCGAACGATACGGTAAAGGTTTCCCGACGACATGGCGTGGATCAGCCCTGTGGCAGGCTGTCGAGAAGTCGGATGGCTTCGGCTGCGGGATCGGCCAAGACGGTGCGGTCTTCGCCGGGGAAGAATCGCGCCCGTGTGGCTGTGGACATCGGATTGGGGGTGAGGATGGACACTGGCGGGCCGGTGCGGGCGGATTCGGCGGCCCAACTGCGGGCGAGGGCGATTTGCGCGGCTTTGGTCGTGCCGTAGCTGCCAAAGAACGGCAGGCCACCACGGGGGTCGTCAAAAAACAGCGCGCGCGCGCCGTCGGTCGCGGCCAGTAGGGGGGCGACATAGGCGATCAGGCGGCGGGTGGATTCCAGATTGATGGCAACGCTTTTGGCCCAGTCGCGGCCATCAATATGGGAGGCAAGGGTCAGAGGCGCGGCGTGAATGGCGGTATGCGCCCAAAGCGACAGCCCGCCCCAGCGTTCATGCACCGACCGGCACAGGTGCTGCATTGCACCATCGTCGGTGATGTCGAGCGGGGCCAAGGTGGCACTGCCGCCAGCGGCTTGGATGCGGTCATCCAGCTCTTCAAGCCCACCGGTGGTGCGGGCGACGGCAAGGACATGATACCCGCGTTCAGCGAGCGTGAGGGCAAGCGCCGCGCCAAGCCCGCGCGAAGCGCCGGTCACAAGTGCGGGACGATCAGGCGAAATGGTGTTCATGGCTCGGTTTAGGCGTGTGCGCACCGTAAAGGCAAGGTGGGGCGCTTGACTTTCATGCTGCAACGGCAAAAAACGGTCTGATCTGTGTTTTGGCTGCGCCACTCTGGGCGGAGCGAGCCAGTCACACCGTCCTGCAATTCCATCCGGAAGGATCATCGAATGACCCGTGAAACGACCCTGAGCCAAGCTCTGATGCCCACCTCTTCGCTTCTGAAAACGCTGGCGCTGGTGGCGGCCGGTTCCGGACTGGTCGCTTTGGGCGCGCAGGTTGACGTGCCGATGTTCCCGGTGCCGATGTCGTTGCAGACGCTGGCGATCTCGGCCATCGGCCTGACCTATGGCTCGCGTCTGGCCGGATTGACCATGCTGGCCTATCTGGCCGAGGGCGCCATGGGTCTGCCGGTGTTTGCCGGTGGCGGTGCCGGTCTGGCCCATCTGTTCGGACCGACCGCAGGCTATCTGTTTGGCTTTATGGCGATGGCGTGGCTGACCGGCCTGATGGTTGAGCGCGGCTTTAGCCAAGGGATCGTAAAGCTGTCGGTGGCGGCTCTGATCCCGGCGACCCTGCTGTTCGTTCCCGGCGCTCTGTGGCTGTGGGCGGTGACGCCGCTTAGCCTGTCCGGTGCTTTTGCCGCCGGTGTGCTGCCGTTCCTTGTGGGCGGTGTGGTCAAGTCGGTTCTGGCGGCGGTGGCCGTGACCGGTGGCTGGTCGTTACTGCGCCGTCGCGGATAATACCGCGGCCCGACCCGCGCGTGCAGTGACTCTTACTGCGCGCGCGGATTGAGCAAGACCGATCGGATCGTTAGGCTGAGACGCCGGTTGCCCCGAGAGAGTTCAGACCAGAAAAAAGCCCGCGACCTCAGCCGAGGTCGCGGGCTTTTTGCTGTCAGATCGACGCGGGGTGCGCTGCTTATTCTGCCGCTTTCAGGGTGAACCCTTTGGCCAGCATGTCGGCGGGGCGCACCGGGTAATCGCCCGAGAAGCAGGCATCGCAATATTGCGGCTGTGCGTCGTTGCGCCCCTCGGCTTCGCCAACCGCGCGATACAGACCATCCAGAGAGATAAACCGCAGCGAATCAACGCCAAGGTAGTCGCGCATTTCCGTTTGGGTCATGGTCGCGGCCAACAGCTTTTCGCGCTCTGGGGTGTCGACGCCATAGAAACAGGGCCAAGACGTGGGCGGGCTGGCGATGCGGAAGTGCACCTCGGCGGCACCAGCATCCAGCACCATTTCCTTGATCTTGCGGCTAGTGGTGCCGCGGACGACGCTGTCATCCACGAGGATGACGCGCTTGCCTTCGATCAAGGCCCGGTTGACGTTCAGCTTTAGCCGCACGCCCATGTTGCGGATCTGTTCGGTCGGCTCAATGAAGGTCCGGCCGACATATTGATTGCGGGTGATGCCAAGCGCAAATGGCAGGCCACTTTCGGCGGCAAAGCCGATGGCGGCGGGGGTGCCGCTGTCGGGAATCGGGACCACGAGATCGGCATCGACCGGCGCTTCTCGGGCCAGTTCTACGCCGATCTGACGCCGGGTTTCATAGACCGACCGGCCACCGAGGATCGAATCGGGGCGCGAGAAGTACACATGTTCGAAAATGCAGAATCGGGGCTTGATCCGGTCGAACGGGAAAAAGCTGGTGACGCCGCTTTCGCTGATGACGACCATTTCGCCGGGTTCGATTTCACGGACAAACTCGGCGCCGATGATGTCCAAGGCGCAGGTTTCTGAGCTAAGCGCCCAGCCATCCCCGATCCGCCCCAAGACAAGGGGGCGCACCCCAAGCGGGTCACGGACGCCAATCAACTTTGACCGAGTCATGGCGACAATCGAAAACGCGCCTTCGACCCGGCGCAGCGCGTCTTTCATCCGTTCTGGGATGTCGCGTTGCAGCGAGCGGGCCATCAGATGGATGATGCATTCGCTGTCCGACGAGCTTTGGAAGATCGAACCGCGTTCAATCAGTTCGCGGCGCAGGGCATCGGCATTGGTGATGTTGCCGTTATGGGCGATGGCTGCCCCGCCCATGGCAAATTCGCCAAAGAACGGCTGAACATCGCGGATCGCCGTCTTGCCCTTATTTCCTGAAGTCGAATAGCGCACATGACCGATGGCCAAAGTGCCCGGCAAATCGTCCATGACATCGGCAGACGTAAAGTTGTCGCGGACATAGCCAAAGCGGCGCACGGTGTTGAAGCCAAAGTCGCGGTGATGCGCGGCGATGCCGCCTGCTTCTTGCCCCCGGTGCTGCAACGCGTGCAGGCCAAGCGCCACAAAGCTGGCGGCCTCGGCCGTGCCAAGCACACCGAAGACGCCGCATTCTTCATGCAGTTTGTCGTCGCCGACAGGAGAATAGGGGTGCCTTGGGAAGCGATGGTCCGCCTCGGCCAATGGCTCCGGCAAGGCAGCGCCGGAAGGGATTTCACACGTCAAAACGGTGGCTCCGAATCCATTTCGTATTTGGCACGACATAGACCCTATCCGGGGCAGTGTCACGAAAGGATCACTGACCTGCGACGCTTCCGTGCAGCACAGGCCAAAGGGAGGCCACAAGAAGCAGCGCCATTGTAACAGAGGTGGTCGCAAGAATTCGGACCAGTTGCTAAGCTTTAGCGACTGACGAAGGACCGACCTGAGATGACAAAACGAAAGCGCTATTCTGCGGAGTTCAAGGCAAAGGTGGCACTGGAAGCCATCCG
>NZ_MTBG01000018.1 GCF_002119405.1 Pseudoruegeria sp. SK021 | reverse complement strand
GGTACGGTTCCAGCTTGCCACGCCCCGGCGGACATCCCTGGGGTGCAGGCGAGGCGTGCCCTGTCGTCCTGACCTGCCGCGCCCAACGCGCGCCCGTCGCGGGCGAAAGTTTCAGACGCAAAGCCGCCGCACGTCCGCTTAACCCTTCTTCAATGTAACTCTGAAACCGCGCCCGAAGCGCAGATGGCAAAGGTGCTGACATGATCCGTCCTCCAAAATAGGATGAATCACAAACACGACCCTATAGAAACCACCGATTCAGGTTTTCACAGAAACGCTTTATTCCCCAGCCAACACATTTATCAGACCCCCTCGGCGCAGCGCCTGCCTGGGCTCTCCAACCACGCCTAAACCGGTGACCTGCCTGTTCAATTTCGACCGGCAACGGCAGAAGGACAACCAAGGCTATTCAATTTAATTCATATATAACAGCGAGTTAGCGCGGTAACGACCGTATTTAGTCGAAATTGCTGACCACCGACCAAGTCGATGGTCCAACGCCTTGGCTAGAAAATTGCCAATTGGCAATTTTTTCCGTGGCGTTGGGTTTCTGCCCGAACTTATAACGGATTGGCCTCGGCGAATTTGCGAAAGAACGCCAGAAAGGCCCGGTCCGGATCAGTTGGTGCCTCACGGCCCGCCGCCCAACCCCGCCACTCACCTTCGACGAAATAGATGTCATAGCCCGGATGACGCATCCGCGCCGTCTCATATGTTTCGGTTCGCAAGGCATCCCCCTTGGCGTCTAACCAAGCCGGACGTGGCGCAGAGGTCGAGACCTGCATCGGGGTGGCCGTGTCGCCACTGCCTTCCTCCATTCGAACCTTGCGCCCCACTTTGGAGTAGCTCAATTCGCGTTCAACCTTTCCAACACCGTCGCCGTCTTTGCGCCACCAGCGCAGTTCAACATGGGTCACCCGGCGGCCCGTCTTGATCGGTGACAGCTCAACCATGAAGCCCGACAAGGCATTCACTTCTTTCACCGCGGGTTGCACCGCACGCAGGTTCAGGTTCGACCAACTGGTAAGCTTACCTTTTGGGACCCCCAAAACCCCGCGTAGCGCATCCAGCGTGAATTTCTCGGATGAACGGTATTTGAGGTTGCCGCGCTTCTGCACCATTTCATACAGGGTCAGCGCGTATTTCGAACTCAGGGCGAACATTACTTCCCGTTGCAACCGCGCAAAAACCGTAGAATTGCGGATGATCTTACGCAGCCGCGGCGGTATCTCGTACTCGAACAGACCGTCATTGCGCAGGGATTCTATGTTCCCTCCCAGCAGTTGCACCCGTTCGACTGCAGCCTCGCCATCCCAGTTCACCGCAACCCGGACAATGGCCGTCATCAACCGTTCAACACTTTCACCGACGCGATCGTTGGAATTATGCGACCCCCGCAGGCTGGATTTCGAGATGACATGGGTCACAGGCTTGTCTATGGCGTCCCAAGCGTTCTCTAAAAGCTGGTTATAAATGCGCCGGTCCGTCAGGGTCAGGGGCGTCACCTCAACGAGGTCCACCAACTCGCCCGGCTTGATCAGACTTTCGCCGTTTGGCCGCGCATCAATGGTGCGATAGGATGTTCCAGACGCCACTTTGACTACCTCGTTTTCTTACGTTTGTAATTGCTTCCACGTAAGATAAAGCGAGTCGCGCTGCAGGTAAAGCACCCAATCTGTAAGGCTATTACCGCCGATCCCATCTGTACCGATTCGCAATCAGTTGATAAGATGCAACAAAATCAAGGTCAAAATCGCACTTATCCCCCGTCCCGAAAAGTAAGATTAGACGTCGAACCGATCCGTAGCGCTTGCCATCCCGATCCGTAACGCCATCCGTCCCTGCCTGTAAGCCATCCCGTCCCAAAAGGTAAGAAACTGGCGATATAACTGTTTATATTCAATAAATTATCGACCACGAACAGAGAACTAAAAGAATCTAGAACGGCCTGCGGCCAGTTTCTTTCTAGATTTGGTTGTTTCGTGTTGCCTTCCAACCGGAAATCTTACCAATTGCGCAAAAGCGCTACTGAGATATGCGCAAACTCCCAACATCACCGCGCATTCGGGCAGACTCCCGTCAAAACCGCAGAAATCTTCAATTTCCGCTTTTTTCGACCAGAATCCCAAATGATCGCACTTGAGAACGCCACCGCTTTCCCACATGATTCGGGAAACCCCTAGCGAGGACATGATGGATACCCAGGTACTTTACCCCGTCGCCCTGCCCGAACTCGAAGCTTTGTCAGCACGCGCTGCGACAGTCATCGGTCGGTTGCGAGATCGGGTGTACGCCCCCGGAACCGAAAAGACCCTCGACCTGCGCTTCAATGTTCGGTCGGCAGCCGAAATGGTTGGCCGGTCTGAGAAATTGATCCGGGATGCCGAGGCAGACGGTCGTTTGCCCGAACCGGCGAAGGATGACGAGACCGGTCGACGCACCGGTTATAGTCTGGCGCAGGTTAACCGGATGCGTGAAGTGTTCGGGACCCTACCAATCCGTGCCGAGACGGACGTTCCAGCCGTGGTAGCCGTGCAAAACTTTAAGGGCGGCGTCGGAAAGTCGACCGTCGTTACCCATTTGGCCCAGTTCTTTGCCTTGAAGGGCTACCGGGTCTGCGTGATTGATTGCGACAGTCAGGCCTCCTCGACTGCGATTTTCGGGCTGAACCCGGATGTCGATGTCGACGAAGACGAAGATACGCTTTACCCGTTCTTCCGGCATGGCGGCCCTCCGACGTTGCATTATGCGCTGCGGGCCACTTATTGGCCGGGGATTGCCCTGATCCCTGCCAATCTGGGGCTGTATGATGCCGAATATGAATTTGCAGCGCGAATGGCCCGGGAACAGACCTTCGTGCTGGATAAGCTGCGTTCCGGGATAGAAACCATCGCGGATCAGTTCGATATCGTGTTGCTGGATCCGCCGCCCGCGTTGGGCATGCTGTCCTTGTCGGTTCTGCGGGCCGCCAACGCCCTGATCGTCCCGGCGCCGCCCAACAATATCGACTTCGCCTCAACCGCGCATTTCCTGAAGATGATGAGCGCAACCTTGAATGAGATCTCTGAAGTTGGGGGTGCGCGCAGTTTCTCGTTTGTTAAAGTCCTTGCGACCAAGATGAACGACAACAAAAGCGCCCATGTAGCGATTAAACGGATGATGGATGCAGTCTTTGCCCGGGACATGATGGAGGCGGTATTGAAAGACAGCGCCGAGATCGACAATGCCACGGCCAACCTGCGGACCGTTTATGAACTGACCGGGCCGGCCACCCGAAGCGAGACGCACAAACGCTGCCGCGCTTATCTTGATTCTGTTGGCCGCGAGGTTGAAACCCTGATCCGAAAAACATGGCCCAGCCATCACGCGGATCTGCGTAAGGAGGGAATCCTGTGAGCAAGAAGCACGACGCGGTTTTCGACGATATTCTGGGGGATTTTTCGACGCCGGGACCGGCGAAGGGGCCTGAGACGACCCGCTCTGGCACCC
Organism: Pseudoruegeria sp. SK021; assembly: GCF_002119405.1. GTDB lineage: Bacteria > Pseudomonadota > Alphaproteobacteria > Rhodobacterales > Rhodobacteraceae > Meridianimarinicoccus. The sequence goes on along the minus strand of NZ_MTBG01000018.1, from coordinate 68,792 downwards.
GGTTTCTGAAACGGTCCACGACAATCGGTGACCGGCTGTCGGGGGATTTGGAAGAAAAGACCCTGCGATGGGTTGATCCGGCGGACTGCCGGATGTGGGTCGGTCACAACCGGGCGTATGATCTGCTGACCGAAGATAACTGCCGTGACTTGATCGACGGGATCCGCTCGCAGGGACGACAGGAATTTGCGGCCATCGTGCGCCATGTTCCCGGTGCGGATGGCACGACTTTCGAAGTGATCTGCGGCGCGCGCCGTCATTTCGCTGTGTCGTGGCTGCGGGCCAATAACTATCCCCAGTTCAAATACCTGATCGATGTCCGCGATCTGACGGATGAAGAAGCGTTCCGTCTGGCCGATATTGAAAACCGGGATCGCGAAGATATCAGCGATTACGAACGGGCAATCGATTATGCTGCCGCAATTGAGGCCTATTATGGCGGCAAGCAGAAAACCATGGCCGCGCGGCTTGAGGTGAGCGAGACGTGGCTGTCGCGCTATCTGGTTCTGGCGCGGTTGCCGGAAGAAGTCGTGGCGGCTTACCGGTCGATCCGAGACATCAAAGAACTGCACGCACGCCATCTGAAGCCGCTGCTGGCCGATCCGGACGCGCGCGCGCGGATTGTTGAGGCGGCGGAAACTTTGGCTGAGGTGCAGCGTGCGTACCGGACCGGGGATAGTGCGGGTAAGGACGGCGCTCAGGTCATCACGGCGTTGCGGGCTGCAGGGCAGGGGCCAAAGCCCGGCAAGTCCGAAGGGCAGCTTTATCGCCGTGCAGCAGGCGAGTCTGGCCTGACCATTCGGCGGAAAGGCCCGAATATTCAAATGGAGTTCCGCGAGGGCATGTCTGAAGCGGCCTTGAAGATCGCCTTCGATCAGTTTGTATCGGCCTATTTAGCGGCTGGACGCAAATTGCCAACAGGCAAGTCCTGATCTGCCACTGAAAATTGCCAATTGGCAATTTTCTCAACCTATTGAATTTTAAAGTAAATATTAAATTGCCTTCTGACAGGGCTACGCCGGTTGCCATGGCAACCGGCGGCTGGCGCGGTCTATTTGATTTTTTTGCCAGCGACGACAAGCCCGGATTTTCCGCCAGCAGGCGCAGCGGCCAGCGGGGCTTTCGCCTTCACTTGCTTGGGCTTCTTTGCTTCTTTATTGCCTTTTTGGTTGTTGCCTTTGGACATGGGTCCGCTCCTTTGACTAACACGACCGACGGCGCATGCCGACGGGGCCGGTGCTTGAGTGGTCAAGGTTGCCTGACGATGACTGTCAGGGCGATGATCGGGCTGAAGCAATAGGCAGTGCCGGGATCTGGCCGGACACGTCACCTACAGCCCCAAGGATAATCCCGCCCCGTGGCGCTTTCAAGGCCTCTGAATCGACTTAGATTTGGGTGCTGGCGGGGTTCTGATCCTTGGCCTCTTGGGTGAGAAGCCGGTGTTCGGTCAGGATCGCGTCTTGGCGGGGGCCGGGCGGGGTTAGTTCGGCAAGCCGGGTTAACAAGGCGAGTGCATGCAAGGCGACATTCGGATCAGAGGCCAGGTAGGTGCGGCTGGTCCCGTGCGCGGTATGGAGCAGCGACAGGAAGCTGACGATGGGGGCCTGAACCCGGTCCCGGGGATCGCGATAGGCGGTCTGCTCGGACCGGATGGCCGAGGCAAGGGCCACGTGCAGCCAGCTGAGGCAGGTATTGGCGGTGAACGGATCATTGATCCCGGGCGACAGGGCGCGGGCGATGATTTCCACCAGTTGCTCGGCCAGAAACAGCAGGTTCTGGTTCTCGGTGCGGCCGAGCCCGACGGCGAAACAGGCCCGGACCTGACCATGCTGCTTGTCGGTGACGGGTGCGGCCTGGGGCCAGATCAGTGCGATCAGGGTCTCTTGATCAACAAAGGTGCCGGGCATGGCGCGAATTTCCAGATGCCAGTCGTTTTGTTCGGCCAGACGCCGCATGTGGACAAGATTGACGGTCTGAATATAGCCGGGGTCTTCAAAGTGGACCTCGGTCGCGTCTTCGATTTTGGCGTCGGGCCGCCAGCCGGTGTTGTCCAGTTGCACGAGGGCCGGGTTGCTGCCGCTGCCACCTTTCAGATGGCGGACAGCGGTATCCAGTCGCCGCCCTAAGGTGGCGATGATCCGCGACAGGCTGATGGTTTCGGGAATGTGATGGATGAAATAGATCATCACCCAGACCGATCCGAGGGCGAACAGGATCGCCACCAGCAGCGACAGATGCGGCACGAAGGCGTCGGGTAGGATTCCGTCCGGCTCGCCCTCGTCGCGGACTGTCCGCAAGACCAGCAAGGCGTAGACGAACGACGACAGCATCCAGCCAAGACTTAGTTGAGTGCCACGGTCGCGCATGAAATTCCCGATCAGGCGCGGGCCAAAATTGCCTGAGGCAAAGGACACGGCAACGAGGGTCATGGAGTACATTACCCCGGCCACCCCGATAGAGGATTGTGCGATGGTGGACAGCAGGGTGCGCGCGCCGTCCACCTGTGTGGTTAACAGCGCGTCGGGCAGCAGGTCGGTGATCGCGGCAAAGTTGGCGTCGATCCAGACAGTCGTGGGCGCCAGCAAGAAGACGACAGCCACCATGGTGGCCGGGATCGCCCAATAGCTGGCGATGATGTCCTGAATGATTTTCTGAAAGAACGCCTGTCCGGCCATGATCCGTTATCCCGTCTGTGTTTGCGTGGCCGGGAAACTGTGCCTGACGCCGCTGCCTGTGGACAGGGGTAATCCCGTGGGCGCGGCCGGTGTTATCCGGTGAGGAAAGCGCGAATTTCGGCTTGGCGGGCCATGGCGTCGGCGTGGCCAAGGGCGAACAGCGCATCGATATAGCGGCGTTCGAACAGCAGGTAGCTTTCCATCCGTCCGGCCGAGGGGCGCGATTGCGACCGCCCCAGCGCCCATCGCAGCATCCGGGGCATGTCACGGCGAAAGGACAGGGCGATCTCTTGCACGCTGCGTGTCGGGCGGATCGACAGGATGTCGATCTGGCGCAGGCCGCTTTTGGCGTCGGTGCCGTTGGGGGTGGCGTGCAGGACGGTGTTGATCCGGTGCAACCGTTCGATATCGGCATCCAGATTGTCGTTGAAAATGGTGTCGAGGGCAAAGCCGCCCAGATCGCCGAACGTGGGATAGCGCGGCGTCAGCGGCGTCGGCTCGGGCACCAGTGACGGGGCCTCGGCATTGGCGATGGTCAGCAGTTTGGTCGCCCCCATATGGATCGCCGGGGCCAGAGGGGAGGTCAGCCGCAGCATGCCGTCGCCGTAGTAATCCGGGCCGATCTGCACCGCGTCGAACAGCAGCGGCAGTGCGGCCGATGCAAGGGCGTGGTCCAGCGTCAGGTGGCAGCGCATCCCGTCCCGGCGCACCCGGCGCCAATTTGGGGTGCCCGGCCCAGCCTCAAAGAAGGTCACGGCATGGCCGGTGCTGTAGCAAGAACTGGTCAGGCCAATGGCCTTCAGCTTGCCGCTGCGGATCGCCTTGCGGATACCGGACAGGCGCAGCGTCCCGGACAGCCCGGCGCGCAGCGGTGCGTTGTCCAGTAGGGCACGGGGCAGGCGCGGGGCCAGATGGGGCAGGGTCATGCCAAGGCCCAGCCCCGCCAGTGTGGCCAGCATTTTGGGGGTACTGGTGCGAAAGACCCGCTGCGAATTCAGGGTGCGCCAGAAATGTTCGATATCCTGCGCCGCGCGCTCGAAATCCAGAAAGGATGAGCCCAGAGCAGCGGCATTCAGCGCGCCGACCGACACGCCCGAGATGATGGGGAACGGCACCGATCCCGGCCCTGAGATGGTTGCGAGCGCGCGGATCACTCCGGCCTGATAGGCCCCGCGTGCCCCGCCGCCCATCAACACAAGGCCGCAAACCGGTGCCGTCATGTCAGACGCGTTTGACCAATTTGATCAGGAACAGCAAGATCACTGCGCCGATGGTGGCATGGACGATCGAGGCGAAGATGCCGCCGCCGAAACCGAGCCCGATGGCCGGAAAGATCAGACTGGCCACCACCGCGCCGACAATGCCGACCACGATATTGCCAACCAAGCCGAAGCCGAAGCCCGAGACCATCAGGCCGGCAAGCCAGCCCGCGATTGCGCCGATAATTAAAACCAAGAGAATGCTGCCGAAAGTCATCTGTGTCTCCTGTGCGTGTAAAGGATGTCGTCAGGTCGTAGGTGAACGATTGCATCCTTCAGGGCGTGTGGCAATGCGCCTGCGGGGCAGGGGTCAGGCTTTTGGCTCTGGGCTGCGCCCATCTTGATCGCCGTCTTTACGGCCTTCCTTGGCGGTGGTCTTCAGGGCTTTGCTGGCCAGCCGCCCGCCGAGGATCTGTCCGGTTTGCACCAAGCCCCGGCCGCCGCGGCGCAACTCGGACAGGACCCCGCCGGACGTTTCGTCCGCGCCGACCCGGCGCCGGTTCCGCTGCACCAACAGGGCAGTGCCCAAATTGGCGGCGATGGCCCGGTGCAGGGCGGCGATGTTCCAGACCGGGCTGACGACACTGACCGGCAGCGGCAGCGGCAGGCCGGTATCGGCTGCCATCGCCGTGACTACGGTCGAGATGGCGCTGAGGGCCGGATCGGGCAGGGCATGTTCGGGAAAGGGCCAACCGGGGGCCAACTGGTCGATGCAGGTGGCCACGGCAATCACCGCCGGGCTGCGCCGGGCTGGATGCGCCGCAACCCAAGCGTCAAAGGCATGTCGCAGGGCCAGATCAGGGGCGCGGGCCGGGCGGTTGGCGCGCAGCACCCAGACCACCATATCCGAGCGGGTCATCTGGGTCAGGGTCGCCGCGTGGGCGTCGGGCCCGCCGTCCAGCCCTTGGGTGTCGATCAGGTGGCAGGCGATGCCGTCGATCTCGGTCTCATAGGTGGTCAGGCGGTCGGTGGTGGGTTGCATGTCGATCTCGGCCAGATCATGCGGCAACAGAGCGTTGATCAAACTGGACTTGCCCGCGCTGATCTGACCGACCACCACCACCCGCAGGGGCGCATCGGGCAGGGCGGCGCGGCCCCGGTCGGCGTCGGTGCTGGCCATTTGGATCGCCAACAATTCGGCATCCGAGAATTTCAATCGGCCTGAATATAGCTCGACGGCGGCGTAGGCGACCTCTTCCAGCAGGACGGCTTGCAGCACTGCGATGACCTGATCGTTCAGATAGGTGGCATTGCCCCCCGCGACGGCCTGTTCGATCTCCCGCAGGACGGCGGTGGTGGGGCTGATGGCGAGGCGGGCCAGACGGTGGCCGATGCGCGCGACGCTGAGGGCCATCTGGGCGCGGTCCCGTTGACCCCAAATCCAGATCAGCGTTTTTAACGACACCTGATCGGAAAACGGCACATGGCGGCGCAGATGACTGCGATAGCGGGTGGCGGCGCGTTCGATCAGCAACAGCGCTTCGGGCAGGGTGAAATCCAGCGCAGTTTTCTGCGGGCCGCCCAAGCCGGTGGCGATGTCGTTGACCACGTCCAGCGCGGCCTTCGGCAAGTCCTCCCATGGCAGGTCGGCGTCGGTCAGCGCTTCGATCCGCTTGCGGGCGACCGAGAAGGCGGTGGTTTCGGCGGCGGACCAGTCGGGATCGGCCTCAACCGACAGGGCCTCGCGCATGTCGGCGGCGTCTTGCGTCTGTTGCCGCGGAGGGCGCAGCCAGCGGCGGGCAAGGTAGACCGCGCCGCCGACCACGGCGCAAAGGGTGATGAACGGCAACAGCCAGCCGTGTTCACTGAGCCAAAGAAATCCAAACAGGCAGGTGGCCACCAGCGGCAGGGTCACCACAAGGGCCGAGATCAGGCGATCCCAACGCAGCAGAGCTTGGCGCAGGCGCCTACCGGGGCGCATTGCGCGCGCCTTTCAGCGCATCTTGAAAGACCGCGCGCAGGTCTGCGGGGGTCACGGCCTGCTGGATTTGGGTGCGGTGCAGATAATAGGCGGCGGCGCGTCCCAGCGCATAGGTCGCGGCAAAGCTGATTGTGCCCGCCGCGGCGGCCCCCGCGGTTTGGCCCACCACCGGGATTAGCTTGGCGACCTGACGGGTGACATAGCTGGCCCCAAAGCGCAGCGCGGTGCCGAGCCCGAGGGCGGCGGCGAATTCGGCCATCCGGGTCCGGGTCCATTCGACGCCATAGCGATTGCCCAGCATCCGCAGCATGGCGGCTTGCACCGCAGGCACCGCAACCGCGCCCACCACCGGGGCGATATCGCTACTGCCCGCCGCACTGGCGTACCACAGCACGTCGGGCTTGTTCTTGGCGAAGGCGGCGCGTTCGGCATCGCGCAGATCGGCCCGGGCCAATAGCAGGGCGACCTCGGGCATGGTCTGCCCCAGAAGGGTGATCAGTTCCGCGACACCATCACTGCCGCCGCCCTTGGCGCTTGGGGTCTGGGACAGCTCGACCGCAGGCAGCGAGCGTCCGGTCGCCGTTTGCAGCAGGTTTTGGGTCGCGGCCCGGGCGCGGGCGCGTTCCTGTTCATCGGGCAGCAGATCCGCGCCGGTATGCACGACGATGACCCGGATGTCCGGCGCGCGCCGAACCACCGTGCGCAGCGCGGCGGACAACGCCCCCTGCACCGGGTCGTCCAGACGGGCGACGGCCAGAATGGCATGGCTGTGCGACTCGCATTCCGCCAAATCTGTCGTGGGGTCATAGCCGGCTTCGCCAAGGCCGCGCGTATCGAGAAACCGCATCACCGGGGTCGCCGCAGGGAAGTCGAAGAACGCTGCTGTGCGGGTACAGGGTTCAAAGCCATTGCCGACTTCGGCGGTGCTGAGGCCGGTCAGATTTTGCACCAAGGACGATTTCCCCGCCCCGGTTTTACCGAGCAGCCACACTACAGGCAGGGTTGCCTCGACCGCTTCGAGGGCGATCTCAACATCGTCAGATGGGTCCGGGTTGGCGATCTGTGTCCAGATCCGTTGGAAATATCTGTTCATGGGTCTTTCTCTGATCCCTCGGTCCGAAGTGGCTGTGCCGGAACCGCCCTGCAAGACCGACTCTAGCGAAACTGGCGTGAAATCAAAATGCTTTGAACCGGGTCTGGGTTCCCTCGGACGGTTTTGACCCCGCCGGGGCAGTCGGCAATCTTCACCACAACGCCCCTAGACCCTTGACGCTTGGCGGCTGCTGTGCGTTTCTTCATCATTACTTACTGGTAAGTAATGTAGGGAGGAGAACACAATGACAGGTCTTTCGAGACTGGGCGTGCTGGGTGCCGCCGCATTTCTGCTAGGGTCGTCTGCCGCCTATGCGGAGTGGAAGCCGGATCGTCCGATCAACATCATCGTACCATGGGCCGCGGGCGGGTCGACGGATCAGGTCACGCGCGTCGTCGCCCCGATTCTTGAGGAGGAACTTGGCGTTTCTGTGGTGGTGGTCAATCAGCCGGGCGCTTCGGGATCGATCGGCACCAAGGCGACGCTGGACGCCCCGCGCGACGGCTATACTTGGACCGCGAACGCGATTGCCAACAACGCCACTTATATTGTGACCGGGCTACTGGACGAGTCGTCGATCGAGGATTACGCGGTCTATCTGCACGTGGCGAACGCGCCACTGGTCAGCGTCAACCCGAACTCGGAATACATGGATTTCGGCGCGCTGCTGGAAGCCATGAAGGGCGACACCGTGACCGTGGGCACCGCCGGGATCAATTCCTCTGGCGGCATGGCGATGGCTGCGATCAATGAGGCGGCGGGCGGCAATCTGGGCGCACGCATGGTCACCTATGATGGCGGCAACCCGGCTGTGATCGCGGCGACCTCGGGCGAAGTTGTGGCCACGACGCAATTGGCGGTGGAACAGACCGAGATGGCCAAAGCCGGACGTTTGCGGCCGCTGGCCGTTCTGGCCTCCAGCCCGCTGGAAGTGGACGGCATGGACCCGGTTCCGCCGATCACCGATTGGTTGCCAGACATGCACATTGCCCCGGATTACTTCGGTGTGTTCATCCCGCTCGGCGCCCCGCAAGAGGTCTATGACACTGTCAACGAGATCTGGGAACGCCGGATCATGACCTCGCCGGAACTGAAGGAATACGCCACCTCGCGCGGGGCAGTGTTTGCCCCCAGCTATGGCGAAGACGCGATTGCCAACGCGATGCCGGTGGTGATTGCCGAGGCCTGCTCCCGCGTGGAGCGCGGCGAGGCGGTGATCGATCCGTCTGAGATCGGCATTACCTGCCCGTAATCGGGACAGACGACCACAATGTCCGGGCGCGGCGGTGAGCCAGCGCCCGGACATCACGCGACAAGATCGCGACAGATATATTCAAAGCAAAGGGGCGGGTTGTGGCGACACTCTCGATGAAAGCAGCGGATCGGGTGACGTCCGCGGTGCTGGCGGTGCTGGGTCTTGCGATGTTCATCGGGGGATTTCAGATGGAGCGGCTGGAATTCCGGCGGATCCATCCGGCCAGTATTCCGGGGCTGGTGCCGATGGGACTTGGCATTCTGCTGACGATTTGCGCCGTGTTGTTGTACCGCTCTGTCCGCAAAGCCGGAACGGCGGCCACTGCTGGCGATGAGATCGACCTCGGCAACCTTGCCACCCTGATCTGGACCTTGGCCCTGTGCCTGACCTATGCGCTGGTGCTGGTCGGCTGGATCCCGTTCTTCTTCGCCACCTTCCTGTTCATGGCCGGGTTCGTCGCCCTATTCAGTTGGCCGGCAGGGGCCCCGCCGCGCCGCCGCGCCTTGGCGCTGGTCTTTGCGGTGCTGTTTGGCGCAGTGATGTCCGCGGGGATCTCAATTCTGTTCCGCGATGGTTTTCTGGTGAGGTTGCCCTGATGCAAGGCCTGTACAATCTTGGCTCGGCCTTCGTCGAACTGACCACGCCAATGATGATGTTTCATGTGGTCTGGGCGACCTTGCTCGGCATTATCGTCGGGTCGTTGCCCGGTCTGACCGCGACCATGGGGGTCGCTCTGCTGACCAGCCTGACCTATTCCTTGGATCGGGACGCCGCCATTCTGGTGCTGATCTGTATGTATGTCGGCGCGATCTATGGCGGCTCGCGCAGCGCGATCTTGCTGAATATCCCCGGAACCCCGGCCAGTGCGGCGACCTCGCTTGATGGCTATCCGTTGGCGCGGCAAGGCAAGGCCGCTTATGCCATGGGGCTGGCCACGGTCGGATCGGTTCTGGGCACGCTGGTGGGGATCGTCCTGTTGGTATTGCTGGCGCCGCCGCTCGCGGAAGCCGCGATCCGGTTCGGGTCGTTCGAATTTTTCTGGCTGGCGGTGTTCGGCGTGGTCATTTCCGGCCAGTTGACCGCCGACGGCAATGTGCAAAAGGGCTATATCGCCGGGATCCTCGGTTTAATGGTTGCGATGATCGGATCGGACGGCATTCATGCCCATGTCCGGTTCAACTTTGGCATTGCGGAATTGAACGGCGGCATCGGTCTGATCCCGGCCATGGTTGGGGCGTTCGGCTTTGCCGAGGTGCTGACGGCGATGTCCAGCCCGCCGGGCAAAGTTGTCGCAACCAAAAAGGGCGAAAAGGGGGCTTTGCCGCGCCTGATCGACCTGTGGAAATACCGCCTGACAATTCTGCGGTCCGGGGTGATCGGCACCGTGGTCGGCATCCTGCCCGGGGTGGGCGAAGATATCGGGGCTTGGGCCTCCTACGCTGCCGCGCGGCGCAGCAGCAAAGAGGCTGACCAGTTTGGCAAAGGATCGCATGAGGGGCTGATCGCGGCCGAGACCGGCAACAGCGCCGTGGTGCCCGGATCGTTGATCCCGGCGCTTACATTGGCGGTGCCGGGGTCGGCTGCGTCGGCTGTGCTGATCGCGGCGCTGTTTATCCACGGCATCCGCCCCGGGCCGATGATCATGATCGAAGCGCCCGAGTTCATCTATCTGGTGGCGGTGATGCTGTTGTTCGCGACGCTGGCGATTTTGGTGCTGGGCCTGTTTCTGACGCCGGTGTTTGTGCGGGTGCTGAAAGTGCCGCATGCCTATCTGATGCCGGTGGTCTTCACCCTATGCGTGATCGGGCCTTACGCCATTTCGCAGCGCCTGTTCGATGTCTGGGTGATGGTGGTCTTCGGGGTGATTGGCTTCGTGATGCGCAAGATGGATTACCCGATGGCGCCGCTCGTGCTGGGGATCATTTTGGGCGATCTGATGGACAAGAGCCTGCGCCGTGGCCTGATCCTGAGCAATGGCGATGTGGCGCCGTTCTTTACGCGGCCAATCTGTGCGGCCTTCGTGCTGATCATCGTCGTGTCGATCCTGTCCAGCAGCCCGGCTGTGCGGCGGCTTGTGTCGCGCCTGTGGCACCGCAAGCAGGAAGGCAACAGCTGATGGCCGATGCCAAGAAACCCGGCCGCAAGCGCGATGCCACGGCATCGCGCAAAGCCATCCTTGATGCGGCCCTGATCGAGTTTTCGGAGCAGGGCTATGCCGGGGCGCGGGTCGATGAGGTGGCCCGGGCCGCCGGGGTCAGCAAGCCGTTAATCTATGGCTATTTCGGCGACAAGGATGCGCTTTATGCCGCCGCCTTGCGCGAGGCTTATGTTCAGATCCGAGAGAATGAGAAATCCTTGGATCTGGACGGCAAATCCCCCGATCAGGCGATCCGGCTGCTGGTGATTTTCACCCTGAAGCACTTTCGTGACAATCCGTGGTTCATCTCCATGCTGAACACCGAGAACTTGCGCGGCGGGGCCACCATTCGCGAGATCGAAGATGCCAGCGACATCCAATCGAACCTAGTGGGCAAGCTGCGGGTGATCCTGCGCAAAGGGGCTCAAGATGGAAGCTTCCGGGACGGGATCGACCCGGTGGATCTGTACGTCTTTATCGCCTCGCTGTGTTATTTCCCGGTGTCCAATATCCACACGCTGCGGGCGGTGTTCAAATGCGCGATTGATGATGAGTGGCTGGACCAACGCGGCGAAGAAGCCGCCCGAATGCTGCTCGCCTATCTGCGTCCCGGGGCCTGAACGTCCCGGCTGTTTTTTTGGTCCGGTTTTTAGAAATCTGTTGACCGGCCCCCGCAAGTTACCTACCAGTAAGTAAGTTAAATCGATCTAGGTCTTTAGGGAGTGACGTCTGAAATGAAAACGCAACGTATCGGCATCATCATGCATGGCGTCACCGGACGCATGGGGATGAACCAGCACTTGATCCGCTCGGTCTTGGCCATCCGCAACCAGGGCGGCATCGCGCTGAAGGACGGCACCATGCTGATCCCGGATCCGATCATCGTCGGGCGCAATGCCGACAAGATCGAAGCCTTGGCCAAGGCGCATGGGGTGGACCGCTGGACCACGGATATGGACGCCGCGCTGGCCAATCCCGACGACACGATCTTCTTTGATGCGGCCTCGACCCAGCTGCGTCCCGGGTTGCTGCGCAAGGCGATTGACGCTGGCAAGCACGTCTATTCGGAAAAGCCGGTCTCGGAAGGCTTGGATGAAGCGGTCGATATCGCCCGCTATGCCAAGGAAAAAGGCGTCAAGAACGGCATCGTTCATGACAAGCTGGACCTGCCCGGCCTGATCAAGCTGAAGCGGCTGCGCGACTCTGGCTTTTTCGGCAAGATCTTGTCGGTAAAGGGCGAATTTGGCTATTGGGTGTTCGAAGGCGACTGGATGCCCGCACAGCGCCCATCGTGGAACTACCGCGCCGAAGATGGCGGCGGCATGGTGTCGGATATGCTGTGCCACTGGCGTTATGTCCTCGACAATGTTGTGGCACCGGTCAAGGCCGTCAGCTGCAAGATTGCCACCCACATCCCCGAGCGTTGGGACGAGCAGGGCAAGGCCTATACCGCCACTGCCGATGACGCCGCCTATGCGACGTTTGAGTTGGAAGGCGACATCACCGCGCATATCAACTCTAGCTGGTGCACCCGGGTTCGGCGCGATGATCTGGTAACATTCCAGATCGACGGCACTCATGGCTCGGCTGTGGCCGGTCTGCACAAGTGCTATAGCCAGCACCGGGTTAACACCCCCAAGCCGGTCTGGAACCCGGATGAGCCGCAGAAGCTGGATTTCTACGCGGGCTGGGACGAAGTGCCGGACAACGCGGTTCTGGACAACGGCTTTAAGGTACAGTGGGAGCAATTCCTGCGTCACGTCGTAGAGGACGGTCCGTGGGCCTATACGCTGCTGGAAGGCGCCAAAGGCGTTCAGCTGGCACAGGCCGGATACCAGTCGGCCCGGGAACGTCGCTGGGTCGACCTGCCCGATCTGGAGGTCTGATCGATGGCGAACCTGCTTCTTCCAAACGCTGATGGCAGCATCGGCACGTTCACGCTGGCCTCTGGCCCGGCCCCGGTTAAAGGCTCGGGCTGGAACCGGACGGCCTATGCGGCGGCCCATGTGGTCGCCGACCCGCTGGCCGATATCGATCCGTGGATCGGCACCGCCGTGGATTGGGACCGGACCCTCGCGTTCCGGGAATATCTATGGAGCTTGGGCTTCGGCGTCGCCGAGGCCATGGACACCGCGCAGCGCGGCATGGGCATGGACTGGGCACTGGCGCTGGAGCTGATCCAACGCTCGACCGCACTGGCCAAGGCCGGCGGACATCTGATCGCCAGCGGGGCCGGGACCGATCATCTGGTCGCGACGCCGGAGACGACGCTGGACGACGTGATCGCGGCCTATGAAATGCAGTGCGAAGCGGTGGAAGCCACCGGCAGCCGGGTGATCCTGATGGCCTCGCGGGCGCTGTGCGCCGTGGCGAAAGGCCCCGAGGATTATGCACTGGTCTATGACCGGGTGCTGTCCGGGTTGTCGCAACCGGCGATCCTGCACTGGCTGGGCGAGATGTTCGATCCGGCGCTGGCAGGGTACTGGGGCAATGCGGACCATCTGACCGCGATGGACACCTGCCTTGAGGTGATCACGGCGAATGCGGCGAAGATCGATGGCATCAAAGTGTCGTTGCTGTCGGCCGAGAAAGAGATCGCCATGCGCCGCCGCCTTCCCGAAGGCGTGCTGATGTATACCGGCGATGACTTTAACTATCCCGATCTGATTGCGGGCGACGCCGAGGGCTATTCCCACGCGCTGCTTGGCATCTTCGATCCGATCGCCGGGGCTGCATCCCGGGCGCTGTCGGCACTGGGGCAGGGCGATGATGCCGCTTATCGCGCCGCTTTTAATCCAACGGTGCCGTTGTCGCGCCATATCTTCAAGGCGCCGACGCGGTTCTACAAAACCGGCGTGGTGTTCATGGCCTATCTCACCGGGCATCAGGACCATTTCACCATGATCGGTGGGCAGGAAAGCACCCGCTCGACCGTGCATCTGGCCGAAATCGTCCGGTTGGCCAGTGATGCTGGTCTGTTCCCAGATGCCGAGCTTGCCGCCGCGCGGGCCCGGGCGGTGTTTGCCGCGCGCGGCGTGGGGAACTAAGCCATGCTGACACCTGAACGACTGTCCCTGAATACCGCGACCGTCAAAAAGCAGTGGGGTCTGCGCGAGTGTGTTGATGGCTGCGTGCGTCACGGGCTGGGGGGCATTGCCCCTTGGCGCGATGTGTTGCACGCGGCTGGCGTGGACGAGGGCGCGAAGATGATCCGCGACAGCGGGCTGGGCGTCTCGGGTCTGTGCCGGGGCGGGTGGTACACCGCCGAGGGCGCGTTGACCGATGCGGTGCTGGACGACAACAAGCGCGCGGTGGACGAAGCTGTGGCCATCGGGGCCGCGTGCCTTGTCATGGTTGTGGGCGGCCTTGCGCCGGGATCGCGCGATATTGCCGGGGCGCGGGCCATCGTCACCGAAGGCTTGGGCCGGACGCTGGACTATGCCCGCAGCGTCGGCATGAAGATCGCGATTGAGCCGTTGCATCCGATGTATGCCGCCGACCGGGCCTGCGTGAACACGCTGGGTCAGACGCTGGATATCTGCGACCAGTTGGGTGACGGCGTCGGTGCTGCGGTTGATGTCTATCACGTCTGGTGGGATCCTGAGATCCTGCCGCAGATTGTGCGGGCCGGGCCAGAGCGGTTGATGGCGTTCCACCTGTGCGACTGGCTGGTGCCGACGCGGGATCTGCTGACCGACCGCGGCATGATGGGCGACGGGGTGATTGACCTGAAAGGCCTGCGTGCAGCTGTCGAAGCATCGGGGTTTGCCGGTTTGAACGAGGTCGAGATTTTCTCGGAACTCGATTGGTGGAAGCGCGACGCTGATGAGGTTCTCGCCACCATCGTCGAACGGGGCCGCACCGCCTGTTAACGTTTCTGGCACCGCTGAAAACACATTTTGGCGGTGCCAGCGCGCCGTGCTACGCTGACCGGACAGGAATGATCGGTCAGAGGAGCGCGGCGCATCATGACGATTTCTGCACTCACCCTTCTTGTCGGGACCACCAAAGGTGCCTTTCTGGTGGCCGGCGACGGTGACCGCAGTGGCTGGGCCGTCCGCGGCCCGTTTTGCGACGGCTGGCCGATCAATCACCTGATTGGCGATCCCGCCACCGGTACGATTTGGGCGGGCGGCGGCAGTGACTGGCATGGCGCTGGTGTCTGGCGATCCGCGGATCACGGCGACACGTGGCACCTGACGCGTCTGACCAAAGGCACCATGGATGACTGGGCCGCCAATGACGTCGATTTCGCCAAATTGATCGGCTGGACCGCAGCCGAGCTGCCCTTTACCGATACGTTCTCTCAGGTGTGGTCGCTGGGCCAATCGGCCGGAACCCTGTATGCGGGCACCAAGCCGGCCTTTTTGCTGGCCAGCACCGATGGCGGCACCCATTGGGATCGGGTAACCGGGTTGACCGACCATCCGTCAGCGGATGATTGGAACCCCGGCGCGGCTGGACTGGTGCTGCATAGCATTGTCGCCGACCCGTCCGACCCCACCAAGCTGTGGGTCGCAATATCGGCAGCGGGGGTCTTTGCCACCGAAGACGGCGGGGCCACGTGGGACCGGCGAAACCGGATGTCCAACGCCGAGGCGCAGGCACCGCATGATCACCCAGCCGCCCCGCGCGACGGCGAAACCGGCCATTGCGTGCACAATCTGGTGCGGGCACCGGGGACGGCTGATCTGCTCTATCAGCAAAACCATCACGGGGTCTGGCGGTCATCTGACGGCGGCCGCAGCTGGGATGACATCACCGCAGGCCTGCCCTCGACCTTCGGCTTTCCCATTCGGGTGCATCCGCGCGACCCCGACACGATCTGGACCCTGCCGCTGAACGGCGATAGCGCCGGGCGGTTTCCCCCCGATGCGGCGGCGGCGGTCTGGCGGTCACGCGATGGCGGGCAAACGTGGCAGGCGCTGCGAGCGGGCCTGCCGCAAGAGAGTTGCTTTTTCACCGTGCTGCGCCAAGCGATGGCCGGAGATACCCGTGATCCTGCCGGGGTGTATTTTGGCACCAATAGCGGCTCGATCTTCGCCAGTTTTGATGAGGGCGATTGCTGGCACGAAATCGCCCGACACTTGCCGACCATCCTTGGGGTTGAGGTGTTGGAACGTGCCGCGACAGGGACCTGACCCGGCGCGTTTCAACCCGGTCAGGTCACCGTCGCGGTCAAGTTCTGCCGCGACGCCCCGAAATGGCGATGACGCCGACGATGATCGCGCCGGTCAGGATCAGGCGGATGCCGGCGCTGAGGCCAAGGGTGTTCAGCATCGTCACCAGCAGGAACATGAACAAGGACGCCCCCCAGAGCCCGGGCAGATTGGCAAAGCCACCCGCGACCGAGGTGCCGCCGATCACCACCACGGCGATGGACATCAGCAAGTATTCCTCGCCCATGTTCAACGCGGCACCGCCGGAAAACCCGGCCAGAAAGAAGCCGCAGATCGCCGCCAGCACCGCGCTGGTCAGATAGGTCAGCAGCCGGGTGCGTTCGACCTTGATCCCGGCCAAGCTGGCGGCGCGTGAATTTTGACCCACCGCCAGCACCGCGCGGCCAAACAGACTGTGATGCAAGATCACGTGCATGATCACCGTCAGGACTAGGACGAGAATCGCCAGTAACGGAACTCCGGCCAGTTTGGCGGTGGCGAAGTCAGCAAGCGGCTCGGGCGGCTTTACCCGCAAGCCGCGATTGTACCAGATCGCAGTGGATTGGAACAAAAAGCTGGATGACAGGGTGGCGATGATGGGCGGAATGCGCAGCAGCCGGATCAGCCCGAAATTCAGCAATCCGATGATGGTGCCGATGGCGATGGCAATCAACAGGCCGGGCAGCAACATGGTGCTGGACCCGCCCATGACCTTCATCGCAACCGTGCTGGCAAGGGTCATACAGGCGGGGATCGACAGGTCGACATTGCCGGGCCCCAGCGTGACCACGAACATTTGGCCGATGGCGACGATCACGAAGAAGGTGCCGAACGAGAGCGCCGCTGACAGCACCTGCGTGCCCGCGCCAAGGCCGGAAATGCCGATGATGACCAAACAGACGGCGAGGGTGCCGATCCACGACCAGATCCAAGGCTTTTGAAGCAGGCTCATGATTTCGCCGCCGTTCGGTTGATGATCACCCGCAAGGCCAAAACCAATATCAAGATCGCGCCCTGTGCGCCGATCTGCCAATCGGGATTAAGCCGGAGGAACGATAGGAACGACCCGGCCAGCGCAAGGGTCACCGCCCCGATCACTGCGCCGATGGGCGAGATACGCCCGCCGGTAAATTCACCGCCGCCAAGGATCACACCCGCGATGGACAACAGGGTATAGCGTAGGGCGATATTAGCATCGGCTGAGGTGGTCAGGCCAACCAGCGCCATGCCTGCCAGCACGCCGAACAGTCCCGCCAGCCCGAACATGATCATCTTGACGCGCAGGATCGACCATCCGGCCCGGGCCACCGATTGCGGATTGCCGCCCGCGCCGCGCAGCACCACCCCGGGGGCCGAGCGCATCAGCGCGATCTGAACAATCCCGCCGAGCACGACAAGGGCGATGATCGGAAATGGGATCAGCGCCGGTTTCAGGGTCATCAGACTGCGGATCCAGTCAGGAGCCTTGCCGCCGGGGGTTGGCAGGATCAGCACCGCGATCCCCATCCAGACAAAGGACATGCCCAGCGTCACCACGATAGAGGGCAGGTTGCGCAGATGGATCAGCGCCCCGAGCCCGGCATAGGCCAAAACACAACCGGCCAGCGCCAGCGCCCCCAATAGCGGCGTGTCATGCAGCCAAGTGGCGGTGATACAGGCGGTCAGGCTGATGAACGCGCCAAGACTGAGGTCCAGATCGTTGACGCAGAGTATGAACATCTGCGCCACGGTGGCCAGCGCGATCGGCACCGCAAGGTTCAGCAGCAGGTTCAGGCCGAAATAGCTCATCGTCCGGGGTTGCAAATAAAAGATCGCCGCCAGAAGCGCGGCCAGCGACACGGCAGGCAACAGCGTGCGCAGCGAATGCGGGGTCAACAAACGTGCGATCATGCGGCAGCAGCCGCGTCAAAGGACGCCCGTAGAATGTTGGCCTCGGTGACTTGATGGCGGGGCAGGCCTGAGACGACCTGACCGCCGCGAAAGACGTAGACAAAATCACAATGCTTCAATTCATCCATTTCCGTGGTGTACCAGACAAAGCTGCGCCCCTGCGCGGCCTCGTCCTTAAGAATGGCGTAAACGTCCTGTTTGGTGCCGATATCGACGCCGCGCATGGGATCGTCCATCAGGACCACCGGCGCGGGCGATCCCAGCGCCCGGGCGAACAGAACCTTTTGCTGGTTGCCCCCCGACAGGGACAAGATCGGGTTCGACAGATCCTCGGTGCGGATGCCGATGCGGGTCTGCCAGTCTTGGGCAAGACCCAGTTCCTTGCGGGCATCAATCAGCCAATGCTGCACCATCTGCCGGATTGAGGCGATTGAGATGTTGCGCCGGATCGACCAGCCGGGAAAGACCCCGTCGGTTTGGCGGTCACCGGCGACAAAAGCGGCCTCGGTGGTGATCTCGGCGTGATTTCGGGTGCCATTGGCGGCTGCGAACAGCGTCAATAGCGCGTCGGTCTGGCCTTGGCCTCCGATCCCCGCCAAGCCGACGATCTCGCCCTTGAAGACTTCCAGCGGAATGCCGTTTTCGCCGGGCAACACGATCACCCGGTCGGTCTGGCGCCGGGCCTGAGCGGTGGGCGTGGCGGCATCCTCTGCCAGAACCGAGCCCATCTCGCGGACCAGCCGGGCGCGGTCAAACGCAGCGGTGGCGTCCTCGGCCACGACCCCGCCATCGCGCATCACGACGATCCGGTCGGCACTGTCCAAAATTTCGCCCAGCATGTGCGAGATCAGGATGACAGAGCCGCCGGTTTCGGTGAACCGTCCGACAAAGCTGAGCAGTTGATCGGCCGAGGCCTTGTCGAGCGACGATGTCGGCTCGTCCAGAATGACCAACCTGACGGGTGTCTGTGTGGCCGAGAAGGCGCGGGCGATTTCCACCATCTGCCGGCGGGCGATGCTAAGCTCGCCAACAATATCGCCCGGGCCAATACCGTGCCCGGGAAAGATCCGGTCTAGCCAAGTCGTGATCAGCGTGGCCGCCTTGCGCCGCCAACCGATCCCGCGGATGGTTGGATGGGTGATCCGGGCGTTTTCCGCGACGCTGAGATTGGGGCAAAGCGACAGTTCCTGATAGACGCAGCGCAACCCATTTTGCTTCGCCGCCGCCACACTATAACGGGCGGCCAAATCCTGATCCCCGAACAGCAGCTCGCCGGTGTCGGGCGACAGAACGCCCGACAAGATATTCATTAAGGTGGATTTGCCCGCGCCGTTATGGCCGACCAGCCCAACGCATTCGCCGGGGGCGACATGAAACGTCACATCGCGCAGGGCCTGAACGGCACCGAAAGACTTTCCGATGCCGTTCAGGCGGACAATGGCAGAGCGATCCGTCATCAGCGCTTACATCGCCTCGTTGATGACCGACTGCGCATCCTCAAGCGAGTATTCGACGTTGGCGACCCCGCCTTCTTGCGTGGTGGCAAGATTGTCTTCCAGCGTGTCTTGGGTGATCGTCAGGAACGGCACCGTCAGATCCTTGGGCACATCCTTGCCGTCGAGAACTTGCTGGGCGACCCAGAAGGCAAGGGTCGAAACCCCGGGCGCAATCGAGACCGACATGGTCTGATAATCGGTCGCGTCCTTCTGTTCTTTCCACCAGGCCAGTTCATCCTGCCGATTGCCCATGACGATAATTGGCATGTCGCGCCCTGCGGCCTTGAACGCTTGCGCCGCGCCGTAGCCATCGCCGCCTTGGGTGACCACGCCTTTGATTTCCGGCAGGCTGGGCAAGATGCCGGCGACGGCCTTCTGCGAGACATCCTGCGCCCAATTGCCGTGAACCGATCCTTTGATGGCAAATTGCGAATTCTCGCTGACCCCTTCATGGATGCCGCCGGAAATCGCGTCATCGACAAAGACCCCGGCCAAGCCGCGAATCTCCAGAAGGTCGCCGCCATCGGGCAGGCGTGTGGCCAAATACTCGACCTGCACTTTGCCCATTTCGTGGAAATCGACCGCGATCCGCCATGCGCAAGGCTCGGTCACGATGCCGTCGAAGGACACCACCACCACGCCCGCGTCGCAGGCTTCCTTGACCGCGCCATTCAGGCCCTCAGGCGAGGCGGCGTTGATCACGATGGCGTCATAGCCTTGCAGGATCAGGTTCTGGATCTGGGCGGCCTGCTCGGTCACCTGATTTTCAGCGGTGGTAAAGGCATCTGCTGCAGCGACGGTGCCGTCGGCTACGGCTTGGCCGGTCACGGTTTCCCAGCTGGTCAACATGGCTTGCCGCCAAGAATTGCCCGCATAGTTGTTCGACAGCGCGATGCGTTTGTCCGCCGTGTCGGCAATGGCCGTTGTGCCCATCAAACAGGCCAGCGCCACACCGGTCAGGGTGATTGTCTTGTTCATCATGGTCTCCTCCCAAAGCTCACCGCGCCGGTTGCCCGGCGTTGGTCATGATGCCGGGCATGGTACGCAGAATTCCGCGCTTGGAAAGTCGAACCATCACAATGCGTCTTATTATTCAGCGCACGGATCTGCCGATCGCAATGATCAATCGCCTGCAATCGGGGTTGACCCGGCAAACACATCGGTCAAGGCAGGGCTCAGGCCCGATGACGATTTGGGTGCAGGGTGCCGGAAAGAGCCCCGTTGCGGTGCCGTCCATCCCGACCGGGCGGCCGTTTCAGCTAGAGCGATGGCAAAGGGGAGGCATGAGAGCAACGGAACCGGCAATTTCGGCGCGATCTTGGCGGCCAGACCGGAAAAGGCAGATCCGCCCAGCAACAACACATCGGCGTTGTCCTGTTCGATCAGAAGCTTCGCCTGATGCATGATTTCCAGTTCTGCGCCCGCCGCATCCGCTGCGACAGAGATACCTGTCATCCGGACATAGCGGGTTGAAATGACGCGGCCCTGCATGTCGTACTCTCTGAGCAGATCGTCGGTCATGCCGCGATCCGCCTCGCCGATGCCGATGATGCCGATCCGCTGGCCGAAAATCGCGGCACTTCGCAATCCGGCTTCGGCCAAGCCAACGACCGGCACGGGCATGACCTCTTTCGCGGCCTCCGTCAGAGTTGCGCAGAACGCCCCGACCACGACCGCATCCACAGTGCCGCGATGATGTGCGAGCAGATCAAGCAGTGCATGCGTGCCGACGGCGATTTCGGCGCGGGTGGCAAGTTGAGGCAAACCGAACGAGGCAGTAGCCCCCAGCAGTTGGCTATCGGCGCGGCAGATGCCGCACGCTTCGGTCAGCATCAGGTCGGTCATATGTGTGCTGGTATTGGGATTGGCGATCAGGATGCGCATGTTTTGTCCTTACAGAAATTCGGTCTGTACCGGGTCAGTAGATTTTTCTGTGAGTGTGCCTCGTCGATGAAAACGTCTCATGCCCTGTCCGCCGCGATTGTGGCTTCCAGATGTCGGCTAAGCCCGACCGACGATTTGCTGGCTGGTTTGGCCGCCCGCGCCGCGAAAGACGATGGCATTGTGATGGAGGCCAGCGCAATCGCCTGCGCGGTTGCTGCCGCGATCGGATCGATCACAATTGCCGGCACCTCATTTGCAATTTCAGCGGCCAGTCCTGCAAGCGGCGCTCCCCCAAGAATGATCACGTCAGCGCGATCCTCAGTCGCGGCTGAGCGAGCCAGCGCAATCAACTCAGCGCGGGTGTCCTTCAGCACGCTGTCGACCAACACCGGGCGCGGGGGGGGCGTGCGAACGCCGGTGCACTTCGCGCCAAGCCCGCTTTCAGCGATGCAGTTCATATACCAAGCGGTCATCAACGGTGAGAACGTCACAATCGAGAACCGCTCGCCCAGCATTGCGGCCGAGTGCATGGCGGCTTCGGCCATTCCGACCACCGGCATGTCGAACAACTCGCGCGCACCTGCAAGGCTGGGGTCTCCGAATGCGGCGATGATCACGGCATCGACGGTGTCGCGATACTCGGCGATCATCTCTAACGCGATTGCTCCGGCAATCTGGGCCTCGGCGCGACTGGCAATATACGGAAATCCGCGCGTGGCGGTAATGGGGATGATCTCTGCACGTGCGCCTGCAACCGTGCGGGCGATACCGGCCATGGTGTCGGTCATGGCCGTGGTCATGTTGGGGTTTACGAGTAGGATGCGCATGTCAGTCTTTCCGCATTCGGGCCGTCAATCCGGCCGCAAGGAACAATTTTTCAAGGGAGAGGGCCGCGCCCAGCAGGGCGTTGTCGTGTCCTTTGGATGCAATAAGTTGCAGGCCCAACGGCAAGCCGTCGTCCGTCGTGCCACAGAGTATCGAAATCGCCGGCACGCCCGCGTGGTTGACCTGCGGCGTAAACGCGGCGTGATCCCGAGGGGACGCCGGATGGCCACCAATCATCGTCGGGCCCAGAAGTCCGACAGGCCATGCGGGGCAGGGGGTCGTGGGCGTGATCAGGATATCGCAGGTCGTCAGAAATGTACGCAGTGTTTGGCCCATAAGCCGCCCTGCATCACGCGCCTGCTGCACCTGAGCGTCGGTCTGCGCCAGCCCCTGTTCGATCTGAGTGCCGAGGTCCGGATCGAACAGGTCCGGCTCTCGCTGCCATCGCGCACCATAGAGATCGGCCAGCCCTGCCCATTGTGCTGGCATCGTCGCGGCGGGCGTGATGCCGTGGGGCCAAAGCGGAGCGGTTTCGCTGATCAGGTGGCCAGAGTCGCGTAAGAGGCGAACAATCTGCGCGAAATTATCGGCGACGCTGTTGTCGAGCGCCGCATCCATGCCAAAACTGGGTGCGCACGCGATCCGAAGCGGGCCGTGGTCGCGTGGCGCGGCACCGCCGAGAACACGGAACATCAAACCGGCATCGTCCACATCACGGGTGATGGGACAGAGGGCCGAGATCCCGTCGAACGGTTCGGCAAAGCCCGGACCATATGGCACGACGTCTTGCCCCGGCTTAAAGCCGACGACACCGACATGGGCCGGAGGCCGCCGGCTGGACCCGCCCGCATCGGTACCAAGCGCGAGCGGGGCAAGACCGCCCGCTACGGCGGCAGCAGGACCGCCAGAGGATCCCCCCGGTGTCAGCGACGGATCTGTGGGATTGCGGGTGATCCCGTGCAGTGGCGTGTTGGTCAGCCCCTTGCAGGCGAATTCCGAACAGGTCCCGATGCCGAGGATCATTGCTCCGGCCCGGCGTAGTGAGGCGACGGCGCGGGCATCTTCTGGCGCAATGAAATCGGCAAACAACCGAGAGCCTTGGGTGATGCGCAGGCCCTTCACCCAGATATTATCCTTGATGACGACCGGGACGCCTGCCAGCGGTAACTCTTCACCCGCTGCCAATCGGGCGGTGATAGTGTCGGCGTCTTCAATAAGCGCCGGATTGACAAGGCAGAGCGCGTTCAACAGCGGATTGCGCTCGGCCACACGGGCGAGGGCGGCTTCGGCCACGGCGCGGGGCGTTGTCTGGCCGCGTTGGACCGCCTCGGCAAGAGCGCGGGCGGACAGGTCCATCGGGTTCATGTTGATCCTCCGGTTTGCGCGCGCCAGCAGGCCGCGATCTCGCGGCGCGGCGCAATCCAGACGCCGGGTGCCGCTGCAATATGGTTGAGCACAGTGTCGAGGCCCGCGATCCGCCCGGCCTTGCCGATGATGCGCAAATGCAGACCGATCGACATCATCCGGGTCGCGGTCTGACCCTCCGTCAGAAGTTGGTCGAACGCGCCGGTGACATAGTCAGAAAAGTCTCGGGCCTGTACAAATCCGCCCCCGGGTGAAAAGCGCATATCATTGGTGTCGAACGCATAGGGCAGGATCACGTGCGTGCCCATCCGGCGGGGCATGTCATCGTCATAGGCATCGCTGTCATACCAAAACCCGCCATGCTCGATCAGCAAAGCGCGGGTGTTGACCGAGCTTGCCGACCTTGTGTGCCACCCCACAGGCGGGACGCCGGATGCCTTGGTGATGGCGTCATAGGTGCGGCTGATGATGGCGGCTTCTTGGCTGCGGTCCATTCCGGCATGGCGTTCCCAACGCCAGCCGTGGCACGAAATTTCGTGGCCCCGGTCCACCGCATCGCGCATCAGCCATGGCAAACGTTCTGCCGCCCGGCCGCAGGTCGAATACGTGGCCCGCACGTTGTGCCGCGCGAAGGCGTCGGCGATGCGTTGATAGCCCCGGCGCGGGCCATAGGAAAAATGACTTTCCATGCACAGATCGGGTCCGCCTTCGATCTCTTCTCGAACCTCGTAAACCGGTTCATTGCGTGGATCGCCGTCGCCGATGGACAACTCTGCGCCCTCTTCGACATTCACGACGAAGGACACGGCCAGCTTGGCGCCATTGGGCCAGACCGGTGCAGGCTCAGCCCCGAAAAGGCCTTTCAAATCGCGGCGGTCGGTCATTGGATCATCTTGTTCAGGCCGACGGTCCGCGCGCCGATCAGCAGCACGATGACGGCTAGCAAGATCAGCCCGGACGACATCGCGGCGAGGGACGGATCGGGCTGTTCTTCTAGATATTGCAGCATTTTGATTGGCAGGGTCTTGTTGCGAGCGTCGGTCAGGAAAATTGAGATCGGATAGTTGTCCATGGAAGCCAGAAAGGCGAACAGACCGCCGGTCAGATAGGCTGGCGCAAGGTTCGGGATCAGCACTTTGGCAATGGCTTTGGGATAACTCAGTCCCAGCGTGCGTGCCGCATCCACCATTGAGAAATCGAAGCTGCCCATTGCCGCCAGCAAGGTCCGCATCACGAAGGGCAAGGTAATGACAATGTGGCCCAGCAGCAGCGACCAATAGGCATCGCGTAGGCCGATTTCGCGGAAAAACTGTAACAGCGCCACGCCGACGACCAGACCGGGCATCATTAGGGGCGAAACGACAAACGTTGCGACAGCTTGCTTGCCGTGGAACCGGCCGCGCGCCACGGCAATTGCCGCCATTGTGCCAAGAACCAGACTGATCACAGTCGACACCAGCGCCAGATTGACCGAAATCATGACCGCATCCAACAGCCCCGATTTATGGGCGAGGCTTTTATACCAGCGCAACGACCAATCCGGTGGTGGCAAGGTATAAACTGGCGAGGACGTGAATGACGCTGCAACTGTGATTACGATGGGCAGCATCAGGAAGATCACACAGCCGATGCCGATAACCCAACTAATGGCACGAAATATCTCGTCGGTACGGGTCATTGGCGTGCTCCTAATCGTCCGGCCAGCCAGCTTGAGAACAGCACGACCGCTACGGCAATGGCGAGCAGGATCGCCGAAATGGTCGAGCCCAGCGTTTCATCGCGCAGATACAGGAATGAGCGTGCGATCAGCATCGACATTGTCTGTTGGCGCTCGCCGACAATCAGCGACGGGATGACATACATTGAGATTGACAGAGAAAAGACAAAGGCGGCCCCCGCAACCACGCCGGGAAGGGTCAGCGGCAATGTGACATGCGTAAACCGGAATAGCGGGGTCGCGCCCAAAGATGCGGCGGCATCAGGCAAACTGGCGTTGAGTTGACGCACCACGGCGTAGATCGGAAGAACCATGAACGGTAAAAATACATTGGCGGCACCCACCACCAACGCGGTTTCCGTGAACATCATTCGAATTGGTCCGCTGGTAAGGCCGATCCATTGCATGAATTCGTTCAAGGCCCCGTTTGCCCGAAACAGGATTGACCAGGCAAATGCCTTGACCACAACGCCCAGAGACATCGGCAGGACCAGCGCCACCAGAAACACCGTCAGCCAGATCCCGTTCGCCCGCGCCATCGCGAATGCGGTGGGGTAGGCGATGAGCAGAGCCAAAAGCGTTGTCAGCAATGCGACGCGGATCGTGCGCCATAACACGTTAAGATTATACGGGTCGGAAAAGAACTCGATATAAGCCGAGATGCCGGTGCCCTCGGGGCCCTGAAAGCTTTTGGCCAGCAACATCATCAGGGGCAGAGCATAGATCGCGGCCAGAAACACCAGCGCGGGCACCGCCAGCAGCGAGATACGGTCAAGCCGTGCGATCATCCCGCCACCTCGTAAACCAGAGTGTCTTCAATGCTCCAGCCAAGTGTTGCGGTCTGGCCGTGGCTGAAACCGGACCGGATGCCGGGCAATTCACACAGCACCCGGTCGGCGTCATTGGCGACCCCGTGCAATACGGTTTTTGAACCCAGCACCATCACATCGCGCAATGGCACCGTCACGCTGTTCATCTGCGGGTCGGGATCCGGCGCAACTAGTTCAGGGCGCACGCCCAGAAGCACAGCGGTTCCTACTGGAAAATTGGCCCTTGCGTGCAAATCGCCAATGGCGGTTTTAACCGTGATCATGCCTGCGTCATGTGACGTGACGGTGCCGTGCAACCGGGTTGAAAGCCCAACAAAATCCATCACGAAAGGTGAGTTGGGCCGTGCATAAAGCGTTGAGGGGTCAGCAAATTGTTCGATACGGCCTGCATTCATGACGGCAATGCGGTCGGATACGCCTAAAGCCTCTTCCTGATCGTGCGTGACGAAGATCGCGGTGATGCCGCGGTCGCGCAGCATGGCCTTCAGCTCGACCTGCATGGTTTCGCGCAATTTCCGGTCTAAGGCCGAGAACGGTTCGTCGAGCAGCAGCAAATCAGGATCAACCACCAATGCGCGGGCCACGGCGACGCGCTGTTGTTGCCCGCCCGACAAGGCGGCAATGGGCCGGTCGGCAAATTCTGTCATACGAACCAAGGCGAGGGCCTCGGCAACCGGTTTGGCGGTGTCGCCCTTAGCCGTGCCGCGTGCGCGCAAGCCGAATGCCACGTTCTCGGCGACAGTCAAATGGGGAAACAGGGCGTAGTTTTGGAATACGACCGAGATATTACGCTTGTGCGCCGGTAGGGTGGTGATGTTGCGGCCACCCAAGACAACTGCGCCTTCATCCGCGGCCATCAGACCAGCAATAATGCGTAACAAAGTGGTTTTTCCGCAACCCGAAGGGCCAAGTAGCGAAACGAGTTCGCCCTTGGCCATCCGAAAGTTCATGGCGTCCATCACGCGCACGCCCCGAAACGCCTTGCCGACGCCCGAAACGTCCAGATAGTTGCGCTCGATCGGGGTTTGCATGGCGGGTGGCTTGGTCGCGGTCAGGACGTTTGTCATGATTTTACACCGCCATCAGTTTGTCGAAGCGATCGATCCATGCCGCGCGGTTTTCCGCAACGAATGCCCAGTCGGGTGCGTGGATTTGAACGCCGTCGGGAACAATCGCGCCCGCTTTGACCGTGGTGTTGGCCGGAACCGAGGTGGCAAAATCGGCAATCTGGGTCTGCATTTCGGCGCCAAGCATTTCGTTGACATAGGCCTGCGCCAGTTCAGGGTTCGGACCGTCTTTGACCAAACAGATACCTGAGGGCATGGCAAATATGCCTTCTTTTGGCGCAGCGAGGTCAACCGGCACACCTTCCGCCTTGCGAGGCAGCGTATAAGAGCTGAAATTACCGGCCAGCATCGAAACCTCACCCTGTTCCATCAGGTTGAAGGCTTGGGACATTGTCGAATAGACGGTCAGAAGGTTGGGATTAAGCTCTTCGAGTTTGGCAAAGGCTGCATCGACCTCATACTGGGCTTCCGAGAATGGTTTGCCAGTCGCCAGCATCGCCGCTGCAAAAAGTGTCCACACCCCTTCGGTATTTTGCAGCGAGGGGATGATCACCTGACCTTTGTTCGCAGGTTCCCACAGCTCGCCCCATGACGCGACGCCGGATTTCATATCGGTATTATAGGCAATACCCGCCCACGGCTGGACATAGTTGCACCACATTCCGTCCAGATGGACGGCGTCTGGGCGGAGCTCGGTCATGTTGGGAACAGCATCAGGGGTGATCGGCGTCAGCAAGCCGGCCTCAACCGCTTGAATCATCACTGGGTCATCCATCTGGACAACCGACAAATACGGACGGTCCTTGTTCGATGACATTTTTTCAAGATTAACGGATGATTTGGTGCCCTCGAACAGGATGTCGGCACCGATCGCAGATTTCATGTGCGGTGCAACAATCTGCTCCATCCAAGCGGTATGCGATCCGGCGCAGCCGATCACGATCTCAGCATTGGCGGCGCGCAGAAGCGACGGTGCGGCAAGGGTGCCGAGTGCGGCAGCGGCGGAGCTTTTCAGAAGCGTACGGCGGGTCACACCATGTCTTGAAAAAACGGTCATGTCTGTCCTCGTCTGTTGTTGGTCTGCAGTGCGCGGCAGCACTTGGATAAATGGCATTCCATTTGACACCCATCGCAGCCATAGGCAGTGTTGACCATGAAAACGGCTTGTTTTCAGGTAAAGTTCTCAAAATGATCAGAAATTAGGCGCTAATTTCTCTGCATTGACGAAAGACGAAACACGATGAAAAATAAAATGGCATCCCATTTGCGGAATGTAAAGCTGCTCTGTCCTGAAGGAGGGTTGCAATCCGACATGGCTTTGGAGATTCGAGACGGCCGCATTTATGCCATTTGCGCAGATCACGCCTGTCGTCCGGGCTCAGGCGAGGCGGTTGTCGACGGCGGCGGTGCGCTATGTTTGCCCGGCCTCATTAACAGTCACAACCATTCCCCGTTGATGATCGTGCGCGGCATGGTCGAAGATCTGGGCTTCGCGCCAGCCTATACGCCCGGTGTTCCGCAGGGGCACTGGCTGTCCGAGGAAGAGACGCTAGCATTGGCCCGTCTTGGGGTTATGGAAATGCTGTGCGCCGGCGCGACCACGATTGTGGATTATTACCGTATGCCCGAGGCGCTGGCCCGCGCGGCAGAAGAGTTTGGCCTGCGGGCCATGGTTGGCGGCCGCGTCATGGATGCTGACACCGCGGCCTTGGCCAAGGGACACTTTGTGCAAGACCCGGCATTGGGTGACGCAACCCTTGGCGCAGCGATGGATCTGATCGAGCAGTGGGAGGGCAAGGCGAATGGCCGCATCACCACAATTCTTGCCCCCCATGCCCCCGACACCTGTTCGCGCGCGCTTTTGACTGAATTTGCGGATATCGCCGCAAAGACGGGCAAACAGGTCCACACTCATCTGGCGCAATCGCGCATGGAGGTGGCACAGGTCATAGCGCGTGAGGGCATGACGCCAACGCAATTGTTGCAAGATGTCGGATTGCTGAATTCAGATTTGGTGGCGGCACATTGCATTTTTCTGGACGAGGCGGATATTGCACGGCTGGGTGCCGCTCGAGCGGTTGTGGCACATGCGCCTATTGGCAATGCGTCTTTCGGTGCGGCCGCACCCATTCTTGCACTAAGGGATGCCGGCGCGCAGATCACGCTCTGCACAGATACCAAATCCGCAGACATGTTTGAGGCCATGCGTATGGCCATTGCGTCCGCCCGTTGGCGGGCGGACATGGAATTTGTGCTGGACGCGACAGAGGTCTTCAGTTGGGCCACAACCGCACCGGCGCGCGCACTGAAAGGTCATGATGCCACTGGAACCCTTGAAAAGGGGGCACCTGCGGATTTGCTGTTGCTTGACCCAAAAGCCGCGAACCTCCGGCCTGTGATCGGCGGTTTCGGCATTGTCGCCCATTCAGGATCGGCAGCAAATGTCACCGATGTCATGGTGGGTGGCGACTGGTTGGTGCGGGATCGCCTGCCAGTAAAAGCCGATGCCGCCGAGGTGATCGCAAGTGCCCAATCGGTATCAGAAAGACTTTGGGCGCGCGCCGGGGCCTGATCCGTCAGGTCTCATCGCTACTCAGAACCGCGGCCACAGTGTCGCCCGTATGGCTCAGATGCTGCCGCCAAATGGCGGCAGCAGCGGATGCGTCACGCAGGCGCAATGCGTCCATCAGCGTTTCGTGTTCAGCGACGGCCTGCTTCCACCGGACCGGCGACATGATCGCCAAATACCGACCCCGCCGGGTCCGCAGCATCACCCGCTTATGGGCATCTTTCAAAGCTGCATTGCCGCAGAGATCAATGATTGCGTCGTGGATTGCAGAGTTCGCATCAAAATAGTCCTCGACATTACCGACCTTGTAATAAGCCAGCATCGCCGCGTGCAGATCTTCGATCTGGTCCAATTCGTCAGGCGTGATCCGCTGCGCCAGACGTTCGGCGGCCAGACTTTCCATCACGGCAATCACGTCGAACAACTGGCGCGCCTCAGCGGGGGTATAGCCGGTCACTTGCGCCCCGCAATTGCGCGAGATTTCGACCAGACCGTCGGCGCGCAACAACTTTAATGCTTCGCGGACAGGGGTGCGCGACACGTTCAATTCTGCGGAGAGTTTTCGCTCGACGATCCGCGCCCCGGCCGCCAGATCGCCCTTTATGATGCGTTCGCGGATGACATCGGCCACCGATTCCGCCACGGCGGTGGCAGAAACCGGCATGCCATTTGGGGCGGTCGAACCCGCAAAATCACTGATGTCGTCAGGCACAACAAAGCTCCGTTTCATCGTCAAACCGGTTCTTTGCTAATATGGCATTCCATTTGTGGATGCGAGGGGTTTTGCTATTCTTCCAGCCCCGTACTCTATTGGCATGCGGATAGAGGATTGGCATGCGGATAGAGGCCTCGATGACACCTCCCGCGCGGGGAACAATCCAGGATCACCAAATGCAGCAATGACGGCCGCATCAATAGCCCAGCCTTTCAGGAAGCCAAGTCACCACACCTGGCACCAACATGCACAAGAGTAAGACCGCATACATGGCGGCAATGAAGGGCCAGCTTTCGCGGACCAGTTCCCCCATCTTAACGCCAGTGATGCCCGTGACCACGAACAGGACGACCCCGACCGGTGGGGTTAGCATTCCGATGACGAGGTTCAGAACGAACAGAAATCCAAAATGCAGCGGGTCAATCCCGTATTGCAAGGCGATGGGATGGAACAACGGCACCAGCATGATGTAGGCGGCGTTGGATTCCAGAAACATGCCCACGACCAGCAACATGGCGGCCACAAGGCAAAGAAACACAAACGGACTTTCTGTTACGCCTTGCAACAGGCTGGCCAGCTTGAGGGGAAGCATGTCGATCGTGAACAAAAAGGTGACGGTGGATGCAAAGGCAATCATCGCGCCAACCAGCGCTGACGTTTTGGCAGCGGTCAACAGGACGTCGGGCAGGTCGGACAGCGACAGGTTTTTGGTGACGAAAAAACCGAGGAACAGCGCGTAACAGACGCCGATTGCCGCCCCTTCTGTCGGTGTGAACGCCCCGATGACGATGCCGCCGATGACAAGAACGGGCATCAGGAAAACCAAAAAACTGCGCCGGACTTCCCGCACAATTCGGGCGATGGTCACCGGTTCGCCCACAAGCGGATAGTCGCGCTTCCAAGAGATGAACCAACATAGGCCCATAAAGCTGAAGAACACGATCAATCCCGGCACGACACCAGACATGAACAGGCCGCCCACCGACACGGATGAGCCGGCCATGAAAGCATAGACAATCATCGCACCCGAAGGCGGGATGATCGGCCCCAGATTTGCTGCGGCTGCTACAACCCCGGTCGAAAACCCCAAGCTATATTGTTTTCGCAACGACGGCACGAGGGTCGACGACAAGGCGGACGCATCCGCCACCGCCGCACCCGAAACAGAGGCCAACCCCGCGCCTGCGATGATGGTGACCTGAGCCAATCCGCCCCGGACACGTCCGATAAACGCATTGGCCAGATCCACCAGTCGATCCATGATTCCGCCTTTGAGCATCAACTCGCCCGCGATCATGAACAAAGGAATGGACATCAACGGAAAGGAATTCACCGAATTCATCAGGCGAGGCGGCAAAACCAAAAGGTCGAACCCCGCCATCCACAGACCGGCAATGGCCGAGACGCCCAACGAAAAGGCCAGCGGCATCCCGAGGAACGCCAGAACAAGGAATGAGACAATGACAAATAGACTCATGGCTTGGCCTCTCCGGACGGGAAACTCAGGGGGATGAGGGCAAGCTGAATCAGATGCAGCATTGCGTGGAACGCGCCCAGAATGAGCGGAAAGAAGAAGACTGAAGATGTCACGTTGATCGCGCCCAAGCGTTCTGACCATGTGGCGAGCGCAACGATAATGGATGTCCAGAACACAATCGCCATCATCGCGGCGGCCAGTGCGCTCATGACCCGTGCAATGAACCGCCGCAGCCCATCGGGAAACCGTGTCACCAAAAGTTCGATCCCGACATGGGTGCCGTCCTTGATCCCAAGCGGAATGGCCAGAAAGATCGTCCAGACAAAGGCAATCCGAGAGGCTTCATCGGCCCAATCAAACGACCCATTAAAGACATAGCGCATGACCACTTGCGCCGACACGATGACCACCATTGCTGCGGCACCGGTCATGACCAGTAGACGCGCGCCTTTGTCAGCGCGCGTCAAGATCAGGTCAAGGACGCGATCAACCTGTATCAAATCACATACCCAGCTTGCCGGTTTCAGCATCGAGAATGGTGACCAGTTCCGGGTCGAGCCGGGCCTTGGTGTCGGCAGCAACACCGGCTGTTTTTTCCCGCAAAGCGCTGGCCAGTTCGGGCGAGACTTCTGTGTAGATCATGCCATCTGCTTCCAGAAGGGCCAGACCCTCGGCGTCTTGCTCGGCGGCCAGGTCGCGCTGAAATGCAATCGCAGTGCCCATCGCTTCTTCGACCATGGCTTTGGTGTCGGCATCAAGTCCGTCGAACCATTTCTCATTGGCGACGACTGAGATGAAGTCAAAGAAGTGGCCGGTGTTAGAGACGTGTTCCTGCACCTCGGCATAGCCGGCAACATTGATGATCGCGAATGGATTTTCTTGTCCGTCAATGACGCCTTGTTCCAAGGCCGAATAAAGTTCTTTCACGTCCATTGCGACCGGGTTCGCCCCCAAGGCGCGGAAGGTTGCAAGGTGGGTTTCATTTGGCTGAAGGCGGATTTTCAGGCCTTCAATATCTTCAACATTGACGATTGGACGGGCGTTGTTGGTCAGTTGACGAAAACCCAGTTCCATATACCCCAAGGATGTCAGGCCTTCGTTGGCCATCTTGTCGTCCAATGCGGCACCGACGGGGCCATCGACAATCGCAAAGGCCGTTTCACGATCTGGAAACTGGAACGGAAGGCCAATGACCTCAAGCTCGGGCACCGTGCGGGTCAGATAGGCCGTGCCGACCCACATCAGTTCAATCGCGCCAATCTTGACCGCCTGCACGTTCTCGGCCGCCCCGCCAAGCTGTTGCGCCGGGAAAATGTTGACGTCAATCTCGCCGTTGGACAGGCGTTCAAGTTCTTCTTCGAATTTCAACATCGCAAGGGACGATGAATGCTCGGTCGCAAAATTGCCCGCGACGCGGATGACCTCTTTGGCCTGTGCCGAGGCCGCGGCCAAAGCAAGGAAGGACACAGAGAGAGCGGTTTTGATGATCATTGCAGCGATCCTTTTAGAGGGGGGAGGCAGAAGGGGAGGTAGAATTGTTGTGCGCCGGTGCCCCAAAACTCATCGCGGCGCGCGCCCGGATGACAGACGTAATCTCGGCCAGCGTTGCCGTGTGCTCTTCGATGGGGCTGGCGGCCAACCGTCGCTCAAATGTGGCGAACAACGTGTCCAGGTCTGGAATTCGGTGCAGAGCGATGATGAAGGGGTGATGAAAGCGGGTTAGATATCTGGCGTTCAGATCGCGCAGATGCTTGGCTTGTGCGGCGGTCAGAGACATGAGCCCAAGGCGGCCTTGTTCAAAGGTCGATTCTTGGGTCATCCGTCCTTCGGCCGCTGCGGCCCCGGCCAGTTCGGGGTGCACGTTGAACATGGCGGTGCGGCGTTGCGCATCTGCCGTCAGGATGACCTCAACCAAGGCCTGCGCCAACGCCTCATCGCTGCCAAAAGGACGCGCATCTATCGCCAATTCTGCAACCCAAGGCGAGCGTTCAACCAAAGGCGCGATCATCTCGACCGCTTGGGGCCGGGTGGCCGCGTTTAGGGATTGAAGGCTGGGCGTCATGTCGAGGCATCTTCCGAAACGGTGTCGTTAAGGAGAGGTTAGGGCATACGCATCATTGCAATCCATGACATTATAATCAATTCTCCATTCGAGAAATTAGATTGGTACATCCATGGCAATTCATCTGCTCCCCCGTGTTCTGATCTATCTTGAAGCGGTCGCCGAGCATGGTTCTATTCAGGCCGCGTCTCGGGCCATCGGTATTTCCGCATCGGCCATTGATCGGCAAATCAAGCTATTGGAAGATCGGTTGGGCGCTTTGTTGTTCGACCGAATGCCGACGGGAATGATGTTGTCACCGGCCGGTGAAGTGTTTGTCACCCTTGCCCGGCGCTGGCGGTCGGACGAAACGCGGATCCTGTCGGATGTCAAACAGATGCAGGGGATTGACCTTGGCCATCTGCGGCTTGTGACGATGGACAGTCTGGTCAATGGGATTGTGCCAATGTTCCTGTCCCACGTGGCCGCGTCCTTTCCCAAGGTGCGCATTGACGTTGATGTCTCAACGCCGGATGAGGCCGTCGGCTATCTGGAGGATGGGCGTGCGGATATCGCGCTGGCGTTCAACCTGAGCGGGCAGCGGGATATGCATGTATTATGGAGCGCCGATTTACCCCTTTATTGTATCGTAGCACCCGGTCATCCGCTGGCGTCCGAGGCTCGGGTCACCCTCAATCAGGTTCGTGACCACGCCATCGTGGTCCAAAGTCGCGCGCTGTCCATCCGCCGCATTCTTGAGGCCCGGCATTCGTGGATGTTTGCCGAAGGGGTGCCGCCCATTGTGACCAATTCCCTGCAACTGCTGAAGAAACTCGTTATTTCTGGGCAGTATGTCGCGCTCACGTCAGAGTTGGATGCGGCGCCGGAATTATTGTCGGGGCAGGTCGTTGCCATTCCGGTAACGGGGTCCGACGTTGTTCATCAGACGATCGGCATCGCCCTCAATCCCCGCCGCACATTGCCCCGCATCGCGACGATCATTGCAGCAAGCTTGAAGGAACAGGTCGAGGACCTGCTTCGGGCGATCAAAGTCAAGGCCGAGGGCAGGCGCCCTCACGACTGATGTTCGCGTCCCGGCCGTGGTGATGCCGCCAGTTTCGGGTGTTGCAAGCGGCGGTGGCAGAGTGCCAATTATGAACCGCGCCTGGTTTGCCAGAGGCTCCAACTCTTGAGTAGGATGGAGGATCATGAGCAAGACATCGACTTTCACACCGCCCGCAGCAGGCTTATCCCGCAGCGACCGAGGCCGACTTTTGCTTTGCGCCGTTCTCAATCGCCTCGGGTTTATAGACTTAGGACCGGGTCACAATCGACATTCACATTGTCCCGTTCGGGACCACTTTACCGACGCAAGCGCCGAATCCGACACGGTAGTCCTTGGCAACCGATCCGCCGCGGAGGATCACGGTGTCCCCATCCTCAAGGAATGTACGCATCGCGCCCGACGACAATTCGACCGGCTGTTGTCCGCCCCAAGTGATTTCAAGCATGCAGCCGCGTGCCGTTTTCTCGGGGCCTGAAATGGTGCCGGACCCCAGCAAATCGCCCACCCGCATTGGGCAACCCGACGAGGTGTGATGGGCAAGTTGTTGCGCCGCCGAATAATACATTGACGCATAATTGGTGCGGGAAATTGTCGTCTCAGGTCCATTCTCGGGCTTGATCGCCACGTTGAGGTCGATATCGAACAGCATGGGCCCTAGTTCGGTGAGATAGTCCAGCAGCGGGACATCGCGTTCGGGCGTATTGGTGCGGAATGGCTCTAGCGCGGCAGTCGTGACGATCCACGGACTGATCGTGGTCGCCGTCGCCTTGGATTGGAAGGGACCCAACGGCAGGTATTCCCATGCTTGAATGTCCCGGGCCGACCAATCGTTCAGCAGCACATAGCCAAAAATGTTCTCAAAGGCCTGACCGACATTGATCGGTCCCTGAGATGCTTGCCCCACGACCGCACCCAATTCCAACTCGAAATCGAAACGCTGCGACGCGCCTAAGCGGGGGGCGGTTTCGTCCATCGCCTTCAGTTGACCTGACGGACGGCGCACATCCGTTCCCGACACCACAACCGATGAGGCACGCCCGTTATACCCGATGGGAATATGTAGCCAGTTCGCGGGCAATGATCCGTCCGCGCCGCGCAGGATCATTCCCACATTGGTCGCATGGTGACGTGAGGCATAAAAATCTGTATATTCCGACACCCGGAACGGCATTAACATCTGAGCCTGCCCGAGGGAGACAAGATGCGGCTCAAGCAGGGGTTGTTCGGACGCGCCTTTGGCCAGTGTGGATTGCAGCCAACTGCGCAAGCGCGCCCATTCCGATGTGCCGCGCGCCATAAAGGGCGACCAGTCCCCCTGACATAAGGTGCCAGAAAAGTCGATCTGCCCCGCGGCTTCGACCGCGTGCAGATCAAGAATGTGCGCCCCGATCGCGACGCCGCAATGGCCTGAGCCATCCTCGGCAAGGAATACGCCGTATGGCAAATTGTTCAGCGGAAAATCGGTGGCGTCGGAATTGGCGCTGTCGATCCAGGAAATCAGAAGGTCCGTCATGTTATACTGTCTCTCTTAAGGCATCGGTTTGGTGTTCCGGGCGCGCGTTGGCGAAGTCTTGACGATCGAGACAACGGGCCTCAATCTCGGTCAGGCGCTTGAAGGCAGATAGATCGCACCCCCAACGGTGGGCGTTGAACAGTTGCGGGATCAAACACGTGTCGGCCAAGTTCGGGGCATTGCTGAAACAGAATGTTTCGTCTGTTGGCAGGAGGGCTTGAAAGGCGTGCAGGCCTTTGGTCATCCAGTGACACATCCAAAGGCGCCGTGCTTCTTCGTCTTGGCCCATGTCTCGCAGACGCCCCAGAACCGTCAGATTGTTCAGGGGGTGAATATCGCAGGCGATGACCATCGCAGCCGCCCGCACGCGGGCCGCGTCGGTGGGACATTCAGGTACCAGACACGGTTGAGGATAGGTGGTGTCCAGCCAGTCGATGATCGCCAGTGATTGCGTCAACACTGTGTCATTGTTCAAGACCAATGCCGGAACCGCAGCACCGGGGTTCAGGCGTAAAAAATCGGGTGTTGTCTGTTCGCCCGTCACCAGATTTACAGAACGAGATTCATATTCTAATCCCTTAAAATTAAGCGCTATTCTGACGCGATACGCCGCGGAAGACCGCCAGTATCCATAGAGAACCATCATTGTTCTGAACCTGTCATACCGAGGCAACTGACCCGTTGGCCGCCCGATTATAGACGGATCGCGCAGCGTAAAGATGCGCGGTCATGATGGCATCTGCCCAGTCTGGGTCGCCCTCGCGGAACGCTTGGATCAGTTCCTTGTGGTGGTTCTGACTGCGTTCAAGTTCGGCACAGGTCCAGCGATCAAATGTTGGGCTGGTCAAACCATGACGCGCCACGCCCCGCACGGCCGTACTCATGGCGCTGTTTTCAGATTGGGTTAGAATGCGCCAGTGAAAATGCTCGTTTTGGGCGCGGTACAGCCGCCGGTCGGGGTCTTTGCTTCCCGCCACCCGATCCATGGTTTCGACAAATCCCCCGAGATCGGCAAGGAATGCCTTATCGACCTTTCCGGCCGCCAAACGTGCGGCGAGCGGCTCTAGCCGTGCGCGAACCACAAAAATATCTACCACCGTCATTGGATTGACGGCAGCCAGATAAACGCGGCGGTTCTGACGGCGTTCGACGATGCCTTCGACTTCAAGCTGATGCAACGCATCGCGCACCGGCGTGCGACTGATCTTAAGCCGCTCGGCCAGCATTTCCTCGGGCATCGGGTCACCGGCGACGAAATCACCGGACAAGATTAGCTTGCGAATGCCATCATAGGCGTCTTCCTTGGCCAAACTCATGGTGCCTCCGCGCTGACGTTGGATCTGGCCGCGACCACTGCCGCAGACTCCGTGCCTGCAAGGACGCCGTAGAGATGGCATCGCGACAGAACTCCGGCCGCGGCGTCCAGCAACTCTGGTTCGGTCTTGCGGCAGGTATCGGCGACATAGGGGCAGCGGGATGCAAACCGGCACCCGGGCGGTGCGTTGATGGGGGACGGCACATCGCCTTCCAGCACGACCCGTTCGCGGCGCACCAATGGGTTGGTATTGGGGATCGCGCGCATCAAGTGCTGGGTATATGGATGTTTCGGGCGGCGCAGAATTTCATGCACGGGGCCCTGTTCCACCACCCGCCCCAGATACATCACCGCGATCCGGTCGCAAATATAACCGACCGTTGCGATATCGTGCGAAATATAGAGAACGCCCAACCCCAGTTCGCGGGACAATTCATCCAGCAGTTGCAGCACGCCCGCCTGCACCGACACGTCCAGCATCGACACCGGTTCATCGGCAACGATGAACACCGGATCCAGCACTAAGGCACGGGCGATGGCGACCCGTTGGCGCTGTCCGCCGGACAGATCCGCGGGGTAGCGGTGCGCGAACTCTTCGGGTGGCAGGCGAACGTGGCCAAGTGCCTGATGCACCTTTGCCCTGCGGGTTGCCTCGTCGCCGCGACGATGGATCCGCAGCGGTTCGGCCACGATCTCGCCGATGGTCAGGCGCGGGTTGAGCGAACTGTAAGGATCCTGAAAGATGATCTGCGACTTGGCGCGAAAGTCCTTCAGGTCAGGGCCGGTTATTTCGGTGACCGACTGGCCCTGAAACACAATATCGCCGCTTGTCGGCTCGTGCATCCGCACCAGCGTCATTCCAAGGGTGGACTTTCCGCAGCCACTTTCGCCCACGAGGCCAAGGACCTCGCCCGCGCGAATTGTCAGATCGATGCCATCCAAGGCCTTCGCCACGCGGGCAGGCTGGCCGGTCAGCGCGGCGATGATGCCGCCGCCGAGCTTGAAATGGGTCTTAAGCTGCCGCGCTTCCAGCACTGTATCGCCATAGCTGCGCTGTGTCATGATGTGCCCCTCGCCGCGGTCGCCCATGTTTCAGGATTTGTGGCTCGCCTCCGAAAGTCGACGGCCTGTCCTGCGTGGTGGCAGGCCACACTGCGGCGCGGCTGCACCTCGCGCAGCGGCGGCTCTTGAGCCGAACATCGGTCCGTCGCAAATGGGCAACGGGTATGAAACCGGCATCCACTTGGCGGATTCAACAGATTGGGCAGGCCGCCCGCAATCGAGATCAGCGGCGGGCGTTCCTCTCCTTCGGCCAACATCCGGGGAAAAGCGTTGTGCAGCCCGATCGTATAGGGATGTTCGGGTGCCACCAGAACTTGCTCCACTGGCCCCATTTCGACGATTTTGCCCGCATACATGACCGCAACGGTGTTGCAGTTTTCGGCCACCAGCCCAATGTCATGGGTCACGAGGATCATCGAGCGATGCAGCCGGTCTTGAATGGCCCGAATGCGCGACATGATCTGGTCTTGCATGATCGGGTCCAGCGCCGTCGTCGGCTCATCCGCAAGCAACAACCCGGCATTGAGGCTAAGCGCCATAGCAATCACCGCGCGCTGACGCATTCCACCGCTGAATTGGTGCGGGTATTCCCGCAATCGCGCGGTGGGCAGGCCGACCAGCGTGAACAGCGATTCCGCCCGCGCCCAAGCAACCTTGCGGCTGACGTTTTCATGCGCCTGAATGGACTCGATAATCTGGTCGCCGATGCAGATCACCGGGTCGAGCGCGTTCATGGCACTTTGGGTAATCAGTGCGATCTTATTCCACCGGGTTTTGCGCAATGCGCCATCGGTCATCGCAAGAACGTTTTGACCGTTCAGCAAAACCTCACCATCAACCTGCGTTCCGTCGGGCAGCAGCCGCATCAAAGATTTGACCACAGTGCTTTTGCCGCAACCCGATTCCCCGACCAGTCCAAGGACACTGCTGGGCTGGACGTCAAAACTAATTCCATCCACAGCCCGGAAGGGACCCCGCGACGTCGCGTAGGCAATCCGCAGATCGCGCACTGACAGCTCGACCGGTGGCTTTGCGTTTAGCTTGCGGTCGAAGTCAGTTTCATGTGTGTTTAATGTCATGTCACTTGGCCCTCAGTCGCGGGTTTGCATGTTCCTCGAACGCACGCCCCACAAGGTAGAGCGACGAAATCAACATCACGAGCGCCAGAGACGGCGGCACAACCCACCACCAAGCGCTGCGCAGATTGCCGCTGGTGAATGCGGTGTTCAGCATCTGACCCCACGAGGTCGTCGATGGATCGCCTAGGCCGATAAAACTCAGGCTGGCCTCGGTCAGCACCGCAAAGGCCACGGACATCGTCACCCATAGAAAGATCACGCGAAACACGTTGGGCAAAATGTGGCACCGGATAATGTGAACGTGCGATGCGCCTGCGGTTCGCGCCCACTTGACATACACGCGCTCACGCTCGGTCAGCACCGCTGATCGGATGATTCGTGCACCGTTCCGCCAGAACAACAGAACAATGACCAGAATGATGTTGTTGATGCTGGGTCCCAACAGGCCCACGGCGAGAATGGCAAACGGCAACGTCGGGATGGACAAGGCAATGTCGGTGATGCGCATCAGCACATCGTCCACCCAGCCGCCGAAATAGCCCGAGATCACCCCAAACAGCGTTGAGATCACGCCGACAGCAATCGCCCCGAGCACGCCAACCATCAGGGTGACACGGAAACCCAGAACAAACTGGGAAAACACATCCTGTCCAAACGTTGTCGTCCCCAGCCAATGATCCGCGGATGGTGGCTGCAACCGCATCAGCCGACCTGTGTCGCTAATCGCAGATTCAAACGGCGGATGGGTGGCGATCAGGGGCGCAAAGATCGCAATCAGGAAAAAGATCGCAAGGATAATTAGTCCGCCCAGTGCGAAGCGATCACGAATGAGTGCAGCCAGCGGGTCTGTCAGCCACGACCAGCGACGGCTTGGTGATTGTTTTGTATATTTTACCAACGTTGTCATTCGCTTATCACCTATACACGACGCGTGGATCAAGCTTGCCATAGGTCAGATCTGCGGCAAAATTCGCCACGACGATCATCACAGCCAGCAAAAAGAACGCAGCTTGGGCAAGCGGGAAATCCTGGCGGGTTACGGCCATCACCAGTTCGCGCCCGATGCCCGGCCAGCTAAAGACGATCTCGATCACGACAATTCCGGCGATGGTCTCTGCAAGCGCAGGGAAAAGCCATGTAATCAGCGGCAACAGCGAATTGCGGCCCGCATGCCATGCCACGCGCGAATTGGATACGCCTTTGGCGCGCACCAGTTCGATGTAATCTTCTGTCCGGTTCTCGGCCACGCCTGACCGCATTAGAAGAAGGTTCTCGGGCAAGAAGTAGATCGTGATTGCGAGGACTGGCAGGATCAGATGGATCAGGAAGTCGCCCTGCAAAAACCGCGCGATACCGGTTTTTCCATTCGCGTCCCCCATGCCAAATCCCGGCAGCCAGCCCAACCAACTTGAGAAAATTGCCAGCAAGGCAATGCCGATGATGAAGCTTGGGGTGCCGCGAATGATGGTGGCCACCAAGATGCCGCTGCGTTCGGTTGCGCTGCCGCGTTTGGACCAGCCGACGACCATGCCCAGTCCTGCGCCGATGGCCGCGCCCATCAACAACCCTGGCACCGCAATCCACAACGTATTGACGATCCGCGGCAAAAGAACGTCCCAAACCGGTTTTTTATAAAAGAAGGACTCCCCGAAATCGAACACCATCAGATTTTTAATGTAGCTCACGTATTGTGTGCCAAGGGACCCGGTCAGCCCCCATTCCTTGAGCAGGGCCTGCCGCGCCTCTTCGGACATGCCACGTTCGACCATCATGGCTGTAGGATCGGCCGGCACGATGCGAAATATGAAAAACATGATCGTCGTGACAGCGAACACCACTACGATAGACTGGAGTAGCCGCCGCAGAATATAGGCGCGCATAAGAGATTACCTCTGAATCAAAAATCGGGGATGGGTTGGGGCGGCCCGTCTCTTGCAGGCCGTCCCGAATGGCAGATTACTTGACGGGGAAGTGCAGCGCGCCGTCTGAACCCCAGCCGTACCCTGCGTCCTCAAGTTCCTGACGGGCGGCGTCGATATCGAACGCAATCTGCTCAAGGTCAGAATTGTACCACTGGCCAAGAACCCGGGGCACCGGGCCTTCGGACGCCGGAACGGCAAAGCCCTGCCAGCCTTCGATCATCACGCGTTGCTTGTTGCTTGCCTTGCGAATGGCCATCCGAAATGCCCGGTCGTTGAACGGTGCCTTTTCGTTGTTCATCCAAACAAAGACCGACCCATGCGACGGCACTTCGATGAACTCAAGGAAATCGTTCTGGCGCGCCAGATCGTCCATAGATGCGACGGGCAAGACGGATGTGGCGATATCGCCTGTCCCATCCAAAAGCGCCGCCCGGATCGCGTCGGCCTGACCCAGAGCAAGTCTGCGCAAACCGTCGTATTCTGGCGCTTGAAAATGATCCGCGTTGGCGTCAAGTTCGTGAACTTCGTTGGGCAGCCACGTTTTGAACTTGAATGGCCCGCTGCCGATAACCGCATCATCTGCCACGATGTCCCAAGCCAAAAGATCTTCCGGCCCGTTGGACCAGATGTGCTCGGGCAGGATGAACATATAGGTCAGCACCGTGATCTCAAACGCGGCGTCGGGACTGTTGAGTGAGATGCGGAAGGTCAAATCGTCGATTTTTTCCGCGCCGGTGATGTTCGACGTGCGGGACGACATTGCAGGTGGTTGCAGATCGACGACCGTGTTGATCGTATATACCGCATCATCGGCAGTGACCGCCTCACCATCGTGGAACAACATGCCCTCGCGCAGCGTCACTTCAAGTGTCGTGTCGTCAATCCAGGTCCAGCTTTCCGCAGCCCAAGGCACGGTTTTACCTTCGGAATTGTTCTTGGCAAAAGTATCGAAAATAAACCGCACCCAGCCCACAGCGCTTTCTTCGGCCAGCGGGTTATAGGTACTCACATCTTCGAAATAGGCCCAGTCCAGCCAGCGATCGTCGGTCAGCGGACGCGCGGCGAGCCACGGGTTCACCAACTCCTCGTGCGCGGCCACTGGTTCGGGGCTGGTCACGTTTTCCCATTTCGAACTGTTGTAGACAATTCCGTATGTCCGATTGACCACCGTGAAGAACGGCATCGCCTCGACGAATTCTTCCTGCAACGCATGGACCGCTTCGATGCGGTCGGACTGATCGATGATGGCGCGCTGATCCGAAGCGCGCTGGCTGTACGCCTCGTCACACCATTTCGATCCATTGCGCCGCAGCCCGCAGGCGGCAACGTCATAGACCCAATACGTGGGGTCGACACGGTCAGGGTCGGCCCCGACCGAAAATACCGCCAGATCTTCAAGTTGGCCGCCGACGATATACTGCGTGACGAAAGTTGAAAATTGCACCGGAACCAATTGCAGCTCCAGCCCCAATTTGCCCCAGTCATCAGCAAGCGCTCGGGCAGATTGTTCAAATTCAGGGCCCATGTCCGAGGCGTAATACTCCACGGTCATTTTTGGGATCTTCTCTCCTAGTTCCTGCGCAGTGGCTGATGTCCCTGCATATATTCCGACGACCGCGACCGCTGCCGTGAACGGGCCGCCAAGTCGCAAACCTTTACCAATCATTGCGTTTCTCCTCCCAAAGAGCCGATGTGTGGCATGAACGACCCGGACCTAGCGCGACCGGTGCCTTCCTCGCCATTTCTGTACACAATTATGCGGGCTGTCAATCGAGATTGATCGACGTCGCTGCGGGGAATTTGGGTAAATTGTTGGATTTGCGCAATATAATTATTGACCGACAGGTACATAGAATCATTAATGTACTAAATCAAAACAATAAGCGGGTTCAGATAGATGGGATCGCTAATCCGAATTTGGATTTCGGCGGTTTGTCAGTCGGGGTCTCCGGGGCATCACCCGGTCACCGTAGGCTTTCTGGCTGAGAGGGACGTGATCAATCACCAAAGCCTTAAAAGCCGCCATCAATATCTTGCGATCCGGCAGGCCGGCCTCGATTGCCGCAAGCAGACCGGCGACGAAAAGAAACATTTCTTGGCAGATTTCGGCGCAGTCAGATGAAAATGCCGGTTGCATGCCCGTTGGTGGGGCATATGATCGCCGGATGACCGAAAGCCTCGACTTCTTTGATCGCCGGATATTGGACGAACTTCAGCGTGATTGCGCCCAGTCGCAGCGGGCGCTAAGCGACCGGATCGGGTTGTCGCAAAACGCGTGCTGGCGACGGCTGCAAGCGCTGCAAGCCAAGGGCATGATCAAGGCGCGCACAGCGGTCTTGGACCGCACCAAGGTTGGCGCGGATTTGGTGGTGTTTTCGATGGTCAAAACCCGCAGCCATTCCACCGACTGGCTCGACCGGTTCCGCAGCCATATTTCCTCCATTCCAGAGGTGGTCGATTTCTACCGGATTGGCGGCGAGTACGACTATCTTCTGAAGATCATCACGGCGGATATGAAATCCTATGATCTGGTCTACAAACGGATCATCGAAAAGGTCGAGCTTGAGACCGTGACGTCGTACTTTGCCATGGAAGCGATTGAAGAACAGCGGCCCATCGTTTTGCCGTAAGTCGCTGGAGTTACGCCAGCGACATCAGCGCATAGGTGACCTGAGCCGCCGTAAAATCCGACACCCGGCTGCCCGGTTCCGGGGCCAGTTCGACCACGTCGCAGCCGACCATGCGGCGACCAGCAAGGGCGCTTTCCACCAACGACAGCGCTTGCCAAAAGCCAAGGCCGCCGGGCACGGGCGTGCCGGTGGCGGGCAAGAAGGATGGGTCCAGCCCATCCAGATCAAAGCTGACATAGACCAGTTCGGGGAAATCCGCCGGCAAGCTCACCGACAGGGTGTTGCCCGTCACCAACGCCTCGGCATCTACGAAATGAACTCCAAGCCGGGCGCGGGCGTCTGCCTCGTCCTGACACAAGGCGCGGACGCCAAATTGGGCCAGCGCGATGCCGTCCTCTTCGGCCAGCAGCCGCATCACTGAGGCATGGGAATGCCGCTCGCCCTGATAGGCCAGTCGCAGGTCGGCATGGGCGTCGATCTGGACAATCCCCAC
This sequence comes from Pseudoruegeria sp. SK021, assembly GCF_002119405.1. Lineage (GTDB taxonomy): Bacteria > Pseudomonadota > Alphaproteobacteria > Rhodobacterales > Rhodobacteraceae > Meridianimarinicoccus. The sequence goes on along the minus strand of NZ_MTBG01000018.1, from coordinate 24,337 downwards.
CGGCGCACCGCAGGCGGCAGCAACGCCGCGCACTGCGCCATAGCTGAGGGAATGTTCGCCGCCCAAGACCACCGGAATCTGGCCCTGCTGGGTTGCGGCGCGGGTCCGGTCTGCGATCCGGTCCATCACCTCCGGCAGCGGGCCGGTGCAATCCACCACATCTTCCGTGACGATGCCCGCCGCACAGGGTTGATCGCCGCGCCAGAGCCGCTCCAGTTCCACACTGGCTTCAAGGATCGCAGCCGGGCCATGGCCGGTACCGGACCCGTACGACACTGTCCGCTCCAGTGGGACCGGGATCACCCGGAAACGGGCGGTGCTGGGGTCAGTCTCGGCGGCGCTCAACTCACCATCAAGGAAGATCGTCATGGGCGGAACCTTTCAGGACAACCGGTTCAGGAAATCGTCATAGCCAAATTCGCGGATCACACGCAGATCATCGGTGCGCGAATCCAAAATGGCGAGGGCGGGCAGGGGGACGCCGTTGAAGGTGTTGGTCTTGACCATGGAATAATGCGCCTGATCCAGAAAGGCAAAGCGGTCACCCACCGCCCACGGCACGGCAGGGCGGAAATCGCCGATTACATCCCCGGCCAAGCACGACGGGCCGCCCAAGCGGATCGCGGGGGCGTCGCCTTCGGGCAATTCGCCCAACAGATCCGGACGATAGGGGGCTTCGATCACGTCGGGCATATGGCACGTGGCGGAAATATCGGTGATTGCCAGTGGCATGCTGTTCTCGGTCAGATCAAGGATTTCCCCGACCAGAATGCCGGCTTGCAGGGCAACGGCCTCGCCCGGTTCCAGATACACCTCGACATCATAGGTGGTGCGGATGTGTCGGATCAGGCCAATCAACCCGTCGCGGTCGTAATCGCCCTTGGTGATGTGGTGGCCGCCGCCAAGGTTGAGCCATTTCAACTTGTGCAACCACGGTCCGATGGTCGGTTCCACCGCAGCCCACGTGCGGGCGAGGGGCGCGAACCCCTGCTCGCAGAGGGTGTGCATGTGCAAACCGGATAGCCCGTCCAGATCGGCCTCGGTCACGCGCGAGACCGGGGCGCCAAGGCGGGAACAGGCGGCGGCGGGGTCGTATTTTTCGTTCCAGCCTTCAGAATGCTCTGGGTTGATCCGCAGGCCGGCCTCGACCGTCAGTCCCTCGGCTTGTGCCGCCAGCAACTGTGGCCGAAAGCGTCGGGCTTGCGAGGCCGAGTTGAAGATCACATGGTCCGAAACCCGCAGGACTTGCGCAAGTTCATCCGGCTTGAACCCGGCATTGAACGTGGCCACATGACCGCCGAACTTCTCCCGTCCCAGCCGGGCTTCATGGATGCCCGAGGCGGCGGTGCCGCTCAGATAGCGCATGATCACTGGCGCAAGGGCATGCATTGAGAACGCCTTCAGGGCCAGAAACACATGCCCACCGGATTGTGCAGCCACATCAGCCAGGATCGCGCAGTTGCGCTCGATCTGGGCCGCGTCGACCACGAAACAGGGTGACGGCACCCGGCTCAGGTCGAGCCGCGCAAATCGCTCCCGGCTGTCCGCCGAAATATCCAGATTTTGATCCAAAGCCTCATCCTCTCCTCGGGGCGCCACGACCCCCATCGGGGGGGCGTCCGGGCGGGGTGGGCTCGATGCCCGCCCCGCCCGGGGTCCGGTCAGAAGTCGACCGGCGCGTCCAGTTCCACAACCTGCCAAGGCAGGCCTTGGGTGTTCAGCATCTCCATGAACGGATCAGGGTCGAGCTGTTCCATGTTCCAGACCCCGGCTTCTTTCCACGCGCCGGTCAGCACCATCGCCGCGCCGATCATCGCCGGCACGCCGGTGGTATAGGCCACGGCTTGGCTGCCGACCTCGGCGTAACATTCTTCATGGTCGCAAATGTTGTAGATGTAGAACGTCTTCTCGCCGCTGCCGTCGATCGCCGGACCGGTGGCAATATCGCCAATGCAGGTCTTGCCCTTGGTCAGTGCGCCCAGATCGCCGGGATCGGGCAGAACCGTTTTCAGGAACTGCAACGGAATGATCTCGACCCCATTATGCATCACCGGCTGGATTGAGGTCATGCCGATGTTTTCCAACACCGTGACGTGATTGATATAAGCGTCGCCAAAGGTCATCCAGAACCGCGCCCGTTCGATCTCGGGGAAGTGGGTGCTCAGGCTCTCCAATTCCTCGTGATACATCAGGTACATGTTCTTGGTCCCGACGCCGGGGAAGTCATAGGCGACCTTATGGGTCATCGCCGGGCTTTCGACCCATTGGCCCGCTTCCCAGTGCCGGGCCGGGGCGGTGACTTCGCGGATATTGATCTCGGGGTTGAAGTTGGTCGCAAAGGCCTTGCCATTGTCGCCGCCGTTGCAGTCCAGCACATCCAACTGCCGAATGCCTGACAGTTTGTGCTTGCGTAGCCATGTGGCAAAGACACTTGTGACGCCGGGATCAAAGCCCGACCCAAGGATTGCGGTCAGACCGGCCTCTTGAAACTTGTCCTGATAGGCCCACTGCCAGTGATACTCGAACTTGGCCTCATCTTCGGGCTCATAATTCGCGGTGTCGAGATAGTTCACACCGGCCTCAAGGCAGGCATCCATCAGCACCAGATCCTGATAGGGCAGGGCCACATTCACCAACAACTCGGCCCCGGTTGCGCGCAACAGCGCAACGGTGGCAGCGACATCCATCGCATCCAGCTGATAGGTCGCCACCGTCACGCCGGTACGGTCTTTGACGCTGGCGGCGATGTCATCGCATTTCGACTTGGTGCGGCTTGCCAGCGCGATCTCCGAGAAAATCTCGGGGTTCATCGCCATCTTGTGTACAGCAACAGAGCTTACGCCGCCTGCGCCAACCACCAGAACCTTACCCATCCTGTCATCCTTTCCTGTCATTCGGTCTTGTCACAAGACCTTGGCCGGTCCCGGTTTGCGCTGTGGCATCGGGGGGCGGCCAAAGGTTCCGTTCACTCGAAATAGGTATAGCCTGCAAGGCTGTCTTTGTAGGCCGTGATCATGATCCGGCGTTCCTCGGCGGCCACATTCCCGGTTGCAACCGCCCGGTCCACCCGTTTGCGGAAGGCGGCCAGACAATCTTGCGGATCGTATTCAACATAGCTCATGACCTCGGCGATGGTGTCGCCTTCGGTCTCGTGTTCGATGCGGAAGCCGCCGTCTTGCAACGAAATCGTCACCACATTCGCATCACCGAACATGTTGTGCAGATCGCCCAGCGTCTCTTGATAGGCCCCGACGAAGAACACGCCGATATAATAATCCTCGCCTTCGATCAGGTCATGCACCGGCAGCGCCGAGTGGATGCCGTCTTCCAGCACGAAATGGTTGATCTTGCCGTCGCTGTCGCAGGTGATGTCGGTCAGGATGGCGCGGCGGTTCGGGGTTTCGTCATGGCGCTGCAGCGGGATCACCGGATGGAGCTGGTCAATCGCCCAGACATCGGGCAGCGACTGGAACAGTGAGAAATTGCAGTGATAGTAGTCGACGAATTTCTCCAGTTGATCGTCCAACTCGCCGGTGGGGCCGTGTTCGCGCTTTAGTTTGGAAATCCGCGACAAGGTGTACAGAAAGGCCCGTTCGGCCCGGGCCATCTGGCGCAAGTCCAGCTGACCGCGCCGGAACAGCGCGCGCAACTCGTCGCGGTAGAACACCGCGTCATTGAAGCATTCCTGCACCCGATGGACATTCAGATAGTCCTCGACCGTCAGAAGATCGCCGACCAAATGGTGGTCTTCGGGGTCGGCCATCGGTTTTTCCGGCACGTCATAGATCGTCGCGTCCAGTACGTCGAAGATCAGAAGCGACGACAGCGCCGTGACGTACCGCCCGGATTCGGTGACGATATTCGGATGCGGCTCGCCTGCTTCGTCCATGGCATAGGCCACGGTTTCGATGATCGCGCTGCAATATTCCTCGACCGAATAGTTCACCGAATTCTCGGTCGAGCGCTTTTCGCCGGTGTAATCGACCCCCAGACCGCCGCCGAGGTCGAGATAGGTCAGCGGCACGCCCATCGCGCGCAATTCGGAATAAAATCGGCAGGCTTCGGTCACGGTTCGGCGCACGTCGTTCACATTGGGAACCTGACTGCCCAAGTGATTGTGCTGCAGCACCAGACAATCCAGATACCCGGTTTCGGTCAGACGGTCGATCAGCTGCACAACTTGGTACGTGCCCAATCCGAAGGTGGACCGGTCACCGGAACTGGCCTCCCATTTGCCGGTCACGGTCTGGGTCAGCTTGACCCGCACTCCCAGCAGCGGCTTGACCCCAAGCTCTTCAGACACCCGGCGGACAATTTCAAATTCTTTCAAGCTTTCCAGCACGATCACTGTGCTAAAGCCCAGTTTGCGGGACAGAATGGCAAGGCGGATGAATTCATCATCCTTGACGCCGTTACAAATGATCAAGCTGTCATCGGCCAGAGGTTGCGCCAGCGCCACGATCAATTCCGGCTTGCTGCCGGCTTCTAGGCCGAACGTATATTGCTGCCCGACCTCGACGATCCGGCGCACCACTTCGGCTTGTTGGTTGACCTTGATCGGAAAGACGCCGCGATAGGCCCCCTGATAGCCGACCTGCGCAATGACACTGGCAAAAGCGGCGTTCAGACGGTGCAGGCCGTAATCCAGAAAGGATTCCACCCGCAGCAGGATCGGGGTGGTGATCCCCCGGGCTTTCAGGTCGCGCACAATCCCGGGCAAGCCGACCGGGATCGGGTCTGTCACCTGCGGGTCGGTCAGCGCAACGTCGCCATTGTCGAGAACCGTTACCAGCCCTTGTCCCCAATGGTCGATTCCGTAAACTGAAGTGGGCATATGTTTGCGCCTTCCCTTGAGGATCAGGATGATTCACCGGGTGACGTTTACCCGAACGGTCGGGCGGTACAAGGCATGCGTCCCTGAACGCCGGGTCAATTATTGGGACCATAGCGGCGACCGGCAAGAGAAGCGATCGAATGACATCGACCTTGGGGCTGAATAATATTGCCAAGAAATTGGTCGGTCGGTAAGGAAAAATGAGTACAGAGGCTGTATCAGCGCCGCAGCGGATACTGAGTGGGATGTTCACAGGGAGAGAATTTTGATCGCCGTTTCAAATACATCGGGAATCATTTCTGAATATGATTGGTCCACATCTCGGCTGACCTTCGGTTTTCCCGACTCAAAAGCAGAGTTCCCAAACGGATATGATCGTGGGTCCATCGCCGCGCTTGGCCCCCTGCCAGAGGTGGTGCGGGACGCCGCCCGCGCCGTATTTGCGTTGTATGACAGTTTCTTGAATATTCGCCTGAGAGAGGTCGATCCCGGAACGCGCTGGCCGGATCTGGCGGTGGCGGCGTCGTCTGACCCGGCGGTGGTCGGCTTGGGGTATTATCCAACCGGCGACAAATTTTATTCCGGCGACCTGTGGGTCAATACCGATGCCGCCATCCCTGATACGGTGCTGACCGGGGGCGGATCATTGATCGGGCGGTATGCGTGGCAGTTATTGCTGCATGAAACGGGGCACGCGCTTGGCCTGAAACACCCACATGAGACCCTCGGATCGGCCACGACAACCCTGCCGCGGGCGGTGGACGGGATCGAAAATACGGTGATGTCCTATCGGTCGGTCACCGGGCAGACGGGACTGGCCCTGACCAGTGAAACATGGGGCCATGTGCAATCGCCGATGGTGCTGGATATCGCGGCCTTGCAGAAGATATATGGCGCCGATTACGCCACCGCTGCGTCGGATACGATCTATTCATTCGACAGCAAAACCGGGGCCGTTCTGCGTGACGGCACCTCTATGGGCACCCCCGGGGCGGCGCGGACCTTTCTGACGCTTTGGGACGGCGGCGGCACCGACATGTTCACTTTAACCGGATATGACCGCGCCGTCCGTATTGATCTGACGCCGGGTGGCGGGGTCGATCTGGATGTTGCCGGCAACGCCTATCGCGCCCGGTTGGGAACCGGGGAATACGCCTCGCAACATATCTGGTTCAGCCTGCTATCGAACAATGATCGCCGGGGCTATTTCGAGAACGCCCAAGGCGGCAGTGGTGCGGATGTCATCATCGGCAACGCGTGGAATAATGTTCTATTGGGCGGGTCGGGCAATGACACATTGTCGGGGGGCGCCGGCAACGACAGCTTGTTTGGCGGGGCTGGCAAAGATCGCATGGATGGCGGGGCCAATTCCGACGAATACTTTGTGGATAGCTTGGATGTGGTGACCGATACCGGCACCGTCGGCTATGACAAGGCTCAGATCAGCAGTGCCGCTGGCGACCGCATCTCATTTGCGGGCTGGTCCGGGATTGAGCGGGTGAACGGCAATATTGGCGACGACGTGATCAACGGCGCCACCCAGACGGCAAAACTCCTGCTCTTTGGCAATGACGGCGCGGACGCGCTGACCGGGGGGGGCGCGGATGATGTGCTGATCGGCGGCACGGGCAATGACACCCTGCGCGGCGGTGCGGGCGATGATGTTCTGTTGGGCAGCACGGGGGCGGATACGTTTTTCGGTGGCTCTGGCAATGACATTTTCTACATCGACAACACCGGCGACCGAGTGGTCGATGGTGGCGATGGGACCGATAAAGCCATCATCAATGCCGCCGCCGGAGTCGCGCTTAAGGTCGGCGGTTGGGTCGGAGTTGAGCGGGTGGTGGGCTATCTGGGCGACGACCGCATCGACGCCACTGGTATGACCCAAAACATCGTCTTGGTCGGGGGGCTTGGCAGAGATCGCCTGACCGGCGGCAACGGCAATGACCGGATTTTCAGCGGCGAGAGCAATGATACCCTTTTGGGGGGCGGCGGCGCAGATGCGCTGATCGGCGGCGCGGGACATGACCGGATTGACGGGGGTGCTGGCAATGATTTCTATCTTGGCGGCTCAGGCGCCGATACCTTTGCATGGAGTGACGGATTCGGCCGCGATGTGGTGAAGGATTTCGTGGACGGCACTGACAAGTTGGACTTTTCCGGGCTGAGCGGCGTGTCAGGTCTGAGCGATCTGTCGATCCGGCAGTCCGGCGCGCACGCGATCCTCAGCGCGACCGGTGACGGGGCCAACAGCGTCACGCTGGCGGATTTCAACAGCGCGGCGCTGGAGGCGTCCGACTTCATCTTTGTCTGATCGCGCCGCCCAGGTCAGGCTTCAGGAAAGAAACAGGCCGCGCGGTGGGTGTCGCCCATGAGCAGGGGCAGTTCGCTGCGGCAACGGTCCTGCACTTTCCAGCACCGCGGCGCGAACGGGCATCCGGTGATCGTGGCCAAAGGCGACGGCAATTCGCCTTTCAGCTTGATCCGGGTTTTGGCGGCTTCGGGATCGGCGCGGGGCGTCGCAGACAGCAACGCTTTGGTATAGGGGTGCTTCGGCCCTGCAAACAGCGCATCCTTTGGCGCGGTTTCCACGGCGCGGCCCAAATACATGACAATGACGTCATCGGCCATGTGCCGCACCACCGACAGATCGTGACTGATGAACAGATAGGCCAGCCCAAGACGATCCTGCAAATCCACCAGCAGGTTCAGGATCTGACTCTGGATCGACAGGTCCAGCGCCGAAACCGGCTCGTCCAGAACCAGAACTTTTGGGTTCAGCATCAAGGCGCGCGCCACCGCAATGCGCTGCCGTTGACCGCCTGAGAACATATGCGGATAGCGGTCGAAATGCTCGACCCTGAGGCCAACCAGCTTCAACATCTCGCGGGCTTGGGATTGCCGGTCTGCGGCGGACAGATCGGGCCGGTTGATGATCAGCGGCTCTTCCAAGATGGCGCCCACACGCTGGCGCGGGTTCAGCGAGCCATAGGGATCCTGAAACACAATTTGCACATCGGTGCGTAGATCGGCCCAGGCTTCGGGGACGGCCTCGGTGCCGTTCAGGGTCAACCGGCCCGAGGTTGGGGGTTCGATCAGGGTGACTACCCGGGCGAGGGTGGACTTGCCGCAGCCGGATTCGCCGACCACGGCCAGCGTCTTGCCGGGGCTCAGGCTAAAATCTACCTCAGACAGGGCGCGCACAGTCTGGGGTTTGCCAAAGACGCCGTCCTTGACCTCATAGAAGCGGCTGAGTTTTTCGGCAGATGCGACCGGAGCAACCGGGGCGAGGGGGGCGGTCATGAGGCCAGCCTTTCATCGCTGTTCAGAGGATAATGGCAGCGGGCCTGACCCAAGCTGTCGGGCTGCGGCACCGGCGGCGTGCTGACGCACAGGGCATCGGCGTATTTGCATCGCGGCGCAAAGAGGCAGCCTTTCGGGCGGTCATACTGCCCCGGAACGACCCCGGGAATGGTCGGCAACAGGCGGCTGCTGGCCCGTTCGGGCAAGGCGTCCAGCAGGGCTGCGGTATAGGGGTGGTGCGGCGTGCGGAACAGGGCGCGCACCGGCTGTTCTTCGACCTTTTGCCCGGCGTAGTTGACGCTGACCCGCTCGGCGGTTTCGGCCACCACGCCCATGTCATGGGTGATCAGGATCAGCCCCATGCCGGTTTCCTCGCGCAGCCCGACCAGAAGGTCCAAAATTTGCGCCTGAATCGTGACATCAAGGGCGGTGGTCGGTTCGTCCGCGATCAAAAGCTTCGGCTTGCAGGCGATCGCCATGGCGATCATCACCCGCTGGTTCATCCCCCCCGACAACTGGTGCGGAAAGGCGTTCAGGCGCTTTTCGGGGGCGGCAATGCCGACCTGTTCAAACAGTTCCAGCGCCCGGGCATTGCGCGCGGCCCGGTCCATCCCAAGATGCAGGCGCAGGGTTTCCTTGATCTGGAAGCCGACGGTGAAGCAGGGGTTCAGCGAGGACATCGGTTCTTGAAAGATCATCGCGATATCCTTGCCGACGATGCCCCGGCGTTCTTTGGCGGTGATCTTGCGCAGGTCGCGCCCGCCAAAGGACAACTCATCAGCGGTGATGGTGGCTGTCCAAGGCAACAGCCCCATCAGTGCGAGCATCGAGACCGACTTACCCGACCCGCTTTCGCCCACCACGGCCAGAACCTCGCCGGCATCGACGGTCAGATCAATCCCGTCCACGGCGCGAAAAGCCCCTCCCGAGGTGACGAATTCGACCGAAAGATTACGAATGGTCAGCAGGGCCATGGCGGGTGCTCCTAAAGAAAGGTCAGTCCGATTGCGATGATCGCGCCGCCGATCAGCAGGTGCATCACGCAAAACCCCATGATGTCCTTGGCGCGCAATCCGGCGATCCCCAAAATGGGCAGGGCCCAGAACGGCTGGATCATGTTGGTCCAAGCGTCGCCCCATGCCACGGCCATTGCGGCGCGGGCCGGATCAACCCCCAGTTCCAGCGCGGCTGGCAGCACCACGGGGGCCTGCACCGCCCATTGTCCGCCGCCCGAGGGCACGAAGAAATTGACGATCCCGGCCGAAAGAAAGGTCCAGAACGGAAAAGTGCGTTCGGTGGCCAGAGACACCATGGCGTCCGAAATGGTGGCGGCCAAGCCTGAGGCGACCATGATCCCCATGATCCCGGCATAGAACGGAAACTGGATGACGATGCCCGCCGCGCCGCCGATGCCTTCGGCCAAACTGTCCAGCAACCGGCGGGGCGTGCCGTGCAGCAAGATTGCCAGCGTCAGGAACAGGAAGTTCACCACGTTCAGCGACAGTGATCCGCCGCCGAAGAAATAACTGGCCAGCCAGTACAGCCCGGCAACGCCGATCACCCAAGACAGATAGGGCGTGGTTTCCAGCCATTCGGCGGGGCGTTCGGGTTTGGTGTCTTTTACCGTCTCGTCGCCCAGTTTGGCCGGATCGACATAGACCGAGTCGGCCTCAGAGGGCAGCATGGCGCGGTTGACCAGTGGCACGGCGATGAACAAGGCGATCACGATGGCCATGTTGTAGAAGGAAAACGTTGAGTCGGTGGTGCTGATGACGCCAATCAGACTTTCAAACGGATGCCCCGGTGTGGCGACCGACAGCGGGATCGACCCGGCCAGACCGCCGTGCCAGACCAGAAAGCCGGAATAGGCCGAGGCAACTAGCAGGCGATAATCGACCCGGACCAGTCGGGCCAATTCCTTGGCGAACAGCGCGCCAACGACCAAGCCGAAGCCCCAGTTGATCCAACTGGCCGCCAAGGAAATCAGCGTCACCATGACGATGGCCGAGGACGGCGACTTGGCCTTGGTGGCCAGCATCGCCAACGCCCGGCGCACCACCGGGGTCGAGGCCATCATGAAGCCTGCCACCAGCACCAGCAGCATCTGCATGGAAAATTGCAGCAGCGACCAGAACCCGTCGCCCCACATCTCGATCACCGCGCCGGGGCCGTGGCCTTCGACCAGCATCGCGGCAGCCATCACCACGATGGTCAGGATCAGCACCAGCACATAGGGGTCAGGCAGATATCGGTCGACAACCCGGACAAGAGGGCGGGACAACAGGTTCAGCATGCGCTCAGCTCCGTTTCAGTTTCGGGTCGAGGGCGTCGCGCAGCCCGTCGCCCATCAGGTTGATCGCCAAGACCGTGATCAGGATCGCCAGCCCGGGGAACGTCACCACCCACCACGCGCGCAGGATGAATTCGCGCGCCTCGGCCAGCATGGTTCCCCATTCCGGGGTGGGCGGCTGTGCGCCCATGCCCAGAAAGCCAAGGGCTGCGGCATCAAGGATGGCCGTCGAAAACGACAGGGCCGCCTGCACGATAATCGGGGCAAGGCAGTTTGGCAGCACGGTGACAAACATCAGGCGGCGCAGACCAGCCCCGGCCACCCGGGCCGAGGTCACATAGTCCTTGGACCGCTCGCCCAACACCGACGCCCGGGTCAGCCGCACGTAATGCGGTTGCAGCACGATGGCGATGGCGATCATTGCGTTGGTCAAAGACGGGCCAAGGATCGCCACCAGCACCAGTGCCAGCAGCAAGGAGGGGAAGGCCAGAATGATGTCCATGATCCGCATGATGATCGTGTCGACCCATTTCGGCGCGAACCCGGCGATCAGCCCAACCAGAATACCGCCAGACGCGGCGATGGTGACCACGACAATCCCGACGAAAAAGGAATATCGGGCGCCGTTTAATAGGCGTGACAGCATATCTCGGCCCAAAGGATCCGTGCCCAATGGAAAGGACCAACTGCCGCCGTCTTGCCAAAATGGCGGTTGCAGGATGTGGTCCCGAAACTGTTCGGTCGGATCATAGGGTGCGATCAGCGGGGCAAAAGCGGCGACGAAAGCGAACACCAAAAAGGCATAGAACCCGAACACCGCGCCCCGGTTCTCGCGGAAGTAATACCAAAATTCCCGCAACCCGCCGGGCCGGGCCAAAACCGGGTCGATGCCGCCCTCGGGCAAGGGGTCTGGCAGGGGCGCGTCCCCCGATCTGGATGCAATCTCGGTCATCAGCGCTTCCTGATCTTGGGGTTGATGAAGCCGTAAAGCATGTCGACGGTCAGATTGACGATCATGACCATCACGGCAATCAGCAGCAGACCGCCTTGCACCACCGGGTAATCGCGGCGGAAAATGCTATCGATCATCCACTTGCCGATCCCCGGCCAACTGAAGATGGTTTCCGTCAGGATCGCCCCGGCCAGCAGGGTGCCGACCGACAGGCCGATCACGGTGATGACCGGGATCAGGGCGTTGCGCAGCGCGTGCAGCCCGTTGACCCGGAACGGCGACAATCCTTTGGCGCGGGCGGTGCGGATATAATCTTCGCTCAGCACTTCCAGCATGGCAGAGCGGGTCTGCCGGGCGATCACCGCCAGTGGGATGGTGCCCAGCACGATGGTGGGAAGGATCAGGTGCCGCACTGCGGAAGTGAACGCCCCTTTTTGCCCCGACAACGCGCTGTCGATCAGCATGAAGCCGGTGACATCGGGGAAGTAATACAACAAGTCGATGCGACCCGACACCGGCGTCCAGCCCAGATTGCCGGAAAATACGATGATCAGCAGCAGCGCCCACCAGAAGATCGGCATCGAATAGCCGACCAGCGCGGTGGACATCAGGGTGCGATCAAAGACCTTGCCCCGGTTGACTGCCGCGATCACTCCGGCTGGAAGACCCAGAAGCAAGGCAAAGCCCATGGCGCAGATCGACAGTTCCAACGTGGCGGGGAATAAGGTGAAAAATTCGTCCCAGACCGGGCGTTTGGTGACATAGGACACCCCAAGATCGCCCTGCACCACGCCGGTCAAATAATCCCAATACTGCGCCAGCAGCGGTTGATCGAAGCCGTATTCCTTCGTCAGGGCCTCATAGCGTTCGGTGGTCATGCCGCGCTCGCCGGCCATGACGATGATCGGATCGCCGGGCAGGACCCGGATGAAGGCGAACGAGATTAAGGTGACCCCGATAAAGGTGGGCAGAAACGTCACCAGCCGTGCCAGCATATATTTCAGCATCAGCGCCCCACAATCGTCAGGTCGCGCGGAAAGCTTGTCAGCGACCGGCACCCGGTTTCAGTGATGAGCAGGTCATCTTCGATGCGCACGCCGAAGTCCCCGATTTTGTAGAGGCCCGGCTCGTCGGTAAACACCATGCCGGGCTGCATTGCGGTGTGATTGCCGCGCATGATCTGCGGCGCCTCATGCACATCTCGGCCCAGCCCATGACCGGTTTTATGCCGAATGCGGTCAGCAAAGGGGGATCGTTCCAGCACGCCAGTGACGGCATCGTCGATCTGATGCGCGGTGACGCCGGGGGCAGCAATGGCTTGGCCTGCCAGATTGGCTTGCAGCACCGTCTCATAGACGGCTTGGCCACGGTCGCTGGCGTGGCCGATAAAAACTGTCCGGGTGATGTCGGCGGCAAACCCGCCCGCACGACCGCCAAAGTCAAAGAGCAGCGCATCGCCAGACGCCACGGCGTAATCGGCGCGGGCATGAGCATGGGGCCGTGCCGATCCATCGCCCGCCGCGACGATGGGACCAAAGGACAGATCCTCGGCCCCTTCGGCGAACAGCGCTTGGACCAGCAGCGTTTCAATATGTTTTTCCGTCTGGCCGATGCGGACCTGATCCAGCGTTCGGGCCAAGGCCCGCTCGGACAAATCGATTGCGGTTTGTAACCGGGCAATGTCGTCGGCGGTTTTGATCGTGCGCAGCCCCGAAATCGCCGCTTCGCCATCAATGACACGCAGGCCGGGCAGGGCAGAAGTTAAGGCGTGATGCACGAAAACCCGCATCACCTGACCTTCTACGGCCAAGGATTGCAGAGGAAAGTGTCGGGCCAAAGCGGTAAAGGCGGCGCTATAGCCATCCTGATCGCGCCAATCGAACACCTCGCCGTCAAACCCGATTTGCGACCACGACTGAAGTTCCAGATTGGGCACGATTGCGGCGGGGGGGCCGTCGACCGGGATCACCACCAGAAAGGGGCGTTCGTGGCTCATGAAGCTTTGCCCCATCGCGCGGGTAAAGTTTGGGCCGGGAACCAGCGCGACGGCGTCGACCCCAAGAGTGCTGGCAACCTGCCGCAGGTCGGCAAAACGGTCTGTCATCTTTTCCCTCCTGAGAGGTCCGGGGCCCCGGAAGGCCCCGGACCAAGCGATTAATCAGCCAGTGAGACACCGTCGAAGATGAAGCCACCCAGCGGATCGATCTTGAAGTTCTGGACCTTCGGGCTCATCGGGACGAACACGACCGAATGGGCGATGGTTGCCCACGGGGCCTGATCCTTGAAGACAACCTGTGCCTCTTCATAAAGTGCCGTCCGTTCAGCCGGATCGGTCACCACTTTGGCTTCTTGGATCAGGTCTTCGAACGGCTCATAGCACCACTGCGCGCGGTTGGAGTTTTCGCGCGCATCGCATCCCAGCAGCACGGCAAGGAAGTTGTCGGGATCGCCATTGTCCCCGGTCCATCCCAGCAGGATCGCCCCATCGCGGTTCATCTCGCGCGAGCGGGCCAGATATTCGCCCCATTCATACGAGACGATTTCGACATCGACCCCGATATTGGCGAAGTCGGCTTGCATCAGTTCCGCCATGCGTCGGGCATTGGGGTTGTAGGGGCGCTGTACCGGCATCGCCCAGATCTTCATCTCCAGATCGGTGACGCCTTCGGCCTCCAGCATCGCTTTGGCGGCTTCGGGATCAAACGGATCATCCTCAATGGCGTCGTTATACCCCCACATCGTCGGCGGCATCGGGTTCTTGGCGATCTCACCAGAGCCTTGGAACACCACATCGATGATCGCCTGCTTGTCGATGGCCATGTTCAGGGCTTTGCGCACCTTCGGGTTGTCGTAAGGCGCGACGGTGGTGTTGTAAGCCAGATAGCCGACGTTCAGGCCCTCTTGCTGCATCATGTTGACGTCGGGGTCGGATTTCATCGCTTCGATGTCAGCCGGGTTGGGGTAGGGCATCAGATGACATTCGCCAGCTTTCAGCTTTTGATAGCGAACCGAGGCATCAGGCGTGATCGCAAAAATCAGGTTGTCCAGCGACGACGGCTCGGCCCAATAGTCCTGATTGGTAGTGTAGCGGATCACCGCATCTTTCTGATAGGCCAAAAACTGGAACGGCCCGGTGCCAATCGGCGCTTGGTTCAGCATCTCGGGCGTGCCGGCGTCCATCATCGCCTCGGCATATTCCGCACTCAGGATCGACGCGAAATCCATCGCCATATTGGCGACGAACGGCGCTTCGGGGCGGGTCAGCACGAATTTGACGGTATGATCGTCCACTTTCTCGATCGACTCGATCAAGTCAGGCATCGACATGCCTTCGAAATATTCCCACGTGCCGCCGGACACTGCGTTATAGGGGTGATCGTCCAGACGCTGACGTTCGAAACTGAAAATCACGTCATCGGCGTTGAAGTCGCGGGTTGGCGTGAACTGGTCGTTGGAATGAAACTTGACGCCTTGACGTAGATGGAAGGTGTATTCCTTGCCGTCCTCGGACACGTCATAACTTTCGGCAAGTCCGGGCACCACATTGGTGGTGCCGGTGTCGAACTGCATCAGGCGATTGTAGACCGATTTCGACGATGCGTCGAAGGTGGTGCCGGATGTGTAAAGCGCGGGATCGAACCCCTCGGGTGATCCTTCAGAGCAATAGACAAACGTTCCTGCCGCGCTGGCCGCGCCGGCGCTTAGCGCCAAGGCGGCTGCTGCCATGGCAAAGCGTGATCTCAAATTCATTATATGTTCCCCTTTTTGGACGTCTTAATTCGTGACCGGCACCGCATTCTCGTTCGCGGGGTTGCCGCTGGCCGGATGCTGTTTTTTTGGGCTCGGGTTGTCGGCTTGGCTGACCCGCCGGTATCAGGCGGGGGCGCGTCTTGGCGGTCCTCCATTCGTTGTGTAGTCAGTCAGGTCGGCACAAACCTGCTCGGTCTTTCCTTGGGCCATCAGAGGAATCCGATGCAGGTATGCCGTTGCCAAGCCCGTGAGGCCCGGTGACAACCATTTCAATTTCTTCTGACACGTCAAGACAAAAGGCGTCTGACGCATCGTTAACTTACTGAGATTTGCCGGGAACAGATTTCAAATACGCGGCGATGGCGGCCACATCGTCCTCGGGCAGTTTTGCCAGATTTTCGATCACCTCCACCATGGACCCGCCCGCAGTATCAAAGTCAGGCGTGAAGCCGCTGGTCAGAAAATAGGCCAGATCGCTTTCGGACCAGTCGAGGGTGTCCGACGTGATGCCCGGAATATGGCCGGTCCCTGACGGGTTGGCGGCGCCGGTCAGCCATTGATCCCGCTCTAGCCCGCCCAGCAGGTTGCGCGGGGTATGACACTCACCGCAATGGCCAAGCGCTTCGACCAGATAGCGGCCCCGGGCCTCTTCGGCGGTCAGGTCAGTCTCCACCACCCATCCCGGCTGCGCGAACAGCAATTTCCATGGCCCCATCAGGGCGCGGATGTTGAACGGGAAAGCCAGATCGTGCGGCTGGCTTGGGGTCGACATCGGCGGCAGGCTGCGCAAATGCGCGATCAGGTCGACGATGTCCTGCGGTGCCGCGTTTTGATAGGCGGTATAGGGAAACGCGGGGTAATAATGCTGCCCCTCTGGCGACGTGCCATGCAATACGGCATTGGCAATGTCGGGATCGCTCCAGTTGCCGATGCCAAATTCTGGATCGGGCGAGATATTCGGGGCGCTGAAACTGCCAAATTCCGTGGCAAAAATCTTGCCACCTGGCAATTCGCCGTCCACGCCATCCTCGGGGGCCGCGTGGCACGAGGCGCAGCCCATCGCCGCAAAAACCAAGGCGCCATTGTCGGGATCTGGCTGCAACTGCCCGATCACGTCGGGGTCGATGCGGGCGGGACGGGTCAAAGCCCACCCCGCCGCGAGGCCTGTGACCGTCAGGCCAAGGCACAACAAAAGGCCACGTTTCATGTCGTCTCCGTGACCACGGTGCGGATGGGGCTGGCGATCATGAACATTACCGCGACTGGCGGAAGGTCTTGTGGCATTCGTTGCAGGTCTGTCCGACGACACCCATCTGGGCTTGCAGGGCCTCTAGGCTTTCCCCGGCGGCCGGTTGCATGGCCAGAGTCGCCTCTGCAAACTTGGCCTCGACGGCTTCGAAGGCTGCCATATCTTCCCAGATCGCCGGCAGGGCGCGGCTGCCTTCGACGCTTCCGGCGGCGCTGCCTTCGACCCAATAGGCGGACTGGTTGATCCCAGTGGCCAGCGCGACCAGATTGTCTGCGGCGGCCGAGGCCACGGCGGCGTCATAGGGCACTTCGGTCTTGGCCATAGCGCCGAGAATGCCAAGGTTGAACCCGTTCAGGTCCATATGCGCCTGCCGGGCCGCGACGGCGGAAGCAAGCTGCTTGTCGGTCAGGGCCTCTTGCGCGCTGGCGGACGCGCCAATGCAAATGATGGCCAAGGATGCGATCGTCGAGGTTAAACATGCGAATTTCATCAGAATCTCCGGTTCAAACGTTGTACCCCTGAGTCTAGAAGACTGTGGCGTTTGGTCCAAATGACTTTTCCATGATCACGCTTCTGTTATTGCGGTGTGATCTGAGGATGGCGCAGGTCTTGTAATCTGCGATGCTGCGCGAAACGAGGCAAGTGATGATTAAATCCCTGATGACGACCCTGCATGACCTGTATGAGGGCCACGGCGACCGGGCACATCGATTTCGTTATGGCTTGTTGTTCTTTGATCTGGTGACGGTGATTTTCGTGATCGTCACGTCCTTTTTGGCGCCCTCGCGGTTTACTGAAATCATTGATGCCGTGGTCGGCGCCGTGATCCTGTTGGATTTCAGCGCTCGGTTGGCGATTAGCCGGTCCCGACTGCGCTTTTTGGCCCATCCGACGACGATCGCCGATATCGTCGCCATTGCATCATTCCTGTTGCCGGTGGCCGGAGAAGGCTTTGGCTTCTTGCGCATTCTGCGGACCTTGCGCCTGTTGCGCACCTATCAGTTGCTGACCCGGTTGCGGGCAGATTTCCGCTTTTTCCGGCGCAACGAAGAGGTGCTGACGGCGGCGATCAATCTGCTGGTCTTCCTGTTCGTGATGACCGGTCTGATCTATGTCACCCAGCAAAAGGACAATCCGGATATCGGCAACTATGCCGATGCGCTGTATTTTACTGTGACGACCCTGACCACCACCGGCTTCGGCGACATTACTTTGTCGGGGACCGGCGGGCGGATGCTGTCGGTGGCAGTAATGATCGTGGGGGTGACCTTGTTTCTGCGTTTGGCACAGGTGCTGTTCCGTCCGACCAAGGTGCGGTATCGGTGCCCCGAATGTGGCCTGCTGTTGCACGATTCCGATGCGGTTCATTGCAAGCATTGCGGTGAACCCTTGGCGATCGAAACGGAAGGCACCATTTGACGAGGTGAGGGCAGGTGCCCTGAAACGGGAACCCCATGACCCTTGAGCCGACAGACCCAACCGTAGCCGAGGCCGACGCCGCGATGATTGTGGCGGCGCGCACGTATTTCGACAGCAGGCGGGCGCGGGTGGATGGCTTTGTGGCGACGCATTTCGGGCTGCGTGGCAGTCTTCGGCTGCATAGTGCCGCCTTTGGCTTTGATATCCTGCGCGCACCGCTGAATGTGCTGCTGTCGCCAGTTCTGGTGCTGAGCCGGTTGGCAGGGCTTCTGGCGGGCAAGCTGGGGCTGCGGCGGGTGGCGGCGTGGCTGGCGGGGCGGACAATCTTGTTGCCAACCGATGTGGCGCGCGCGGTCGAGGCCCTGATCGTGGTCGATCTGCTGGAATTGCCGTGGCCGGATGGCCCACAACGGACGCGGCGCAACGCCTTGGCGGAGACCGTGTTGGCGGCCCCGCAAATCCGAGCGCTGTTGAACCAATCAGAGACCGACCCGCTCTCAGAGGCAGCAGGGCAGCGCATGGCCCGGTCGGTGACCGAATATACTGGGACACGGTCGGCGGTGGCGGAGATGACCACGGCGTTGGGCACGCTCAGCACTGGTGCGGTGGTCCTGAAGACAGTGACGCCCGGGGTGGTGTCGTTCGCGCCTGCCATTGCCGCCATTTTGGCGCAGAATGCGGCGATTGCCGGATTCCCACTGGGCGCGGGGCTTGGGGCGCTATGGTACGATGCCTTTCCGGCGCATCCGCCGGTCTGGATGACCGGGGGGGCGATTGCGGTTCTGGTGCTGCTGGGGTCGGTGGTGGCGGCCTTTGCTGGCGTGCTGGCCGATCCGGTACAGGTCTGGACCGGCACCCACCGGCGGCGCTTGTTGCGTCTGATCGACGTGCTTGAGGCTGAATTCACCGGTCCGGACCGCAAAAGCTTTACCGCGCGCGAGCATTTTTTGGCCCGGTTGGTGGATCTTGCTGATGCCGGGGTCGGGGCAACGCGACTGTTCCGGGGCTGAGGCCTTAAGCGTTCGGCGCGGCCTTGACGCCATGACCGGAAACGTCCGATCCGGCGGTCAGCGACAGCCGTTGGAACGACAGTGACGCCACCAGCGCCACGACGGCCAGCACCACAAAGGTCAGATGAAAATCGGCAAGGCTAAGCTGGTTGCCGCCATGCAATAGACGGGCTGTCTCAATCACAGCAGTGCCAATGACGATGCCCATGGACATAGAGACCTGTTGCAGCAGCGCCATCCAAGTTGCGCCAGCGCTGCGGTGTTCGGGCCCGATGTCGGCGAAGGCCAGCGTGTTCAGGGCGGTGAACTGCATCGACCGGGTCAGACCAGCCAGCAACAGCACCGCCATCACCAGCGGGCTGGGCGTGACTGGTGACAGCAGGGCACAGCCCGCGATTGAGGCCGATCCAACGATGCCGTTTAGCACCAATACCGTCCGAAAGCCGAACCGGCGCAGCAGCGGCGAGGTGACGGCCTTCATGCCGAGATTGCCGAGAAAATAGACCAGAATAAGCGACCCGGCCGCGACCGGGCTTAGCCCAAACGCGATTTGGAAATACAGTGGCAGCAAAAAGGGCATTGCGGCGGTGATGGTGCGAAAAGCCAGCCCGCCATGGATCGCGGCATGGCGGAAGGTTGCGGTGGCAAACGGGCCGATCCCCAGCAGGGGCGCGGGCGTACGGTGGAAATGTCGGATGGCCAGCGCGCATAGGGCGGCACCGGTCAGGGTCACCCCGGTGGCAATCAGGGGGTCGCCATCAAGGGTCGCAAACAATTGCAGGCCAATCAGGGTGCCGCAGAGACCGCCGCCGATCAGCAGAAACCCGGGAATATCGAACCGCCGCCGCGTCGCAGGTGGGTCATTGCTCAGCAGTCGGGGCACGATGACCAGTGCGAGCAGGCCGATTGGGACATTGATAAAGAAATTCCACCGCCATGAGGCATAGGTGGTGATGGCCCCGCCCAGCACCGGGCCAATGACCGGGGCGAAGAGGGCGGGCCACGTGACCAGCGCGGTTGCATCCAGCAATTCCGATTTGCTGGCCTTGTTCAGAACGACGATCCGGCCCACCGGTGTGATCATCGCGCTGGCAATGCCTTGTAACGCGCGGGCCACCACAAAGGCGGTCAGGGATTGGGATAGGCCACAGGCAATCGATGTGGCGCAGAAAATCAATATGGCGGTGCCGAACACCCGGCGCGCGCCGATCTGATCCGCCAACCAGCCCGCAAACGGCACGAAGGTCGCCATGGCAATGGTGTAGATGGCGACCCCAAGGCTGACGTCCAGCGGCGCGACCCCGAAGGCCTCGGCGATCTGCGGCAACGAGGTCAGCACCATGGAACTGTTGAGCAGTTGCATGAAAAAGACCATCGCCACCAGCAAGGCAACATGGCGGGTATGGGGATGCAGCGTGGACATGGGTATTCTGGCCAAAGAGACGTGTCAGGCGGCCACTTTAGACCATTGCGCGGCGGTGGAAAGGGCCGTGCCGCGTGATCCTACAGCATCAGCTTGATGCCATAGGCCACAACGGCAAGGATCGCGACACTGGCCAGCCAGATGCCGACGAACCACGCGATCTGCGCCATCCGGTTGCGGGTCCGCATCAGTGATAGCCCTTGTCGGGATCGGTCTTGCCGCGAAAGACCCAATAGGCATAGGCGGTATAGGCCAAAATCAGCGGCACCAGAACCACCGTTCCCACAAGGGTGAAGGCCAGACTTTCATCCGGCGCGGCCACGTCCCAGATCGACAGCGACGGCGGCACCATCTGCGGATAGAAGCTGATGCCGATGCCAATGAAGCTGACCACGAACAGCGATTGCGCCGCCAGAAATGGGGCGATCTCGCGGTCGGACGACAGGCCGGTGAACAGCTGCCATGCCCCCAGTGCCAGCAAGGCGGGGACCAGCAGGCTGAAGCCCATGCTCGGCCACGTGAACCAGCGTTGAAAATACACCGGGTCCTGAAACGGCGTCAGCAGGCTAACCAACAGGATGAAGGCCAGCGTGACAGCGCCAAGGCGGCGGGCGTTCGCGCGCATGCGTTCCTGAAGCTCGCCCGACATCTTCATCACCAGCCATGTGGCCCCGAGCAAGGCATAGCCGATCACCACTGCAACGCCGGTGATCAGTGAGAACGGCGTCAACCAGTCCCACCAGCCGCCCGCATAGGCCCGGTCGGCGACCTCAATGCCTTGCACCAGCGCGCCAAGGGCGATGCCTTGGGTGAAGGCCGCAAGGGTGGAGCCACCGAAAAAGGCGATGTCCCAGACCGGTTTCCAGCGTTCGGTGCGCCAGCGATATTCAAAGGCCACCCCGCGAAAGACCAGCGCCAGAAGCATGACGATGATCGGAATATAGAGCGCGGACAACACCACCGAATAGGCCAGCGGAAACACGGCAAACAGACCGCCGCCGCCCAGCACCAACCAAGTTTCATTGCCGTCCCAGACCGGCGCGACGGAATTCATCATCACATCCCGTTCCCGTTCGGATTTGCCGAACGGAAACAGGATGCCGATGCCAAGGTCGAAACCGTCAAGAATGATATAGGTCAGAACCGCGAAGGCGATGATTCCGGCCCAGATGAACGCAAGATCAAAAGGCATGGCGGGCTCCTATTCGTCCGTTGTGCGGAAATCGGGGTCAAGTTGCGGGGCGGGCGTGATCCCTGCGGCCCGGATTGGCGCCTCGTGCAAGCCGTGACCACGGCGTCCGGGGGGGATGCCCATCAATTTCACGATGTAATAAGTCCCGGCCCCGAAGGCGAAGAAATACACCACGATAAAGGCGATCAACGAGGTTGCGATGGCCGGGGCTGACACCGGCCCGAGCGAGTCCGAGGTCCGCAGCAGGCCGTAGACGGTATAGGGCTGGCGGCCCACCTCGGTGGTGATCCAGCCGGCCAGAACGGCAACGAAGCCGGCCGGACCCATGACGGTGGCGGCACGGTGCAGCCAGCGGTCTGAATAGAGTGCGCCGCGATACCGCCGCCATAACCCCCATAGGCCCAGACCCAGCATCGCAAAGCCAAGCCCGACCATGACCCGGAAGGCAAAAAAGACGATGGCCACTGGTGGCTGATCTTCGCGCGGCACCGTGTCCAGCCCGGCCAGAGGCGCGTTCAGGTCATGTTTCAGGATCAGGCTCGACAGTTTCGGGATTGCGATGGAATACGCGACCCGCTGCTCGTCTTGATTGGGGATGCCGAACAGGATCAGTGGCGCGCCATGATCGTGGCTGTCAAAATGACCCTCCATGGCCATGACCTTGACGGGCTGATGCTCCAGCGTGTTCAGCCCGTGCGCATCGCCCATAAAGATCTGAATCGGGGTGACGCAGATCAGCATCCACATCGCCATCGAGAACATCCGCCGGGTCGCCCGGTTGTCCGCATCCCTCAGAAGCTGCCAGCCGCCAACGCCACCGACGACCAGCGCGGTGGTCAGATAGGCGGCCAGAACCATGTGCACCAACCGGTACGGGAAGGACGGGTTGAAGATGACCGCCCACCAGTCCACTGGCACGAACTGACCCAGATCGTTCACGCCATAACCCGCCGGGGTCTGCATCCATGAATTGACCGACAGGATCCAAGTCGCCGACATCAGGGTGCCGAAGGCGACCATGGCCGTGGCGAACATATGAAGGCCGTTGCCGACACGCTCGCGGCCAAACAGCATGATGCCCAGAAATCCCGCCTCTAAGAAGAAGGCCGACAATACCTCATAAGCCATGAGCGGCCCAAGGACCGGGCCGGTCTTGTCGGCGAACACCCCCCAGTTGGTGCCAAACTGGTAGGACATGACCACCCCGGACACCACGCCCATCCCGAAGGCCACGGCGAAGATCTTTTTCCAGTGATTGAATAGGGTGAGATAGACGTCATCCTTCGTCCAAAGCCACAGCGCGTTGAGCACCGCCAGAAAACTGGCCAGCCCAATCGAAAACGCCGGAAAGATGATATGGAAGGAGACGGTAAACGCGAATTGGAACCGTGCCAGAAGTTCAGCGGTCAGGCTGTCCATCGTTTCGGCCTTTCTCAAGAGGTGTGTCAGGACAAAAGTTTTAGGGGCCTGACGGATGATGGCAAGGCGGCACGGCGCGCAGTCCGTAGTCCATCGGTGCACTCGAAAGCACTAAAATGCTGGAAACGCATGACAACCTCTCTGGCTTCAGGGATGTGAGCGCCGTTTTTCGTTCGATATGTCGCATGGTTGCTCGCATGGCGCACCGGTTTGATGCTCCGGCGTCTTGATCTTGGCCGGGACTGCGATACCTTTGCGCGCAGCTTGGGCCGGAAGAGAGGACCTCAGAATGGCCAGAGCGACAGGGTCTGTACTGGTGATCGGCAGTGGGCCGAACGCGCCAGAGAGCCGGAACTGGGATGCCGCCCAGTTCGACGCCATCGTTGTCATCAACAACGCATGGCAGGTGCGCCCGGACTGGACGCACCTCATCCACCCCGAGGACTTCCCGGTTGACCGGCGCCCAGAGCGGCTCGGCCCCGCGCAGCAGGTCGTGACCTATCGTGACTTTGTACCGGCACAAAATGCCTTTGGCGGCTTTGTCTATGCCGGGGGAACCATGGCATTTACCGCTGGCTACTGGGCGCTTGCGACCTTGCGGCCACGGGTCTTGGCTTTCATCGGCTGTGATATGACATATGCGGCGACTGGCCCGACACATTTTTATGGCACCGGCGCCGCCGATCCGCTGCGCCCAGATGTGACCCTGCAAAGCCTAGAAGCCAAGTCTGCGCGTTTGGCCCTGCTGGCAGCCCGGCGGGGATGCCACTGTGTGAACCTGTCGCGCAGCGCCAGCCGCTTGCTGTTCCCCCGCGCCGGCGTGTCCGAGCTGAACCGGGCAGGGGACCGCGGCCTAGAGCCGGACAGCGCCGCGATGACAGCAGCCGAGGATCAAGAGCGCGGCTTGAACTATTTTGTGGCCTCGGGGCGCTATTGGGAGGCCGCAGCCGGTTTCGACGCCCGGGAATTGGCGCGGCTGGACCAGATGTGGCTGGCCGCGTACCAGCGATCAGCATTTCCGCCCGTTCCGGCGGTGCAAGCCGGATAAGCCCGGAGGGGCTTTGATCAAGCCAATTGGGGTCACCGGGCCTTCGCCACGACGGATTCGGCTTTGTTTTGCACCAGCGATTCTTGTGTTTGCGGGTTTCCCTAGGGCTTCATTGCGTTGGCTGCTATGCCTTCTATTTCTCTATCGGATTGATATTGTTTACTTTTCCATTTTATTTGGATTGATTGTGTTGAATTGCAAAAAAGGGGTTGCGGGCGTTGGTGGGTTTGCTTAGACAGCCCCTCACCGGACACGGCGCCAACGAGACTGCGGCGCTGGGGACGGGGATCGGGACCGGCGGCGAGTTGGTTCTGGTGCGATGTTGGAGACGAGTGTGAGCGGGCAGCGCTTTTATTGAGCGCCACCTGTGAATTTTTGCCTCTTGCATTGACGAGGTTTTCGGGGTTTTGCCCCACGTTGTTTGACAATTTGTAATCTGAAGAGA
>NZ_MTBG01000017.1 GCF_002119405.1 Pseudoruegeria sp. SK021 | reverse complement strand
GGTTCAGATCCGAGCTGCAGTGCTGAACCGGTTCACCGCCCTCGGAATACCCGTCACGAAAGCCGTGGGATAAGTGTGTCTGGGGAAAGGGGCACTGCGGCCCATTTCAAATTTGTGCAACAGCGCCGCGGCGCGGCGTCAAGCGCTCTGCAGCCGTTATTCGGCAGCAACGCCAGAGTTGAAGCTATAGGTCTTCCAGTCGGGTTTATAATCGGCGTCTGCCTGATTGCCCCACACGGTCCAGCCTTCGCGAACACCACGCCCGAACAGCTCCAGATAGGGGCCCCAACTACAACTCTCAATCAACTCGTACTGCTCATCCGGCTTGCGTGAATGCTCCCGCTTGCGGGTTTGCAGCATGTTCACCTGACGACGCCCCGGCGCAAGCGTCCGGACACTTTTGCCACGGGTTCCGAACAGCAAAATCTCGGTCACGTTGCGGAAATAAAATCCCACGCCGCGCCCGTCCGACCCGCCATCTTTGCGAACCTTGTGCCAAATCACGTTGGACTTGTATTCAAAGCCCCACGCGGACAGAACCCGCAGCCCGTCAGGCAACAGGGCATTGGGCACCCACATATAACAGTGGGCACGATCCGCGCAGTGCTCCGCCACCGGTAGACTACAAATATCTTCAAGGTTCATAGTGGGATAGCGCGACAACCGTTTGTGCTCAGGCGCGACCTTTCCGGTCCGGTTGGTAAAACGCCATGGCGGATCAGCCATCACGCAGCCGTAATGTTCACCGTTCAAGAAGCGGCGCAAGTCATGTGATGCCGAAGTATTCATGGCTTCATATTGCGTTGTCCTGTGCGGCATCGCAATTGAAAACTCCCTCTAAGCCCCAGCTTCCTGCGGACGATCTTGGGACGCCCTGACCGCACGAAGGTCAACTTCTTGCGGGTCTCGTCGCGCACCGCACCTCACGCGCCCGGAAAATCGATCAAATTTGATCTGTTAAGCCTGAATTAGTCCGGGCGGCCTATCGATGGTCTCAACACGATTTCTGATGCAGAAAGGCGCAGGTATGACGATCTCTTCTTCGCTGAACGCGGCGGTCATGGGTTTGTCGGCGAATGCCAACAAGCTGGCATCCATCTCGGACAATATCGCGAACTCTTCGACCTACGGGTACAAGCGAGTCGAAACAGATTTTTACTCCATGGTGAATGCTGGGGCGAGCGGCAGCTACTCTGCCGGAGGCGTGCGCACGACCACCCAGCGGCTGATCGACGAAACCGGCGCCCTGATCGGAACAAGCAACTCGACGGATATTGCCGTAGACGGGCGCGGCATGGTGCCCGTCACCAGCGAGTCGGCCGTCAAAAGCGGCAGTGCCAGCCTGCCGATGCTGCTCACCACTACCGGCTCTTATCGGATGGATGCTGCGGGCTACCTGAAAAGTGAAGCCGGCCTGATCCTGATGGGCTGGCCGGCCGCTGCGGACGGCACGATCCCGAACTATCCGCGCGACACCTCGGACGGGTTGGAACCGATCAAAATCAATACCAATCAATTCGTTGGGGAACCGACCACAAAGATGAACATCGGGGTGAATTTGCCAGCAACAGCCACCAAACCCGGGGCTGCCGGAGTTCCTGAAAGCATTACCGTGGAATATTTCGATAATCTGGGAACGTCTGAAAAGATCAACGCAACCTTCACGCCAACAATCCCCGCAGTGGGCGCGACGGTTCCGTCGAATGAGTGGACGATGCAGATCACTGACACGGCCTCGCCGGGGGCCATTCTTGGTGAATATGTGATCACCTTTAATGACACACGGACGCTGGGCGGGACAGTGGCCGCAGTCACGACCACCTCGGGCGGAGCTTATAATCCGCTGACTGGCTCGATGCAAGTCAATGTGGCCAGCGGACCAATTGACATCGCGATCGGGCTGCCCGGGGACCCCAACGGACTGACCCAATTATCAAATACCTTTGCGCCGGTCACGATTTCTAAAGATGGAGCTGCGACAGGTAATCTCGTGGAGGTTGAAATCGACCCCAATGGCTTCGTACACGCGTTGTTCGATAATGGCACCGCGCGCACCCTGTATCAGGTGCCGCTGGCCGATATTCCCAACCCGAACGGCCTGATGGCTCTCGACAACCAAACCTTTCAGGTGTCGCACGACAGCGGTTCGTTTTTTCTATGGAATGCAGGGAACGGTCCAACCGGAGATATCGTGGGCTTCGCCCGCGAGGAATCCACCACCGACGTCGCCAATGAATTGACCGACCTCATTCAAACTCAAAGGGCCTATTCGTCGAACGCCAAGGTCATACAGACCGTCGACGAAATGCTGCAGGAAACCACCAATATCAAACGCTGACCCAGATCAACCATAGGGAACCGGGACCATGACCATAGCCGGAGCGATGTCCAATGCCCTATCGGGCCTGACCGCCGTCTCGCGCAGCGCGAGCGTCATCTCGTCCAATGTCTCGAACGCGTTGACCGACACCTATGGACGCCGCGAGGTGGTCTTGTCGTCCAGGGTAACGGGTGCCGGCGGCGGGGTCGATGTGGTCACAGTCAGGCGTGTCGTCGACCAGATCGTTCTGGCGGATCGCCGCGCTGCCGACGCCGACCTTGGGCGCGCGTCGACCCAGGCGGACAGCTTAACGGCCATACTGAGTTTAGTCGGTGAACCCGGATCCGGGCAGTCGCTTGCTGACCGGATCTCCGACCTTGAAAGTGCGTTGGTGTCGGCAGCCTCGCGTCCAGATTCCGAAACCCGCCTGACTCAAGCATTCGCGGCTCTGGACGGTCTGGCAACTCACATCGGCGGTATTTCAAACGGCATTCAGGTCGAACGCAGTCGCGCGGATCAAGGCATTGCGACGACCGTGCAAGATCTGAATGGCTGGCTGTCGCGCATCGAAGACCTGAACGTTAAAATTCAACGCCAGTCAATCGGAAGCACGCCGCCGAACGGCCTATTGGACGAACGCCAGAAACTGGTCGATCTTGTCTCCGAGCAGGTTCCCGTCCGTGAAATTGATCGGGGCAACGGGGTAATTGCGCTAATGACCCAAGGTGGGATGTTGCTGGATGGACCGGCACCAGTACTTGGCTTCACCGCCACGGCGACGATCACACCCTATCACAGCCTATCCGGCGGAACGCTGTCAGGTCTGACACTGGACGGCCAACCGGTGGATATGACCCGCAGTCCGGGCCCGCTGTCGGGTGGGCGGCTCGACGGGTTGTTCGCAGTCCGGGACACGGTTGCGCCTGAGATTGGCCAACAATTAGACGCCATTGCGCGTGACCTTGTCGAACGGTTTGAGACCCCCGGCGTCGACCCAACGCTGCTTCCCGGGGCCGCCGGACTCCTCACCGATGGCGGTAGCGCTTTTCTGGTTTCGAACGAGCTTGGATTGGCCAGCCGCCTGTCGGTCAACACCTTGGTCGATCCGGATGCAGGCGGCTATGTCTGGCGGCTGCGCGATGGCCTCGGCGCCACCGCGCCCGGAGATGAGGGTCAATCCGCAGGGCTGAGCCGGCTGTCAGATGCCCTCACGATGACGCGCACGCCACTGTCCGGCGGCTTTATGGCCAGCGCCCATAGCGCCGCTGGTTTGTCATCGAATTTTCAGTCGAACGTCGGCGTTACCGTTGACCTGATGGTCGGTGACGCCACTTATGCCCGCATCCGGTCCGACGCCATGACCGAACGGACGCTGGCTGACGGCGTCGATACCGACCGAGAAATGCAAAAACTGTTGATGATCGAACAGGCCTACGCCGCAAACTCGCGGGTCATTCAGGCTGCCGATGCGATGCTTGACACATTGATGAGGATGTAGACCATGCTTTCTCCAAATTTCGGCGATCTTGCAGCAGGCCTTCCCCTGAAGCGTCAGACGACCGTGCTCAAAGCCGACATCACAGCGCTGTCCCAAGAGCTGACGACGGGACGCGTCGCGGACCTGCAGTCACATTTGCGCGGCGATTATTCCATTCTGTCCGGCCTTGAGCGAAGCCTATCGATGCAGACGGTATTTCAGTCCGTCAACAGCGAGGCCGCGGGATTTGCCGATGCCCAGCAACTGGCCCTAGACGCCATCCAAACATCGATCCAGGCCTCTGGACCCGAGTTTCTGATGATCGCCACAAGCGGCGAAACCACTCAGTTTCGGACACTGTTTGCGTCGGCTGGAAATCAACTTGAGACCACCATATCGCGTTTGAACACCCGCTGGGCGGATCGCTCGATTTTTTCCGGGACCGCAACTCAGGGGCCCGCTATTGCCAATGCACAAACCCTCCTAACTGATCTGGGCGCTGCTGTGGCAGGGCAAACAACCGCAGCGGGCATTATGGCGGCTGTAGATAATTGGTTTGACACCCCTGGCGGCGGCTTTGAAACGACAGGCTATCTTGGGGCTAGCACCGCGTTGTCGCCAATGACGGTAGGCGAGGATGTAACGGCCCGCTTTGGGACAACAGCCGCTGACCAGACGCTTCGCGACAGCCTCAAGGCCTATGCCGTTGCGGCCCTCGTCGATAACGGCGTGGTGGCTCCTTCGCTGCAAGAACAGCAATGGCTTTTGCAAGATCTTGGCAATCGTTTACTCCAGACCAACGATCAGTTGACCGGAATGCGGGCAGGTCTTGGCGCCACGCAGGAGCGGATCGACGCCGCCGCAGTTCAATCCGAAAGCGAGGTTGTCGCCTTGCAACTGGCGCGGAACTCCCTGATCGGCGTTGATCCCTATGACACCGCGGTACGATTAAAGGAGGTTCAAACCCAGTTGGAAACGGTGTTTGCCGTGACAGCCCGCGCTTCGCAACTTTCCCTTGTGGCATATCTGTGATTCGCGCGGCCCTTCTTGCTCTGACGTCCCTATTCTGGGGGATCGGAGCGTCCGGTGGCGAAATCCGGCTCAAGGATCTCGTTGAATTCGACGGCGTCCGCGGTAACGATCTGATTGGGTATGGCTTGGTAGTCGGACTAAACGGAACCGGAGACAGCATCCGAAACTCACCGTTCACGGAAGAAATCATGGCCAATATCCTTGAGCGGTTGGGCGTGAATGTCGCCGGTGAACTGTTTCGGCCCAAGAATGTGGCCGCCGTTTTTGTCACGGCCTCGCTTCCGCCATTCGCGCGGGTCGGCGGCCAAATTGATGTCATGGTCTCAGCAATCGGCGATTCAAAAAGCCTTTTAGGCGGCACATTGATCATGACCCCTTTGAACGCAGCCGATGGGCAAATTTATGCGGTGGCGCAAGGAACCGTCATCGCGGGCGGCGTCTCGGTTGAAGGCGATGCCGGCAGCGTCGTTCAGGGGGTCCCGACCTCGGGGGTTCTTCCCGCCGGAGCCCGTGTAGAACGAGAAATCGATTTTGATTTCAGCACGCTGACGGCACTTCGGCTGGCGCTGCGCACCCCCGATTTTACCACTGCTTTGCGCATAGAGACAGTGATCAATGACCGCTATGGCCGGGGCGTGGCAGAAGCGCAGGACAGCGGCACCGTTCGCCTAAACCTTCAGACGACCCGGGCGGGATCGCCAGCGCGCGCCATGGCCCAGATCGAAAACTTGACCGTGACGCCGCAGAATCGCGCTAGGGTCGTTGTAGATCAAAGTTCTGGCACGATTGTGATGGGTGAAGATGTGCGCATCTCGGAAGTGGCCGTGTCGCAAGGGGGGCTGACGCTTCGGGTACAAGAGGACCCCCTGGTCGTGCAGCCGAACCCCTTCGCCAACGGGCGAAGCGTTGTTGTGCCCCGCACGACCGCCGAAATTGAGCAGGACCCCGGGACCGGATTGGCAGTCGTCCCCAGCGGAACCTCATTGTCAGAGGTCATCGCGGGGCTGAACGCCCTAGGGGTGACACCGCGCGACATGATCGATATTTTGAAGACGATCAAGGCCGCCGGAGCACTGCACGCGGAGTTTGTCGTGCAATAACCCGAGGAACGAAATCCACCTAACAAGACGGAAAATCGCCTTGGTCTCAGCCCAGCTTTAACACCGCACCGGCCAGATAAAGGCTACCACAAATCAGAATGCGGGCGTCCGGGCTGGTTCGGGCAATTTCAGCAATCGCATCGGCCACATCAGGCGCTGTGTCGGCTCGCATGCCGACCTCGCGGGCCGCAGCAACGGTCGCTTCGGCCGGCAGCGTGGCTTCGGTCTCTGGGACAGAGACCCCGAACAGGCGCGCACTGTACGGGACAAGTGGGGCCAGAAATCCCTGAATGTCCTTTGTGTTCAGCATTCCGCACACCAGAATCGTTTCACGATCGGGCATTGCACCAAGGGTCGCCGCCAACGCCGCGCCAGCACCGGCATTATGACCGCCATCCAGCCAAATCTCGGCCTGCGGCACAGCTGTGGCGAATGGATGGTCGCGCAAGCGCTGCATCCGCGCCGGCCAAGTCGCTGAGCTGGTGGCGGCTTCCAGCGCCCTCACGGGCTGCCCCAAATGGCGCAGCGCAGCGATGGCGACGCCTGCGTTCACAATCTGGTGCGGACCGGTCAAGATCGGCAGGGGGAGGTCACATAACCCGGTCTCATCTTGAAAGATCAGGCGCCCGCGTTCTTCCCAGACGTGCCAGTGCTGCCCATGAACCAGAAGCGGTGCGCCCAACCGGGCAGCCCGAGCCTCAATGACTTCAAGCGCTTCGTCGGGCTGTGGGCCAACCACGCAGGGCGTGTTGCGCTTCAGAATCCCTGCCTTCTCACCGGCGATCTCAGCCAATGTGTCACCGAGGTACTGTTGGTGATCGATGGAAATCGGCGTGATCACGCAGAGGCGCGGCGCGTCAATGACATTGGTAGCGTCCAGGCGCCCCCCCAACCCGACCTCAAGCAAGCACCAATCCGCCGGGTCGCGGGAAAAAGCCAAAAGCCCCGCCACGGTCGTGATTTCGAAATACGTGATCGGTTCCGGCCCGTTGGCGGCCAAGCATTCGTCCAGCACAACGCTGAGCGCGCCTTCGTCGATTACTTCGCCCTTGCAGCGGATCCGTTCGTGAAAGCGGACAAGATGCGGCGAGGTATAAGCGTGGCAGCTATCGCCGGTCGCCTGCAACCCGGCGCGAATCATCGCAAGGGTGGAGCCCTTGCCATTGGTCCCGGCGATGTGGATGACCTTGCCCAGCTTGCGTTCCGGATGATCCAGACGTGCCAACAGCCGCCAGACCCGATCAAGCGTAAGATCGATCATCTTGGGGTGTAACGACATCATCCGGGTCAAAAGCTGGTCGGAAGATGGCACTGTCAAGGAGTAGCGTCCTCTTTCGTCGCAACCCCATCGGCGCCATCTGATCCTTCAGCCGGATCAGCAGGAGGCGACAACACCCCTTTAATGGCCGGGGGCATGTTCATCAGCATCCGGGTAATAGCGATCAGTTCGTCGCGCAGATCTTTGCGATGGGTCACCCGGTCCAGCATGCCGTGTTCCAGCAAGTATTCAGCCCGTTGGAACCCTTCGGGAAGCTTTTCACGAATGGTCTGCTCAATCACCCGTGGGCCCGCGAAACAGATCAAAGACCCCGGCTCCGCAATCTGGACATCGCCGAGCATAGCATAGCTGGCCGTGACGCCCCCGGTGGTCGGATGGGTCAGGACCACAATATAAGGCAATCCCGCCTCTTTCAGCATCTGAACCGCAACCGTACTGCGGGGCATCTGCATCAGGGACAAAATTCCCTCCTGCATTCTGGCCCCACCCGCGGCGGAAAACAGGACCAAGGGACGCCGCACTTCCACGGCCCGTTCGGCCGCGGCGATGATGGCGTTGCCGACATGCATCCCCATCGACCCTGCCATGAAGGCAAAATCCTGCGCAGCAGCCACGATCGGCGTCGCGCCGATATCGCCTTCTGCGACCAACATCGCTTCGGCTTCACCTGTGGCTTTCTGCGCCGCACGCATCCGGTCCGGATACCGCTTTTGATCGCGGAAATGCAGCGGATCGCTTTGGGCGGCAGGCACCGCGATCTCGCGGAAGATGCCGCCGTCAAACAAAGCCGTAAAGCGATCGCGCGGCGACAGATACATATGGTGGGCGCAATTGGTGCAGACATTCAAGCTGTCTGCCAATTCCCGATGGAACAGCATCGTGCCGCAATTTTCGCATTTGGTCCAAAGGTTCTCGGGCACTTCGCGCCGGGAAAACAACGAGTTTATCGTCGGACGGACGTAGTTCGAAATCCAGTTCATCACACTTGCCTTGTGCCGGTTCAGCCCGGAGATAAGGGGACTGAACGGAAAATGCAATCAGCGCCGCAGCCAGCGCCGTAGGATCAGCCACGACAGGGCCAGCGGCAAAAGCTCCATCAATGCGCTGGGATGGAACGCCGACACCTGCGGATCGGCCTCTGGCGCGATTCGCAACGCCAAACCGGTGATCGTGCCTTCTGATGCAAAGATCGCGATAGCAAAGAAGTTATTGGCGAAATGTACCCCCCATGCCGCGCCGATGCTGCCCGTTCGTGCGGTCAAATCCGCCGCCGCCAGCCCAAACAGGAAGGCTGCGAAGACAGCGAAAGTCGCGCTTTGACCAAGGGTTCCGGGGCTGTAATGCAGCGAGGCGAACAGCAGCGAGGGTAGCCCCATCCAGATCACTCGGGACGCAAAGCGTACCGCGAGTTGCTGTTGCAAATACCCACGAAAGACCAATTCTTCCGACAAGGTCTGTCCCGCGACAGCCACCAACGTCACCGGCAACAGCCACATCCAATGCTCGACGGACAGATTCGGCAGGGTCTCGGTTGCCGCGCCGGACAGGGCTATCAGCAGAGCCTGAATTCCAAACAAAACAGCGGCAGACTGAAAAAAGTCCCCCGCCGTCCTGCGGGCGGGCCCAAACAACGTCCCCGGACGGCGCCGGTGCAACACCCGCACAGTAATCATCGGGGCCAAGGCCATCGGTACAAATGTTGCCAAAAGCGCAAGCGCACGCACCGGAGTCGCAGGATCTGACAGGTGTGATGCCTGTTCGGCCGCCTCGTTAAACCCCCAAATTAGGGCCAAAGCACCGAATGCGGCCAAATTTAGCCCGACATAAACACCAATGACCAGCCCAAATCCAAGCGCCGTCCGCCACAAAGCAGGCGACCGTCTGGCCGGTGCCAGAAATGCGTCAAATGCGGCGGGAAGAAAGGCGGAACTCACACTATATCCCTGAAAAACTTGACAAAAATACGCATCCGCACCCCTGAATGTGTCAGCGACATCTGACTAACACAGTGCCGCAGGCGGCGGAAGACCGGCAAAATGGCTTTGGTCCGGGGTCCGGCCTGCGCCTGATATTTGGTGCGACAGCTTGCGCGCGCTGGACAGCTTGCCTATTCCCTAGCCAACCAGCCAGCCGGAGGATCCGATGCTCAACCGCCAGTTCGACAAATCTCGCCTGCCCAGCCGCCACGTGACCGAAGGTCCGTCACGCGCCCCTCACCGTTCGTATTACTACGCAATGGGCCTGACTGAGGACGAGATTCACCGGCCTTTTGTCGGCGTCGCCACCTGTTGGAATGAAGCCGCGCCGTGCAACATCTCGTTGAACCGGCAAGCGCAAGCCGTGAAGGTTGGGGTCAAATCCGGCGGCGGCACCCCGCGTGAATTCACCACGATTACCGTGACCGACGGCATTGCCATGGGTCATGAAGGGATGCGGTCCAGCCTCGCATCGCGCGAAGCGATTGCCGATACCGTGGAACTGACCATGCGCGGCCATTGCTATGACGCCATCGTCGGCCTTGCCGGTTGCGACAAGTCCTTGCCGGGGATGATGATGGCGATGGTGCGTTTGAACGTGCCGTCGGTCTTCATCTATGGCGGATCGATCCTTCCGGGCCGCTTGGACGGAAAAGACGTCACGGTTCAGGACGTTTTCGAAGCAGTCGGTCAGCATCAGGCTGGCAACTATTCCGATGCCGAACTGGAAGTTCTGGAGCGGGTCGCCTGCCCCAGCGCCGGTGCCTGCGGTGGACAGTTCACCGCCAACACCATGGCCTGCGTCTCGGAAGCGATCGGTCTGGCGTTGCCAAACTCCTCTGGTGCCCCCGCCCCCTATGAAAGCCGCGATCAATACGCCATCGCCAGTGGCGAGCAGGTGATGAACCTGATCGAACGCAACATTCGCCCCCGGGATATCGTGACGCTGAAATCACTTCAGAACGCGGCCCGGATCGTGGCTTGCACCGGTGGCTCCACCAATGCTGGCCTGCACCTGCCTGCGATTGCTCATGAGGCCGGGATCGACTTCTATCTGGACGACGTGTGCGAAATCTTCCGCGACACCCCCTATTTCGTCGATCTGAAGCCGGGCGGCACCTATGTCGCCAAAGACCTGTACGAGGCAGGCGGCGTACCCGTCGTCATGCGCGAATTGCGCAAGGCTGGCCTGATCCATGAAGACTGCATGACCGTAACAGGCCGGACCATGGGCGAAGAGCTCGACCTGATCGACCGGGAAGCGGACGGCAAGGTGATCTATCCGGCCGCAACCCCGATCAGTAAAACCGGTGGCGTTGTCGGCCTGAAGGGCAACCTTGCCCCCGGTGGTGCGATTGTGAAAGTGGCAGGCATGACCGAAGAACAGCAAGTGTTCTCGGGACCGGCCCGCGTGTTCGAATGCGAAGAAGAAGCCTTTGCAGCCGTTCAGGCCCGCACCTACAAGGAAGGCGAAGTTCTGGTCATCCGCAACGAAGGTCCGGCCGGTGGCCCGGGCATGCGTGAGATGCTGGCGACCACGGCGGCTCTGTCCGGGCAAGGGATGGGCAAGAAAGTTGCCTTGATCACCGACGGCCGCTTTTCGGGCGCAACC
This sequence comes from Pseudoruegeria sp. SK021, assembly GCF_002119405.1. Classification (GTDB taxonomy): domain Bacteria; phylum Pseudomonadota; class Alphaproteobacteria; order Rhodobacterales; family Rhodobacteraceae; genus Meridianimarinicoccus. The sequence goes on along the minus strand of NZ_MTBG01000017.1, from coordinate 67,123 downwards.
CGTGGCTTCTGTGTGGGTCACGTCGGCCCGGAAGCAGCCCATGGCGGACCGATTGCCTTGGTCAAAAACGGCGACATCATCACCCTGAACGCACTGACCGGGGAATTGTCGGTGGCATTGACCGATGATGAACTGGCGGCCCGCAAGGCCGAATGGGCTGGCCCGCGCCAAACGATCTATGCCAGCGGTGCCTTGTGGAAATATGCCCAATTGGTCGGCGAGACCTATAAGGGCGCGGTGACCCACCCCGGTGGCAAAGCCGAACTGCATGTCTATGCCGATCTTTGATCGGAAATCCCTGGTGCGGCTGGCGGGTCTTCTCGCCAGCCTGACCCTCGTGGCCGGATGCCTTCCGCCGCCGGAATTGGCGGGGCGTTCGGACGCCGGCCCGCGCGCGGTCACTGCGATCAAGGTGTCGCAACAAGATATCGTCGTGGTCGGGCCAAAGGGCTATTGCGTCGATCCCAGCAGCACGCAGGAACGAGCCTCCGGCTCATTCGTGATCCTCGCAAGCTGTTCCGCGCTTGTGGCCGGTTCCCCGTCGGCCCCGGGAACCCCGGGGGTCCTGACGGCGCTCGTCTCCAGCCCCGGCGATCCGCCGACCGCGCCGACCATCAATCAACTGAAGCAATATTTCGAATCGCAAGCCGGGCTTGTCGCCTTGGCTCAGGATGGCCGGGCGAACAGCGTCACGCTGCGCAAGACCGTGTCTGAGAACGACGTGTTGTATTTGTCGCTTCAAGACGACAGCGCCAACCGGGCGCCGAAATTATCCGAGACCTCTTGGCGCGCCGTGTTTTCGCTGAAGGGGCGTATGGTGGTCCTGACCGTGACGGGCCATAAGGATATCCCTCTCAGCGATAGCGATGCCCGCCGGACGCTGGAACGGTTCGTCGTTACGATGCGCGCGGCAAATCGACTGAACGATGCCGGGGCTTCTGCTGGCAATGGCTGAACCGCGTCAACGTTTCTCTCTCTCCGGCCTGCCAACGCCCCAATCGTGACGCCGCGTCTGGCGTGACACACGCGGCAGCAGGCGGCATTCCGGGGGCAGCACAGTCCGGGAGGGACCGCCATGACCGACTATCCGCACCTGTTCGCGCCACTTGATCTGGGGTTCATGACCCTGCCGAACCGGATTCTCATGGGCTCCATGCACACCGGGCTGGAAGAAACCGGGGATTGGCAGCGGGTCGCGGCCTTCTACCAAGAGCGCGCGGAAGGCGGTGTCGGCCTGATCGTCACTGGCGGCATGGCCCCGAACCGAGAGGGCGCTGTCCTGCCGGGCGCTGCGGGCATGTACGGGCCGGACGATATTGCGCGGCACCGCATTGTAACCAAAGCGGTGCATGCGGCGGGCGGGCGCATCGCGATGCAAATCCTTCACGCCGGGCGCTATGCCTATACTCCCGATTGCGTCGCACCCTCGGCGCTGAAATCCCCGATTTCGCCTTTCGCGCCCAACGCACTGACCGCCGAAGAGATTGAACGCCAGATCGCTGATATCGTGAACGCCGCGGTCCGTGCCCGTGAGGCCGGATATGACGGGGTCGAAATCATGGGGTCCGAAGGCTATTTTCTGAACCAATTTTTGGTGACGCGCACCAATCGCCGAACCGACGACTGGGGCGGAAGCTTTGCAAATCGCATGCGCCTGCCGGTCGAGATTGTCTCACGAATTCGCCAGTCGGTAGGGCCAGATTTTATCCTGATCTACCGGTTGTCGATGATTGATCTCGTCCCCGATGGCGGCAGTTGGGACGAAGTGATACGCCTCGCCCAAGCCATCGAAACAGCGGGCGCAACCTTGTTGAACACCGGGATTGGCTGGCACGAATCCCGCGTGCCGACCATCGCCACCTCGGTTCCCCGGCGCGCGTTTACGTGGGTCACCGCAAAGCTGATGGGGCAGGTAGGCATTCCGGTCATCGCCTCGAACCGGATCAACACCCCCGCCGTAGCCGAAGGGATCTTGGCGGATGGCAGCGCCGACATGGTCTCCATGGCCCGCCCTTTTCTGGCTGACAGTCAGTTTGTCCGCAAAGCCGCAACGGGCCGCAGCGCCGAAATCGCGCCCTGCATTGCCTGCAATCAAGCCTGTCTTGACCACACTTTTGCAGGTCGGGTGTCCACCTGCCTCGTCAATCCGCGGGCCTGCCATGAAATTGAACTGCCGTTGATCCCGACAGACCGCCCCAAACGCATCGCCGTGGTCGGTGCCGGCCCGGCCGGATTGTCGGCGGCAATCACGGCGGCCGGTCGCGGCCATGCGGTTACCCTGTTCGACCGCGCCTCCGAGGTGGGCGGGCAATTGAACCTAGCCCGCCGCGTTCCCGGCAAAGAAGAATTTGACGGGTTGGTCGCATGGTTTGCGCAGATGGTGACCACCACCGGCGTGTCGTTGCGCCTGAACCATTCCGTTCTGCCCGCGGATCTAGAGGGGTTTGACGACATTGTCATTGCAACCGGTGTCCGGCCACGATCACCCGAAATACCGGGCCAGACCCTGCCGCATGTCCTGAACTATGATGATCTGCTGTCTGGTCGGGCTATCGCCGGAACGCGGGTGGCGGTGATCGGCGCAGGTGGTATCGGCTTCGACGTCGCCGAATTTCTGGTCCAAAATCCCCCAAGCCCGACCGAAGACCTGCCAAGATGGTTGCAGGAATGGGGGGTCACAGATCCGCAGGACGCGCGCGGAGGGCTTGCGCCGAGTGGTCCGCAACCCGAACCGGCCGCGCGCCGTGTCACACTGCTTCAACGCAAGGCAGAAAAACCCGGGAAACGATTGGGCCGAACCACGGGTTGGATCCATCGCGCCAGCCTGAAGATGAAAGATGTGCGCATGATGTCCGGTGTCCGCTACGACCGCATAGATGCACTTGGATTGCACATCCACTACCAAGCCCGCACCGAGGTACTCTCCGTCGACACCGTGATCCTGTGTGCCGGGCAAGAACCCGAGCGCGGACTTGCCGATGCGCTCCGCGCTCTTGGCCGTTCTGTCCACATCATTGGCGGCGCGGACAAGGCCATCGAACTGGATGCCAAACGCGCTATTGATCAGGGACTTCGCTTGGCCGCAAGCCTTTGACCCGGTTACAGCCGTTCACGACACCCATGCAGAATCGGTTAATGGTTGTTAAAATGGTAAAATAATTGTTAAGCTTGGATGGCATCTCGCAGATGGCCATTTATTCTACGGGCTTGGTTACCAAAAAGAACGCGTCCGCTTTTCCAGTATAAATCAAACTGCGTAGTTATAGATAGCTGATATAGTTATATTTTTATTCTCGCAATCTGTGTAATTCTAGAACGACCCCCACAATTAGCGTCGGGTTGGTTCTTGACTGCGAACAACTATAACAAACCGTCTAAATCTTGCCTCAATTCGGATTGATTAGTGAAGTCCAGCCAAGATTGAGTTGAAGAGAGATATTGAAATGAACAAGCTAACGGAGATGGAAGCCTTTACAAGTGTCGTCGATCAAGGCGGCTTTACAGGAGCGGCTCGGTTTTTGGGTGTTTCAAAATCTGCTGTATCCAAACATGTTTCAGCGCTTGAAGAGCGACTAGGCGTCCAACTTTTGACGCGCACGACTCGCCGGGTCGATCCGACAGACATTGGTTTATTATATTATGAACGTGCCCGCCGTGTTTTGAATGAGGCCAAGGAAGCCGACCTTATGGCCACCTCGGCAACCCAAAAGGTCGAAGGTGATCTGCGTGTGGCCGTTATGGATGGATGTGCCGCACAAATTCTCTTTCTACATCTCACCTCATTTCTAGATGCGCATCCGCATGTGTCTCTGATACTGGACCAAGTGGATGGCTATATGGAGCCGCGCGCTGCCGGAATTGATGTGTTCATGCGAAGTGGCGCAAGTCCCGACGGCGATATCCGTTCTGTCGTTTTGTGCGACATCGAACTCGCTCTGGTTTGCGCACCGGATTATCTGAACCATGCGCCGCCGTTGGACCGACTGGAGGACCTGTCGAGTCACGCCCTATTGCTGTCTTTGGGGGCGGAACGCGCCGGATTGGTGGTACAAGCCAAATCGGGTGAATTGCGACGAATTTATGCGCCCGGCCGCCTAGTGTCGCGCAACGTCAAACTATTGTCCGACGCTGCCGTAAAAGGCTTGGGCATCGCCCTCGTCCCTGATTTCTTGATCCGCGATGACCTTGCAGAGAAACGTTTGGTGCCGGTCCTGCCCGACCTCCCACGGCAAAGCGCACCGGTATATCTGGGCAGCCCCCCCGAATCCGCCCTTTCGCCGAGGGTCCGGGCCTTCACCGAACATATGACCGCCTGTTGCGCCACGCCGATCTAATCGTTGGGACGTTTGGCTAGGGCGCGTCCGGCAGCAACACAGCTTCGACGCGCCGATTGGCTTGCCGCCCGCCGTCATCCGTATTGGCCTGGCGCGGCGACAGGAAGCCGATCCCTTCGACCGCGATCTGATCCTGCGCAACGCCGTAGGTATTGTGCAGGACAGCGGCCACCGACGCGGCTCTGGCCCGTGACAGGGCAATGTTGGTGTCTAACCCCCCGGCCCAATCCGAATGTCCCACCAGCATGATCCGGCGCGCTGGCTCTTGCGTTAGAAAGTCGGCCAAAGACTGTAACTGCGCCACCCGGTCCGCACCCTCGGCCAATTGCGCCGACCCGGTCTGGAAGGCAACGTCATCCAAAACAGCATGCCCAGACGTCAACAGCGCAGCGCCGATCCGTGCCGCGTCTGACGATGCCTGACCGGCCTGCGGCTCTTGGCGGCTCTGCTGTGCGGTGTCTAATGGCGGCAGGGCGGCAATTTCGGTCACTTGCACAAAGGTTGCGGCGCTGCTGCGACTAATTAAAATACTGATAAGCGCCACGGGGGCCGCATCGGCGTCGCCACCAGCCAGCGCGGCGGATGCGTACATATAATCCCCAAGATCGACAAACATCGACGGCATCGCCAGCGCGGGAAGGGACTGGCGAAAGTCAAACCCACCACAGCTGTTGGTCTCGCAATGAAAGAGGGGGGAGTATCCGGCAGCACCAATCTGGCCAAGCAGATCATCGAACAGGACGGCCGCATCCTCTGACGCCCCCACCATACGCCAAGCTGTCCTGTTGCGAGGGCCGGTCATCTGGAGGGTCGGAACGGTGCCATCCTTGGAGGCCGGACCTGTCGCTACCCCGAACGGCGCCGCCGGATCCTGCACAGACTCGGTCTGAACGGCCTGCGCTGGCAAGTCGAGACTCAGCGCCTGCACCGTGGTCGGGGCAAGCCCTAAGCAGACACAGGCCCACCATCCGATGATCCGGTGCCAAGCCCTCACCGCGGCAGACCTTTCATCCGAGGTCCTGTCAGGATTACCAGCGGGCATCAGGCCCAAGCCGATAATGGTAGCCAGCATGTTGCGTCATGCCAAGTTGGTCATAAAGGCAACGGGCACCGTGATTGGCTTCGGTCACCGCAAGGGCAAGATCCGTGCAGCCCTGCGATCGTGCCCAACTGGCGGCATGAGCAATCAGGACCTTGCCAAGACCGCGGCGGCGATGATCCGGCGCGATCTCCAACGCGTGCAACATGGCCACCCGGTCATGGGCCGCGACAAAGCCAACCCCTGCGGGCTGATCCCGGTCCCGCGCGAATATGGCCGTCTTCGGGCCAGCCGCCCGCGCCATCACCGCCACCCGATCCGGACCTACGCCGCCCTTAGCCCAGAGATCGACCATGATCCGCAACGGCGGCCAGATATCGTAAGTCGACAGGCGCGGCGTCACGGTGTTGGCCAATTGCGCAACCGGCGCGGAATAAAACACCGTCGGATCGACTTTGTCATAGCCGCGATTGGCCAGATCAGCATCGAGCGTATCTTGACCGGGGGTGACGACAAACAACGGGTGTCGCCCAGCCGCACGCATGGCCGCCTCGGCCCCGTCAACGTTACCTTCGGCAACCCGCGCGCCCGATAGCGACGCCGCCGAGACCCGTTTTCCGCCCCCAATGCTGGTGCGCAGGATAAAATTGCCCGCTTGTGTCATTGTCGCCGCTGGCCACGTCGCCCAAAGAGCCGCCAAAAGCGTGGACGTGGTGGTGCCGGTCATGCGTCTCGTTGTGGAAACAAGGTCGCCAGCCGCGATACCGCCAGATTGACCCGCGCGTGATCGGTACCTCGCACCACGACATTGGCACCGAAAACGCCGTTACGGTCGAACGGATATGACCCAAAACTCACATCCTCGAATTCTGCGGCCAACGCACCGAGAGGTCCGGCAATGTCGCCTTCGCCGCGAAACACTGGCACGCTTTGACTGAGAAGCGGCGCACCGCCCGTTACGTGCGGCAGGACCGAGGCCACCATGGCTTGAAACACGGACGGCACCCCCGCCATCACATGGACGTTCTCGACGGTGAACCCCGGTGCCACCGAGACCGGATTCTCAATCAGGCGCGCACCGTCGGGGATACGGGCCATGCGCAGGCGGGCCTCATTCATCTCGCGCCCTGTCACATCGTAATGGGCTTGCAACAAGGCGCGGGCATCGTCACGCACATCGATCGACAACCCAAAAGCCGCAGCAACCGCATCGGCGGTAATGTCGTCATGCGTTGGCCCGATTCCCCCTGAGGTGAACACAGTATCAAACCGCGCCGACAACTCGCGTAGCGCCGCGATGATTGCGTCGGCATCGTCCAGAACCACCCGCACTTCCGCCAACGTCACCCCGTGGCGGGTCAATTCTCCGGCCAGAAAATGCATATTCGCATCCCGGGTCCGTCCAGAGAGGATCTCGTCTCCGATGACCAGCATGGCGGCGGTAGGGTTTGGCATGGCAAGATCCTTTGTTGTGGGCGGTCAACGTACCTTGACCTATCGCGGCCTAAGCACCTTGACCAGTGGCCCGTGGCGGTCGTGATATCCGTATCTTAGGACAGAATGCAGCGGCATCAAGCAATCCCGTTTCGACCGGTAGGACCTTCCGCCAAGCTGGGCTGGGTGGTAGGTCTTTCCCCATGCAATTTGCCGTACCATTGATCCCCGGACGACTGATTCACCGCTATAAGCGCTTTTTGGCCGATGTGCGGTTAGAAGACGGCACCGAGGTCACGGCGCACTGCCCCAATCCCGGGGCGATGCTTGGTCTGAAAGACCCAGGCCTACGGGTCTGGCTCGAGCCAAACTCCGACCCCAAGCGCAAACTGGCCTATGGCTGGCGGGTGGCTGAACTGCCGGGGGGCCATTTTGCCGGGATTGATACAATGGTTCCGAACCGGGTGGTCGGCGATGCCTTGCGACACCGCAGGATCGCGCCGCTATCCGACTATCGCAGCGTGCAGGCCGAGGTGCGCTATGGGACCCGCAGCCGGATCGACTTTCTGTTGCGCGAACCGGGCCTGCCGGACGCCTATGTCGAAGTTAAGAATGTTCATTTACGCCGCGAGGACGACTGGGCCGAGTTTCCCGACAGTGTCACAGCACGGGGCGCCCGCCATCTTGCCGAATTGGCGACCGTGCGTGCCGCAGGTCATCGAGCCGTGATGCTGTATTTCGTCCAGCGGACCGACTGCGCCCGGGTCCGGGTCGCGGCCGATCTTGACCCCGCCTATGCAAGTGCAGTTTCGGCGGCACACGACGCCGGCGTTGAGATGCTGGCCTATAGCAGCCGAGTGTCGCCGCAAGCGGTTGAATTGGGTCATCCCCTGCCAGTAACTGTGACATCACGAATCTGAGCAAGGCTAGAATATTCCGGCAAGCTGTATTAAGTCATTGCGTGAAATTACCTCGGGAGATCCGTTGTTGGATGATCGCAATCAGGGCCGCCTGACCAGAGACGGCATCACCATTCATGAAGCCGCAGATTTTGCGGGTATGCAAAAGGCCGGACAGTTGGCCGCACAGATCCTTGATGACCTGTGCCCCCTCGTTGTGCCCGGCGTCACCACCGAAGAACTGGACCGTGTCATCACACAAGCGGTCGAGGACGCAGGCGCACGCTCGGCCACGATCGGCTATAAGGGCTATCGCCATGCGTCGTGCATCTCGGTCAATCACGTCGTTTGCCACGGGATTCCCGGCGGTAAAGTTCTGAAAGACGGCGATATTTTGAATATCGACGTGACTGTGATCGTGGACGGATGGTTCGGCGACACCAGCCGCATGTATGTGGCCGGTAAGCTGGGCCGCAAGGCGGAGCGGTTGATTGAGGTCACTCATGACGCCCTGTTCAAAGGCATTGAGGCGGTTAAGCCCGGCAACACATTCGCCGATATCGGACAGGCCATTCAGGCCCATGTCGAAGCCAACCGAATGTCGGTGGTACGTGATTTCTGCGGTCATGGTCTGGGGCGGGTGTTTCACTCGCCGCCGAACGTACTGCATTACGCGCCGTTCCGGATCAGCCCTGAGGGAATGAAGGTCAACTCGTCCGGGACTGTCATCACCGACCGCTCACCGGTGCTGGAAGAGGGCATGTTCTTTACCATCGAACCGATGGTCAATTTAGGTCGGCCAGAAACCAAGGTTCTCGGCGATGACTGGACAGCCGTAACCCGGGACAAATCCTTGTCGGCGCAATTTGAGCATTCGATCGGCGTTACCGCGGACGGGGCCGAGATCTTCACCCTATCGCCGGGCGGCCTGTTCCACCCGACCTATCAAGTCTGACCGCTTCGCGGTCAGACCTTCGGGTGCTTGTGCTACATCTCCGAGCGGATTTGCTGACGCAGAACATCAATCGGCACCGGCAACCCATCACGCTGGAAAAACCAATAGGTCCAGCCATTACAGCTCGGGGCGCCTTCCAAAGCCGCCCCAACCTGGTGGATTGAGCCCTTCACATCATTGGCGATCAGGGTGCCATCCGCCCGCACCTTCGCCGTCCGCTTGCCGTTCATCGAGGTCAGAACCTCGCCCGGGCGCAGCATGCCGCGTTCGACCAATTGTCCGAACGGCACACGGGGCTCGGCGCGCTTCGCCTTGGTGACCTCAAGCGACGTCGAATCGTACTGGCGAACCAGATTCAGCCGCGCTTCAGCCGCCTTGATATAGCCCTCGTCCCGCTCAATCCCGATGAAGTTACGGCCAAGCTTCTTGGCAACAGCCCCGGTTGTGCCGGTCCCGAAGAATGGGTCCAACACAACATCGCCGGGATTTGTGGTGCCGACGAGCAACCGGTGCAACAACGCTTCCGGCTTCTGGGTCGGGTGCGCCTTGTCGCCATTATCGTTCTTCAGGCGCTCGTGCCCTGTGCAGATCGGCAGAACCCAATCCGACCGCATCTGTACGCCCTCATTCATCGCCTTCAGGGCTTCGTAGTTAAAGGTGTATTTTGCCCCTTCACCACGCGACGCCCAGATCAGAGTCTCATGAGCATTGGTCAGGCGCTTGCCCCGGAAGTTCGGCATCGGGTTCGACTTCCGCCAAACCACGTCGTTCAGAATCCAGTAGCCCTGATTTTGCAGCGCCGCCCCGACCCGAAAGATATTATGATACGATCCAATCACCCAAATCGCGCCGTTCGGCTTCAGAATTCGGCGCGCAGCGGCCAGCCATTTCTGGGTGAACTCATCATAGCTTTCAAAGCTAGCAAATTGGTCCCAAGCGTCATCAACCGCGTCGACAAGACTGTTGTCGGGGCGATGCAAATCGCCGCGCAGCTGAAGGTTATAGGGCGGATCGGCGAAAATCAGATCGACCGAGCCTTCCGGCAACCCATTCATCACATCGATGCAATCGCCGCGCACAATCTGATTGAGAGGCAGCGTTGCTGCTCCGGATTTGGTCTTGGTCATCTTAGCTGCCTCTGGTCTCGACGCTTTGTGCGTCGTTGATTTGGCCCTAAAATGTGTCAAAGGCGAATCACAGTCAATTTGTTTTTTGTAATCAGGCAGTTAGAGATTTCTCTGGATACAAGATATTGTGGACAGGTCGGAAGCTTTGTCTATGGTGTGGGGTCACCCCCAGATCAAGCAGTGCTTTTTTATGCACAGGCGTCGGGTAACCGGCGTTCTTCTCCCAGCCATAGCCGGGATACGACTCGGCCAACGCACACATGATCCGGTCGCGGGCCACCTTCGCCACGATGGACGCCGCAGCAATCGACAGCGCCCGCGCATCCCCTTTCACGATCGTCTCTGCTGGCACGGTCAACCCGGAAGGCGCACGATTGCCGTCGATCAACAAATAATCCGCAGGCTGTTGCAATCCCGCGATGGCACGGCGCATGGCCAGAAATGACGCCTGCAAAATATTGATCTCGTCGATCTCAGCGACCGAGGCATGAGCGATGGAGACATCCGCGGTCTGCATCAATATGTCGAAAATTTGCTCGCGCGCGCGACCCGTCAACTTCTTGGAATCGTTCAGACCCTCTGGGCAAGCCTGAGGATCAATCCAGACCGCCGCTGCGGTGACCGGCCCCGCCAAAGGGCCGCGGCCGACCTCGTCCACCCCGACCACCCGGCAAGCCCCTCGGGCGATGGCGGCAGTTTCAAAACTGAAATCGGGCTTCAGAACTCCAGCCATGGCAGCGCGTTTCCAATCATTCCCGGCCCAGCAATGAAAACCGCCTTGGCCATGCCGGGCTTGGTTGCAGGTGGTGACCCCGACAGGATTTGAACCTGTGACCTACCGCTTAGGAGGCGGTCGCTCTATCCACTGAGCTACGGGGCCATCCACCGGTCTTTTCACCCGTTGCGACCATCTGCGCAAGCCATTCACGCCCGACTTCGGCGTTTCGCGGCACGCTGGCGCGCAATTGGCGCAATGGTTCATTGAAGATCAACCCCGAAGGGCGCTAGATACGGTATAGGATTTGGAGAAGACACCAAATGACAGCAGATCTACGGCGCCCCCTAACCCTTCGTGACGTTTCGGAAGCCTCAGGTGTGAGCGAGATGACCGTCAGCCGGGTTCTGCGCGGCCAAGGCGAAGTGTCCGCCCAGACCCGCGTACGCGTGCTGGAAGCCGCCCGTGCCCTTGGCTATGTCCCCAATAAGATCGCCGGGGCGTTGGCATCTCAGCGGGTTAATCTGGTGGCTGTCATCATCCCCTCCATGTCCAATATGGTCTTCCCCGAAGTGATGATGGGCATCAGCGAAGTTTTGGACGAGACGCCGCTGCAACCCGTTGTGGGCCTGAGCCATTACAAGCCCGAACGCGAAGAGGCCGTCCTGTACGAAATGCTATCCTGGCGCCCGTCCGGGGTGATCATGGCCGGATTGGAACATTCCGAGGCATCGCGCGCGATGATGCGCAATGCGGGCATCCCGATTGTCGAAATCATGGACACAGATGGCGAACCGGTGGATGCGATGGTGGGCATCTCGCACCGGCGTGCCGGACAGGAAATGGGCGAGGCCATTGTTCAATCTGGGTATAAGCGCGTGGCCTTTCTCGGCACAAAAATGCCGCTGGATCACCGGGCCAGAAAACGCTTCGAAGGGTTTACACAGGCTTTGGCCAAGGCGGGTCTGGAAGTGGTCGATCAGGAATTCTATTCTGGCGGATCGGGTTTTGAAAAAGGTCGCGAGATGACCAAGGCCGTGCTTGACCGCACGCCCGATGTAGATTTCCTGTATTACTCCAATGACATGATCGGTGCAGGCGGGCTGCTTTACTGTCTCGAAATGGGATTTTCCGTGCCGAATAGACTGGGACTGGCCGGGTTTAATGGCGTCAACCTGTTGCGGGGCCTGCCCAAGCACCTGACCACGATGGATGCCTGCCGACACGAGATCGGCCGCCAAGCGGCCCAGATCGTCGCCAGCCGCACAGAAAACCCAAAACTTCCCGGCGGCGAACGCATCATCCTGACGCCAGCGATCACGCGGGGCGACACGTTGCGCGTGGCGGACCAATGAGCGCGCCCAGCCCGGACCAAGTGGCGGCCCTACCCTATCGCCCTTGCGTCGGCGTGGTCCTTATCAACGCCAATGGATTGATCTTCGGCGGCCAGCGGATCGACACGCCAGAGGCATGGCAAATGCCGCAAGGCGGGATTGACGAAGGCGAAGACCCCAAGGCTGCGGCGCTGCGCGAATTGCAAGAAGAGACCGGCGTGACGCCTGATCTTGCCTGTATCGAGGCCGAGACCCCCGATTGGATTCCCTATGATCTGCCGCCGCATTTGCAGGGCAAGGTCTGGAAGGGCCGCTATCGGGGACAAACGCAAAAGTGGTTTTTGATCCGGTTTCACGGTCGCGACGATCAGATCAATATTGCCTTGGAGCATCCGGAATTTTCCCGCTGGAAATGGATGTCCGCACCGGCGCTTCTGAACGCAATCGTGCCTTTCAAGCGGGCTACCTATGCGCAGGTCTTTTCGGCATTCCAGACCCAACTGACCGGACCGGCCACACGCTAAGCCCATCGGTGTCCTTGGCGTCAGGACACCGGGATCCAAACGCTATGCCCGACCAGCGCACAAGACGGTACGCTGAGTGACAGCATTTCGGGCTCCGGTGCCTGCGCGGTTTGTATTGTGGCCTTAAGGCTTCGACCGCAGGTGTCTTGTGTGATCGGCACTGACAATCCGATCTCGTCGGCACCGGTCACCAACAGGTCCAGACCAGGAAGATCCGCGCGGCCGGGAAAGCCCAGCTGGCGCGAAGTATTGCCATCGTTATCCTGCAATACGCCCCAGCGCGGCTGATCGGTCCAAAATACCGCGACAGAGCCAGATAAAGAAGCTGCGCCATTCGGCACCGATCCCGTTAGCTGCTGAGGTCCGGTATCAACGCGGATGTCTGATATCCCCGCAATGCGTGGAAGGGCCAAAAACAACGTGCCGTCCTGCGACAGTTCTTCGGGGATCAGAATCGGCCCGTATCGCACATCGATCGCGGCATAGGGACGGCATGGAAATGCCACATGCAAGTCAAGATCACTCGCGCCGGCAGCCGTGATCACAATCTCTTCGGCGCAATCCATGTTTTCGGATTGGGCCAGAACCGGCGCACCTAAGCCCAGCCAAATGAGGGCGGCAAACGCCGCGCCTCGCATCGGATCAGGCCAAACGCCCATGGCAATGCTTGAACTTCTTGCCAGAGCCACAGGGGCAAAGATCGTTCCGCGCCGGGGTGCCCCACGTCTCGGGCTTGGCTTCGTCAAAGCCTTCTAACGGGGTGCCAGAAGCAAGATCAGACGGGCCAACAGATGCAGGTGTCGGTGCCGGGGCTGGATCGTCCGCCGGAGGGGTCATCCCCTGCTGCGCCATCATTTGGCGAATCATCGCCGCGCGCTCTTCTTCGCTGATCGGACGAATCTGGGACAGTTTCTGGGTCACTTCTTCGCGCAACCCGTTCAGCAGACCCTCGAACAACTGGAATGACTCGTTCTTATATTCGTTCAACGGATCGCGCTGCGCATAGCCGCGGAAGCCAACGACAGAACGCAAATGCTCCAGCGTCATCAAATGATCACGCCACTTGCCGTCGATCGTTTGTAGCAAAATCTGCTTTTCGATGTTGCGCATACTGTCCGGACCGAAAGCTGCGGTCTTTTGCGCCATGAATTCGTCGGCAGCCTTGTAGAGGCGGTCGCGGATGACTTGATCGTCCACGCCTTCTTCTGCGGCCCAAGCCATGACAGGAACATCAATTCCCAGCTTTTCGATTGCCGCTGCATACAGCCCTTCGGAATCCCACTGATCGGCATAGCTTTTCGCTGGAATGTGAACCGCGACCAGATCGTCAATCACCTGATGGCGCATGTCTTGCGCGATCTCTGCGACGTCTTTGGACTCCATGATTTCCATGCGCTGACCGAAGATCACCTTGCGCTGGTCGTTCATCACGTCATCGAATTTCAACAACTGCTTACGAATATCGAAGTTCCGGCCCTCGACTTTTGCTTGCGCCTTCTCGAGGGATTTGTTGACCCAAGGGTGAACAATCGCTTCGCCCTCTTTCATGCCGAGCTTGCGCAACATGCTGTCCAGCCGTTCAGACCCGAAAATCCGCATCAGATCATCTTCCAGCGACAGGAAGAAGGACGACTTGCCAGGATCGCCCTGACGGCCAGAACGTCCCCGCAACTGGTTATCGATCCGGCGGCTCTCATGGCGTTCCGAAGCAAGAACGAACAAACCGCCCGCTTCTAGAACCTGTTTCCGCTCATCCGCGTGTTCGGCTTCGATCCGAGCGCGCACTTCATCGGGGTGGACTTCGGGATCGGCGGCGAGAGCCTCCAGAACCTTCAGCTCCACATTGCCGCCAAGCTGGATATCGGTACCCCGACCCGCCATGTTGGTTGCGATCGTCACTGCCGCAAGCTTGCCGGCATCAGCCACGATCTGGGCCTCTTGCTCGTGCTGCCGTGCGTTCAAAACATTGTGCGGGATGCCAGCTGTCTTCAGCATCTCGGACAAGGCTTCGGATTTCTCGATCGACGTGGTGCCAAGCAGCACCGGCTGACGCCGCTCATAGGCCTTGCCGATCTCTTCGACGATGGCCGCGTATTTTTCAGTGGCGGTCCGATATACCGCGTCGTGATCATCCACCCGCGCAATCGGTTTATTGGTGGGAATCTCGACAACGCCAAGACCATAGATCTCGGCAAATTCATCAGCTTCGGTCAGCGCGGTGCCGGTCATTCCGCCCAATTTATTGTACAGCCGGAAGTAGTTCTGAAAGGTCACACTGGCGAGGGTGACGTTTTCGGGCTGAATATCCGCGCCCTCTTTCGCCTCAATCGACTGGTGCAGGCCGTCGGACAACCGCCGCCCATGCATCATCCGGCCAGTAAATTCGTCGATCAATACGATCTGGCCGTCGCGAACGATGTAATCCTTGTCGCGCTGGAACATCTTGTGCGCCTTCAGCGCCTGCGTGATGTGATGCACAAGTGTCGTCGATTCCGGATCGTACAGGTTCTGGCCTTCCGGCAGAATCCCGACCGATGCCAGTTCACGTTCGATGAATTCGTTGCCATCCTCAGTAAAGGTGACGTTACGGGTCTTTTCATCCAGCTCAAAATGTTCGGCTGTGAGGGACGGGATCAGCTTATCCACCACCTTGTACAGCTCAGACCGGTCTTGCGACGGCCCCGAGATAATCAGCGGTGTCCGCGCTTCGTCGATCAGAATGCTGTCAACTTCGTCGACGATGGCAAAATTGTGACCACGCTGGGACATTTGCGACAAATCGGACTTCATGTTGTCGCGCAGATAATCAAAGCCCAACTCGTTGTTGGTGGCATAGGTAATGTCTGCGCCATAGGCCGATTTCTTTTCGGCGTCAGGTTGCTGCGGGTAGACGACCCCGGTCGTCATCCCAAGGGCGCCGAACACCTTGCTCATCCATTCCGCGTCACGCTTGGCCAAGTAGTCATTGACCGTGACCACATGCACGCCTTTGCCGGTCAATGCGTTCAAATAGGCAGGAAAGGTTGCCACAAGGGTCTTGCCCTCGCCGGTCTTCATTTCCGCGATATTGCCTTGATGCAGGAAAATGCCGCCGATCAGCTGTACGTCAAAGGCGCGTAGGCCAAGCGCCCGCCGCGCCGCTTCGCGACAGTTGGCAAACGCTTCTGGCAGCAGCGCGTCGAGCGATTCACCATTTCTGGCCCGTTCTTGCAGCGCGGCGGTCTTGGCCTTGATGCCCTCATCGTCGAGGGCCTGAAACTCTGGCTCGAGAGCGTTGACCTTAGCCACCAACGGCCTGACAGATTTCACTTTACGGTCGTTCGGCGTGCCGAAAACCTTCTTCGCAAGTGTTCCTATGCCCAGCACCGTGTTCTCCGCTTTCCTGGCTTCTGGCCGATGGTGCGTGCCGATCCCTTGCCGACATCTGCCGCACACCCTAGAAAGGCGACCAGAACGCCTCTCCTTGCTCGTCACTCGCGATGTAAGGGGCGGTATAGGCAGTGTCAACGTCGCCGACCCACGCGACTCAATCCAAAGGAAATTTCATGGACAAGCGTCTGTCACTATTTTTGGCCCCTGTTGTCGTTGCCTGCACCCTTGCTGCGTCGCAAATGCAGGCTCAAGACGCGGCCACGGCAGACACGGTTGTGGCGACGGTCAACGGCGAAGTGATTACAGCAGGTCACCTTGCCTTGTTGCGTGCCCAGCTGCCGCAAGAGTTCCAGTCGCTGCCAGATTCGGCGCTTTTTGATGGCCTTCTGGACCAAGCGATTCAACAAGCTCTTCTGGCACAGCAGGTCGAGGAAATGGGTCGCGCTGCCGAATTGGCCCTTGAAAATGACGCCCGGGCCATGCGCGCAAATATCGAGATTCAGCGCCTGCTGTCGGCCGCAGTGACACCGGAGGCCCTGCAAGCCGCCTATGACGTCCGCTTCGCCGAAGCCGCACCCGCGACTGAATATAATGCCGCACATATCCTCGTCGAATCCGAAGACGAGGCGCTGGCACTGAAGGCAGAACTGGACGGCGGCGCCGATTTTTCGGAATTGGCCCGGCAGAAGTCCACCGGCCCATCTGGCCCCAATGGCGGCGATCTGGGATGGTTTGGCGTTGGTATGATGGTCCCGGAATTTGAAGAGGCGGTCATCGCCCTAGAGCCCGGACAAGTGTCGGATCCTGTGCAGACCCAATTCGGCTGGCATGTGATCAAACTGGTCGAAACACGGCTTCAGGACACGCCCCCCCTGTCGGAAGTTGAAGGCGAACTTGTTGAGCAGATCCAACAAGACGTCATTGCTTTGCGCCTCGAAGAGTTGGAAACAGCATCTGAGGTGTCGCGCGCAGAGCCGGGAACCATTGCAGCCGATTTCCTCAGCGACCCTTCCTTTTTGGACCAGTGAACCCGCGATGCCGAACCTGAAAAAAAACGATCGCTCCCTGCGCCTGAAAATGGCCAAGGCCCGGAAACTGCAACGGGCCTCAAGACCCGTTGCGAAACAAGCGCCGCAAGTTTCGCCGCTGGCGCCGGCGGGTGGGTTTCCTGACCTGCCGCCGATTGCGGGATTGCGGCTGGCCGCTGCGAAAGCCGGTGTCCGCTATCGCGGACGGCTGGATGTGATGTTGGCGGTACTGGATCCCGGGACTGTGATGGCAGGCGTGACGACCCGCTCAGCAACACGGTCTGCCCCAGTGCTGGATTGCGAGGACAAGCTGTCCGCCCCAGATGATGGCACCGCGCCCGCCGCAATCATCGTCAATTCTGGAAACTCGAATGCGTTTACAGGCAGCAACGGCCGCGAGGCGGTTCGCGCCATTGCTAAGGCGGTATCGACAGCGACCGGCGTGCCCGAACGGCGGGTCTTTTCGTCCTCGACCGGTGTGATCGGCGAAGCCTTGCCCTATGACCGCATCGTCAAAGCGCTGGACGGGCTTGCGGCGGATCTGGCCCCAGACGCGCTGGAACTGGGCGCACGGGCCATCATGACCACAGACACCTTCCCAAAGGCCTGTGGCGTCACCCTGTCGCTTGGCGGCGAAGACGTGCACATTGCGGGCATTGCCAAAGGTTCCGGCATGATCGCGCCCGACATGGCAACCATGTTGGTCTACATCTTCACCGATGCAAAGATCGCCCAGCCCGTGCTGCAAGGGATGCTGTCTGAATTGACGAACCGCACCTTCAATTGCATCACCGTGGATAGCGATACCTCGACCTCGGACACATTGCTTTTGGCCGCCACGGGCAAGGTGGGACCGCAGATCGAAGCCGGAGGAGACGATTATTCGCGTTTCCGCGACGCATTGCACGGGGTGATGCGCGATCTCTCTCATCAGGTTGTACGTGACGGCGAAGGCGCAACCAAGTTCCTAGAGGTTCGGGTCACCGGCGCAGCATCTGACGCCGAGGCCAAGACTGTCGCTATGGCAATTGCCAACTCACCGCTGGTCAAGACAGCGGTCGCCGGTGAAGATCCCAATTGGGGCCGGGTTGTGATGGCAGTCGGAAAATCCGGTGCTGCCGCAGATCGGGATCGTTTGTCGATCTGGTTCGGGGATCACATCGTCGCCGAAAATGGCTGGGTGTCGCCCAGCTATAACGAGGCAACAGGGGCCGACTACATGAAAGCCAGCGACCTGTTGCTGCGCGTCGACTTGGGGTTGGGGGCCGGGACAGCGACAGTCTGGACCTGCGATCTCACCCATGCCTACATCACGATCAACGCCGACTATCGGTCGTGAGTCTCGTACTGGTTGCAGCGGTCGTTCTGGTAGATCCAGACGGCCGCATCCTGTTGGCCCAGCGACCCGAGGGTAAAGATATGGCCGGGTTATGGGAATTCCCGGGCGGCAAAATCGAACCGGGCGAAACCCCTGAAACTGCTCTGATCCGTGAATTGCAGGAAGAATTAGGCATCGACACTTGGGCAAGTTGCTTGGCGCCCTTGACCTTCGCATCGCACAGCTATGAGCGGTTTCACTTGCTCATGCCGGTTTTTATCTGCCGGAAATGGTCGGGGATTGTGACCGCACGTGAAGGTCAATCCCTCGCTTGGGTCCGTCCGAAGGCTCTGCGAGATTATCCGATGCCCGCAGCTGATCTTCCGTTGATCCCAAGGATCCGGGACTGGGTTTAACCCCATGATTCGCGGAACACCCAAAATCCGTGGCGCCAACTCCGAAACACAGACCTGCCAAATAATTGTTCTCTAAATGATGAAAGATTGGTCGTTTTAGAGGTATTTGTGACGCTTTTGTTAGTGATTTATGAATATCTATTAACTATGCTGAAGGAACTTAGAACGCTTTTGGGGAAGAGGCACATGCTGAGCACAATCATGATGGGTACATGCATTTCCGTGCAGGGTACATTCGTTAAGGCCTTGAACAACGGCAGGATAGCTGTGCAGGTCGGACAACGGGTTTTTGAGGGCGTTCCGGTCGGAACAAAAGCCGTCTGATCCCAGCGGGCGTTAAAACGTCCGATAACGACACCGGTTAGCCGCGTGCCATTTTGGCCCGCGGCCTTTTTTTTGCGCGCCGGTCTGGCCCATTTTCAACAGCCACCTGCGATACGCAAACGGGCTGCCGAAGCAGCCCGTTCAATAGATAGGGTAGTAGGGTCCGAAGATCAGCCGAGCGTACGCTCGACTTCTTCGCGCTCGAAGATCTCGATCACATCGCCTGGGCGAATATCATCGTAGTTCTCAAACGCCATGCCACATTCCTGACCTGATTGCACTTCCGGGACTTCGTCCTTGAAGCGCTTGAGGGTCTTGAGCGTGCCTTCGTGTACCACAACGTTGTCGCGGAGCAGGCGGACACCAGCGGACCGGCGAGCGACCCCTTCGGTGACCAGACAACCCGCCACTTTGCCGACATTCGAGACTTTGAAGACCTCTTTGATGTTCGCATAACCGATGAAGGTTTCGCGAACTTCGGCCGACAACAGCCCGGATGCGGCGGCTTTCACATCATCCACAAGATCGTAGATCACCGAGTAGTAGCGGATCTCCACGCCCTTCTGATTGGCGCTGTTGCGGGCAGAAGCATTGGCACGGACGTTAAACCCGATGACCGGTGCGCCTGATGCCTCGGCCAAGCTGATATCCGATTCCGTGATCGCGCCCACACCTGAGTGCAGCACACGGACACGAACTTCGTCGTTGCCAATCTTTTCCATCACTTGCACGATGGCTTCGGCAGAGCCTTGCACATCGGCTTTCACCACGATCGGCAATTCAGCCACGGTTTGGTCGGCTTTCGCCTTCGCCAGCATCTGTTCCAGTGTCGTCGCTGCACCCGCAGCAGCCCGCTTGTCTTTCGACTGCTGCTCACGGAACTCAGCGATTTCACGCGCTTGCGCTTCGGTGTCGACGACGTTCAGAACGTCCCCGGCTTCCGGCGTGCCATTCAGACCCAGCACCTCGACCGGAACCGACGGACCGGCTTCGGTGACGCGATCGCCTTGATCGTTGATCAACGCACGAACCTTGCCCCACTGCTGACCGACAACGAAGATGTCGCCTTGGCGCAGGGTGCCGTTCTGAACCAGAACCGTCGCGACCGGGCCACGCCCGACATCCAACTGTGCTTCAATCACAGCACCGACAGCCGAGCGCTTCGGGTTGGCACGCAAGTCAAGAAGTTCCGCCTGAAGCGCAATGTTCTCAAGCAGTTCATCCAAGCCTTCGCCGGTAGCTGCGGAGACTTCCACATCAAGAACGTCACCAGACATCTTCTCAACCACGACTTCGTGCTGCAACAGATCCGTCCGCACCTTGGTCGGGTTGGCCGACGGCTTGTCGATCTTGTTGATCGCCACGATCATCGGCACACCGGCCGCTTTTGCGTGGTGGATCGCCTCAACCGTTTGCGGCATCACGGCATCGTCTGCAGCAACCACAAGGATCACAATATCCGTGACTTGTGCGCCGCGGGACCGCATCGACGTAAACGCAGCGTGACCCGGCGTATCGAGGAAGCAGAGAACCTGACCACTATCGGTCGTAACCTGATAGGCCCCGATGTGCTGGGTAATTCCGCCCGCTTCGCCGGCCACAACTTTGGCGTGCCGGATCGCATCCAGCAACGACGTCTTGCCGTGGTCAACGTGGCCCATCACCGTGATAACCGGAGGACGCGACACGAGATCCTCGTCTTTGTCCTGAACCGTATCAATCACGTCTTCGACGTCGGCGTAGGACACGCGCTGAACGCGATGGCCGAACTCTTCGATGATCAGTTCCGCCGTGTCGGCATCGATCGCTTGGTTCTGGGTGACCATCAGACCGCTTTGCATCAAGGCCTTGACCACGTCGGCGACCCGTTCGGCCATCCGGTTGGCAAGTTCCTGAACCACAATCGTGTCGGGCAGTTGCACATCACGCACGATTTTCTCGCGGTTTTCCTGCCCCATATGCTTGCGGCGTTCGCGATCTTGCTTGCGCTTCATCGACGCCATTGACCGTTGCCGACCGCCTTCGCCACCACGAAGCGCCTGGTTCAGCGTCAGCTTACCCGAACGCCGTCCATCGCCTTGCGATTTCGGCTTCGCTGTCCGGGCATCCCGTTCCTGGTCAGTTTCGCGCCGACGCGGAGTCGCCAGACCGGACCGTGCCGGGCCGGAACGCGACGCGCCGTTGGGATCAATACCCTGCACGTCCGCAGCATCTGCAGCGGCTGACGCTTGGGCATTTGCCTTGTTGGCCTCAGCCTTAGCGGCCGCGGCTTGTTCTTTTTCTTTACGCGCCTTTTCTTGGGCTTCTGCCTCAAGTTTGGCCTGCGCCCGTTCTTCGCGTTCGCGCTCTTCGCGCTCTTTCGCTTCGATCTCGGCGCGGCGACGCTCGCGCTCTTCGGCGCGACGCTTTTCCTCGGCTTCGCGAGCACGGGCTTCATCAGCCTCGTTCGCCTTCGCCGCTTGAAGCGCCTTCATCCGGCGCTCCATCTCGACATCACTGATGCCAGCCGGGCGCCGTGACGGATCACCGCCTCCGGTCACAGAGGCTTTTCCGCCACCCGGTTTCGGGACCACGACCCGCTTGCGCTTGGTTTCCACCACAACATTCTTGGTTCGGCCATGGCTGAAGCTTTGCTTCACCTGACCGGAACGCGGCCCACCGCGCACACCAAGTGTTTTCTTGCCGTCACTGTCGTTCATATGGTCGTCGTACCCTTTCCGGCGGGGCGGTCCCCGTCGTGCGTTTCACGCATGGCTGCCAGCCGTGAGGCTTCCTCTACAACACGTGTTGTGAGTCCACCACCCGCAAGCGCACCATGTATCACTTTTTCACGGCCGAAGGCCATGCCCAGTTCGGTCGCACTTAAACTTACTATCCATCGATCCGGTCCATCCGGCGGACGCAGCTTTGTCTTTCCACGTTCCGACCCGTCCGACGCCTGAATCAGCACTCTCGCTTCTCCGGACGTCAACCAGGATTTAACTTTCTCATAGCCCGCAATAGCTTGTCCGGCTTTGCGTGCCAGCGACAGCAGGTCGATAACCCGCTGAAGCAACCCGTTTTCGACCATCGCAATTAAGTTGTCCGGCACGGTGACGGGCTTGCGCGCGCCACGGCTGAACACTTTTTTCGCAACGGCCCGTTCCATCACCGCCCGATCCGACGTGACCCAGAGACCCCGTCCGGGAAGCCGGCCAAGGATATCCGGCACCACAACATCCTCTGGTCCGATCACAAAACGAATCAAACCCGACTTGCCGCCGCTCTCGCCGGTCACGAGGCATTTCCGTTCCGGTTCGTCCCGGTCCTTGCTGCGCCCGCCCCTGGTCATACTTGCGTTCCCTCCGTTCCGGATCAGGCTTACGCCCAAATGTCCTTGGCGGTGGGCTCGGCGGTATCGGCCTCATCAAGATCGATATCGTCGTCTTCCTCGTCCGCTTCGACTTCCAGATCAGCGGGATCAACCCAGCCGAGTTGTACCCGAGCGGTCATCACCATGCGCTGTGCTTCTTCCAAGCTCACCTCGAAGGTTTCCAGAAGGCCGGTATCCTTGACCCGCTGACCATCGACGGTGGTCCAGCCACCGGCCAATTCCCAGTCGGCGCAGGTCGCGAAATCTTCCAGCGTCTTCACGCCATCTTCGGCCAACGCCACTACCATCTGGGGTGTCAGGCCGTCAAAGTCAATCAGGCTGTCCTCTGCGCCCATCCCGCGAGCCTTTTCTAGGGCTGCGGTATTCAGGGCTTCAAGGTGGTCGCGGGCCCGGGCCTGCAACTCGCCGGCGGTGCCTTCGTCGACACCGTCGATGACCAAAAGTTCATCCACATCGACATAGGCCACCTCTTCCAGCGAGGTGAAGCCTTCCGAAACCAGAAGCTGGGCGAAGAACTCGTCCACGTCCAGCGCTTCCATGAACAGGCCCGTGCGCTCTGCGAATTCCTTTTGACGGCGTTCGCTTTCCTGCGCTTCGGTCATGATGTCGATATCAAGACCGGTCAACTGGCTGGCAAGACGCACGTTCTGACCGCGGCGGCCAATGGCGAGGCTCAGCTGGTCATCCGGCACAACAACTTCAATGCGCTCGGCTTCCTCGTCCAGAACCACCTTGGTGACTTCTGCCGGCTGCAACGCATTCACAAGGAAGGTCGGCTGATCTTCGTTCCATGGAATGATGTCGATCTTTTCGCCCTGAAGCTCGTTCACGACGGCCTGAACCCGGCTGCCGCGCATCCCGACGCAGGCCCCGACCGGATCGATCGAGCTGTCATAGGAAATCACGGCGATTTTGGCGCGGCTGCCCGGATCCCGAGCAACGGCTTTGATTTGGATGATGCCGTCGTAGATTTCCGGCACTTCCATTTTGAACAGCTCGGCCATGAACTGCGGATCAGTCCGGCTGAGGAAAATCTGCGGCCCGCGTGGTTCGCGGCGCACGTCCTTGATGAACACCCGGATCCGGTCGTTCGGACGATAGCTTTCACGGCCAATCTTTTCGTTCCGGCGCAACACGGCTTCGCCCCGACCAATGTCGACGATAACGTTGCCGTATTCCTCGCGCTTGACCACGCCGTTGATGATGGTGCCCGCCCGGTCCTTGAATTCTTCGTATTGCCGGTCGCGCTCGGCTTCCCGGACCTTCTGCAAAATCACCTGCTTCGCGGACTGCGCAGCAATCCGGCCCAGTTCGACCGGGGGCACGATTTCGACATAGGTGTCGCCGATTTCCGGATTCGCCATGTACTGCTTGGCCTGCACGACCGTCAGCTCGGCTTGATAGTTCTCAAGATCGTCATCCGCCACAACCGTCCGCACCCGGGTGAAATTCGCCACACCGGTTTTGCGGTCGATCGACACGCGAATGTCCATTTCGGCACCGTAGCGCGACTTGGCGGCCCGGGCGAGACTTTCTTCCATTGCTTCGACCACCAAGCCCGGGTCAATCATCTTTTCGCGGGCGACAGCTTCCGCGGTTTGAAGAAGCTCAAGCTGGTTTGCGCTGGTTATTGCCATGGGATCAGTCCTGCTCTTGGTTGGCGGTTTTGGGCTTGGTGCCGTCATTCGACGGCGATCCGTCATCGGTCTGGATTTCGTCGAACTGACTTTCGTCGATGACACCCGAGGCTTTGCGCTGGCGTAGCATCTCAGAAACCAAGGCGTCGGTCAGAATCAACTTGGCATCGCTCAGCCAGTCAAATTTCAGGCCAATGGTCCCTTGCTGAATGGTCAGCAGAATTTCATCACCTTCGACCCCAGCCAACTCGCCGCGGAACCGGCGCTGGCCATCGATCAATTCGGTGGTCTCGATCCGAACCTCATAGCCTTCCCACATCTCGAAATCTTTCAAGCGGGTCAACGGACGGTCGATGCCGGGGCTCGACACTTCAAGGGTATAGGCTTCGACCAAGGGATCCTCGACATCCAGCGTCGCTGAAACAGCGGTGGAAATCTTGGCACAGTCATCGACCTCAATCCCGCCTTCGGGTTTTTCGGCCATGATCTGAAGGGTCTTTTCCTTGCCGCCCATCAGGCGCACGCGCACAAGTTCATAGCCCAGATCCTCGATCACCGGAGTGATGATCGCGGCCATGCGCTGATCGATGGCGGCTTTTGCAATTAGGTCATTCATCGGCTGATCTCGAGTAAGGAACAGACATCGGGTACGGGCGGCGGCATATATCGTAAGCACAAAAAAACGGGCACGCGGCCCGTTGGTCGTTCCCGGTGGAGCGTCGGACGATTCCGCAGCGCCGCTATTGGCAGCGGTCATACCCCTGTCGTTCCAGCATTGCAAGCAAAATCCCGAGGCCGCATTTCATCAGCTCGGCTTCCGCGGGGGCGATCCTGCGATGCGTCCGGGTTACAGGCCCAGCACCCGGCGTTGCGGCCTCAGATCATCCATCACCCGGACAAGCTCTGCGCTGATCCCCGGTTCGGACAGGGCATGCCCCGCGTTGGGAACAAATTTCAGCGTGCATTTGGGCCAAGCATTCGCCAAATTCCACGCCGCAGCGGGCGGGCAAATCATGTCATAGCGGCCCTGAACGATGGTTCCCGGCGTATCCGCAAGCACCCCGACATTGGCGAGAATCTGACCGTCCGTCTCTAAAAACCCGCTATTGATGAAATAATGATTTTCCAGCCGGGCAAAGGCACGGGCATAATCTGCCGGGCTTTCCCCGGTCATGCCATCATTTCGCACCGAGGCCAGCGCGTTTTCCCATGCCGACCACGCCCGTGCGAACCGGGTCTCGACCGCCGTGTCGCCGGAAAACAGCCGCCGATGATAGGCACCAATCAGATCATCCTGTTCGTCCTCGGGCACCAGCCGGGTGAACTTGTTCCAGACATCGGGCCAGAACTGCCCAGCCCCACCGCCGTAAAACCATTCCAGTTCGGCCCTGGTCATCAAGAAGACGCCGCGCAACACCAGATAGGCGACGTGCTGCACATGGGCCTGTGCATAGACCAACGACAGGGTCGCCCCCCAACTGCCGCCGAACACAATCCAGCGCGGAATATCCAGCGTTTTCCGGATCATCTCGATATCCGCCACCAGATGCCACGTCGTATTGTTCTCAACGCTGGCATGAGGGCGGGATCGGCCGCAGCCGCGCTGATCGAACAGCACGATCCGATACACTTCGGGATCGAAATACCGCCGCATTGCAGGACTGCACCCGCCACCCGGACCGCCATGCAGCACGACAACCGGCATTCCGTCCGGGTTGCCGCATTGCTCGACATAAATGCGATGACCGTCGCCCACGTCCAGCATCCGCTGATCAAACGCATCAATCGGCGGGTACAGATATTGGGAAAGGTTCTTTTGACCTGCGAATTGCTCCATAACTGACCTATATAACGCGGAACTGGCTCCGACCATATGGGGCGGACAAGAAAAGGAACGCTGAATGACTGCCGCATCTCCCTTGGATCAAACCACGGTCGATTCCGCCGAGATCGCCAAGTTCGAAGCGATGGCCAGTGAATGGTGGGATCCGAACGGCAAATTCAAGCCGCTTCACATGCTGAACCCTTGCCGCCTTGACTATATCACCAACCAGATTGCGGCGGAATATGGTCGCGACCTTACTGCGCCGCTGCCGTTTGCCGGGCTGCGCCTGTTGGACATCGGCTGCGGTGGCGGGCTGTTATGTGAGCCGATGGCCCGGTTGGGGGCGACCGTGGTCGGGGCCGACGCCGCGCCGCGCAATATTCCAGTGGCCCAACTTCATGCCGATCAGAGCGGGCTGGACATCGACTATCGCCACACCACCGCCGAAGCGCTTGCCGAGGCAGGCGAGGCCTTCGACGTCGTCCTCAATATGGAAGTGGTGGAGCATGTGGCCGATCCGAAGGCCTATTTGACCGCGTGTCAGCGCCTGCTCAAGCCCGCCGGGTTGATGATCACCTCAACCCTGAACCGCAATCCGAAAAGCTATGTCATGGCGATTATCGGGGCCGAGCACGTGATGCGCTGGCTTCCCAAGGGCACCCATGACTGGACCAAATTCCTGACCCCGGAAGAGTTGTTTTCCTTGCTGACCGAGGCCGGCTTGACCCCGGTGGATCGCAAGGGCTTTGTCTTCAATCCGCTGAACTGGTCATGGTCTTTGTCGGCGCGGGATCTGTCAGTGAATTATGTCACGGCCAGCCTGAAACCGGCCTGATGGTCGTCAGGGGCCTGTAAACGCCCGATCGTGATCCAGTGATGGCACCCGTCCCCGCGCGCGGTCAACCTCTGTCAGATCAAGGTCTACGAGGGTTACGCCCGGCACGGTGCCGCCATCGGCCAGAACCTCGCCCCATGGCGACACCACCAGACTATGGCCGTAGGTCTGGCGCTGCTGTCCAGCACTGGCCGGGTGTTGCCCGGTCTGGGCCGCAGCCAGTACAAAGCATCCGGTCTCGATCGCCCGGGCGCGCAACAGCGGCTCCCAATGCGCCGCACCGGTGACCGGCGAAAACGCCGACGGCACGATGATGACCTGCGCCCCAGCCTGCGCCAACCGGCGATACAGTGCGGCAAATCGCAAATCATAGCAGATGCTCATCCCAATCGCGGCCAATGGGGTCTTGGCCACAACCGCCGACGACCCGGGCCGATACCCCGAGGATTCGGCATATTTCTCGGTCTCAGAGAGGGTCACATCGAACATGTGAATCTTATCGTAACGGGCCGCAATTTCGCCATCAGGACCAATCAGAAACGACCGGTTGGCAAACCGACCATCCGGATCGCCGGTCTTCACCGCCAAGGAACCCGCCGACAGCCAAACCCCATGGCGCGCGGCCAAGTTGCGCAGCCCAGCCAGCACCGGGTCATCCTGCTCAAGGGACAACACCGCCATTTGGTGACGGCGATTGGCGGACAGGCAGTTGGTCACTTCCGGGGTCAGCACCAAGTCCGCCCCTTGCGCCACGGCGGCATCGACCAACGCCGACACCGCCGAGAGGTTCTCGGCGGGTTGGTCAGAGCTTGTCATCTGCACAAGGGCGGCGCGCATGGATCACCCAGCCAGAAGCGGGTCCAGCTTTCCTGACCGGTCAAGATCGAAAAGATCATCGCATCCACCCACATGGGTGTCGCCCACGAAGATCTGCGGCACCGTATGGCGGCCATTGGCCCGGCCCATCATCTCTTGCCGGCGGGCAGGATCGCGTGCCACGTCGATTTCAGTAAACGCCACATCCTTGGTGGTCAGCAGCCGTTTGGCGGCATGACAAAAGCCACAGGTGGGCGACGTGTAAATTTCAACGGTTTGCATGATCTCGTGTCCTCATTACTGGTTCTGCTAACACTTAGGTATCCCGAACAACCCGCGCTAGTGTCAACACGTTGACCTGAGCCGCCCCAGCCCGCACACAGACCTCTGCACAAACGCTCAGTGTTGCGCCTGACGTCATCACATCATCCACCAGCAGAACGGACCGGCCATTGAGCAGCCGCCCGTACCGGTCCGTGACCTTGATTGCCCCGTCCAGATTGGCATATCGCGCCTCAACCCCCATTCCGTCCTGTACCGGGGTTGCCCGCGCTCGCCGCAACAGATCGGGGACACAAGGCAGGCCCAACCGCTTGGCCAGCGCCAACGCCAAAACCGCCGCCTGATTGTACCGCCGCCGCAACAGGCGCCGCCAATGCACCGGCACCGGCACCACAAGGGTATCCGCGTCCAACAGCGGCCCGGCCCGCGCCGCCATCCAGCCAGACACGGCTGGCACCAGATCCAGGCGATCGCCGTGCTTCAGCGCCAGCACCAACCGCCGCGTTCCACCGTCATAGACCATGACAGACCGGCCTTTGCGCCAAGGGTGTTCGACCGCGCGGCAATCATCGCAACGAATCGGTATTCCGGGGTCTTCACCGATCAGCGGTGCACCACATTGATCGCAGGCGACCCCCAAGATGAACGGGGTGTCGCGCCAGCACGCGCCGCACAAGCCGCCGCCCGACTGTACCAATGCGCCGCAGAGCAGACACTGCGGTGGGAAAATCCGATCAAGAAGGTTAGTTTGTGGCAGATCACCGTTTCCTGCGCCCATCTCGCCCCACTGCCCGTTCAAAGGACCCGCCATGGCCAGCGCCCCACCGACCTTGACCGATCAAAGCGCCCTTTGGCGCAACCGGCGTCGCGCCTTTTCCGGGCCCAGCCCCGCGCTTTTCCTGCATGAGGACGCGGCCTGTGAGATTCAGGAAAGACTGGACGAGGTTAACAGGGTGTTTACATCCCCAGCGATTGTCACCGGATTTCCCGAAATCTGGTCTAAAGCGTTTCCAAAGGCCACGGTCGTATCAGACACAGATCTGATCGACCTTACCCCCGGGGCGCATGATCTGGTGATCCACGGTCTGGGGCTGCATTGGGCCAACGACCCGGTCGGGCAACTGGTCCAGTGCCGCCGGGCCCTTGCGCCGGATGGGTTGTTCCTTGGGGTCATGTTCGGCGGCCAAACCCTGCACCAATTGCGCCGCTGCTTGGCCGAAGCGGAAATTGCACTGACCGGTGGCCTATCCCCCCGCGTCGCCCCCATGGGCGAGATCCGCGATCTGGGCGCCCTGCTGCAACGGGCTGGGCTGGCCCTGCCGGTGGCCGATAGTCTGCCGCGCACCGTCACCTACCCGTCGGCTCTGCACCTGATGGCCGACCTGAGGGCCATGGGGGAAACCAATGCTCTCACAGCCCGATCGCGCCGATTCGCGCCCCGGACGCTGTTCGCGCAGGCCGCAGCCCTTTATGCCGCGCATTTTGCCACCCCCGATGGCCGCGTCGAAGCCACCTTCGACATGGTGACCCTAACCGGTTGGGCACCGTCGTCGGATCAACCCAAACCCTTACGCCCCGGCAGTGCCGCCGCCCGGCTGGCAGATGTTTTGGGGGCGCAAGAGCATGCGCTTCCTGACCGCCCCAACGATTGACCCCGCCGGAATTCTCCCTATGTCCGCAGAGATACCCATGTACAAGGATCGACACCGCAATGCCGCAAGATGTGCACGCGCAGCCAGCCCCGATAGCCGCGACGCAGCCCGGGGCGCATCTGCCCAACAATCACCCGCCCGTCGCGCGGCCCAAGATCGGAGTTCTGCTGGCCAATCTGGGAACGCCGGACAATTACGATTACTGGTCGATGCGCCGCTATCTAAGCGAGTTTCTGTCAGATCGCCGGGTGATCGACTACAGCCCGTGGGTCTGGCAACCGCTGTTGCAACTGGTGATTCTCAGCAAACGGCCCCAAAAATCTGGCGCAGCCTATAAGTCGATCTGGAATCACGCCGCCGGGGAAAGCCCGTTGATGACAATCACCAAGGCACAGACCGCCAAGGTTGCCGCCGCGATTGGTGAGTTGCACGGCGCCGATGTAGAGGTCGATTTCTGCATGCGCTACGGCAATCCATCAACCAAATCAAAAGTCCAAAGCCTGATCGACAAAGGCTGCCGGAAGATTCTGTTCTTCCCGCTGTATCCGCAATACGCAGGTGCCACGGTCGCCACCGCCAATGACGCGTTCTTTCGCGCCTTGGAGGCGCCGAAATGGCAACCGGCCGCGCGCACCGTCGCCCCCTATTTCGACCGTCCCAGTTATATTGATGCTCTGGCCCAATCGGTCGAGCGCGCCTATGCCGAAATGGCGGTCAAACCCGACGTTCTGGTGGCCTCATATCATGGCGTGCCGGTGCGGTACTTGACCGAAGGCGACCCCTATCACTGCCAATGTCAAAAAACCTCGCGCCTGCTGAAAGAGCGTCTGGGCTGGGCCGACACCGACATTGTCACCACCTTCCAATCCAAGTTCGGCCCGGAAGAATGGCTCAAGCCTTATACGGTGGAAGAGGTCGCACGCCTTGCTGCGGCCGGGCAGAAGCGCATCGCGGTGATTGCGCCAGCGTTTTCGGCTGATTGCATCGAAACCCTTGAAGAAATTAACGAAGAAATCCGGGAAAGCTTTGAACATGCAGGCGGCGAAAGCTTCACCTATATTCCCTGCCTGAACGATGACAGCGCCCATATTGCAGCATTGGTCGAGGTGATCGAGGACAACCTGACCGGCTGGCTTTAAACGTGTCCACATTGGGCGGGATCACACCCGCCCAAACGCAAAAAGACGGAATCCGAAGATTCCGTCTTTCCGTAGTCTTTGCAGATCAGCTAAAATTAGCTGGCAGCTGCAACACCGACCAGAGCAAGCAGCAGAACCGGGATGATCCAGCCGCCGTCGGAACCGGCAGTTTCTTGTTCGATGATTACAGGCTCGACCATCGGCTCAGCCATGCTTCCAGCGAAAGCATTCGTAGCGGCAACCGACAGCACAGCGGCGAGTGCAAGTTTCTTCATATTAGCCTCCAGATAGTTGCCGCCCATCAGAATATGAGGTGAGGGTAGCGGACGACGGGAATTTCTACCTCGTACTTTCGGTATTGCCGCGCAATTGGAAAAAACGCAACAGATGTTGAACTTCTGCTGCGATGTGATGCATTTAGGCCTCAGATCAGCAGCACCTGAGTGCCAACATTTGTCAGCGAAAACAGCTCTTGAATGTCTTCATTGTAAAGACCGATGCAGCCATTCGATGATGGCCGCCCGATCTTGCGCGTGTCGTGGGTGCCGTGAATACGGTAATATTGCCACGACAGGTACAGCGCGTGGGTGCCCAACGGATTGTCCGGTCCCGGCGGCACATAGGGCGGCCATTCGGGGTTGCGCTTGATCATCGACGGGGTTGGTCGCCAGCTGGGCCCAACGACCTTCTGGGTCACAGACGTCCTGCCCAGCCGGGTCAGATCCGCGGTTTCGGGCACGCTGGTGGGATAGATTTTGAACACGCTCTGATCCTCGGACCAGTAATGCAGCGTGCGCGCCTTCACATCGACCAAGATCGCCCCGTTGTCGAGATTGGCGAAATATGGCTCCCAGTGATGCGCCCGGAAGCCCGAGATATTCCGCGTTGCGTTCTCTGCGGTCGGCACCACGGCCGGCGTCACCAAGGATGTGCTGCTCTGAGCCCAAGCCCCAGACGCAAGCCCGGTTGAAACGCCGCCTGCCAGTGCGGCACCCGTGGCAATAAAACGCCGCCGGGACAGGGGTGAGGTCGATTTGGACATGGACGGTATCCCTTTCTATATGGGGTTACAGGTTATATATGGCTCAAAGGCCTCAATCGCAAATCAAACCTGTATGTGGGGGACTGGTTCAGTTTGTAACACTGTCCAAGCCGCGATATGGCTGCGCCATGCAACTGGAAGGCCCCAAATGAATCGCCGTGGTTTCTCATTAACGTTAGTGGCTCTGGCTGTGTCCGCCTGTGCCCCAACTGGTCCCGTCACAGATCAGGCAGGCGTCTACAAGATCAGATCGAGTGACACGGCTGACATTCAGTACCGAATGCTCGATTCGGTCAATTCTCTGCGTGCGGGCGTCGGCGCACAGCCCTTGACGCTGAATGCCCAACTGACTGCAGCCGCCGAATCGCATGCCCGTGATATGTCGCGGCAAAACCGCGCTTGGCCGTTCGGGTCGGACGGCTCCTCCCCCTACGAGCGGGTCAATCGCGCCGGGTATACCGGATATTTGGTTGGTGAGGTCTATGCGCAGACCTTCGAAACAGAGCTCGAAGTTTTGGCCGCGTGGGTTCAAGA
This sequence comes from Pseudoruegeria sp. SK021, assembly GCF_002119405.1. Taxonomy (GTDB): domain Bacteria; phylum Pseudomonadota; class Alphaproteobacteria; order Rhodobacterales; family Rhodobacteraceae; genus Meridianimarinicoccus. The sequence continues at coordinate 35,169 of NZ_MTBG01000017.1, read as the reverse complement.
CGGTGCATGGGGGGATGAAATTCTGAACAGTCAGGCCAACGAGATGGGATTCGCTTGGACCCAAGACCCGTCGGGCCTGATCTGGTGGGATATCATTCTCGGCGATAACAGCCTGGTCCAGCCGTCAATCTAACGCGCCTTCCCCGCCCGAATGACAGGTCTCTGTCTTCGGGCGGGATCGCGGATGCAGCGCCAACGCATCAGCATTGGCACTGCCTTCTCGGAAGCAATCAGGGCGCGATGTAGATCGGCGTCCCGTCCTTCACCATCGCATAGATCTCTTCCATTTCAGCATTGGTGACCGCAATACATCCGGCGGTCCAATCCGCAGCAGAGGTCCGGCGCTTGGCCTCGCCATGGATGAAAATATCGCCTCCCGGATCGACGCCTGCCGCCTCGGCCTTCGCCACATCCTGTTGGTTTGGATAAGAAATTCCAATCGACAGGTGGAACTGACTGTTCGGATTGCGGCGATCGATCAAATAGTACCCTTCCGGTGTCCTACCATCGCCACGCACCGTTTTCGGCCCGTCCGGCGCAAACCCCAAGTCCATGTCGTAAGTCTTGATCACGTCGATACCGCTGAGAAGGTAAAGCTTGCGCCGTTCTTTTGATACATAAAGCTGAGTCACTTCAGGGCCCCTGTAGGCCTTGAACTTGGAATTGCCACCCTGACCCGACTGATCAGAACGGCCGCATCCGGCGACGGCAAGACCTGCCACGACCAGAATCCCGTAGATGAATGCACGCATTTTGCTGCCTATTTTTTTATACTGCCTAAGCAGAATGGTACGGAAGAACACCGACCCTCGGAAGATGCTATCGCCCAATAGACAACAAAATTTAAATCTGTCACTAAATTGCAGTGCAAGTCGCGGCACCCCTTTCTTCGTGGCGGACCAAGACGTCCCGCCTAGCTTCGGGACAGTTGTGCGGCCATTTCCACATGCGCAGACCAACGGAACTGATCCACAACCTGCACCCAATCCAGCGTGTAGCCCCCTGCCACCAACGTCGCCAGATCCCGTGCGAATGTCACAGGGTTGCACGACACCATGGCAATGCGCGGCACCGTTGACCGGGCCAACTCGGTGACCTGAGCAGCAGCTCCGGCCCGCGGCGGATCAATCACCACCGCCCCAAACCGGGCCAATTCGTCCGGCAAAAGCGGACGCCGGAACAGATCTCTGGTCTCGACCGTCAGTGCATGCAAGCCGCCAACGCCGCGCCAACCGGCCGCCAATGCCGCGGTCATCGCCTCATCGCTCTCAACGGCCTTCACGTCGGCCTGACTGGACAATGGCAATGCGAAGGTGCCGCAGCCCGCGAACAGATCCGCAACACGGGACGCCGAACCCACGGCTTCTGTCACCGCGGCCAGCAAGGCCGCTTCACCCGCCAGGGTTGCTTGCAAAAAGGCCCCCGGGGGCGGAACCACCCGGGCGGCTCCGAAATGCAGAAACGGTGACTGCGCCATCAGAATGACTTCGCCGTCCCAGCTTAGCCGCGCGATTGGATGTCCGGCAATCGCCTGCGCCAATCCGGCCTCAAGATCGCGGTCCAGCGGCTTGCCACCGGTCACGGCCACATCAGCGCCCGCTTCCGTGTCCGTCACGGCAAAGCTGATCTCGCCCTTCCGGGACCCTGCCAGAATCGTCAGATCCTCCAGCACCGGCAACAGTGCCCGAAGCGCGTCAGTCAGAACATGACATTCCGGCACCGCCGTCAGGGTGCCCGACTGACGACCGTGAAATCCGACCACAGCGCCTTTCTTGGTGCGTCTGCCCGCCAAAGTCGCCCGACGCCGCGACCGTTCGGGCGAGGTCTGGATTGGCCGCATCTCCGCCGTAAGCCCCTGGGCCGCAAGAGCCGCCGCCACCACCGACTGCTTCCAGTCGGCGACAAAACCGTCTGTCGCATGCAGCAAGGCACAGCCACCGCATGTTGCGTAATGCGGACAGCGCGGTCGAATCCGCAGTTCAGAGGGGGTGACAATCTTCGGCGCGGCGATCTTGTCGCCGAGAACATTGCCCTCAATCACCTCACCCGGAAGGGTGCGTGGCACAAACACAGGTCCTTCGGCGATCCCGTCGCCCAAATGGCCCAGCCGGTCGATGGTCACGGTGCGGATCATAGCGACACCAAAGGGTATGCAGCGGTCATAGGCGTCGATCCTCACAGGGGTACGGGGTCAGCCCTTGCCTCTACCTGACCAAGGCGTCCGAAGAAAGCCCCACCAACAATCGCTGCGACGGCGAAAAGCTTGACCTGTGTCACTCGGCCGCCTCGGTATCCACAATGAAGCCACCGGACTGACGCTGCCAATACCGGGCGTAAATTCCGCCTTGCTCCAGCAACGCATCATGGGTGCCCTGTTCGACGATGCGCCCGGCCTCAAGCACGATGATCCGGTCCATCTGCGCCAAGGTCGACAAGCGGTGCGCGATGGCAACGACGGTTTTACCCTCCATCACCCGCTCTAGCGCCGACTGGATCGACGCCTCGACCTCACTGTCCAATGCGCTGGTCGCTTCGTCCAGCACCAGAATCGGCGCATCCTTCACGATGGCCCGGGCCAGAGCAATCCGCTGCCGCTGCCCACCCGACAGTTTGACACCGCGCTCGCCCAGATGCGCATCATAGCCGCGCCGCCCCTTATGGTCTTCCAAACCGAGGATGAAGTCATGCGCCTCGGCCTTGCGCGCCGCCGCGATCATCTCGGCCTCGCTGGCATCGGGGCGACCATACAGGATGTTGTCCCGGGCCGACCGATTGAACATCGCGGTTTCCTGCGTGACCATGCCGATCCGGCGCCGCAGGCTTTCTTGAGTCAGGTCGCGCAAATCATGGCCCCCAACCGAAACCCGCCCCGTCTCGGGATCGTAAAGCCGCAGCAACAACGCCACGAGCGTTGACTTGCCCGCCCCCGACGGACCCACGACACCCAGCTTCTCGCCCGCGCCAACCGATAGGGTCAGATCCATGACCCCGCCCGTATCGCGGCCATAGGCGAACGTGACATTGTCATAGCCGATCGGCCCGGCCTCGGCGGACAGTTCCACTGCGTTGCCATGATCGGTCAGCCCATGCGGCGGGGTCAGGGTGTGCATCCCGTCCTCGACCTCGCCCAGATTGGAATAAATGCCCATCAACGTGAAGCTGACCCAGCCGGTCATTTGCGCAATGCGGATCGCAATCGCACCCGATGCGGCAATATCGCCTGCCGTGGCCAGCCCGTGGGTCCATAAGATCAACGCCCCGCCCACCAGCAGCACCGGCAACAGACCCGCCAAAGCCATCAGGGCAAACCGAAACAGCGACGACAACCCGCCGAACGCCAAGGCCCGCTCGCGGAAGCGGCCCATCGCATCCAGCGCCACCCGATCCTCATGTTCGGCATGGGCAAATAACTTGACCGTCCGCATGTTGGTCACCGTATCGACGACCTGCCCGGTCACCAGCGCCCGCGCCGCCGCCCGCCCCATGGAGCTGCCGCGAATCCGCGGCATGAACCACGTGATCAGCGCCAGATAAGCGACCAGCCACACCATCAAGGCCAAACCGATCCAGCCATCGATGGTCGCCAATAACAGCGCCGACGCCACCAGCGAGGCCAGCGCAAAGCAGATGACGTTGATAAATTCGGCCGTAACATCCGTAACAGCACGGGCCGTCTGCATCTGTTTCTGCGCTATGCGCCCGGCAAAATCATTGTCGAAAAAGGTCACGGCCTGCCCAAGGGTCCAGCGGTGCAACCGCGACAACACCAAAGGTTGCACATTCGGACCGATCAGGATGCCGTTCGCCGCCGCCGACAGCCCAAAGACCAGCGGCCGAAGCAGCACGAAAAAGACCAGACTGCCCGCCACCAATGGCCACTGGCTTGAGAAAAAGCTGTCCGGCCCCGAAGACAGCGCCGCGTCGATGACCCAGCCGAGGATCACCGCCGTGACCACCTCCAGCGCTCCCGCCAAGGCCGAGATACCAGCCGACCACGCCAACACACCGAATGCGCCCGACAAGGCCCAGCGAAAGAACGCCCCCAATTGCCGGGGGGGTGGCCCCTCTGCCGGACGGAACGCATCAATCCAACTGCCGATCCGGGTCACATAGCGCATTCCGCTGCCTCCTTCGCTGGGTCTGTTTTCAGGAAACCGCCCGATTGATGCGCCCAGAAACCGGCATAAATACCGCCCCGGGCCAACAGATCGTCATGGGTTCCTTGTTCTGCAATCTGGCCATCATCCAAGACCAGAATCCGGTCCATCCGCGCGATGGTCGACAGCCGATGCGCCACCGCGATCACGGTCTTGCCCTGCATCATCCCATAGAGCGTTTCTTGGATGGCGGCCTCAACCTCACTATCCAGCGCACTGGTGGCTTCGTCCAACACCAAGATCGGGGCGTCTTTCAAGATCACGCGGGCCAGCACGATCCGCTGCCGCTGACCGCCGGACAGTTTCACACCACGCTCACCAACTTGGGCATCATAACCGCTGCGCCCTTCGGAATCGCGCAGTCCCAGAATGAACTCATGCGCCTCGGCCTTCTGGGCGGCGGCGATCATGTCGGCCTCGGTTGCGTCTGGCCGCCCATAAAGAACGTTGTCGCGGACCGAGCGGTGCAGTAGCGAACTATCCTGCTGCACAACGCCAATCGCCGCCCGCAGGCTTTCTTGCTGGACCGCATCAATCGGCTGACCGTCGATCTCGATCCGGCCCGATTCAGTATCGTAGAACCGCAGCAACAGCTTGACGAGCGTCGACTTTCCGGACCCCGAGCGCCCGATCAAGCCAATCTTTTCGCCCGGGTTCAAGGTAAAGCTAACATCCTGCAATCCCCCCGCGCCGCGTCCGTAATGATGGCTCAAGTTCGAGACCGTGATCTTGCCCTCCGTCACATCCAACGGCGGTGCGTTCGGCCGATCCAGCAGTGCAATCGGCTGTGCGATCGTTTCCATACCCTCGGCCACGACCCCCAGATTGCGAAACAGGCTAGAGACCGCAGCCATGATCCAGCCCGCCATTCCATTCAGCCGCAGGGTCAGCGCCACAGCGGTGGCCACCACGCCAACCGTGGCCGACCCATGGCTCCATAGAAACAACGCCCAGCCGACCACACCGACGATCAACACCCCGTTCAGAACGGTCAGCGACACATCCATGATCGTGAAGATCCGCATCTCACGGGAAAAGGTCTGGCGTGTCCGTTCGATCGCCTCATGTGCAAAGGCCAGTTCGCGCCGGTGATGGGCGAACATCTTGACCGAATGGATGTTGGAATAGGTGTCGACAATCCGCCCTGTGGTCATCGAGCGCGCATCCGACGCCGCTTTTGACGCGGGGCCCACCCGGGTCATCGTCCAGCGGGTCAACCCGGCATACAGCGCCAGCCAGACGATCAACGGCACCGCCAGTCGCGGATCGGCATCGCCCAGAATCAGCGTGGCGCCGATGAAATAGGCGATCGCAAAGGACAGAGCATCGAACACTTGGAACACGGCTTCACCGGCCGCTGGCGGGGCCTGCATAATCCGGTTGGCAATCCGGCCCGCGAAATCATTCTCGAACCACCCCACCGACTGGCGCAGCACATGGCCATGCGCCCGCCACCGAAACAGCGTTCCGAAATTGGGCAAAATGGCGTTGTTCAGCAGCAGAACCTGAAGCCCCTGCACCACAGGGCGCAACACCAAGATTGCCAGCGTCACAAGGATCAATTCGACACTATGGGCCGCCCAGAACGCCGCAGGCCCGGCTCCGCCCAGCAAATCGACCAGACGGCCCATATAGTAGATCAGCCCGACCTCGCCCGCCGCCACCAGTACCGACAACAACCCTGTGGCGATAAACACCCCACGGAAGGGCCGGGAATAATTGCGCAGAAACGGCCACAACCGTCGCGGCGGCGTGTCCTGTTCGGCATACGAAACGTAGGGATCCACAAGGGTTTCAAAAAAACGGAACATGGGGGAAATGGCTCTGACTGGCAGGGGCGACACCGTTACCTAGCGCGTTTCCCCGGCAAGGGAAACCTCAGCCAAGGCAAGGGCGCGCCACGCGGCACAGCACCGCCATATCCGGCCAGTCGGTGCCGGATTAAAGGTCACGCCTCCTGCGCACAGCGGCTCTTTCGCGCAATCTGGTCGCCGCGACTGTAACACCCCCGCGCCACGGGGGAACACACGCGCGGATCAATCCAGCGCCAGTAACCCGTCCCGGTCAAGCGTCAGGTCCGACGCGATCCAGTGCTGCTGCAATTGCTTCAGACGCGCGCCAAGCGCCGGGCCGGTAAAAGCGGGCATCAAATCAGACGCCGAGATCGGAAACTGCGCTGCGGCCCCCCGGGCCACGGCTTCAGCCCAGCCAAATGGCAGCCCTCCCCCAATCAGCGCCGCCCGCAGCACCCCAATATCCCACGCGACAGCCGCGCCAAAACGCCAAGCTAGCGTGGCCGCGCTTGCCCCGTCAGACACGCCCGCGCGCAACTGCGCCCCGGTCCGCGCATCCGCCCGACTGAGACGAAGCCGCTGCGCCGGGTCCGGCCCGCCCAAAGCCACCATCCGCCGTAGCGGATCCGGAGCGAGGCCAGCCTCCGTCTCCAGCGCGACAAGCACCGTCAGCCCGTCAGGCACAGCCCCCGGCATCACCCGCGCCAGCACGCCAGACTGCGCCATGGCCGCCACGGCAGGTGCCGGATCGGGCGCCGCCAACAGCTTGCGCAATTCCTGCCAGATCCGTTCCGCAGGCAGCCGATCAAGGCCGTCCACCCCGGCCGCACAGGCCGCAAGCCCCTCGGCGTCTATTCCCTCAGCCGGATCCGCATACCAAGCATGAAAGCGAAAGAACCGCAGGATCCGCAAATAATCTTCGGCAATCCGCGCAAGTGCGTCGCCAATGAACCGTACCCGGCCCGCCTGCAGGTCTTCCAGTCCGCCAATCGGATCCAAAACCTGACCGCAGCGATCAGCATAAAGCGCGTTCATGGTGAAATCGCGCCGCTGCGCATCTTCGTCCATTCGCGTGGAGAACTGCACCACTGCGCGGCGACCATCAGTCTCGACATCCCGGCGAAAGGTTGTGACTTCAAAGCCGCGCCCACCCGAGACCACCGTGACCGTGCCATGCTCGATCCCGGTCGGAACGGCTTTCAGACCGGCAGCCTCGACCGCCGCAATCACCGCCTCCGGCACGGCATCGGTCGCCAAGTCCAGATCACTGGCGGCACGACCCAACACCGCGTTGCGGACACAGCCGCCGACGAACAACACCCGGTGCCCGGCCAGCGCATCAAAGACCGCCTGCACCTGAGAATCGTTCAGCCATGGCGCGGTTAGCCGGGTCACCGTGCGCTCCGCTCTGCCAGCATCCGCAGGATCCGCGCGGTCGCGCCCCAGATGTAATAGGGTCCGTACGGCACCGTGTAATACAAGCGCCGTTGCCCCCGCCAACGGCGGCCTTCGATCCGAAAGCGGGAAGCATCCGTGACATGCGCCAAAGGAACGGTAAAGATCTCGGCGACCTCGCCCAGCTCAGCCACAAGGCGGAATGGCGCAGTAATCTGCGCCACCACCGGCACCACGTCAAATCCGGTGACGGTTTCATGACTGGGCAAACGGCCTAAAATGTCCACCAAGCCCGAGGGCAGGCCGACTTCTTCGCGGGCCTCGCGCAGCGCCGCGGCTTCGGGGCCGTCATCATCCGGGTCCAGCTTGCCGCCCGGAAAGGCGATCTGTCCCGGGTGATGGCGCAACCGGGACGACCGTTTGGTCAAAAGAACCTGCCAACCTGACGGGTCATCGATCAGCCCGACCAGCACCGCCGCTTTGCGCAGCGCCCGCCCTTCAGGCGGAACGCTGCCCGGGTTCAGATCGTAATCCGACGACCCAAATGCAGGGTCAACCGGGCCTGCCAGCGCGATGCGCAGAGGCCCGATCGGATCATTCCCGGTCATCGGGTCCGTCGGCCGTCGGTCCACCCGGCTGCTCGGTCGCAGCCCCATCCGGTCCAGTCTTCGCTTCAAAACCGACGGTCTGTGGGTCAATCTCGTAATGCGCACCGCAAAACTGGCAATCCGCAGTAACGATGCCTTCGGGCGTGGTCATGTACGCGATGTCTTTGGCCGAGTAGATCGACAGGCTTTGACGGACCCGATCCTCGCTACATGTACAGCCGAATTGCACCGGCTGCGGATCGTAGACGCGCGGTTGCTCTTCGTGGAAAAGACGCACCAAAAGCTCGGTCGGTTGCACACTGGGGCCAACCAATTCCAACGCATCCACCGTGTCCAGCAGTACGTTCACCCGGTTCCAGTTCTCTTCCTGAGTCGCGTCCAACAGGTCGTTCGAGGCCAGCAACCCACCCTCGCCAGAGCCACCGCCAGTGGCATAGGGCGAGGCTTTGGGCATATGCTGCAACATCACACCACCGGCGCGCCAGCCGGACCGGCCACCCGCCTCTTGCGAGGTGCCAAACGACAACTCGAACCGGGTCGGAAGCTGCTCAGACTGAGCGAAATAGGTTTCCGCGCAGGCGCGCAACGATCCGCCGGCAATCGGGGTGATGCCTTGATAGGGCGTGGTGCCTTCGCCTTGATCAATCAGAACGGCGAAATAGCCCTTTCCGATCTGCGAAAACGGATCCGCATCGGTCAATGCGTCGGCATCAAAACTGGCATAACCCCGCACCCGGGCCGGCTCTCCAGAAGCCGAGGGGCCATAGTAATCCGTTGCAATCAGCCGCGCCGGTCCGTTGCCACGCACCTGCAATGACAGCTTCCAGCGCAGATCGATGGTCTGGCCAATCAACGCGGTCAGCAAGGCCATCTCGGCCACGAGGGCCGCAATTTGTGGCGGATAATTGTGCTGAGCCAAGACGTTGTCCAGCACGCCATCCAGCCGCGCGACCCGGCCGCGGATATCGGCACGGTCAAGTTGAAAAGGAAGGACGGTGTCGTCCCAAGCGATTTTTGTTCCAATGGTCATGGGGTTTCCTTTGCCCGTTGAGTTGGGCATACCGCCTCCATATAGGCACGACAACCGGAGGTCCAAGACCGATGCGCAGATTTGGCGATCCTGCTGTGACCGGTACAGTCTATACACGCCGCCCCGGGGCCTATGCGGTGTTGCTGCGCGGCGGTGATGTTTTGCTGACCCACCAGATGTCACCCGTGCCTGAATTTCAGCTTCCGGGCGGCGGGATCGACCCCGGAGAGCACCCGGTGCACGCCTTACATCGCGAGGTGTTCGAGGAAACCGGTTGGCGGATGGCGGCGGCGCGGCGGATCGGCAGCTATCGGCGGTTTACCTTCATGCCCGAGTACGATCTGTGGGCCGAAAAGGTCTGTACCATCTACCTCGCGCGGCCAGTCCGTCGGCTGGGACCGCCGTCTGAACCCGGTCACACCGCCGTCTGGATGCCCATAGAGACCGCGGCGACCAAGGTGGCCAGCCCCGGCGATCGGGCCGCCCTGCGCCGGGTACTGTCCGGGGTCGTCTAAACCCAAATCGCGCGCCGATCATCCGCCCGCCCCACGATATTCAAACAGCACAGCCGACACGTCGTCGGGAAAATTGTCATTGCCGTGAAAGACGATCAGGTCGCGGACTAAGGCCTCTAAAAGGGCAGGGCCGGTGGCGGCGTGGTTACGGGACAGCATCTCAACCAGCCCGTCATCATCCAGCATCGGGCTTTGCACCCCTGGGCATTCCGTGATCCCGTCAGAACACATCAGCAGCCGATCCCCCGGGTTCAGACGGAACCGAAACTGGTCATACCGTGCATTTTCAATCAACCCAACCGGCAAGCCGCCATGGCCGTGAAACTCAATCCGTCCGTCCTTGCGTTGCACCAATGGATGCGGGTGCCCGGCCTGCGACATGACCACTTCGCCGCTGTCCAGATCCAGAACACCGATGCAGATCGTGAAATAGTGCTCGGTCTCGATGGACGATGACATCAGATTGTTGAACCGTTGCACCACATCTTTTGGCGGCAGAACACGGTACCGATCATCGGCCACATGGCTCAGGGCAATATTGTGTTCCGGCGCGCTGGTCGACAGGTGCCCCGCAAGCCGTGCCGTCATCAGCGCCGATGCGATCCCATGCCCGGACACATCCAGCGAATACAGCCCCAACTGGGTTGGGCTGGCGCGAAAGACACCGGCCAGATCGCCGCCAACCCGTCCGCTGGCCCGCAGCAACAAAGACACCGACCCGGCGTCGAATTCCAGATGGCGCTCGCGCATCAAGGATTGCTGCAACTTGCTGGCCTCGACCAGATCGCGGTCGATCTGATCATACAGCACCTGCAATTCGGTCAGAGTCTCACCAATCAGACGATTTTTTCGGGTCAGTTCGTGCTGCATGGCGATGATCCGCCCTCCGGCCCTGATCCGGGCACGCAGTTCATCCCCATTCACTGGTTTGCTCAGGAAATCATCGGCACCGCGATCCAACCCTTCGGCGATCTCGGCCTGTTCGGTCTTCGATGTCAGCAGAATGAAATACACGTAATCTCGGTCACACCGCGTCCGCAGCGCCATGCACAGGTCCGGCCCGGTCATGCCGGGCATCATCCAATCACTGACTACCAGATCGAATGTCTGCACCGCGGCCATTTCCAGCGCGGCCTCACCGCTTGCGGCCTCGGATACCCGATACCCCGACCGCCGCAATTGCGACGCCAGCAACAAGCGCTGCGCCCGGCTGTCATCGACCACCAGAATGCGCATGTCTTCGTCAATATCTGCGGCTTCGGCGGGCCGTCGCCGCACTGCTTGCATGATCCCGCCTCCCACATCTGCACCAGTGGTGGCATGCCCGGCTTAAGAATGCATGAAGCCCCGCATTCGACCGAAATCGGCAATCCTCCGTTAAGGCGGTTCGTTTAACGTCAGGGAAGATTTTAGCAGCACAGCCGTTAAAGGATCGGATATGAATTGGGCACGAGTACAAGACCTTCGACGAGAGGTCGGCGAAGACGCGTTTTCCGAAGTCGTGGCGTTGTTTTTGGAAGAAACCGAATCGGTGGCGCAAACACTGCGCGCGCCGTCACCCGCCACTCCGCTGACGCCGGGTGATCTGGAAGATTTGATGCATTTCCTGAAAGGTGCCGCCCTGAACCTTGGCTTCGACGAATTGGCCCGCCTGTGCCAAACCGCCGAAGTCGACGCCCGCACGGGCACCAGCGCCGAAATCGACATTACCCCAATTCTCAACGCCTATGATCAGTCCAAATCCGACCTTTTGGCCGGACTGCCGCGCCTTGGCGCCGTCGCCTGAGCCTTGAGAGGCTAGATCAGGAACTCGGACAGGGTCTGGTTTTGGGTGATGTCTTCATAGATGAATCCCTTGGCATCCAGCCGAGCGAACAAATCGGTGAAATTCGCCGCCTCGGCGGTTTCAATCCCAATCAAGACCGACCCGAAATTCCGGGCTGATTTCTTTAAGTACTCGAACCGGGCGATATCGTCATCTGGCCCCAGCAACGACAGGAACTCACGCAGGGCCCCCGGACGTTGCGGCAGGCGCAGCACAAAGTACTTCTTCACCCCGGAAAACCGCAGGGCCCGTTCCTTCACCTCTGGCAACCGCTCGAAATCGAAGTTCCCGCCCGAGGTCACACAGACCACGGTCTTGCCTGCGATTTCGCCCGCCAGATCGGTCAGCGCATCGACCGCCAAGGCTCCGGCTGGCTCCAACACGATCCCTTCAATGTTCAACACTTCGATCAGGGTGGCGCATATTCTGTCTTCGGGCGCGGTCAGGACCTGTGCCAGCGGCACATCGGACAAGGCCGCATAGGTACGATCGCCAATCCGCGCCACCGCCGCCCCATCGACGAAATTATCAACCTTCTTCAGGGTGACCGGGCCGCCCCCCGCCAGAGCCGCCGTCAGACTGGCCCCGCCGGCCGGCTCAACCAGCCGCAGCGCCACATCCGGGGCCGCCTCGGCCAAGAACATCCGCACACCCGAGGCCAATCCGCCGCCACCAACCGGCAGAACCACCACATCCGGCGCCGCCCCCAATTGATCCAGAATCTCCACCGCGACCGAGGCCTGACCCTCAATCACATCATCATCATCGAACGGCGACAGGAAATGCCCGCCGATCCCCGCACAATAGTCCTGCGCGGCGGCCAGCGTATCGTCGAAATAATCCCCGACCAGCTTGATCGTGATCGCCTCGCCCCCGAAGGTCCGGGTTTTGAGGATCTTCTGCTGCGGCGTCGTTACCGGCATAAAGATTGTTCCGCGTACGCCGAAGTGGCGGCAGGCAAACGCCACGCCCTGCGCGTGATTTCCGGCGCTGGCACAGACGAACTGGCCTTGATCGGGGGTGTCCGCCCGCACCTTGCGCATGGCGTTGAATGCGCCCCGAATTTTATAGGACCGCACCGGTGACAGATCCTCGCGCTTCAACCAAATATCGGCGTTGAAGCGGCGGGACAAAAACTCATTGCGCTGCAAGGGCGTCGGCGGAAACAGCGCACGCATACGGGCGGTGGCGGCAAGGGCCGCGTCGGAAAAACTGGTCATGGCTCAGAAGTGCCCCGATTGCGTGCCCTTGGCAAGCGCGTCTTCGGGCAGCAGGCAGTCGGCACCGCCCCGACCCTGCTGCTGTGGCCTCCTGTGCGCGGTGCCCATCATCCTCCTACAGCATCAGGACCCGCTTCTGGACAAAATAGCCGTAAAGCGTGGTCAAGACGCTGGCGGCCACCACGGTGCAGAGTACCTGAAACACCGCATTCGCAACGATAAACAGCGCCGTGGGCAACACGAACGCCAGCAAGATCATCGGCAACCATGCCACCAAGCTGGCCACCACGCCCCACAACAGCAGGCCCAGACACAGCCCGGTCTGGCCCCGGGTTGCCTCCCACGCGCCGCGCAGCCCCAACCGCTGTCCAATCGCGGCGGCAGGCAATGCCACCGACAACCTAAGCACGAACGGATACACCAAGACCACGCAACCAACCGCCAACAGGAAAGACAGCGCCAACCCAAAGGCCGAATCACCGAACAGGGTCAGCACCAAAAGCACAGCCAATCCGACGACAGCGGTGGCGGCCACGCTGGCCAAAACGATCAAGATCAACTGCCCCAGATACCCAAGCACCCGGTCCATCGGCACCGTCGCCGAGAACCGGCCGGGCCGTTCTTCCAGCAGAACATAGCGATGCCACGCCACCAGCACCCACAAGCCAATCGCCGATTGCACGATGCCCGCCAGAATCAACAGCGGGGAATTGACGCTGACGATCTCGGCCTCCACCGCAGCGGCACCTGAGGGCGCGTCCGTAGATGGGTCAAGCGCCGAGAAATCCATCACCACCGGATCTGGGCTGATCCCAAACAGCCAAAGCGCCAAAGGCACAAGCGCCGCAAACGCGATCATCGGCGCGCTCAGCCGCAGGACATCGCCCAGATTGGTAACGACCATCATGATGGCGTGGCGCAAAATTCGGAAAGACAGCATCGAGGACCCTTTTCATCGCTTCCTTCCCGGACCCTACTGCAGCCAGACAAGGCTGCAAAGCGTGCGGTTGGGGGCGAGTCCGATCCTGAAACGGTCCGATCCAAGTCCGACGAAAGTCCGATAAAAGTCCGACGCACCGTTCGGTGGGATTTGGCCCTGTGTTGCGGGATCCTTGCCCCCTCGTCGAAACGCCGCTAAACCCGGGTCCGACCCAGTTTCCGGAGTACCGAAATGTCCGCCCCCAAGAAAGTTGTCCTCGCCTATTCAGGCGGCCTCGATACCTCGATCATCCTGAAATGGCTTGAGATCGAATATGGTTGCGAAGTGGTGACCTTCACCGCCGATCTCGGCCAGGGCGAAGAACTGGAACCAGCGCGCAAAAAAGCAGAACTGCTTGGCGTTAAACCAGAAAATATCTTCATCGAAGATGTTCGGGAAGAATTCGTGCGCGATTTCGTGTTCCCGATGTTCCGTGCTAACGCTGTTTATGAAGGGCTCTATCTGCTGGGCACCTCCATCGCGCGGCCGCTGATTTCCAAGCGCCTGATCGAGATCGCGGAAGAAACCGGCGCCGATGCCGTCGCCCACGGCGCGACCGGCAAGGGCAACGACCAGGTCCGGTTCGAACTCTCTGCCTATGCCCTGAACCCCGACATCAAGGTAATCGCGCCGTGGCGCGAATGGGATTTGTCCAGCCGAACCAAACTGTTGGAGTTCGCCGAGACCCACCAGATCCCGATCGCTAAGGATAAACGCGGCGAAGCCCCGTTCTCGGTTGACGCGAATCTTCTGCACACCTCGTCCGAAGGCAAGGTTCTGGAAAACCCGGCCGAAGACGCGCCCGATTATGTCTACCAGCGCACCGTCGCCCCGGAAAACGCCCCGGACACCCCGGAATTCATCGAAGTCACCTTCGAAAAGGGTGACGCCGTCGCCATCAACGGCGAGGCCATGAGCCCCGCCACAATTCTGACAAAGCTCAATGAATTGGGCGGCAAGCACGGCTGCGGACGCCTTGATCTGGTCGAAGGACGCTTCGTTGGCATGAAGTCGCGCGGCATTTACGAAACGCCGGGCGGCACCCTTTTGCTCGAAGCCCATCGCGGCATCGAACAGATCACGCTGGACCGTGGCGCCGCGCACCTGAAAGACGAACTGATGCCCCGGTATGCCGAGCTGATTTATAACGGCTTCTGGTACAGCCCCGAGCGCGAGATGCTCCAAGCGGCCATCGACCACAGCCAAAAGCACGTGACGGGAACAGTTCGCCTCAAGCTTTACAAGGGTTTGGCACGGACCGTCGGGCGCTGGTCCGATCATTCGCTCTATTCGGAAAGCCACGTCACGTTTGAAGACGATGCTGGTGCCTACGATCAGAAAGACGCGGCAGGCTTCATCAAACTCAACGCCCTCCGCCTGCGTCTGCTGGCGATGCGGGACCGTCGTCTCGGTTAATCCGACACCCATATACCCACGGCTGGCCTATGCTGGCCGTGGATTGCTTTTTAAGCGTCGTCGCCGCTGATCCACAGCCGCGCCTCGGCCATTTCAGAATTGCCAAAGACATGGACCCGACCCGGAATCAACGGGGCGAATACCCGGGTGCCATGCCGAATCCACTCCAGATCCGACACCACCGCAATCTTGGAGAAGGCGCTAAGATTCATCATTCCTACCCGCGCATCGCTCCAAACCGCGCCGGGGGTCATTGATTTGAACTCTGGCCCGATCTGGTACAGACATTTGACCTTCGGGTGATCCTGCAACTTGCGCTCAATCAGCGGCACGATTGTATCGTGGTAATCCTTGGCGCTGATGACGCCACGTACAGAGATTCCAATTACATCCGGTGGCAGGTCCGTCAGGATCGTGACGTGATTGGGCGCATCCATCGGCGCGGCGACCCATTCCAGTGCAGCATCCAACGCCGATCCGGGAAACACCCGGATCTCGGCAAACAGGAAGTGCTTCGCAATTTTCGGCGCAACATCCAGAACGCGTGAATCCGACACCAAAGCAATCTTGGCAACCATTTTGTGGTGGTCACGCAAAAAGGACAAATGCCCAACGAGAGCCGAAAAATCCCGCCATCCGGGGAATTCGGCCGCATGCACAACGAGGTTCGGGATCTGATCGGACTCATTCACCATCGTATTGAATGTCTCGGTCAGCCTGTCGAAATCATCCCGAGCAAGCTTTCCGGATGGCTCCACGATCAGGCAATTCCGGCCGTCGTCACGGGTAATGGTCATCATGTGCTCTCTCCTCTTCCTGACACAAACATAGGTGCGGTCAGCCAATTTTTGAATGATCCATCCCACGCTGGCAGCTTCTGGCCTTTTCCCCAGCCCGATATTGCGGTTACACCCAGCCCGGGTCACCCGAGGAGAGTTCATGACCAAATCGCCCCCCCGCGCATGGCAACGGATGCTGTCTGGCCGCAGACTTGATCTGCTGGACCCGACGCCGATGGATATTGAGGTCGAGGATATTGCCCACGGACTGGCCTTCGTGGCCCGCTGGAATGGCCAGACAATCGGCGCACACGCCTACTCCGTCGCCGAACATTCCTTATTGGTCGAAAATCTGTTCGGTCGGATTGCCCCGACGGCTCCGGCCAAATGGCGCTTGGCGGCTCTGCTGCATGATGCGGCAGAATATGTCATCGGCGATATGATCTCACCGGTCAAATCCGCCATCGGCCCCAAATACAGCGATCTTGAGGCGCGTTTATCAGCGGCGATCCATACACGGTTCGGCCTGCCCGCCGAGTTGCCCGAACAAGTCAGGAAACAGATCAAGCGGGCCGACCGGATCTCGGCATGGATGGAAGCCACGCGTATCGCGGGATTTTCTGAAACCGAGGCTGCCAAGTTCTTTCGACCGCCCCCTTCAACCTTAATTGAAGGGCTAGACGTGACGTTGCGGCCTCCGACCGAATGCCGGACGGCCTTTACCGCCCGCCACGCGACCTTGCTTGGTCAGTGTTAGTGTCGTAGCCCGTTGCGCTCAGCGCGGGCTGCGTTTGGCGAGGATACGTTGCAGCGTCCGGCGGTGCATGTTCAGGCGGCGCGCGGTTTCGGATACGTTGCGGTCACAGAGTTCATAGACCCGCTGGATGTGTTCCCACCGGACCCGATCCGCAGACATCGGATTTTCCGGCGGCGGTGGCAATTCATCCAATCGGGCCAAAAGGGCCGAGGTGATGTCATTGGCATCGGCCGGCTTCGACAGGTAGTCGGTCGCGCCGATCTTCACCGCAGCAACTGCCGTGGCGATGGCACCGTATCCGGTCAGGACTACAACCCGGCAATCAGGTCGTTTGGCGCGCAAAACTTCGACCACATCCAGACCGTTACCGTCTTCGAGGCGCAGGTCTACCACCGCATAGGCCGGAGGCCGGGCTGTTGCGATCGCTTTACCAGCGGCCACGGAGCCGGCATTTTCGACCACGAACCCGCGTTTTTCCATGGCTCGGGTCAGGCGTTTCAGAAACGGTTCATCGTCGTCGACCAGCAAAAGTGTCGGGTCGTCCCCAATATCCCCAAGGTCCTGTTCCGACATGTCCATCTCCGAGTTTGGTTTCCGCCGGGTCTATCCCGTCACGTGTCGCGCGTCAATTTCACTCAGAGCGACGACTTAACTCTGTTTTATGAAACAGCCAGCACGATCTGCGATCTGGGTCGGCGTCAGGTCACGTCGGAAGACGTCTACAAAGCCAACTTCCGGTAGGACGAGGTAGGTGAAGGTCGAATGATCGACCAGATAATAAGGGTCGCTTTCCGGTCCTTGAACCTTAAAAAACGTCTTATACGCTTGGCTTGCGCCCTTAATCTGCGCAGGCGTGCCGGTCAACCCGATGGCCCGGTCATGCATGGCCTCGGCATAGGTGCCCACCACCTCGGGCGTGTCCCGCTGGGGGTCGACCGTGATGAACACAGGCGTGGCCGAGATGCCACGTTCTGCCAGAATGTCGACGGCTTCAGCATTGCGCATCATGTCCATCGGGCACACGTCCGGGCAGAACGTGTAGCCAAAATAGATCAAGGCCGGCTCTGTGATGACTTCGGCCTCCGTGACCGCCTGCCCTGAGGAATCGATTAAGGTAAACGGCCCTCCGATCGCGCCACCGCTGCTGCTGCCGCACGAGGCGAAGGCGTCAGTCTCACGGGGCAACAGAACAAAGACCAAGCTGCCTCCCAACAGGCACAGGATCAAAACCGCAGCCGATATGGCGACAAATCGGGCCATTGAAACAATCCTTTCGCCTTCCTCACAAGGATCCTATTCTGATCCTGCCGTGACTTAGCAGACGGCCGCGAAACAGACCACCTGACGCAATCCCGGCGACCAAGGGGCCACACCGATGCCCAACCGTATGAATTACCCATTCGCCCCCGAGGCACGCAGCCATTGGATTCGATTGCGAACCTTGGTTGTCCTGCGCTGGATCGCCATCTCGGGGCAGTTGATCACGATCACCGTGGCGCAATACGCCTTTGCCCTGAACCTGCAATTTGGCCTGTGCTACTTGGCTGTGGGCGCATCGGTCATTTCCAACCTCTTTGCCGTCTATATTTTTCCTGAGAACAAGCGCCTAAGCGAAGGCGAAGTTGTGTCGATGCTGCTTTTCGACATCTCGCAACTCAGTTTCCTCCTGTTCCTGACCGGAGGCCTGAACAATCCCTTCGCTCTTCTGATCCTCGCGCCCGTCACGATCTCGGCCTCTGCGCTTCAGTTGCGGTCTACGGTGCTGCTTGGCGGCGTCGCTTTTCTGCTGATTACCGGGGTTGCGATCTTCAACTTCCCGCTGACCAACCGTCTCGGCGTGGTCATGGATATGCCGCCGGACTTTCTGTTGGGGTTTTGGGTCGCTATTGTAATCGGCCTTGTTTTCATTGCCGGATACGCCCGCCGGATCAGCATAGAGATCAATGCGATGTCTGATGCGATCCTGGCGACGCAGATGGCCCTGGAACGCGAGCAGAAACTGACCGACCTTGGTGGCGTGGTGGCCGCCGCCGCGCATGAGCTTGGAACACCTCTCGCGACCATCAAGCTGGTCAGTTCGGAAATGTACGACGAATTGGAAGACCCGGACCAACGGGCCGATGCCGGTCTGATCCGTGACCAGGCCGATCGCTGCCGAGATATTCTGCGATCCATGGGCCGGGCCGGGAAAGACGACAAGCATATGCAATATGCCCCGCTTGAAACCGTGATCCATGAAGCCGCAGAGCCCCATACCGAGCGCGGCAAAAGAGTTCGGTTTTCCATAGCCCCGACGCTGGATGGCGAAAGCCTGCAACCGCAGATCAAGCGGCAACCGGAAATCATCCACGGGCTGCGCAACCTGATGCAAAACGCTGTCGATTTTGCGGATAGCACCGTCTGGGTCGATGCAATGTGGACCAGCGCCTCCATTCGAATTCGGATCAGTGATGATGGTCAGGGCTATCCCGCCCACGTGATCGGACGCCTTGGCGACCCCTTCCTGCGAAGCCGAAAGTCGGACTCCGAGGTCGCGAAACGGCCAGAATACGAAGGGATGGGCCTTGGATTGTTTATCGCAAAAACGCTGCTAGAACGAACCGGCGCCGAATTGACGTTCTATAACGGTTCTGACCCCTTCCTAAACTCGGAAGAGCGCCCAGACCGCTCAGGCGCCATCGTCGAGGTTCATTGGCGGCGGGAACGGATTGCGACGCGCGAAGATGAAAAAATCGGGGCACTTGGCCTGAACCAACCGCTGGCGCCATAACTGACCTTTCCTGATTTTAGGTTTAACTTATCCTTAACGGTCCTCATTAAAGATAGTTAAGGGGCTTGCCGTGCCGGGGGGCCGGGACTTGCCGTGTGGTTAGCATGTTTGACTTTCACACTCATATTGCCAGCGGACTGATCGCGTCTGTGTCTGCAACCTTGGCAGTCTTTGGCCTCTATCACAGGTGGCGGCGCAAACATTTATCCACATTGGACACAGGCGACACCAAGCCGGAAGACGAAATCGTCTTTCTGTTCGACAATCGCACGCTTGTTGATGCCACCCTGAACGCGCGGGCGCAGATTCCTGCGGAACCCGCTTCAGCCGACGACTGGACCCGGTTTGTCGCGGCTTATTCGCAACGATTTGAAGGCCTAGAGGCGAAATTTCATAATCTGGACAGCGGCGAACATGCCGAGATTTACGAAGACGCCGATGATCCCGACAGCCTGAGGCTGCAGGCGCGACGGGTGGACGGATTATTGCGCATTGTGCTGATCGATCCGGTCGAACATCGACGATCAGATTTGATAGCGCATTTCAGCCTAGCCGCGATGCGAGCCGAATTGACAACCCTGCGCGCCATTGCCGAAAAATCACCTGTCCTGACATGGAAGCAGCGACAGGATGGCACCATCGTCTGGGCCAACAGCGCTTACTTGGATCTGATCCGCAGCGTGGCGGGCGAGGCCGCATTGTTCGCTTGGCCACCCCCTGACATTTTCGCGGAGGCGCACTTTGCCCAAGCCACATCGGATCTGACGCGCCGTGTCCCAATCCCCGCCGCGTCGAAATCGGACAAGTTGTGGTTTGATGTGGTCGTTTTGCATGGCGACGCCGAAAACCTGTGCTTTGCAAGTCCAGCTGACAGGGTCGTCCGCGCAGAATCAGCGCTGAACGAATTCGTGCAGACCCTAACCAAGACCTTTGCCCATCTGACGATCGGCTTGGCCATTTTCGACCGAAATCGCCAGTTGGCCTTGTTTAACCCCGCGTTGATCGACCTGACTGGCCTCCCGGCAGAGCAACTCAGCGGTCGCCCCAGCCTGCATAGCTTCTTGGATGCCCTCCGCGATCGGCAACGCATTCCCGAACCAAAGGATTA
Source organism: Pseudoruegeria sp. SK021 (assembly GCF_002119405.1). GTDB lineage: Bacteria > Pseudomonadota > Alphaproteobacteria > Rhodobacterales > Rhodobacteraceae > Meridianimarinicoccus. Next base: position 14,817 of record NZ_MTBG01000017.1, on the reverse strand, counting down.
TAAAAGCTGGCGGCTGCATATCGCCCAGCTTGAAGCCGGGGCCGAAAATGGCACCTATGAGGAGGTGTGGCATTTGTCATCCGGAGAGACCTATCGCGTCACCGGGCGGCCCCATCCCGACGGAGCCGTCGCCTATGTCTTTGAAGATATTTCCCTCGAAGTCTCGATGACGCGAAGCTTTCGGTCGGAAATCGAAATCAGCCAATCCGTGCTCGACAATATCGACACCGCAGTCGCGGCGTTTAGTCGGGACGGCGCGCTCAGCCTGTGCAACCAATCCTACACCTCCCTGTGGACCTCCGATCCGGAAACATCGCTGGCATCGGCCAGTTTCGGGCAGGCTCTTGATCTGTGGCAATCCCGCTGCCGTGCCGATGAGGCGTGGGACGACATCGCAAATTCGGTTCTGAACAGCACCGGACGGTCGCCTTGGGCAGGAAAAGTCGTGATGCAGGATGGGACGGTTCTGTTGTGCCGGGTCCGGGCTTTGACGGCGGGCGGGACGCTTGTATCCTTCGATCGCCTTGACCAGAACAGGGATCAAGCCCTCCCCAGCCAACGTGCGATTGCCTGACCGGCAGGCAATCGCACCAAACACCGCGCACCCAGTCCATTAAAATCTGGAACAGATCGCGACACGATGGCCCCAATCCGTTGCCTCGTATTTCCCAGTGGCGCCACTTGACGTTATGGTTCAGCGAATCGTGGCGATCCGTAGTATCCGAGGCAACATATTGATAAAACTAAAGTCTATCTGGGAATTTGTGAAAGGTATGAATCGCCGGATCACCAGCGCCAATGTGCCATTGGTCGCGGCAGGAGGCGCCTTTTTCACGATGCTCTCCATGTTTCCCGGCCTTGCGGCGTTCGTCGCGTTGCTGGGGTTCTTTGTGGACCCGACTGTTGTGGACGACCAACTTGCACTGCTGAAAGATTTTGTTCCGGCGGATGCCTTCGACATTATCGCGACCCAAGTCCGGCAGCTTGCTTCGACCAATACCAGTACCCTCGGCTGGGCAACGGCGATCTCAACCATCGCCGCCCTCTGGTCGGCCCGGCGCGGGACGGACGCTTTGATCAAGGCAGTCAACGCGGTCTATGACGCACCCATGCGGGGCGGGATTCGTGCGGCTGTGACCGCGCTTGCCATCACGTTCGCCATGTTAATTGTGGGATTGGTGGCAATTCTCTCATTGGTCGTTCTGCCGATTATCCTTGCTTTCCTGCCCCTCGGCGACTTCACATCGATCATTATCGGGTTTGCTCGTTGGGCCGTAGCCCTGTTGGTCGTTTTCTCTGGCATCTGGGTTGTCTACCGGTTCTCACCAAATATTCCCGACAAAAGAATGCCTTGGATCACGCCCGGATCGATCCTAGCCGTTCTGGTCTGGGGCGGCGCGTCTTGGGGGTTCTCTTATTACCTGACCAACTTTGGGGCATATAACGAGGTATATGGGTCGATTGGTGCGGTCGTCGCTCTTTTGATGTTTCTTTACATTACGATTTTCATCGTGCTGCTGGGGGCAACGTTGAACGCGGAACTGTCCCAGTCTACCGGCGTTGGCGTGCTTCGCTCCGTCGCCCCTCTTGAGACCACACCCGAGATAGCGCCGCCCGTTACGCCCGAACTGCCCCAGCCCGAGCACGAAACGCCCGTCACTGAAACGAATGGTAAGCAGACGTGAAAGCACGGGGCCTTTGCGAAACGGGCCTTTCTGGATAGAAGCGACGGAAACGAAATGCACAGGGCCCCGATATGACCGAACGCCGTACCTCTTTGATAGTTCTGGCCGCCGGGATGGGGTCGCGCATGGCATCGGACCTGCCCAAGGTCCTACATCCGGTTGGCGGGTTGCCCTTGCTGGCCCATGCGTTGGAGAGCGGCAAGGCGTTGTCCCCCGAAGTCGTGGTGGTCGTCACCGGTCATGGCGCTGCAGAAGTGGCGGCTGCGGCCCAAGCCCACTGCCCCGGTGCCGAGATCGTGCATCAGGCCGAGCAACGCGGCACGGCCCATGCGGTCGCACAAGCCAAAGACGCCCTTGCCGGGTTCGAGGGTGATGCAATTGTGCTCTATGGCGACACCCCCTTCATTTCACCAGACACCCTGTGCGCGATGGCAGATGCGCGGGCAGCCGGGGCCGATCTGGTCAACCTCGGCTTCATCGCCGCAGACCCGGGCCGCTATGGGCGATTGATCGTCGTGGATGGCCGTCTGGACCGGATCGTCGAATTCAAGGACGCTACCGAAGACGAACGCCGAACCACGCTGTGCAATTCTGGCGTGGTCATGGCCCCGGCATCGCTGCTGTTCGACCTGATTTCACAGGTCTCAGACGACAATGCTGCCGGCGAATTCTACCTCACCGACATTGTCGGTCTGGCCAATGCGCGCGGGTTGCATTGCGCCGCCGTCACCTGCGACGAAGCCGAAACCCTCGGCATCAACACCCGCGCAGAACTGGCCCGGGCGGAGGCGGTATTCCAAACTCGCCGCCGGTCAGAGATGATGGCGGCAGGGGTCACCCTGATCGCCCCGGAAACCGTGTTCTTTGCGGCAGACACCGTCATCGGGCGCGACACTGTAATCGAACCGAACGTCATTTTCGGCCCCGGGGTCTGGATTGATGGTCAGGTTCGCATCCGCGCCTTCAGCCATCTGGAAGGGGCACGGGTTGGTCGTGGGGCCAGTGTCGGACCGTATGCCCGATTGCGGCCCGGCGCAGAACTGGCAGAACAAAGCCATATCGGCAACTTCGTCGAGGTCAAAAATGCGCAGATCGGCCAAGGCGCAAAAGCCAACCATTTGACGTACATAGGCGATGCCACCGTGGGGCCGGGCAGCAATATTGGCGCCGGGACGATCACCTGCAATTATGACGGGGTTATGAAACATCGAACGACCATTGGGGCGCGGGCCTTTGTCGGCTCCAACACGCTGCTGGTCGCACCCGTGTCGGTCGGAGACGACGCGCTGACTGCCGCCGGCTCGGTCATTGTCACTGATGTTCCAAACGGTGCCTTGGCTGTGGCCCGCGCCAAACAAGCCATCAAGCCCGGCCTTGCCATCCGCCTGCGTGACCGGTTGCGCGCGCTTAAATCCGCCCAAAAGGGAAATTAACCAGATGTGTGGAATTGTTGGAGTCCTAGGACAGAATGAGGTCGCGCCGATTTTGGTCGAGGCCCTGAGACGTCTCGAATATCGCGGCTATGACAGCGCCGGGATCGCAACGGTGCGCGACGGCGTACTTGAACGGCGTCGCGCGGTCGGCAAGTTGGTGGAACTGTCCGATCTGCTGGTTCACGATCCATTGGCCGGAAAATCGGGCATCGGACATACCCGCTGGGCGACGCATGGCGCACCCAACGTGACCAACGCCCATCCGCACAAGGCCGGGCCGGTGGCCGTGGTTCACAATGGCATCATCGAAAATTTCCGCGATCTGCGGGCAGAACTGCGTACCTTTGGCCTGACCAGCCACACCGAAACCGATACGGAAACTATCGCATTGCTGGCCCAGCACCATATGGCGCAGGGGCTTGGTCCGGTTGAGGCCGCGGCCCGCACGGTCGATCGGTTAGAGGGGGCCTTCGCCTTGTGTTTCCTCTTCGAGGGCGAGGACAATCTTCTGATCGCCGCGCGTCAGGGATCCCCCTTAGCCATCGGCCATGGCGACGGCGAGATGTATGTTGGGTCGGATGCCTTTGCGCTGGCGCCGATGACAGACCAGATCACCTATCTGGAAGAAGGCGATTTCGCTGTCTTGACGCGGGCCGGGGTCAAGATCACCGACCAGAACGGACAAGCGGCCAATCGGGCTGTGCGCGTGCTTCAACTGGACACCGCAGCCACCGACAAGGGCGGCCACAAATATTTCATGGCCAAGGAGATGGGCGAGCAACCGACGGTCATCGGGGAAACCTTGAACGCTTATCTCAAAGACGGCGAAATTGTGCTTCCCGGCGGCGGCTTGGATTTCTCCACCCTGTCGCGCGTCACCATGGTTGCCTGTGGCACCGCCTCCTATGCCTGCCTGACCGCGAAATACTGGTTCGAACAACTGGCCCGGCTGCCCGTCGATGTCGATGTCGCCTCGGAATTCCGCTACCGGGAACCGCCACTGCCCACAGACTCACTGGCGCTATTTGTCAGTCAATCGGGGGAAACAGCCGACACACTGGCCGCATTGCGATACGCTGCATCCCAAAATGTGCAGGTGGCGTCGGTGGTGAATGTCACAGAAAGCACCATCGCGCGGGAAAGTGACATCGTGCTGCCGACCCATGCCGGGATCGAGATCGGGGTCGCGTCAACCAAGGCTTTCACCTGCCAGCTCATGGTGTTGGCACTTTTGGCGCTGAAAGCCGCCCAGCAGCGCGGCACCCTGTCAGAGGAAGCTATTCGCGTGCATCTTGACGCGCTGCGCGCCCTGCCCGGCTTGGTCAATCAGGCCCTGTCCGTGAGCGCCGAGATCGCGACGCTCAGTCTTGAATTGGCCGAAGCCCGGGACGTGCTGTTCCTCGGACGTGGGGCCCTGTTCCCCATCGCTATGGAAGGCGCCCTCAAGCTCAAAGAGATCAGCTATATCCACGCCGAAGGGTATGCCAGCGGAGAGCTTAAGCATGGTCCAATCGCACTGATCGACCCGACAGTTCCTGTGGTCGTCCTATCGCCGCACGACCGCCTGTTCGGCAAGACCATATCGAACATGCAAGAGGTCATGGCCCGGTCCGGGAAGGTGTTGCTGATCTCTGATCAGGCCGGGCTCCATGAAGCAAGCGACGGGGTCTGGAAAACGATCCGAATGCCCACAGTGGATTCCGTATTTGCTCCGATTGTCTATGCGATCCCGATGCAAATGCTGGCCTTTCACACCGCCGTTGCCAAAGGCACAGATGTCGATCAACCACGAAACCTCGCCAAATCCGTAACTGTAGAATGAAGCACTGTTGCAGAACGGTGCTGTTGTCCCTCAAAAATAAAGTCTGGACACAAAAATTATGTTTGAATACAAAAAAAGTTCGGACAGATTAGAAGCCGTGCTAGCCTCACCGTCGGAGGCACGCATGGCACGCGGTGGTCAAACTTGGGATGAAGCGAAGATTTCGCGGCTTTACTCGCAAGGAGCGGACATCATGTTGATTGTCACTGAGAACTGACCCAGCAGCCGCAGAAATTGTCACTGAGAACTGACCCATGGTGAGACCTTGCCCCTGACGGGATTTGTCGGGGGTTATTGGAGTGATCGACATGGGATTTTTGAGCGTTATTCGACGGTGGGCTCTTCGGGACCATATGCCTATCCGCGAGATTGCACGGCGAACTGGCCTGTCTCGCAACACCATTAAGAAATATCTTCGGGCGGAGATTACGGAACTCAACTTCCAAGTACCGGTGCGCCCAAGCAAGCTGGATCCATTTGCGGACAAATTGTCCGGCTGGTTCGTGACGGAGGCGCGGAAATCACGCAAGGACCGGCGCACGGCGAAACAGATGCATGCCGATCTGGTGGCCCTTGGGTTTGACGGATCTTACGAACGGGTCGCAGCCTTTGTGCGGGCATGGCGTGCGGATCGGCAGCGTGCAGAGCAGACGACGGGGCGCGGAACATTTGTGCCTCTGGTCTTTCAACTCGGCGAGGCATTCCAGTTCGACTGGAGCGAAGACTGGGGTCGCGCACGGTCTGCGCGCCTTCGGCACGACGTGGGCGGTGAGCGCACCAAGTTTCAGGTTGCTCATATCAAGCTATCGCATAGCCGAGCCTATCTGGTGCGGGCTTATCTGCTGCAGACGCATGAAATGCTGCTCGACGCGCACTGGCATGCCTTTCGTGTCTTCGGGGGTATTCCGAACCGCGGCATCTATGACAGCGGGAATTGTCCGCCAATGGTCCGAGGACAATGGACGCGAATACGGCGGTGGATCGTGTGCGCCGTGGCAAGCAGCGGGATGTAAATGCTCGTTTCCTCGCCATGACCAGCCACTACCTTTTCGAACCAGCGTTCTGCAATCCAGCGGCCGGGTGGGGCGAGCCGTTGTGCGCCATTGGTTCAAGAACAATGGCGAGCGGCCAGGTGGAGAAGAACGTCCGCGATGCGCGCCATCACGCCATCACGCCATCACGCCATCACGCCAAAGGCGTGCTTGCAGCACGACGTTTCTGGCAAGTCATGCCTGCCTTCGCGACCCTTGATGAGCTGAATGATTGGCTTGAGGAGCGCTGTCTGGCGCTCTGGCAGAGACAGCGCACGGGACATTGCCCGGTAGTATCGCTGAGGTCTGGGTAGCGGAAAAATCGTCACTGATGTCCTTGCCGCCCGCATTCGATGGCTTTGTCGAACAGAGTAAACGCGTGTCGCAGACCTGCCTGATCAGCTTCGAACATGAGGAGGATCAAGAAACGATCCGGGGAATCGTTTCTCCGACGCAAGGCTATAGCGTTCCGGCCTCTTTTGCGAACCGCCCCGTCAGCCTACGGATCTATCCCGACCGGCTGGTGGTCGTGCTGAAAGCACGCCGATGGCGTGACGCGGCTGAGGGACAGATCCTGTGTCAGCATAAGCGGTTGATCCAACGCTCACATGACCTGCCGCCGCGCACCTTCTATGATTGGCGGCATTATCTGGCTGTGGTGCAGCGCAAGCCGGGAGCCCTGCGCAATGGTGCGCCTTTCGTCGAAATGCCCGATCCCTTCCGCAAACTTCAGGACCTGATGCTACGGAACCCGGGCGGCGATCGCGAGATGGTCGATGTCCTGGCTTTGGTTCTGCAACACGTCATGCCGGCGGCATGCTTTCAGCATCACGAACAGGCAGTGCTTTGTGCGGTGGAAATGGCGCTGGACGCAGGTATCCCGACCAAAACACATATCCTCAACCTGTTGCACAGGCTGGTCGACGGCAAGCCTACCGACCTACCGGATGTGACCCCGCCAGCGGCGCTCCTACTGAGCAAGGAGCCCGAAGCCAATGTCGCCCGGCTCACGACGGGTTGCGGATAGGGGGTAAACGCCATGCGTCATGATCCTGCTGGTGCGGCCATCGTCATAATGCTGCGCAGCCTAAAGATGTACGGCATGGCGCATGCCGTGAATGACCTGATGGAACAAGGGCACCTGCATTCGACGCTGCGTCACGCTGAAAGCGTGCCACAGGCACGACGCCGATGCTATCGCAGCTGCTCAAGGCGGAAATGGCCGAACGTGAGGTGCGCTCCATCGCATACCACATGAAAGCCGCCCGTTTTCCAGCCTACAAGGATCTGTCGGGCTTCGACTTTGCGGCCAGCGAGATCAATGAAGCCTTGGTCCGACAACTCCATCGTTGCGAATTTATGGATAGGGCTGAGAATGTTGTGCTGATCGGCGGACCCGGCACCGGGAAAAGCCATGTCGCGGTCGTGCTTGAGGCACGCCTCCAGCGGGACACTTGGGGTCCAAGCCATCGAACATCACCGAAGGAAGGTACACGTCTTCTCGACCGTCGAGTTGGTTAACACGCTTGAACAGGAAAAGGCACAGGGCAAGGCCGGAAAGATCGCCGAGGCGCTGGTTAAGACCGATTTGGTAATCCTCGACGAGCTTGGATACCTGCCGTTCAGTTCACCGGGCGGCGCACTGCTGTTCCATCTGCTCAGCAAACTCTACGAGCGCACCAGTGTCATCATCACGACCAATCTGAGCTTCAGCGAATGGGCCGCGGTGTTCGGAGACGCCAAAATGACCACCGCCTTGCTCGATCGACTCACCCACCGGTGTCACATCCTAGAGACCGGCCATGACAGCTATCGCTTCAAAGCCAGTTCAGAAAACACGACACAAAAGCGCAAGGAGAAAACAGCATTGACCCAGCCATGAAGCAGCAACCATAACATTCGGGCGGGTCAAATCTCAGTAACAAAGCTGGGTCAGTTCTCAGTGACAATCAACAGTACGCGTTCCGCGACAAGCTGGGCTGGCCAGGTGGAGTCCTAGAAGGATCCGGATGGGGAAAGCCGAAGGGGATGCATTGGCGGACCTATCACCGTCTCACCGCCAAACGCGATGCCTTGGCCGCAATTGTGAACTCAGAATTCATCGCCAGATATGGTTCATCTTGGGACATGCACGGACCTTATACTCTGACAGATCTATAGTATCGGGTGGAGAAGGGGGAATTACCGGGGGGACGCAATCGATCAAAAATCAATTTTTTGTTAAAAATCTTATATTTACACAAATTTGATGGTGCACCCGACACGATTCGAACGTGTGGCCTCTGCCTTCGGAGGGCAGCGCTCTATCCAGCTGAGCTACGGGTGCCTTTGGATGCATATACCGACTGACTAAGCGGGTCGCAATTGCAAAGTTGCACCGAAGGCGCACATCTTCATAAACTGGATTCCATACAGCCGCGGACGAAGAAGGGGCATGGCCGCTGGTTAAAGTCGGCACTTCGGTCCGCCCAATGATATTTCAACAAACCACACCGCAGAGAAAGCCGACGATGACCGAAACGATCATCGCGCCGGTTGAGTCCGGCTAGGTGGCCGTCGACATCTTGACGGCGCGCCAATCGGCGTGAATTGCCATGCCCAGCATGAATCGTCGGCGTCAACGGAGGGCTTTTGTCGCCCAAAGCTCTCGCCAGACTGCGGCTGGGCCGAATCAACAACTGGAAACGTCGGAGCGATCATGATCACAATGGGGCTGCGAGAACCCGGCCCGTCAGAACCTCACCACATGTCTCACGTTCCTTCCTAAAACCCCACGGTGTTCCTTCGATCAAGGCTCTGTTATTTGATCGCTGATCTTGAACCGGCGGAGGGTGACCGTGAATTTTTGGCTTTTCAAAAGTGAAACGACCACTTGGTCTTGGGACCAACAACGAGCAAAAGGCGACGCGGGGGAAGAGTGGAGCGGCGTCCGCAATTACCAAGCGCGCAATTTCATGCGCCAGATGCGGATCGGCGACCTCGGCTTCTTTTACCTCTCGCAAAAAGAGAAGGCCGTAGTTGGTGTCGTCCAGATCATCGCCGAAGCCCACCCCGACAGCACGACCGATGATGAGCGATGGGAGTGCGTTGACATCAAAGCAGTTCGGACGTTGGCAACACCTGTGTCGCTGCAGCAAATCAAATCCGATCCGCGGCTTTCAGAGATGGTTCTGGTGACAAACTCACGGCTGTCGGTCCAGCCTGTGACGGAAGACGAGTGGGCAGTAATATGTTCCTTGGGAGGCGATGCGCCCTCTTAGCCAGAGCATTCCGACAAAGGTCGCCGCGGATTGCGCCGATGGAGCCGGGCCTCTGGACCCGGCATCCCGATTGCCTCCGTTTCGGATCGGTTTTTTACACCCAAGAGGCAGGCATCACCCGATCACCCGGTTCCACGGCAGGACGCTAATGCTGTCGAACAAACCGACTTTCCCGTAGGGATCCGCGGCGACCCATGCCTCGGCCTCGGCGGCACTGGCCACGTCCAAGATCACGAGAGATCCGTTCATTTCACCTTCTGCATCCAGAAGTGGGCCTGCCTGCATCACGACGCCCGATGACTTGAGATAGGCGACGTGATCCGGGCGATTGGCCTTGCGCACTTCAAGGGCGCCGGGCTTGTCGTGGCCGATAACAGCATAAAACATCGAAACTTCCTTTGGTGGTGGTCCGTCGGCCGGACCCTAACAAGGCCCGGCGTCCCGGCAAGACAAAGTTGAGTCCGATTAAGATTTCGGCCCTTTTTTTCCCGACCCAAGCAGCGCCGGGCTGTGCGTATCCAATGGCCAACGGGGGCGCGCCGCCAAGGTCATGTCGTCCCGTCCGCCTGCGCGATACCGTTCGAGTCCAGCCCACGCGATCATGGCGGCATTGTCAGTGCATAACGCAAGCGGGGGCGCGGTAAAGCGCACGCCATGCGCCTCGGCAAGCTCAGACAGGGCTGATCGTAGGTATTGGTTCGCCGCAACGCCGCCCGCCACGGCCAAGGCGGGATGGGATGGCTGCGACTCTAGATAAAGGGTCAGAGCGCGCCGGGTCTTTTCGGTCAGCACATCGGCAACTGCGGCTTGGAAACCGGCGCACAGATCGGCGCGGTCCTGCGCGAACAGCCCGCCCTGATCGCGGACCAAGGCATCTCGGGTGCGCAAGACCGCAGTTTTCAAGCCCGAGAACGACAGATCACAACCGGGCCGGTCCAGCATCGGCCGCGGAAAGACAAAGCGTTTGACGTCGCCGCTTTTCGCAGCCGCTTCGACCGCCGGTCCACCGGGCTGGGTCAACCCAAGCAAGCGCGCGGTTTTGTCAAAGGCTTCCCCCGGTGCATCGTCAATTGTACCGCCGAGACGGGTGAATTTCTCGGGTCCATTCACCAGAAGAAACTGGCAATGCCCGCCGGACACCAACAGCATCAGATACGGAAATTCCAGCCCGTCGGTGAGGCGCGGGGTCAAGGCGTGACCGGCCAAATGGTTCACACCGATCAGCGGAAGACTAGCCCCGGCTGCGATCCCTTTGGCGCACATCACGCCAGACAAAACGCCGCCGATCAGCCCAGGTCCAGCGGTCACTGCCACGGCATCAATCCGGTCCAGACCGACACCTGCCGCGTCCAGCGCCTGTTCCACCGCAAGGTCCAGCTTTTCAACATGCGCCCGCGCCGCCAACTCGGGCACCACCCCACCGAAGGCGGCATGCAGCGCATCTTGGCCCATGATGACATTCGACAGAATCTCGGGCGGAGCCCCCGGCGTGTGGCGCACCACGGCCGCGCCGGTGTCGTCGCAACTGCTTTCCAGCCCGAGAATGGTCAATGTGTCCGTCATCAGCGCGTCTTGCGTTTTCTATCTGTGTCCGTGCAGGTTGCGAGCTATCACCGCCCTGAGCGTCGCACAACCGCAGGACCCGCCCCATGCAAGCCGACCGTTTGCTGATAACCCGCCCCCAAGCTCAGTCTGAGCGGTTTGCACAGACGTGTCAGCGGGTGTTCGGCCCGCAGATGCAGATCGTCATCTCTCCGGTTCTTAAGATAGTTCCACGCCGGACCAAGATCGACCTGACCGGTCTGACTGGCCTGATTTTCACCTCCGAAAATGGGGTGCGTGCATTTGCGGCGCTGTCCCACGACCGAAGTCTGCCAGCCTATTGTGTCGGACCACGCACAGCCGATGTGGCCCGCCAGATTGGGTTTCGCGCCACACAGGGCACCGGCGGTGCAGAAGCCTTGGCCAATCAGATCGCTGCAGCCCCCACGCACGGGCCATTGCTGCATGTTCACGGTGTAACGGTAGCCGGGGACATAAAAGGCGTGCTGACGCAACGCGGCATCCCTGTGCGCACGCAAGTGATCTATGATCAGCTCGAATACCCGCTATCAAAGGCGGCTCACGACCTGCTGTCCGAGCCAGCGCCAGTGCTTTTGCCGGTTTTTTCGCCACGAACGGCGACCTTGCTGCTACCCGCCCTTGTCCCTGCCCGCGCGCTTTTGCAAATTGCAGCGATCAGCCCAGCTGTTGCAGTGTCATTACAGAAACTTCACACGGCCCGAATCGACGTGGCGGCGCAACCAGATGGCGCCTCCATGCTGACCTCGCTCATCGGTTTGCGCGACGGTGCAAGTCGGCTTGAGAGATAGGGCCGCTAGGGCTAAGGTCGTTATAACGATATGGAAGGGATGCCGGTTTGAATTCCAGGAAAAAAAACTCTGATCCAAAGGATGCGACCGGGATCAGACACGAGGGCGACGACGGACAAACAGATGCCGCGCCCCACACGAACCTTACGGATCCCGCGCACACGGATCTCACGGAGTCCCCGGTTCCCGAGGATAATCCTGACGGCGAAACGGTGTCCGATCCAGCGTTCGAACCGATGACAGGCGGCGTCGATGTGGTCGAAGATGCGGTGATCATCGGGGAACCATCAGACACGCCGATTGAAGACACCGACCCTGCGCCGTGGGACAGAGCCAGCGATGTGTCGGACCCGGCTGATGTCAAAGCCGAAGAAGACAGCGCAGCGACCGAGGCCGCGCCGATTGCGCCTGACGACACCGTCGATGCAACACCCCAAGATTCCACAGATGAGTCCCCCCAATATCCAGTCGCGGCCCCACCGGCAGCGGCTGAAAAGTCCGGCGGCGGCTTTGTCCCGGCGCTGCTGGGCGGTTTGATCGCGGCAGGCCTTGGTTTTGGCGCCGCGCAATTGACCGGAGGCTTCGGAAACAATCAGGCTGAGATCGACGCAGCGATGGCGCAACAAGCAAGCCAGCTGGCGACATTGGACAAGCGTCTGGACGAAATCGCGACCACAATCGCGAAGCCCGCTGATACCAGTTCCATCGAAGGCCAATTCTCGGCGCTGACCGACCAGCTCAAGTCACAGTTTGGCGACATGTCCACCCGGTTCGACACCGTGGCAGGTACGATTGCCAAGCTGGATAATCGCCTCGGCGATGTGGGAACGCAACTGACCGAGGTCGAAACCCGTCTCGGGTCAGTCGACGATCGGCTGACCGCAGTTGAAAAACGGCCCCTCGTGGAAAGCTCTGAGGCCGCGAAGGCGGCGTTCGACGCTTATGAGCGTGAACTTGAGCAATTGCGTGCTTCGCTCGATGCACAAAAAAGTCTGAACGCAGAGGCTGCGGCGGCTTTGGAAGAGACCGCCAAATCGGCGCAGGACGAAATGGCCGAGATCGAACAGCGCGCCACATCGCTGCAATCGGAAGCCGAAGCCTCGGCCCGTGCCGCTGCGGTCCGCGAAGCGGTCACCCGGCTGAACGCATCGTTAGAACAAGGCACCTCTTTCACCAGCGCCCTTTCGGTGCTGGGCGAAGGTGACACGCCTATTCCAGATGTCTTGACCCAGAACGCCGAAGCGGGCGTCGCTTCAATGTCAGCACTTCAGGCCAGCTTTCCTGCCGCAGCGCGCACCGCATTGGATGCCGCAATCCGGGAACAAGCTGGTACCGAAGATTCGGTGTCGCGGATCGGTGCGTTTCTGCGCACCCAAGCTGGGATCAGGTCACTGGCACCGCGCGAGGGCGATGATCCCGACGCGATCCTGTCCCGAGCGGAAGCGTCGTTGGACAAGGCCGAACTAGAGACCACGCTGACCGAAATCGGCCAGCTTCCGCAATCCGGTCAGCAGGCGCTGGCCACATGGGTCAGTCAGGCCCAGACCCGTTTGGCCGCAACATCTGCGGCCAAAGACCTGACTCAAACCCTGTTGGCCAACTGAGGAGTCTCCCATGCTGTTGTCCCTATTGAAGATCCTTCTCTTTGTGGCCGTCGTGGCCGGCCTTATTTTCGGGGTCGAGTATCTGCTGGAGAATGGCGAGGGTCTGACCATCGCCATCGCCAATACAGAATTCACCCTAGGCCCGGTACAGGCGGTGGTTGCGGTCATCCTGTTGCTGGTCGTCGTCTGGTTGTTCCTGAAACTACTGGGGCTGTCCCTTGCGGTTCTGCATTTTGTCGCGGGCGATGAAACCGCGATCACCCGCTATTTCGCGCGCAATCGCGAACGGCGCGGCTTCACCGCCCTCAGCGACGGGATCATGGCGCTGGCCGCAGGCGAAGGCAAAGAGGCGGTTATAAAGGCCAATAAAGCCGAAAAGCTTTTGGGTCGGCCTGAACTGACCAATCTGATCAAGGCGCAGGCCGCAGAAATGGCCGGCGACAAGAATGCGGCAACCGAGGCTTATAAGAAGCTTCTCGATAATGAAAAAACCCGGTTTGTCGGGGTCCGCGGCCTGATGCAGCAAAAGCTGGACAGCGGCGACACCGAGACGGCGCTGAAATTGGCCGAGAAGGCGTTTGTTCTGCGGCCACGTCACGCCGACAATTCCGATATGCTGCTACGGCTTCAGGCCAAGAATGAGAACTGGAAGGGCGCCCGCAAAACACTGGGGGCAAAGTTGAAATACGGCAACCTGCCGCGTGACCTGCACAAGCGGCGCGATGCGGTTCTGGCGCTGGCCGATGCGCGCAAGCGCTATGCCGAGGGCGATCTGACCGCCGCCCATGACGAGGCCATCGAGGCGGACCGCCTGTCGCCGACCTTGGTCCCCGCAGCGGTTCTGGCGGCCAAGGCCTATGTCGAAATGGGCAAGCCCAACAACGCCGCGAAAGCCATCAAGGTGGCCTGGGCGGCGGATCCGCACCCCGATCTCGCGGCCGCCTTTGCGGCCATCGCCCCCGACGAAACGCCGACCGACCGGATCAAACGGTTCGGCGCGCTCATCGGCAAAAACCCGGTGCACCCGGAAACCCGGATGCTGGCAGCCGAACTGGAATTGGCCGCCGAGAACTTCCCCGGCGCGCGAAAGGCGCTTGGCGATCTGCCGACGACCGATCCCAGTGCGCGGGCGCTGACCCTCATGGCGGCGATTGAACGGGGTGAAGGCAGCGATGACAGCACCGTCAAGGCATGGCTGGCTAAGGCCCTGACTGCGCCGCGCGGACCACAATGGCTGTGTGAGAATTGTGGTCAGCCGCATGGTGACTGGCAGGCAATCTGTATCCGGTGTGATGGGTTCGATACGCTGAGTTGGAAGCAGGCACCTGAAAGCGACACCATGCAGGGCAACTCTGCCTTCATGCTGCCGTTGATCGTGGGCCGCGAAATGGCCCCGAACCCGGTGCCGGATGTGGACTCTGATGGTGTGATCGACGGCGCACCTGTGGCAGACGTCGCGGACGAGACAGACCCGCAACGCACAGCAAGCTAACCTGAAAACAATGCCGGACCGCACGAGCACTTCGGTGCCTGCGGTCCGGCGACTTTAAATGAATGTCGGCCCAAGAATTGGCGGCTCGTCGGTGCACTAAGCAAGTGACAGCCGCAAC
>NZ_MTBG01000016.1 GCF_002119405.1 Pseudoruegeria sp. SK021 | reverse complement strand
GCGAATATGACAAGCTGGCCCGCCAGTGCGCGGTCGAAGGCAAGGATCATGTGCAATATCTGTTGCGCCTGTGTGAATTGGAGCTGATCGAGCGCGAACGCCGGATGGTCGAACGGCGGATCAAAGCGGCAAAGTTTCCGGCCACGAAAAGTCTCGACAGCTTTAACTTCAAGGCCATCCCGTCGCTCAACAAAGTCCTAACCATGGAACTTGCCCGCTGCGAATACGCCGATCGCCGCGAAAATATTATTGCTCTGGGTCCTTCAGGAACCGGCAAGACCCATGTTGCTTTGGGCCTTGGCCTTGCAGCCTGCCAGAAGGGTCTGAAGGTTCGCTTCACGACAGCCGCGGCTCTGGTCCATGAGTTGATCGAAGCGGCCGATGACCGGCGTCTGCAACGGATACAAAAGATGATGGTCAGTCAGGACCTGCTGATCATCGATGAACTCGGCTTCGTTCCCCTGAGCAAAACCGGCGCTGAGTTGCTGTTCGAAGTCATCTCGCAACGCTATGAGCGCGGCTCGATCATCATCACATCCAACCTGCCGTTCGATGAATGGACCGAAGTCTTCGGCTCCGAACGCCTTACCGGTGCCATCCTGGATCGCTTAACCCACCATGTGCATATTTTGGAAATGAACGGCGACAGCTACCGGCTGAAACAGAGCCGAAAACTCCAGGACTGAACTCCCCAAAACAGCATCAGTGCTGGCCTACGGCCAGCGCGCTCTGGCACGCGTTAGCTATGTGGTGAGCACACGCGCCAGAGCGCCACCGACATCCCGAGCGTGGCCCCTATTTGCGCCGGTAAATGGCCCCTTATGTCACCGTGATTGACAGACGTGCGATGTCGACAAGGTCGTATTGCCGCCGCTGGCTCTCCAGATTGTTCATGACCTGGGACTGCGTCGATTGACGGACATAGACGACTGCCTTGTGCGTCAGGACTTGCATGGGGATCAGATCAACGCCGGTCATCGTCTAGTTCCTCCACGGTCAGGCCTGCAGCCTGCATCATAAGCTGGGCAATTATGGTTATGGCCCTCGTCCGTTCCTTGTCGCTCATGCCGTCCACGATGCGGCGTTCGAACATCAGATTCATCTGACTGCCTGAGATCGATCCCGGCATGTCGTGCAGTTTCATTAAATTCCTCCCCTGTGAGCACATCTTCGCTTGGGGAGTTTGTGAGAACCGAAGCCTGCGTGACCAGTCCCCGGAGTTCCGATAGCGCTGCGACATCAACCTGCGGGGGGCCGAATGTCATACCGGCGCAGGCCAGAGGGTCTATCATCCAGACAGAGATCGAGACGACGACGCCGGACGGGCCTTCAACTTTGAGAAACTGCCAAATCGCGCGCTGTTCTACGCGCAGCAGCCTGACATTCAGGCCGAAATAGGGATGCCAACGATAGTGAACTTCCCGATTTTCGCCGACATGGGCAGAATGAACGGGCACTGGGAATAGGACGGAAAAACTGGCTTTTGCGGGTGCAGATACCGGCGCCGAAACCATCGGCCGCATCCACGATCACAAGATCAACCGGCTGGATGAACGGCTACCGTGGAATTGGACACCGCCGGGATCCGCAATGGACAGTCAAGCCGCGTAAGCTGCGGTATCAACGGGGCCCTACGAACAATTGATGGCGATCCGTGGACATTGGTTAATCCCGCATGTCACGATCCGTCTTGGACACCAACATCCCCTTGTTCCGCTGTGGCGCGAAACCCAAATCCTTGCGCGGTATGACACTGTCAGGCAGTTTCGGGCGATTGCACCCGCCATTCTCGCCGGAGGCTTTTGTCGTCACGAACATCGCGAGACCACTGATTTTGATGAATGGCTGGATGCCCGGCTTGAGGGGGGGGCCCGGCGCCTGGATGGCTCGACACCCACCCACTTCATGCCGCCACGACATTTTGCTTCCTCCTTGGCAGCGCTCGGATGCGGCACTAGGCGACGTCACCTTCAAATGTTGTTCCAGAGGACCATTGGGCACTCCTCCAGATGGGATACGAAATCGCTAAGGATGGCCCGGAGGCAATTCTGGCTGCACTGCAACGTCTGCAGGAGTTAGCGGGTGATCCGCGTCAGGGACCAAAAAAGATTTACCCGGTTCTTTATGCCAGTTTGTCGGGTAAATACCGTGACGCACCAGACCACGCGCCATTCCGAGCGATCATGAGGACTCACCTGCTTGAAACCTGGCCTCTGAATGCCGGAGATGACTTTCTCGGCGAGCCGGTAGAGGCGCACAAGTTGCACTCGGTGGCGTCAACGTCCCGGCAAACCGGAATTGATCCACGCCGTCTACGCAAGATGCTCGAGAGTAAAGGTCATCTGGACAGTGACCGCACTGACGGATGGGCCGTGTTCGATGCCAATGCCACCGAAAATCTGCTGGACTCTCTGACACGCCTTTTGCCTGCCAAAGATTTTTGGGAAAACCTCGGCATGTCACGATCGCAGTTCGATCTGCTTGTCGAGGACGGCGTGCTCAAGCCAAAACTACAGACCAGAACAATCAAAAATGTCTGGGACCCCCGGGATGGACAGGCATTCTTGGATGGGCTGCTGTTCGGTGCCGAACCCCTTCGTCAGACGCGGAATGGTTGGGACCATATTTCGAGTTCGGCCCGTCGATTGAAGATCCGACCGGGAGACATCGTTCGCATAACCGCCCCAAAACCTCCAAACAATAAATAGTAATATATATCAGCAACTTAAAATAATTTCGGCCATCCCAAACACGCCCAAAAAGCAAATTTTTCTTCTGGTCGGGCCGAAAATTCCCAGATCCTGCGCACGCTTCTGCTTTCTTTTGCGCACGCCTCCACTTTCTCTGGCTGCTGCCTAACGATTTCTAAAGGCAATTGCCTCATGAACAGGTCAGGAGCGGCAAGAAATGCGGCAGTCAGAATGACCCATATCCACACACCCCCCTCGTGCAACCCGCTGCGCGCCGTGATCGGGCCGCTGCTGATTGCCGCCTTGGTCGCGCTGCCTGTGCAGCCAGCGCGGGCCACGCGCGGTTCGCCGCCAGATCTGTGCCGCGCCTCAGCCGCTCGGGCCGCGCAAAAGACCGGCGTTCCGCTTGCCGTGCTTTTGGCGATCTCTTTGACCGAAACCGGGCGGCGGCTTGACGGACAGACAAGCCCATGGCCTTGGACCCTGAACGTCGAAGGCAAAGGGTATTGGCTGGACGGCGAGACGGCGGCGCTGGAGCTGGCGCAACGTACGCTCGCCGCTGGGACCAAAAGCTTTGACGTCGGCTGTTTCCAGCTCAATTACCGCTGGCACGGCGCCGCGTTTTCATCACTCAACGACATGCTGAACCCGGATCAGAATGCGCTTTATGCGGCGCGGTTCCTGGCTGACTTGTTTCAGGAAACCGGCGATTGGTCCCGGGCGGCGGGACATTATCATTCCCGCACGCAGGCATTCGCGGATCGCTATCGCCGGACCTTCGACACCCATCTTGCAGCGATGGCCGACATGCCATTACCAGACTTGGTCGAACTTGCCCCGGGCCGCGCCCCGCGTGAGAACCTCTACCCCCTGTTACAAACCGGCGCGGCCCCATCTGAGCTTGGCTCTCTCATGCCCCGCCACATCAGCAATCAGGGCGGCCTGTTCGCCAATCGAACGACGAAACCCTTCTGGAGCGGCTCATGAAAACTTTTGACGCCAAGACACTGTTCCAGCCCACAATTCTGATGGCTCTGGCGCTGATGGCGATCATCGTGATGATGATCTTGCCCGTTCCGGCCTTCGTGCTGGATGTCGGGCTTGCCCTGTCCTTTTCCTTGGCCATTTTGATTTTCACCGTCACCTTGTTCATCGAACGGCCGCTCGATTTCTCGGCCTTTCCCACCATCCTACTGGCGTCGCTGATGCTGCGGTTGTCGCTGAACGTCTCCTCCACCAAGCTGATCATCGGCAACGGCCACACTGGAACCCGGGCGGCGGGCGACGTTATCAACGGGTTCGCCAGCTTTGTGATGAACGGCAACGTGTTCCTCGGTCTTGTCGTGTTCTGCGTGCTGTTGATCGTCAACTTCATGGTCATAACCAAGGGCGCCGCGCGGATGGCCGAGGTCGGGGCACGGTTCGCGCTAGACGCCATGCCGGGCAAGCAGCTTGCCATCGACAGCGATCTTTCGGCCGGGGCGATCACCCATGAAGAAGCCAAGGCCCGCCGCGCCACGGAACAAGCCGAAACAACCTTTTTCGGGTCGCTGGATGGGGTATCGAAATTCGTCAAAGGTGATGCGATTGCCGGTCTGCTGATTACCCTGCTCAATCTGGTGATGGGGCTGGCCATCGGAGTCATCGCCCACCAGATGCCGCTGGGTGAGGCCGCCAAGACCTATGCCATTCTGACGGTCGGTGACGGCTTGGTCACTCAAATCCCTGCCGTCATTATCTCAATCGCCTCGGCTTTGTTGCTGGCACGCGGCGGCGCAACCGGCACCACCGATCTGGCCGTGTTCAGCCAATTGGGCCGCTATCCTGCTGCATTGGCGACGGTCGGCGTGCTCATGGGCCTGTTCGCGCTGGTTCCGGGCTTGCCGTTCATTCCGTTTGTCTTAGGCGCCGCAGCTTTGGGCGGCAGCGCCTTTTGGGTCTTTCGCAAAACCAAGGCCGAGGATCGCAGCAAGGCCGAAGCCCAAGCCGTGACAGATCGTAGCCCGGCCCCGGCCAGATCGTTGGGTGATATGCTGGATCTGGACGACATCCACGTGGAATTCGCCCCGGACTTGGTGGCGATGGTCCTTGATCCGGCCACCGGACTGGACGCACGCATCATCAGCATGCGCACCCATGTGGCGGAAACCTTCGGCCTGATCATGCCCGAAATTCGCCTGACCGACAATTCCGGCCTGACGCCCGGCACCTATGCCATTCGCATTCAGGGCGTGGAACGAGTCCGCGACCGCTTGCGCCCCGACCGTGTGCTGGCGTTGTTGCCCGACACCATGGCGGTGGCGCAATCCAGCAGCGATGTGAAGGAGCCGGTCTATGGGGCACCCGCCCGTTGGATCACCCCGCAGGAACAAGAAGCGTTCTCAATGGACGGGGCGACGGTGGTCACGGCATCAGAGGTGCTCGCCACACACCTTTTGGAAGTGGTGAAATCGAACCTCGCGCATCTGATGACGATGAAAGGTCTGCGCCGTTTGTTGGATGAGATGACGCAACTGTCCGACAGAACTCGGGCCGAGGCGAACCGGCGCCTGCTGGACGATCTCATACCCGACAAGGTGCCCCAAGACACCTTGCTGGCAGTGCTGCGCCTCTTGCTGGAAGAGCGCGTCTCGATCCGCAATCTTCCGCTGATCCTTGAAGCCATCGCCGAGGTGCGCGGCTTGCATTCGGTGCCCGAAGCGGTGTGCGAACATGTGCGTCGCCGCCTTGGCTTTCAATTGATCGCCGATCACCGCCGCAGCGATGGTACCTTGCCGCTGCTACAACTAGCCCCAGAGTGGGAGACCCGGTTTCAGGGACACCAATTGGAAGGCGATCGCGGGCTGTCCGACGTTGCCCTGCCGCCCGAGGACTTTAACCGTTTGGCGAACTCGATCGCTGATCGCTATTCGCGGCTCAGCGCTAAGGGCGAAAGTCCCGCCCTGATCACCAGCACCCGCCGCCGCCGTTTCTTGAAAACAGTTGTTTCGACCAAAGGCTTACGTCTGCCGGTCCTGTCCTTCGAGGAAATCGGACTGGATGCGCGGCCGGCCATTGTTGGGGTGGTTCCGGCGTGACCGAACTGGCCGCAGCCCTGCTGGATCTGGTGGGAGATTGGGCGTGGCTCGGCTTTGTGGTTTTCCTCAGAATCGGCAGCGCCTTGACGCTGCTGCCGGGATTTGGCGAGCAATCCGTGCCGGTCCGGGTCAAACTGGCGCTGGCCTTTGCCTTCACCGCCGTGGTCGCGCCCGCCATTGCCCCGAACCTTGCCCTTCCCGCCCCGAGCCTCACGGCCCTTGTCCGCACCATCGGCACCGAAACCTTAAATGGGTTAATTCTTGGTTTTTCCGTCAGGCTGTTCATCTGGATGCTTCAGGTCGCGGGGACCATCGCGGCGCAGTCCACCTCGCTGTCGCAGCTTCTGGGGGCCGAAGCCATCGACCCGCAACCCGCGATTGCCCAAATCCTCCAAATCTCCGGGCTGGCGCTGGCGATGATTATGGGCCTGCATGTCCGGATCGCAGAAGCCCTGATCTTGTCCTATGATCCACTCCCGCTTGGTCAAGTTCCGCTCGCGTCAGACCTGTCGCTCTGGGCGTTGGCGCGGGTGGCCGAGACCTTCGGCCTCGCGTTCACCTTTGCGGCGCCCTTTGTCATTACCTCGCTTATTTATAACGTCGCCCTCGGGGTCATTAACCGCGCCATGCCGCAGCTCATGGTGGCCTTTGTCGGTGCCCCTGCGATCACGGCGGGCGGTCTGGCCCTTCTGTTGCTGGTCGCGCCGATCATTCTGCCAATCTGGGCCGATCTCTTGGCGGCGCGCCTGTCAGATCCCATGGGTATGCCGCGATGAGCGGGGCCGGGGACGACGACAGTGAAAAACCGTATGAGGCCAGTCAACGCAAACTGGACGAGGCCCGGAAGAAGGGCGAGATCCCGCGTTCAACAGACATTATCACTGCCGCCGCGTATGGCGGATTTCTATTGGTGGCGCTGGTGTTTGGCGCGAACAGTCTGCAGGCGCTTGGCACATCGCTGATGGTTCTTCTGGATCAAGCCGACAGCCTGTCGGTGGCATTTCTTGCCGACGGAGGTCGCAGCCTCGCAGGGGGCGCCATGGCACGGGTTGGCCTTGCACTGTTGCCGTGGTTTTTAATCCCAGCGGCAGTGGTCCTGGCTGTCATTCTGGCACAACAGGGATTCACCGTCACCGTCAGCAAGCTGGAACCCAAGCTGTCGCGCCTCTCGCTTTTAAGCAATCTCAAGAACAAATTCGGACGAGGCGGCTTGTTTGAATTCGCCAAAAGCTTGACCAAATTGATCCTCATCTCGACGGTTCTTGGCCTATTTCTGCGGGCGCAATTGCCGGTCATGTTGAGCAGTGTCAGCCTTGGGCCGGGCGGGGTCGTGGCGATGATGGCCCGGCAATCCGTCGGGTTCTTCTGGGCGGTCGTCGCCATCGCCGGGCTGCTCGGCGCCATCGACCTGCTGTGGCAACGGGCCGAGCACGCTCGCAAAAACCGGATGTCGCATAAAGAAATGGTCGACGAATCGAAACAGGCCGAGGGCGATCCGCACATGAAACAACAGCGTCGCCAACGCGCATATGATATCGCCACCAACCGGATGATGGCCGACGTTCCAAAGGCAGACGTGATCGTGGTCAACCCCGAGCATTACGCGGTTGCCCTGCAATGGAGCCGGGACAAGGGCAGCGCGCCGATCTGCGTTGCCAAAGGGGTCGATGAGGTTGCCGCCCGCATCCGCGAGGCCGCTATGACTGCCGGGGTGCCGCTCCATCGCGATCCGCCAACCGCCCGTGCCCTGCATGCCACCACCGAAATCGGGCAGCAGATCGGACAAGAGCATTTTCGCGCCGTGGCCAGCGCCATCCGCTTTGCCGACCAGATGCGGCTGCGCCGAAAATCGAGGTAATCCATGCACCGTAATCTGGCCCGTCTGATCGAACTCGCCGCTCTGGTCCGCGCGGATGAAATGGCACGGCTTGGGGATTTGCGGGCTGAGATGGCAACGCTCCGCGCCCGGATTACCGAACTGCGCGGCGCAACCACCGCCGCGACGGAGATGACCGGCTATTTTGGGTCCGGGGCCGAGGCCACATGGCACCGGTGGCGGCACCAAGAGGTTGCTCGGCTGAACCGCGCGCTGGCAGAATTACGCGCCAAAGAACCAGACCAAGAGCAAAAAACCCGGATCGCGGTTGCCCGGACCCAGGTTTTGCAAAAACTGTCTGACCGCACTTGACCCCCGGATAACGAGGGCCGTCCGTCACACATCCTGACGCACAAGATCGACGATCAGCACATCGCGCACGCTGGTTCTGCTTGCACCAACCGCAGCTTCGCGCAAGGCCGCGCGCAGGATATCGAGGTCGACACTGCTGGTGAAATTGCCATCAAACCCACCCGCATTGGCATGATCGAACAGCACCCGCAGAAAGGCATCGCGAATTTTTGGCTCGCGCTCATAGACCGCATCCTTGGCGCCTTTGTCCACTTCGACGCTTAGGGACAGGACCACCATGGATTTGACCTTGGTCGGACCCATGACCGGGATCACGAATTGATTGGAGAATTTCACGAACTCTGTCGCTGGGTCGGTCCCGTTCGCTGGCAGATCATGACCGCTGACGGCCGCGGTCGGCGCACAGGTCGCAACAGCCGCGGCTCCGGGGCTGGGATCCGTGGGGCTCCCATGTTCGTCTACGGATGTGTCCCCATGGGCAACCGTCTCGGTCAGATCGGGTTCGGGCCGCAACAGCAACCCCGCCCCGACTCCGCCGCCAAGGCCCGCAAGCGCCAGAATAACTGGTATCAACTTCCCCATGGGCGGCTCCTAAAATGGCAAAATGATGTCCGAGATCTGCTGGCCCCAGCGCGGTTGCTGAACATCCATGATCTGCCCGCGACCGCCGTAGGAAATTCGCGCCGAGGCGATCTTGTCGTATGTGATTTCATTGTTCCGGGAAATATCCGCAGGCCGGACATAGCCCGTTACCAGAAGTTCCCGGATTTCAAAATTAACCCGGACTTCCTGACTGCCTTCCAATTCCAGAACGCCATTTGGCAGCACCCGTGTCACTGTCGCCGCCACCCGCAGGGTAAGCTTTTCGTTGCGCTTGACCGAGCCGTCACCATCCGAGCCGCTGCTCGACCCCACCGACACCGCATCCGCCATTGAGGCGCCGGCTGGCAGATGCTCATCAATCCGCTGCGGAATTCCGAAAAATTGCGGCATCTTCAGGCTTTCATCCGCCGAGCGCGACCGCGATGTGCTGTTCGAGATTTCCGCCTTTTCATCGATTTCAATCACCACGGTCAGGATATCGCCCTGCTCGCCCGCGCGACGATCCCCCAGAAGAGAGTTCCGCCCCCCACTCCACAACGACGACTGATCGACAACCCGTTGCTTTTCCAATGTTTGCGGCAGACCGACGGTGGTCATGGCCAAGTGCTCGCGCCCGGTATCCGTCGCGCTGAAACTTGGACGTTTGCCGACATGATCCATGCGGGCACAGCCGGCAAGGCTGGCCAAAATCAGACTGCCGGCAAGAAGCGTTTTCATTGAAGCTCTCCTGAATTTCATCGACTGACCGGCCCGACACTGACGCTGCCATCCGCCATTACGGTTCCCGTGACCGTGCTGCGGGAATCGAGGTTCATCACCCGTACGAGCGCGCCTGGACCCGCGCGATCCATTGCGCGTCCTTCAGTGCTGATCGACAGGCCACCACCGAAATACGTCAGGACGATAATCTGGTTGCGCTCGATCACGGCGGGCGCTGTCAGATCGCCCGGCAGGATCGGACGTCCCGCATAAATGTTCACCCGCGCCTCGCGGCCCAGCGCTTGCGACGGTTTCTGCAATGCGCCCGCGATCGCCTCAGACCGCAGCGCGATGTCGGCGACCGTCAGAAGGGTTTGTGCCCGGATCATGCGCGCCGCCACAATAGCCTCGGCTTGGACTGCAACGGGCAACAGAACCAGAACGGGGATCAGGAAGCGGAACATGCCGCTATCGGACTTGCGAGGTTGTGGCCATCATCTGATCCGATGCGGTGATGACCTTTGCGTTCATTTCATAGGCGCGCTGCGCTTCGATCAACTCCGTGACTTCGCGCACCGCGTCGACCGAACTGTCCTCCAGATAGCCCTGACGCAGAACGCCCAGACCATCGGTGCCCGGATCGCTGACATTAGCCGGGCCAGAGGCCTCGGTTTCGCGGAAATTGTTACTGCCCATGGCTTCCAGACCACGTTCATTTGTAAACGCTGCCAGAGTAAACTGACCCAGCAATTCCGCCTCGACCCGGTCATCGAAATAGCCATAGACCTCGCCATCGGCATTGATCGAAATGCTGATCGCATCGTCGGGAATGGTCATGTCCGGCACCACCGGATAGCCGTCTGCGGTGACAATTTGCCCATCTGCCGAGCGTTTGAGACTGCCATCCCGGGTATAGGCGGATTCGCCGCTGGGCAACGTTATCTCCAGATAGCCCTTGCCATCGATTGCCAAATCCAAGTCCCCATTGGTCTGGCTGAGGGAACCTTGCGCAAGCAACACCGAGACCGATGTCGGGCGCACCCCCAGGCCCAACTGAACCCCGGTCGGCAACACAGTTCCGTCCGACGCATTGATCGACCCCGGGCGTTGCAACTGCTGATAATGCAGATCGGCGAATTCGGCCCGCCGGGTATTGTAAGCGGTCGTGCTCATATTGGCGAGGTTGTTGGAAATGACTTCCACCCGCATCTGTTGCGCCGACATACCAGTGGCGGCAATTTTTAGGGCGCGCATGATTAACTCCTATTTCCCAGGGTCTGAACAACGGACCGGATACGTTCATCTTCTGAATTGAGCAGGTTGCGCCCGGCTTCATAGGCCCGCTGCACGTCGATCATCCGGGCAATCTCAAGGATTGGGTCGACGTTCGACGCTTCCAGAAAGCCCTGCACGATCTGGCCATCCTCCAACGCAATCGTTTCGCCTTCGACGGTAAAGCGCACACCGCCAGCCCGGACCATCTGGGTCGGGTCCGCAGGCATGACCAACCCGATCTGGGCAATTGCGACGCCATCCGCGCTCAGTGTTCCATCAGCAGACACCATAATGGACAGCGCATCGGGCGGCACGACGACCGGCGCCCCCCCGGCATCGAGCAGCCGGGCGCCATCCGACGCCATCACGGAGCCCTCGGGACCCGGCGCAAAACTTCCAGCCCGGGTCAGCGCTTGGCCATCTTGGGTTTCGACTAAAAAGTAACCCTCGCCCTCGATCGCCAGATCAAACTGACCGTTGGTCTGGGTCAGTTGCCCCTGACTTCGATCGAACATCCGCACTTTGGCGGTGGCCATAGACAGCGAACTGTCGGCATTTTCGAGGCGGCTGACAAACTCGGAAAAGATCAGACCTTCCTTCTGAAATCCGTCTGTGCCGATATTGGCAATATTCTGCGCGATTACGGACATTTCGTTCCGCAAACCGCTTTGACGTGTCAGGATGGCGTAATTGGCATTATCCATGTCAGCCTCCGGCAATCAGGGGAATAAGTGTGTCGCGAAAATATCCGGTCAGGGTTTCGGTCATGAAGCCCATGGTCATCCAGAATACGATCAGGATCGCCCCCAGTTTGGGCACGAAGGTCAGGGTCATTTCTTGGATGGAGGTCAATGCTTGAAACAGACCCACCGACACGCCGACCAGCAGGGCAATCCCAAGGATTGGCATGGAAATCAGGACCGAAATCCACAATCCCGCGCGCAACGTGTCGAAAAATACCGTTTCAGCCATCGGTTCAGACCGGCATCCGCAGGATTTCCTGATAGGCTTCGACCACCTTATCGCGGACGGTCACAGCCGTTTCGACTGCCAACTGCGACTGGGCCAATGCCTCGACCAAGGCATGCGGATCGGCTTTTCCGACCAGCGCCGCCTCTGCGGTGGCTTCGGCATTGCGCAGGGTCGCGGTAAAATCAGTGGCGATTTGCCCGGCGAGACCGCTGGCCCCACCCTGCGACGGCTCAGGTTCGGTTGCGGGACGCGCCTTAGCATAGTTCTGGGCGGCAAAAGTTGATTTAATGTCCATTCTGGACCTCCGTTATCTGCGCAGCAGATCGAGCAATGCACTCGACATCTGCCGGGCCTGATCAAACATTTTCAGGTTGGCCTCATAGCCGCGTTGCGCTTCGCGCGAATCGGCAATCTCGACGATGGGATTGACGTTCGACCCCCGGTAATAGCCACGGCCATCCGCCATCGGATGCGAGGGATCAAAAATTTCAGGCAGGTCCGAGGGGTCAAGTTTGACCTGACCGGTCGCGACTTGGCCTGTGGCCGCGCGACCGGCCTCCGCTTCAAACGGCACGGTTTTGCGGCGGTATCCCGGCGTATCCGCATTGGCGATATTTTCGGCCACGTGGCGCAACCGTGTGGCTTGGGCGCGCATCCCGCTGGCGGAAATTGCCTGACTGTCTTTGAAATCGCTCATCCTGAACTCCAATCACCCGCGGCCAAGGCCGGAGCGCAACAGATCGATCCCGCTCCGGTAAACGGACACCGCCATATTGTGCTGAAATCGCACTTCGGAGGCTTTCATCATTTCCGTTTCAACCGACACCGTGTTGCCATTGGGCGCGGCGTCCCCGGGAACGATCCCTTCGACCAGCGCGGCACCATTGGGTTGCAACGGTGTCTGTTGGTGACCTGGCCGCGATGTGCGCAACGCTTGACGGACACCGCCCTGCGCATAGGCATCGCCAAAGGATGTCAGGTCTCGGGCTTTAAATCCCGGCGTTTCCGAATTCGCGATGTTGCGCGCGATGATGGATTGTCTGGCACCGGCGTGACTTGCCAGTGCGGACGCGACGTTGAACAAGGTTAAACCTTTGTACATCGGGGCTTCTCCCTCGATTGCCTTCAACCTTGCTTAACCGTGATTCGTTTAGAAAGGGTTGTCGGCACCAACTGGGAGAGCGCCATGTCATCCACCGAACTTCAGGCATTGACGGCGAGTGTCGCCCGGATTGAAACGGTGTTTTCTGTCGGGCGGGTGGCGCGCCTCAACGAAGCCACCATTTCCGTTTCGGGACTCTCGGTTCGCGCCGCCCTTGGCGATATGGTCGACATTCGAAGGCGCTCTGGCCATGCCATTGGCGGGGAAATTATTCAACTCGGTGGGGATTTGGTTGACATCCTGCCCACCACCCCGCTGTTCGGCGTCTCGGTTGGCGACCGGGTGCTTCTTCGGCAACCGGCTTGGCTTGCCCCGCATGACAGCTGGATCGGACGGGTGATCGACCCGTTCGGGGCTGCATTGGATGGTCGACCAATCCTGTCTGGCGTCAAGGTCCGACCGCTACAGGCCACGGCCCCACCCGCAACCGAACGGCGTCGGCTTGGACCACGACTGGAAACCGGCTTGGCCGCATTCAACACATTTCTTCCCATTGTGCGCGGCCAACGTATCGGTCTGTTTTCTGGGTCGGGTGTCGGAAAATCAACGCTACTGGCCGGGCTGGCCCGCGGGCTGGACGCCGATGTCGTTGTGGTCGGTTTGGTCGGTGAGCGTGGACGCGAAGTTCGACATTTTGTCGACACCGTACTGGGGCCCAGAGGCATGGCGCGTGCCGTGGTCGTCGCCGCAACCTCTGATCAGGGTGCGCTCGCACGACGACGCTGCGCCTGGTCCGCGATGGCGGTGGCCGAGTATTTCCGCGATCAGGGGCTGCATGTGCTGGTCTTGATGGATTCGATCACCCGCTTCGCCGAAGCCCACCGCGAAATTGCAGCGGCCAGCGGAGAACCCGGCGCCCAGCACGGCATGCCGCCATCGTTGTCGCATCAAATCATGGCGCTGGCAGAGCGGGCCGGACCTGGCACACAGGATGCCGGCGATATTACGGCGGTGTTCAGCGTTCTTGTTGCGGGGTCCGATATGGATGGTCCAGTTGCCGACATTCTGCGCGGCGTATTGGACGGGCATGTGGTTCTGGATCGTTCCATCGCCGAGCGCGGGCGGTTTCCAGCCATTGATTTGCTTCGGTCCGTCTCGCGCAGCTTGCCCGACGCCGCATCGGATGAGGAAAATCGCGTGCTTGCCTTGGGACGGTCGCTTTTGGGTGCCTATGATCGCGCAGAGCTGATGATCCAATCCGGGTTATATCAAAATGGCTCTGATCCCCTCGTCGATCAGGCCATCGCCTGTTGGCAAGGACTGGACCGGTTTCTGGCGGCGACATCATCGGAAACCGTGGCCGACAGCTTTGCGCGATTGAATCTGGCCTTGTCAGGCGCTTAGGATCTGCCCCAAGCTCGGCCGCGCCGGACCACCCGGTCAGGCACCGTATAACGTGGCAAGGATGTTCGACGAACCGGTATTGCCCCCAGACAGCAAGGCCAGAGCGGCTGATCCCGCGATGGCACCGGACCCACTGGTGTCGAGACTTGCCCGTAACAGAAACGTCCGCCTTAAATCATCAAGGGCTGTGCCAGACAGAAAATCGGCCACCTCCGAGACCCCGAACTGCCGCGAAGAGCGCTCCCGGAAAATACCCAGTTGCTGGTCGATATCCAATGTTGCGAAACTGTCGGGCAGGCCCAATGCCGTCTCGAAAACCGTTCTGACGGCGGCAGATCCCATTACCAGAAACCACTGCGAATCTGGGCCAGTTGCGCGGTTGCTGATGCTTGCCAAATCGCGTTCAAGACCAAGTGCCAAGCGCATGTCGGGATCGGCCTCGCCGACCGCGGCCTCAAAGCTGCGCTGCCGGTATGCAGACAGTATTTCGTCTGGAAAAGTGCTGAGGACCGTCCTTGGCACCGAAAAATCACCGAAACCGAACGCTTTTGAAAATTCTGCGTAGCGCGGGTCTGACAGCTTGTTGGCCAGACTATCTTGCGCCAGCGTGCCTTCCTCCAGCACCTTCTTGATGAAGAATTTGTTGGCTTGATCGTCACCTAACCCAAAGGCCCCCAGCGCAACTTTAAGCAGGCCGTAATCTGACACCAAATCTTCGGCGGTGCGAACGGACCCAATCTTTTCACGAAACGCGGCCTCCTCCCGCGCGATCTGTGGATTACTACTGTGAGCGGCCTGTTGTTCCGGCAGGGTCCGGGACAAAAAATTCCAACCAGGGACACCGGTCAACGGCAGGAGCGGAAGAAATGTCATCTCGATGCGCCGGGATTGAGCAGACGCTCTTCACGCGGCAACAGACTGCGTAAGGCCTTGAGGGCCGCGTAGAACTGATTGTCCCGCGCCGCTAGAGTTGCCGTGTCCAGAAGTTCACGGCTGTCATGGTCAAGCAAGACCTGACTCAATTGCTCTATGCCACGCATCAGCAGTTGCCGAGCATCATCCGCTTCCGCATCGCCGGATAAAACCATTTGGGCGATATAGCATACCCGGCGCACCGGCGTTGTCACTTCCTCCGGGTGAATCGCATCCTTCAGACGCAGGATGTTGGCATTTGGCGATATAATGTTCAGTCGGCTGCGGCGATCGCCATTTTCGATAACAGCGCCATTGATCAGGATCCGCTCCCGCGGCCCAAGTTTCAGGACAAGACCGGTCACGTCGCCTGCCCCTGCTCCCGAAGGCCGCGCATGACGGCCGCGTTAATATCAATCAGAACCGCAGGATCCGCCTTATCCTGAAGAATACGACGGGTGTAATGGACCGTAAATTCCGCCAGATAGAAAATTTGCGCCCGCAAGGTGGTCGGAAGTGCGTTGTCTCCGTCCGCCACACTGCTGGCAAGAACTGTCCAAAGCCGGCGATTGTCATGCAGAGGACGCACCAATGCCGCATGATCTTCCGCCCCTTTCAAATCCCGAGTGACCCGGGCAAAAGCCGCGTATTCAATACTTTGAGGCGTTCTCACCGCTGAGGTCGCCGGGGAATAGGCCGTTCGGGCCATATCGAAAGCGTTCACGTCATTTCCTTCCAATGACCGGTTGGGATCGACCGGCGTTTTGCCGGGAAGAGGTCGGGGCCCCCGCGATCACGGAGGCCCCGTCCCGGACGTTACCGGAAGAGCGACAGAACGTTCTGCGGCGCCTGATTGGCGATCGACAGCGACTGGATGCCAAGCTGCTGCTGGACCTGTAGCGCCTGCAACCGAGCCGATGCCTCTTCCATGTCGGCATCCACCATGGACCCGATCCCCGCCTTCATCGAGTCGGTCAATTTCGACACGAAATTCGCTTGGATTTCCAGCTGCTTGGCGTCTGAACCGAAGGCTGCAGCGGCATCGATTGCGGTACCAATCAGGGTCTCGACACTGCCCAAAGCAGCTTGGGCGTTGGCCAAAGAAGTGACGTCGAGGGATTGCAGGGCCCCAAGACCGCCGGAACCGGCATTAGTGAACTGCGCGCTGATCGACACCGCGTTGGCGCTGGTGTTGGTGAAGACCAAGTCACCGGCGTTTGCCGAATCGTAATCGACGGTCACGTTCGTGCCACTCATGGCTTCGATCTGCGCCTTCATCGCCACCGCGATGACATCCGACGACGACGTGGCGGCAAGATCGGCGGCTGTGACAGTATAGGTGGCCGATTGCGATCCGATCTTGACCGACAGTTGGTCGCCGGCATTCAGCCCAGCCGCGGAGATTGTCAGCGTATCGTTGTCGTTCGCATTGCCTGCGACATCCAGAGACATCGACGCTGCATCGCCGCCCGTGGAGGCATAACCGTTGCCAGTCGCGAATACAGCCGCCGCGACAAAGCCGGTCGTTGCCAGATTCTGCCCCGAAACTGAGATATATGATGGCGTGACAGCGCCTGATGAATCACGATCCAACGACGCCAGCACGTCAGTGCTTCCGCCAACCACAGTGCCATCGACAAGGTTCAGACCATTGAACTGCGCCGCGCTGACAACCGACGCAATCTGCTCTTTCAGCGCGGTGACGTCATTGTTCAGCTTGGTCCGGTCGACGTTATCACCGGTGGCCGCGACGATCTTTTCCTTCATCTGCCCCAGTAGATCGGTGATCGTTTCAGCAGCCGTCTGTGCAACAGCCACGGTAGACTCGCCCAGTGCCAGACTGTCAGAGATCGCGTTGAACCCAGTCACATCAGATTCCATGACCTTGGAAATGGCCCAGATCGCCGAATTGTCTTTCGCGTTAGAAATGGTTTTGCCGGTCGAAATCTCACTCATGGTGGTGTCGAGACCGGAGTTAATCGACTTGAGAGTCTGCAGAGCGACCATTGCGCTCGTGTTGGTCAGAATACTGGACATACTTGGTTCCCTATGTTCACGACGCTTTTGCGCCAGGTTCGAAGCCCCGCAATCGTTCGCGGTCCAACCAGTCTTTCTGACTGTTGCGAGGAGAGGTGTCCCCCGCGCCACCCCAATGGAATGCCCGCTGACCTTGGCCTGACACCTCCTAAAGGATCCCTAAGCAACACACGGAAACTCCGTCGATTTTTCGGTAAATCCATCCCAACTCCCCGGGGCTCACCCCCTCACGCGCGCCGGGACAGCTGACCGGGTCCGGTCTCTGCGGGCACACGCCGACCGTCCGCACCATAGGTCGTCGTCCCATCCAGGGTCTTGCGCAACTCAGCGATCCTCAGAATGGCGGCGTTCAGCCCTTTTGCGGTCGCCGCAAGAAGCACCTGATTGCGCCGGGATTTCCAGGAAAGCCGCTCTGCGTCTGTCGGGGAAATTTGCCCCTTGAACCGGCCCAACTCGGTGCTCAGGCGTTCGGTTTCAGCGATGTCCTGTTCGATCCGATCGAAACGGCCTTCGCGCAGGCTTTGCCAAGCCCGATCCAGTCCGAGGTCCAGTTCCGCGACCAATGTTAACGCCGCGCCCATGCCGGTCATTGTCGTGCCTTCAGGGACTGAAAGATCGATTCGGCCAATCCCAACCCACCGGCCCGGGCTATACTGTCCGCTTGAGCGTCGCGCAGGAACGAGGCGAACTGTTCTTCACCCTCGCCACCGCCGAATTCCCCCGCACCCGCCCCAAGACCCGAAGATTTCAGCATTTCTGCCAGAAAACTGGCCTCGAGCTTTACCGAAACCTCCCGAAGGGCGGCCTCGCTGGCAGCAGCAAATGGTGACGGTCCGGCAGCGGGCGGCCCGCCCACCAGCCGTGATTGCGAAAGGTCCATGACGTCATATCTCCGATTGGAAGGACTTCACCGGAGATGCCATGACGGCAGTAAAGAACTGGTAACCCTGTTCATGCAAGTTACCCGCAGTCCGGATGAACGCCGAGGATCCAATGCTGCACAGCCTGCGCCCCGCTTTTTCAACTCCGCCACAGGATCCGGCATCAAAACCATTGCCGAACCCGAGCACGAACTCTGCCGTCATAGGCCCCGAGGCAGACGGCAACCGTGCCAAAACCGCCAGCTTCGGGTTGTCGAACGACGGGACCGATACCCCGGCGCAATCCGGGTCCGCCCGCCCAGAAGAGACAGCTGTGCCCGTTTCCGCTCAGGCACAAGACACCCCGGATTACGCAATGACCCTTGTCGCCTTGCCGTTCCCGGTATTGCCGGATCAAAGCTATGCGCCCCACAGCCTCACGGGGTCTGCCGCCTCCGCACCATTGTCAGGGCAAGAACCGACACCGGCGGCCGTGGACCTTACCTCAGGTCCCCGCCCTCTGCACCGAGACGGCGCGGCTACCGTGCCCAGCGCGAGCGGCGATCCGGCCCGAGCCGGAATCGTCGCCATGCAGCCGCCCGGCGACGCGGACCAAGCCGCGGGGCGGGGCGAACTCCCGCAATCGGGCGCGCAGATTGCGGCAACTTCTGGCACGTCCACACCGCTGGCGTCAGCTTCGCCAGCACATACCGCCGCCTCCGTTGCGCTTGCAGCCCACAGTACGACGGGCAGACGCAGTGCAGAAACACCGCCATCTGCGGTAGAATCGCAGGGAAATTCGGGCCAAGGCACGCAAACCCTGACGGCAACGGCGGCAGCGCCCACCCCTGCCCCGACAGCCGCATCCGGAACCGGCGGAATGCAGGGCTCAGGGTCTGGTCTGGCAGAAATCATGATCGATACGGACCAGCCCGATCCCGGCGCCGACAATCCGGCGCTCAGCGATCCGATCAAATCCGAGGCGCGAAGTCTCGATCCCCTCCGACCCGAGTCGCAGCGGGCAGACGCCAGCCGCCCAGAGATTGCCCGGCAGGTCGGACAGCAACTGATTGACGGGCTGCGCCAACGGCGCGATGGCGCGATCGAAATTTCCCTCTCGCCAGAAGAACTGGGCCGGGTCCGAATGATTCTTCAGGGCAGTGAGGGCCGGATGCACCTCACCATCCAATCAGAACGCGCCGACACGGAAGGGTTGATGCGCCGCCATATCGCAGAGTTGCAGGCCGAATTCCGCGACCAAGGATATGCCGATGTGTCGTTCTCATTCGGCAAGACCGGCTCGGACGGATCACCTCAACCCGGCACGACCGACGCTCAAACCGACGGCGGACGGGACGGGGCGCAACCGCAAACTGATCCGCATCGCGCGGCGCTCGTCCCCTCTACCAGCCCCCTCAACGCGTACGGCGGTCTTGATCTGCGGCTTTGAAAGGACAGACCTATGGATATCCAGCAAACCAATACCAGCTACGGCTCAACCGTGTCGTCCTCTGCGCAGGTTGGCGCCGGCACCAGCGCCATTTCGGCCGATTTCGAAACCTTCCTCAAAATGCTGACCACGCAACTGGAGAATCAGGATCCGCTAAACCCGGTCGACTCGTCGGATTACGCGGTGCAACTCGCCACCTTCTCTGGCGTCGAACAACAGGTCCTCACCAATCAGTTGCTCAGCGATCTGGCCGGTGGCGGCGGCTTGAGCGGGCTGGCCGATCTTGCCCCTTGGGTCGGGATGGAAGCTCGGGTTGCCAGCCCGGATATCACCTTCAATGCCACGCCAATTGATCTGCACTTCACCGTGCCACCCGCGGCCCGCAAGTCCGAACTGGTCTTGTCCAGCCCGATTGGGCAGGAACTTCAACGCATCGATGTCACCGGCCAGACCTCGCCATACACATGGGTAGGCACGGGCGTTTTGACCGGAGCGTACAAAATCGAGGCACTGCACACCGATTCCAAGGGCGGAACCACCACCTCCGGGATCGAGACTTATGCCCGCGTCACCGAAGTGCGCGCCGGAACAGAGGGCGCAGATGTGGTGTTGGACGATGGCCGCGTCGTTGGTTCCACGACCATCACCGCCCTGCGCACCCCGTGATGAGATGCGGCCCGCCTCAGAGCAGGTGCAGCACCATCGCGCCTGCCGCCGATACACCCGCCCCCAGCAAAGCCCAGCCCAGAGGCCGCCAACGCGACGGCTGGGCAGGTTCAGGCAAAGGCGCCACTTGACGTAACAAGGCCGCTTCGGTCAACCGCGGCAGACGCGGCCCAAACCGCGCCAGAACCTGCAGCGTTTTGACCATGTCCCGCGCCAGCGCCTGCGGCCCGATATTCTTGCGGATATAGCCCTCAACCACCGGCTGAGCCACTTCCCAGATATTGATCCGCGGATCGAGCGACCGCGCCACCCCTTCGACCACAACCATCGTCCGTTGCAGCAAGATCAGTTCGGTCCGGGTTTCCATTCCGAATTTCTCGGTCACTTCAAAGAGATAATTCAACAGCCGCGCCATGGATATTCGGGTCGCATCCATCCCGAAAATCGGCTCTCCCACCGCACGCAGCGCCCGGGCGAATTCATCGATATCCCGGTCCGAAGGCACATATCCGGCCTCAAAGTGAACCTCGGCCACCCGCCGGTAATCCTTGCGGATGAAGCCGAACAGGATCTCGGCATAGACCCGGCGGGTGTATTCGTCGATCCGTCCCATGATCCCGAAATCCAGCGCGATCAGGTCGCCATTGGCGGCGATCTTCAAATTGCCCTGATGCATATCGGCGTGGAAATACCCGTCGCGCAAGGCATGGCTAAGAAACAGTTGCAGCACCCGGCGCGCCAGATCGGGGCGGTCGATTCCGGCCGCATCCAGCCCCTGCAAGTCACTGGCCGCAATGCCTTCAGCCCAACCCAAGGTCATGACCCGCCGCGCCGAGAGATGCCATTCGACCTTTGGAACCTGAAACCCTGCATCTTTCTCGGTCGAGGCCGCGAATTCGCCTGCGGCGGCGGCTTCCAGCCGGAGGTCGAGTTCGCCCAGAACGACGCCTTCGAAATGCCGGATCACCTCTAGCGGGCGCAGGCGCCGCGACGATGGCGACAGCAGTTCAACCAAAGACGCCGCCAGATAAAACGCGTCGATGTCCATTCGAAATGCTTTTTCAATCCGCGGGCGCAGCACTTTGACCGCCACCAGTGTCCCGGTCTCAGACAGTCGCGCCTTGTGGACCTGCGCGATCGAGGCCGCCGCGACTGGTGGGCTGAACTCGGAAAACACCGCATCCACGTCGATGCCCAACTCGCGCGCCACTTCCGCCTTGGCCACGTCGATGGGAAAGGGCGGCAGCTTGTCCTGCAAGACGCTCAACTGCGCGGCCAGTTCTTCGCCCACCACATCAGGGCGCGTCGACAGAATCTGGCCGAATTTGATATAGGCCGGCCCCAGCGCCGTCAGGGCGCGCGTCACCGGCGGCACCGACGGATCGCCTTTCAGGCCAAGCGGCTTGAACGGCCACCCCAGAACCCGCGCCAGAACCCGCAGGCTGGCGGGCGCGTTCATCGCTTCCAGCACGACGCCCATCGCTCCGGTCCGCTCAAAGGTGGCGCCCGTGCGGATCAGCCGCCAGATATTGTGAGGTCCCCGCACCTAGATTTTCCACCCGGAATGCAATGCCGCAATGCCCAGCGACAGATTGCGATAACTGACCTGACCGAACCCGGCCTCACGGATCATGCGAGCAAAGGTCTCTTGGTCTGGAAAGCGGCGAATCGATTCCACCAGATACTGATAGCTGTCCCGGTCCTGCGCGATCAGCTGGCCCATGGCCGGAATCACGTTAAAGGAATAGCGGTCATAGGCCCATTGCAATGCCTCGTTGGGCAGTTGGCTGAACTCCAACACCATCAAACGCCCGCCGGGTCGCAGCACGCGGTAGGCTTCGCTCAGGGCTTCATTGATCCGGGTGACGTTCCGAATCCCAAAGGAAATCGTATAAGTGTCAAAGCTGTTGGCCGGGAACGGCAGCGCCATGGCATCGCCGACCACCCAGTCCAGCCGCGCCGACAGGGCCTCGGCATCGGCCCGCAAGCGGCCTTCGTCCAGCATGGAGGCAGTCAGGTCCAACACCATGGCGGATGCGCCCGGTGCCCGCTTCAGATATCGGAAGGCGACATCACCGGTGCCACCCGCCACATCCAGAAGACGGGTGCCCGGACGTGGCGCCAGCCAGTCCATCATCGCGTCTTTCCACAACCGATGCACGCCAACCGACATCACGTCATTCATGATGTCATAGCGCGAGGCCACCCGGGTAAAGACCCCGTGGACCATGCCTGCTTTCTCGGATTCAGGGACGTCCTGAAAGCCGAAATGCGTCACCGTCTTACCCGATTCGTTCATTGGCTCGCTCATGGGTCTTGCCGTTCCTTGTTCTGCCCCTTCTTATAGAGCGCCCGCATCCTATGACAACGCGGTCGCAGACAAACAGCAATCTACAGAGGGGATTGGCCGCATGCCTGAACTGCCCGAAGTTGAAACCGTCCGACGCGGCCTGTTGCCCGTCATGGACGGCCGGGTGATTACTGCCGCCGATATCCGCCGCCCGGATTTGCGCTGGCCACTGCCCGAACGCATGTCCGAACGGCTCACCGGGCAAACCGTTCTGGCGTTGCGGCGGCGGTCAAAATACATTCTCGCCGATCTCAGCTCCGGCGAAACCCTGTTGATCCACCTTGGCATGTCCGGCCGCATGCTGATCACTCCCGGCAGTGACGCAACGTCTTCTGCTGGGGGGGCGTTCGCGCATCCCGCCCCCGCCAAGCACGATCACGTCATCCTCGACATGGCCGGGGGTGCCCGCATCAGCTTTAATGACGCCCGACGGTTCGGCGCGATGGATCTCGCCCCGACAGCCAGTGTCGATCACCACAAAATGCTGGTCGGGCTTGGCCCCGAGCCCTTGGGTAATGACTTTCACGAAACCTACCTCGCCGCCGCCCTGACAGGGCGCAAGACACCGATCAAATCCGCCCTTCTGGATCAGCGCCTGATCGCCGGTTTGGGAAATATCTATGTCTGTGAGGCGCTTTATCGGGCGGGGATCTCACCCCTGCGCTTGGCTGGCACACTCTCGGACGGTCAGGTCGCCGGTCTGGTTCCAGTAATCCGGTCTGTTCTGACCGACGCTATCGCCGCGGGCGGATCATCCTTGCGCGACTACCGGCAGGCCGATGGCGAACTGGGCTATTTCCAACACAGCTTCGATGTGTACGGTCGCGCCGGACAGCCTTGCCGCACCCCTGACTGCCCCGGAACCATCACCAGAATCGTGCAATCTGGCCGGTCCTCGTTCTATTGCCCGACCTGCCAAAGATAGGCCGGGCCTCGGCCATATCAGGCTTGAACACCGGTCCAAGACTGATATGGCTGGGGTTTGTTGAAACAAGTATGCCAGGTAGCCATGGCCTATGAGACTCTGACCCTCGAAATCGATGACCACATTGCGGTCATCAAGTTGGACCGGCCCGAGGCGCTCAATGCGCTCAGCAGCCAGCTCCTTCGTGAACTCATTGACGCACTGCGCTCGATCGAGAGCAATGACAAAGTCCGGTGCACCATCATTACCGGGTCCGACAAGGCCTTTGCCGCCGGTGCCGATATTGCCGAACTGGCCGAGAAAACCTTCGTGGATGTCTACGCCGCCGACCTGTTCGGTGCCATCAGCCATCAGTTCCAACTGTGCCGCAAGCCTATCATCGCGGCGGTCTCGGGCTATGCCCTTGGCGGCGGTTGCGAATTGGCAATGATGTGCGACTTCATCATCGCCGCTGACACCGCCAAATTCGGTCAGCCCGAAATCAACCTCGGCGTCGTCGCGGCCATGGGCGGCACTCAGCGCCTGACCCATGCGGTCGGCAAGTCCAAGGCCATGGACATGCACCTGACGGGGCGGTTCATGACCGCCGAAGAAGCCGAGCGCTCCGGGCTGGTCAGCCGCCTTGTCCCGGCGAAGAAATTGATGGACGAAGCCCGTGCGGCGGCGTTGAAAATCTCGGAAAAGTCCCGCCTGACCTCGATGGCGGTCAAAGAAGCAGTCAATCGCAGCTTCGAAACCTCCCTACAGGAAGGGCTGCTGTTTGAACGCCGCCTGTTCCATGCCCTGTTCAACAGCGCCGACAAAGCCGAGGGCATGGCCGCCTTCCTTGAAAAGCGCGATCCGCAGTTTCGCGACAAGTAAAACGTAAAAATCCTCTCCAACAGTTGACTCGGCGGCGACTCAGACGTAAAGACGCCGTTCAACGGAATTCACCCAAAAAGTGGGAAGCTGACATATGGCAAATTCGCCTCAATCGAAAAAGCGCGCCCGCCAGACCGAGCGGCGCACTGCCGTCAACAAGGCGCGCCGGTCGCGCATCCGCACCTTCCTCCGGAAGGTTGAGGAAGCGATCTCGTCGGGCGATAGCACGGCTGCAACGACGGCGCTGCGCGCTGCACAACCTGAACTGATGCGTGGCGTCACGAAGGGCGTGTTCCACAAGAACACGGTTGCACGGAAAATGTCGCGTCTTTCGGCGCGCGTGAAGGCAATCGGCTAACTTTAAGCCGATTACAATTAATGCGGAAAAGACGAAGCCGGGAAACCGTGCTTCGACTTTTTCTGTGTCGTGACGGCCACGGCTGCACCCAGACTGAAATTGGGCAGATTTATTTATCTTAAATCGAGTAAATCTTTGATTTCAGATGATAAAAACAACCACTCTCGGATTCGGTCGATTTGATTCACAGTGTCAATACGATTGATCTGTTGCGCAGATTGAAGCCGGATTGCTAATGTCAGCAAGCGATTCACATCGTCTTTGGGGGACATGAGATACGCGCTTCTTGCAGACTCTGGCCGGTTGCACCCAACCAGCCCGAGCAATCACGACATCTGCGCAGGAAGCACTGTGTACGTATCGGAAACACGAGGGGCAATTCGTGTGTCCGAAATCTGTCTGGTCAGGCTGTCCTGATCCGACAGAGCATGTCCAATTCTCCGCTGTCAGCGGGGCTGCGGTTCTGAGGGATACCTCTGCCGCGCCACGTTTGGCGACAGCACGCGTTAAGTCTGTTTGGACGTAGGGGCACCCGGCTCTTGCGCACAAACAAGGCGTGCCGCAAGGAGGTCCCCCCGAAGATGGTCGTGGACCGAGGCACACAGGGGCAAGCCGGCGATCTTTTTGGGCCGGAAATTTGGATGAGCAGGAATGACAAACGACACTTGGGGGGAGGTTCAGGACGCGCTTCTGAAATCCATGGGCGAAGACAACTACAAGACCTGGATCCGCCCCCTGAAATTTGATGCCTGCGAAAATGGCGTTGCCATGTTCAATGTTCCGACAAATTTCATTGGCACGTGGGTGAACCGGAATTACGGCGACCAAATTCTGCGCCATCTGCACAAGGCTGGCGCCGATGTGCGCCGCATCCAGTTTGAAGTCTCGACCGAACCCCGGCGGCGCGAGTCGCCCGCAGCGGCCCCCGATCAACCGGCTGCGGCCGCCGCCCCCACATCCGCCATATCGGCACCGGCGCAGCCCGCCGCTGACCGGGTCGCATCGGCAATGATTCAACCCGCCTCCGAGGCCTCCGGTGACAACCAGCTTCCCGGTGGCTCGCTTGATCAGCGGTTTACCTTTGACAGCTTCGTGGTCGGCCCGCCGAACGAATTGGCCCACGCCGCCGCCCGCCGGGTGGCCGAAGGCGGCCCCGTGACCTTTAATCCGCTGTTTCTGTATGGCGGCGTCGGTCTGGGCAAGACCCACCTGATGCATGCGATCGCGTGGCAAATGCGCCTGCGCGATCCCGAGCTTCGCATCGTCTATTTGTCCGCCGAGCAGTTCATGTATCGCTTCGTGCAGGCCCTGCGCGATCGCGATATGATGACCTTCAAACAGCTGTTCCGCTCGGTCGATGTGCTGATGGTGGATGACGTGCAATTCATCGCCGGGAAAGACAGCACTCAGGACGAATTTTTCCACACGTTCAATGCTTTGGTTGACCAACAGAAGCAGATCATCATTTCGGGCGACCGCGCCCCGGGTGAGATGAAGGACATGGAAGACCGGATCAAATCGCGCCTGCAATGCGGCCTTGTCGTCGATCTGCACCCCACCGATTATGAACTGCGCCTTGGCATCTTGCAGCAGAAGGTCGATCTGTACTCCAAGCAATATCCCAGCCTTGCCATCGCCAATGGGGTGCTGGAATTTCTCGCCCATCGCATCTCGACCAACGTCCGGGTCCTTGAGGGTGCGCTGTTGCGTCTCTTCGCCATGGCCTCGCTGGTCGGGCGTGAGATCACGCTGGAAATGACCCAAGACTGCCTGTCCGACATCCTGCGGGTGTCCGAACGCAAGGTCACCGTCGAAGAAATTCAGCGCCGGGTGTCCGAGCATTACAACATTCGCCTCAGCGAATTGATCGGGCCAACGCGGGTTCGGACCGTGGCCCGGCCCCGGCAGATTGCCATGTATCTGTGCAAAACCCTGACCAGCCGCTCCCTCCCGGAAATCGGGCGGCGCTTTGGCGGCCGCGATCACACCACCATCATGCATGGGGTGAAGCGGATCGAGGAACTTAAAGGCAAAGACAGCCAAGTCGCCGAGGATCTGGAGCTTCTGCGCCGCAGCCTAGAAGCCTGATCTCGCAATTCAAACCCGCTGTCTGAAATCCTGCATTTTGGTGCAGGAAAGGGCTTGTACCCCGGACAGAATCAAGTAGCGTCACAGTCCCTTGTGACTGAAGGAACGGCCGCATGAAACTGAGTATCGAGCGTGGAATTCTGTTAAAAGCCGTAGCTCAGGCACAATCCGTGGTCGAGCGCCGCAACACCATTCCGATCTTGGCCAATGTCCTGATCGAAGCCGAAGGCGACAAAGTCCGCTTCCGCGCCACCGACCTCGACATCGAAGTGGTCGATGCCGCCCCGGCCATGGTGCATCAAGCTGGTGCCACCACCGTGGCTGCGGTCACCTTGCACGAAATCACCCGGAAATTGCCCGACGGCGCACTGGTGGAACTATCCGCCGACCCGCAGACCGGCATTCTGACCGTCGCGGCTGGACGGGCGCATTTCAAACTGGCCACCCTGCCCCGCGAAGATTTCCCGGTCATGGCCAATTCGGAATATTCGGCGACCTTTACCGCCCCCGCGCCCATGCTGCGCCGCTTGTTCGACAAGTCGAAATTCGCCATTTCGACCGAAGAGACCCGCTATTACCTTAACGGCGTCTACCTGCATGTCTCGGAAAATGAGGGCGATCCGGTCCTGCGCTGCGTCGCCACCGATGGTCACCGTCTGGCCCGAATCGACGCGCCCCTGCCGCAAGGTGCCGACACCATGCCCGGCGTAATCGTGCCCCGCAAAACCGTGGGCGAATTGCGCAAATTGCTTGATGATGACGAGGCCGAGATCGAAGTGTCGGTGTCCGACACCAAGATCCGCTTCGCCACCCCGGCGATCACCCTGACCTCAAAAGTCATCGACGGCACCTTTCCCGACTACACCCGGGTCATTCCGGTGGGAAACACCCGCAAGATGGAAGTGGATGCCGCCGATTTCGCCCGCGCCGTCGACCGGGTTGCCACAGTGTCCTCAGAACGCTCGCGCGCGGTCAAGCTGACCTTGGATGAAGACCGTCTGGTCCTGTCGGTCAACGCCCCTGACAGCGGTGCCGCCGAAGAGGAACTCTCGGTCGCCTATGCCGATGAGCCGTTGGAAATTGGCTTCAACGCCAAATACCTGCTGGAAATCGCCAGTCAGGTGGATCGCGAAAATGCCGTCTTCCTGTTCAACACGGCCGGCGATCCGACCCTGATGCGCGAAGGCACCGACCTGT
Source organism: Pseudoruegeria sp. SK021 (assembly GCF_002119405.1). Classification (GTDB taxonomy): domain Bacteria; phylum Pseudomonadota; class Alphaproteobacteria; order Rhodobacterales; family Rhodobacteraceae; genus Meridianimarinicoccus. Next base: position 53,659 of record NZ_MTBG01000016.1, on the reverse strand, counting down.
CCGCAGTCTATGTGGTCATGCCGATGCGGGTCTGACCCCGCATCCGCACCGCCTTTGGGGGCCCGGATGAGCCTTGCCCTCACCCGTCTTGATCTGTCGCATTTCCGGTCGCATCGCCGGACCACGCTGGATCTTGATCCGCGCCCGGTGGCGATCTTCGGACCGAACGGGGCCGGAAAAACCAATCTGATCGAGGCAATCTCTTTGCTTTCGCCGGGCCGGGGCCTGCGCCGCGCCACCAGCGATGATCTGGCGCGAAGCCCGGACAGAATCGGCTGGCGCATCGTTGCCGACCTGACCCACGGCCCCCGCCAGCATCAGATCGACGCCCGGGCCGAGGCCGGCAGCCCCCGCCAAACCCGTATCGATGGCAAAGCCGCGCCGCAAAATGCGCTTGGCAGCCTGCTGCGCATCCTCTGGCTGGTGCCCTCCATGGATCGGCTTTGGTCCGAAGGCGCCGAGGGCCGTCGCCGGTTTCTTGACCGGATCGCCCTCAGTTTTCAGCCCGGCCATGCCGACGCGGTGCTGGCCTATGACAAGGCGATGCGCGACCGCAACCGGCTGTTGCGCGATCAGATCACCGACACCCGCTGGTACGCCGCGCTGGAATTTCGCATGGCCGAGGCCGGAACCGCCCTTGCCGCCAACCGCGCCGCCGCCATCGCCCGCCTGCAACAGGCCCAGACTGGCGCGATCACCGCGTTTCCGGCCGCCGATCTGGCCCTGTCCGATCCCGCGCCCTTTGCCGATGCCGCCGCCTTTGCCGCTGCCCTTGCCGACGCGCGCCCGGGCGACTTGCGTGCCGGACGCAGCCGGGTCGGGCCGCACCGCGTCGATCTTGACGTCACCTTTGCCGCCAAGGCGATGCCCGCCGCGCTGTGCTCCACCGGCGAACAGAAAGCCCTGCTGATTTCCCTGATCCTCGCCAATGCCCGGGCGCTGGCCGAAGATACCGGAACCGCGCCGATCTTGTTGTTGGACGAGGTCGCGGCCCATCTGGATGCTGACCGCCGCGCCGCCCTTTATGACGAGGTTTGCACCTTGGGCGCCCAAGCCTTCCTGACCGGCACCGGCGCCGAATTGTTCGACAGTTTGGGCAACCGCACCCAGCGGCTTGAGGTCACCGAAGTCGACGGCGAAAGCCGGGTCCGGTGCCCAGATCGTTAAACAGCGCGTTATGTGTACAGCACCAAATAGCGCCCAATCCCATAGACATAGAGCAGCGTGAACATCACGTTAATATATTTCAACTGCGGCTCGTTGCGCAGCCACGCGCAGTAAATCCAAATCAAACAAAACGGCAGACTGAAGACCATCGCGCCAAACTGCCAGCCTTGCACCACACAAATTGTACTGCACAGGCCCAATGCGAAGGCAAGCCACTTCAACTGCTGCTCAAAAGCCGCAAATCGGGTTAAAAACATCGTCAAAAACTTTCCGGAGATCGGCGCCGTGAACCCGGCGTTCCGATGCCTATGCGATACCGCAGTCCCCGGCGCAGAACAAGTTCAGTGGCACCGCATCTCAGAGGCCAGCCATGACCATCGCGCGAATTTTCACCGCCTTTTCAAAATGATCCAGTCGGTGCTGCCGGATCCACCACTCCGCAGCCTCCATCAGCAACTCGGGATCATCGTTACGGTTTGCGAAGAACGCATAGAACGATACCCCGACCCCCTCGCCCTTTGCCGCGATCTTGGCCGCGCAGACGGTGGTGATCTTGGCTCTCAAACTTGGCTGCATTTGGCGTCCTCCGCAGGGTCTGCGCCTGCTAACACGGTCCAAGCCGGTGCGCCAATTGACAGAAATTAACCTGCGCCCTAGCGTGCCCCTCCCGATTGCCGCGCCAGGAGCCTCAGAATGATCTTTAAGGATAAATTGCACACCACCACCGATCGTCTGAGCATGATGATGGTCGCCATTCCTTCGGCGACCGTGGTTCAGGCCGTGGCCGCCGGCGGCGCCGATTGCGTCATGCTGGATCTGGAGCACGGCGCAATCGACTATGGCGCGCTGCATGCCATGATCGCGGCCACGGCGGGCACCGATTGCGCGCCGCTGGTGCGGATCACCAAATTGGACGACGCCCATGTCAAACGCGCCCTCGATCTGGGGGCCGAAGGACTGGTCTTTCCGCTGATCCGGACCGCAGAAGATGCCGCTTGGGCGGTGTCCTCCATGCATTATCCGCCCAATGGCCACCGCAGTTTCGGCCCGTTCATGGCCGCGGCCCGCTATGGTCAAGACATGGCCGGCTATGCGGCGGACTTTGCCAAGCGCGGGGTCTGCATCCTGCTGGCCGAAACGCTGGAGGCGGCCGAGAATATTGAGGCGATCTGCGCTGTGCCCGGGATCGATGCCATCATTCCGGCCCCCTATGACCTGTCGACCGCCTTGGGCATTCCCGGTCAGTTCGATCACCCCGACTTCCTAGCGCTGATCGGGAAGATGGAGGCCGCCGTCCTCAAAGCTGGCTTGCCTATGGGCACCATCGCCATGGACCCGGACCGCGCCGATGCGGCCTTCGCCAAGGGCAACCGGATCATCGCCGGAGTTGATGTGTTGATGCTGCGCACCTTGGCCACGCAGATGCAAGGCTGGTGCCGAGACTGACCCGCCCGGCCTCACCCCGACACTTGGTCCGACGAAAGTCCGATAAAAGTCCGACAGAGTTCCGACGCTGTTTGTCTCACCTTCAGGCGTGGCTCCAAAGTGATTTAGGTAAGCCCGAATGACGGTCACATTTGCCGATCTCGGGCTTTATGCTGCGGGCCTGTTTGTCCTATTTCTGACCCCCGGCCCGGTCTGGCTGGCCTTGATCACGCGCGGCATGTCCGGCGGCTTTCATGCGGCATGGCCGCTGGCCTTGGGGGTTGTGATCGGCGATGCGCTCTGGCCGCTTCTGGCAATCCTCGGCGTGTCGTGGATCGTATCAGAATTCAATGGTTTCATGACCTTACTGCGCTTTGCCGGGGCCGCGATGTTTTGGTTCATGGGCCTCAACTTGCTACGCCATGCGGATCGGCGCATCTCAGCCGATAGCCGCCTGACTCAACCGGGAATGCTGGCCGGGTTTCTGGCGGGGGTCGTCGTCATCCTCGCCAACCCGAAGGCGATCCTGTTTTACATGGGGATCTTGCCGGGCTTTTTTGACCTCACCCGGGTCACTGTCCAAGACATTACCGCTATCGTCCTGATTTCAATCGCAGTTCCACTGATCGGCAACCTAATTTTTGCCGCGTTCATTCACAAGATCCGGCGTTTTCTGACCACGCCGCGTGCCTTCCGGCGGACCAATCAGGTGGCCGGGATCCTCATGCTTTTGGTCGGCTGCATCATCCCCTTCACGTGACGCCGATTTCTGCCGCCGACCGCGTGACATTCCCGCCGCCTTGGCCTATAAAATGACGATCTTATGAAGGGCGTTTTTCATGGCTGAAGCAGCACCGATCCCCGAAGAATACGGAGCCGATTCGATCAAGGTTCTCAGGGGCTTGGAGGCCGTCAGAAAACGGCCCGGCATGTATATCGGGGATACCGATGACGGCTCGGGCCTACACCATATGGTCTATGAGGTGGTGGATAACGGCATCGACGAGGCGTTGGCAGGTCATGCCGACGCGGTGAACGTAAAAATTCACGCCGACAGCAGTGTCTCGATCTCAGATAACGGTCGCGGGATCCCCGTCGGCATCCACGAAGAAGAAGGCGTCAGTGCCGCCGAGGTCATCATGACCCAACTGCACGCGGGCGGTAAGTTCGACCAGAATTCCTATAAGGTTTCCGGTGGCTTGCACGGCGTCGGCGTGTCAGTGGTCAATGCCTTGTCCGATTGGCTGGAACTGCGCATCTGGCGCGACGGCAAGGAACACGTCGCCCGCTTTGAAGGCGGCGATACCGTCGAACACCTGCGCGTCGTCGCCGAAACACCCGGGCGCACCGGAACCGAAGTTCGTTTTCTCGCCTCGACGTCCACGTTCTCCAACCTGGAATTCAGCTTCAAAACGCTGGAAAATCGCCTGCGCGAACTGGCGTTCCTGAACTCTGGCGTGCGCATCATCCTCGAGGACGAGCGACCGGCCGAGCCCTTAAGATCCGAGCTGTACTACGATGGCGGCGTCAAGGAATTCGTCCGCTATCTTGATCGCTCCAAGACCGCGCTGCTGCCAGAACCGATTTATATCACTGGCGAACGCGACGGCATCACCATCGAAGTCGCGATGTGGTGGAACGACAGCTACAATGAGATGGTGCTGCCGTTCACCAACAACATCCCGCAACGCGATGGGGGCACCCATCTGGCCGGCTTCCGCGGCGCGCTAACCCGGACCCTCAACCTATATTCCAGCGCGTCCGGTCTGGCCAAGCGCGAGAAGGTCACCTTTACCGGCGACGACGCCCGTGAAGGCTTGACCACGGTGCTATCCGTCAAGGTGCCGGATCCGAAATTCTCGAGCCAAACGAAAGACAAACTCGTCAGCTCCGAGGTTCGACCAGCCATCGAAGGCCTGCTGAACGAAAAGCTGTCCGAATGGTTCGAGGAGCATCCGGCCGAGGCGAAAATCGTCCTGACCAAGATCATGGACGCCGCTCTTGCCCGTGAAGCCGCCAAGCGCGCCCGCGAACTGACCCGCAAGAAATCCACGCTCGATATCGCGTCTCTGCCCGGCAAACTGGCAGATTGTCAGGCCCGAGATCCCGAAAGCCGCGAAGTCTTCATCGTGGAGGGAGACAGCGCCGGAGGCTCTGCCAAACAGGGCCGCAGTCGCGTCAATCAGGCGGTTTTGCCACTGCGTGGTAAGATTCTCAACGTCGAACGGGCCCGCTTTGATCGGATGCTGGGCAGTCAGGAAATCGGAACCCTGATCACCGCCCTTGGCACCGGCATTGGCCGCGATGAATTTGACATCACCAAGCTACGGTATCACAAAATTATCATCATGACCGATGCGGACGTCGACGGCGCCCACATCCGGACCCTTCTGCTGACCTTCTTCTTCCGGCAAATGCCGCAAGTGATCGAAGGCGGATATTTGTATATCGCGCAGCCGCCCCTGTTTAAGGTGGCGCGTGGCAAGTCCGAGGTCTATCTGAAGGATCAACCCGCGCTCGATGACTACCTGATCGAGATGGGCGTCGATGGCGCGATGCTGCGCTTGGGCAACGGCGAAGAAATCGTCGGGCAAGATTTGCGGCGCGTGGTGGAAGATGCCCGCAACGTCCGCCGAGTTCTGGCCGCCTTCCCGACCCATTATCCCCAACATATCCTCGAGCAGGCCGCCATTGCCGGCGCATTTCTGCCCGGTCAGGTCGATGCAGACATTCAAGGCACCGCCGACGCGATCGCGGCCCGGTTGGACATAATTTCAACCGAATATGAACGCGGTTGGAAAGGGCGCCCCACCCAAGACCGCGGCTTGCGCCTGATCCGGGCCTTGCGCGGCGTGGATGAAGTGCGGACGCTCGACGGTCCGGTGCTTCGCTCGGGCGAAGCGCGACGACTGGGCGGCATGACCCAAGCGTTGCAGGATCTCTACCAGCAACCAGCCACGCTGATGCGTCGCGACCGGGGCTTGCCGATCCACGGCCCCATCGACCTGCTGACCGCCATCTTGAACGAAGGCGAAAAGGGCCTGTCCTTGCAACGATACAAGGGCTTGGGCGAAATGAACCCGGATCAATTGTGGGAAACCACCCTCGATCCGGAAGCGCGCACCTTGTTGCAGGTCAAGATCGAAGACGTCGCAGAAGCTGACGACATTTTCACCAAGCTGATGGGCGATGTGGTCGAACCGCGTCGGGAATTTATCCAGACCAACGCTCTCAACGTCGAGCATCTGGACTTCTGAGGGCTATCAGAACAGATCAAAATCAGCGACGCGCAAGACCCGTGCGCGTCGCTGCGTAAGGCTGGATTGAGGCCTCATAAGGTCGCGACATTGCAATCAACCCGACACGCAAACAAAGCGCCGGATGACGGCACTAAGTTACTGACACTTCGGCCTTTTCGATCAGATCAGGGCGCGACACTTCGTTGGTCGCCACCCTGACAATGTCGCTTACTCGGCTGAAAGACCGTGCATCAATTGACGCACGGCATCCACATCCCAGCGCAGAAGATCTGAGTCAGCCGCATCCTTCCGCATCAGCGATGTACTGACCACGATGCCGTCGGCAATTTCCAGCGCGCGCTTGGCGTTGTCACCGTTGATGCCGCCGCCAATATACAATGGGCGCTTCACCCCGGCCTGACGGACAGCGGCGATCTTGGCGCAGCTGTCGTCAAACGAGTCGCCGGTCAGGACAATAGCATCTGCGCCCATCCCCTGCGCCCATCCAGCCGCGGTCGCGTCATTCACTCGGCTCAGCGCGACCGAGGTGCGGTCATGAACGTCGGCCATGATGGCAATGTCACGGCGGTTCAGATCTTCCCGGCAGGCCTCAGCTTGTACGGACAACGCATTGCGGGTTCCTTCCGCGTTCACCGACGTCCCGACGAAAACCTTGAGACGCACGAAATCCGCGCCACAAGCATCGGCGATGCACAACGGCGCGACGGCGTCATGCGCCTGAACGATTATGCCCAGCATAACATCCGGGTGCGCCTGCTTGAACACGCGCCCCAGCGCCGACATCCGCGCGATCGTCTGCGCGCTGGCGGATCCTTCCTGCCGGGTTTCGTCCTGAATCTTGATCGCGGTAATCCCGCCGGTCACAAAGGCTTCGGCATTCGTCAGCAGGTAATCCTCATACCATGACATGGGCATCACGTCCGGGCCACGGAATGGCGGAAATTGCAACGCGGCCACAACGGACGGAAGACGGGCGGGAACACAAGTAGACGACATTAAAACCTCGATCAGGGTGAAAGGGCGCGCCGAAAATGAATGATGTACGGTGCGCGACTATCCGTTAACCTGACATCGATCGCTCTTGAGTCAATCCCTAAAAGGTTTTTTCAATGTCCACTTTGAAAGCAATAACAAGACACCGCCAGATCGTAGAAATGCTGGGCACGGATGGGCGGGTGGACGTCATCAACCTCAGCGAAACGCTGGGTGTCTCGACGGTGACCGTGCGCGCCGACCTACTTATATTGGAAAAATCCCAGATTTTGCGCCGAGTACGCGGCGGTGCGATTGCGATGCGACCAAGCAGATATGAACGCCCGGTCGATCTGAATGCGTCGTTGCGCGGGGCTGAGAAGACGGCGATTGCTGCCATCGCCGCCGACATGATCCGCGACGGTGAAACCATCCTTATGGATACAGGTTCGACCATCGCAGCCCTTGCGGGCCTTATTCCTGACAAGCTGACGGACCTCGCAGTGGTCACAAATTCGCTTAATGTGGCAATAGAACTGTCTCCGCGCCCAAATATTACGGTGATTGTCACCGGCGGCACAGTGCGCCCCAAGCTGAATTCGTTGGTGTCGCCGTTCGGAACGCTGCTTCTGGATCGGGTCAACGCGGACGTTGCTTTCATCAGCTGCGCGGGGGTGGATACCGTTAAAGGTTTTACCAACAGCAACTGGCACGAAGCCGAGATCAAACAAAAGATGATGGCAGCTGCGAGCCGTGTGGTGATGCTAGCCGATCATTCCAAACTCAAGCACGTGGCCACCGCAAAGATTGCCGACCTTGACCAAGTAGATCTTCTGATCACCGACCAAGGCGCATCTCCAGCCGCGGTCAAAGAGTTGCGCGCCGCCGGACTGGAAGTGGTATTGGCATAATAGCTCTGCTAATAGTAAATTTTCGAAAGAAATTTCTTATCGAGACTTTTCTTGCCACGGCAGGTCATTGCCCGACAATATGACGGCGCTGGACCTCGGGCGTGCCGCTCTGAAATTCAGCCCGAAATACACTCTCCGGCAAAGGACCCCCCCATGCCTCTGGATACTCCGGCTGCAACGCCGATGCTTGACGATATTGTCCGGCAGCCCGATCTTCTGGCCGATCTTCTGGCCCGCCAAGACGAACTCACCCAATTTGCCCGCGCCCATCTGCACCCAAAGGGGAACGGCGCCGTCCATGCCTATGGCAGCGGCGACGGATGGTTCGCGGCCCGTGCGGCCCTGCCCGGCCAGACGATGGGCGGATGCCGAACATATGCCTCGGCCAGCATGGATTTCCTGCTGACCGTCGCGCCGACCCTGACACAGAACGACCGTGCCCTCGGCATCACCATGTCAGGCGGGGTGGATCGCAGCCTGCAATCGGCCGAAGCTGCGCTGGAAGTCGGCCCGATTGCCGCCCTGCTGACCAATCGCGATGGCGGACGCGTCGGCGCCTTGGGCCTTCCGCGCCTTCAGCTGGGCATTGACGATATTGGCAAGTTCCTCTGCGGCACGTCCAGCTACACGGCGACCGTACTGGCCCTGTCGATGCTCTGCGACAACGCGCCCTTGCCCGCCGCCCTATCCAGCGCCTTGCCAGACCTGCCGGACTTTATCCGCACCACCACCGCTCAGACCGCAGCGATCGCCGATCAAGATGGAGAATCCCTAGCCGGAATACGGTTCCTTGGCACGGGACATGCGGTGGCAACCGCCGATTACGGTGCCGCGAAAATGGTTGAAGTAACCACCGTCCACTCTTGGAGTGACGAGTTGGAAGAGTTTGCGCACCGGCAGTACTGGTCGCTCGATCGCGGCGAAATGGTCGTTTTACTACCGCATTCCGCCCGCGCGGCCGAGTTTGCCAATTCTGCCGCCGACGCATTGGCGCGGCTGGGCGTCATCACCGTGGCGATCGAAAGCTCTGACACGCCGGTACCCGCTGCAACACACCGCATCCAAACACCCGGCGGCAGCGCTGCACTGCCTGTCACTCAGGCCATCGCGCTGCAATTACTGGCGTATCACTTGGGTCGCACCAATGGCACCGACCCCGACCGCCGACTGCATCTGAAAGACGATGTCGATAAGTTCACCGTGTCGCGCCTGCTGACCCGCAGATCGTTGCTCGGCACCGGAGAATAGCGTTATGACCCGCCCCTCCGTCGACATTGTCGGCTACGCCTCGATTGATGACGTCGAGACAGCCGACGGAAGCCGCCACGAAAGCATCGGCGGAGGGGCCATTTACGCGGCGCTTTCTGCGGTGCGCCTTGGGGTCACGCCCCGGCTGTGTATCGCCATCGGGGACGACTTTCCCGATGCTTGGCTCGACCGGTTGTCCGCCCAAGGTCTTGACGTGTCCGCGGTCGAACGGCGGGCCGGGCCGTCCAGACGCACACGGGTCGTCTATGGTCAGAACGAAGCCCGCCAGGATAGCGCCGCCCGGTCGCCGGAATGGTGGGACCGCACGGCGGCATTGGCGCCGCCATTGCCACCGGGCGCCGAGACCTGCCTGTTATGCCCCCTCCCGCTTCACCTTCTTCCCCAGATGCGCGCAGCGGCACCGGGCCTTTTAATTGCCGATACCAGCGAGGCCTTCGCCGCCCCCGGCCCGTCAGCCCTGCCACAGTTCGCCGGGATTGATGTGTTTGCGCCCAGCTTGGACGAGGCGCAGCTTTTAACCGGCGAAACAGATGAGGCCCGGATCATCGCCTGCCTGACCACTGTTGCCCCACGCCTGCTTCTCAAACGCGGCGTGCGCGGACTACTGCACTGGCAGGACGGCGAAACCCGCATCTGTGCGCCGCCACCACGCACCGCAATTGATCCCACCGGCGCAGGGGATGCAACGGTCGGGGCAATCACAGCAGCCATCGCCCTTGGATGCAGTGTGGATGCCCAACTTCGCGCCGGCGCGGCGGCCGGCGCGTTAGCGGTCAGCAAGACTGGCCCCGACGCGCTGTGGTGAGAAAGCACAGCTTTCTGCTTTCGCTTTATTCTGTCACAAAAGTACATAGCGGTAAGATAAGTTTGTACAAAAATTAGGCATAGCGAACATAAAGACTTATAAACGTGATTTATTTTATGAGTTAATTCACTCAACACTCCGTCATTTCGATGTCTTATTTTCTTCACATCAACTTTCGTTTTCTTTTTTTTATTACAAAGCAAAAAATTTTCTTGCCGCGAACCGAAAGTTCTCGAACAGTTCGGGTTACGCAAGTCGAGAGAATCCATGATCGAAAAATTGACCGCCTCTTGGGTGCTGGATGGCACCAGCAACACCCACAGTCTAATCCGCAACGGCGAGGTCCTGTTCGAGGGCGACACCATCTTGCGTGTGGGTCCGCAAAGCAATCGTCCGGCAGACAAGACGACCGATTGCGGACGCGCGTTGATCGCACCGGGATTTGTCGATTTGAATGCCCTCGCCGATGTTGACACGACCGTCCTCGGCGTCGGCGCTCCCCGCGACCCAAGAGACACCGCATGGAGCCGGGACTATGCCGAGAACAACCGCGCCACCGTTCTCAGCGCCGTTGACCGGGAAACCTCGGTCAGGATCGTTTTCTCCCAACTGCTGACCTCGGGCATCACGACGGCCCTGCCGGTCACCTCACTTCTTTTCCGGGACTGGGCCGAAAGCGGCGAAGAGTTTCAGAGCATCGCCCAGATCGGCCAAGACATCGGCCTGCGGCTTTGCCTAGGTCCCAGTTTCCGAAGCTCTGTCAACGTGGTCGAGCGAACCGGCGATTTTGGCCAGTACGCCCGGGACGATTTGGGCCGTCACGGCTTGGAAGATGCCATCTCATTCATTCGCGACTGCCAAGACTTCGGTCCGCTGATCTCGGGCTTGTTGGTTCCCTCGACCATCGACACCTGCTCTGACGACCTGATCCGCCGCACCGTTGATGCCGCCAATGACCTTGACGTGCCGTTCCGTCTGCACTGTTGCCAGTCATTGCACGAAGCGAACATCATCTGGGCGCGATCCGGACGGTCCTCCATCGCGCATCTGGCGCATTTGGGCGCACTCGGCCCCAAGGCACTGCTGCCGCATGCGGTCACGCTAGGTGGGCCCGAGGCCGACCCAGATCTCACGCGCGCCGATATCGATCTTCTGGCAGACAGCGGGGCCGTGGTGGTGCATTGTCCCCTTGTGATGGGACGGGGCGGTGGCCGACTTCAATCGTTCGGAGCTTTCAAAGACCGCGGCATTGCCATCGGCCTCGGCACCGACACGGCACCACCAAACATGCTGATGAACCTTCAGATGGGCTTGGCGATGGGCCGGATCGACGGCAAGGCCGAATGCAACCCCGCCGATTTGTATCATGCCGCCACGATTGGCGCCGCTGATGCCATCGGGCGGCCTGATATCGGACGGTTAGCGGCAGGCCACAGAAGTGATATCGTCGTATGGGATATGGCCGCACCAGAGGTCCAGCCGGTCTTCGATCCGCTGGAAGCGCTGTTTCTGATGCCGCCGGGCCAACGTGCGCGCCACGTCTGGGTCAATGGCGCAGCCTCGGTCACGGATTTCGCCCCGGTGGCCGCCCTGCCCGACGATCCAGTCGGCCAGATGGCGCGTATATTTGACACGCTTTTACACAGCTACACCGAACGCAACTGGCGCGGACACACGTCCGCCCAGATTTTTCCGCCCGCACGCAGCTAACCAAAAAAAACATCAACAGAGAGGTATAAAAAAATGACCCTGCACACCCCATCGCGATTGGCCCGGCAGTTGATGCTGTCTTCGGCGATTGCTCTGTCCTTGGCCGCCACCGTGCCCGTTGCGGCCATGGCTCAGGACAACGAGACCATCACCATCGCTTCTGCCAATGACATCACCAGCCTCGATCCGCATATGCTGGACTCCAACCATCCCACCGGGTCCGTGATCTGGTCGATTTTCGACAGTCTGGTGCGCCGCGCCCCCGATGGCAGCACAGAACCCCGGCTTGCCACCTCATGGGAACGGATCGACGACGTCACGTGGCGGTTCAACCTGCGCGAAGGCGTAACGTTCACGAATGGCGAGCCCTTCAATGCCGAAGCCGTCAAAATCAACATGGAGCGGATGAACACCACGCCTTGGGCAACCGTCCAACAGTTGCACGACCAGACCGGCCTGATCGAGGTGAACGTTGTCGACGATTACACCATCGAACTGGTTACGGAAGCCCCAACCGTCAATATGCTGTATTGGCTGGCCGAGGCTTTCATCGGCGCCCCCCAGTATCTGACCGACACCGCCGCAGACAAGGTGGCCTCTGAACCGGTCGGATCAGGCCCATACAAGCTTGATTCATGGAACCGCGACGACCGCCTGACCTTGGTTGTGAACGACACCTATTGGGGCGACGCGCCTGACGCCGAAACAGTGGTGTTCCGGGTGGTGCCAGAGACATCGTCCCGCCTGAACGAACTTCGTGCTGGCACCGCAGATGTCATCGTGGACATCACCCCCGACACCGCCGGTCAAGCCGACAGTGACATCAGCGAAGCGGTCTATGTTGAGGGCCTGCGCAAGATGCACATGGGCATCAACATTGAGGGCGAGCAACCGGCTTTGAAGGACATCAAGGTCCGCCAAGCGCTGAACCATGCCGTCGACGTGGACACGATCATCACGGCGTTGCTTGACGGCAAGACCGTGCCGATCCCGTCGATCGTCAATCCCCCCAACAACAACCCGGACTTGGCGGCGTTTGATTACGATCCCGAAAAGGCCAAAGCCCTGCTTGCAGAGGCTGGCTATGCCGATGGCTTTCCTCTGACCATCCAATATTCCACCCGCTTCGCCGGCGGCAAAGAAGTGTCCGAGGTCGTCGCATCCTACCTTCAGCAAGTCGGCATCGAGCCCACGGTTGAAGCGGTCGAGCTTGGCCAATTCCGCCAAATGCTGTCCGGCAGCAGCACCAAAGGCATCTACTTCATGGGCTGGGCCGCGCTGATCAACCCCTCGGTGGAACTGGTGATCCTGACCTGCGGCCATGTCGACAATTCGTCCGGCTATTGTAACGAAGAGTATGATGCGCTGGTGCACGAAGCCGCACAGACACTGGATGATGACGCGCGTCTGGCACTGGAATTTGAGGCCCAGCAGACGGTCTGGAATGACGCGCCTTGGCTCTACATGTGGCGTCTGCCGGTGGTCTTCGGCAAAGCCAACAACATCACCTACGACTTCCGGGCCGACAACTATGTCGAGCCCTATCTGATGACCACGGAATAAGGTCCTTCCCCGCTTACAGACCAACAGGCCGAGCGGCCGCTTCGGCGCCGCTCGGCCCTTCCCTTCGACAAGGATTCTCCCGAAATGTTCCGGTTCCTGATCCGACGCCTTGCCATGGCCGTCATCGTCCTGTTGATCGTGTCCTTCACGACCTTCATCGTCGGACATATGACCGGCGACCCGGTGGAGTTGATCGCCCCCGAAAACGCCACCCGTGAAGCCAAAGAACAACTGCGTGAGTATCTGGGCCTGAACCGCCCGTTGTTGGTGCAATATACCAGCTATATCGGCAATGCGCTGCAGGGCGATTTGGGATTTTCCTTTGTCCAGCAGGCTGCGGTCAGCGATCTGATCATGGAACGCCTTCCAGCCACGCTGAAACTGGCGTTTACCGGCTTCATTCTGTCCCTTGTCATCGCGGTTCCGCTGGGCATCTTCATCGCCCTCAATCGCAATTCCGTCTGGGATTTTTTGGCAACCAGTGTCGCGATGATCGGGCAATCCGCCCCGAATTTCTGGATCGGCCTGATGCTGATCGCATTCTTTGCGGTGCATCTAAAAATCCTTCCGGTGTCCGGCTATGGCGGCGTCAGCTATATTATCCTGCCCGCCATCACCATTGCGCTGCAATCGGCCGCCCGCCTGACCCGCCTCATGCGCGCCAGTATGCTGGAAGTGTTGAACGCTGATTACGTCCGCACCGCGCGATCAAAAGGGTTGCGTCAAAGAACTGTTCTTTGGGTGCATTCCTTTCGCAACGCCATGATCCCCATCGTGACGATGGCCGGTCTTGAACTGGCCGAACTGATCGGCGGCGCGTTCATCACCGAGACAATCTTCGCTTGGCCCGGCGTTGGGCGGCTTGCTGTCAACGCGGTCTATCAACGGGACTTCCCGCTGGTTCAGGGCGTGGTCTTGTTTGCCGCAACAGCCTTTGTTGTCATCAACTTACTTGTCGATCTGCTGTATGTCTTGATCGACCCGCGGGTGAAACTGTCATGAGCGTTCTGCGTCGCCTGATCCCGGGAAAGCGGGATATGTTGGGAACCATCGGTGCGGGCATCCTTCTGTTTGTTGCGCTTGGCGCCGTGCTGGCCCCCATGATCGCCCCCTATGATCCCACCGCGATCAGCCTGCTGGACCGGATGCAGCCGCCGATGTGGCTGGAGGGCGGATCCTTGGCACATCCGTTGGGCACCGACAATCTGGGGCGCGACATGCTGTCCCGGGTCATTTACGGGTCCCGGATTTCGCTGGCAGTTGGGGTCGCCGCCGTCATCGTCGGGGCCGCCATCGGATCGACCATCGGCATTGTCGCCGGGTACTTCGGGGGCTGGGTCGATTCCATCCTGTCGGTGGTGATCAACGCCCAACTGTCGTTTCCATTCATCTTGCTGGCGATCTTTATCCTGTCAACATTTGGCGGCGGCTTTTGGCCCGTTGTTCTCGTGCTCGCACTGGGGGCATGGGTCAACTACGCCCGGGTGGTGCGCGGCACGGTGATGTCGGTCAGAACCCAAGATTATGTTCACGCCGCAATCAGTGTCGGCGTGCCGACGCTGCGCCTGCTGCGCACCACCGTGCTGCCAAACACCTTGTCGCCCATCATCGTGGTGGCCAGCTTTTCCATGGCTCAAGCCATTCTGGCAGAGGCAGCACTGTCGTTTCTTGGGGTCGGCGTGGACGGCGCGAACCCCTCATGGGGTGTGATGCTGAACGACGGCCGCGCCTATTTGCAAACCGCATGGTGGCTGACCGCAATGCCGGGCCTTGCCATCGCCATCACAGTGCTGGGTGGAAACTTATGCGGCGACTGGCTTCAGGACCGCTTCAATCCGAGGATCGGAAATTGACCGCGCCAATTCTAGATATCGACGATCTCAAGGTTGCATTCAGCCAAGGTGGCCGCACCATCCATGCCGTGCGCGGCGTCTCCTTGACGCTCGCCCCCGGCGAGGTGGTCGGGGTTGTCGGTGAAAGTGGCTCTGGAAAATCGGTCGCGATGATGTCGGTTGCCCGACTGCTGGACGAAAAGCAGGCAACCATCACCGCCGCACGGCTGGATCTTGACGGCCATCCCATTCTCGGGATGAAGCAGCGCCAGCTGGAAAAGCTGCGGGGCCCGACCGTGTCCTACGTCTTTCAAGACCCGCTCAGTTCCCTCAACCCCGTCCTGACCGTCGGTCGGCAGATCTCGGAAGGTCTGCGCCGCCATCGCGGCATGAGCCGGACCGAGGCGAAAGACGCCGCGATCGAACTGTTGCGTCAGGTGGGAATTCCCGCCCCGGAACTGCGGGTTAACCAACATCCGCACGAAGCCTCGGGCGGCATGCGGCAACGGATGATGATCGCCATGGCGCTGGCGTTGCGGCCCAAACTTCTAATTGCGGACGAACCCACCACGGCGTTGGACGTCACCGTTCAGGCCGACATCATCCGCCTCATTCAACAGATTCAACGCGACATCGGCATGGCAATGATCTGGGTGACCCATGATCTGGCGCTGCTGGCCCGCGTGGCGAAGCGGATTGTGGTGATGTATGGCGGCCGCATCGTCGAGGATGCGCCCAGCTCGCGCCTCTATTCTGCACCGGCGCATCCCTATACGCGCGGGCTGTTGGATTCGACCTCGCGGTTTGACGTGTCCTTTCGCGAGCAAACCCCAATTCCTGGCACGCCCCCCGATCCGTCCCTTCCCATCACCGCCTGCGCCTTCGCGCCGCGCTGCGCCCGCGCGACCGACATCTGCCGCACCAAAATCCCCACGTTGGACCAATGCGGTGGCGGGCAAAGCGTCGCCTGCTTTCATCCTCTGATCGGATCTGCGTCATGACCCACCCCCCACTGGTCGAAGCCCGCAACCTGTCCGTCGAATTTCACATGCGCCGCGGCCTGTTCTCACGCGGGCCCGCTCCGGTGGTTCAAGCCGTTCGCAATATGAACCTGTCGATCCAGCGCGGCGAAACCCTTGCCCTTGTTGGTGAAAGTGGTTGTGGCAAATCCACCCTCGGACGCGCCATGATCCGGACCGCGCCGATTGCGCACGGCGAGTTGATCTTTGACGGCAAGGACATCACGACCTTGGCGGGCGAGACATTGCGCCGGGCGCGGTCCCGGTTTCAGATGATCTTTCAGGATCCGTATTCGTCGCTCAACCCGAAGGCGCGGATTTTCGACACCTTGGCCGAACCATTGCGGGTTCACACAAGCGAGTCGACCGCTCAGATCCGAACCAAGGTGTCTGAGATGCTGGAGGCCGTGGGTTTGGACCCGACCTTTGCCGCCCGCTACCCGCACGAATTTTCCGGCGGTCAGCGCCAGCGCATCGCCATTGCCCGCGCCGTCATCGTACAGCCCGATTTCATTGTCGCGGATGAACCGCTGTCGGCGCTGGATGTCTCAATGCAGCTTCAGATCCTGAAGTTGTTTGACGATTTACGCGACCGGTTTTCGCTGACCTATTTGTTCATCTCCCATGATCTTGCCCGGGTGTTCAGCTTCGCGGACCGGGTGGCTGTCATGTATCTGGGCAAGCTGGTGGAAATCGGCACTGCCGCCGAGATCACCACCAACCCACGCCATCCCTATACAAAAGCGCTGCTGGCCGCGGCGCCGTCGCCCGACCCCACCATCGAAGCCGATCGCGAGGTGCCGATGCTGAGCGGTGATATTCCAAGCCCGGCCTTCCCGCCTCCGGGCTGCCGGTTCCATACCCGCTGCCCGATTGCCATGGAAATGTGCAAGCGCATCGACCCCGAAATGACCCACTTCGGGAACAGCCACATGGCGGCCTGCCATGCGGCTGCACCCGGCCTCTCACATCTGAACACTCCCGAGCCCGAAAAGGACCTCCTTCCGTGACCCAGCTTCCATTCCCGCCGCACGCCGAAGAAATTGCCACCGCGATGAAGACCGCGCTAAACCTCGAAGCCCTGACAGAGACCATTGATGCGACCGTCGCCGCCGCGCTGGAAAACCCAGACATCGCTGGCGCGAAACGCTTGTTCCTCGCCGGATCGGGTGACAGCTATTTCGCCGCGCTATCGGTAGCCCCGGCTTTGGAACGCTGGACAGGCATCCCAGTGCAGGCCCTGACCGCGATGGAGTTGGCCCGGTATCAAATGCCCGTCTGCTCGGACGGCGATGTCATTGTCAGCGTCTCCAATTCCGGGTCGTCGTCGCGAGCGCGGGAATGTGTGGCCCTTGCGAAAAGCCGCGGGCTGGCCACCCTTGGCATCACCGGCACGATGGAAGGACGTTTGGCCAAAAGCGCCGATGCGGTGGTCCACCGCCCCGTTGGCGACATTGCCGACATCCCCGAAGCCTATGGCCGGTGTTTCTTGAACTTCGCCGAATACGTCGCCGTGTTGCAGGCGCTGTACAACTTCGGGATTGCGCTGGGTGTGGCGCGCGGCCATCTGTCCAGCGACACCGCGCAGGCCTTGCGCGCCGATCTGACCCGGTCGATCGACTGCCTGCCGCAAGCCGCAATGGCAATTGACGAACAGGCCCGGGATGTGGCGCAAAAGATCCTCGGCGCACATACCGTATTTTCCCTCGGCGCTGGTCCCAGCCGCGGCACCGCCGCCTACAGCGCCGCTAAGTTCCACGAGCAGATGCCCATCAACGGTGTCCATCAGGATCTAGAGGAATGGGCGCATCTGGAATATTTCCTGACCTATTTCAACTGGCGCGAACAATCGGTGGCGTTCATCATCGCCCCTCCCGGCAATTCCGCAGATCGCGCTTCCGAAATCGTGTCCGGCATGGCTGGGGCGGGTGGCCGCGCTTTGCTGGTCGCGCCCGCGTCCGTGGACGGGTCCGGTGCGTTTGCCCATTTCGCCATGCCGGACGATATTGGCGATCTTCTGTCGCCCATGGTCTACCACCTTCCGGCACAGCTTGTGGTGCTCTACATGGCGCATCTGTCCGGGATCACGTCGATCCCACTGCGACGCACCGATGGGTTTGAGCTGATTTCAAACAGCTTGATCCGCGAAGACGTGGCGGCACTGGCGTGAGCGGCGGCCCCGATCTGATTCTGCTTGGTCAGGTCACCATTGACCATGTGGTGCCTGCAACCCCGGGGCCGTGGCGGGCCCAGATGGGGGGCAACGCGATTTATTCCGCGGCTGGCGCACGGCTCTGGCTGGATCCGGCACGGATTGGGGTCACTCTGCGGCGCGGGACCGGGTTTGATTTTGACGTCGAAGCGATGCTGGCCCGCGCTGGCATCGACCACGTCCATTGTCGCGACGTCCCGCTGCCGCATCTGACGGAATGGATTGTCTATGAGACCGACGGGTCGCGCCGCTGCCTGCCCCGCAATACCGGACTGACCCATATCGGGTCCGAAGGGGATCCCGGCGATGCGGACACCTATCTGGATTATTTGCTCAACTTTTCCCCCGAAGCGTCGGACATTCCGGCCGCTTGGCTTCCGGCGAAGGCGGTGCACTTGAATCCGCAAGTCCGGGATCGCAGCCCCTGCAGTCTGGCGGCGCTGCGGGCGCAATCGGGCTACATATCGGTGGATCCGTCGCCCTATGTCGCCAAGGGGCTGGACGCCGCAGGTCTGGCCGCCCGCCTGCCGGGGGCTGATGCGGTGTTGCCCAGTGAAATGGAAAGCGCCCATATCGCCTGCGGCGACTGGCACGGGGCCGCTTTGGCCTTGACCGATGCCGGTTTTGGCGAGGCGATCATCAAGCGCGGCAGCCAATCGGTCGTGTTGGCCTCTGACGGGGTCGTCACCGAAATCCCGGTACCCCCGGTTCAAATCGCCGACGTGACCGGCGCGGGCGACAGCTTTGGCGGTGCCTATTGTGCCTGCCGGATGATGGGGATGCCCCCGGCTGAGGCCGTGCGCCGTGCCATCGTTGCCGCCGGAATGGTCATCGGATGCAGCGGCTCTGACGCCGCCTTGGCCTTGGACCCAGCAGAAGCCGCCCGCCGACTTGCCGAGATGTCATAACGGATGTCGCCGATGCCAGTCCTCGACCACCCGTTGTGCGGCGGCGTCCAGATCTGCGGCAGGGTCGCGCAGCGCGGCGCGTATCTGGGTGTCCGCGACCGCAGTCCAGTCCAAAGCATGGCGGTCCTGCGTGACCGGCGAGGTCACGGCGTGGGCGCGGTCCGCCATGATCCGGGCCACGGCCGACGGTGCGCAGGTGGGGGGAAACACCCGTTCCGCCGCGGTGACGTCAGCCTTGGAAACTGGGAAGGCCACCGGGAAGAAATGCGCGCTGTACCAGCGGGCATGCACCTGCGGCCCCCCCAACCATGCCATCAGCGCCAGCGCCTGTTCCAGACGGGGGCCACTCAACCCGGCACGGACGCAGAGCAAGGCATGCCCAGGCATCAGCGCAGTCCCGTTCGAGCCGGGCAATGCCACCGGGACACCGAGGGCGCGACCGGCCAGCCGAAACACGTCATCGGCCAAATAATCCATGGTGAAGGTCGCGCAATGGGCACCGCTTGCCCAGCGGGTGACCGCCGCCTGATCGCCGGTATCGTCCAAGCTACCCGACGGCACCAAATCTTCGGCCAGCAGAGCCGCCCAGATCGACAGAATCTCTGCGACAACCTCGGCCGCACCAGCTTCAGTCAGGTCCTGCACACCTTCCGTGCTCAGGTGGCACAGCAGGCTCCAGATCAGTCCGGTCTGGCTTTGATGCCAGCGCGGAACAAAGGGATGGTCCGACAGCCCCTCGTGTTTGCAGCGCCGCATCAGATCAAGAAAGCCGCGCCACGTTCGCGGTGCCGTCAGGCCGTCGCGCAAGAACAGCGCGAACGGCCCGCCATTGTAATAGGTCAGGCCCAGAAGCCCCCCGTCCGCATCGCAGGCACCGGCGACAAGACGCGGGTCCATACCGGCAATGACCGGCGCAAGGGCGGTATGATCCGGGTCCAAGCCCAGGATGTGGCCCTCTGCGCCCCACAACGCCGCTTCGGCGCGCTGCGCATAAAACACGTCCGGCCCCTGACCTTGGGCAAATTCCGCCCCCAAAATATGATGATACGCCCCGTCGACAATCCGCGCATCGACCTGAATACCTGTGTCACCCCGAAAGCGCCTCAGGTTGTCCTCGACGGTAGCGGGCTGGACATTCCAAAGGGTGAAATCCAGCGGTGCGATCGACCGATCCATGAAGGGAACCTCTATGCATGATTTGATTCTGAAAGGCGGTCAGGTTCTGGCCGATGCGGCCAGTGACACGCTGATACGTGCGGACATAGCGGTTCAAGGCGGCCGGATCAAAGCGATTGGCCCCGATCTGCCCCAAGACATTGTGCCGGGGGCTGAAATCTTGGATGTCACGGGTCAGTTGGTGATCCCGGGTCTGATCAATGCGCATGTCCACTCGCCGGGCAATCTGATGCGCGGCACGCTCGACGGGCTGCCGCTTGAGGTGTTCATGCTGTACGAAGTCCCCCAGCAAGAGGGCGGCACCGAAGACGCCGATCTGTTGCGCATGCGGACCCTGCTTGGCGCGGCCGAGATGCTGCGCCTTGGCATCACCACCGTCGCCGATGATGCCTTCTTCGTGCCACTGACCACACCCCAAGCCATCGATGCCATCGCCGGGGCCTATGCTGATAGCGGGATGCGCGCCACGCTCGGCCTCGATCAGCCTGTGGTCGTCGAATACGAAAAATACCCCTTCCTTGCTGATCTGCTGACCGAAGCCCAAAAGGCAAAGATGCGGGCGTTGCCTCGGGAAACCCCCGAGGGGATGTTGGCGCATTATGATTATCTGATCTCGCGCTGGCATGGCGCAGCAGACGGGCGCATCGGTGCCGCGGTATCCTGCTCGGCGCCGCAGCGCGCCACCCCTGATTACCTGCGGGCCCTAAGCGCGCTGGCCAATCAGCACGATCTTCCATTTTTCTGCCATATTCTTGAAACCCGAACCCAAAGGGTGCTGGGCGACATCAAATTTGGCAAATCGCTGGTTCAGTATGTCCATGACGAGGGTGTTCTGGACCAGCACATGCAGGTCATTCACGCCATCTGGGTGGATGACAATGACATCGCGCTTTTGGCCAAGTCTGGGGCAACCGTAGCGCATAATCCGGTGTGCAATATGCGCCTCGGCAGTGGGGTAATGCCGTTCCGTGCCCTCCGGGATGCGGGCATCCCGCTATGCCTTGGCACGGACGAGGCCATCAGCGATGATAGCCACAACCTGTGGGGCGCGATGAAAGCTGCGGCCACCGTCCATGCCCTGACCGATCCCGACCCGGCGCGATGGCCAAAAGCAGACGAGGTTCTGACGGCAGTGTGGGACGGCGGCAATCAGGTTTTGCGCCGTCCGGCCCCCTTGGGCCGGATTGCAGTCGGGGCCGCCGCCGATTTCGCGGTTCTGGATCTGGATGCCCCGCCCTACCGGCCCCTGCACGACATCCGCCGCCAACTGGTCTTGTGCGAATCCGGGGCCTCGGTGCGCCATACGATTGTGGCAGGCAAGGTCGTTCTGCGCGACGGCGTTCTGACCACCATCGACGAGTCAGCCTTGTTGCGGCAGTTGCGGGCGCAGGAACCGGGGTTACGCGCCGCCGCCCAAGCCCTGACCGACAGCGCCGCCGAACTGGAGCCCGCCTATAGGGAAATGGTGCGTCTAGCATTCGCCACCGATGTCGGCATGGAACGGCGGATCGGGCGATGACGGACGGACGTGATTTCCTTGGCTATGGCGCGTGCCCGCCGCGGGTGGTCTGGCCCGGCGATGCCCCTGTTGCCGTCTCCTTTGTGCTGAACATCGAAGAAGGCGCCGAACGGGCCATCTCATCGGGCGATGATCGCAACGAATCCGCCTATGAGGTGGTGGACGAGGTGATCGGCCAGCGCGATTTCTGCATGGAAAGCCATTTCGAATACGGCCCCCGCGCCGGGTACTGGCGCATCGCCCGCTT
This sequence comes from Pseudoruegeria sp. SK021, assembly GCF_002119405.1. Taxonomy (GTDB): domain Bacteria; phylum Pseudomonadota; class Alphaproteobacteria; order Rhodobacterales; family Rhodobacteraceae; genus Meridianimarinicoccus. The sequence goes on along the minus strand of NZ_MTBG01000016.1, from coordinate 31,664 downwards.
GTTTGCCGAATACGGCGTGCCTTTGACCCTGAACCTCTGCGGTCGCGCCTTGGTCCGCACCCCTTGGCTAGGCCGCCATGCCATCGCCGCCGGGCACGAAGCCATGTGCCACGGCTGGCTCTGGCAGCATCACAACCACATGGACGAGGCCGAAGAACGGGCCACGATCCAGCGCTGCGTCGACACCTTTCAGGACATCCTCGGCACCCGGCCCCGCGGCTGGCATGTCAAAAGCCACCCGTCGCCCCAGACCCGGCGCTTGCTGATGGAAGAGGGTGGATTTCTATACGACAGCAACGCCTATAACGACGATCTGCCGACAATTCTGCACCGTGATCCCGGCTATGTGGTCCTGCCGTATTCGTTTGATACCAACGACATGCAGTTCTTCAACACCGGGCGCTTTGTCCATGGCGCAGACTTCGCCCGCTATTGCTGCGATGCCTTCGACTGGCTGGCCAGTGAGGACGTGCCGAAGATGATGACCGTTGGGCTGCACACCCGGATCATCGGTCGCCCCGGACGGATCGGCGGCCTGAAAGCGTTGCTTGAGCACATTTCCCGCCGCAACGGATGGATTGCCCGCCGCGACGCCATTGCACAGACTTGGCTAACCCAGTTGGCCTGACGACAGAAAGCCCCCATGCACATCCACATCATCAACCCGAACACCACCAAGGCGCTGTCGGCGCTGGATCTTGCCGCCGCGCAGGCCGTCGCGGCCCCGGGCACCACCATTACCGTCAGCGAACCCGCTCAGGGCGTTCCCTCAATCGAATGCAGCTTTGACGAGGCGATCGGCGCCATCGGTGTGCTGGCGGAAATCGCTCGGCTAAAGGATCAGCCCATTGATGCGTTCGTCATCGCCTGTTTCGGCGATACGGGCCTCGCCGCCGCGCGCGAAGCGGCGGGTGTGCCGGTCATCGGCATGACCGAGGCCGCGCTAATGGCCGCGGCCCTTGTGGCGCAGAACTTTTCCATCGTGACCCTGCCCGCCCGCACCCGGGTGCATGCCCACCGCGTCGTGGCGAACCTTGGGCTTGGGCTGGCCGGGCGCTGCCTGCCGATCCGGGCGGTCGATCTGCCCGTCCTGCACGGACACACCGAAGAGGCCACGGTGATTGACACCCTTACCGCCGAGGCACGCCGTGCGATTGACCTCGACGGCGCTGAGGCCATTATCTTGGGCTGTGCCGGGATCGGCCACCACGCCGCCCCGATGCAGGCCAGCCTAAATGTGCCGGTGATCGACGGCGTCGCCACCGCTGTTGGCATGGCTGAAATGCTGGTCCGTTGTCATCTGTCAACCGCACGCGGGGGCAGTTTCGCGCGCCCCCTGATCAAGCCGATTGATGCCGAATTTGCGCATCTGATGCCCAAGGAAAACCCATGCTGACTCGCCAAACCCGCTACGCTTATTCGCCAATCACCCGGCGGCCGAAATTCAGCTGGCCCGGCAACAAACGGCTGGCCGTCTACGTGGTCATGGGGGTGGAGGAATACAATTTCGGCCCCGGCATGACCGAGGACATTTTCCCCGGTGCGCCGAAACCAGATTACGTCAACACCTCTTGGCGCGATTATGGCAATCGGGTGGGGGGCTTCCGTCTGATCGACCGCTGCAAGGCCCTTGGTGTGCAGTTGAGCATCCTGCTGAACACCGACGTTTATGACAGCGCCCCCGATTTGACCGACCACGCCCGCGCTGCCGGTTGCGAAATCGTCGGACACGGCCTCAGCAATTCCGACACGCTGGTCGGGATGGATCGCGCCGCCGAGGCCGATTATCTTGAGGCCGTCGCCGCCCGCATTGAGGGTGCGGAAGGCGATCGGCCCGGCGGCTGGTCGTCGCCTTGGCTGGCCCAGACCGAGGCCACGGTCGATCTGTTGAAACAGACCGGGTATCGCTATCTTCTGGACCTCAGGCTGGATGATCAGCCGGTCTGGTTGACCACCGAAACCGGGCCGCTTTTGGCGTTGCCTTACGCACTGGAACTGAACGATTCCACCACGATCATTGGCCGGCAGACCACCGCTGACGCCTTCTCAAAGATGATCATTGATGAGTTTGATGAATTGCGCCTCGCGGCCGAGGACACCCCGTTGGTGATGTCGATCGTGGTTCATTCGTTCATCTCTGGCCAACCCTTTCGCCTTGCCGCACTGACCCGCGCCTTGCGGCATATCACGGCCGGCCATCCCGATGTGTGGTTGACCACGCCGGGGGACATTGCGGCCCATATCGAAGCGGACCCGGCCCGCGCCGTCTGAGCGCACCGGGTCTGACCCGGTGGCCGGGCGCGTCAGGGCATCCAGCCACCGTACAAAGGGTGGTCGCCAGTCAGCGGCAACTGCACCGGGACACCGGACCGGGACGAGGCATAGGCGGCGGTCACCAATTCGATGGCGTTGCGCCCATCCTGCAAGGTGACCGGCCCATTCAAGGCGGTGGTGTCGCCATCCAGCGCATCGGCCAACGCCTGAAACAGGCCAGAAAACCCGATCTCTTGCGGTCCGACTTGGGCCAGAACGGCATCGATGGCCGCCTGCGTCCCCGGTGCCCGCGCTGTGAACGTCCATGCCTTGGCCGCAGGTTGATACGGGGCATGATCGCTTTCGACCGTCAGCCGATCATAGACCAAGCGCAGACGACTGGTATCCTCGGCCGCGCCCAGCGTGACCGAACTGGTCACCAGCGCACCGCTGGTCATCCGCAGGGCAAGCGCAGCGCAGTCCTCGACCTCAATCGTATTCACCCGGGTCGCCAGTTCGGCATGCACCGAGGCCACCGGGCCGAAGACGCTGGTCAGCAGATCATGACTGTGGATCGCATGGCCCAAGATTGCGCCGCCCTGTTCCCCCGCCCACGTCCCCCGCCACGGAATGTCGTAATAGGCGGCAGATCGGTTCCAGTGGGTCTCCAGCGTGCCGACCAAGGGCTTCCCCGTCAGGCCCGCCGCGATTAACGCATGCAACTGCGCCGTGCCCAACCCATAGCGATATTGAAAGACGCCAAAGACCGTCCGCCCCGTTTCTGCCGATTTGGCCTTAACGGCATCCGCTTCGGCCAAACTGGTGACGATGGGCTTTTCGCAAATCACATGCTTTCCGGCGGCAAGCGCGGCCATGGTCGCCGCGAAATGCAGATGCGGCGGCAGGCAGATATCGACCAGATCGATGGCGGGATCGCGCAGCACCGCATCCATATCGCCGACCCAATCAAGCCCCGGCACCGTCGCCGCCAATGCCCGCCCGCGCGCCTCGTCCCGGTCGCAGATACAGCGCACCCGAAATCGCGCCGGATGCGACCGATAGCCTGCCAAATGTTCAGCCCCGATCCCGGCACCGACTATGGCAACCGACCATCTCAATTGGCGTCGGCCTTTTCCTGCGCCTTGATCGCCACATCCATGGTCAGGAAGGTGTGCGCCTGCGTCACCGCAGTTTCCGTCCGGTCCTGCACATCGGCAATGAGGCGGCCAAAATAGGGCAGAGCCACATCATCACACGCGATCATCCGGTTCTCGGTTCCGTTCACTAGAAACAGGGTATTGGCCACATGCGGCCGACCGATATCGGTGTATTTGCGCAATTCAATGGTGCCCTCGGTGCCCAGAAGGAACAGCCGTCCGTCGCCCCATACCGGCAGGCCATCGGGGGTGAACCAGTCAACCCGAACAAAGCCGTGGCCCTTATCGCCGACCAGCGTGATCTCGCCATAATCTTGAAAGCCGGGATGCTCAGGCAGCGACGTATTTTCCGCCAGCGCGTGACCGATGCTGACCTCGGTCGAGCCGGTGAAATGCAAGAACTGGTCGATCTGATGCGAGCCGATGTCGCACAGGATCCCGCCATAGCGCTGGCGCTGAAAGTACCAGTCTGGCCGGGTTTTCAAGTTCTTCTTGTGTGGGGCAAGATTGACGGTTTGCACCACCCGTCCGATCGCCCCCGCCGCAACCAATTCTTCGGCCTTGGCCACGGCAGGCACCTGAAACCGTTCGGAAAAATTAACTGACCAAATCCGGCCGGTTTTGGCAACGCAGCTTTTGATCCGCTCCAATTGCGCAGCGGTGGTGCAGCCGGGCTTGTCGACCATCACGTCCTTGCCCGCCTCCATCGCCTCGATCGCCAGATCGGCACGGTCTTCAGGGACAGCCGCGATCAACACCATTTGAACCGCAGGATCGTCCAGAATGCGGCGCCGGTCATCCACCCGGCTCAGATCGGGAAATTGCGTACGGAACTTGGTTTCGGTGACGGCGGCGCCATCGCTCCACCAGTGATCACAGGTGCAGCCTTCGGCCAGCATATTGGTCAACATGCCGAAGATGTGGCCGTGATCGATGCCAAGAATTCCCAGTTTGATGGTCATGTCACTGTCCGCCTGTCATGTTGCGTACCGCGACGGTTTTGCCGTCACGCGCCGAGATTTCAATGGCTTCGATCAGGCCATGTACCATCAATGCATCGCGTCCGGTGACCACAGAGGGCCGCTGGTCGCGCAGCGAGGTTGCGAAATCCTCAATCAGGGCGCGGTGACGTTCCGACGAATAGGCCATCGGATCGGCCCCTGCCCCTGAGGGGGCGTCTTGGCCAAACACGTCCTTGCGGCCGTCCTGCCAATCCAATTCCAACAAGTCCGACTGCAGCCGCGCTGTCCCGTTGGCACAATAGAACACAAGTTCGTCCGAGCGGCCGGGGAATGCCGCCGTCGTAGCGAAGATCGATCCGACCGCCCCATTGGCAAAGGTGACCCCCGCCGACACGAAGTCTTCGGATTCCATGTTATGCAAGGCCGTCGTCGCCGCCAGCGCCGACACTTTGTCGACCGGACCGGTCAAGCTGAGCATCAGGTCCAACGGGTGAATCGCCTGACTGAGCAGCACGCCGCCGCCATCGCGTTCATAGCTGCCGCGCCCGGGTTCGTCGTAATAGGATTGCGCCCGCCACCACGGAATCCGCGCCTCGACTGCGGCCAGTGCCCCGAGCGATCCATCAGCCAGAAGCGCCGCCAGTCGCTGCGCCGACGGCCGCATCCGGTGTTGCAGCACGATCCCAAGCGGCACCCCGCCAGCGTCACAAAGGTCGCAAATCTCGACCGCAGCGGGCAACGTCCGCTCTACCGGCTTTTCCATCAGGATCGGCTTCCCGGCCGCAACCAGACGCCGGACAATATCCAGCCGGGCATTTGGTGGGGTGGCAAGGATGACGAAATCCAGATCGGGGTCTTCGGCGATCTCATCGATCGACCCGTAAGACTTGCATCCTTCGGGAAGTTTGGCGGCGAATTCGCGCAGAAACGCGTCACGGCTGTCGGAACTCCGAGCGTAAATCCCGCTCAGGGTCACATCTGGAGCCAAGTTCGACAAGGCGTCCGCATAGGTGCCGCCGACCATGCCCAAGCCAATCAGTGCAGTTTTCATAAACTCGTCTCCTTCATGAGAAGCGCGGTTTCGGCCTCGCCTGCGAAAATGTGGAAGGCATCCTGCGGGAAGCTCACACCAATCTTCTGGCCGCGCGTTAGGGAAATTTGACGTGCCAGTTGAACGGTCAACGGCTCGCCATTGTCGAATGTCGTGTAGATGTAGGTGATGGCGCCAAGCTGTTCGAAATTGCGGACCGTGACGGTCATGTCGCCGGGGGTGTCCACCGATACGTCAATCGCTTCGGGACGCAGCCCCAAGGTCACCGCTTGGTCCTCTGCACTTGCAACCAGCGGCAATGTTCGGATCATCCCAGAGTCCAATGTAACGGTCACCGCCCCGGCCGGTCCCGCGATCCGGCCCCGCAAAAAGTTCATCTGCGGCGCCCCGATAAAGCCAGCCACGAATTTGTTGACCGGGCGATTATACAGGTCCAGCGGCTTGCCAATCTGTTCGACCTTGCCGCCGCGCAGAATGACAATCCGGTCGGCCATTGTCATCGCCTCAACCTGATCATGGGTGACGTAGATCATGGTATTGCCCAACTGCGCGTGCAGGTTCGAGATTTCGACCCGCATCTGCAAGCGCAACTCGGCGTCGAGGTTGGACAGCGGTTCGTCAAACAGGAAGATGACCGGTTCGCGCACAATCGCCCGGCCAATCGCCACGCGCTGGCGCTGTCCGCCGGACAATTGCCCCGGCCTGCGATTCATCAGCATGTCGATCTGCAAAAGCTGCGCTGCGTGGGTGACGCGCCGATCAATCTCGGCCCGGGTCATCCGCAGGTTTTCCAGGCCAAAGGACAGGTTCTTGCGCACGCTCATATGCGGGTACAGCGCGTAAGATTGAAAGACCATCGACAAGCCGCGCTCGCTTGCTGGCACCGCATTCACCCGTTTTCCGCCCAGCATAATGTCGCCGCTGGTCGGGTCATCCAGACCCGCAATCAGCCGCAGCAGGGTGGACTTTCCGCAACCTGATGGGCCAACGAAGACCACAAATTCGCCCTCGTCGATGGCCAGATCGATCCCGTGAATGACCTCTGTCTCGCCAAAGGATTTGCGAATCCCGTTCAGTTCAAGCGCCTTGGTCATTTCAGCCCCGTCGTGGCAATGCCGGTTGTGATGAAGCGTTGCAGCCAGACAAAGACCAGCGTCACCGGGATCAGCGAGACCACGGTCATCGCCAGAATATAGTTCTGGTCGGTATTGAACTCGCCCGAGAAGGTCGTCAATCCGATCTGAATGGTGTGCTGGCTGGGGTCCGAGATCAGAACAATCAGCGGCCACAGAAAGTCATTCCAGCGCCAGATCACCGACAAGATCGCCAGAACCGACAAGGCAGGAAGCGATAAAGGCAACACGATGCGCCAATAGATCCGCCATTCCGAGGCCGCATCCATCCGGGCGGCCTCTAGCAATTCATCGGGGATGGTCAGCATATACTGCCGCAGCAAAAACACCCCCGTGGGGGTCGCCGCCGCAGGGATGATCACCCCCCAGAGCGAGCCGAAGATGCCAAAGGACCAGACAACGAAAAACAGCGACACAAGGATGATCGTCGACGGGATCAACAACGTGGCGATGATTAGAATGGTGCAGGTCAACCGCCCCCGGAACCGATATTTCGACAGGGCGAACGCCGCCATAGAGTTGATCAGCAGGGTGATCAGTGTCGCCGTGACCGTGACAAAGACCGTATTCCAAAGCAGCAGATTGAAATTAAAATACTTCTGATCGCCCCGTTGCAGCAGGGGATTGAGGTAATTTTCAGTGGCAATCCGGATTTCCTCGGACGGTTTCAATTCGGTGCGGGGCACCTCTAGGATGGTCTCAGGATTGGCCACCGGTGACACCTCGGTCACTCGTCGGGTCGGCCCCTGCTTAAAGACCTCTTGGGTTTGGCCATCCTCGGTCAGGGTGTAGATCGGTTTCTCGCCAATGCCGGGAATGTCTTTCACGATCTGGCTATAGGGCAACAGGCGCGTATCGAACCCGCTTAGCGCCTCTTCGGATTTGATCGAGCTGAGCAAGGTCCATGACACCGGGATGAGGATGATCAACACCCCCAGCAGAAGATAGCCATAAGCCAGATAATCTTGTGCGCCAAAGCGGTGCGCCTTGTCGGCAGAGCCCTTGGTTCTGGTCAGAAACGTGACGATGCGGGTCATATCAGAACTCCGACTGGCGACGGGTGACGAACAACTGGAAGAAGGTGAACACCGCGATCACCACTGCCATCAGCACCGACCCAGCCGCTGCTTCGCCATAATCTGGGTTGTCCGACGCGAACGCCACTTCGAAAATGTTCTGGACCACCATGAAGGTTTCGCGCCCCGGCCCCCCGCCGGTCAGCAGCCAAACCTCATCGAAGACCTGAAAGCTGCGGATCAGGCACAAGACCAGCACGACGGTGAAGGTCGGCATAACCAGCGGCAGGGTGATCCGAAAGAACACCCGCAATGGCCGCGCCGCATCCATTTTGGCCGCTTCATACAGATCCGACGGGATCGCCTGAAGCCCGGCCAGCAGGATCAGCATATAGAAACCCATATGCGACCAGGTGAATACAAAGATCAGCCAGAAGAACGGCCAACCGGTGCGCGGCGTCACCAACCAGTTCACCGGCCGGAAATCGCTGAAATCAAAGACCGCATCGAACTGAATGGTCAGCAGCAACAACACCGCAACCACCCCCAGCCCCACGATCGCCGCCCGCGCCAACCGCCGCCCAGTCGACACCAGCCATAACAGCCCCCCGGCAAGGATCAGCGCCGGATAGAGGCTGAGGCGGGTATCGGTCTGCCAGATCAATTGCAGCGGATCGGCCCAGACGACGACCGCCACAAACAACAGGGAAAACAGCGCGGCCCATAACATGGAAGGCTCAGCCCCCGCGCGCAACGCCCGCTCACTGCAAATCAGCAGCAGGACGGCGAACAGAATGGTCGCGAAAATGTCGAAACCCGCCATCCCGGCCAATGCCGTCACCGTCTCGGCACTGTTGTCCAGACCGGCATTCAGAATGCCCTTCCGGTTCAGGATCCACTTCCAGATATTTGCGATCACCACCGGCGACAGCATCACCGGATAAAAGAACATCGCGCGCCAGAACCCGCGCCCCGACAGCGATTTATTCACAACCAAAGCCGTAATCAGGGCCACGGCGCACATGACGGGCACCTGAATCAACACAAAGAACAGCGTGTTGAACATGCCGGTCCAAAAGGTGAACCCGGCATTGCTGCAGGTTTTTGGCACCAGCATGTCAGAACAATTGAAAATATCGCGGTAGTTCGCGATGCCAATGAAGGGCCGGGACAACAGCGCGATTGAATCGCCGCCGGTCAGCGAGACCCAGAAATTCAGCAGCATCGGCGCGAAGGTAAAAAAGCCGAAAATCATCATATTGGGCAACAGGAACGCATAGGGAACCCCGCTGCGTCCCCAGAGGCTTTGGGCGATCTCAACCGGAAAACCCAGCAGATCCATGGCGAATTCGCCGACGTTGCGCACCCCATACCGTCGACGCGCCAGCAGCCAGACAGAGCCACCGACGATCCACAACAGGCAGATCGCGTAAAGCAAAAGTGCAGCCGGCGCCATCGCCCAACCTCGCATTGCAAATCCGAAGGCCTCAAGGACCTTCGGACGACTTCAAGATCGGGACTTAACGGGCGTTTTCCGTCAGCTCGGCTGAAATTTTGTCCAGCGCTTCATCCATCGTCAATTCCCCGTTCATGACCCCCGCAAGATATTGCGTCGTGGCATTGTAGATCACGAAATTGAACGGGCTGCCCTGCAATTCAAAAGCCTGCGGCGTTTCCTCGGCGGCGACCGCAACGGATGCGGCGAAGGTGTTCAACCCTTCGGAAACGGCCTCGGTCGCGCCGTATGCGGTATAATCGATGCCTTCGTCTTGAATTTGCGCATTGGCCGGAATGGCGAAGGTCCGTCCATACCATTCCTTGGCGTTATCATAGGCGCCCATCCACGCCACGAACTTTGCCGCTGCGCCTTCTTGCGCGGCATCACCGCTTTGAAACGACACCAGACCGGTTCCGCCCGGCATCACGCCACAGCCTTCGGGACCGCAGGGCGCCGGAACCACCGCCCAATCGAACTTGTCCCCGACACTGCTTTGCACATTGGCAACGTTCCAAGAGCCCGACATGTAGAACGGCACATCCTGCCCAAAAAACATCTCATTGCCATTGGCATATTTCGACCCGGAAACCGCAGGCCAGATGTCGGGTGGCATCAGGCCGCTTGCGTGCCAGTCGACCATCATCTGCGCGAAGGTCTGGAACCCGTCATCGACAACGATGTTCCCGTCAGCATCGAAATATTGTGCGCCATAGGACATGGCCGGACCAGCAAAACGGTGCCCCGAGCGGTCCATGACCATTCCGGCATATGCCCCGGCATTGTCCATGACAGCCTGTGTTGCCTCAGCCCAATCCTCCCACGAGGATCCGGGGGGTGGCAGCTCAACCTCGGCTTCATCGAACATCGTCAGGTTGGCATAGGGTCCGGTCGCGGTCATTTCGGTGTGGAACCCGTAAATCCCTTCCGCCTGCCCGGCGCGATACCACGGCAACACATTGCCATAAGCCTCTTCCCAAACCGCAGCATCCACGTAGGGGGTCAGATCGACGTAATACGGCTGCAACGCCCCCAGATTGGTCACGAACGCCAGATCAGGGCCGACACCGGCCTCTAATTGACTGGGAAGCTGTTCGCGGATCACGCTGTAGCCAACCAGATTCATCCGGATATTGACGTCGGGTTCAATTTCTTTGTAGCGATTGACGAACTCTTCGATGATCCCAGCCTTGCCGTCGACGTCGCTGACCATCATGTCCAGATCAACGGCGAATGCGGGCCCCGAGGCACCAAAGCACAACAGTGAGGCCGACCCAAGCGCGAGCTTCCTCAGACGTGACGTGCATCCCAACATTTCTTCCTCCCGTGAATTCCGCCATTTTTTCGCGGTTATGCCTGAACCTGCGCAAGTCTGACCAGCGCAGTCAAGGCATACCCGGCGTTTCGTTACAGAATTGCGACACCGGAAAATGCGGACGCCGACCGCGCAATTCGTCACGATCTGGCACGCCCCCTTTATCCGGGTGTGCAACACCGCCGTGCGCTTGGATCGATATCGTCTTGCTGGTCGGCGGCTGCATCAAGCTGGGGGTTGACCGGCACACAACATATCCATACATCATGAATTATGGATAGATTAACTGCCCTCTCGGCCTTCGCCTGCCTCAGCCAACCCATGCGGTTGGATGCGTTTCGGTTGCTGATCAAGGCCGGAGAGACCGGCATGATCGCAGGCGAGATTGGCGCAGCGCTGACGGCCCGCCAGAACACGATGTCGGCCAATCTTTCGGTGCTGATCCAATCCGGATTGGTCCGCAAAGAACGGCAGGGCCGCACCATTCGGTATTTCGCCGATATGGACGGGGTTGGCGGGCTTCTGGCCTTCTTGGTCGAAGATTGCTGCGGCGGCCAAGCCGAACTGTGCCAGCCGCTGATCGACCAGATCGCCTGTTCCTGCTCGGTCGGAAAGACCGCGCCGCCGCGTCCCCTGACGCCCCCGGTCGACCATTGATCGGGGATCCCGCCCCTCGCCCACCTGTTGACGTCGACCAGAAAGATGCGCGTATGAGTAACGCTTCCGATCCTCCCGCCGGCCTTGGCGCTTTTGAACGCGGCCTTTCCATTTGGGTGGCGTTGGCCATCGGGGCGGGCCTGTTGCTTGGCAACATCTTCCCCGGCGTGTTCGCGGCCTTGGCGGCCATGCAGATCGCCTCGGTCAACTTACCGGTCGCCATCCTAATCTGGGCCATGGTCTATCCGATGATGGTTGCCGTTGATTTTGGATCGCTGCGCAAGATCGGTGAACGGCCAAAGGGCTTGGTCATCACACTGGTGACCAACTGGCTGATCAAACCGTTCACCATGGCAGCGCTTGGGGTGCTATTCTTCAAGGGCATTTTCGCCGGATTGATCCCACCGGACGATGCCCAAGCCTATTTGGCCGGGGTGATCCTGCTTGGTGCGGCACCCTGCACTGCCATGGTCTTTATCTGGTCCTCGTTGACCCGCGGCGATGCCACCTACACGCTGGTTCAGGTCAGCCTGAACGATGTGGTTATGGTCTTTGCCTACGCCCCCATTGTCGCCGTATTGCTGGGCGTGACCGATATCGTGGTGCCGTGGGCGACCTTGATCCTCTCGGTTGGGCTGTATGTCATGCTGCCGCTCCTGGCTGGGCTTGTGACCCGGCAACGCCTCATCCGCCGTGGTGGCGAGGCAGCCGTCGATGCCTTCAAATCCAAGGTGCAACCGGCCTCGATCATGGGATTACTGATCACCGTGGTCCTGCTGTTCGGCTTTCAGGGTGACGTCATCCTGACCAATCCATTGGTCATCGTCCTAATCGCCATACCCCTGCTGATCCAATCCTACGGCATCTTCTTCCTAAGTTATTTCGCCGCCCGAATTTGGAAGGTTCCATTCAACGTGGCGGCCCCCTGCGCCATGATTGGAACGTCAAACTTCTTCGAACTGGCCGTGGCCGTGGCCATCAGCCTGTTCGGTCTTGGTTCGGGGGCGGCGCTGGCGACGGTGGTCGGCGTGCTTGTCGAAGTTCCGGTTATGTTGTCGCTCGTCGCATTTGCCAACCGAACCCAGCACTGGTTTCCTGAAAGCGGACACAGATCATGAGTATCGTCATCCACCACAACCCAAACTGCGGCACCTCGCGCAACGTGCTGGCCCTCATCCAAGCGGCCGGGGAAACGCCGGTTGTGATTGAGTATCTTGAGGCGGGCTGGACCCGGCCACAGCTTTTAGCATTGTTTGCAGCGGCCGATCTGACCCCTCGCACGGCACTTCGGACCACCCATTCCCCAGCCGCCGAACTGGGGCTGCTGGAACCGTCCGTCAGCGACGACGCCCTGATCGACGCGATGCTGTCGCACCCGATATTGGTCAATCGCCCCATCGTCTGCTCGCCCAAGGGCGTGCGCCTATGCCGTCCCGCCGACACCGTTCTGGGGTTGTTGGACCGCCTGCCGCCCGACCTGACGCAATCAGAGGCAGGCGGCACCCCACCCAATCATGAAGGCGGACAGCACCGTGACTGAGACCCCACAACTCGACGAAGCCCATTTTCGCCCGATCGACAGCACCACGCTGCAAACGCCCCAAGATGTTTCGGACCACGCGCCCCGCATTCTGTTGCTGTACGGATCGCTGCGGGCGCGGTCGTTCAGCCGCCTGATGGCCGAAGAGGCTGCGCGCCTTCTAACCCGGTTCGGCGCTGAGACCCGGATTTTCGATCCATCAGGCCTGCCGCTGCCGGATGACACCGACGACACCCACCCGAAAGTGCAGGAATTGCGCGACCTTGTGCTGTGGAGCGAAGGCATGGTCTGGTCTTCGCCCGAACGCCATGGGGCAATGACCGGCATCATGAAGGCGCAGATCGACTGGATTCCGTTATCGCAAGGGGCAGTGCGTCCGACCCAAGGAAAAACACTGGCCCTGATGCAGGTCAGCGGCGGCTCACAAAGCTTCAACGCCCTCAACCAGATGCGGATCCTCGGCCGCTGGATGCGGATGCTGACCATTCCCAACCAGTCCTCGGTGCCGAAAGCCTTTCAAGAATTTGACGAGGCTGGGCGCATGCGGCCGTCCTCCTATTTCGATCGCCTTGTCGACGTCATGGAAGAATTGGTGAAATTCACCCTCCTGACCCGGGACCGATCTGACTATCTGACCGCGCGATACAGCGAACGCAAAGAAAGTGCTGCCGCGCTGTCCCTCAGGGTGAATCAGCCTAAAATCTGATCCGCCAGAGAAAATCTGTCACCGGTTATTGAATTTCGGAATGATCAGTCCAAAATAGAGGGGATGGAAACCGAAACCCGCCCCTCACCTCCTCAACCCGGCCGCCCGCGCGGGTTTGACCGGGACCACGCCCTAGAGAATGCCCTCACGACCTTTTGGCGCAACGGGTTTGAGGCGACATCGGTTGAGGATCTGACCTCGGCCATGGGCATCAGCCGGTCCAGCCTCTATGGCTGTTTCGGACCAAAACGCGATGTGCTGCTGGCGGCCCTGCGTCATTATTCGGCAGAGCGTCTGACCGCGTTCACCCAGATGGCCGATCAAGCGGACGCAAGCACCATGCGCCGCCTTCTTTCGTCCTTGGCCGAAACAAGCGGCGGGTCGCAGGGCTGTCTTTTGGTCAACTGCATCACCGAACTGGCACCGCATGACCCAGAAATCGCAGCGTTGGGCCGGCAGCATATCGACCAGCTTGGAACTGTGTTGGCGACCGCCCTCGCCCGACTGGGCACTGCGGATGCACCCGCGCTGGCATCTACGTTTGTCACCCTCGCATTGGGAACGGTCACGCTGCGCAAGGCCGGATTTCCGGCAACTCAGATCGAAACGACGCTCGATCACGCCTATGCCCTGCTGTCCCGCCGCAGATAACACCACACCCCGTTGGCGCTGAGCCAGACTGGCCTCAGGAAGCGTCGCCGGGAACCATCCTGATCATCCCGAATTCCCCCCTATTGGAGTGTACTATGTCTCTTCCTAAAATCTTCACCCCCGTGACCGTCGGCGCCATCGAGCTTACCAACCGCATTGTAATGGCCCCTCTGACGCGCAATCGCGCCCGACCAGAAGATGATGCGCCGGTCGACATGCATGTGGAATACTATTCCCAGCGTGCAGGCGCCGGTTTGATCATTACCGAAGCCTCGCAGATCATGCCGGAAGGCAAAGGCTATGCGTGGACGCCCGGCATATACAGCGCGGCGCAAATTGCGGGCTGGAAGGCTGTCACCGATGCGGTTCATGCCAAGGGCGGCAAGATCGTCATTCAGCTTTGGCACGTAGGCCGGGTGTCCCACACGTCTTTGCAACCGAACGGGGCCGCGCCGGTCGCGCCGTCCGCGATGGCGGCTGCGACTCGCACCTTTGACGGCAAGGAATTCGTTGAAACCTCGACACCGCGTGCCCTTGAGACGACCGAGATCCCCAGCATCGTCGCGGCCTATGCGCTGGCGGCGCAAAATGCGATGGCCGCCGGGTTTGACGGCGTCGAAGTCCATGGGGCCAACGGGTATTTGATCGACCAGTTCCTGCGCGACGGCTCCAACACCCGCACCGATTCCTACGGTGGCTCGGTCGAGAACCGCATGCGCCTTCTGTTCGAGGTTCTGGATGCGGTCACCAATGCAATCGGCGCGAAACGCACCGGCTTGCGTCTCAGCCCGTTTTCGAACGCGAACGATGTCAGTGACAGCGACCCGTTCACGCTGTTCTCAGGCGTTGTGACCCGCCTGAACGATTACGGCCTTGCCTATCTGCATCTGGTGGAAGGACAAACGGGCGGCGCGCGCGACACCCCCGAAGGCGACGAAATCACCCGCCTACGCGCCCTCTATAACGGCATCTATATGGGCAACAATGGCTATACCCGCGACATGGCGATCGATGCGGTCGAAAGCGGCGCGGTGGACTTGGTTGCTTTCGGACGGCCCTTCATTGCCAACCCGGACTTGGTCGAGCGTCTAAAGCAGGACGCAGCGCTCAGCGATCTGGACCGTGACACGCTCTATGGCGGCGATGAAAAAGGCTATGTCGACTATCCCACATTGGAAGAACAGAACGCAGCTTGATGTAAGTGCCCCCCGGCCGAAGCAGCCTTCGGCCGGGACCGCACCAAGGATGCGCCCCCACTTGCTTGGGGCGCGTCAGCCACGGCGGGTCAGATTCCGTCGATCCCATGCCAGATTCCGGCAAGAACGCCCAACATCACAAGTCCCATAACGATCAAGGGGCGAATCGCGAATTGCCGCTTCCGCGACCGCGGCGGACCAGCGGCTTGGCGCAACAACTCGGGCGCGTCGAAAAGGCACTTAAGATTGTCTTCCTCTTTTCCGGTCAGAAAATAGCCGATAGGCAATTTGCCCGTCAAAAAGTGACTGCCCGGCTTCGAGATTTGCGTCTGCATGGCCTTGCCTCTTTGTTACAGCGGAGAAAGCGACGATTGCTTGTTATCGGCCAGAAACGGTTAATTTTGACTGAAGGCGCACCCAGCCCATCAGGTCAGCGCCTCAGCGCATGAGGTAAGCGTTGCATCCGGGCCTTAGCGCCCTGTAGACAGTCGCCGACGGCGGCAGATGGGCAATCCCCAGACGAAGGAACACCTCTTGGCGAACCACCTCTACCAAAACGATCTGCCGGATGGCCTGGACTTGGGGCCAATCGTGGCGATCGATTGCGAAACGATGGGCTTGAACCCACACCGGGATCGGCTGTGCGTCGTACAATTGTCCGGTGGCGACGGCAACGCCCATATGGTTCAGGTCACCCGCGGGCAGACCGAAGCCCCGAACTTATGCCGGCTTTTGCGGGATCCAACGGTGCTGAAACTGTTCCACTACGGTCGCTTCGATATTGCCGTTATGTATCACGCGTTTGGGGCCTTGGCAGCGCCGGTTTATTGCACCAAGATCGCGTCAAAACTGGTGCGCACTTATACGGATCGCCATGGCTTGAAGGTGTTGTTGCATCAGATGCTGTCGGTCGACGTGTCCAAGCAGCAGCAAAGCAGTGATTGGGGGGCCGAAAAGCTGACCGATGCGCAGCTTGATTATGCGGCGTCTGACGTGTTGCACCTGCACGATCTCAAGCGCAAGCTGGACGAACATTTGCGTCGTGAAGATCGGGTCAAACTGGCCACTGCCTGTTTTGACTTCCTGCCCACTCGCGCCCTGCTGGATCTTCAGGGATGGCCCGAAACGGATATATTCGCTCACACATGACCGATTCAGAAAATTTCCTCGCCGCTGGACGGCGTGTCATCACCACCGAAGCAACCGCATTGGACGCCCTCGCCCAATCGCTGGATGAACGCTTCGCGGCAGCCGTGCGTCTGATCCTTGAGACCAAAGGGCGGGTTATCCTGTCGGGGATGGGAAAATCAGGCCACATCGCCCGCAAAATTGCGGCCACTTTCGCCTCGACGGGCACCTCTGCCCACTTTGTCCATCCCGCCGAAGCCAGCCACGGTGATCTGGGGATGCTGTCATCGGGCGATGTGGTGATGATGCTGTCGAACTCGGGCGAGACCCCTGAATTGGCAGACATGATCGCCTATACCCGGCGGTTCGGGATCCCGTTGATCGGCGTTGCCAGCCGCATTGACAGCACCTTGCTGCGCCAAGCTGATATCGCCTTGGTCTTGCCTGCACAGCCCGAAGCGTGCGGCACCGGCGTGGTTCCGACCACATCCACGACCATGACCTTGGCACTCGGCGATGCGCTGGCGGTGGCCCTGATGGACTATCGCAAGTTCACCCCGCAAGATTTTCGGCAGTTTCACCCCGGCGGCAAGCTGGGTGCCCGGCTGTCCAAAGTGTCGGACCTGATGCATCGCGGCGATGAGTTGCCCTTGGTCCCACTGGACGCGCCAATGAGCGACGTTTTGGTGACCATGAGCCAGAAGGGCTTTGGTGTGGTCGGTGTGACGGGCCCGAACGGCAATCTGCGCGGCATC
Source organism: Pseudoruegeria sp. SK021 (assembly GCF_002119405.1). Lineage (GTDB taxonomy): Bacteria > Pseudomonadota > Alphaproteobacteria > Rhodobacterales > Rhodobacteraceae > Meridianimarinicoccus. The sequence goes on along the minus strand of NZ_MTBG01000016.1, from coordinate 14,649 downwards.
ATCACCGACGGGGATTTGCGGCGCCATATGGACAAGCTGTTGGACCGCAACGCCGCTGAAGTCATGACTGCGAACCCGACAACCATCGCCCCCGACGCCTTGTCCGAAGAAGCCGTCGCCGTGATGGAAACTCGCAAGATCACCTGTTTGTTCGTCGTACCCCATGACGGCACCAGCCCGGCTGTCGGCATCCTGAACATCCATGACTGCCTGCGCGCAGGCGTCGTCTAGGGCGTGGCCAAATACGACAATACCTATTCCCGGGCTGTGAACGCAGTCAAAGTGATCTTGCCGCTTATGGCGCTTGCCATTCTGGCAACCTTGTTTCTTGTGTCGGAACCGACGCCACAAGGGGAACCGATCCGCGTTTCCGATAGTACATTGCAGGATTTGGCGTCAGAACAACAACTTGGCGGTGCTACCTACCATACGGTGACCGACAAAGGCACCAAGGTCCGCCTGACCGCAGATATGGTGCGCCCGGACCGTGATGTTGTTAAGCTGACCCGAGCGACCAATCTGGCGGCGCAATTGGTCACGCCAGACGGGCTGGTCTATGATATCCGATCCGATAACGGCATGATCGACGAAACCGCCATGCGGACCACAATGTCCGACAACGTCCAGATCGAAACCTCGTCGGGCTATACAATCACGACCGACGCGGTGTCGATCACGACGGACCTGACATTTCTGGAAACACTCTCTCCGGTCACTGCTGACGGGCCCCTTGGCACGCTGACGGCGAACCGAATGGAGGCCACCAATTCCCCTGAAACCGGCACGGACGCGCGTCTGGTCTTCACGGGCGGCGTACACCTGATATATCGTCCCCAGACGGCGAAGGAGTGAGTTTATGAAACGGCTATCCGGACCAGTTTTTGCTCTGGCGCTGCTTGGGATGGCCGTGTCAGCGTCGGCGCAGCAGACCGGCGTCGCATTGGGCGGCTTCAAATCCGATCCCGACGCACCGGTCGAGGTCGCCGCAGATAAGCTTGACCTTGCCCAATCCGAGGGAACCGCCATCTTTTCCGGCAATGTCGTCGTGACCCAAGGCGAAATGAAACTGACCGCACAACAGATCGTCGTGACCTATCTGACCCTGCCGGATGGCAGCCTTGGCACGGATGTCGACACGATTGCAGCGACCGGTGACGTTGTCATGGTGACCCCCTCCGAAGCTGCCGAAGCCGATAAGGCGGTCTATACCCCCGCCCGGAACGAGGTCGTGATGTCTGGCAACGTCCTGCTGACCCAAGGCGTCAACACCCTTGCCGGAGAGCGGCTGATCGTCGATCTGGTGACCGGCACCGGCCAAGTCGATGGGCGTGTTCGGACATTGCTTCAGACCGGCGGGACAGAATAGATGCAAGATCAGAACCCAGACCTGACCGTGACCGAAGGCTCCTCTGGCCTGCAGGTCATCGGCCTGCGCAAAAATTACCGTAAGCGCGCGGTTATTCAGGACGTGTCACTCGACTTGCACCGGGGCGAAGTCGTGGCCCTGCTCGGCCCCAATGGGTCGGGAAAAACCACCTGTTTTTACTCCATCGCGGGCTTGGTCACCGCCGATGGTGGGCAGGTGTTGATCGATGGTCGCGACGTGACCTTACTGCCGATGTATCGCCGTGCAAAACTGGGGATCGGCTATCTTCCGCAAGAAGTCAGCATTTTCCGTGGCCTGAATGTCGAAGACAATATTCTGGCCATTCTGGAAATTGCGGTGCCCGACCCGACCTCGCGGCGCGAACGGCTGGAAGAATTGTTGAGTGAATTCTCAATTGGCCACCTGCGCCGCGCCCGGGCATTGTCCCTGTCGGGCGGCGAGCGACGCCGGGTCGAAATCGCGCGCTGTCTGGCGGCTAATCCCAGATATATCCTCATGGACGAGCCCTTCGCCGGGGTCGACCCCATTGCAGTGGGCGACATCCGCAACCTTGTCTCAGATCTTAAAACCCGCGGCATCGGCGTGTTGATTACCGATCACAACGTCCGTGAGACCCTCGAAATCGTCGATCGCGCCTATATATTACATAGTGGCAAGGTTTTGATGAGCGGGACGACCGATGAAGTCATTCGCAACGAAAACGTCCGGAAGGTCTATCTCGGCCAAAGCTTTTCGATCAGCTGAGATCGGTGCGCAGATTCCTGCGCGACCGTCCGACCTGATTTCTTCCAATTATAACCGTAGGGTCCGGGAACTCTCGGCAACATCACGCCCGCGGTCTGGCCCGGCGAAACGTGTCTCGGCGGCCGAAAAACATTTCCACCGGCGACAGTTGACATCGCCCCCTGAACTGGCCCCAAATGGAGTCATGCACCCGGAATTGATCATCCCGAGAAAACCTTCAGACTGCCAAGACGACTGGCAGTGGCGCACAGCACGCGCGCCACAGTCGTCCCGCACATAACGCATTCCCGGACCGCAACCCCGGCAGGGCAATTTGCCTTGGCGGACGTGGTCATAACAAACGACGGAGGTAACATGCGCTACCAGATCAGTGGACGTCAGATTGATATCGGTGAAGCCCTTCAGACTTATGTGAAAGATGCCGTTAACGGTATTGTCGAAAAATACGCCGAACGCCCCACCGACGCGATGATTGTATTTTCGAAGCAAGCGCAGGAATATCAATGTGAAGCCACGGTCCATTTATCCACAGGCCTGACGGCCCAGGCCAAGGCCCGCGCGTTCGAGATTTACGCCGCATTCGATCAATGCAGCGAAAAACTGGAAAAGCAGCTGCGCCGGTACAAGCGCCGACTGAAGGATCACCACAAGGAACGCGCACAACCGGTTGAAGCTTCCGGCGGTTCCACGTATGTGATCGCCGCGGGAGACTACGATGGCGAAAATGAGCCGGATACGCTCCAACCTGTAATCGTAGCTGAAATGGAAACAAAGATTCCGTCAATTTCTGTTGGCGAAGCCGTAATGCAAATGGAATTGGCAGAAGCCTCGGTATTGGTGTTTCGCAACGAAAAAACCGATGGATTAAGCGTCGTGTATCGTCGTGATGACGGCAATATCGGGTGGATTGACCCCAGCATCTAGTCTAGGCCGAGATACTGGGAACTTCAGGAAAGACAAACCGGATGAACCTTGGATCTCTTCTGAAACCAGAGGCCGTGAAACTTGTTGGCAGTATCACGAGTAAAAAACGCCTGATGCGAGATCTGAGTGAGATCGCATCAAGCTGCTACGGGATTTCTGTCGATGATGCGGTCGACGCACTGCAAGATCGGGAGAGCATCGGCCCTACGGGCGTTGGGGATGGTGTTGCCCTGCCCCATGCCCGTATCGACAGCTTGGACCGGGTTGTTGGCGTATTCATGCGCCTCGAACGTCCCTTGCCGTTCGAAGCCGTGGACCGGCAACCGGTCGATCTGATCTTTGCTTTGTTTGCACCAGAGGACAGCGGCGTTGCGCATCTGCGGGCCCTTGCGCTGGTGGCGCGGGCGTTGCGCGACGAAGACGTGCGCCGCAAATTGCGGTCCAACGACGACGCCGCCATCCTTCATGCCATCCTGACGGGCGAACAAGCAATAAAGGCCGCCTGAGCGACCTTCATTGACCGTGTGACATGGAGCTTTACGAGCTGGCATCATCCGTTATTTTGGTGCCCCCGACGCATCAGCGCGGGGGCTGCCTGACGCCGTTATTGCGCAGCGTTCTGCATACCAAGATACTCCCGCAGGAACATCGAGAACTCTTCGCTCAATTCCTCGCGGGCAAGACCGAACGCCACGGTTGCCTGCAAATAGCCCGACTTTGAGCCGCAATCGAACCGCTGACCACGGAACCGGAAGCCATAGACGCCTTCTTCGGTGTCGATCTGGTCGGCAATCGCATCCGTCAACTGAATCTCGCCACCCGCACCGGTCTTCATCTTGTTCAAATTATCAAGAACGCTTGGCGTCAGGATGTAACGCCCGATCACCGCAAGGTTCGACGGCGCTTTGTCGGCATCCGGCTTTTCCACCATGCCTTTCACAGACACGATTGAGCCATGATCCTCTTTGACGTCAAGAACGCCGTAGGACGAGATCATGTGCTGAGGGACTTCCATGGACGCAACCATGCAGCCGCCGGTTTCCTCATAGGCTTCTGCCATCTGCTGAAGGCAGGGCTTTTCGCCGGCAATGACGTCATCCGGCAAAACCACAGCAAAAGGTTCGTCGCCGATCAGACGGCGCGCACACCAGACCGCATGGCCCAGACCCAGCGCTTCGCGCTGACGGACATAGGCGATGGCGCCGCTTTGCATATCGGTTCGCTTCAACGCGTCCAGCAACTTGGTCTTGCCCTTGCGCTGCAGCGTTTCTTCCAACTGCGGTGCCGCGTCGAAATAATCTTCAAGCGCAGACTTTCCGCGCGAGGTAACAAAGATAAACTCTTCGATTCCAGCGTCGCGCGCTTCATCAATCGCATATTGGATTAACGGCTGATCGACCAATGTCATAATTTCTTTTGGAATCGACTTCGTCGCAGGCAGGAACCGCGTTCCCAGCCCTGCGACAGGAAAAACGGCCTTTGTTACCTTGCGTTTCATGAACACACCCATTCAGTTACAGTAAACTATTATTGAAGACATGATGACCCCTCCCTACAGTACAAGCAACAGTCGAGCCATTAGTTCCCTCGTCACCGGTCAATTTCACGCATGGCATCTGCAATATTGGGCGCGCTTGGGCGGTTTGCCGCCTGTGCGCGAAGCTTTTCACGAGAAATCGAATGGGTGATGGGGTCACATTGCCGAAAGATCAGCCTGTGCCGATTTCGGCCAACATAGTTTCTATCCTCGGAATATCCTCGGGGTTGTTCAGTTCCCAAAACTGACGCCCACGCCCATCGACTTCGACGCAAAGGATCGAACGGCCGTTTTCCAAAAACCGCAATTGCTCCAGCCCTTCGAGCGTTTCCAAGGGGCCCGGTTCCAGACTGCCGTAATAGGACAATGCCGAGGGGCGATAGGCATACACGCCAACGTGGTGGAACACCGGCGTCGTGCTGTCCGAAGGGTAGTCCCGACCGGTATACGGGATGACCTCTTTCGAGAAGTACAGCGCCCGCATCTTGGTGCTGAAAATCGCGGTCGTGCCACCCACCCGGCCAGCAAGGCGATCCTCGCGAAAGCCTGACAACGCCCGCCCATCACAGCGCAAGACCGGCGTTGCGACATCAGCGTCCGGATCGGCCCGCAGCCCCGCCACCAGTTCTTCGATGAACCAATGCGGCGTCAGCGGCGCATCCCCTTGCAGGTTCACCACAATTTCTGGCGAGATATCGAGCCGCTTCAAGACATCAGCACAGCGTTCAGTGCCATTGCGGCATTCGAGGGCCGTCATGCAGACTTCCGCGCCAAAGCTTTCTGCCTCAGCGCGGATGCGGTCATCATCGGTGGCCACGACCACCCGATCAGCCCCTTGCACCGTCATCGCCGCCTCCCAAGACCGACGGATCAGGGATTTGGCCATGCCATCCGGGCCGGTCAACATAGCAAGCGGCTTGCCGGGATATCGGGTCGACGCATAACGTGCGGGAATGACGATCAGGACAGACATGGGACCCTTTCAGGCTGGTTTCAAATCAACACCCGGCGCGTAGGCAATGAAAAACGGGTTCTCGTATCCCGGTTTGCCATAAACCAAAGGTTCGTGTGTGTCGAACCGAACCGTCTTGCCGCCTGCGCCCATCAGAACTGCCTGACCAGCTGCGGTATCCCATTCCATTGTCCGGCCCAGCCGGGGATAGATATCGGCTTCGCCGGTTGCCACCAGACACAGCTTCAAGGACGAGCCGGCGCTTTTCATGTCGGCGACATCATATTTGGCGATATACGCGTCCGTTGCCGCATCCCGGTGACTTTTCGAGGCCACGACCATCAAAGCCGAATTGTCAGGCCGGGACACCGAAACCGGCACAGTCTCACCCTTGACGTTCCAGTCGAAGGGCGCCGTTTCTTCGACCGTCTCACCCGACGCGGTGGTGTAAAACAGCCGATCTTTCGCCGGGGCATAGACGACACCCCGAACCGGAACGCCGCTTTCGACATAGGCGATATTGACCGTGAAATCGCCCCGACGCTGAACGAATTCTTTAGTCCCATCCAGCGGATCGACAATCAAGAAATTCTCAGACGACTTTCCGTGGGTCCCGGCTTGTTCCTCGGTCACGATCAAAATATCGGGAAAGGCTTCGGCCAATCCTGCGGAGATATGCGCATCGGCTGTTTCATCCGCAGCCGTGACCGGGCTGTCGTCACTTTTGGCCCGGACTTCGAAGTCCGCGCTGTTATAAATATCCATGATCAGCTCTCCGGCCTCAAGGGCCAGCCGCCGCATCACTGTTTCAAGTTTGTCAAAGTCCACACTGAACACTCCTGCACGCCGGGGCGCCCGGGACCTTATCGCCACCTTCGCCCAAACGTCAGTTATCCCGGTCGGCTCGGGAAACTGCAAGTCCTTCACCGCTATTCGCCCCCAATAGTAAGCTAGACTAAGCGCCACAGCCAGAGGATGCTGGTCAGCCGAACCGCGCGCCCTTAAACTGGCAGTACCCTATTCGTCAGCACAGGCCCCCCATGACCCGCCGCAGTTTCGCGCTTCTGATTGCCGTTCTCCTCGCTTGCCCACAGGCGCAGGCCGAGACCGCAGCCACCTACTCTGGCTTTCCCAACCTCTTCAACGTGACGGGCGTGTCGGCCGATGATGTCTTGAACGTCCGGGCGCAACCGGATGCCAGCGCACCGATTTTGACGACGTTGCCCCCTCAGCGCACCGGGATCGAAGGCTTAGGTCTGTCGGACAGCGGCACATGGGTGCACGTGGCCTTCGGCGAGACCACAGGCTGGGTCAATGCGCGCTTTTTGTCGGCGCAGCCCCCCCGCCCTGCCGGGGCTCTGCCAAGCCCGATGCGGTGCCACGGCACCGAGCCGTTTTGGGGTCTCAATTTTCCGAACGGGTCCTTCGCTGAATTTGAACGGCTTCCCGACCCCGAAATTCCATTCAGCGTCACGTTTCAATCGACGGCAATCGGGCGCCAGTCGGGAGACATCGTGGCGCGCTTGACCGGCACCGGCGATCCGCAACCGCCCGTGCAAGGCACGCTCACCCTGCGGCATGAGATGTGCAGCGATGGAATGAGTGATCGCAGCTTCGGCCTATCCATTCTGTTTTTGCTGGAACGCGGCGACACCCCAGAACTTTATAGCGGATGTTGTAGCCTGACCACGCCGTGAGACCTTACGTGACCACCCGCAGGGTGAGGTTCAGGCGCCCACCCTGTGGCAGCAACCGAGACGATCCAAACCGAATCCGATCAACCCCGTGATACGCCAACCGACCAGCCCCCTCTAGGACCACAACATCGCCGGACCGAAGCCAAACCGAGCGCGTCGACCCACCGCGTTCCAGACCTCCCACGCGAAACAACCCCTCATCACCCAACGAAATTGACAGGACGGGCTGCGTCAGATCGGCTTCGTCGCGATCCTGATGCAGCCCAAGCCGCGCCCCTTCGCCGTAAAAATTCACCAAGCAACATTCTGGCTGGCGTTCCGTCCCTGACAGCGCCCGCCAGACCGCAAGCACCGTTTCCGGGATCGGTGGCCAGGGCATTCCTGCCGGGTGATGCCCCTGATACCGATATCCGCGCGGGTCAGAGACCCAGCCAAATTGCCCTGCTGCGGTCATCCGCACTGACATCTTTTTTCCGCGCGCGGTTTCAAGCCGCATCAAAGGGGCCTGCGCGCACACCTGCCGGATATCTGCGACAATAGCGGCCTGTTCCTCTGGCCCAAGAACGGCCGGCATCACCCGGACCCCGTTGAGATCGACCGCGTTTTTTTCGGAACCGATCTGCATGTTTCGCCTCCTTTGGTGCTGCAATGGGTAAAAATCGATCTTTCGTCTCGGCCCTGCGGCTTGCAGGTGCCAGACCACCCACTTATATATCCCGCAGTTCGCCGGGTAGACCCGGCATTCATGGGATCGAGGAGTGGTGCCGCATCGACTGGGCCCTCCTCCTAATATCGCCGAAAGAGAAGGTTCAGATAATGGCTAAAGTCATCGGTATCGATCTTGGGACCACCAATTCTTGCGTCGCCATCATGGACGGGTCGCAAGGACGGGTCATCGAGAACGCAGAAGGGGCACGTACGACCCCATCCATCGTGGCATTCACCGACAGCGAACGTCTGGTCGGTCAACCTGCAAAACGTCAGGCCGTGACCAACCCGGAAAACACCGTATTCGCCGTCAAGCGTCTCATCGGCCGCCGGTTTGATGACGCGGACATCGCCAAAGACAAGAAGAACTTGCCGTTTGAGCTGGTCGACGGCGGCAATGGTGACGCATGGGTTGAAGCGCGTGGCGAAAAATACTCGCCCTCGCAAATCTCGGCCTTCATCCTTCAGAAGATGAAAGAAACTGCCGAAAGCTACCTCGGTGAAGAAGTCACTCAGGCCGTCATCACGGTTCCGGCCTATTTCAACGACGCACAGCGTCAGGCGACCAAAGACGCTGGCAAGATCGCCGGTCTGGAAGTCCTGCGCATCATTAACGAGCCGACGGCAGCGGCCTTGGCTTACGGCCTCGACAAGAAAGAGACCAAGACGATCGCGGTCTACGACCTTGGCGGCGGTACGTTTGACGTCACCATTCTGGAAATCGACGACGGCCTGTTCGAAGTGAAATCAACCAACGGGGACACGTTCCTTGGCGGCGAAGACTTCGACATGCGCATCGTCAACTATCTGGCAGGCGAGTTCAAAAAAGAGAACGGCGTCGACCTGACCAAAGACAAGATGGCCCTTCAGCGGCTGAAAGAAGCTGCCGAAAAGGCCAAGATCGAACTGTCGTCCAGCCAGCAGACCGAAATCAACCAGCCGTTCATCTCGATGGCCCCCAATGGCGGCCAGCCGCTGCACATGGTCATGAAACTGACCCGTGCCAAGCTGGAGTCGCTGGTTGGTGACCTGATCAAAGCGTCGATCAAGCCCTGCCAAGCCGCGCTGAAAGATGCCGGCATGACCATCAAGGATATCGACGAAGTCGTTCTGGTCGGCGGGATGACCCGGATGCCGAAGGTCATGGAAGAAGTGACCAAATTCTTCGGCAAAGAGCCCCATAAAGGTGTGAACCCGGACGAAGTCGTGGCACTTGGTGCCGCAATTCAGGCTGGTGTGCTTCAGGGCGACGTCAAGGACGTGGTTCTGTTGGACGTGACGCCGCTGTCTTTGGGCATCGAAACTCTGGGCGGTGTTTTCACCCGCTTGATCGACCGCAACACGACGATCCCGACCAAGAAGTCGCAGATTTTCTCGACCGCGGAAGACAACCAGAACGCCGTGACCATTCGCGTCTTCCAAGGCGAGCGGGAAATGGCTGCCGACAACAAGATGTTGGGTCAGTTCAACCTTGAGCAAATCCCGCCCGCACCGCGCGGCATGCCGCAGATCGAAGTCACCTTCGACATCAACGCGGACGGCATCGTTGCTGTGGGCGCCAAGGACAAGGGCACCGGCAAAGAGCAAAAGATCACCATTCAGGCGTCGGGCGGTCTGACCGATTCCGAGATCGACCAAATGGTGCGCGATGCCGAAGCCAACGCCGAGTCGGATAAAGAGCGCAAGGAACTGGTGGAAGCCAAGAACCAAGCCGAAAGCCTGATCCACTCGACCAAGAAAGCGATGGAAGAGCACGCTGACAAGGTTGATCCAACCACGGTTGAGGCAATCGAACTGGCGATCGGGGCACTCGAGGAAAATCTGGAGACTGAAAATGTCTCTAAGATCAAATCGGGCATCCAGAACGTGACCGAAGCCTCCATGAAGCTGGGTGAAGCGATCTATAAAGCGCAGCAGCAGGACGCAGGCGAAGAAGCCCGTGACACGGAAGAGCCCGGTGGCGTTGACGACGATATCGTCGATGCCGACTTCGAAGACCTGGACGACAACAAGCGCGCCTCCTAAGCGCGGTGACATGCGTAGACCGGCCTCGTCCTAGACGGGGCCGGTTCTGCGTTTTCACGAGGACATGCGCACATGGCAAAACGTGACTATTACGAAGTACTTGGGGTTACCAAAGCGGCGACACCCGAGGAAATAAAACGCGCTTATCGCAGCAAAGCGATGGAGCACCACCCAGACCGCAACGCCGACAATCCGCAGGCTGAGTCGCGCTTCAAAGAGGCGAACGAGGCTTACGAGGTCTTAAAGGACGCTGAGAAGAAGGCGGCCTATGACCGCTTCGGCCACGCGGCCTTTGAAGGTGGAATGGGTGGCGGCGGCCGAGGCCGACCGGGCCAACAAGGCGACTTCACTTCGGCATTCTCGGACGTGTTCGACGATCTGTTCGGCGATTTCATGGGTGGCGGACGCGGCGGCGGCAACCGGCAACGTGCGTCGCGCGGTTCTGACCTGCGGTATAACTTGCGGATTACGCTGGAAGACGCGTTTCGTGGGATGCAAAAGACCATCAACGTCCCTTCGGCGGTCAGTTGCACCGGCTGTAACGGCACCGGCGCCGAGGGCGGGTCTGAACCCGTCACCTGCCCGACCTGCTCGGGAATGGGGAAGGTCCGGGCACAGCAGGGCTTTTTCACGGTGGAACGGACCTGTCCGACCTGTTCGGGGCTGGGCCAGATCATCAAGAACCCCTGCGACGTCTGCCACGGCCAAGGGCGGGTGGAACGCGACCGGGCGCTGTCTGTCAACATCCCACCCGGGGTCGAGACCGGCACCCGCATCCGCCTTGCCGGCGAAGGCGAAGCCGGAATGCGCGGCGGGCCGACCGGCGACCTCTACATCTTCCTAGAGGTGGCGGAGCACGCCCTGTTCCAACGGGACGGCATCAACCTGTTCTGCCGGGTTCCGGTATCTATGGCCTCGGCAGCATTGGGCGGCGATATCGAGGTTCCGACCATCGATGGCGGCAGAAGCCGGGTGAAAATCCCATCCGGCAGCCAATCTGGCCGTCAGATGCGCCTTCGCCATAAGGGGATGCCCGCCCTGCGCGGTGGACCGTCTGGGGACATGTTCATCGAACTGGCAGTAGAAACTCCGGTCAATCTGACATCGCGTCAGAAGGACTTGCTGCGTGAGTTCGACAAACTCAGCGAAGACAACCATCCCGAAGCGTCCAGCTTCTTTTCGAAGGTCAAAGGCTTTTGGGACGGAATGAAGAGTTAAGGCAGTACGCTTAACTCTAAATTTAGTAAAATTGCACAGGGTCGGCCCATGACCGACCCGCGCGCCTTCAACGAACCGTTCCTGCCCCTGTTCGAGGGGCAGGAACTGGTTATCACCGACCCGCGCGGTCGAAAGCTCCCGTCATATATCAAAGATCACCGGCAACGGCTGCGGGAACGCTTTCTCACTGGCGGCGGGCAGGCGATGCCTGATTACGAACTGTTGGAACTTCTGTTGTTCCGCGCCCTGCCCCGCTGTGACGTGAAACCGGTGGCACGCCGCCTGCTGGAAGAATTCGGCGATTTTGCCCGGGTATTGTCCGCACCGAAAGATCGGTTGATGCAAGTCCGCGGCGTGGGCGATGCCGTAATTCTTGAGCTGAAGATCACAGAGGCGGCGACCCATCGCATGGCCCGGTCCAAGGTCATGAAAAAGCCGGTGATTTCCAGCTGGGATGCGGTGCTGGATTATTGTCACACCACGATGTCCCACCTCGAAACCGAACAGTTCCGCGTCCTTTACCTTGATCGAAAGAACGTCTTGATCGCCGACGAAGAACAGGCGCGCGGCACGGTTGACCACGTGCCGGTTTATCCACGCGAAGTGGTGAAGCGGGCGCTTGAACTGAACGCATCAGCCTTGATTCTCGTCCACAATCATCCATCGGGAGACCCGACCCCATCGGATGCCGACATCGCCATGACGGGGCGCATCCAAGAAGCGGCAGAGGTGCTGGGCCTGTCGTTACACGACCATCTGATCATCGGAAAATCCCGGGAACTCAGCTTCCGCGGCGCCGGCTACCTATAAGCCGGGCTTCCTGTTGTCTGCATTCTCAGGCATACCGACACCAAAGCGCAGGGAGTATCCGATGAAAATTGCAATGCTGGCCGTCAACGCCAAACTCTACTCGCACCAGCGCCTGAAAGCCGCCGCTGAAGAGCGCGGTCATGAGCTAACAATCATCAACACCTTACAATGTTACATGAATATCGCCAGTCGGCGGCCAGATGTGTACTACAATGGTGAGAAACTGCCGACGTTTGACGCCGTAATCCCGCGGATCGGCGCATCGGTCACCTTCTATGGCACCGCCGTTTTGCGCCAGTTCGAGATGCAGGGTGTGTTCCCCCTGAACGAATCAGTGGCCATCGGTCGGTCCCGCGACAAGTTGCGCTCGATGCAGCTTCTGGCGCGTGAGGGCATCGGCCTGCCGGTGACAACCTTTGCCAATGACCCGAAACAAACGGAAGAGGTCTTGAAGCTGGCCGGCGGTGCGCCGCTTGTGGTCAAACTGCTGGAAGGGACCCAAGGCATCGGCGTGGTGTTGGCAGATACCGACCGTTCGGCCAAATCGGTCATCGAAGCGTTCCGCGGCGCCAATGTCCACGTTCTGGTGCAGGAATTTATCAAGGAAGCCGGCGGCACCGACATTCGTGCCCTTGTGGTCGGAGGCAAGGTCATCGCCGCAATGAAGCGGACCGGCGCTGAAGGGGAATTCCGATCCAACCTGCATCGTGGTGGCAGCGCGGCTGCGATCAAAATCTCGCCCGAAGAACGCTCGACCGCGATCCGATCTGCGCGCGCCATGGGATTGAATGTGTGCGGGGTTGATATGCTGCGCTCGAACCATGGGCCGGTGGTGATGGAAGTGAACTCCACCCCCGGTCTTGAAGGGGTTGAGAAGGCAACGGGGATAGACGTGGCCGGTAAGATCATCGAATATCTGGAAGGCAACGCGCGCCCGAACAAGACCAAAACCCGAGGAAAAGGCTGAATGCAAGATCGCGCCCCGTTTCAAATCGGCACAAAACGGGTCGCACCCGGCGCGCGTCGGACAGTTGAACTTCCGGTTAGTGTTCTGTCAGATCACACGCCGGTGTCAATTTCCGTGCATGTGGTGCATGGGCGCCGGCCCGGGCCGACGATGTTTGTCAGCGCGGCGGTACATGGCGATGAGGTCATCGGCGTGGAAATCGCACGGCGGCTGATGCGGGCGCCCTCGCTCGACAATCTCAAGGGGACATTGTTGATTGCTCCGATCGTGAACACGTTCGGATTTCTGAACCATTCCCGATATCTACCAGACCGGCGCGACCTGAATCGGTCTTTCCCCGGCAGTCCGAAAGGATCGCTGGCCGCGCGACTGGCCCGGCTCTTCATGGTCGAGATCGTCGCCAGATCGGATTTCGGCATCGACCTGCACTCCGCCGCGATCCACCGGACCAATTTGCCGCAAATCCGCGTTTCGCCATCAAAACCCGAGACAATGGAACTGGCGGAAGCCTTTGGTGCCCCGGTCATCCTCACCGCCCCCTTGCGTGAAGGCTCCATGCGCCAAGCGGCTCAAAAAGAGGGAGTCGACATGCTTCTGTTTGAAGCTGGTGAAGGCTTGCGCTTTGATGAATTTGCGGTCCGATCCGGCGTCAGCGGCATCCTTCGGGTAATGCGTAAGCTCGATATGGTGCCAGCAAAAGGCATCGCCCGACCAACCTCGGCGCCGATCAAAGCCACGTCCAGTTCTTGGATGCGAGCGCCAGCAGGTGGCCTGGTGCGGATGTACAAGACCACAGGCGAAGCCGTCCATCAGGGCGATTTGCTTGGGGTGGTCTCAGATCCATTCGGCGAGGTGGAAAGCGACTTGGTCGCGACCGAGTCCGGCTTGATCATCGGCCGATCAAACCTTCCAATCGTGAATGAAGGCGACGGCCTGTTTCATATTGCAACCGTATCTCGGCCCGATCAGAACGAAGAAACGATCGGTGACATGGCCACACAACTCAGCGCAGATCCTCTGTTTGATGAAGACGAAATCATCTAAGCTGTATCGATGATACGATCGCCTCAGAGGCCGATTGGCACGCTATCAACACCGCTCTCCCTGAGAAATAGCTAAAAGTTGGTGATGGCCCGTGAGGGCTGCATATCATGGCGGTGTTGAAGACGCCGTCAGTTCTCCGCAGAGAAAATGATATGCCGTATGACCCAGACTAGCATTCCAAGCTTGCCCGATCCATCTGGATTATCACGTGATCCGCTGACCGAACTGCTTCGCTCTGGCGCGCGCACCCTGATCCAGCAGGCGGTGGAGGCTGAACTGGCTGTGCTGCTCCGCGCCCATGCCGGTGAGATGACCGACGACAGAAGTGTTGCCGTTTTTCTGAACAGGACGGGGTCGTTTTCTAAGTGGATTTCCGCCTTTGCTACGCAACCGCCATGAACCGCGCCGGGTTTGCCGGAGGCTGAATTGTCTTAGTTACGCGGCCATATCTGATCTTTCCATAGCAGCATAGAAGTTTGCTTCTGCCTCAGCGGGCGGGATATTCCCGATAGGTTCCAGCAGGCGGCGATTGTTGAACCAGTCGACCCATTCGAGGGTGGCATATTCGACGGCTTCAAAGCTGCGCCAGGGGCCACGGCGATGAATGACCTCAGCTTTGAATAGGCCGTTTATCGT
>NZ_MTBG01000015.1 GCF_002119405.1 Pseudoruegeria sp. SK021 | reverse complement strand
TCAGGCAGCTGGCTAGTGGTATTCTCTGGCACGTGGCATATCCTTTTCTCGGCTGAGAATTGACGGCGTCTGAACACCGCCATGATATGCCGCCCCTCAGGGCATCACCAACTTTCGCGCGTTACTCCTCGTCATCCACCTGGCCGCAAGATGGCCCCCATGGCCTTGGAAAGATATGGGGCTCAGAAGGGAATTCGCTTTCGTGGATAGACACTGCGCTGCGAACTCAGGCGCGGCAGATCCATTTCGATAGGATCGGCGCGGGTGGTAGGAACGGCGCTGCCTGACACCCCCTAACCATCCGCGAGGTTTGACGGATCAGGAAACGATCCTAAGGGCACGCATGCCCGCAACCGGCCAATTTGAACGCAGGGGTTGACCGGTCAATCACGGTGCGGCCCAAGCCGATCTGGACGATCAGGCAAGGTCGACCATCACATGCTGCGATGACGGCACCTATGGCCGTGCTGCGCACGCAATCGCCGATTACACCGTTGCACGTCGGCTGAAGACTCCGGGCGATCTCACACCCTGCACATAGATCTGAAAAAGCGCAACTTTAGTGCCAGATCGGAATATTTTAAGTCCGATCGACCAATCGCCGGCACATCGCCCTCAAGCAGGTCCGTTGATTCATCCGGAGGTTGCCGTCCGGGACACCGGGCCCTGCGTTTGATCGCAAGGCCCGGCCTTAAAGCGCCAGGCGCTTAGTTGCTGCGAATCTCAGTCAGAGTGTTCTGAACCATATCGACGACATCAGCGCCGATATTGTCCTTGTGCTCGTCATAGACCGGCTGGGATTTCTCCAGCATCCGCTCCAGTTCTTCAGGGGTCACAACATTGAACTCAAGTCCAGCTTCCTGCATCTTCGCAAGAGACGTCTGGTTCAATTCCTGAATGACTTCGCGTTCAACATCGCGTCCCACCGCAGCGCATTCACGCAAAGCGGCCTGCTCCTCAGGGGAGTAGGTGTCGAAAATCGGCTTCGAGAACAGGAACAGGAACGGCGTGTAGCTGTGCTTTGTCTCACTGATATAGCTCTGCACCTCATAGAATTTCGAGGTGTCGATCGTGACGTAGGGGTTTTCCTGCGCGTCGATCGCTTTGGTCTCTAGCGCCGAGAACACCTCGCCAAAGGACATGGGCGTCGCATTGGCGTCGAAGTTCGAAAAGGTATCAAGGAAGATGTTGTTTTGCATAACGCGCATCTTCAGCCCTTCGAAATCCTCCCATTGGGTGATCGGGCGCTTCGAGTTCGACACGTTGCGGAAGCCGTTTTCCCAGTAGGCCAGATTGACCAGACCGACATTTTCCAGCTTCTCGTTGATGAAATCGCCGAACTCGCCATCCATCACGGCATAGGCTTCTTCATTCGACCGGAACAGGAACGGAAGGTCGAACACCCCAAGCGCCGGTTCAATCCCGACCAGAGGCGACGAGGACGTCACCACTGCTTCTTGCACGCCCGAACGCAGGGCCTGCGTGGCCTGAAGGTCGCCGCCAAGTGCGCCGCCCCAGAAGCCGGTCATCGTCATTTTGCCGCCGGTCCGGTCGTCCAGACAGACCTGCATGGCATCCATACCATTGGCAACCGGGTGATCTGCTGCGATGCCGTTTGACACGCGGAACGTCCGGTTTTTGAAGTCGGCCAGCGCGGGGCTAGCTACCGCACAGACGACCGTAGCCATAAGGGCTGCTTTCAGTTTCGAATTTTTCATGCGATCCTCCCATCATCAGGTGAAAAAGTTGTCTCTTTTGAAGGTATCTTACGGTTCAATAGAACCAATTTGCAGGCACAAGGACGATCTGCGGAAACAGAACCAGAACCAGAATGACAAGGATCTGAGCGAGCAGAAACGGCCAAACACCGACAATCACACGGCCAAGGGGCAACCTTCCCACCCCACTGACCACGTTCAGCACCACACCAACCGGCGGCGTCAGCAGGCCGATGCAGCAATTCATGATGAACATCACCCCGAAATAGACAGGGTCGATGCCCGCTTGCTTGACGATCGGCAGTAGCACCGGCGTCAGGATCAAAATGGTCGGCGTCAGATCCAATGCCGTACCGACGACGAGGACCAGTGCCATGATCGCCAGCATCAGCAGGATCGGACGGTCGATCAGCGGCTCGATAAAGCCCGAAAGCTCTGCCGGGATATTGGCGGCGGTAATCAGCCAAGCCGAGACCAGCGCGGCGCAGACCAGGAACATAACCGCCGCCGTGGTGCGCCCGGCGTTCAAAAGAACTTGCGCCAGATCCTTCAATTTCAGTTCGCGATAGATGCAGGTGCCGACGAACAGCGCATAGAAGGCGGCGATGACGGCCGCTTCGGTCGGGGTCACGATGCCGAACTTGATGCCGCCAAGGATAATCACCGGCATTCCCAGCGCCCAGATCGCCCGACCACCGGTTTTTGCGCGGTTCTCCCAGTTTGCCTTGGGCAAGGTTGCAACCTTGTCATTGCGCGCCACGATGATCCACGTGCCGATCAGCACCAGCGCCATCAATAGCCCCGGCACGATCCCGGCCATGAACAGTTTGGAAATTGAAATGTTTCCCGCCACGCCAAGAATGATGAAGGCCATCGACGGCGGGATCACCGGCGCAATCACACCGCCCGCTGCAATCAACCCCGCCGAGCGCGGCAGATTATAGCCCGCCTTCGCCATCATCGGCAGCAGGATCGCCGCAAGCGCCGCACTATCGGCCGCAGCCGAGCCCGAGATGCTGGCAAGAATGACCGCAGCAAAGATGGCCACGATCCCCAATCCTCCGCGGATATGGCCGACACAGGAGATCGAGAAATCGATAATGCGTTTGGACAGGCCGCCCGCATTCATCAACTCCCCCGCGAGAATGAAAAAGGGGATGGCCAGCAGGGTAAAGGTATCCGCGCCGATCATCATGTTCTGCGCGATGATCTGCGTGTTGAACATGCCCATATAGGTCATGAGCGACACACCGCACAGGATCAACGCAAAGGCGACCGGCACACCGATCATCATGGAGCCGATCAGTGAAACGATAAAGACAACCAGCGTCATTGCGCACCTCTTTCATCACCGGCAACGTGGTTTTCGTCGAGATGGTGGCGCTCACCGGCGAAGGCGGCAATTTCGTTTTCCGTAATCCGCCCTGTCACCAGCCGCAGAAACCGGGTCAGGGTAATCAGGGCGATCATCGAGGCTGTGAACATGCCGGTGCCATAGACCCATGCCATGGGAATCCCAGAGACCGGCGCGGTCATGCTGGCGTTGATCGGAAGTTGCTTCCACGTGCCCAGAAACAGCACCCAACAACAGCCGAGGATCAGAAGGTCCGATAGGCCCATCATCAGCATCCGGCCCCGCCGCCCAAGAGCGGCGACAAAGGTTTCCATTCCCATGTGCATGTGGTGGCGGTGCGCCACGACCGCCCCGATAAAGGTCAGCCAGACAAAGAAGAACCGCGACATTTCCTCGGATACCGGAATGCCCGAATTCATCCCATAGCGCAGCACGACGTTCAAAAAGACCATGATGGCCATGCCTGCCAGCAGGACAATCATCACCACATCAAGCAGACGGTAAAACAGATCGATGATACGGGCCATGGTTACACCTTGCCCCCAAGGCCCCGAGAAAGCAGGTTGCGGAACAACGCCACTGTACCGAACGACCACTCAGGGCAGGCTTCGCTGTTATCCACCCAATTCACCAGACGGCCCAGCGATGGCGCGGCGACCTCAACACGGTCACCGGTCGCATGCGTGAACCCCTGCCCTTCGCCATGACGATCCTTGGTCGGGGCGAACATGGTGCCTAGAAACAGCACCGCTCCGTCAGGGTATTGGTGCGACCGGTTGCGCATTTGCCCGACCAGATCGGCAGGGCTGCGCGAAATGGCGGTCATCGGGCTTTCGCCCGCCATTGTGAACCCGTCCTTACCCTCAACCAACAACGACACAACAGTCGCCTCGATATCGTTCATGGTGAACGCGTCATCGAACAAACGGATGAATGGACCAAGCGCGCAGGAGGCGTTGTTGTCCTTGGCCTTCCCCAATAGCAGCGCCGAGCGTCCCTCAACGTCGCGCAGGTTGACGTCATTGCCGAGCGTCGCCCCCACGATCCGCCCGTCGGCGCGGGTAACCATCACCATCTCAGGTTCGGGGTTGTTCCACTTCGACATCGCATGGATGCCCACCTGATCGCCGCAGCCGACTGCGGACATCGGTTGGGATTTGGTGAAAATCTCGGCGTCCGGGCCGATGCCGACCTCAAGATATTGCGACCACAGCCCCATATCCTGCAACAGCGCCTTGACCTGCGCGGCCTTATCAGAGCCGGCCTTAACATCGCGCAGGTTCTCGCCGATAACCGGGGCCAAGCGGGCGCGGACGTCTTGCGCGCGGGCCGCGTCGCCGCCAGCTTGCTCTTCAATCACACGCTCCAGCATGCTTTCGGCAAAGGTCACACCCGCGGCTTTCAAAGCCTGCAAATCCACCGGCGCCAGAAGCCGCCCCAGCGTGCCGTCTAGAAAGCCATCCAAGGGGCCAAGACAGGGCAGATCATCCCGCGCAAGAAGGACGCTTAGATCATCGCGCTCCAGCAGTCCGGACATGGTTGCCGCAACACCCGTCAGATCAAACACCTGAGCATCGCGTAGCGTAACGATACAAGGACCGCTCTGTGCGTCCGACCAAACACGTCCGACCAATGCTGCACGATGATGATCATCGGGCAAGATATGATCAGCCTTCAACATATGCGCTAAAGCCATTCGGCCCTCCCTCGGGTTGGCAGGGCGCCTCCGCACGCCCGGCAAGACACTTGTTGTCTGACAACGTTACAACAGTATGAGTGCCGGGACGCAAGTCGTAATCAAACGACTTTGGAAAAAAAATTTTGGCGTAATTTTATGAATAAAAATCGAGCCTTATGCCGATTCTCTGGGCGGATCCGATCAGATGGCGGCGCATGGCAGCACGCGCCATAGCCGGATCTCTGGTGCTGATTGCGTCACGAATGGCGGTATGTTCCTCCACCGTACGAGAGATCACATCCTCCAGTTGACCTTCGGTCCGCGCGATCACGATCACATGGCTAATGCGATCTGAAATCGCGCCGATGAACTGCGTAAAATAGTCATTGCCCGTCGACTCGGCGATGATGTGATGAAAGTCCAGATCCGCGGCCACGCCCGAACTTCCCCAGTCCTCGGTGGCGCAAATCCGCGCAAGGGCGGCGGTCATGGCCTCCATATGTTTGGGACTATGATGGACGGCAGACAACGCAGCGGCCTCCATCTCAAGAGGAAACCGCAACTGGTATAGATCATGGAAATCGTTCCTATCCATGCTCTTACCGTCTTCCAAACGGATTTGCCGGGCGGGCCGCTCCATCACGAACGCCCCGACCCCTTGCCGCGTTTCAACCAAGCCTTCGCTTTTAAGCTGGGCAATAGCTTCTCGTACAACTGTGCGGCTGACCCCAAAACTTTTAGACAGCGCATGTTCGGTCGGCAGCTTGTCCCCGGCTTTCAGGGTGCCGTCATAAATTCGCTTGCCAAATTCCGACGCAATCCGCGTCGGAAGATGGGCAACACGTTTAATCTGTTCGAATTCGCTTTCCATGGCCCCTCCCTTTGCCAGACAAGCGGATCGCCCGCCCTACAGCTCGATCTGGCAACCCCTATTCATCGTCAACGCCGGGTCCACCGCTGTGCGGATCGCTTCCAGCAACGCGCGCTGAACATCTGGAAGTCTTTGTTCAAAGTCGGCTTTTTTCAACCTACCGATCCCGTGTTCTGCGCTTATTGATCCGTCATAACGATCCAACACTTCGTTGGCGATCTGTTTGGCACGGTAGATTTGCGCCTCTACATCGCCGCGCGTGTCAGGCAACACGTTGAGGTGCACGTTCCCGTCGCCCACATGGCCATAGGACACACAGGTCGCACCGGGAAATTCCGCCAAGATGGCCGCCTCGGCCTCGGCGACAAATTCGGCCATTCGCGAAAGAGGCACGGAAATATCTGTGCGCAGATGTTTACCGCGTTTAGCCTGCCCCTCGTTCATGCCTTCACGGATCAGCCACAGGTTACGCGCCTGTGCCTGCGACGACGCCATCACCCCATCAACGGCAAGACCTTCCTCAAATGCATGCTCTGTGAAACGCGCCATCAGATCGTCAATATCGACCAGCCCTGAACCCGAAAGCTCCATCAACACATAGGCGGGATGTTCCGCCGCCATCGGCAGCGCCAAGTCCGGGATTCCCTCTTTCGCCAGCTGGAAGGCCGACGGGGGCATGAATTCAAACGCCGACATCAGATCGCAGCAAAGCCGCCGGGCCTGACGATACAGCGCGATCGCGTCTTCCAAGGACCCAACTGCCAAGAGCGCGGTCGCCACTTGTTCAGGTGCCGGAAACAGCTTGACAGATACCGCAGTGATGATGCCCAGAGTGCCCTCAGAGCCAATGAAAAGCTGTTTAAGGTCAATGCCTCTGTTGTCTTTACGCAGGCAGGTCAGCCCCTCGAACAGACTGCCGTCGGGCAGGACGACCTCCAACCCGAGCAACAGTTCGCGCGTCATCCCGTAGCGAAGCACATTGACCCCGCCCGCATTGGTCGCGACGTTGCCGCCCAGACGGCAACTGCCCTGCGCGCCCAGTGCCAGCGGAAAATACAGACCCGCCTGCGCGACCTTGTCCTTAAACTCTTCCAGCACGATACCGGCCTCGACCACGGCCGAGAAGTTAGCGGCATCAAGGCTGCGCACCGCTGTCATCCGTTCCAGCGACACCACCACCTGCCGGTCGGGCGCATCGGGCACGCCGCCCAGAACCAATCCGGTATTGCCGCCCTGCGGGATGATTTGCAGCCCAAGGTCCACTGCGGCGCGGACGCATTCCTGCACCTCGGCGGTGGTGCGCGGACGCAGGACCGCCACAGCATCCGACTGCACATCGCCGTGCCAGTCCCGGCAATAGGCCAGCACGTCAGGGCCGCGGACCACAATATCTTGGCCTAGACGCGCTTCCAACGCTTGTGCGGCGGCTTCACCCGTCTCGCCCTTATTCCCCTGCCCATTCACGGCGTCCATTCCCGGTCCTCCACAAAACATGCGCCCTTGCGAGCAAATCCTCTCTTGTCATTCTTATCAGGTTGTCGGACAACAAAACAAGATGAGATCAGCAGGGAGGTTGATCTCAGGACACCCGGAGGGACAAATGGATATCCTAATTATCGGCGCTGCCGGAATGGTCGGTCGCAAACTCACGCAGCACCTGCTGGCCACCGGCCATCTGGACGGCAAGCCCGTGACCTCGCTTGATCTGGTCGATGTGATCACCCCCGATGCCCCAGAAGGCAACGGCATCACCATCACCTGCCGCAAAGCGGATCTATCGGATCTGGCCGCGGCACCCGAACTGATCGCCCGTCGCCCGGATGTGATCTTTCATCTGGCCGCCATTGTTTCGGGTGAGGCCGAGGCCGACTTCGACAAAGGCTACCGGATCAATCTTGACGGAACCCGCGGACTGTTCGACGCGATCCGCGCTCAGCATGGCACGAACGGGTATCGCCCGCGGGTGGTATTTGCGTCGTCCATCGCCGTGGTGGGCGCCCCCTTGCCCTACCCAATTCCAGATGACTTCCACACGACGCCGCTGACAAGTTATGGCACGCAAAAGGCGATTTGCGAACTGCTTCTGGCCGACTACACGCGGCGGGGAATCTTTGATGGAGTCGGCATTCGCTTGCCCACAATCTGCATCCGCCCCGGCAAGCCCAACAAGGCCGCTTCCGGGTTCTTCTCGAACATTCTGCGCGAACCGCTGGTCGGGCAAGAAGCTGTCCTGCCCGTTCCGGACACAATCCGGCATTGGCACGCCTCGCCGCGTTCGGCAGTCGGGTTCATGGTTCATGCGGCGACGATGGACACAAGCGCCATCGGCCCAAGACGCAACCTGTCGATGCCCGGCGTTTCGGCCACAGTGGCGGAACAGATCGAAGCCCTTCGCCGCATCGCCGGTGACAGCGCTGTCCAACTGATCCGGCACGAACCCGATGCCGCCATCATCGCCATGTGCGAAGGCTGGGCCCCGGGCTTTGAAGCCACACGCGCCACGTCGCTGGGCTTTTCTGCGGAAAGCAATTTTGAACAGATCATCCGCGCCCATATCGAGGACGAACTCGAGGCCGCGAAATGATCCAACAGATCGCTTTTCTGGGGACCGGGTTGATGGGGGCGCCGATGGCACGCCGTCTGCTCGCAGCCGGTCATCGCGTCACCGTCTGGAACCGGGGCCCAGCCAAGGCACAAGCGCTGGTCGGGGAAGGGGCAACTTTTGCCCCCACCCTGACACAGGCTGTGGACGGGGCAGATATCGCCTTTACGATGCTCTCGGACGGCGCCGCGGTCGCGGATGTGCTGTTTACGCAAGGCGCGGCTTCCTCGCTGAAAAAAGGCGCGGTTGTGGTGGATTGCTCGTCAATCGCCCCTGATATTGCCCGCGACCATGCCAAGCGGCTGGCCGATCTGGGCGTGGATCATGTCGATTGCCCTGTCTCTGGCGGGGTGGTTGGCGCGGTCAATGGCACGCTGGCACTGATGGCAGGTGGCACGTCTGACACCATCGCCCGGATTGCACCGGTAATGGAGCCGATGGGACGGCTGACCCATGTCGGCCCGTCCGGTGCCGGTCAGGTATGCAAGCTGGCCAACCAACAGATTGTCGCCATTACTATCGGCGCCGTGGCCGAGGCGATGATGCTGGTTGAAGCTGGTGGTGCAGACCGTGGCAAGTTTCGCGATGCGATCCGGGGCGGGTTTGCCGAAAGCCGCATTCTGGAATTGCACGGCGCGCGCATGGTCAATCGCGACTTTGCCCCCGGCGGACCCTCGCGGCTTCAACTGAAAGACCTTGAGGCTGTGATGGACTTGGCACGGGCGCAGGGCCTGACCCTGCCCTTGTCACAAGATATCCGCGATGCCTTTGCCAGCTTTGTGGATGACGGCCATGGCGAAACCGATCACAGCGGCTTGTTGTTGCATCTTGAACACCTAAACTCGACCAGCAGGGGCCAAGTCCCCTCCAGCCAGACAACCGAGGACAGGACATGACCGACACCCCGCCAAAAGGCCGCCTACGTTCGCAGGATTGGTTCGACAATCCTGACCATGCCGATATGACCGCGCTATATCTGGAACGGTTCATGAACTACGGCACCACGCCCGAAGAACTCCGCGCGGGCCGGCCAATCATCGGCATCGCGCAGTCGGGCAGCGACCTAAACCCTTGCAACCGCCATCATCTCGATCTGGCCAAGCGCGTGCGCGACGGGATCCGCGATGCGGGTGGCATCCCCATCGAATTTCCGACCCATACACTGTTTGAGAACTGCAAACGTCCCACTGCGGCCCTCGACCGGAATCTGGCCTATCTGGGTCTGGTCGAACTCATGTACGGCTATCCGTTTGACGGGGTCGTACTGACCACGGGATGCGATAAGACGACCCCGTCGGCGCTGATGGCTGCCGCGACAGTCGATCTTCCCGCGATCGTGCTGTCTGGGGGACCAATGCTGGATGGCTGGCATGATGGCGATCTGGTCGGCTCGGGCACCGTGATTTGGCGGTCGCGCCGCAAGTACGCCGCAGGCGAAATCACCCGCGAAGAGTTTCTCGAGACCGCGCTCGATAGCGCGCCCTCTGTCGGGCATTGCAACACGATGGGCACGGCTTCGACCATGAACGCCATTGCCGAAGCGCTTGGCATGTCGCTGACCGGATGCGCCGCAATTCCCGCAGCCTACCGCGAACGCGGACAGATGGCCTATCGCACCGGAAAACGGGCGGTGGAACTGGTGATGGAAGATCTCCGCCCCTCGGACATCATGACACGGGATGCGTTCTTGAATGCAATCCGCGTCAATGCGGCGATTGGCGGATCGACCAACGCCCAGCCCCATATCATGGCAATGGCGAAACATGCCGGCGTCGAGATCACGTCAGAGGATTGGAAAGCCTACGGCTATGACGTCCCGCTTCTGGCCAACGTCCAGCCCGCAGGGGAATTTCTGGGCGAAAGATTTCACCGCGCAGGCGGCGTGCCCGCCATCATGTGGGAGCTCAAGCAGGCCAACAAACTGAACGGCGGTTGCGCCACGGTCAGCGGCGCCACGATGGACGAAAACCTTGATGGGCGCGAAAGCACTGATCGGGCCGTGATCCGCCCCTATGCCGATCCGCTGATGGAACGGGCGGGCTTTTTCGTGCTGTCGGGAAATCTGTTCGACTTCGCGATCATGAAAACCAGCGTGATTTCAGACGAATTCCGCGCCCGCTATCTGTCGACCCCGGGCTCTGAAGGGATCTTCGAAGGCACCGCCTTTGTCTTTGACGGGTCCGAAGATTATCATGCCCGGATCAACGATCCGGCGCTAGAGATCGACGAACAGTCCATTCTTGTGATCCGCGGGGCGGGTCCGCTTGGCTGGCCAGGCTCTGCGGAAGTGGTCAACATGCAGCCCCCTGACCGGCTGTTGAAACGCGGGATCACGTCGCTGCCCACCATTGGCGACGGGCGGCAATCGGGCACTGCGGACAGCCCCTCCATCCTCAACGCCTCGCCAGAAAGTGCGGCGGGCGGCGGGCTGGCTTGGCTGCGCACCGGCGACCGTATCAGCATCGACCTTGATAAAGGCAGCTGCGATATGCTGGTGGACGCGGAAGAAGTCACGCGCAGGAAATCCGAAGGTCTGCCCGATGTGCCGGCCGCGGCCACGCCGTGGCAAAAGATCTACCGCGAGACCGTGACCCAGATGCAGGATGGCGCGACCATCCGCGGGGCCGAGGAATTCCGGCAAATCTCGCGGAAACTGCCGCGGCATAACCACTAAGCCACCATCCCCCGCTTTGCCTTTAGACTGGCGGAGCGGGGACCCATTTCCTTTCTGAGCCCGCACTGAGTCCGCCCCGCTATGGCGACGACGACCAGCACAGCCGTCAACGCGTCGGACCTACGGGGCGGTGTTAGGTCCGACCTGACAGCAACGCACCGCTGCGACCTTGACGGGGTTCGTCGGCTTGACTAGCCCGGTCATAAGCAAGGCCCGCGATGGCGTCGTCGGCCAAGATGCTCTGCGTCTGACATGTGTCTCTGTCCTGAACGCCCGGATGTGCCACTGCGCCAATGGCGCAGCTTAAGCTTGCGAGGTGCGCGATGACAAAACTATCGTCGACAACCAATTCCGGTACGACGGGAACTCCGGCTGCAAACAGTGGCTTGATTTGCATGATCATCGCCATGTTTCTGCTGCCGGTGGGCGACGCGCTGTCGAAAATCCTGACCGGGATCATCGCCCCGATCGAAGTGACAATGTGGCGGCTTTTGGCGCAGGCGATCATTTTGATCCCGGTCGCATTTGTGATGCGCCGCCGCCTGCACGGGGCCATGTTTTCACCGATCGTCGCGCTTTCTGGACTGCTGATCATCGTGATTTTGGTGAGCTTGATCACGGCGTTTTCGGTCATGCCCATCGCCACCGCGATCGCGATCTTTTTCGTCGAGCCGCTGTTACTGACGCTGCTGGCTGGGCCACTGCTGGGCGAGGTCGCGGGACCGCGTCGGTTATGTGCGGTGGCGGTCGGTCTATTGGGTGCGCTGATCGTGATCAGGCCGGGATTTTCAGAATTTGGGTTGGCGACCTTGCTGCCATTGGTCTGTGCCACAAGTTATGCGTTGAACATGATCGTCCTGCGCCATGCCGGGGCAACCAGGTCCAGCCTGACCATCCAGTGCGGCGCGACGATTTACGCGGCAGCGGGTCTGGTGATCATCGCCTTGTGCCTGCAAGGCGCTGGCATGATCGACATGGCACCCGCACAGATACCCACGTGGGCATGGGCGGCGATTTTCTGCGGCGGCGGCTTGGCCGCAACCAGCTTTGTGCTGATTTCAGAGGCCTTTCGCCGGACCGAGGCCAGCACCCTTGCCCCGTTTCAGTATCTCGAAATCCTTGGCGCCACCGCCGTTGGCTATCTGGTCTTCGGCGACTTTCCGGATGCACTGACGTGGCTGGGCGTCACGATCATTCTTGCCGCCGGAATTTACGTGTTCCACCGGGAACGGATCGCGAGTACGGAGTGACCAGATCCTGCAGTGATCTTGCGTCAGTTCGCGCCGGCCCGTTCAAGGTTTAACGCCCGAGTTTTCCACAGCGACAGCTTGATAAATGGGCGATGCTGGGCGTAAATGCCCCCCATCATTGCCCCCTTACACAGTCAGGTAATGTGCAGATAATTCAACAGCCGTTATGGCTCGCCGTTCGCGCCTGTGCAAAATGTGCGCATGATCCGGGCAAAGCCAGACAGGCACAGACGCAACACAGGGATAACCAGATGAAACCGACCCCTCACGCCCGCCACGCCGCGTCCCGCCTCTTTTCGCGCTCCATCGTTCCGGCGCTGACTGCAGTCTCGGCCCTGTCATTGACGGCCACTGCCGGGGTCGCGCAGGATTACGACCCGACCGCCGCAATCACCATCGGATCGCTGTATGAGCCACAGAACCTCGACAACACCGGGGGCGCGGGTCAAGGCATCAATGAAGCCTTCAATGGCAATGTCTATGAGGGCCTGTTTGTTCTAACCGATGACGGCGATGTCGCGCCGAAGCTGGTCAGTGATTACACCGTCAGCGATGACGGCCTGACCTATACCTTTACCCTGAAAGACGGCATCACGTTCCACTCGGGCGACCCGTTGACCGCTGCCGACGTCAAGCACTCGATCGAACGGGTCACGGCGGAAAATTCGGCCAGCTCGCGCAAAAGCTCGCTTGCCATTATCGACAGCATTGATGCGCCAGACGACGCAACGGTTGTCGTGACGCTGAAGAAGCCGTCGATCTCGTTGCCCTACAACCTGTCCTATGTCTGGATCGTCAACGACGCGGCCACTGACATCACCGCATCCGAAGATGGCACCGGCCCCTACACCCTTCAGGAATGGCGTCGGGGTTCGGCTTTGGCGATGGTGCCCTTCGAGGGCTATTGGGGCGACGCGCCGACCAATGACGGGGTGATGTTCCAGTACTTCACCGATGCCACCGCCCAGAACAACGCGCTGCTGACCGGCGCGGTCGATATCATCACCTCGGTCCAAAGCCCGGATGCACTGTCACTGTTCACAGACAACCCCGATTTTACGGTGTCAGAGGGCGCATCGACCACCAAAGAGCTGATGGCCTATAATGACCGGATTGAGCCGTTCAATAACCCAACGGTGCGCGCGGCCCTTGCCCGCGCCGTGGATAACGAAAAGCTGCTGGGGGCCATCTGGGGCGATTACGGCACCTTGATTGGCTCCTTCGTGCCGCCCACCGACCCTTGGTATGTCGATCTGACCGGGGTGAACGCCTATGATCCAGACAGCGCGAAAGCAATGCTGGCCGAGGCAGGCTATCCCGACGGGTTTTCCTTCACGCTGGACACACCGGATTATGACCCGCACCCCATCGTCGCCCAGTTCTTGCAAAACGAACTGGCGAAGGTTGGTGTTGATGTCTCAATCAACATCATCACCGCGAATGAGTGGTACACCAAGATTTACAAGGCGCATGATTTCGACGCGACCCTGCAAGAGCACGTCAATCACCGCGACATCGTCTTTTATGGCAACCCGGATTTCTATTGGGGCTATGACAACCCCGAAGTGACCCAGTTGATCAGTGGCTCGGAAAGCGCCGCCACCATCGACGAGCAGACCGCGATGTTGACCGAAGCCAACAAGATCATTGCCGAGGATGCCGCCAGCATGTGGCTGTACCTCTATCCGCAGATCGTGGTGTCGACCTCGAACGTTACGGGCTATCCGCTGAATGGCCTGAACTCTCAGTTCTTCGCAGCAGACATCAAAAAGGCCGACTGATCCGGCCTTCCCGGGGCGGCGCAGGTTGACGGCGCGGCCCCACTCTTTCCACCGAAACGGACCTTCATAATGTTGGGATACATGATGCGGCGGCTGGTGATCCTGCTGCTGTCGCTGTTCATCGCGGCCATCGTGCTGTTTGTGCTGTTGCGGCTGTTGCCCGGCGACCCGGCCGGGGCGCTGGTGGGGGTCGGGGCGACACCGGAACAGATCGCGGCTGCGCAAGCGCAAATCGGCTCGGATCAGCCTTTGGGGGTGCAGTTCATCACCTATCTGGGGGATCTGGCCCGCTTTGATCTGGGGAAATCCTTTGTCTCGCGCGCCTCGGTTCTGGACGAAATTTCCACCCGTCTAAGCGTGACACTGCCCTTAGCGCTGACCGCCTTTGCGCTGGCCCTGCTGATCGCGGTGCCGATGGGGATTCTGGCGGCGGTCAAATCTGACCGCTGGTCCGGGTTGGTCCTGTCGGTTATTTCCCAGATCGGCATCGCCGTGCCGGTGTTCTGGCTTGGAATCTTGTTGGTTTACGAATTTGCGCTGAACCTGCGATGGCTGCCGTCTGGGGGCTTTCCGTTGCGCGGTTACGCCGATCCGGGCCGCGCCATCGAGTCCATGGTTCTGCCGGTATTGACCATCGCCATTGTGATGTCGGCCTCGTTGATGCGCTATGTGCGGGCCTCGATGCTTGAGGTGCTGAACAGCGATTTTATCCGCACCGCCCGGGCGCTTGGTGACAGCTATACCGGGGCGTTGATCCGGCACGGCATCCGCAACGCGGCCGTACCGGTGGTGGCGGTTTTGGGGATCGAATTGTCGACCACGTTTCTTGGGGCAGTTGTCGTCGAGCAGGTGTTTTCGCTGCCCGGAATGGGCTCGATGCTGTTGCTGGGCATCCAGCAACGCGATTACCCGAACATCCAAGGCGTGCTGCTGGTGACGACGCTGCTGGTCCTGCTCACCGGGTTTCTGGCCGATATCATCCAGCGCCTGCTGGACCCCCGCCTGCGTCACGAGGCCCGCCGATGAGCACGCCCGTCACCACAGCCCCGCGCCGCCGCCGGACAAACCCCATTCACTGGTTGGGATTTGTGCTGGTCGGCGTCATCGTTCTGGCGGGGCTCGTGTCCTTCGTCTGGACCCCCTACGCACTGTCGGACATGGCGGGCGGGCGGCTAGAGGCCCCCAACTGGCAGCACTGGGCGGGAACCGACCGGCTGGGGCGGGATCTGTTCACCCAGCTAATGATCGGGGCACGGATTGCCTTGGTGGTCGGCAGTGGCGCGGTCGCCATTGGGGCGGCCATCGGCATCACGACCGGGGTGTTGGCTGCGTTTGCGACCCGTTTTTTTGACGATGCGCTGGCGGCCCTGTTCGACATCCTGATCGCCTTTCCAACCTTGCTGATCGCGATGCTGGTGGTCGCCGCCCGCGAAGAGGCGTCGCTCGGCACCGCCATTCTGGCGCTTGGCATTGGCCTGTCGCCGGTGGTGGGCCGGGTCACACGAATCCTGACCAAACGGATCTTGTCTCAAGATTATATCACCGCCGCACGGGTGTCCGGCACCTCTTGGCCCGCGATTGTTTTTTGGCACATCCTGCCGAATATCGCCCCGTTTCTGGGGGTGAACCTTGCGCTGCAATTCGGGCTGGCGGTGATGGCCGAAGCGTCGCTGTCCTATCTTGGTCTGGGCGCACCGCCGCCGAATGCGTCATGGGGACGGATGCTGCAAGAGGCGCAAAGCACGGTCTACACCGCGCCTTGGGGGGCGGTCCTGCCCGGGTTGGCGCTGTTCACATTGGTGATCGGCGTGAACCTGTTGGCCGACGGGCTGCGCGACCGGTTTGATCCAACACAGAGGGGCGCGTGATGTCGGATTTGCTGCGCGTAGACGGGCTGTGCCTTGCCACTGCTGACAAAAGCCTTGTCGAAGACCTGTCCTTTACCATCGCCCCGGGCGAGCGGTTCGGGGTCATCGGCGAAAGCGGCTCTGGGAAATCCCTGACCGCCCTTGCGATCACCGGCTTACTGCCGCGGGCGATCCGGCCATCGGGGCAGATCAGCCTTGCAGGCCAACAGGTTGTCGGCGCATCCGAACGACAGTTGGCCGCCTTGCGCGGCCCTGCGGTGGCGACGGTCTTTCAAGAACCCCTAACCGCCCTCGATCCGCTGATGCCGCTGGGTCGCCAGATCGCCCTGCCGGTCCAGCGCCGCCTGAAACGTGAGGGCGCAGATACCAGCCGTACCGCCGTCGCCCGCGACGTTCGCCTGCTATTGGATCAGGTGCGCCTGCCCGATCCAGATCGGCTGATCCATGCCTTCCCCCATCAAGTGTCGGGCGGACAACGGCAGCGGGTTGCCATCGCCATGGCCTTGGCCTGTCGGCCGCAACTGCTGATCGCGGACGAGCCGACGACGGCGCTGGATGTGACGACACAGGCAGAGATTGTGAAATTGATCACCGCGCTGGTGGACGAGTTGGGCATCGCATTGCTGTTCATCAGCCACGATCTGGCCGTGGTCGGTCAGGTGGCCGAACGTGTGATGGTGATGCGCCATGGCCGGGCGGTTGAAACCGGACCTGCCGCCAAAGTTCTGACCGCGCCGGATGATGCCTATACCCGCAAACTTGTCGACGCCGCGCGCCGCTTTGACACCGCGTTGGAGGGCCGAGCATGACCTTGCTGTCCATGGAAAATGTCGAGTTCGCCTATGGCAAGGCCCGCCCGGTTCTGAAGGATATTTCCTTTTCGGTGCCGCGCGGGGCCAATGTCGGTCTTGTCGGCGAAAGCGGGTCGGGAAAATCCACGCTGCTGCGCCTGTTATTGGGCCTCGACAGCCCCCAAAAAGGCCGCATCCTGTTTGATGGCCAAGAACTGAAGGCCCGCAACGCCGGGTATATGCGCCGCTATCGCAAGCGGGTGCAGGCCGTCTTTCAGGACCCGTATTCATCGTTGAACCCGGCGCACCGGATCCTGCGGATTGTGACCGAACCGCTGCGGTCCCTGAAACTGCCCGGCGACCATCGTCAACTGGCGCGCGATGCCATCGAAGCGGTGGGTCTGACCCCAGATACGCTTGAGCGGTTTCCGCACGAATTCTCTGGCGGGCAGCGCCAACGCATTGCCATCGCCCGCGCCATCATCGCCCGACCGGAACTGGTCTTGGCCGATGAGGCAGTCAGCGCGCTGGATCTGTCGACCCGTGTCCGGGTGGTCGATCTGTTTCAGGACATCTCGCAGGCTATGACCATGGTCTTTGTCTCGCATGATATGGGCGTGGTTGCCGCGCTTTGTGACCAGTTGGTGGTACTGGATCGCGGCCATATCGTCGAAGCCGGGCCGACGGCGGCGATTTTGCGCGCCCCAAGCCATCCCTATACCCAAAGCCTGCTGGCCAGCATTCCCCGGATGCCGGTCCCAGCCCATCCCAACCCACAGGACCCAAGATGACCGTTACACCTGAATTTCAACGCGCCCATGACGACTGGCACGCCTCGCGCATGGACAAGCTGACCGCAAACAATGGTTGGTTGAACTTGGTCGGGCGGTGGTGGATCACCCCGGGTACCCTGTCGATTGGTGCGGCGGCGGCGAATGACATTCAGCTTGATCGCGGACCCGAGGTCTTGGGCCGCCTGACACTGAACCCCGACGACACCGGCCGGTTCGAACCCGTAGACGGTGAGCCGATCACCCTTGACCGTAATGCTGGCGCGTTCAGCTGGCAGGCCGACCGGTTCTTGATGGAGATCACCGCGCTCAATGATCTGCGCGCCCTGCGTGTGCGCGACATGACAGCGGATATGTCTGCGGCAGAGGATCTGTTTGACAGCTTTCCGCTGAATCCATCCCTGCGCATCACCGCCCGGTGGGAACCACTGCCCGAACCGATGGACCTGACGCTGGACACGATCATCGGCATTCCGACGCAAGTGCCGGTCACCCATGTGGCGCGGTTCGAATTCGCCGGTCGCCAGATGGCGCTGTTGCCAACCTATGGCACGGCGGACCGACCGCAATTTGTCTTTCGGGATCTGACGTCCATGGACGACACCTATGCAAAAGCACGCTTCGTGTTCGGCGAGGACGTGACCGACACCAGCGTAGTGATTGATTTCAACCGGGCCACCAACCCGCCTTGCGCGTTCACCGAACACGCGGTTTGCCCGCTTCCACCGCGCGAAAACCTGTTCCCGGTCCGCATTGAAGCGGGCGAGCGGCGCGTGCGATCATAGGACCGGCGGCGGGCCCGCGTGATTGGGCCCGCCCCGCATTCTCGGTTTTAGCGGCCGTGTCGGGTTAGGTCACCCCGGCCCGATCAACGCCGCCCAGCAGGGCGCATCCCCATTACCCCTTGGTGAGATAAGGGGTACGCAGGTCGGACACGGCATTCTCATGACTGGAAAAGCCTTCATACCGCGCCAGAACACCGGCCTGATGCGCCAGTTCCGGATAGGCGCCCGCCGTGACGTAGCCGATCGACGACCGTTTGACGAAATCGCTGACCGACAGCGGGCCAAAGGTTCGCGCGCCTCGGCTGGTCGGCAGAACTGCGTTCGGACCAAGACAGAAATTGCCGATGGTGACCGGTGTATATGGACCCATCAGAATTTCGGCAGCTTCAGTGATCTGCCCCAAATGGGCGAAGGGATCGGTCGAAAGCAATTCCAGATGCTCAGGCGCATAGGCGTTGATAAAGTCATAGCTGGCCTGAAGCGACGGGGTCACGATGATGCCGCCATGACGACCGCTGAGGACCGTGCGTGCAAACCCAGCCCGATACTCGGTCATCCGGGCCAAATGCGCGGGCAGCGCCGCGAGGGCTTCGTCGGCCACCCGCTGGGAATGCGTCACCAGATAGGCCGAACTGTCGGGACCATGCTCGGCCTCGATCAACAGATCAAGGGCCGCCAAGCCGCCATCGACGCTGTCATCGGCAAAGATGATCGCCTCGGACGGACCGGCGGGAAGCCCCGGATCAATCACCCCCGACAGCAGGCGTTTCGCGGCCACCACCCAAGGGCTGCCAGGACCGACGATTTTCAGCGCCGGTTTGATGGTCTGGCTGCCATAGGCGGCGGCGGCGACGGCCTGCGCGCCGCCGACCTTGTAAACGGTCTCGACCCCGGCCAACCGGGCGGCCACCAGCGTTGCGGCATCCACCCCGCCTTCCGGGCTGGGCGGCGTGAAAATCGCCAGATTTGGCACCCCTGCCACCACGGCGGGCACTGAGGTCATCATTGTCACCG
Source organism: Pseudoruegeria sp. SK021 (assembly GCF_002119405.1). Lineage (GTDB taxonomy): Bacteria > Pseudomonadota > Alphaproteobacteria > Rhodobacterales > Rhodobacteraceae > Meridianimarinicoccus. Next base: position 64,522 of record NZ_MTBG01000015.1, on the reverse strand, counting down.
ACGGGAACGAGCCCTTGCCGCGCGGCACATACAGCGCCACCGACTGGATCGGCGTGAAGCGGTCGCCCGCATAGGCCCCCGGACGGATTTCCCGCAGCCACATCGGTTCAGGCTTTTGCTCGTCATGGAAGGTGCGGATATTGTCGATGCCAAACCGGATCGCCTCGATCACCTCGGCGTCCACGGCATCGAAAGCGGCGTCGAACTCGGCCTCGGTCGCTTTCAGACCATCGGCCTGTAGCCCGGTTGCACCGTCAAACTCACGCCCGAAGCGGGCCAAGGCCGCATCGCCTTCGGTCCGAACGGCCTCGATGATGGGTTTCACCTTGTCGATAAATCCTGATAGATCGGTCTCGGACCGGCGCAGCAGGGCGGCATAGGCCTCGGCGTCAAGTTGATCCAGATGGTGAACGGAAACCTCAGTCATCGGCGTGGGAGCCTTTCTGCGCAGCGCGCGTCATTTCGATTTCAGGAAGATGTCCAGACCGACGACACGGTCCAGAACAGCAATGGCCACAGCGGCACAGGCGATGAACACCACCGACACAGCGGCAAGATCAGGGGTGATAATCGACCGGATCGAGTTATAGATTTGCACCGGCAAGGTGACGATCCGGGCGTCAGTCAGCAGCAGGCTGACCAAAAACTCATTCAGCGCCAGAATAAACATCAGCAGCGATCCGGTAATTACCCCCGGCAAGACCGCCGGCAAGGTGACATGCACAAAGGTTTGAACCCGCCCGGCTCCGCAACTGGCCGCGGCCAGTTCCAGATCGTCATTCAGGGCCCCGGCACTGGCCGACACTGCCCATATCATAAAGGGCAGGTTGATCGCGGCACAGGCGATGCCGACAGGCCAAAGCTGCCCCAGCACCCGCCATTCGCCAAACACCAGCATCAGGCCAATGCCCGAGCCGATCAACGGGATGGTAAAGGGCAGCAGCAAATAGATCTGCAACGCGTTCTCAAAGCGCAGCCGGAACTTCGCCAGCGCAATGCCCGCCAATGTGCCCACCGGCAGCGCCACCGCCGTACAGATGCTCGCCACCCAGAGCGAGCGCAGAAACGCATCGCGCAAATCGGCGGCCTGAGCCAATTTCGCGTACCATTTCAGTGACAAGCCGTCAGGCGGGAAGGTAATGATGTTGCCGCTGGTCAAAGACGCGCCCAACACCACCACGGTGGGGGCCGACAGCACCACCAGCGCCAGACCGACCAAGATCCAGATCACCACCCGTTGCGAACGAGACGCCGTCATTTGCTGCGCCCTCCCATCGCAAGGGTGCCAGCCCCGAAGAGCATAAAGATCGCCCCAACAATCAACGACCCCAGCCCCACCAGCATCAAAGCCAGCGCCGAGCCTAAGCCCTGATCTGAGGTGCGGAAGAATTGATCATAGATCGCGTTGGCGATAAAATCTTGCGATCCGCCCCCCAAGATCGCCGGCATGGCGAAATCCGTCAGGGTCAGGGTCATCACCACCAAGCCCGCCCCGACCAGCCCCGGCCGGGCCATCGGCAGCAACACATGCACAAGGGTGCGGCCCCAATTTGCCCCCAACGATCCTGCCGCCGCCTCGGTCTCTTCGGGGATGGCGGTCAACGCGGGCGCCAGCATCAGCACGGCGAAGGGCAGCATATATTGCACCAGTCCAAACACCACTGCCGGATAGTTATACAGCAACCGCAACGGCGCGACCCCGACCAGCCCCAGCATGTCATTAACGATGCCCTGATTGCCCAAGATGATCAGCCAGCCATAGGCACGCACCACCTGCCCAATGAAGAACGGCAGAAACAGCGCGATCAACAGCAGCTTGCGCAGCCAAGCTCGCGGCGTCCGCACCATCAGATAGGCATAGGGAAAGGCGAAAAATAGCGTGATCGCGGTCACAATCACCGCCCCCGACAGCGACCGCCACAGGATCTTGGCATAGACCGGATCGCTCAGGGCGCGGGCATAGTTTGCATCGCTCCAACTGTCGGACATGAGGAAGGTCGACCGATCAAGCGTCCGCAGCGATGCGTCCGCGATCTGGATCAGACCCAGCACCAGCAGGCCGACCAGCAAGATTGCCGGCAGCACCATCAGCCACGGCGTCAGCCGCGACAGCGTGCGTGGCCAAAGCCGATCCACAGCCCATTCAAGGCCATCCATTATCCGCCATCCCACCGGATAGGCGGCGCGCGATTTTCGCATGGGCCGTCTTTCGTAATCTAAAGGCCGGGACCACAGATCGGGTCCCGGCCAGCGCGGGCCTTAGCCCTGCATGATCGCCTTGAACTTCGAGAACCATTCGCTTTCGTTCTCGACCTGAATCTGCCCCGAAATCCGGATCAGATTTTTAAAGTCCTCGGGCTGGGTCGGATAGGACGCATCGTCCACCAGATCGGCGGGCGGGGTCAGGCCCGGCACAACCCCGGGCAAACCGAGGCCGTCCAGCCATACCTGCTGGGCCTGCTGCGTGAGGGCGAAGTTGATATATTGCTTGGCCCAGTACAGCTCGTTCTCAGGCAGACCCACGGGGATCCACATGCCGTCAGTGTCAAATTTCGCGCCCTCTTCGGGCACCGTCCACTGGATGTCGACGCCGTTCATCCGGGCTTCGCGGGCATTGGTGGAAATGGTGCAGGCGGCGTCAATTTCGCCATTCTGGAACCATGTGGTGAAGTCCGGGTCTTCGCCCAAAAGCGGCTCTTGCGCCTTCATTTCTTCGACAAAGTCCCAGCAAGCGGTCATGTTGCTTGGAATGTCGGCCAAGGTGCCGCCCCCGGCGACCTGAGCCGGGAAATGGAAGCCGATGCCATCATTATAAAGCGCAATCCGGCCTTTGAATTTCGGGTCGAGCAAGTGGCGCCAAGACGCCGGAGGGCCATCGGGGAACGCCTCGGGCCGATAGGCCAGCACATAGACATAGCCATAAGTATTGACCATCGGATAGCCGTCAAAACCGACCGGCTTGGCAAGCTCTGTGGCGTTCGCAAGGTTGGGCAGATCCGACAGGTCTTCGGTCACACCGCGCAGCGCCGATTTGGTCGCGTTGGTGGTGGTGTCCCAGTTGATGTGGATCGGCGGCACCCGCCCTTGTGCGGCAGCGGCCCAGATCTTGGGTTGAATTTCGTTGTCCTCGGTCAGGTCATGGCGGATGCGGATGCCGGTCATTTCGGTGAACGGGTCCGACACGCCTGCCTTCAAGCTTTCAACCCAACTGCCGCCCCATGCACGGACAATCAATTCCGACGGCTTCTCGGGCTCCTGCGCCCAGATCTTGCTGGGAAGGATGGCCGCAGTGGCCCCAAGGGCTGCGGTGCTGCGCAGCAGGCTGCGCCGGGTCAGTTGGCGGCGCGGGCGTGAGTGGGTCATGATCATCTCCGTGTTGGATGGGTGTGGATGGGCCGCAATCAAGCAGCGGTGGCCGACAGGATCAACAAATCAGAGGCACGCCAGCCCAGATGGACCGGCGTTCCGGGGGCGAGCAAATCAAGCGCAAGGGGATCGTGATGCAACACCTGCAACACCGCGCCGCCAAGCGCGGGCACCTGCACCGAATAGAGCCGCCGCTCGCCTTCAAAAATCGCCTCCTGCACGGTGCCGGGCAGGGTGACGTCCAGATCGGTCAGCGTGCGGGCCTCGGTGGCCATGCGGATCTGCTCGGCCCGCACCATTCCGCGCGCCGGTGTGCCAGTCACGGCGTCGAGGCCACGCGTGCGCCCCGGACAGGCCACATCGCCCACCAGCAACGTCGCGCCCGGCCCAACTGTGCCGTTCAGCACGCTACTAACCCCGATGAAGCCCGAGACAAATTCGTTGGCAGGTTCCCGGTAAAGCACCGAAGGCGGCGCGGCCTGTTGGATCACCCCGTGATCCATCACGATAACCTCGTCTGATACCACCAACGCCTCGCGCTGATCGTGGGTGACGTTAATCGTGGTGACGCCAAGTTCCCGCTGGATGCGGCGAAATTCCAACTGCATTTCCTCGCGCAGCTTGCGGTCGAGGGCGGCAAGGGGCTCATCCAACAGCAGCAAATCGGGCTCAAACACAAGGGCGCGGGCAATCGCCACGCGCTGTTGCTGACCGCCTGACAATTCGCCAACCCGCCGTCCGCCAAGCCCGCCAAGCCGGACCAGATCAAGAAAGTCATCGACCCGGGCTGCGATGGTCCGGGCATCGTGGCGACGCATTTTCAGCGGAAACGCCACATTCTGGGCCGCAGTCATATGCGGGAACAAGGCCAGTTTCTGAAACACCATCCCGATGGATCGCCGGTGCGGCGGCAAGCGATCGACCGGCTGACCGGCCACAAAAATCGCGCCGCTGCTTGGGGTTAGAAACCCGGCGATCATGCGCAGCAGCGTGGTCTTGCCCGATCCCGACGGCCCCAAGATGGTCAGGAACCGGCCCTGAGCCAGATCGAACGACGCATTCGCGACAGCGACAGTCCCATCAAAGTCCACCGACACATCGCGGACCGATACTGCCGCATCGCCAAGACCTGACTTGGCCGGGCTCGACGTGCTGACGTTCCTCATACTGACTGCCACCGCTCTCAATTCCACCATCAATCGACCTTAATGCCGAGGCCGAACCGTTTGTATAGATTTCTTGGGTTTTCCCAGAGGTCAAATCGTAGCGGCCCTGCCAGTGGCGTGAAATGATCCGCCGGGCTTGCGGGACGATTGTCGAATAAGCACGGCCCTGTCAAACCAGCGGGGCCGGTCACACAGAGGCCAGAAAGCCCCCGTCGATCCCAAGACATTGGCCGGTGATATAGGCCGACGCATCCGAGACCAGAAAAATCACTGCCCCGCGCACCTCGTCCAGCGTGCCAAACCGGCCCATGGGAATTTTCGCGCGCATCGCCGTCTCCCAGGTATCGTCCTGATAGAAGGCTTCGGTCATGGCTGTGCGGAAATAGCCCGGCGCAATTGCGTTCACGCGCACCCCCTGCCCGGCCCATTCGGCAGACAATGCCCGGGTCACGCCCAGCAGGCCGGTTTTGGAGGCCCCATAAGGCACAGCCGTCGGGATACCCACGAAAGAGGTCAACGAACAGAGGTTGACGATCGCCCCGGCCCCACGCGGCAACATCGAGCGCGCCACCGCCTGCGACAGAAAGAACGCGCCCTTCAAGTTGGTGTCAACTATGGCATCCCACAGATCCGGCGTGACCTCGGTTGAGGCCCGCACGCTTTCCATCCCGGCATTGTTGACCAGAATATCCAGCGGACCGAAGGTTGCAGAAATGTCGGCCACCGCTGCATCAAAGGCCGCGACATCGCGCAGATCAAGGGACAGCGGCCGGGCGCGTCGCTCCATTGCCTCTATGGCGCTGACAGTGTCGGCCAAGGCCGCCGCATCGCGCCCGGCCACCACCAGATCGGCCCCGGCCTCGGCCAGGCCAAGGGCAATCGACCGGCCGAGACCGCGACTTGCGCCGGTGACAAGGGCAATCCGCCCGGACAAATCAAACAGCGATGCAGCGGTCATTGGGGTTCCTTTCCTGTGCACGCGCGTCTTGCAGCCTCGGGCCGCATCACGCAAGCACTTCGATCCAACAGAAGGCCATGACCTATGCGGGGCCACGCAAACCACGGCAACGCATGCGGTTACGGTGTTAAGCCTTGCGCGGTTCGCGCCAAGCCCCGCCGCATCGGGCGGTCACGTTTCAAATACCACTCCCGGCTCATGGCGCAGCGCCGTGATGACCAGCGCTCGGCATAAAGCAGGCACCACGTCCGGCCACGGGTGGTCTTGGCCCCGGTGCCCGCATTGTGGCGGGCCACACGTTGCTCAAGATCGATGGTCCAGCCGACATAGGTGCGATAGCCTTGGGCCGTCAGGCATCCCAGCACGTAGACAAAGGCCGCCTCTGCCGGAGCGCCATCGGGCTTTGCCGATGCATCATGCGCGGTCATCGCAGACTTGCCCCCCGTTGATTTCATTCAACACAGCATGGTTCCGGCACTGGGCGCAATCCCGTCCGCCACCGGTTGCCCGCGCCGGGAACCCCGTTAGCTGCTGGTGACAGCGGAAACCGCAAGCGGGCTGCGCCCGGTCTGGTTCAGGACCGACACAGCGCGTCCTTCCAGAAGGGCAGGAACCAGCGGGCGACCATAGCCCGCGCCGCCATCAAGGTTCAGGCGGTTGTGGTAGAGTTGCGGGTGATCGAGCGCGGTGTGACCGTGCACCACCAGACGATCCCAGCGATGGTCGCTGTTCAGAAATCCGTCACGGATCCAGATGAGATCGTCTTCTTTTTGCGCGCGAAGCGGCACCCCGGGCCGCAGCCCGGCATGGACGAAAATATGGTCATCCGTTTCGTAATAGCGCGGCAGCCCGGCGATCCAGTCGAGATGCGCTTGCGGAATCGCTGCGACGGCATCGGCGTGGATATCCTCAATCCGTCGATCTTCCGACGCATCCACCCCATAGGATGCAAGGGTCGCCCGCCCGCCCAACGGCGTGTCAGTCCACAGCAGCGGACGCGATGTATTCGGATCGCAGTATTTCGGGTTGGCCAGATAACGCGCGATGAAGCGGTCATGGTTTCCCAACAAACAGATCCACGGCCGCCCATCGGCTTGGCCCTGCATCAGCGTTTCAATCACCCGGCGCGCATCTGGCCCGCGATCCACAAAATCACCAAGGAACACCACCTGCGCTGTCGGCTCGCCGTGGCGCGCGATGGCGTCCAGCGCGGCGTCGAGTTGGGCCAGATGGCCGTGAATATCGCCAATGGCGTGAATAGGGGTCATGGGCGCCTCCGGTTGGTTGGGTCAGTCATGACCTCTTCGCCGAATGGTGACAAGACAAGGGCGCAGATCGTCCCATCTGAGAGGGGGCTGCGGTCCGGACACAAAAAAAGGCGACGCCCGGGAGGAGGGGACGTCGCCAATTTGCGAGGATTGGCTCAGGGAGGAGGAGGAACCAATCTCTTGGGCAGTATTTAGGGCCGACGCTGCGCCTGCACAATAGCTGGGGCCATGCAAGTTCTGCATTGCAGCATTGCGCCGACAGGCCAGCAGCCCAACCGACGATAGGATCAACTCGGGAACCTTCGGCGGTCGCAACACGTTGGACTGGCAACGATGAGCTTATAAGAAGGCAGGAACGGATGGCACGAGGCCGCGATGCAACAGGTGTTCTACAAATGCCGTGGATCGCGTGGCGCGATATTTTGGTCCGGTTCTATCGAGCGGTCCTGAAAGACAACGTCATGCTCATTGCCGCTGGGGTCGCATTTTTCGGCCTGCTGGCGCTGTTCCCGGCCATTACTGCCCTGCTTGCCATTGGCGGGCTCATTGCGGATCCGCTGACACTGTCGCGCGAGATACAATCCCTGACCAGTGCCTTGCCAAGCAGTGCGGCTGACATCATCTCTACCCAAGTTAACGACGTGGCCAGTGCGCAGAGCGACGATCTGGGCTTTACGGCCATCGTCAGTATCCTTTTGGCGTTGTTCTCGGCCTCACGCGGGGTCAACAATGTCATCATCGGCCTGAACACCTGCTATAACGAAGAGGAAAAGCGCGGCCTGATCCACCTTCAGCTTGTGGTGATTGCGCTGACTTTAGGGTTGTTGGTCATCGCCGTGCTGACCTTGGCTATTCTGGCCGCGTTGCCGGTCGCGCTTGCGATTTTTGATCCGGCCCCGTGGCTGCGCGACGGATTGCTCTTGATCCGCTGGCCGATCCTCTACGCCTTGGGCGTGGTCAGCTTCATGGGTCTGTACCGGTTCGGCCCCTCCCGCAGCCCAGCAAAATGGCGCTGGTTGGCACCGGGCGCACTTGTGGCCTGTCTGCTCTGGGTGATTGCGACCTTGGGATTTTCCGTCTACGCCCGCAATTTCGGCAATTACAATGAGACCTTCGGGGCCCTTGGCGGTGTGATCGTGCTGCTGATGTGGCTGTGGATCACGGCCGTGATCCTTCTGTTTGGTGCCGAATTGGATGGCGAGATCGAAGCCCAGACCGCCCGCGACAGCACCTCGGGTCCGGCAAAACCGATGGGCGAGCGGGGGGCCGTAAAGGCAGATGAGTTGGGCGAAGCCACCACGTGACCCGGCAAGCGGCCCGATCCCTGAAGGAGCACCGGCCCTAGGCCGTAGCTCTGATGATCCCATAGAGGATCGCTAGCCCCGAACGGGCCTAGCGAATGATGCCAGCGGCTTGACCCTTCGTCGAAGCCGGGTCAGAACGTCCTACCGATCCGGGCCACGCGATGGGGCCCTCGGGCTGGACTGGCCCCTCACCGTGAAGGAACCTTGCTGATGACATCTCTTACCCCTTGGATCGGCACCACCGGACCGCGTTTTGTCGACCGTCCGGCGCATCGTGACTGGCTGATGGGACAGGCCATGGATTTGCTGGATTTCTTCCAACCGGCCTCGCTCAATCCCGCTGGGGGCTTCTTTGTGCTCGACAGTGAGGGCCAGCCCCTGCCCGCCTCGGACGGCGAAACCGGCACATTGCGCCAATTGCACGAAACCTGCCGAATGGTTCATTGCTCGGCAATCGCGCATCAGTTGGGGTATCCCGGTGCCGATCCGATGGTCGATCACGGCATGGCATTCCTATGGTCGCGGCACCGCGATGCGGCTCGGGGCGGCTACTACTGGGGTGTCGACGATGCTGGCCCGGTTAATGACAGCAAACAGGCTTATGGGCATGCCTTCGTTCTGTTGGCCGCGTCTTCGGCCAAGGTGGTCGGCCATCCCGATGCGGACCGGCTGCTTGCGGACATCACCGAGGTGCTTGAGACCCGGTTCTGGGACGCAGACGCAGGAGCCACCACCGAAGAATACGCTGCCGACTGGTCGGCGCTTGGCCCCTATCGCGGCCAAAATTCCAACATGCATCTCACCGAAGCCCTGATGGCAGCCTTTGAGGCCACTGGCACGGTGGCCTATCTGGACAAGGCGCGCAGCATTGCCAGCCTGATTATCGACCGGCACGCCCGGGCCGAAGGCTGGCGCGTGGCCGAGCATTTCACCGAAGACTGGCAGATCGACCGCGATTATTCCGGCGATCCGATGTTCCGTCCGCATGGAACCACCCCCGGCCACGCGCTGGAATGGAGCCGGCTGTTGGTTCAGCTCTGGGGGTTAAGCGACCGCCACGACGACTGGATGCTTGACGCTGCCCGCAACCTGTTTCTCACGACAACCCAGATTGGCTGGGCCGAGGACACCGGCGGCTTTTACTACACGCTGGACTGGGACGACGCCCCGGCGCAGGCCGACCGGTTTTGGTGGCCCTGCGCCGAAGGCATCGGTGCCGCCGCCGCCTTGGCCTCAGTCGATGCGGACCCGCGGTTCGAACAGTGGTATCGCCGGATTTGGGGCGTGGTCAGCACCCGTTTCATCGACCATACCGCCGGTGCATGGCACCCGGAACTGGATGCCGAAATGCGCCCGGCGCCACGGGTCTTTACCGGCAAGCCCGATCTCTACCACGCCCTTCAGGCCTGCTTGATCCCCCTCTTTCCCGCCGATGGCAGCATTACGCAGGGCCTTGCCCGGGAATTGGATCAGCTGGGCGCGCTCTGAAGTAAGGGGACAGACAGCCCTGCGCCTTAAAGGTTCGGCACGTCGATCGACACCGTCTGTTCCAGCAATTGCGCATAATTAAAACTGGTCAGGAATGCCACATGCGCGGCGTCCTGACCGACCCCGATGATGGCGATGCTGTCGGCGCTGGCCATCCCCGTCGGATCGACCAGATGCCACGCCCCGTCAAGATAGACCTGCGCCACCGCATGGAAATCCTGCGGCGTGACCCCCGGTGCAAACACGCTACAGAACCGCGCGGGAATGGCAGAGGCCCGGGCCAGCGTGATCAGCACGTGGGCAAAATCGCGGCAAATCCCCTGCCGTTGCACAAAGGTGTCCAGCGCCGTGGTCTGTGACGTGCTGACGCCGGGCAAATAGCGAAAATGGCCTTCGATCCAGTCGCGAATGGCCACGACCCGCGCGCCGCCGGACAAATGACCGAATTCTTCAAACACATAGCTTTGGAATTCATCAGACGGGCAATAGCGCGAGGGCATCAGGTATTTGAACACATCGCCCGGCAACAAATGCAGCGGACCGGTCTGCAAATTTGACAGGTCCGGCACCGGGCGCGTGACCTCAACGCGCGAGGTGTAATCACAAACGAAATCACCTTGGACCTGCATCCAGATCCGGTTGCCGATGCCATCCTCGGCAAGGGTCCGGGCGAAATAGGCCGTGTCGCTGAGGTCAATATTGGCGTGATGCAAGGGCTGGTCGGGCAGTTCCGCCGCCTCGATCTGCAACAAGATGTCGGTCGGGTCAGCCATCCGGTAATGCAGATGAACATTGATGTCGAAGATCACTTGCGGGTCCAACTCTCTGGTTAGGGGCGGTATCAGGAACAGCGCGGCAGAACCGTCACTGGTGGCATGTAACCACAGTGGACGGTCTTTGGTTCCAATCAAGGCTCGAACTGAATCTGACCTGTCCAGTCTAGGTCAAACGACGCCATTCCGCTACTTTATTGGTCAACGGGCAAGCCGCTGGGCACCGTTTCAGGAACTCCCAGCCGCCCGGTCAACGCGGTCGCCCCGGTCAGACTGTCAAGGAAGGCGACAAGCGCTGCAATCTCGGTCGGGGAAAGGTCGATCCGGTCCGGCGATGTCGCCGCCACGATCTGGGCAATCTCCGCCGGATCATCCAGAATGCGCCAGTCCGACGCAAAGCTCGGCCCGACCAGAACGGCTTGAGAGCGGTCATACGCTTCTGACGCGCGGCGCGGATCCGCATGCGCCGTGACAAATTCGGTCAGGTCAGCATAGGCGCCGGAATGGCCGTAAGGCCCGGTCAGGCGGACATTGCGCAGGCTTGGGGTGCGAAACTTGAAGGCATCCTCGGCAAGGCCGGTCACGCGCAGGCGGCCCTCATCCCGGCTGTGGCTTTCGAACCGCGCCGCCTTGCCCGGCCCGATTTGCGGCACCCCCATGGCGTGAAAGTCGTGATCGGTCTGGAACGGCCCAGAATGGCAGGTGCTGCACCCGCCCGCCCCATAGAACAGCGCCTGCCCGTCCGCGGCCGCCCCCTCTAACGCCGCCTCGCCACGCAGCACCGCATCAAACGGGCTGTCATCCGAGCGCCATTCGAATCCCATAAAGCCCGCAATCGCGTTGGAGATATCGGTAAAGGCGATGGGGCGACCGGCCGCGATCTCTGGATAGACCGCTTCGAACCGCGCCTGATAGGCCGGAATGGCGGCGACCCGTTGCGCGATCAGATCCCACGCCCCGCCCGGTCCTGTGATCAAGCCTTGGCGCGCGGCGCGGGCGATTTCATTCTCTTGCACATGCCCGGCCATTTCATCTTGGCTCAGCACCGGAAACATCGTCTGAGCCGATAAAATGCCGGAAAATCCAAGCGTCATATCAGCGGCAAGCGGCGTGCGTAGCCCCCCCGGGCGGGTCGGATCCACCTCGATCCTGCCGTCGTGAAACAGCACGGTAAAGTCTTGTGCGCCGAGATTGAACAGCGCCGGCGCATTGCGCGGAATCCGTTGCTCGGGCGGATTGGCCGGATCGGGACGGCGGTTTGGCCCCAGCCCGATGCCGCCCTCACCCATCCCCAGCGATAGACCGTCTGAGGTGCCGAACCGTGGATGGTGGCACGTGGCGCAAGAGATAGCACGATTGCCGGACAGGATCGGATCATAAAACAGCAACTGCCCCAGTTCCGCTTCTGGCAGGGCAACTGCTGTGAACTGCCCGTCGTCAACGGCAAGCGGCAGATCGGTCAGTCCGGGGCCAGCGACCAGCAGAAAAGGGACAAGGAAACGGCACAGCATCGCGGGCCTCCGGTTGAAATATCCCTGACCATGCCTTGCCGGACCGCGCCGCTGCAACCCCGGAATGGCCCGCCATCGCGCCGCCGTTTTGTCCAGAAGCAGAACACGTCTCGGGAGGGTGGCACGCCGCTTGTGGGCTTACCGAAATGACCACACTTGGCGCTTCAAAACGCCGACACGCACGCAACAGTCCTGATTAAGGCCGGCACCGCGCCGTTCAACAAGACGGCAGCGGCGACCTCGGCCAGCGATCACGCCCAGCCGGCGGTGGATTTGACCTCCAGATAGTCATGCAATCCCCATGCGCCATGTTCACGGCCGTTGCCTGACTGTTTGTAACCGCCAAAGGGGGCCTGCGCGTCCCAATCCGCGCCGTTGATCCAGATGGCCCCGACCCGCAACTGCCGGGCGATGCGCCGCGCCTTGTCCAGATCCGGGGTCTGGATATAGCCCGCCAGCCCGTAAACGGTGTCATTGGCGATCCGGATCGCGTCATCCTCGGTGTCATAGCCAATGATCGTCAGGACCGGGCCAAAAATCTCTTCCCGCGCAATGGTCATGTCATTGGTGACGTCAGCAAAGACGGTTGGGCGGACATAATAGCCCCGGCTCAATCCCTCTGGACGGCCCGGCCCGCCGGCAACCAGGGTTGCTCCTTCCGCGATCCCGGCTGCGATCAGGCTTTGAATCCGGTCGAACTGTGCGGCATTGACCACGGGGCCAAGCGCCACATCGCTGCAGGGGTCACCAACGCGATGCGCCTCGGCGGCGGCCTTGGCAATGGCTTTGACCTCGTCCATGCGCGCGGCAGGCACCAACATGCGGGCTGGGGCGCGGCAAGCCTGACCGCAATTGACGAAACAAGCATTGACGCCGTCATGGACCGCACGGGCCAAATCGGCATCCGGCAAGATCAAATTGGCCGACTTTCCGCCCAGTTCCTGCGCCACCCGCTTGACCGTGTCGGCCGCCGATTTCGCCACAGCCACGCCTGCGCGGGTCGAGCCGGTGATCGACACCATATCAACGTCCGGATGACGCGCCAGCGCGTCGCCGGCAATATGGCCGTGCCCTGTCAGATGGTTGTAAACCCCGGCAGGGATGCCCGCCTCATGCACCAGTTCGGCAAAGCGCAATGACGACAGCGGCGAGAATTCCGACGGCTTTGCGATCATGGTGCAGCCCGCCGCAAGCGCCGGAGCCACCTTGACCACCAGTTGGTTCATCGGCCAGTTCCAGGGCGTGATCAACGCGCACACGCCCACCGGTTCTTTCGAGATCAGGGTGGACCCGCGCATTTCTTCGAATTGCGTGCCCTGCAGGGCGTCGATCGCGGCTTCCAAATGCATTCGGCCCACAGCGGCTTGCGCGTCCCGTGAAAACGCCCGGGTGGTGCCCATCTCAGTCACCATCAGATCCGCGATCTCGTCATAAGCGCCGTTATACAGCTCCAGCAGGCGGCGCAGCAGCTGCAACCGTTCTGCCGGCGTTGTGCGCGACCATGTGCCGAACGCCGCCCGGGCGGCGGCGACCGCAGCATCTACATCGGCAGTTCCGCCCATAGGGATCGCTGCAATCTGCTCTTCGGTGGCGGGATTGATCAGCGCGTGGGTGTCGGTGGTCTGGGGCGCAACCCATGTGCCGCCAATATAAAACTTGTCCAATTGCATTGCTTTGTTCTCCTCTAACCGCGGATCAGGCCGCAGGTCCGTATCGGTCAAATTGCGCGGTGAAAGCGTCAGGCCCATCCGGCAACGCGTCTGGCCCCGCCAGTCGGTACATCACCCCGGTGGTGGCGCTTTGGCGCAAGCGGCGCATCAGATCTGGGTCCACCTGACCGGCAGGGTCCGTGCCGCACAGACGCGCAAAGCGAAGGGCCATCTCATTTTGCCGCCGATAGCCTAGATGATGCCCCTCGGTGGCACAGGCGGCCACACCGGCGCGCATTTGAGCCGCATCGCGCGGGATGACACCGCCCCATGTATAGGCCAGAAACCGGGCCTGCTGTTCCAGCGGAACGGGATACGACCCCATCTGAGACCACATCCCCATGAAGGCCAACCCGGGAAGATCCGGATGAAACGTGAACTCGTCTAGCATCATGGCGCTGTCGGTTACCGCCAAAGTCTGGCGCATCGGCTCAGACAGGAACGGCAGGTTCAACGCAAATCCGGTGCCCGCCACGATGCCATCGGCCTCAATGGTATGCCCATCCTCAAAGGTCACCCGGCGACCGTCAATCGCGGTGATCCATGGCGCTGGGATGACCCGGCCCTCGGCCACGAGGTTCAGGTAATGCTGCGAGCCGGTGACACCGGCGCGGCGAAACTCGGGATGCGGATTCGGCGCACCATAGCGGCTGGGATCACCGGCATACTGATGCACCAACGCTTCGTCATTTGCGGCCAGCGCTTGCTTGTCATCGCCGAGGCACAACACAGCCCGGTCATAGGTGAAGGCATAGTATTCCAGTGGCACGCCCGTGATCATCTTCGGATTGACGTAGCGTTGCCGCCGCTGGGTCAGATGGACCGACGCGGCGCCGAGCATCGCCAGATCTGAGGCGATCTCTAGCGCGGAGATTGAGCCCCCAGCTACGATCACATGCCGCCCCCGGTAAAGGTCCGGGTCCTTGTAATCGAAACTGTGAACGATCCCGCACGCGCCTGTAAAGCGATCCGCACCGGGGATCGGCGGCAGAACCGGGGTGTTGAACCGGCCGCAGGCGATGACGACACGCGGAAAATACTCGGTCCGTGTCGCGCCATCCTGTGTGAAGGTCAGGGCATAGCCGCCGTCCTCTTGTGCGATCCCGGTCAGTCGGCAGCCGAATGTGGCATCGGCCAGCAAGCCATGCGCCTCGGCATAGCGCCGCATATAGGCCAGCACTTGGGCGTTATGGGGAAATAGCGGCGTGCCCTCGGGCCAAGGCTGGTCGGAAAAGCGCGTGGCTTCGCTGAACGTGTTGGTCACCATGCCCGGCCAGATGCCGCTATTGGGATTGTCCGGGGCCCATTGCCCTCCGGGGGCCGTATGTGCCTCGAACATACGCGGGGCGAAGCCTTGCGCCTTGAGCCAGCGGGCGGCAGCAATGCCGCCCGGACCCGCGCCGATGATTGCGACCTGTTGCATCGCGACCTCAGTGGAAATAGATGCCGCCGCAGACGTTCAACGCCTGACCGGTGACAAAACGGGACATGTCAGACGCAAAGAAAACCGCCGGTCCGACGATGTCATCAGGATCGCCCAGCCGCTTCAAGGCCGCAACGTTTGACCAGTGATCCATCGCCGCTTGACTGCCAAGGTTCTCTTTGCCCATCTCGGTCAGAATGATGCCCGGACAGATCGCGTTGACCGTGATGCCATCCATGCCGGTCTCTTGCGCATACACCCGGGTCAGGGTCAGATCGACAGCCTTGGTCGCCGCGTAATGGCCCTGTGTCGGAACCCCTTGCCGGGCCGCAATCGAGGCGATGTTGATGATGCGTCCGGCCTTGCGCGCCCGCATTTGCGGCAGAACCGCGTTGCTGACCAGAAGCACCCCTTTGGCATTCACATTGAAATGCGCATCCCAGGTTTTTTCATCCAGATCTTCCAGCCGCTTCGGGATCAGAATCCCGGCGTTGTTCACCAAGATGTCGATCTGGCCGACCTCGGCCACCGCCGCCTCAATCGCCGCCTTGTCCGTTACGTCGAGATGCAGAATGCGGCCCGTGCGCCCAGTCGCGGTAATGCGGCCCAGCACCTTGTCCAAATCGGCGGCTTGCTGGGGCAGGTCGCTGATCACCAAATCGGCGCCGTTTTCCGCCAAACCGACAGCGATAGCCGCCCCGATCCCACGCGATGCGCCCGTCACGAACGCGGTTTTACCTGCAAGTATCATACCAATTCTCCCTGAAGTTCGCGCAGCGGCCAGCTGTCCATGGCGGCGCGTGTGTCGTCGAATGCGGTCAGCCGCCCTTGCGAGCCAAGGCCAAGCGCCACATGGGCGGCCACGGTATTGGCGAACCGGGCACAGTCCCGCAGGGGCCAGCCCTTGGCCAAGCCGACAATGATCCCAGCCGTAAAGCTGTCACCGCAACCGGTGGTGTCGACCACGTCGATTTGATGCGACGGCAGATGGAACGGCGCACCGTCGGCAGGATCGACATAGACCCCGTCGCCCTCCAGCGTCAGGATCGCGTTCTTGACGCCGCGGGCCTTGAACCAACGCGCCACGGCGGCCGGGTCGGTGTCGCCCGCCATTGCCGCCGCCTCGTGGATCGAGGGGATGAAATAATCGATATGGGGCAAGAGCGGCAGCACCTTGGCCACCGTCTCGGCATTGGCTTGGATCAAATCGAAAACCGTGTTGCGCCCCAGTGCCTTAGCGCGTTTCAGCAACTCCACCGAGGGGGCCCCGTCAAAGGCATCCAGAAAACCGGTTCCGCCAAGATGGATGATGCGGGCATCCAAGATCTGATCAACCTCGGCTGCGGTTGGCAGGAAGGTCGCGCTGGTGCCCGGCACGAAAAAGGCCGAACGCACCCCGTTCGGACGGATCGGCAACATGCTGCACGAGGTCTGGACGGTGGCGTCACGCTGGAGAAGATCAAGGTTCAGACCGACCCTCGCCATGTCTGCCGCCAAGAAATCGCCCATGGCGTCGCGCCCGATCCGGGCCGCGATCTGGCCGTTCAGCCCAAGGATCGCGCAATCCATCGCCGTCGCCCCCGCAGTTCCGGCGACCGTCATGGTGATCTCGTCGATAAAGGTCGCCCCACCCGGGGGCGGCAGGTCTTCGGCATAACGGCCGAGCACATCAAGCACCAAAAAGCCGACGGCGCTGAAATCATAAGTTGGCAAAGCGTATCCTCCTCTAATCGTCGCTCAGGCCGTAGCCGGCGATTTTGTCGATGACGTCTTGGATCTGTTGCGCGCTCAGCAGTGGCGGCGCGCCAAGCTGCAGGCAGCCGTGGTATTGTCGGGCCAGCGTTTCCAACTCGTCGGCCAGCCAGAAGGCCTGATCCAGATCGCGGCCAACGGCGATCATGCCGTGATGGGCCAAAAGGCAGGCTTTGCGGCCCTCCAAGGCCTCTAAGGCCAAGCGCGACAGAGCCGCCGATCCGTAGATCGCATAGGGGGCGCAGCGAATGTCTGGCCCGCCAAAGACCGCGACCATGTAGTGCAGCGGCGGGATCGGTTTGCCCATGATCGACAGCGTCGTGCAGAACGTCGGATGGGCATGCAACACCGCGTTCTCATCCGGCCGCGCCTGCAGAATATCACGGTGAAAGCGCCACTCGCTGGACGGGTTCCAGCGGCCATGGGCGGTGCCGTCCATGTCAAGAAAGACGATGTCCTCAGGCGTCAGGCTGTCATAGGGGCGGCTTGTCGGGGTGATCAGCAGGCCGTCACCATGGCGCAAACTGATATTGCCCGACGTGCCCTGATTCAGCCCCGAGGCATTCATCTTCAGACAACAATCGATGATTGCTTGTCGCTTGTCGGTTTCGGTTCGGTTGTCCAGCATTGAGGTCCCTCCCGTGCGTGTTTGCCGTCCGCCATTCGCGCCGCCTCGGGCCGATTGCGGAAACGAAATTCTGAAAATGCCCGGATGCCGGGTCCGTGCCCCCCGGCCCCGGCATCCGGGTCGGGGGCAGCACATCGGTAGGCGGCAGCGCCATCAGCAGGGCCAGCAACCACCAGCGACGACGCGATCCGCGATCGGCGGGGTCACTCCCGCCAAGCCGTCACGGCGCGCCATCAAGCCTACCCAGCCGGAACGGCAACCGGCTGGACCATCGCGGGGGTGACATCAGACAAGCCAAGACGATCCATCTGTTCGGCAGGATAGCCTTCCTCGTCCAGTCGCAGCCGCAAGAGGGCCAACATCCGCGCCCGCTGTTCGGGCTCGGCTTCCCACAAATTGACCTCTTGGCCCGGGTCGGTCTCACGGTTGAAAAGGAAGTTCTCATAGGTGCGCGGATCGATGGTGATCGGCGTTTTCCACATCGGGAACGGAACCGTCGGATCAAATTTTCCGGTCGCGATCGGCTCGGGCGGCATCGCGCCGACCCGTCCGTCAACCGGGTTGTCCACCAAAAGGGGCCGCGTGATCATGGTGGAATAGGTGTAGAGGGGCTTGCCCTTTTCCGGCGACTTAAACAGGGTCCACGTCCCGTCCGAGATGCAGGCCCCCTGCCCGTACGTGCCATAAATCGCCTGTTCGCGCTGCCCTTTGCCATCTTCCAGCAAGGGCAGGAAACTGCGCGAATGGCGGGTGCTGTCAGGGGGGGTGCCGCCCGATGCTTCAATGATGGTCGAGAAAATATCGACCGTCTGGGTCAGTTCACTGATGCGCCTCCCCCCATTTTCTGCGGCCGGGTGCCAGACGATCATCGGAATGTTGGCGTGGCTGTCGTAATGCGGGTACTGCTTGCCGAAATGCCCGCGCTCGCCCAGATCATGACCGTGATCCGTGGTGAAGATGACAAGCGTATCTTCCCAGAGACCCTTTTCACCGAGCTTATCCAAAAACACCCCAAGCCATTTATCGACCATGGAGGTCTTGCCGTAATATTGGGATTTCAGGTGCGCCAACTCTTCCGGGCCTGCCTGCTCCATGAACGCATCCAGATCGTCATAGACCTGATAGGGTGGCCAGATATTGTGATCGTCCGCGGTGCCTTCGATCCCGTCCGTGTACATTGAGGCATAGGGTTCGGGCACATGGAAGGGCTCGTGCACATCAAAGGTTTCAACCTGAAGGAAGAACGGGCCGCGATCTGCATACCGATCCAACCAGTCCGCCGCCGCCGTGAAGGTCTTGGCCGGGAAGAAGTCTTCCTCGCCGCCGAATTCCTTCACGTTCTCGTAATACTGCCGCATGTGATAGGGCGAGCGATATTCGCTCATTTTCTCGACCCATTTCGGCACCTCGCCCTTGGTATCGGGCAGGCGGTAGAAGTCGGTTTCATGCCCGCGGATCATCTCGAGCGACTGGAAGCCCTGGACATAGCCGTTCGCCGTCTCCTCCCAGTAGTGGTAGTGGTCGGTCACCATCCCGGTGTTGTAGCCTTGGGCCTGCACTTCGCGCGGCAAACGCGGATCGAAGACTTCTAGCGGCCCCCACGGGCGCCACATGAATTCCTTGCGTCCGGTAAAAATCTCGCGCCGGGCCGGCATACAGGGCAAGCTGCCAATATAGTGGTTGTCGAACACACAGGCGCGTTCGGCCAGCGCATCAATATTTGGCGTCCGGCACCGCGTGTCGGGGTTATAGCAGCTCAATGCCTCTTTGTTCAGGCTGTCGACTAGAATCAGGATGATGTTCATGATCTCTCTCCCCGGCTGCCCCATCGCCAGCCACGCCTATTCAGGACGCGCGTTACGCAATGGGGCGAAAAATTTGCGATTCTTTCTGAGTATTACCAGAAAGCCGATAATGCGGTTTAGCGCGAAATTTTTCGTTTGAAAAGGACAAAGATCTAGTTATACCTAGATTAGTGAATCGGGCACGAAGCGCACCGACTCACTCTGGATGACGGGAGGAGAATCCAAATGGCGAACCCTAGAAACAGCTATATCAGCCGCCGCAGCCTGCTGCGGGCAGGCGCGGCGACCATGGCCGCAACCACGCTGGCTGCCCCGACCTTTTTTGCTGGAAAGGCCCATGCCGCGAACGAGACCCTAAAGATCGGGATCATTCCGGCCTATTCCTTTGGCCTTTACTGGCTGGTGCAGGATCAGGGGTTTGCCCCGGGGCTCGACATCGAATTCAGCGTATTCCCGTCTGGCCCGCCTGCAATTGAAGCCATGATCGGCGGATCGGTGGATGCCGTCACCGTCGGCTCTGTGCCGCCACTTGCCGCGATGTATCGCAAGGTCGCAGATTTCCGCGAAATCTCGGTCTGCGGCGATGCCAGCGGCCTGTTCACCATTGTTGGCCGTGAGGGGCTGAACACCCTTGCAGATCTTGAAGGCAAGCGGATCGCCGTCACCTCAGGGTCAAACTTCGACTTCTTCCTCGACACGGTCTTGAAGGCCGAAGGCTTGGGCGACATGCCGCTGCAACGCATCAACATGGAACCGATCGACGGTCAGGCCGCCTTGGTCGCCGGGGCCGTCGACGCCAATGTGCCGCTGGCCACTTCGCGCAAGCTGATCTTCGAGGCCCTGCCCAACGCCAGCATGATCGTTGACGGCTCTACCCTGCCCATTGGGACCCGCCCCAGCATCATGGATGTGCTGATGAGCACCCAGCCCGCAATCGACGCCAAGACCGAGGCATTGACCCTTGCGGTCGCAGCCTTCCACCGGGATGCCGTGCCGATGCTGCGCAACGACAACGCCGCCGTTGTCGAACGCATGGTGGCATGGCAGTCCAAAATTGGACGGGCAGGCGTCACAGCTGCGGATGTCGAGCCGCTTCTGAACAACTATTTCTACTTCGACACCGACGAGATAAAAGAGGTCTATTCCAGCGGTCTGCTAAACAAGTCGTTGCTCATACAGTCGGAATTCCTTGTCGCCAATGACCGGATTGGCGGCATTCCCGACCTTGATGCACTGGTCTCGGACCAGATTGTCCGCCGCATCTAACCCCCCCCTCACGAGGCAGCGGGCGACGGGAGCCGCCCCGCCTGCCCGCCCTATGCGTTCGCCCCCCGGTTGCGCGTGTGGCCAAAATCGCCGCCGCGCCGCACGAGGGAGCCTTTGCAGATCGAACCCGGAAGTGGATCTGAGCTATGGAACGAACAAAAACCTTGCCACGGAGCGCAATCATGCCGTTACAAAAATTGAAAGAACGACTGATGGGGCGGATGGTGCTGGGCACGGCGTCGGTCGCCACGGTCCTTCTTGCCTATATCTGGGTCACCAACCTGCCCGACAACAACCCCGCTCTGCTGCCCCCGATCCGCGATATCTTCGGCGCGTTCATCGCCAATGTTGAAAGCGGCAGTCTGGCCACCGCCTTGGGCGCAAGCCTGTTCCGAGTCATCATGGGCTTTCTGATCGGCACCAGTGCGGCCGTGCTGATCGGATGTCTGATCGGCTGGTACAAGGTCGCCGAATATCTGTTCGATCCGCTGATCGAAGCCGTGCGCCCGATCCCGCCGTTGGCCTATATCCCGATCATCATCATCTGGTTCGGCATTGGCGAGTTTAGCCGCATTCTGATTATCACCATCGCCTGCTTCATGGTCTGCGTTGTCAACGTGATCGCGGGCATGAAAAACGTGCCGCAGGTCTACGTCGATGCGGCCTCAACAATGGGCGCGACCCGGCTTCAGGTGTTTCGCACCGTCGCGGTTCCCGCCGCCACCCCGTTCATCATCACCGGCTATCGCATCGCCCTTGGCGCGGCTTGGACCACCCTTGTCGCATCCGAACTGATCGCGGCACAGAATGGCCTTGGCTTTTTGCTGCAAGAGGGGCGTCGGTACTTCCTGACCGATCAAGTGATGATGATCATCGTTATAATTGGCGCCTGTGCCTTCCTGATGGATCGTGCATTCAGGGTGATTCAGGCCCGTCTCATGGTATGGTCGGAGGCCCGTGAATAATGTCGGAAATCGTTGTAGATAATCTCACTCATACGTTCGGCAAAGGCAGCGACTCGGCGCTGACGGTGCTGGACAACATCAATCTTCGTCTGGAATCGGGCAGCTTCAATGCCATCGTCGGCACCTCAGGCTGCGGAAAGTCGACCTTGCTGAAAATGATGGCCGGACTGTTCGACCCCTCTGACGGGCAAATGACGCTGGATGGCGACATTATCAAAGGCACCAACCGCCGACGCGGCATGGTCTTTCAGCAGGACGCGGTGTTCCCGTGGATGACCGTGGCACGCAATGTCAGCTATGGCCCCCGCCTGCGCGGCGCCAGCAAGGAAGAACAGGCAGAGATCGAAAAGAAGTGGGTCCAAATGGTCGGTCTCTCCGGCTTTGAAGACCGCTGGCCGCGCGAGTTGTCCGGGGGCATGCGCAAGCGCGTCGATATCGGCCGCGTCTATGCGAACGATCCTGACGTGTTGCTGATGGACGAGCCCTTTGGCGCGCTTGATGCGCAAACCAAAGAGCGGATGCAATCGGACCTTCTGGACACGTGGTCGGCAACCCGCAAGACCGTTGTCTTCGTGACGCACGATCTGGAAGAGGCAATTTTCCTCGCCGACAAAATCATCGTCATGTCTGCCCGTCCGGGCCGCGTCCACCATATCGAAAAGGTCTCACTGCCCCGGCCGCGCACCAATGACATGCGCCTGACGGATGAGTTTCTGACCATCAAGCGCCGCCTTTGGGCGATGCTTGAACACTAACGCGGTCCACAGGCCCGCTTTGGCCCCGCACCAAGTTTCCGGCGCGGGGCCAAAGCGCGCCCCCATCCGGCGCGATGCCTCGGGGCGGCAGGCGTGGACGGTGCGGCACGGACCGCGTAGGACGGCAAGACCATTGCACAACACGATATTTTCTTTAACCTAACGCAAAGACAGGACGGGCTTCAGTTGAATGTGAGCAGACCAACTGTAAAAGCAAGCCGCACGGGGCGGCCCAGCTTCGAGCAATCCGATGGCCACGCCACCGAAGCCTTCCGCCGCGAATGCAGCCGGATCGTCTTGTCGCGCGAAGCCGCAGCGCCGCTCTGGCTTCAGTTAAGCGACCAGCTTGAAAACCTGATCCTCAGCGGCAAGCTGGCCCCAGAATCGCGGATCCCGTCGGAAACCGCGTTGTGCGAGATTTTCCATGTCTCCCGGCCAGTGGTCCGCAGTGCGCTCAGCGCGCTGGCCGCACGGGGGCTGGTCAACAAACTACCCCGCAAGGGCATGTTCATCGGCAAACCGGCGCGGGAAAGCGACTTCGTAACCTCGAATGTCAGCCTGTTCGACGACATGATCGCCCGCGGCGCCAAGATCCGCACCCGGACCTTTGAATTGGCCAAGTCTCGTGCCAGCGCCGACGAATGCGCCGCGCTGGAACTGGCCGACGGTGCCGACGTGGTCCGCGTGGCCCGCGTCTTTTGGGTCGACGAGCGCCCGATCACCTATACCAACATTGCATTTCCAGCCGACAAAGTGCCAGACTTTGAAAAAGCGGATTTGGAAGGACAATCCATTCTCGGCATGGTCCGCGACCTGTACGGTCGGCAGTTGGTGCGGGCAGAACGATGGTTTTCCGCCACAATGCCATCGGAGGAAGCGCAGGAACGAATGGATGTAGCCGCAGACAAGCCACTGATCTGGATCGAATCCATCGGCTACGAAAAAGATGGCACGCCGCTGGAATACTACCGTGCGTTCTATAACAGCCAGGCCGCGCGCATCCATGTATCAGTTTCAAACTGAATGCTGACGACCCCGGGACCGGCGCTGTGCGCCCGGTCCTTAGGCGTCCCAGACCACCCGGAAGCCTTGGTGCGTGGTCGTGCTATCGGGGGAATTGCCCGACCGGGCCGCGATCCGGTAGCGGTGGCAATAGCTGCGGTGGCACAGGAATGACCCGCCCTTCAGCAGCTTATAACCTTTCATGCCGGCCAACCGCTGTCGAACCGCCCGCTTAAGCGACTTGATCCTGTATGGCTCTGCCGTCCATTCCCAGACGTTGCCGACCATGTTGTAAAAGCCGAATTCATTGGGGGCAAAGGATTGCGCTGGCGCGGTCGTGACATAGCCATCGGCACCGGTATTGGCATCGGGGAACCGGCCTTGCCAGATATTGCAGGGAAGAAAGCCCGTGTCCTCTGGCGGCGTGTCGCCCCAAGGATACCGCACATCGCCCCGTCCGCCCCGCGCCGCATGTTCCCATTCCACTTCCGTTGGAAGCCTGCCGCCGACCCAAGCAGCATAGGCCCGCGCATCGTTCCATGACACCTGAACAACCGGGTGGTCCGGATGGCATTCGGCGGATTGCGTCCCCGGCCCGCTGATGTCGCGCCAGTTGGCCCCGTCGACCTTCCGCCACCATTCAATGCCTGCGACCCCTTGGGTGGCCGTGGTCTTATCCGCCAGATTCAACCAGAAGACGAAGGACCAGCCAAACCGCTCGGCCTCGGTCACATAGCCGGTGGCATCGACAAACTGCGCGAACTCGGCATTGGTGACGGTGGTTGCGCTCATCCGGAACGGCGCAACAGTCACCGGGCGCAGGGGCGATTCCCCATCATCCGGGATCACCTCTTGCTGCGTACCAAGCAAGGTGCGACCGCCGGGAACGGCAATGACATTGTCCGGTAGGCGCGGTTCGCTCGCACGGACCGGAGCCGGGATCGCAGGCGCCGGGCTGTCCTGTCGCAAGGCAGGCGTGCAACAAGATTGTTTGGGCGGATTCATGAGATTAGCCCTCGTAACATGCTGGAGGTAGGGTCCAAACCTGACCTACACACCGACACGGCAAAGTGCAACGCCGGACCCGCCAGCGTGGACCCCGGCCGGTCCGTTACCCCCTGGATCGTGGAGGGCAAGAGTGGCCGGTTAAACCGGGTAGTTCCAGGCTTGAATCACCCCCCAGACGTCGCGATTGAGACGCGTCAGACCCTCTACCGTTTGCTGTAACTCGTCCAAAGCCACCGAATCCAGCTGATCGGTCTTGCCCATCTTGGTACTGTCGCGTCGATCTGCGATCCGCATCATAATGGTCCTTGGATTACGACCATCAGCATCAACAGCAAAAATGCAATGATTGTAGCGGTTGCGTAACCCGGACAGCTTGATCAACTGGCGTGTGACCTTCAACACACTGTCCCGTTCACGGGGGGCGCGGTTGTCCATCTTGGCCAGACGCTCCACAAGGTCGGTGCGGGCCCGGGTGGTATTCAGGGTCAGATAAATGATCAGCGCAACATCTTTGGATGTGCCGGACAGACCCGCGATCAAATGGATCAACAGACTTTCAGTATTGGTATAGGTCAGATTAAGCCGGCCCAGCAGCGGCAGGATTTCCTCCAAAGACACCTCTGCTGTCTTGTCCATGCTAAAGCGACCCATTCTGTGACAAGTACCAACTTGAGGCAGCGGTCCTATTCGACGCACCAATCTTATTCAGAATGTGGTGCATGTGCAGTTTAATAGTATGTTCGGACAACCCAAGATCATGGGCAATCGTCTTGTTGCAGTCGCCTCTTGAGACAAGAGACAGAACTTCAACCTCACGCTTTGTCAAAATCTGACGGGCAGAGGTTGACGCCGTCAACGGCGGCGGAGCGGTTAGGTATCCCTCCTGCGTTATCATCAATTCGCAAGGAATAATGTAATCGCCATAAAGCGCTAGCCTGAACATCGACGTCCAGACATCAATGGGAACGTTCATCGACAACAGGCGCAGATCGGACAGAACGTCAGATTCAATCCGCCGTTTGAAGAACGCACGGCCTGAACTTACATCCCGATAGGCCACTGCCCAGATAGTAAGCCCGGCGACCGCGCGAAAGCTTTCGATCTGATGAATAAGATCGGCGGCATGCACGTCTTCCAAAACAATAAGCTTTATACAGCGGTCATTCGCCAGATTAATTAAATTTGCGGCACTAGGAGTATCAAATCTCAGAACATCCATATGACCCACTTCCGAGATTGCGGACCGCAGAACCCATTCCGAAAAAATTAGCGGACTTCCGACAAAAACGACTGTGTCAATTCTGGCAACGTTCGAATCAACTGAACTTTTTGTCGGGGCATGTTTGTTTCGCATTTCAGACCCTTCCACTAGAATATAAAAAATAGATTTTGGGGCGGCAGAAACTATTCTTAACAAGCCGGGCATTCATCTCCAAGCATTATCGGCTAGATCGCCGTTAACACTAAGGTTAATACGGCTCTACATCGGATCAGCAAGCCGCTGTGAAGTAACGACATTATCAATCGTCTTAGGTTCCGCATTCTAGACTTCGCAGCCCATAGGGCCACGTTTTGTCTGCCGAAGCCTCCCTAGATTAGGTTAATTTTATAAACAATTGTCTAAATATTAACTGATTATGGATGTCTCTTTCGGAAATACTGAGTCGCAGGACCTGGCCTAAGTCAGAAAAGTTCAATAACGGCGCCACAGCCATAATCTTATGACTATCTTCCCCGACAGCAGCGGCGGTGCGAGTGTTTAGGTCCGAGATATTTACCTCTCGATCCTGTGTGCCGCTTTGTTCCAATTCGCGATAATTCAATCAATGCAAGTCGCAGACGCTCGGTGATTGTGATCGGGTACGATTAAATCGCGCATTTTCGGAACAATTGGCTCCCAACAGAAGGAGATTGCCATTCATTCATACTAGTTACGTTGTCCGTGCGCCTTGGAATTAAGGCCGGGCAAACTATCCACCTCAACCTAAAAACACCCATTGAGATGCCGTTTTGGAAATGACTGACGGTGCTGTCGGGTGATGGAGAGAACCAATGGCTGATAGAAGATCAACCACGCAGAATAATCTCATGTTCGATGAGCTGAACATTGATGAGATTAATGCGGAATTCACCACAGATGTCGCTGTCGAAGAGGCGCTGATTGACTTGCAGCAACAACAGCAAGCAACCGATGTCGCCAATGAACAAGGCCAGGGGCAGGACCAAGGGCAGGGCCAAGACCAGGGTCAAGGCCAAGATCAAGGTCAGGGCCAAGATCAGGGACAAGGTCAGGATCAGGGGCAAGGCCAAGAACAGGGGCAAGACCAATCCGTTGACAACGCCAACACAAATGGTGGTGATGACAGCAACGCCAATGCAAATAACATCAATATCGACTTTGGCGGTGGCGAGTGGATCCCCCGTGACGACGATGTGGTCGATATCGATGCGGTCGACTCGGAAGTCGGGCCAACCTTGGTCGCCCAAGGCGATGCAACCTATGATGCCAATCACGGGCTCAGCTTCGACCAAGCCCTGAGCGGCGCAAGTTTCGGCGCGGGCAACGATGCCGCGACGGTGACGGCCCAATCCAGCGTGCTGACGGACAACGACCAGCTCTGGAATCCGAACGTCTCGAACGATGCCGACTTTAACCAAAATGGTCACGCGAACGCAGCAGAAGCCAATGCTGGCGACGGCATCTCGTCCCGATCCGACGGGGCAATGGGCGGAACAGACGCCATGGCCAATGGCGCTGAGGCCGCTGGCGGCGAGGCCTATAGCGGCACAGCAGACGCTGATGGCGGTGCAAGCGGTGCCGCAGGCGATGGCCATGCCGATGCCGGGGATGGCGGCGCAGCCGCGTCCAATGGGCTTGGCCTTGGTCTGGGTCTGGGCAGTTCCTCGACCAGCAGCAACGCGGCAGGTGGTACCGGCGGCAGCAGCACCTCTGACAGCAGCGCCGATGTCAGCGGCGATAGCGGTCAGGACGCGACCGGCACCGGCGGAACCGGCGGCGACGCCGCATCGCTTGGGCTTGGCGTGGGCGCAGGACTAGCTGGTTCTGAAACCGGGGACCAATCCGGGGACGGCGGGGATGGTGCCTCGACCGGCGCGGGCCTTGGATTGGGCCTGTCCGGATCGGAATCCGGCGCAGAGGGCTCTGACGGCGGCGACTCTGGTGCAATCGGTGCCGGGCTTGGCGAAGGTCAATCCTCGACCGACGCCGGATCAACGGGCGGTAACAGCGGTGACGCTGCGGCACTGGCCGGAGGCCTTGGACTTGGGGGCGGTTCCTCTGATGCCAGCGGCACCAGCGACGGTGGCGCAGCCGGCGCGATGGCCAGCGCCATTGGTTTGCTCAGTGCGGCTTTAGCAGCAGCCAACGGCGACGAATCCGACAGCGATGCGGCGTCGAACGAAAATACCGGCACCGGAACTGCGGAAGCGCCGGCCACGGGTGGGGCGTCGACCAATGACACCACATCCGGGGATGGCACTGGAACGGGTGATGGCACCGGCACCGGCACCGGCACCAGTGGCGACGGTGGGCCTGCCGATGCGGCTTCGGGCGCGTCGGATGGATCCGGCGACGGCCAAGGAACGGCGGACTCTGCTGGCGGCGCCGGTGGCTCCAATAGCTCAACGTCCGACTCAGCCGGAGACGGGTCTGGGACCGGGACCGGGGGCGATGCCGCCGGTGGGTATGGGGCCAGCACGGCCACAGCTGGCGCTGATGGTTCCGGCACTGCGGATGTCGGCGCGGATGCCGCAGCCGGGGCTGGCGGGCTATCGGATATCTTCGCCGAATCCAGCATCGATGGCACCGCTGACAGCATGTCCGACGCGATCGCCGGTTATGGCGGCGCGGGAGGAACTGACGATGACGCCAGCAACAGCGCAGCAGGCGACGCTGCGGTCACAGCCTCTATCGGCTCCACCGGCATGGGCGGCGAAGCCATGGGGATGGGCGGCACGTCCGGCGATGCAGCCGGCGGCACGTCTGCCTCTGGGGACGTCTCGCTTGGTGATGTCATTGCCGGAATGGGCGGCACCGCCACCAATGGTGACGGCGGCGCGGGCGGCAGTGCCGGCAGCTGGGGTTCGGGCAATGGCGAAGACGGTTATGTCTCTGGCCAATCCTACGCTTCGGCCGATGCGGTGGTCGATACCGCAGCGTTCAACCAGAACATCGTCATGGGCGCCAATGTGCTTGGCAACTCGGTCGATATGACCGTGGTCGGTGGGGCAATGTCCTCGTCGCTGGTCGGTGACGACGACCTGAGCTGACACCAAAAGACCCGGGGCCAGCTGTTCGGCTGGCCCCGACCCTTGTGCGGGCAGCTCGGAAATCCGCCAGTCTGCCATGCACGTCGTAAGGGATACCTCCATGTCACTTGATCCATTTACCGAGATTATTTCCCGCTTTATCGGACATCTGCATATTGCGATTGAAGACCTTCGTCAGCGATCGGACTTCGACGCGTTCCTCGCATCCTCAAAGCTGATCGACGACATTGCAGCACCGGCACCCGGGGCCATTGAGTTCAACGTGCCGTACCTGTTGGACGGTTTCACCCCGGATGGCGGACCGATGCCGCTGATCGCCGCCGCCACCCCGCTGCCATTCCCGATCCCCCTCGACGCGCCCCAGCAGTTCCGCTTGGACGCGGGTGCGTCACTGACCATGACCATAGCGCGCGGGCCTTCTAATCCGGGTGATGACGCAATTACCGACCCGACTATGTATATCCGGTGGTCACAGGACGGGCCCCTCATGGCGCCCGCACCCAATTCCATCGTCGCTGTGACCTATCAAGCGGCAATCCTGACCGACGATGACCTTTTGGTGTTCACCGACGCGCATCTGTTCACCTCGGTGACAGCGGCGCATGTCGAACTGGATGCACTGGTCGAGATCGCAGAAAGCCTTGGCGTGACGCCCCTGTCCGCACAGATCACCGCCATCATCCCAACCCTTGAGGACGGGATGCAGTTCGCATCTGTCATGCAAGATGCCGGTGTCCTTAACCCGGATGTCAGCGCGGCTGAAACCGTTGTGATCGGCGCCGCCGTCACTGGCACGTTTATCGATGGCGCAGCCATTGCCGGATCGGCCGAGGACAGCCTGCCGGTCTTTGACGACCTCTTGCCAGCCGCGTTGCAACCGAATGACGACGATGATGCCCCGGCAGCCTTGCCGGCTCGCAGCCTCAATTACGAAAAGGACGGCGCCGCCGCCGGATCCTCGGACTATTATGCCGTTGATCCGGGACACGCGGTGGTGACGGGCGCCAATATGACCGCCAACATGGTCGCCGTCGCAAGCGCGTGGGTGGACGCTCCGGTGATCGCGGTGCGCGGCGATGCCCTGAATCTGACGTCGATCAGTCAGGTCAATGTGCTTGCTGACGTGGATTTGTCATTTGCGCAAGATGCCGGGGTCGCCTCTCAATCCCTCAACGCGGCGCATGTATCGACCACCTCATCCGAGACGCCCAGCGACCCGGGATCGGAACCGGGCATCGTTGCGGACCTTGAAACGCCGTCCCACACATGGGCCATCACGACCATCGACGGCGATCTGACATTTTCCAACATCATTCAGCAGTACATTTTCAGCACAGACTTTGATCGGATCGAAGTGACCTTTCGGGCCACAGCGACCTCAATCGCAATGGGCGAGAACCAGATTTTCAACGCAGTCGCCCTGAAGGCGCTTGGCTATCATTACGACCTGATCGTGGTGGACGGCGATATGGTGACGATGAATGCGATCACGCAGACCAACGTCTTGCTCGACAATGATGTGGTGGCGGGCGCGTTGGCCGCAGGGACCACGATCTCAACGTCGGACAACCTCCAACTGAACACGGCGCGGATTGAAACCCAAGGGACCGACACCGTGACCCCTGTGCGCGACGGCTTTGCCGCCGCCATGGCAGAGCTTGACGCGGGCCGCACAACCGGACTGTCCACCATCGCCGATGACGCAAGCTTTTCAGGAAAGGACTTGCTGACGGCGCTGCATGTCAAAGGTGACCTGATCAAAGTGAACGCCGTCGAACAGGTCAATGTGCTGGGCGACAGCGATCAGGTGCATCTGGCCCTTGCCGATTTTGCAGCGGGCCTGTCCGATACGGCCACGATCACCATTGGGTCCAATGCCCAACTTAATGCGGCGTCGATCCAAGATTTTGGCCGCGATTCCATCATCATGGCCGCACAGAACAGCTATAGCGATGCCCTGATTTATCAGGCGAATTTAACCGACAGCACCGCGCCGCCCGACCAAGTCGCCTTAACGCCCATCGTCAACGAAGCGTTGGCGTTTCTGGCCGACGGGATGCTCGACACACCAGATGATCCGGGGTTCGCGCCGCTGCCTGTGTTCGGGGATCTGCCCGGGTCGGCGGATGTGATGCAGTCGGTACTGGCTTGAGCGGATAATGCGACCTGCGGGAGGTGACTATTGAAAGATTATTCCACAGACCCCGACGCCGGTTCTGCCCGCCCCTCAGCGGCGGATGGCCACGACGGGCAAGCCTCGTCCAGCGCCAGAAGTCCGCTCTTTGCCAAAATGCGCGACGCCCGTGCCAAAGCAGGGGTTGGCATGGTGCTGGAGCAAGCCAACAACACAGTGGCGACACCGGCAGGCGCGGCACCCACAGCCCGCAGTGACGCGTCCGGCGGTGGCGGGGGTCGCACCGGGTTTCACCAGCGGATCGCGCCGCAGGATTTTGCGCGCAGCCTGAAACAGGGATTGGTCGCGGTGCAGCGCAACATGCTGCTGGTCATGGTGTTGACGGCTGCCACCAATGTGTTGATCTTGGCCATTCCGATTTACCTGTTCCAGATTTCCGACCGGGTGTTGACCAGCCGGTCTTACGATACGCTGATCATGCTGACCCTCGTCGTGGTCGGTGCTGTGTTGTTGCAGGCCATTTTGGATGCAGTGCGCCGCTCCATGCTGATGCGGACGGCGGTGGAAGTGGCCGTCCGGCTTGGTGCGCCGGTCTTAAGCGCGGCGGCGGCGGCATCCCTGCACGGCACCGGGCGCGAGTTTCAGACGCTGGGCGATCTGCAACAATTGCGGGGATTTCTGGTCTCTGGCACCTTGATCTCGTTCCTCGATGTGCCCTTTGCGCCGCTTTTCATCCTCGCGATTTTCTTGGTGCATCCGAACCTTGGCATGATCGTTGTGGTGACGGCCCTCATTTTACTCCTGATCGCGGTCATCAATCAAAAAATCACCGCCCAGCCGTTTGCCGATGCGAATGTCGCGCAATCGAAAGCCAACATGCATCTCGATTCCATGTCGCGGAACAGCCAGATCATCAACGCCATGGCGATGATCCCCGAAGCCGTCACCATGTGGGGCCGCGACACCGCGGCATCCCTGACTGCACAAGTACGGGCGCAGGACCGCAACATTATTGGCGCCTCCACCTCGAAAGCCGTGCGCTTGCTGACCCAAGTGGCCCTGCTGGGCTGGGGGGCTAATCTGGCGCTGCATGGTGAAATTACCGGCGGGATGGTGATTGCATCTTCGATCATTGCAGGCCGCGCTTTGGCCCCGATCGAAGGGTCCATCGAAGGCTGGAATGCGTTTTTGCTATCCCGGTCAGCCTATCAGCGCATTGTCCATCTTCTGGCCAATTCACGGTTACAGTTTGAACGCCTGCGCCTGCCCGCGCCGGAAGGTCGGCTGGATGTGGAACGGCTGTTATATGTCCCCGGCGGCACCAAACAGGTGATCCTGAATGGGGTCAGTTTTTCGCTGGACCCGGGCGATACGCTGGCGGTGATCGGAAATTCGGGGGCGGGCAAGACCACCTTGGGCAAAATGCTGGTCGGTTCTATCCTGCCAACGTCGGGAAATGTGCGGGTTGATCTGATGGATCTGCGCAATTGGGATCCCCGGCAATTGGGGGAAAGCCTGGGCTACCTGCCGCAGGATGTGCAACTCTTTCCCGGAACAATCAAAGACAACATTGGCCGCATGCGCCAAGAGGCGACCGACGATGAGATCCACCGCGCTGCCGTTCTGGCCGATGTGCACGAGATGATCGCCGCCTTGCCTCAGGGCTATGAAACCCGGGTTGCAGCCGACGGATCGCCCCTATCAGGCGGCCAAAAGCAACGGGTCGCCTTGGCACGCGCCTTCTTTGGCGGACCAAAGATCGTGGTGCTGGACGAGCCGAATTCGAACCTCGACGCGGCCGGCGACAAGGCACTGGCCCGGGCAATCGACCGGGCGCGGCAGGATAAAATCACCGTGGTTGTGATCACCCAAAAACCCGCATTGTTGGCCGCTGTCGACAAGATCATGTTGTTGGCCGGAGGCTCGGTCGCGCTGTTTGGCTCGCGCGACACCGTGCTTGCCAAGCTTGGCACCGCCAATACCGCCCGCCCGGATATTGCCGCACAGAAACAGGCGGCACCGCCGGTCCCCGTTGCAGAGAATGGGGTCCCAAATGGCTGACACTTCTGTCATTCCCGACGCGCAGCAATGGTACAGTGCCGTGCCTCGGTCTGTGACCCGGCACGCCATTTTTGGTTTGGGCCTGATGGTTGTGGCTTTCGGCGGGTTCGGGCTTTGGGCGTTCCGGGCGCCTTTGGCTGCGGCGGTCATCTCGCAAGGCAGCTTTGTTGCGACCGGCCAAAACAAGATCGTGCAGCATCTTGAGGGCGGGATCATCAAGGACATTCTGGTCAGCGAAGGTGATTTCGTCAAACAAGGTCAACCGATTATCCGGCTCGACGGGACCCTTGCCCGCGCCAATCAGAGTGAACTGTTCATCCGCCGTGCCCGGCTGGAGGCGACACAAGCCCGATTGCAAGCACAGATTGCCCAAGACGACGCGATCCAACTGCCCGATTGGCTGGCACAGGTTCAGGATCACCCGGAAATCTCGATGATTATCGACAGTCAGAGACAGGCGTTCGAAGCGTCGAAATCCGGTTTGGCGAATGATATTTCTCTGGTCGAACGCAACATTACCGGGCTGGATCTGCGCACCGAGGGCTATACGATTCAGCTTCAGTCTCTGGAGGGGCAGATCGCCCTTCTCACCGAAGAGCATGAGGCCAAAAACAGCCTGTTTGAAAAAGGCCTGATCCCCCGGGCCAGCGTGTTGGCCTTACAGCGGGTGCTGTTGGACACCGACGGACAGGTTGGCCGGATGACCGCCGAAATTTCAGAGATGGCCGAAATGCGCCAACGCTTTGAAACCGAGATCATCAAAGCCACCGATGAGCGCCGCCGCATGGCGCTTGGCGAGCTTCAGGTGGTGCAGGCAGAATTGGAAAGCGTGCGTGAGAAAAGCCGCCATGCCGAGAACGTCCTGACCCGGACCGAGGTACTGGCCCCAGTCGATGGCACCGTGGTGCGCCTGCATTATCACACCACCGGGGGGGTGATTGAAACCGGTCGGCCTATTGCTGAGATTCTGCCTGCGGACGCGCCGCTGATCATTGAAGTCCTGATCCCGCGCAATGACATCGACAATGTCAAAATGGGTCAGGCCGCAACCGTCCGGCTGACCGCCTTGAACCGGCGAACCACCCCGGTATTGCAGGCAAGGGTCAGCTATATTTCTGCCGACAGCATTACCGACACTGCGGATGGCGGGGTGCGGGAAATTTATGTCGCCCATGTCAATCTGACCCCTGCCGAATTACAGCGCGTATCAGGCTTCACCCCGACCCCTGGCATGCCAGCCGAGATCATGATCCAAACCGCCGAGCGGACCTTCGCGCAATATCTGGCGCGTCCCATTGTCGACAGCATGTCCCGCGCTTTCCGCGAACAGTGAAAGCGACCCGCCTCCTGTGCAGACCCTGACGCCAGATTATCAAAGCACTGGATGCGCATTTTAATACCTTCGTATCCCCTAAACCGGTAGCGTGGCTGCGCAATGACCAGCTCAGGGGGCCGCTTGGACGACGATCGTTTTGTTTCGGGTTACCGGCCGAACACGTATGGCGATGCGCCCTTTTCTGGCCCCGTCATTCCAGCCGTTGACCCCAACTCTGCAACGACGTGCTGGGGCGACCTTCTGCTTGTCGATCTGACCCGTAATGCGGCGCGGCACTGTCGGGATCGCACAATCCGCCGCTGTGCCGCCAGTGCTTTGAGGGCCAACCCCAGCCCGCCGCAGGTGCCGCGATGTCCGTAGCCCGCCGCTTTTCGACGGGTGTGGTCTGGATGATGGCCGGGAATTGGTTGGAACAGATCCTCAACCTCGCCGTCTTTGTCTTGCTGGCACGCCTTCTTGGGGCAGAGGTATTTGGGCTGGCGATGATGGCGGTCGCCTTTATCGTTCTAGCCGAATTTCTGGTGCGCGAAACGCTGACCGAGGGGCTGATCTCGCGCTTGACCGTTGACGTTGCCGATTGCGACGCCACATTTTGGAGTCTGACAGGGCTCTCCCTGATCGCATTCCTCGCCGTGCTTTTATCGGCCGATCCTCTGGCGCGATTGCTCTATCAAGAACCCATGGTCGCGCCGGTCATCCGCGCACTGTCCCCGACGATCCTGCTGATTGGCCTGACCGCGGTGCCGGTCGCGCTTTTGCGCCGGGACCTGCGCTTCAAGGCGCTGTCTATGCGGGCCGTCGCCGGGGTCGCCGCGGGCGGTATCGTCGGCATCGTAATGGCGATGACCGATCACGGAATATGGAGTCTGGTGGGCCAGCGTCTGACGCAGGTCTTCGTCAACGCGGCGCTGGCTTGGGGGGCGGTCAGCTGGCGACCTGGGCGGCGCGCCCGAGCGGCGCAGTTCCGCGGCACCCTCGGCTTTGGCAGCCAAGTGTTGGGCCTTCGCGCTGCCGAACTGATCGCGGTGCAAAGCCCGGCGGTGCTGATCGGGGCGACGATCGGTCCGGCAGCGGTCGGGGCCTATGCCGTCGCGTGGCGAATGGTAGAAATCGCAACGTTCCTGATCAATCGACCGGTCCAGATGGTGGCGCAACCGGCCTTTGCCGAATTGCGCCGCACCGATGGCCCTGCAAACCACCTTCTGTCGGACATCACGAAGGTGGCTACTGTAATCGCCCTGCCCGCCTTTGCGGGAATGGCCGTGCTGGCTGGGCCGCTGGTGCACCTGCTGTTTGGTTCGGGATGGGCGGCGTCGGTGCCGGTCCTGCAAATTCTATGCCTCCTCGGCGCGTATTTATGCGTCGAGCGGATGCAGACGGTCTTTTGCCTTGCAGCCGGACGCGCCCGCGGACTCGCCTGTTTGGCGGTTATCGAAGCCGCGTGCGGCATTGCCGCGATGATCTTCGCCGCCCCATTTGGATTGGCAGCCGTCACCGCCGCATTTGTCGCCCGATATGTGCTGCTGTGGCCGCTGCGGTTTGCATTGGTCCGGCGGCTTGGCGGGGCCGGGCTAGGCCAAACCATCCGAATTCTCGCGCCTGTTGTCCCGGGAACGGCCATCATGGCGGGCCTTGTCTGGATCTGGTGCTGGCAGGCGAACGGGGCGTGGTCGCCTGCGGTGATCGTGATTACCGGGACTGCCATCGGCCTTGCCGCGTTCGGCAGCTACGCCGCGCTGGTGCTGCGGCAGCGCCTTTCGACGGCGCGCAGCCTGTTGCGAGGGGACGTGTCATCCTCGCAAGACGGCGTGCATCATGCTCGCGCCAAGGTCGAACACTGTCGTTGCCCATCGCAACGCCCGCCATCCAGACAGCGGGCCAGCTTGACCGGCCGTGCAGATTGATCCCGAACCGCGCAGCCGGATTGTCGATAAAGGGCAAGCGCGCCTCGATTCCCGCCACCATGCCCATTGTATCGTTATGGTGTAGAAGGGGCCGCAAGTGATGATGCATGACGCGGGGGATCAGGTCGACGAAGTCTTGGTCTTGGGCAGCAATAGACATCTGCGGAAAATTCAGGCTGTCAGCCAGAGCCTTTGCGGCGTCGAACTCATCGGCGACCTGCTGTCGCGACGATCCGGCCAGCCGGTCGATCTCGTCAGGATCAAGAAAATCGGTTAGTCGGAAAAACGGTGCGACGTATCGTGGGGCGGAACATGTCCGTTCCAATGGGCGGGTTCTGAGAAGTCTCCGGTCGTCTGCCTCTGCGATCCGACGCATAGAACAGCGTCAGGGCCACATCCTTTTCGGGAAACGGCGCGGCACCATAGATCACGACCGGGCTTGCGCCTTTGGGCCATCGCACCAATCTACATGACGATAGGTGCGAAGGCACAAAGACCCACTTGGCACTGGCGAACGCAAGTATCCGGCCGGTCAGGGTCAGCAACAAATTCTGGGTGCGCAACAAGTTTGTCCGCGCAATGCAATGATCAGCGACAGCGCCGCCCTCAGCTCAGGCGGCCGAAGCGCAGCGTGCGATTACGATCAATTCGACCTTCATATCCGGGTTGGCCAACTCGGCCTGAAAACACGCCCGGGCTGGCGGTGCGACGTCGGCAACCCACACATCCCAGACCTCGTTGAAGGATGCGACAACGCCAATGTCTTTGAGCAGGATCACCACAAACAGCATCTCGGCCTTGGACGAGCCGATCTCGGTCAACCGCGCCTCAGCCTTGGCGAACAGTTGTGCGGCTTGATCCGCAGTGGACAGGCTGGCGTCGTAAGGCGCCTGCGGGGTCACCGCGAAATAGCCGGTGCCATTGGCAACGGTTGCCAAGGCGGCGCGGGCGGATCCGCCAAACCGGGCGATAAGGTCGTCGGGGGATTGCAGGGTTGCGCTCATGTCGTCACCAAATACACGTTGTCATCACTCCAGTTGATAAAGCACGCGTCGCCTTCCTTCAGGATGACCACATCCGCGCCCGGCACCCGGACCCGCAATACTGTTCCATCCCGATGGCCGATGACCAATGCATTGTCGCCAAAGTTGACGATGGTTTCGATGGTCATGGCGGCGTGGAACTGGCCCGCGATCGGTTGCTGCGACAACTTGATATGCTCTGGACGCAGCACCAGCGTCACCTCTTGGCCAGCGCGCAGGTCGGTCACAGCACTGTCGCCGTAACGCATCGGCCCCATCAGCGCGCTCTCCGCTTGGCGCGTTGCCGCATCAATGATCCGTGCCGAAATCAGGTTACTCTCGCCAATAAAGTCCGCAACAAAGCGGGTTTGCGGCTTGTGGTAAATCTCCAGCGGTGCGCCCGCCTGTTCGATTTTGCCTTGTGAGAACACCACAATCCGGTCCGACATCGACATCGCTTCGGTCTGATCATGGGTGACGAAGATCGTGGTCACGCCCAGCGTTTTCTGGATGCGCTTGATTTCGATCTGCATGGATTCACGCAGGTTCTTGTCCAGCGCCCCCAACGGTTCGTCTAGCAGAAGAAGGTCAGGTTCAAACACCAAGGCCCGGGCCAGCGCGACGCGCTGCTGTTGCCCGCCGGACATCTCTTTTGGGTGGCGATGCTCAAAGCCTTTCAAGCCCACCAGTTCCAGCATGGCTTGGGCTTTGCGCAGACCTTCGGCCCGCTTCACCTTGCGCATCTGCAACGGGAAATAGACGTTATCAAGGGCGGTCTTGTGCGGGAACAACGCGTAGTTCTGGAACACGATGCCAATGTTGCGGTCCTGTGGCGCAAGGTCGGAGATGGACTGCCCTTCAATCGTCAGCTTGCCTTTAGTCGCCTGCTCAAAGCCCGCTATGATCATCAGCGTGGTCGTCTTCCCCGACCCCGATGGGCCGAGAAAGGTCACAAACTCGCCCTTCTTGATGTCCAGATCGACGTTGTGCAAGGCGGTGAAAGTGCCGAAATTTTTCTTAAGTCCGGCGATGGTGAGATAGCTGGTCATGTCAGCTCCGAGAGGGGGTGGATGGGGTCGCACGGCCGCTCAGTCGCTTGATCCCGCGCATCAAAAGCGGGGCAACAAGGGCGAAGAGCACAACCACGAAGAGCAGGGTCGAGATCACGGCAATGACCGGATCAGCCTCCTGCCGAATGGAGTCGAACATCTTTCGGGGCAGCGTTTCGGCATCCCGCCCAGAGATGAAGATCGCCACGACGGTTTCATCGAACGACTGGATGAAGGCAAACAGCGACGAGATCAACAATCCCGGCCGCAGGATCGGCAATGTCACATGGATAAAGGTCTGCGCCGGTGTTGCGCCGAGCGACCGCGCCGCCCGTTCGAGCGTCTGATCAAAGCCTTTCAGATTGGCCGACAGCACAAGAAAGGTGATCGGCACCGACAAGCAGGTATGGGCCAAGATTACGCCGGTCTTGGAGAACACGATCCCAAGCTGTCCGAAGTAATTGTAATACCCAATCGCCATCACGATGTGCGGCACCGCCATGGGCATCATCATCATAACATTGGCCAGCCCTTTGCCCCAGAATTTGTGGCGCACCAGCGCGAAGGTCGCCGGGACCACCAGCAGCATGGTCAGGATGGTGTTGACCGTTGCGATGACCAAACTGTTCCAAGTCGGTCGCAGCCAATTCGCATCTTGAAAATACTGCTGGTAATATCCCAGCCAATAGCCCGGCGGTGGAAACTGCAGCGACGCCGAGGTCGACA
Source organism: Pseudoruegeria sp. SK021 (assembly GCF_002119405.1). GTDB lineage: Bacteria > Pseudomonadota > Alphaproteobacteria > Rhodobacterales > Rhodobacteraceae > Meridianimarinicoccus. The sequence continues at coordinate 25,853 of NZ_MTBG01000015.1, read as the reverse complement.
GCGACATCGGGACGACGATGACCAGCGGTGCCGCAATGAATAGCACCACCAGAAACCCGATGATTTTCATGGTTCGGTTCATAGCGCCCTCATCCGTAAAGTTTGTCGAGGCCGAAACGGCGGTGATAAATCGCAAGGATGATCAGCGTGAACACCAGCAGCGCGATCGCCATGGCTGAACCGGGACCAAAGGCGAGGAACTCTTCGATCTGACGCCCGATCAGTCCGGCGGCCATCTGTTCGCGGGGCGATCCCAACAAGACTGGCGTGACGTAGAACCCAAGACAGATAACAAACACCAAGATCGAGCCATTGGCGATGCCCGGGGCTGTCAGCGGCAAATAGACATGCCGGAACAGCGACGGCCCACGCGCGCCCATACTTTCAGCCGACCGGATCAGGCTGGGGTCGATCTTTTGCATGACCGAATAGATGTTCATGATCATATAGGGGGCCAGAATATGCACCATGGCCAAGGTCGAGGCAAAGCGCGTGAACAGCATTTGCGGCGGCTCATCCCAGCCCATTTGCAGAAACAGCCAAGACACCGGGCCATTTCGCCCCAGCAACACCATCCACGAATAGGTCCGCACCAGAAACGAGGTCCAGAAACTCATGGTGATCAACATCAAGATCAGCATCGCCCGCCGCTTGGTCGTATGGGCCATCAGATAGGCAAGGGGATACCCCACCAACAGACAACAGACCGTTACCAGCAACGCGGTCATGAAAGTGTTGATAAAGACCTTGCGATAGAGCGGCGAGGTCACCAGCTTTTCGTAATTGCCGAGCCCGGGATTGGGCTCGGTCACACTCATGATCCCCACCTGGGCGAGGGGCACGAAAAAGAAGATCAATAGATAGGCAGCAAGAGGAAGCAGCAGAAGCCAAGGTGTAAGGTTCTGCCGATCTCTGATGGACGCCGGCGTAGCTGACATGACAAACTTTCAGGGTAACGTGGCCAGGTGGCGGGGAATGGAAGGCGGCGGCTGGCCCTAGTAAGACAGCCATTCTTCAAAGCGCATGGACACCTCTTCGGGATCGGCGCCCCAATTCGCCATGTCCTGCTCAAAGGCCAACGGATAGTTTGCCGTTGATGTCGGCATCCGGGACTGCGCCGTATCCGGCACCAGCGCCGTCGCAGCGGGGTTCAACGCCCCATAATTCGCCTGCTCGACAAACCCGGCCAGCGGCGCGGCTGAGGTTGCGAAATCGACAAACAACTTCGCGGCCTCCATGTTCGGCGTGTCTTTGGCCACCACCCAATAGGACCGTTCAATCTCGGCTTGGTTCCACGTCATCGCCACCGGAGCCCCGGAATCCTCGGCCCGGAAATAGCTGCCGTGCCAGATACCAATCATGTCAACTTCGCCGTCACGCAGCAGTTGTTCGGATTGGGCGTCCGCGGTCCACCAGACCGTGATGTGATCCTTGATCTGGTCAAGCTTGGCAAAGGCCCGCTCGAAATCAAGCGGATAAAGGTCTTCAACGGCCACGCCATCAGCCAGCAAGGCCAGCGGGATGATCCGCGCGGGATAGCGTTGCAGCGACCGGTTTCCCGGGAACCGCTCCACATCCCAGAAATCGGCCCAGCTTTGCGGACCCGCATCCGGATAGGCGTCGGTCCGCCATGCCAGAACCGTCGCGAAGGCGTGGCTGCCCATGCCATTTTCGTAGACGCCGCCCTCATAGGTCGGGGCAAGGTCTTCCAGCAATCCGGCCTGATTGGCACGGATGATATCGCCGCCGCCCAATGTGGTGACGTCAAATTCATACACACCGCTGCGCACTTGCGCCGCCAGCTTGGCAAAGGACACCGGCGACACGGTTTTGATCGCGATGCCGGTGTCCTTGGTGAACGGGTCAAACAGGTTCTCGGTTGCAGCCTCCAGCCACGCGCCGCCCCACGAATTAATATACAGCTCTTGGGTTTGCGCCCGTCCGATGCTTGGCGCGGCAAGGGTAGTCCCGGCGACCGCGGCCGAGCCCATCAGGAAACTGCGCCGCGGCATCATCAAGCTGGTTGTGGATATCGGTGTTTTCATTGCTTTGAATCCCTTTAGGTGTTGGACTTGCGAAAAGTCTGGCCATAGAGGCGCAACCAGTTTCCGTGGGTGATCTTGGCGACGTCATCGGCCGAGAACCCCACATCGCGAAGGCCGTCTGGAATGATCTGCATGTCTTCGAGGGTCTGGAACCAATCAGGCGGCGGGGCCTTGCCCGGACGGGCCGCCGACGCCGCGCCGTAATCGACTTCGCGGGTCCACCGCCCCATCCGCATCCAGTCGTAATCGGGCTTGGTAAAGTTATGGCTGCGATCCGTTCCAATCGCGACGCTGTCGATGCCCGCGATCTCGACCGTGCGCGCGATCATCTCACACCACTGCGCAATCGGGCCAGAGTAATAGTCGCCGGTGATGTTGCGATAGGCGGCGCAACCGATGACCCCGCCCGAAGCACGCAAGGCATGTAACACCTTGTCGGATTTGTTGCGCTGATGTGGAAACAGGCTCGCGGCATTGGCATGGGTGACGGCAATCGGCTTGTCGCTGGCCTCAATCGCGTCGAGGGTTGACCGGTCGCCCACGTGGCTGCAATCGATCAGGATGCCGTGCCGGTTCATCTCGGCGATGACCTGACGGCCATAGCGCGCCAGCCCGCAATCTTCGGCCTCATAGCAGCTTCCGGCCAGGTCATTCTGGTTGTTATAGGTCAGTTGCACCACCCGGACACCCAGCTCGGCAAACATTTCAACCAGCCGGATCCGCCCCTCAAAGAGGTTGGCGTTTTGATAGCCCAAGATCGCAGCGACCTTGCCGGCCTCTGCTGCGGTGGTGATGTCTTCGGGCGTATAGGCAAACGCGGCCACATCGTTATTGCCGCGGATCAGATCGCGCCACTGGCCAAGGCTGTCGAGGCTTTCCAATGCGCCTTCCCAGAAGCCGCAGGTCACCACGACACCGTGCACGCCTGCGGACTTCAGCTTGATGAAAGAGTCCCGGTCAAAATGCCCGCATTGCAGTCCGTCGATCATCATTGACTGAGTTCCTTCGTCGTTTTCAAGCTCTGTGCTGTGTCTGCCGATCTGTCCGGCACGTCCGACCCGGCGATGAAACTGGTGTCGGTATCGTCATCATTGTCGGTGCGGCCAATGACCTGCCCATCCTCAGTGACGATGTTCACCCCGGCATGGCGGCGCGAGACCACACTGTCTGGGGTCAACGCCGTCTGCGCCAAGGCCCAAACCTGCCACCACAGATCAGCGGCAATCGGGCAGCCTTCGGCCATGACACGGGACAGAACCGGATCGGCGACAGGCCCGCGCCGGGCCGTGACGCGCGGTCCCTCAATCTCAAGATCGAGGCCGGCGCGACGGCCCAACCCGATCGCAATGCCCAGTTCCTGCGGGTGGCGCAGGTTGCCGACCTCGATGCAGGTGGTTTCGGCTGTGGCCAGCCCCTCGCCCAGCAGATCGAGCAACGATGGCACGACAAACCACGCGTGTTCCCCGCCGCCGTCCAGATGCAGGCCGCCTGCATCGGTCTGGGTCAGGGTCAGCTGGGTCGGGTCGGCGGACTTGATCGTGTCAAACGCGGCCAAAAGCTGCGCGAACCCGCCAAAGCCCATAGCTTCGGAATACATCACCACATCGCCAACCGTCATCGCGAAACCTTTGGGCAAGCTGGTCAGCGACAGGATGCGTTCGGACATCATCCGCATTTCGCGCGGCATCACGCGCAAGGGGTGCTCAGTCATTGGCGGGCTCTCCGGGGTAAAACCAGCGCGCCCCGATGCCCGCACGCAGGTCATCGCGCGTCGGCGCCCCCTGAAACAGAACACCGCGCAGATTGCGCTGTAGATAGTCGCGCGTCTTGTCGATGCCGTGGAAGGCCACATTCATCAGACGCACAAGGTCGATCGGCACGAAATCGGCCGCATTGATGTTGGCCATCGGCGTGTGGAACGGGTCGTCCCGAAGGCTTTGGACCCGCGCGACCAGCAACCGATACGCCGGGAAGGCCAGCAAAAAGCGTGCGACGGACTGATCTTGGGGCGCGCCGGTCAGGTCCCGCATCAGGGCTTGAACCGCAGTTGGCAAATCCAAGCCAAGATCGCGGGCCTCAGGCACCTCGGCGCGCAAGCCTCGGCGCGGCTCTTCTGCCGTTTCGGATTTGTACCAGACATAATCCTGTGCCCCGGGGGCTTGCATGTCCATCGACAGGGCCCAGTCGTAAGTGTCGGACAGCTGCGCGCGCAGCTCGGCCACTGTCGCAAGGGGATCGACGGCCAATTCATCCGCGCCCGCCACGCGGCGGATCGCGGCATCCGCCGTCTCTGGCACCAGTTCCATGATCATCGACAGGAATGTCTCATAGCTTTCCGGCGTCATATCGGCCTGCACTGACAGGGCCAGTTGGTCCAGCGGATAGCGCACTTGCGCCCCGTCTAGCAAACCGGTCGCCGACAGCGCCGCAAGCCGAGGCAACAGACTGTCCAACTCATCGGCCACCTGCGACGAGGCGGCGAAGGTTTCATACATCATCCGGTCTTGGCGGCGGAACTGCACCGCTTGCGCCAACAGATCCCGCAAAGCCTCAATCCGCGCGTCGCCTTTGCCCAGTTCCAGTGCCAACGCCGCAGCCACGGTTGCCTCGCGCGCGCCGATCCACGAAGCCAGCAGCCGGGGATGCTTTTGCACGAAAAAGATCAGTCCCAGCGCCGAGCCGTTGCCAACCCCTAAATAACGCCGGATCGCCGGGTCCAGGGGCACGGCGCGATCGGACTGAAGCGTTGCCAGATGCTCGACCAGATCGCAGGACAATTCGCGCATCAGATAGGCATTCAAGATTTGCGCCTGTAGCACGCCGCCCAACGGATGCTCTGCCCCCAGCGAGGGGAACGACCGGGTGCCAAAGGTGCCGTTGCCATCAAGCCCGGTATTCCGCATCAGGTAGCACACGGAATTCAGATCCGCGATCTTGGGCTGACGGCCTTCGGACAGCGCCTCAAGCGTCGCATTAAAGACCCGCATCGATCGGTTCGAGCGGCACCAGACCAGCGCATTCGGGGTCGCACGGCCACGGTACAGCAGCGGGATCTGGCTGCGGGCGGATTCGATATCTGCCTCGGTCGCCGGCCCTTCGTTCAGCGTGCCCATCATGTCCCACGACCGACCAATGATCCGGCCCGTGCGGGCCTTCAGGCTGGGGGGCGAGGAAAAGGCGATGAAGCTAAACTCGCGGGCATCCGGCCCGGCACCGGTCCGGATCGAATAGACGATGGTGCCCTTTGCATCGGCATCCACATCCATCCGGTCCAGCCGGATATCCCAGCGCTCTGCGATCATTCGGTTCATCATGCTCCAGGTGCCGCTCAGGCGGCTCGGTTGCATAGCTGCCAGCCGGTTCGGTCGCATGACTTCGCGCCAGTTTCGCAAGGTCGGTCGCCCGTCGCCATCGTATTGGTGGAGCGCAGTGCTCATGATCTGTCCTGTATCCCTTGTAGCAATCCTGAAATTTCTGCGGCGGCCTCCAGCATCGGCTCGAGGATCGCGGCAAGGTCAAACCGCCCCTCCGGCTGAACCAACGACACTGTCGCGATGACTTTCTGGCGCGCGTCGAAAACCGGCACGGCCATCCCGATCACTCCGGACTGCGTATAGCCGGACGAAATCGCATAGCCGTCGGCGCGGACCTTTTGCATGATCTCTTCGGTAGGCAGCGGATGCTCACCCGTGCGCAGACGGTCCAGAATGTGACCCTCGGCAAAGGCGCATAGCACCCGCCCCGATGCAGACCCATCCAACGACAACATGGTCCCGATCTGCTGAACGGCCCGCAGCAAAGTGTTCGTTTCGACCCGCGCCACGATGCAGGGCAGTCCGCGATCAATCACCGCAAGAGACACCGTTTCTTTGATCCGGTCGGCAAGTCGGCTGAGCACCGGTTCAACCCGCGTTCCCAAATCGGTCTGCTCAAGCGCCGCCGCCGCGAGACGGGTCGCAAACATCGTCAACCGATAAGCACCGGTGGCGTCCTGATCCAGCCATCCCGCTTCGACCAATGTAAACAGACGCTGATAGGCCGTAGCGCGGGACAATCCCAAATCGCTGGACACTGCGCCCAACCTGACCGGTGCGCCCTGACGCGAAAAGAAGTCGATGATCTCAAGCGTCTTCAAAACCGTTGACAGCGGCCGCACACCTGCCGGCTCACGCCCCTGACCAGAGGATGCATCCTTCCGATTTCCGCCTGATTGCTCTGCCACGCTTGCGAACCCCTCGTTACCGCATGTATTCTAAATAAATACGTCGTATCTATAATGAATATACTGGAGCAAGTGTCCGCAATCTGTCAAACTTAATTTGCCGACCCGAACGTTGCCGACGCTATCGGCTTGTTATTCCGGCAAAGAAGGCGCGCAGCCTAGAAGATTTGGATGAATAATTGAGCGCAGTTTGGCAGAATTAAGCTTACATCAAAAGAAAATCCCCGAATCATTGCCAATTTATCGGCCATCCTCATCACCATTCAAAAATCTTGCTCAAAATTATTGACAGGCGTCCCGGACGCGGCAATGGTCGCGTCACAACGCTCCCCCTCCCCACACAGCCCAACTTTCGCGGAGACCCACATGACAACTGGCGCCGACATCCTTGCGCGGACCCTTGCCGATCAGGGCGTGGACACGTGTTTTGCAAATCCCGGCACGACCGAAATGCACCTGCTATCCGCCCTTGGCCGCGAATCCCGCATCGCCTTGCATCTGTGTTTGTTTGAAGGGGTCGCCACCGGGGCCGCAGACGGGTTTGCGCGGATGGCAGAACGTCCGGCAGCGGTGCTGCTACATCTTGGTCCGGGCCTTGCGAACGGCATGGCCAACCTGCACAACGCGCGCAAAGCAGCCAGTCCGTTGGTCAATATCGTGGGCGAGCATGCGACCTATCATCTGGATCACGACGCGCCGCTGACCGCAGATATCGCCGGCATGGCCCGAACCGTGTCTGACCTTGTCGTCACTCCGACCAGCGTGGACGCCATGGCCGACGCCACTGCCGCAACCATGGCCGCAATTGCAGGACCAGACCAACGGGTCGCCACCATGATCGTGCCAAATGATCTAGCGTGGCAAGACACCGAACGCACTGCGAAACCGCACGCGCCCCTGCCCGCACGGCCAATGAACCCAACGGCCCTGCCCCGCGCCGCCGCGGCCTTGCAGAAGGGAGATGCCGCTGCGCTGATGATCGGCGCGCCCTATATCACCGAAAAGATCGCCCGACTGGCCCACGCCATTGGGGCCGCCACCGGCTGCCGGGTATTTACCGAACCGACCGTGGCCCGCATGGCCCGTGGCGGCGACATCCCGGCGCTTCGGCGGCAACCGTTCCATGTCGACTTCGCGACCGAAGCGCTGTCGGGCCTTGCCGATGCGGTTCTGGTGGGGGCAAAGACCCCGGTCGCCTTTTTCGCCTATCCCAACCGCCCCAGCCTGTTGCTGCCCACAGACGCGACGATCATTGACCTTGCGCCACCGCTGGCAGACATCGAAGCCGCCTTGCAAGCCCTCGCCGATGCCCTTGGCGCAACGCCGGTAGAGGCAGCCAATCCCGGCATTTCATCGGGCGATCCCACCGCGGCCATCACGGCAGAGACCCTTGGGCGGGCCGTGGCCTCCGCACTTCCTGAAGGTGCGATCGTGGTTGATGAATCGATCACCAACGGCTTGCATATGTTTGCTGAATGCGCCGGTGCTGCCCGTCACGACTGGCTGAACAATCGCGGTGGCTCCATCGGTTATTCGATGCCGGTTGCGGTCGGCGCGGCCATCGCTTGCCCCGACCGGCCGGTTCTATGCGTTACCGGCGACGGGTCCGCAGCCTATACCTTGCAAGCCTTGTGGTCGATGGCGCGGGCACGGCTGAACGTCACCGTGGTGATCCTTGCCAATCGCAGCTACCGCATTCTGGCCAACGAAATGTCTAAGATCGGCGCGGGCAGCCCGACCGATGCGACCTTGCCGTTGATGAGCCTTGAGGATCCAGCGCCGGACTGGGTGAAACTGGCGGAGGGGCACGGCGTCGCGGGCTGCCGCGTCAGCGAGGCGGGCGCACTTTCCCGGGCCATCGCCGATGCAATGGCCACCCCCGGCCCCCGCCTGATCGAGGCGACGATGTGATCAAGCATTCGCAGCGCACACCGTCGCGGGACGGCGGCGCGCCCTCGTCTCGCTTGATGGCGATGGCGTGCCAAGACTGCACCACAAGGATACCGCAATGACCGACCCCGCATTCGATATCGGCGCGCGCCTGTTGGCCATGCGCAAGGCGGCGGGCTACTCCCAGCGCCATCTCGCGGAACGCGCCGGCGTGCCGCACGCGCAAATCTCGATCATAGAACAGAACAAATCCAGTCCATCGATCGCCACCTTGCGCAAAATTTTGTCCGGCTTGAATCTGACGATGGGGGACTTCTTCGAGGATGATCGCAGCGCCCCAGACGGGCCGTTTTTTGGCACCGAGGATCTGCTGGACCTGACGTCGAAATTACCGGCCAGCGGCGTCATGGATAGCACCGGCAGAATGGCCTTTCGCCAGATCGGTGATGCCCGCCGCTACAACCTGCAAATCTTGCATGAAACCTATGACATAGGCGCCGACACCGGTGAAAACATGCTCGACCATTTTTCATCCGAGGGCGGATATGTCCTTGAAGGTGCGCTGGAAGTCACCGTTGGAACCGACGTGCGGGTGCTTGGCCCCGGCGAATCTTATCTGTTCGACTCCCGGCTTCCCCACCGCTTTCGAAATGTGCACGATGGCGTCACAGTGGTGATTTCTGCCTGCACGCCCCCCTATCTTTGACCGCCGCATTCAGCGCCATGTTGCTTGAAATATTTCACGGCGATACCCAGTTTCACATCTCTACCGTCAGAGGATTCCCATGACACGCTCAACCGAACTCGAAGCCCGTCGCCAAGCCGCTGTCGCCCGTGGCGTGGCCGGAAAACCGCTCTATGCCGAGCGCGCCCTGAATGCAGAGCTTTGGGATGTGGACGGCACCCGCTTTATCGATTTCGCCGCAGGCATTGCCGTGACCAATACCGGCCATTGCCACCCCAAGGTGATGCAGGCCGTTGCCGATCAGGCCGCCGCATTTACCCATACCTGTTTCCATGTTGCACCGTTCGAAGGCTATGTGCGCCTATGCGAGCGTCTGAACGCCATGGTCGACACCGGCGCGGCGAACAAATCGCTCTGCCTGACCACCGGGGTCGAAGCGGTTGAGAACGCGATCAAAATCGCCCGCGCGGCGACAGGTCGCCCCGGCGTGATCGCGTTTGGCGGGGCCTTTCATGGCCGCACCGCCATGGGGATGGCCCTGACCGGCAAAGTGATGCCATACAAAAAGACCTTTGGCCCGCTGCCCTCTGGCATTTATCACGCGCCGTTTCCGAACGCATATCTGGGCGTCTCCACGGACGAGGCCCTGCGCGGTCTGGACACGATCCTGACCAGCGATATTGCCCCGGACGAGGTCGCAGCCTTCATCGTCGAACCGGTTCAGGGCGAAGGGGGCTTCAACGTTGCACCGCCAGAGTTTCTGGCGGCATTGCGCGCCCGGGCGGACGCGCATGGGATCATCCTGATCCTTGACGAAGTGCAAGGCGGGATGGCCCGCACCGGGCGGATGCTGTCCTGCGAACATGCCGGCGTCAAACCGGACATCGTGACACTGGCCAAGGGCTTGGGTGGCGGCTTTCCGATTTCGGCGGTTGTCGGCCGCGCGGAGTTGATCGACGCGCCCCATTCCGGCGGCTTGGGCGGCACCTATGCTGGCAATCCATTGGCGGTGGCGGCGGCCCATGCGGTGCTTGACGTGATTGCCGACGATGACCTCTGTGCCCGGGCCGAAGTGGTTGGGACGCGGTTGCGCGACACCCTTACCAAAGCCGCGACCAAGGTCAGCGCCATTGGCGACATTCGCGGCCTTGGTGCCATGGTGGCGTTTGAACTGGTGGATGACGGCGATCCGGCCCGTCCGGCACCGGACCTATGCAACCGGATCATCGCCGAGGCCCAATCGCGCGGCCTGATCCTGCTGTCCTGCGGCACCCGCGCCAATGTCGTCCGCCTGCTGCCGGCGCTAACGATCGAAGATGCGGTCCTCGACGAAGGAGCGGCCATCCTTTACGCCGCAATCGTCGCTGCAGCCGGGTCCGCCTGACCGCCGCATTTGGCCGCCACACCCGACCAAAAACATCTCGAAAAGGGCCGGTGATCCTATCGGCCCCCAAGAACAGGACACAGCCATGCGCTATCCAGACACCCAACTTTTTATCAACGGCACATGGGGACCCGCGGCAGACGCCCGCACCTTGCCGGTGATCGACCCGGCCACCGCGCAGGAAATTGGCCGCGTTGCTCATGCCGGCATCGCCGATCTTGACCGGGCCCTAAGCGCTGCCAGCGCCGGGTTTGCCATCTGGTCCGCCACCGGGGCGTATGAGCGTGCCAAGCTGATGCGCCGTGCCGCCGATTTGTTGCGCGACCGCGCCGATGACATCGCGGCTTTGATGACCGCCGAACAAGGCAAGCCCCTCGCAGAGTCGAAGATGGAGGTCCTCGCCGGGGCCGATACCATCGACTGGTTTGCCGAAGAGGCCCGCCGCACCTATGGGCAGGTCATCCCGTCCCGCAAGCCCGGCGTCACCCAACTGACCCTGAAACAGCCGGTAGGGCCGGTCGCGGCCTTCACGCCGTGGAACTTCCCGATCAACCAAGTGGTGCGCAAGCTGTCTGCCGCTTTGGCTGCGGGATGCTCGATCATCGTCAAGGCCCCCGAGGAAACCCCCGCCTCGCCTGCGGAATTGATCCGCTGTTTTGCGGACGCGGGCGTCCCCGCCGGTGTGGTCAATCTGGTCTATGGCGATCCGGCCGAAATTTCCGGCTATCTGATCCCGCATCCGGTGATCCGCAAAATCTCATTCACCGGCTCGACCCCTGTGGGCAAGCAACTGGCCGCACTGGCCGGGGCGCATATGAAGAAGGCGACGATGGAACTGGGCGGCCACGCCCCGGTGTTGGTGTTCGGGGATGCCGATATCGAGACTGCCATCGCGGCGATGGCAGCGACCAAGTTCCGCAATGCCGGTCAGGTCTGCATCTCGCCCACCCGGTTTCTGGTGCAAGACAGCGTTGCGGATCAATTCGTGGACGGCTTTGCCAAAGCCGCAGAAGCGGTCCGCGTTGGCCCGGGAACCGACCCCGACAGCGCAATGGGACCACTGGCCAATGATCGGCGCATCCCCGCCCTTGAACGGATGATCGACGATGCCGTCGCCCGCGGCGCCACCCTTGTCACCGGCGGAAAACGGATTGGCAATTCGGGATGGTTCTTTGAGCCGACCGTTTTGCGCGACGTGCCCGTTGATGCCGACATCATGAACGACGAGCCCTTCGGCCCGGTCGCCGTCATCAACCGATTCAACACCGCGGACGCAGCCTTTGCCGAGGCCAATCGCCTGCCCTTTGGACTGGCCGCCTATGCCTTCACCCGGTCCTCGGCGACAGCCACCCGCTTGCAAAACGAAGTGCGCGCCGGGATGCTGTCGGTGAACCATGTCGGGCTGGCCTTGCCCGAAGTGCCGTTCGGCGGCATCGGCGAATCCGGGATCGGCACCGAAGGCGGGTCCGAGGCGATCGAGGCCTATCTCGACACCCGCTTCATCACCCGCCTGGACTGACCACCGCCCGCATGACACCCCCACCAGCGGCCACATCGACCGCTGGTGGAGCCAGACTTCCGGCTTAACCGGGGTCCGAAAAACGTCGCGTGCCCTGACCCAATACCGGGGCCGCCTTATCCAGCGCCATTGGGCTGCGCGAGAACGTCAGCGGCGTCCGCAGCCCTTCGATCCCTTCGGGGGCAATGCGCAAAGCGCGTGCATCGATCTGAGGTTCTGACAGGGCTTCGGCCACGGTGTTGATCGGACCGACCGGCACCCCTGCCGCTTCCAGCAAGGCGATCAGTTCGGCCTTGCTGTGGGTCGCCGTTTGCGCGGCAAGCAAGGCACACAGCACGTCCCGGTGTTCGACCCGGGCCGGGTTGGTCGCATAGTGGTCGTCTCCGGCCAGCCCCTCCAGATCAAGCGCCCGGCACAGCGCCCCAAATTGCCGATCGTTTCCGCAAGCGATGATGATATGTCCATCAGAGGACGGAAACACCTGATACGGCACAATGTTAGGATGCGCATTGCCAAGACGGGTGGGCACTGCCCCGCCCAACAGGAAATTGGTCGCTTGGTTGGCCAGCACGCCAACCCCACAATCCAGCAGCGACAGGTCAATATGCTGCCCCAGCCCCGATCGCGCCCGTTCAGCCAGCGCCGCCTGAATGCCGATCACCCCATACAGGCCGGTGAAAATATCGATCCACGCCACGCCGACCTTTTGCGGTTCTCCCAACGGATCACCGGTCAGGTCCATCACCCCGCACATGCCCTGAATGAGAAAATCATAGCCCGGCTGCTTGGCCCGCGGGCCGTTCTGGCCAAACCCCGTGACCGACGCATAGACAAGGCCCGGATTGAGGGCGCTGAGACTGGCATAGTCCAGCCCGAACTTGTCCAAACCGCCAACTTTGAAATTCTCGATTACCACGTCCGCATCGGCGATCATGGCTTTCAGACTGGCAAGATCGGTCGGATCGGAAAAATCGCAGATCACTGAGGTCTTGCCGCGATTGGCCGCGTGGAAATAAGCCGCCGTCGTCTCAACGCCGCCATTGCCGTCGGGCCGATCGACGAAAGGCGGCCCCCATCGGCGCGTGTCATCGCCTTCGGGGGCTTCAACCTTGATTACCTCGGCGCCAAGATCTGCCAGCGTCTGACCGATCCAAGGACCGGCCAGAATGCGCGCCAACTCAATGACCTTGAGGCCCTTTAAGGGCGGGTCTTGGGTCATCTGCTGTGACATCTCAGCCAAAGGCCTGAATGCCGGTAATCGCCCGGCCAAGGATCAGGGCATGCACATCATGGGTGCCCTCATAGGTATTCACGGTCTCAAGGTTCTGAGCGTGGCGCATCACATGATATTCGATCTGGATGCCGTTACCGCCATGCATGTCCCGAGATTGCCGGGCAATATCCAACGCCTTGCCACAGTTGTTGCGCTTGATCATTGAGATCATCTCAGGCGCAAACCGGCCCTGATCGAACAGCTGACCCACCCGCAAACAGGCCTGAAGCCCCAGCGTGATCTCGGTATGCATATCCGCCAATTTCTTTTGATACAGTTGGGTTGCGGCCAGCGGGCGTTTGAACTGATGGCGATCAAGGCCGTATTGGCGTGAGCGGGTAAAGCAATCTTCGGCGGCCCCCATCACCCCCCACGCAATGCCATACCGGGCACGGTTCAGACAGCCAAATGGCCCGCCCATGCCTTCGGCATTCGGCAACAGCGCCTCTTCGCCAACCTCGACATTGTCCATCACGATCTCGCCGGTGATCGAAGCGCGCAATGACAGCTTGCCGCCGATCTTTGGCGCGGTCAGCCCTTTCATCCCTTTCTCAAGGATAAAGCCACGGACCTTGCCGCCATGAGCCTCGGACTTGGCCCAGACCACGAACACATCGGCGATCGGACTGTTGGAAATCCACATTTTCGACCCGATCAGACGGTATCCGCCCTCGGTCTTGATCGCCCGGGTTTTCATGCCGCTGGGGTCCGATCCGGCATCCGGCTCGGTCAGGCCGAAGCAGCCGATATATTCCCCGCTTGCAAGTTTCGGAAGATATTTCTGCCGCTGCTCTTCCGAGCCATAGGCGTAAATCGGGAACATCACGAGCGAGGATTGCACCGACATCATCGACCGATAGCCGCTATCCACACGCTCGACTTCCCGCGCCACGAGACCATAGGCCACGTACGACGCCCCGACCCCGCCATATTCTTCCGGAACCGTCACACCCAAAAGGCCATTTTCACCCATCTCCCGAAAGATTTCCGGGTCGGTGGTTTCATCCAGATAGGCCCGCTCAACCCGCGGCATCAATCGGTCTGCGGCAAACGCCCGCGCGGATGCGCTGATCATCCGATCCTCTTCGCTCAGTTGTTCTTCAAACAGGAAGGGATCTGCCCAGTTATACGGGATGCCTTTGTGGGACGCTGTCGACATATGGTTTCCTCTGACGATGATCAGTCACGTTTCATGCAATTTTCATGGTAATATCAGGGGCGAACTGCAATAAACATCAAGTTTACCTCATGAGTTCATGCAGTAATGGAATGCAAATGCGGCAACGGCGCTTCCTTCCCTCGATCAAATTGCTGCTGGCCTTGGATGCGGTGGTGCGGCACGGCTCTGTCACAGCCGCGGCTGATGAACTGGATCTGACGCAGAGCACGGTCAGCCGGTTAATTCTTGCCTTGGAAGACCAGCTTGGCAAGGACCTGTTCACCCGCGAGCACCGCCGCTTGATCCCCACCGCCGCTGCCATCAGCTATCAGCGCGACGTTGCCCGCGCCCTTGCCATGATCCAGCGCGCCAGCATGTCGGTGGTTGCCAACCCCGAAGGCGGCACCCTGTCGCTTGCGGTGTTGCCGACCTTCGCAACCCGGTGGCTCGGACCGCGTCTGGGGCGGTTTCTAAATGCGCATCCGGGTATCGCGATCAACATGTCGACACGGATCGGTCGGTTTGATTTTTCGGGCGAGGTGTTTGACGCCGCCATCTACTTCGGCGCGGCGGATTGGGACGGCGCCAACCATCTGAAACTTTTCGACGAAACCGTGACGGCCTGCGTGTCGCCCGGCTTTGCCGCGGCCCACAAGCTTGACACGCTCGCCGATCTTGCCGGGGTTCCCATGCTTCATCTGGAATCGCGATCGACCTTCTGGGCCGATTGGTTTCAAGGCCAAGGCGGCACCCCCACCGGTGCCGGCGGCATGCTGATGGACCAGTTCTCGATGGTGATCCAAGCGGCGATTTCGGGCTTGGGGGTCGCGCTGTTACCAGATTATCTCGCCCAGATCGAAATCAGCGAAGGCCGCTTGCTGCCCGTGCTCAAACAGGATGTTCCGGTGCGCGGGGCCTATTGGCTTGTGTGGCCGAAGGACAAAGATAACGACGGTGCCCTGCGGGCATTCCGCATCTGGCTGTCAGAACAATCACAACCGCACAATCAGTCACCCGACGAGGTTCAACCGCCGCCATTATAAAGTGCGATGCGCCGCCAAGGTTGCCTCCCCGCCTGAAGTGCTCCCTCAGTCACGGCCAACATCCCGAAGTACCGCGCTGAGAGTAACGCGCGAAAGTTGGTGATGCCCTGAGGGACGGCATATCATGGCCGCGTTCAGACGCCGTCAATTCTCAGCCGAGAAAGGGATATGATGGTGTGGATCCAACGGACCCTGCGCATGCAGGGTCTGGCGCAGCAGATCAGCGGCGGTGCCGTCATCTTCATTCTTCGGACGACCCGGTGATTTCTTACGGGTTTTCATCAGAATTTGGCTTCCACGCACTAATAACGACATTGATCATTTCAAATACCAACCAAAAGCATGGGCTTGCAAATGCCAAGTCACCGTGCGCCGCCAGCCATCCACGAAGCTTCAGGCAATTGACGCAGCCGTAGCATGGCCCAGACGCCCAGAACAGGGCCGGGCACCAGCATCAAAAATACCCATTGCCACCCGACAACAGCCGCCAACAACGGCACCCCCCAGATCGCTAGAACGGTGAGGGCAAAGCCGATCCCAAGCTGCAATGTCACAGCGGTGCCAACAAAACGGCTATCTGCCAATTCGGTGACCGCAGCGGAAAACTGCGCGCTATCGCCAATCACCGAAATGCCCCAGATCACCGCGACCAGCGCCAGCGCCCAACCCGGACCATCGAACAACACGCCGATCAACAGGGCGCATGACCCAGAGACCGCCATCATCCCGGCAGTGGTCAGACAACGCCCGATCCGGTCGGACAAGACCCCACCCAAAATGCAGCCTGCAACCCCGGATGCGACCACCACAAAGCTCAGCATGGAGGGGGACCCAAAGGGAAACGGCGACAGCCCGGTTTCGGCGGCGGCAGTTCCAAAGGCCAGAATCCAAGCCCACATTGCGTAAAGCTCCCACATATGGCCAAAATAGCCAAGATTTGCGAGCCAGAGCGGCTTGACCGTAAACACTTGAAGACATTGGCGCGGATTGAACGTGGCACGTCCAAAGGCATGCGGGCCCTCATGCACAAGCGTTGCAAAGATCGCGGCCGAGGTCAGCGTTAGCGCACTGGTTCCGATCACCACCATCTGCCACGCTAGGCCATCCGTCACCGCCCGCAGCAAATGCGGCATCGACGATCCCAACGTCAGCGCCCCGATCAAGAACCCCAATGCCAACCCCCTGCCCTTGACGAACCACGTCGCCATCAGTTTAAGCGCGGGCGGATAGACCCCGGCCAATGCCACCCCGGTCAGAAATCGCGCAAAGATCGCCAGTCCTGGGGTCTCGACAAACAGCAAGGCTGCATTTGCGGCGGCTGCGCAGAGGGCACTGACCGCCATCAGGCGCTGCATTCGTACGATGTCAGGAAGGTTGACCAAGGAGGCCGCAATCGCACCGACGACAAACCCGATCTGTACAGCGTTGGTCAGCCAAGCCGCCTGTGACGTGCTCAGCCGCCAATGCGTAATCAGTTCCGGCACGATCGCCGTCGCCGAAAACCAAGTCGTCAAGACGCCGACCACGCCAACGCACATCAGCGCAAGCATTTTCCAGCGTCCTGCGGCACTTGTGTCTTCGGCGACGGCATCGTTCATATCAGAGTCCTTGCAGCGGCATGGTATAGGTGGTGGCTTCGCCTTCGACGCAAACCGCGCCGTCGCCATCCACCACGGTCACTTTCAACGTACAGATCGGCTTGTCATCTCGAACGCTCAGAACCTCAACACTGCCGGTAATCACTTCATCGATACCGACCGCCTTTTTGAAGTTCAGGTTGGTGTTGAGAAAGACGGTCCCCGGCCCCGGCAGATCCTCCGCCACAACCGCATTCAGAATGCCGGTGGTCACACCGCCCTGAACGATCAGTTTGCCGAACGGGGTCTTTTTGGCCAGCGCCTCGTCGTAATGTACCGGGTTGCGGTCGCCTGTCATCTCGGTGAAGGCGTGAATATCCGTCATCGATGTGGTGCGGCTGCGCTTGGCCACCTGTCCGACCTGTGGTTTGCCGTTCGTGACTTTGGCCCAGCCGTCCTTGAGTGCGGTATCGCTCATGCTAAATCCCCTTTGGGTGTGGTTTGTGACGTGATGATGCGGAAACATGGCAGGACGCGCCCCCCGATGTTGGTCGGCGCGAAGCCCACCGCTTGTCCAACCTGCGGCGCGTCGCCCAGAATATGGCTCAGCATGGTCGGGCCTTCGGCCAGCGCCACCAGCCCGACAGTATAGGGCGTCACTGCCATCCAGCCCGGATGCCCGGGTCGGTGGACGATGGTGAAGGATTTCAGCGTCCCCTGCCCCGATGCCGGAACCCAATGCAAATCCCCTGACCAGCAATGAGGGCAAATCTCACGCGGATAGAACACATGCTGCTGGCACCCGCCGCAGAGCTGTAGGATGAACCGGCCCTCTGCCGCCGCGTCCCAGAACGGTTCGGTCAGCGGAATGGTGGTTGGTCCCGGGACATTGATGTCGGTCAGGTTCGTCATACGTCTGCCCCCAATACCAGCGCCACAGCTTCGGACATCGTGGCACCGTTGCCGGTCACCAGCGCAAGCTCGGCCCCTTGAATTTGTCGGCCAGTGGCGGTGCCGCGCAACTGGTGCACAGCGTCGACAACATGCACCATCCCCCCGGCAAGATCGGGCTGGCCAAAGCCCAACTGGCCACCATTGGAGTTCATCGGATAGCGACCGGCGGGACCAAAATCGTGGTCGCGCATGAACGCCCCAAACCCGCCCGGCGGACATATCCCGGAATCTTCCAGCGTGGTGGCGACCATGACTGTATAACAGTCATAAAGCGACAGCAGCGACATATCCTGAACCCGGGTGCCGGATTGTGCAAAGGCGCGCGCCATTGACGGCTTCAGGGGACCAGAGGTCAAATCCGGCGCTTGAGACACCGCACGATGAGTGATCTTTTCGCCCGCGCCCAACAGATGCACGGCGGTCATGCCCCGGTCTTTGGCACGCTTGGCCGAGGTCACGATCACCGCCTCGGCCCCGGCGACCGGCATCACGATTTCAAATTTGTGCAACGGCGCGGCGATCATAGGCGAGGCAAGGATTTCGTCGACACTTGCGGGCTGGCCGTAAAAGATTGCCTCGGGCGTCAGTTGGGCGTTGGCCCGGGCCCAATGCGCAATCAGGGCAAAATCCGCATCCGTGCTGCCGTACTGTGCCATATGCGCCTGCTTGAGCAAGGCATAGGCGACATTGGCCCCGGAGGCCCCGAATGGCACGTCAAATTCGCGGATCGGATTGCGGTTGGGGCTGCGCGGCGCGTCAGAATTGCGATGGTTCCCGATAACGCACAGCACCGCCTCGCACATGCCCGCCTCAATCGCAGCCGCAGCGCGCCAGATCATACCCAGCCCGGACGCACCGCCAAGATCGACAACATTGGACATGGTCGGCATCAGCCCAAGGTACTCCGCCATGGTGGCCGGCACGTGCTGCGGCGTCTCACCGACCTGCGGCCCGACAAGCAGCCCGTCGATCTCAGCCTTCTCAAGACCAGAATCCGTCAGCGCCAGCGCGGCGCACCGCGCCAACATTCCCAGTGTGCTTTCACCGACAGTTCGACGGATCGGGGCCAGTTCACCTACGCCGACAATTGCGGCCTTTGACCGAGCCAGGCTCATAGTGCTGCCTCGCGGCTGAGACCGGAAAACTGCAAAAGACACTCCTCGTTCACAAGCGACGCGCGGTTCTTGACCTCCAGACCAGAGGCAACGGCGCGCGCGGCCGCCTCCACCCGCTTGCCATTGACGGTATAAGGAATGGCGCTCACCTGATAAATGCAGGCCGGGACATGGCGCGGCGAACAGGCCGCCCGTAACGCCATCCGAATGTCACGGGCCAATCCATCCCCCAGAGACTGCCCATCTTTCAGGATCAGACACAGCACTATCTCTTCATCGCCCGGAATGGCGCGGCCAAAGACAATGCTGTCCTCAATCTGGGGAAAGTTTTCGCAGACGTTATAGATATCGGCCGTGCCGATCCGCACCCCGCCGGGGTTTAAGGTGCAGTCCGACCGACCGTGGATCACCGCTGTCCCGTCTGGCTCGATCTGGGCATGATCGCCATGGGTCCAGATCTCGGCCCGCTCCGCGAAGTAGGCCTTGTGATACCGCGCATCCCCATCCGGACCCCAAAAGGTCAGTGGCATCGACGGGAAGGGTTCGGTGCAGACCAGATCTCCGGCCCGACCGATGATCGGCGCACCACGGTCGTCCAATACATTCGCCGCCATGCCCAATCCCCGAACCGTCAGATGACCGCGCGTCACCGGATGCAGGGGCGAGCCAAGCAGGAAACACCCCATGATTTCGGTCCCACCGGAAATCGAGGCAAACCCGAGGTCGGCCTTCACCTTGTCATAGATCCAGTCGTATTGATGCGGAGCCACCGGGCTGCCCGCCGACAGCATCCAGCGCAGGCTGCTTAAGTCCTTTTCGGCACCGGGCGCATACCCCTGTTCGGCCAGCGTCGCGAGGTATTTCGGTGAGATCCCCAAATGCGTCAACCGCAGATCCGCAACCGCCGTCCATAACGGACTGCAATCCAGCTTGCCGTCGCGTTTGATGATCGGTGCGCCGTCATAGAGGACCACGGTCGCACCACAGCCAAGCGAAGCAACGACCCAGTGATACATCATCCACGCCGTATTGGTGTACCAAAGGAACCGGTCCCCTTGGCGCAGATCGCCGTGCAGCATGTGTTCTTTGAGTTGCTGTAGCAGAACACCGCCGGTGCGATGCACAATCGCCTTGGGGGCACCGGTAGTACCCGAGGTATAAAGAACATAGCACGGCGCATCAAAGGCAAGCCGTTCAAACTCAAGAGAACCGGCCGTACCAAATGCCTGCCAATCAGTGACCGGCACCTCGGCCGTCACATCGCCTGCACCGATGGTGACAAGATGTTCCAGCCCGACCATGCCACGCGCCACATCAGACAGGCGTGTCGACAAGTCTACATCCTTGCCACCATAGCGCACCTGCGCCTGAACGATCATCAGCTTGGGGTTTACCCGACCGATCCGGTCGAGGATTGCCGCCACCCCGAAGTCCGGAGAACACGACGTCCAGATCGCGCCGATGGACATGGCGGCCAGTTGGGTCACAAGACATTCCAGACGGTTTGGCAAGACCACACCGACGCTGTCCCCGACGCCGACACCGACTGTGCGCATGCCACGGGCAATCCGGGCCACCTCAGCACGCAATTCGGCACGGGTGATGTCACGCCGCCCGCCATCTTCATCAGTTTCAATCACGGCCAGCGCCGCATCATCGCCTTTCAGAAAATTCTCGGCAATGTTCAAGCGCGCCTCAGGAAAAAACTGCGCCCCAGTCATCCGTGCGCCGCCCGGAGCGGTAAACGCGATGTCGCCCTTGTCACCGATGACGCCGGCAAAGTCCCAGAACGCCGACCAGAAGCCGCCGAGATCCGAAACCGACCATGCGTGCAAGGCGGGGTAGTCTGCAGCCGACCTGCCGACAGACTTTGCAAAATCTGCTAGGGCCGAACTGCTTGCCCAAGCCGAATCCGGCTGCCACATCTGTTGTTCGTCCATGAACTTTTTCCTCCTCCAAGGCGACCTCGCGCACTGCGGCCCTCACTTATGGACTAATCGGTACAACAGCCAGTCGTAAAGCGGGTTTTTATTTTTTCGGCCGATGATCCACTTATTGTTTACAGCGGGTTCGCAAGACTGCGATTGGCGAGCTGCCGAATGATCGACAGGGAAGTCGGAATAT
Source organism: Pseudoruegeria sp. SK021 (assembly GCF_002119405.1). Classification (GTDB taxonomy): domain Bacteria; phylum Pseudomonadota; class Alphaproteobacteria; order Rhodobacterales; family Rhodobacteraceae; genus Meridianimarinicoccus. The sequence continues at coordinate 4,863 of NZ_MTBG01000015.1, read as the reverse complement.
ATTACAATTCAATGATATTTGGGCCATTCTTCCGGATTCATAGCCGCGCCCAACGCAATATATTGGCAGTTGGTCGCAGCAGAAATTCAACTGCTTGAGTTCGCCAAATGCAATGGATTAGCGTGTCTGCCAAAATTTCAGCCTTGTCGGAATAATGTTTCACAGCCTAGGGTCAAAAGTTGTACCGATCGGTCAGTGGAGGGCAGGTCGGACTTTGGGAGGAAATCATTCTATACACAATGGGTGCCGCGTGCTCTGGCTTCGCGCGCAAATACATTCCCAATCCGTTCATCTTTGCGATCATTCTAACGATCGTGACGGCGATTTTGGCGGTTCTACTTACCCCCACCACCCCCGCCGAGGTCGTCGGACAATGGTACGGCGGGTTCTGGAATCTTCTGACATTCGCCATGCAGATGACGGTCATTTTGCTGTTCGGTTACGTGCTGGCATCGTCGCCACCGGTTGGACGCGCCATCGATAAAGTTGCCAAATTGCCGAAGACACCGTCACAGGCGATTGTCACGGTCACGTTGCTTGCTGTGGTGTTCGGTGCGCTCAGCTGGGGTCTTGGACTGATTATTGGCGCCATTTCAGCCCGCCGAATTTGCGAATCGTGCCTCCGCCGTGGCATCAAGGTACATTATCCTTTGGCCGCTGCCGCAGGCTTTTCCGGGCTGATCATTTTCAACTGCGGTCTGTCCGCGTCGGCACCGTTACTGGTCAATACCGCCGGTCATTTCATGATGGATGAGATCGGCCTGATCCCCTTGGATCAGACCATCCTTACCGGCTTCAACATCGTGACGCTGATTGCCTATGGCCTGATCATCCCTTTCGTTTATGCCGCCATGCAGCCCAAGGAAGCCGACCGGATGCTTGTCGAAATCGAAGGCACCCCACGCTCTCTGGGTGCTGCTGCCAGCAGCGACGCGCTTGGCGGCAACGCCAGTCTGGTCAATCCGCATGATGGAACATTCGCGGCCAAAATGGAGAATTCGCAGATTCTGAGTTGGATCGTGGTTCTGACAGGGATGGGGTATATCCTGTGGCACTTCGCCACCAATGGCTTCGATCTGAACCTCAATCTGGTGAACTTCACGCTGCTGATCCTTGGTATGGCCGCGCACCGCACCCCTATCGCCTATGTCCGCGCCGTCGATGAGGCGATCGGAGCCTGTGGTCAGGTGGTGCTACAATTCCCCTTCTATGCAGGGATCATGGGCATCATGGCCGGGTCCGGCCTAATTGCCATTTTTGCCAGCGGACTTGTGTCAATCTCGAATGAACTGACCTTTCCGTTCCTTGCGATGATCAGCGCGGCTGTGGTTAATCTTTTTGTCCCGTCTGCCGGCGGACAGTGGGCGGTGCAGGGGCCAATTCTGATTGAGGCTGCGCAGCAGATAAACGCGAATATCGCCCAAACGGTGATTGCTTTCGGCTATGGCGATCAGTTGACCAACGGACTGCAACCGATGTGGATGCTACCGCTACTCGGCGTCACCCGTCTGCGCGCCGGGGACATCCTAGGATACACCGCCGTGATGATGATCTTTGCCACCGTCATCTTCGGAATTGGCGTCACTTTGGTGCCACTTTTTCTGTAACCTGACGGGCCGGGTGCTCTCTGCGCTCGGCCCTCTGGTCCAATCAGTCCAAAAATGCTAACCCTCAGGCATATTTTCCGTCGAAGGTCCCCTATGGCTGTTTTGTCCGACACCCCTGATCCCATTTCCGGCACCACCCGCCAGATAATGAAAGCCGTTGCCCCGCTATTTGCCGAGCGCGGCTTTGGCGCCGTTGGAACGGCCGAAATCTGTGCCGTGTCTGGCCATGGCAAAGGCGCGCTTTACCACCACATCGGGTCAAAAGAATCCCTACTGTACAACATCATGACAGTCTATCTGCGGGATCTTCTGGACGATGCCGCCGCCGTGGTCGCCAGCACAATCGACACCGAATCCCGTGTAAAGGCACTGTCCTTGGGTCTGATGCAGGCCGTCATCCAAACAAATGCCGAAATGACGGTCTGCTTTCGAGAGGTTCACGCCCTGTCGCCTGACAAGCGGCGGGACGTGTTGCGCCTGCATGGCGACTATTACCGGCTGTGGGAACGTGTGGCCAATGATGGGCGCGATACTGGGGTATTTCGCCCCGTTGATTCCGACGAACTTAAGGGGCTTTTGGGCATGTACTTCTATTCCTTCCTCTGGGTCTCGTCTGCCCGGGTCGGCGATATCGAAGCGCTGGCCGAGAAGTTTTCCGGTATCGTAATGCGAGCCTGCCGGGCCAACTAAGTCTGGACAGCCCTGCAAGACATCTGTACCGTTCGGTACAGAGACGCCATTCAAGCGGGGATCACCATGCAGCCAGGCATCTTTATCGTCAGCGCAAAGCGCGCCCCCATCGCGCGCCTCAACGGGTCGCTGGCGGGCATGTCGGCGGCCCAGATCGGGGCGCAGGTCATGCGCGCAGTTCTGGCCGACGCCGCAGTCGATCCCGGCCTGCTGGACGAGGTTATCGTCGGTCAGGTGCTTCAGGGCGGTGCAGGTCAGAACCCCGCACGCCAAGCCGCGATCTGGGCCGGCATTCCCGTCCACGTGCCTGCAATGACCATCAACAAGGTGTGCGGTGCCGGTCAGAAATCCATTCACCTTGCCGCACAGGCGATCAAGGCGGGGGATGCAGATATGGTTTTAGCCACCGGTCAAGACAGCATGACCGAGGCACCGCATCTTCTGTATGGCGCACGAACACCGCTTAAAATGGGGGATCAGACGGCGCGTGACATGATGATCGTCGACGGCTTGTGGGACGTTTTCAACGACATCCATATGGGATCCACAGTTGAGGCGTTGGCCCAACGCTATCAGATCACCCGTGACGAACAGGACCGCTTTGCGATTCAGTCGCAGGAAAAGGCGCTGCGTGCACAGGCTGATGGCAGCTTCGACGCCGAAATCGTCCCTATTCAGGTGCCTTCACGCCAAGGCGATGTCCTATTCTGCCGCGATGAACATCCGAAGGCGACTAGCCTTGACACGCTCGCGGCAATGCGCCCTGCGTTTAGCGGGGCCGGCACCATCACCGCAGGCAATGCATCGGGGTTGAACGATGGCGCTTCGGCCGTGCTGGTGGTCAGCGAGAAATACCTTCGAAACCTGAACCTGACCCCGCTGGCTCGGATCGTGTCCTACGCTGCCGGAGCGCTTGACCCGATGGACATGGGCCTCGGCCCGGTCACGGCCTCGCGCAAGGCACTAGACAAGGCCGGCTGGACCGCGGCCGACCTTGACCGGCTGGAAATTAACGAAGCCTTCGCCGCCCAGTCACTGGCCGTGAACCGAGAGATGGATTGGGATCCAATGCGGATCAACTGCAACGGCGGTGCGATTGCCCTCGGCCATCCACTGGCGGCCAGCGGCAACCGAATCGTCACAACCTTGGTTCACGGCATGAGGCGCAACGGGGCAAAACGCGGCCTCGCTTCCCTATGCATCGGCGGCGGAATGGGCGTCGCGACCTGTCTTGAAGCCTGTTGACACGGATGGCGCTTTGAAAGCCAGCCACTGAAGACAGGAGCGAGTTTCAACTCGCCGATGCCGACCCACATCAAAATCGCATTGACGCTCGGCTCAACTCGGTTTGACTCCTTGAACAGCCCCATATTCACCGACTCAAGAAGGGGAAAAATGCCGACGACAGCCTCTTTGTAGTAGTCAAATTCGATCATTTTGTTCTGCATATCGCGCCCAGTGTTTGAGACCTATTTTTGCATTCCTGCCACTTTTGCGACATTTTTGGCAGTTTATCACGTCAAACTAACCACCGGCATCCCCCACCCAAACCCTACGTAGAAGGCCAGAAATTTGGCCGCCAAAACACGGCTATTTTTTCAAAACCTACGGCGTCATAACCACCTGTGCAGTTTTTGCGGGTCATTTTCGAGGTCATATCTGCTGGCATGCTTGTGGTTATGACGCCGTAGGTTTTTTCGAAAAAGTGATTGTTGCGACGTCGAAATAGGTGTACCTTTTCAGTAGCTTCACTGGCCGGAAATCATGGCGAATATGGGAGTTTTGGCGGAAATGGATGACCCGCTGGCGGAAGCTCTCCGGTCGGAAAGCCGACGTACAGGCCGTCAGCGCCGCTGAGAGAGCGCCTGAAGTGGCATGTCGTGTTTTTTTGACCCCGGCATACGTTGACCACGGAAGGCCCCTCAGGGGGCCGTTTTGGTGGATCTGCGGCGATTTCCTGAAATCCATAGGTTTCGGTCTGATTTTGGACGGCCATAATCCTTGATTTTATTGGCCTAAAATCCCGTCAAACTTCTCCTGAAAACGCGTCGTGGCCCCATCACATGGTTGTTGCCGTCCATATAGCCCCTGCTGCGTCGTCAGCGCGTTGTCGATGCGTCGTCAGCGCGTCGTCAGTGCGTCGATAAGTGAGCGCTGTTCTTGCTATAAACAATAAATATTGCCATGATATTTTTGGCTAAAGCGTTTCTGTTTTAACCTGAAACATATCCGACGGCCTTGAAGTAGTTCCAGCATTCTTGAGGGTCGTATAGATCGCAGATTTTTCCGATGGCATCGAACACGTCGGTGAATGTCCTAGCCCCGATCCGGCGAAGATGGGCTTTCAGCTTGGAGAATGCCTGTTCGATGGGATTAAGGTCAGGCGAGTATGGCGGCAGGAAAAGGAACCAGCATCCATGCGCCCGCAGTGCATCTGCGGCCTCCTTGTTTTTGTGGGTCGCCAAGTTGTCCAGTATGACGACTGTTCCGGGCTCAATTTCTGGCACCAGAACTTCGCGTACATAGGCGGCGAAGGCAGGGCCATCCATGGCACCCTTTATGACCC
>NZ_MTBG01000014.1 GCF_002119405.1 Pseudoruegeria sp. SK021 | reverse complement strand
GCGCTGCTTCTTCAGTTTGCTCTTATCCTCTTCGAGGATCTGGTCGATCACCGCCACAAAGGGATCAAGCTTCGGACGAAGTGGTGGCTCCTTGCGTTGATACCCCGGAGGCACCGAATGCTGCAGCATCTTTGACACCGTCTTGCGATCAATCCCGAACTGACGCGCGGCCTCGCGCTCACTCATACCTTCGACATGGCACGCTCTGCGCACCCGGTTATAAAGTTCCACAGAATACATCTCCCAGCCCTCAGCTTCCGCCTCGGGCATCAGAATGGCGGACTTTTAATCCGCGACGGTCAGGTAATCCGACCGTTTCTGTGGACCAGTTTGCCTCCGGGATTCACATGATCGGTGTATTCGTCTATCGTGAGATCAATCTTGGCAAGCTCTACCAAGCCCTTGTGGACGGGGTGATCCAGACGTCGACCGTGATGCTGCTGGTGGCGTCATCGGCGGTGCTGGGGCTTTATCTGACTGAGACCGAACTACCGCAGAAGTTGGCCGCCGGAATCACTGGAATCACAACTGACAAGCTGATGGTATTGATGATCATCAATATATTCCTGCTGTTCGTTGGCATGGTGTTGCATGGTGCTGCCGCGATCATCCTGACTGTCCCGATCTTCATGCCGCTGGTGCACCAACTTGGAATCGACCCAGTACAGTTCGGCATCCTGATCACCTTGAACATCGCCTTGGGTCAACAAACGCCGCCGGTCGCCAGCGTTCTGGTCACCGCATGCTCTATCGCCAAAACTGATGTCTGGGGCACGACCCGTACCAACCTTCCGTTCATCGGCGTCCTTGTTCTCGTGCTGCTTCTGGTCACGTACGTGCCCGCCGTATCGCTGACTCTGGTAGACTTCTTCTATCGCTAAGCGCGTCCGGTCCAAGATAGCCTATATGGTGGTTTCAGCGGCTCTGCCCGGCGCGTCTAGCGCCGGACAGTGCCAACTTCGAGGATTTGATGGTGCGCGGTGGATGCTAGTTCCAATTCTGATCGACATCCGTTCCAGTGACCATCCGGCATCACTTACTTGATCCACGACACTCGCAAGTCGCTAACCCTTAACAGCGGGGCCATAGTCTGATGACCACCTCTCCCGATGGTCCGAGCGCAACCTCGATTGGCCTCTCGCCATCCACGGACTGCATCCCGCCGCCGGAGTGCGCGGTAAGCCACTCTGCCCGAGCGGGTGTTCCGGTGGAGTGTCAGTGGGCGGGCCCGACGAGGCTGCGAAACGGTCACTCGGGCAGGGCGACCGGGCCGATCTCGCCATAGCGATCCCCCGGTCCCGGATTGGTGTCGGGGGATCGCCCGCCCATATGGTTCATGATCCCCCAAACCGCGTTTAGGGCCGTTTGCACCGCACCTTCGACCCATGCCGGGGTAAAGCTGACACCATCGCCAGCCAGAAACAAACCGCGCTCTGCGGGGGGCAGACGATCCTGCACGAAGTGACCGTACATTCTGTGATTGTATCGGTAATGGCCGGGTAGGGCGCCCTTAAAGGCCCCAAGGAAATTTTCGTCGGCCTCCCAACTGACGCAGATCGGATTGCCGCGGATATGGCTGGCGATGTCGACATCGGGATAGATCTTGGCCAGTGCCGCCAACGCCAAGTCGACGCGTTTTTCGGCTGGCAGGGGCAGAACCTTCAGCGCATCGGTCATCCACGCATAGGACAGACAGATCACGCCCGGCTGATCGGGGCCGTTGTCGAACAGATAGGTGCCCCGGGTGATCCGGTCGGTCAAGGTCATTGACAGAACCGGCTGCGCCGTCACCGGGTCGGTGTCTTGCCAGAACGGGCGATCCACCATGACAAAGGTCTTGGCCGATTGCATGTAACGGGTGCGGTCCAGTGCCATCCACAGTTTCTGACTGATCAGCGCCTCATCGACGGTGATCGCTGTTGTCAGCAAATGGCTTTGGCAGGTGGCCAGAACGGCGGGATAGCTGTCGATGCGGCCCCATTGATCGGTCACCGACAAATTGCCGTCCGGAAGCCGCGCGATCCGGGTGGCTCGGCTGCGGGTGGCGCCGCCGTTCAGATCGGACAGCGAGGTGCCGGATGGCCAGTGTGCACAGTCAACGCGCTTTCGCCACAGCCGGTGCAAGACCTGTTCCACGCCGCCTTTGACAAACCGCTGGTTGTCGTCAAGTTCGGTTAGGTTGACCCGCAAGATTTCTAGAATCGAGTTTGGAAAGTCGGAATCCCAGCCGCCAGTGCCAAAGCCCACCTGACCAAACACTTCTCGGTGGTGGAATCCAAGTGCACGGAACGCCTCTGACGAGGTCACGAAGTCGTAAAAGGTCTGATCGTCCAGTGCCGCGACCAGCGGGTTCCAGATGTCTTTGATGGCAGCAATATCCCGCGACCGGATCGCGGCTTGCAGGGCGCTGAAATTGGCGCCCGACTCCAGCGCGTTGGCATAGGCGCGGGCGACATCGTGAAACAGCGGCGGCAGATCATCCAAGGTGCGGGCGAAAAGGGTGCGGCCTTCAAGGTCGATCACCGTCGATCCTGCCGCAGCGGTCAGCGGATTTGGAAACGGCGCCGTCTCACATCCCACCTGATCGACGTAGTGATAAAAGGCGCGGGACGAGACCGGGAACCGCATGCCACCCAGTTCGGCAATGATCCCATCGCTGCCTTCGAAGACTTCCGATCGCAGGCGCCCGCCAAACTTATGGGATTCATAGATGATGGGCCGCAGGCCAAGGCGCATCAGTTCGTGGGCGGCGACAATGCCCGCCGCGCCAGCACCGATCACGGCAACCTCGCAGCCCAATGCGGCCTCAGGCAGGGTGCCAAGCCCATCTGGATGGGTCAGCCAATCGTCATAGGCGAACGGAAAATCTGGGCCAAAGGCAGTAATGGATGTCATCGCAACACGTCCGCCTGTCGGCTGGGGCAGAGGAAAAACGCTGGCCGCGCGTCCCGTGCTGTGGCAGGTTTTCCCGACGCCTCGCTAAGGAATGTTTGATGAAACTGGCCGTATATCAATCGCCTACCTCCGATGGAAATGTCGAGGACGCCTTGTCGCGCCTGTCGCGGATGCTGATGGCCGCGGCGCAAGCCGGGGCCGAGATGCTGGTGGCACCGGAGTTGTATCTGCCGGGGTACAACCGCCCCGATTTGCACCAGAAGCTGGCGCAAGACATCAATGGCCCATGGTGCCAGCGTCTTGCGGACATGTGCCGCATGGCGGGTTGTGGCGTGACCCTTGGTTGGGCCGAGCGGGACGGGGACGCTGTCTATAACAGCGCCACATGTTTTGGGTCTGATGGGCAAGTGTTGGGGCATTACCGGAAACTTCAGTTGTTCGGCCCTATGGAAGCGGAAAGCTTTACCGCAGGCAACCGCAGTTCCGAGGTCTTTGACCTTGGCGGGATGAAAACCGGCCTGTTGATCTGCTATGACGTAGAATTTCCTCAGCTTGTCGAAGGGTTGCATGCAAAGGGGGCAGACTTGATCCTTGTTCCGACGGCGAACCCGGTGGGTTACGAGCATGTCCAGCATGTGCTGATCCCGGCGCGGGCCTATGATGCAGGTGCGGTGATAGCCTATGCGAATTATTGTGGCGACGAAGCGGGGCTGGCCTTCAGCGGGCTGTCTCTGATCGCCGGTCCCGACGCCGCGCCGCTGGCATCCGCCGGGAAGTCCGAGGCGCTTTTGATCGTTGATCTTCCGGCGGTGGGTTAGGCCTAGCTGACCGCGTTGCGCCCCGATGGCTACCCTTCTACTCTTGCTGGCCTGCAATGACCCCGGACCATGACCCCCCTTGCGGAAAGTTTCTGATGCGCCGTTTTCTGCCCTCGTTTTCGGCCCTTCAGGCCTTTGACTCTGCCGCCCGGCATCTCAGTTTTACCCGGGCAGCCGAGGATTTGATGCTGACCCAAAGCGGGATCAGTCGCCAGATCAACACGTTGGAAACGCAGCTTGGCGTGCGGTTGTTTGAACGGACCGGATCGCGCTTGGTGCTGACCGATGTCGGGCGGACCTACAGCGCCGAGGTTCGGCAAAGCCTCGACCGGTTGCAGGAGGTCTCTATCGATGTGGTCCGGGGCCGGACGGCCCATATGTCGTTGATGTTGGGGGTGCCGGGGACCTTTGCGGCGCGGTGGTTCATGCCGCGCCTGTCCCGGTTCGCAGCGGCCTTTCCCGGCGTACCCACAGAGGTGGTCACCTTGCCTCAGACCCAAGACCCGGAGCCGGGGGATTTGGACATCGCGATCTTGCGCGGGGTCGCGGTCCGGCGCGAGTTTCGCGCCACGCCGCTGTTTCGCGAACGGCTGGCGGTCGTCGCTGCCCCGGCCTTGCTCGACCGGCTGGGCCCGCTGGGGGCGGTGTTGGATTTCGAGCGATTGCCGACATTGCAAAATTCTGCCCGTCCCAGTTTGTGGTTGTCGTGGTTGCGGGCGGTGGGTCAACGCCATGACGGCGTGATCCAAGGTATTCGGCTTCCCGAGAATGAGCTTTTGATCCGGGCAGCGCTGGATGGGGTCGGGCTGGCGGTGGTGCCAATCCACTATGTCACCGAAGAGTTGCGCACGGGGCGTTTGGTACTGCCCTTCGGCGCGGCGGTGCTGTCGGGCGAGTCGTTCTGGGTTGCGTTGCCCGAGGCCAAGGCGCACCGAACCGATCTTTTGGCGGTCCGGGATTGGCTGCTGAACGAGGCCAACCCAGAGGCATCCACTGACGGTCCGACGACCTGATGTGAGGGTCATTTGCCGTCATCATGACTAAAACTCATGCCGCGATCACTTTTTACAGCTTTGCGCCGATCTTTTTGCGCCCCTAGCATCTTGGGATTGTGCAGCGGAATAGACCTGCGCCCCGCCTTCGGTGATGCGTGGCGCGACGACAGAGCTTAAATATCGACAGACCCGGCGAAAGACCGGTTATACAACAACAGCCAATTCAACAGGGGATAGACCTATGACATCCAAAGTACTGGCCATGAGTGCAAGCCTTGCCGCGCTTGTTCTTTCCGGCCTAACCGCCGGAAGCGCGACGGCGCAGTCCATCACGATCGCCATCGGTTCAGAGCCGTCGACGCTAGACCCCCAGTTGCGGGACGATGGCGGCGAACGTCAGATCAACGACAACATCTATGAGGCGTTGATGGCCCGCACCCCCGATGGGGAACTTATTCCCGGGTTGGCCGCCGAAGCCCCTGTGCAGATTGACGATACGACTTGGCAATTCAAGCTGCGCGAAGGCGTGATGTTCCACAATGGCACGCCGTTTACTGCCGAGTCCGTGGTGGGATCCGTCCTGCGGGTGATTGATCCGGCCAACAATTCCGAACAGTTGTCCTATTTCTCGTCGGTCTCGGGCGCCGAGGCGGTGGATGAGCTGACCGTGAATATCAAGACCTCGGGGCCGGACCCGATCCTGCCGTCGCGGATGTACTGGATGAAGATGATTGATCCGGGCTACGCGGCCGAAGGCGATCTGGCGGGCGTTCCTGTTGGTACTGGGCCTTACATGTTCGACGCATGGAACCGCGGCGCGGATCTAACGCTGGTGGTGAACCCCGATTACTGGGGCGGCGAGGCGCAAATCGACGATGTAACCTACCGATTCGTTCCCGAAGCCGGCACTCGTTTGTCCGGTTTGATGGCGGGCGAGTTCGATGTCATCACCAATCTTCTGCCTGAGTTTACGACAAGTGTGCCTAAATTTGCGGCAGTGCCCGGTTTAGAGACTTCGGTGTTCGTTTTGGGCACCGATAATGAGGTCACCCAAGATCCGAAGGTCCGTGAGGCCCTGAACCTTGCCATCGACCGGCAATCGATGGTCGACGGTCTGTTCATGGGATACGCAACCGTCGCCAAGGGCTCGCATGTGAACCCGGCGGCCTTCGGCTTCAACGAAACCCTCGACTACTATCCCTACGATCTCGACCGGGCCAAGGCGCTGATCGAAGAGGCCGGTGCTGTTGGCAAGCCGCTGGTCGTGATCGGCGAATCCGGCCGCTGGTTGAAGGACCGCGAGCAGATCGAAGTTGTGGCCGCGTACTGGGCTGAAACCGGTCTGGACGTGTCCACTGAAATTCAGGAATTTTCGCAATACCTCGACAGCCTGATGGGAAGCGGGCCGCGCCCGGATGCGATCTTTATCGCCAATTCCAACGAGTTGCTGGATGCTGACCGCGAGATGTCCTACATCTATCACATGGATGGCGCTGCCGCGTCGAATTCGGACGCCGATATGGCAGCGATGATCGACGCGGCCCGTGTCGAGACCGATGTGGACAAGCGTAAAGCCCTGTATGATGAGGCGCAACAACTCGGTCACGACCTGAACTTCACCGTGCCGCTGTTCAACCTTGAAGACATCTATGGCATGTCAGAACGGATGGACTGGCAGCCGCGGACGGATGCCAAGCTGATCGTCAGTGAAATGACCGTGACCGAATAGGTGCGGCGACCGCAGCGCATCTGCGCCTGCGACGACAGAATGAAAACCGGTCCCCTTACGGGGCCGGACCTCCTGTTCCCAGACCACAGCAGAGACGCCTGACGTGATTGAATTTATCCTCCGCCGCCTATTTCAGGGAGCGCTTGTCGTTCTCGGCGTCACGGCGACGGTCTTCGTCGTGACCCGGCTTGCTGGCGATCCGGTGGCCCTGATGCTGCCCCTTAGTGCTACAGCCGAACAGCGTGCCGCATTCTCGGCCCAGATCGGACTGGATCAGCCGATCTGGATTCAGTTTGCCCGCTATGCCCAAGACGTGGTGACGTTGGATTTCGGTGACAGCCTGTGGCAACGCCGCCCGGCGATGGAGGTGGTGCTGGAACGCCTGCCCAACACCGCGCTTCTGGTGGCGACTGGACTGGGCGGCGCGGTGCTGCTGTCGATCCCCATGGGGGCGGTGGCCGCCTTGCGGCCCGGCGGTCTGGTGGATCGCCTGACCACATCGCTTAGCCTTTTAGGGCTGGCCATGCCGCAATTCTGGCTGGGTTTGATGGCGATCATGGTGTTTTCCGTGATGCTGAAATGGTTGCCGACCTCGGGGTTTGGCACCCCGGCGCATCTGGTTTTGCCGGCGATCACGCTGGCGCTGACGCCGCTGGCGCGGTTCACCATGATGGTGCGTGCGGCAATGATCGACGAGTTGAACAAGCAATATGTTCAGACCGCCCGTGCCAAGGGCTTGACCCTTCGGCGCATTTTGCGCGTCCACACCTTGCGCAATATTCTGGTGCCGTTCCTGTCGATTTCCGGGTGGGAACTGATCACCGCCTTGTCCGGCTATACGGTGGTGGTCGAGACGGTATTTGGCTGGCCCGGTCTTGGGCTGACGGCGGTGCAGGCGATCCAGCGGGGCGATCTGTTTCTTGTGCAGGCCATCGTCTTCTCGATTGCCTTCATGATCGTGGTGATCGGCATTTTGATGGATGTGATCTCGAAACTTATTGATCCGCGGATTGAGTTGAACTGATGGGGCTGCCGATGATGTCATTCCGCCCGCTGCGCAGTTTCCTGAGCGAGTTGTGGCAGGACAAAGCCGCCGCCATCGGTTTTGCCGTCATGGTGCTGATCGTATTAATGGCGGTGTTTGCGCCGGTGCTTGCCCCCGAAGACCCCGCCACGCAATCGCTGTTGCAGCGCCTCAAGCCGCCAGTCTGGGATGCGCGGGGCAGTTGGGATCACCTGTTGGGAACCGACAATCTGGGCCGCGATGTGCTGAGCCGGATTATCTGGGGCGCGCGCACAACCCTGACCATCGGGATCGTCACCTGCGTGATTGCGGCGATGATCGGCACGACGCTGGGTCTGTGGGCGGGTTTCATGGGCGGTCGCACCGATTCCGTTCTGATGCGGCTGGTCGATATTCAGGTCTCATTTCCCGGCATTCTGTTGATCCTGTTGGTGGTGGGGGTACTAGGGCCGGGGGTCTGGACCCTGATCGCGGTGCTGTCGGTGACCAACTGGATGGTTTATGCCCGGCTGGTTCGGGGGATTGTCTCATCCACGAGACAAATGCCCTATGTTGAAGCGGCCGAGGTGATTGGCTGCCGTCCGTCCCGGGTAATCTTTGTCCATCTCTTGCCCAATCTGGTGTCGCCGCTTCTGACCCTGCTGATCCTTGAGTTCACCAATATCGTGCTGGCCGAGGCGGCGGTGTCGTTCTTGGGCTTCGGGGTGCAGCCGCCGGACACCTCTTGGGGGCTCGATGTGGCGTCGGGCCGGGATTACCTGTTCATCGCTTGGTGGCTGGTGACCTTTCCGGGGCTGGCCATCGTGGTCACGGTGTTGTCGATCAACCTGTTTGCCAATTGGCTACGGGTGACGTCGGACCCGGAAGAGCGGGAAAAACGCTTTGCCCGGACCATCGCGGCCAAGCGTCGCCGCAGGAGAGCCACATGACCGAGACCTTGTTAGAGATTGACGATCTGCACGTCGCCTTCGACACGCGCGCCGGTGTGGTGCAGGCGGTGCGCGGGGTGTCGCTGACTGTCGGGCGGGGCGAGACGCTGGGACTGGTCGGGGAATCCGGCTCGGGCAAAAGCGTGACCGCGCAGGCGATGATGGGCTTGATCGATGTGCCGGGTCGGATTTCCGGCGGCACGGTGCGTTGGTGCGGCACCCCTCTTGTGGGCGAGGGCGTCCGACGCGCCCCGCGCAACATCTGGGGCCGCGAGATCACGATGATCTTTCAGAACCCGATGACCTCGCTCAATCCGTTGATGACGATCGGGGCGCAACTGCAAGAGGCGGTGCGCCTGCATTTGGGGCTGCGCGGCGCGGCAGCACGCACCCGCGCGGCAGATCTGTTGAATGCGGTGGGAATTTCCGGCGCGGCGCGGCGGCTGGACCAGTACCCACACGAGTTTTCCGGCGGGATGCGCCAGCGGGTGATGATCGCCATGGCCATCGCCAGTGAGCCACGGCTGTTGATCGCGGACGAGCCGACCACCGCGCTGGACGTGACCATTCAGGCGCAAATTCTTGAGCTGCTGGCAGAATTGCAAAGCCAGTTGGGGCTGTCGATTATTCTGATTACCCATGACCTTGGGATCGTGGCGGGCCTGTGCCATCGGGTGGCGGTGATGTATGCCGGGCAGATCGTGGAAACCGGCGCGGTGGACACGATGTTCGAGCAACCTGCGCACCCCTATACCCAAGGCCTGATCCGGTCGACGCCGCTGCTGGATGCTTGCGATGATCGGCTGGTTGCCATCGACGGCACGCCGCCGGGCCTGTTGATCCCACCCGCGGGCTGCGCCTTTCAACCACGATGTCCGGTGGCGACCGCGCCTTGCGGGGTGCCGCAGGTCTTGACGCCGACGGGAACCGGGGCGGTGGCCTGCTGCCGCGCCGGGATCGACGCTTGGAAAGTAGGTGCCGCATGAGCCGACATCCGACATTGTCCGTCTCAGGACTTTCGGTCGATTATCCCCTGACATCGGGCGGCTTGTTCCGGCCCGCGCGCACGGTCAATGCCGTGGACGGGGTGACCTTCGACATCGCCCCGGGCGAGACGCTGGGGCTGGTGGGGGAATCCGGCTCAGGCAAGACCACGGTGGGGCGCACGATCCTGCGCCGGGTGCCGTCCTCTGGCGGTCGGATCCAGTTCGAGGGCCGCGACATCACCGATGTGGACGGCGCTGCGCTGCGCAAGCTGCGCGCGCGGATGCAGATCGTGTTGCAAGACCCCTATACCTCGCTCAATCCGCGGATGAAGATCGGCGATATTGTTGCGGAACCGCTGTTGGTGCACGGATTAGCCGAGTCGTCCGACGCCGCGCGGCACGCGGTCCGCCAGCTACTGGACCGGGTTGGCATGCCCGCCGATGCCGCCGACCGCTATCCGCACAGCTTTTCCGGCGGCCAACGGCAGCGGGTCGGCATTGCCCGGGCGCTTGCCCTGAAACCATCGCTGATCGTGGCCGACGAACCGGTGTCGGCCCTTGATGTGTCGGTGCGCGCCCAAGTGGTGAACCTGATGCAGGATTTGCAGCGGGAACTGGGGATTTCATACCTGTTTATCGCTCATGATCTGGCGATTGTGCGGCATATCTCGCATCGGGTGGCGATCATGTATGCCGGGCGGATCGTGGAAATTGCCCCGCGCAATGACCTGTATGATAATCCGGTGCACCCCTATACCGAGGCGCTGCTATCGGCAGTGCCTGTGGCCAATCCCAAGGTGCAACGGGCGCGGCGCCGGATCGTGCATACCGGCGATACGGTCGACATCGCCAACCCGCCATCCGGCTGTCGGTTTCACCCGCGCTGCCCCTTGGCGACGGACCAATGCCGACAGGCGTCGCCGCCGCTGCTGGTCAAAGCGCCCGGTCATCTGGCTGCCTGCTGGAACCGGGGGCGCTGAGACGCGAGTGCCCCCGATCAAGTCCACCGCTGAAGTGGTTCTGATCGGCTTCAGCTGCCAGCGCTGGTCCGACCGGCGCTGCTGTTGCCAAAACCGCCGCGCGAACTGGCCGTCGCGCGGTTCATCGGGGCTTTGCCGATGGTCGATGTGGGCCGGGTGAATTGCGCGGTGTTCATCTTGGTGGCGCCGCTATTGCCGGAAAACGTGCTGGATCGGGCCGCATTGGTGAACTTGCCGTCGGCGGTCTTGTACATGGGTTGACCGGCCGACATTCCGGCCCGGCCGCCCAGCATGTTTCCGATCAGATAGCCTGCCAGCAATGGCATGAAAATGCTGCCCGAGCCGCCTTGGGTTGCGGCGGCTTCTGATCCGCAGGCGCCTTCGCCATGCTGTTCTTCGCAAACGGCGACGCTGTCATAGCGGGGGGCGGCTTCGACATGCAGGGCTTCGGCCTCTGCGAATGCCGCCTCGCAATCCTCGACCGTGAATAGACCGCCCTGCGCGGCCTCACTGGTACACGATCGCAGATCGGGAAAGGCTTCGGCATCGACTTGTTCGTCGCGGCATCCGGCAAGGGCAAAGGCAGAGGCCCCAAGAATGGCGATGGCGACGCGGCGGGAACGTTTGGTCATGACAATCCTGTCTCCTGGTCGGGTAGAGGCGCTCGCGGGCCTCAGGCAGTAATATAGTGCGGCTTGAACCGCGACAGATCCTGGGTGATGCGGGATCGATCCTCGCGGATGCCGATCCCGGCGCAGGTGTCTCCTACGATCCATGCCCCAATCACCGGGCGAAAGCCATCAAACTGTGGCAGCGGCTGATAGGCTTGAAGGATGCGGGGATGCTCGGCATAGGCAGTATTGGTGGCCTGTTCGATGACCGAGCCTGCCTTGATGATCGACACCGACGCGCCTTCGCGCGACAGGATCGGCTTGCTGACGTGACCGGCGATCAATTGGGCCTCTGCCCGCTCAAAGGCGTCGGCGACCGGTGCTGCGGCTGGGCCGCGCCCGGCGATCGCGTCACGGATGTCGTCTTCAAAGAAGGCGGGCAGAAGGTTCGGATGCCCTTCGAACATCTGCCACAGCACCGGCAACAGACCCTTGTTCGATAACAGCGCTTTCCATGCCGGTTCCAGAAACAGGCAGCGCGCCCCGGCGATGTGATTGGCATAGTCCTCGCGCAGCAGGTCTTCCCACGGGTACAGCTTGAACAAGACCCCGATGACCCGGTCTTCATCGTCAAGAAACTGGCCATCTTCGCTGATCGCGATTTTTTCCAGATCGCTGTAATGTGCCCCCAGCCCGGCTTCACGGGCGGCCCATGCCATCGATTCTACGGTGGCATAGTCTTCGGGATTGCCGCTGACGGCGGTAAAATGCAGGTCGCTATTGGGCTCAAAGGCCTCTGCGAACCGGGCGACTAGGGCTTCATGGATGCCGTTGAACTGATCGCTTCCCTCAGGCAGGACCCCGGCAGCCAATTGATCTTCCAGCCATCGCCATTGAAACGCGGCGCTTTCATACAGCGAGGTTGGGGTGTCGGCGTTGTATTCCAACAGCTTGGCGGGACCATTGCCATCATAGGCAAAGTCAAACCGGCCATAGATCTCAGGATCGCCCCGGTTCCAGCTTTCCGCCACCAGATCGCGGTGCGCTTCGGGGATGGCAAGTCGGTCCAGCAATTCTTCGCTTTGCAGGATATGGGCCACCGCCTCGCGGCACATGCCGTGCAGCGCGGTTGCGGGATCTTCGATGTCCGTCTCGATCTGCTCCAGCGAAAACGCATAGGCCGAGGTTTCGTCCCAATAGGGTTCCCCATGCATATCGGCAAAGGTAAAGCCGACCTCTTGCGCGTGCTCGCGCCAATCCGGCCGTTCCGGCAGGTCAATTTTCTGCATAGGGCGTCTCCTCGTACCTCACCTGTCATGTAGGGGGTTCGGGTCGCGGACGCCAGACGTGGCTTGCCCTATAGTGGCCAAACCACCAGCAAAGCGGGAACCGCAACCGCGATCACCAGCAATTCCAGCGGCAATCCAATCCTCCAGTAATCGCCGAAATGATAGCCGCCGGGGCCAAGGATGATCGTATTGTTCTTGTGGCCGATTGGGGTGAGGAAGGCGCAGGATGCCGCCACGGCCACGCCCATCAGATAGGTGTCGGGATTTTGGCCCGTCGCCCCGGCGATGGACAGGGCAATCGGTGCGGCGATCAGGGTGGTCGCGACGTTGTTGAGGAAATCGGACATGGTCATGGTGACCACCATCAGCACGGCCAGCGTCACCCATGCCGGGTATCCTTGGGTCAAACTGGCGATCTGATGCGCCAGAAACTCGGCCCCGCCGGTGCGTTCAAAGGCTTCGGCCAAGGGGATCAGACTTGCCAGAAGGACGATGACCTTCCACTCGATGGAGTTATAAACCTCGCGCCCGTTGACCAAGCCCAACACCACATAGCCGATCACGGCCGCGCCAAGGGCGACCGTCAACGACAGCACGCCTGCGACGGCAAGGCCGACGGCGGCAAAGAAGATGCCGATGGACAGCCCGGCCTTTTGGCGCTGGATCACTTCGGTCTGGCGGCCTTCGATGGGCAGGACGCCCAGCCAGTCGGTCGCGGCAGCAAGGCGTTCGGGGCGGCCCAGCAGCAACAGAACGTCCCCGGCCCGGATCGGCAACAGCCGAACCCGGTCGCGAAACCGCTGCCCTTCGCGCGACACCCCCAGCAGGGTGACGGAATGGCGGCTGAGCAATTGCAGGCTGCGGGCGGTGCGGTTCTGGATCCGCGCGCCATCGGGAACGATGGTTTCGGTGATCGTCAGGCCCCGCGCCGTCACGCCGCCCTCGTGTTGTTCTGACCCGGCAAAGTCCAGCCCGGCCAACCCCATGAAGGCCTCAATGGATTTCGGTTCGCCCTCGACCACCAGAAAATCGCCCGAGCGCAGGGTCTCGCGCATCGCCAGACCCGGCTTGCGTTTGCCATTTCGAATAAGGCCAACCAGATGCACGTCGGCCTCGTCGGCCTTGGGATACAGGTCCTGAACCTGAATGTCGTCGGTGAAGGTTTGCTCGCTCACCCGCAGTTCGGCGACGTAGCGTCCTTGGCGCATGTCTTGGGCGTCATCCATGACGGACGTGCGGGACGGAAGCAGGCGCCAACCCACCAGCGACACAAAGGTAATGCCGACGATGGCCACCGTCAGGCCGACCGGCGCGAAGTCCAGCATGGCGAAGGGCTGACCGATGGCATCATTGCGATATTCAGAAATCACGATGTTCGGCGGCGTGCCGATCAGCGTGATCATCCCGCCCAGAATCGTGGCGAAGGACAGCGGCATCAGGCTTTGACCCGGCGAGCGGTTGGATTTTTTCGCCGCTTCAATATCCAGCGGCATCAACAGCGCCAGTGCCGCGACGTTGTTGATAATCGCGGACAGCCCGGCCCCGACCGCAGCAATGATCGCGATGTGCAGGGGCAAGGGCCGCTCGGGGTTGATCAGTTTTGCCGCGACCAGTTCGACCGCGCCAGACGATGACAGGCCGCGACTGACGATCAGCACCAGTGCAATGATCGCAACTGCGGAATGGCCGAAGCCGGAAAACACGTCATCGGTCGGGACCAGACCAATCGCGGCGGCGAAGATCAGCGCCCCGAAGGCGACAAGGTCATAGCGAAATCGCCCCCAAACCAGCAGGACAATTACGACAACGAGAAGGAGGGATATCTGAATTTGATCACTTGGCATGACGGTCAGCTTAGCAACATCGCGGCGGTTGTCAGCCGCAACTACAGCGCCAGTGCAAAAAAACGATATTTTTGCGTTGGGCGGTACCACGTGGTTCAGTCCGCCCCCGTTGCGGCACATCGCAGGATACTGCCCCGCAAAAAAGCAACTTTCCCAGATCACGATCGAAGACCGTCACTTGTGCGGGTCATCGGCTTGCCTTGCCGCCATTTCGGCGCGACTATCCGGAACACGCAAAGACCGGTGGCGTCGGTGCGATCAAACAGGGTGACGGAATACAGATGCAGACCGAGCGCGATCTTCAGGCATGGCTTTGGGCCACGCCCAATTCGAACCGGGTGTCGATCCTGCTGGATGAATTGGGGCTGGATTACAGGGTTCATGGGGTAAATATCCGCCGGGGGGAGCAAAAATCACCCGAGGTTGTCTCGCGAAATCCCTATGGAAAAATTCCAATTGTCACGTGGTCTGGCGAGGACGGCGACCGGACGCTGTTCGAATCCGGCGCGATCCTTTTGGATTTTGCCCGTCGCCATGACCGCTTGCTTCCCAAAAGCGGCAAAGCGCTGGACGAGGCGATGTCGTGGCTAATGGTGGGCTTGACCGGGCTGGGGCCGACGATGGGGCAGGCGCATCACTGGACCGACCTTGCCGACGAGCAGCCCGAGGTGGCCCGGGCGCATTCTGTGGGGCTTGTCCGGCGCGTGTTCGGGGTAATGGATACCCGTCTGGCGCAAGTGCCCTATCTGGCCGATGCCTATTCCATTGCCGATATTGCCGCATTTCCCTGGATCGCGCGCAGTGATTGGGCGACCATCGACCTTGCCGAATATCCCAATCTGGCCCGCTGGCACGGTGACGTGGCCGCGCGGCCTGCGGTCCAATCCGGCATGGCCAAGCCAGAAGGCGCGGTCTTGCAAGGCTAGCCCGCCAACGACAGAGAGTTTAAGCAACAAAGGACATCTTAATGATACACTTCCGATCCCCAAGACGCGGGCTGGCTGGGGCGCTTGTCGCTCTGGCCACGGCAGCATCGCCGCTGTTTGCGCAAACCAATGTGCCCGAAGATCGGGTGCTGCGCGTCGTGCCCTATGCCGATCTCCAGTCGCTTGATCCGATTGTAACCACCGTTGGCATCGTCCAGCGTCACGCCACCATGGTCTATGATGTGCTGTTCGCCCGCGACGAGGATCAGACCCCGAAACCGCAGATGGTCGACAGCTGGACCGAAAGCGATGATGGCCTGACATGGACCTTCGTGCTGCGCGATGGTCTGGCCTTCCACGATGGCGCTCCGGTCACGGCTGAGGATGTGGTGGCGTCCATGACCCGCTGGGCTGCCAAGGACTCGTTCGGGCGGCAGATCTGGTCGCGGACCGACAGCCTTGTAGCAGAAGACGACAACACCATCGTCTGGACCTTGAATGAACCCTATGGGCTGATGCTTTATGCGATCTCCAAGCCCAGCGGTGTGCTGCCGGTCATCATGCCGAAACGGCTGGCCGAAACGCCAGTGGATGTGGCCGTCACCGAAGTGATCGGCTCTGGCCCGTTTGAATTCGTCGCCGATGAATGGGTGCCGGGGTCCAAGGTCGTCTATCGTCGCAACGAAAACTACGTGCCGCGCGACGAGCCCGCCAATGGGGCCAGCGGTGGCAAAGTGGTCAATGTCGACCGGGTCGAATGGTTGAATATCCGCGACCAGCAGTCGGCCATTCTGGCGCTGCAAAACGGCGAGGTGGACTATCTCGAAGCCCCCGGAACCGATTTCCTGCCGATCCTGAAAAATGCAGGCATCGTGGTCCAGAAAACCGACAAGCTGGGCTCGCAAGGCATGGTTCGGATGAACCACATCCAGCCTCCTTTCGATGATATTCGGGCGCGTCGGGCTTTGCTGTATCTGGTGGACCAGAACCTGTTCCTGCAAACGATGTTCAGCGACCCAGAGCTTTACGAGACCTGCGGTGCATTCTTCGTGTGCGGTGCCCCCTTGGCCAGCGATGCTGGCGTCGAAGAGGATTTCGGCAGCAACAAGGAAAAGGCCAAGGCGCTGTTTGCCGAAGCCGGCTATGATGGCGAACCGATCGTGATCCTGCATCCGACGGACGTGCAGACGATGAATTCATCGACGCTGGTTCTGGCGCAGGAATTGCGCTCCATCGGGGTGAATGTCGACCTGCAAACGCTTGATTATGCTGCAATGTCTGGGCGTCGGGCCAATCGCGGTGTTCCGTCCGAAGGCGGCTGGAATATCGGCCTGACCTATTGGCCGGGTCTGTTGGTCTCGGATCCGATCGGCAACACGCCGCTGCAAGCCAGCTGTGATGATGCGTGGCCGGGCTGGCCCTGCAACGACGAAATGCAGGCGCTGATCAACAGCTTCCCGGATGCGGCGACCGATGAAGATCGTCAGGCCTTGGCCGACGAAATTCAGGTGATGGCCTATGAAGAGGTCGTGCCGTACGTGCCCTTCGGTCAGTGGTTCGTGCCCATCGCCCATTCGCCCAAGCTGAGCGGTGTGATCGGGATGCCCGGAACGATGATCCTGTGGAACATCGACAAGTCCGAGTAAATCGACGCGCAGGTCAAATCCGGTGTCCGAAAGGATGCCGGATTTTTCATGTCCGGGGCGTGGTTACTCGGCGAAGTGGCAGGCGGCGGCATGGGGGCCACCGGTGCCAGCCATCGGCCGCAGGGGCGGCTCTTGTTCCGCGCAGATCGGTTGGGCCAACGGGCAGCGGGTGCGAAAGCGGCAACCGGAAGGCGGGTTCAGCGGGCTGGGCAGGTCGCCTTTCAGGATGATCTTCTCGCGCGCCGTGCCAACCTCGGCCACCGGCACCGCTGATAACAGCGCCTGCGTATAGGGATGGCGGGGCTTGGCAAACAGGCTGCGTTTTTCGGCGATTTCGACGATCTTGCCCAAATACATCACCGCCACCCGGTCACTGATATGTTCGACCACGGCCAGATCATGGGCAATGAACAGATAGGCGATGCCAAATTCCTGCTGCAGCCGGACCAGCAGATTGATGACCTGTGCTTGGACCGAAACGTCCAGCGCCGAGACCGGCTCGTCCAGCACGATCAGCTTGGGGTTCAGGGCGAGGGCGCGGGCGATACCGATGCGCTGACGCTGACCGCCGGAAAATTCGTGCGGATAGCGGTGCATCTGGTCGGGGCGCAGACCAACGCGTTCGACCAGATCGGCCACCTTTTGGCGGCGGTCTGACCCGTCACCGGTGCCGAAATTGCGCAAAGGTTCCTCAATCACCTGCGCCATGGTCATGCGTGGATTGAGCGAGGCAAAGGGGTCCTGAAACACAAACTGAACATCGGCACGCACAGCGCGCATGGTGCCGCGCCCCAGATGGGTGATCGGTCGGTCGTCTAGAATGATGTCGCCTGCGGTGACGGTTTCCAGCCGGACGATGCTGCGCCCGACCGTGGATTTGCCACAGCCGCTTTCCCCCACCAACCCCAGCGTTTCAGAGGCGGCAATGTCAAAGCTGACCCCATCGACCGCGCGCACGGCCTCAGGGGGTCGGCGGGTGATGATGTCCACCGGGCCACGCCGCACCGGGAAATGCTTCACCAGCCCGTCGACTTTCAGCAAGGTCATGACGCCGCTCCTATCGCCATTCCGGGCACGTCCTCTGTCCGCCAGCAGGCGCTGAGATGGCTGCCGCCGATCTGCACCACCGGGGGCAGTTCGGTCCGGCACTGGTCGGTGGCCAGCGGGCAGCGCGGAGCAAAGGCGCACGCGGTTTGTGGCGCGCGGACCAGCGGCACGGTTCCGGGAATTTCGGCCAGTGCTTTGCGTGGCCCGGCAGTCAGGCTTGAGCCCAGCTTGGGCACGGCGCCCAGTAGGCCTGCGGTATACGGGTGACGCGGCCCGCTCAGGACCTCGGCAACCTTGCCTTGTTCCACCATGCGGCCCGCATACATAACCACCAACCGTTCTGCCATTTCCGCCACCACGCCCAGATCATGGGTGATCAGCATCGTGGCCATGTTCTGGCGGCTGGACAGGTCGCGCAAGATGTCGAGGATCTGGGCCTGAACCGTCACATCCAGCGCCGTCGTCGGCTCATCCGCAATCAACAATTTCGGATCACAAGCCAAGGCAATGGCGATCATCACCCGCTGGCGCATCCCGCCAGACAATTCGTGCGGATACTGGGTTAGCCGCCGCGCCGGTTCGGGGATTTGCACCAACTCCAGCATCTCTAACGCCCGTTGCCGAACCCCTGCCGCATCCAGATCCAAATGCAAGCGCACCGTTTCCGTAATCTGGCGCGAGATGGTCAAGGCCGGGTTCAGACTGGTCATCGGCTCTTGAAAGATCATCGAGATCTCGCGGCCCCGCACCCGGCGCATCTGCCGCTCGGTCAGGGTGGCAAGATCCTTGCCTTCAAAGCGGATGCTGCCGCCTGAGATCCGCCCCAGTGGCTCTGGCAGCAGACGCATGACCGACAAGGCGGTGACGCTTTTCCCACAGCCGCTTTCACCGACTACGGCCAGTGTTTCGCCCTTGTCGATCTGAAGCGACATCCGGTCAACGGCCAGAACCTCGCCCTTGCGGCCCTTAAAGCTGGTCGACAGGTTGTCTACGTGTAAAAGCGCCATGTCAGCGAGCCCTGTAATTGGGATCGAGCACATCGCGCAGCCCGTCTCCGATCATGTTGACGGCGAGTACGGTCAGCGCCAGCGCAACGCCGGGAAAGAAGACCATATGGGGCGCGATCTGGAACACCAGACGGCCCTCGGAAATCATATTGCCCCAGCTTGGAATTTCGGGCGGGGTGCCCGCGCCAATGAAGCTGAGCGCCGCTTCGGTCAGAACCGCCGAGGCGAAGATGTAACTGCCCTGCACCAACAGCGGCCCCATGGTATTGGGCAGAATGTGGCGGGTCAGAAGCGCGTGAAATGGCGTGCCGACCACGATCGCCGCTTCTACGAAGGGGCGTTCTTTTAGCGACAGCACCGTACTGCGCACCAAGCGCGACACGCGGGGCACTTCGGAGACGGTGATGGCGAGGATCACATTGCCGACACTGGCCCCGGTCAACGCGATCAATGCGACGGCCAGCAGGATCGAGGGGATCGCCATCAGCCCGTCCATGACGCGCATCACAATCCCGTCCACCCAGCCAACAAATCCGGCCAGCAAGCCGACGATCAGCCCCAGAAAGATCGAAATCGTCGCCACGGACAACCCGACCATCAACGACACCCGCCCTCCGTAAAGGGTGCGGCTGAACACATCGCGGCCGACCATGTCCCCGCCAAACCACGCCTCGGCACTGGGCGGTTTGAGGCGGCGCAACGGCGACAGGGATTGCGGGTCAACGGTGCCAAGCCACGGGGCCAGCAGCGCGCCAATGATCATTACAGCCATGATGGCGACGCCGATGAAGATCGTCGGGTGCCGCAGCACTTGGCCCAAGGTCAGGGCATCGGGGTCGGCGGACACGGAAGGGGATGCCATACTCAATATTTGATCCTCGGATCGAACAGACCATAGCTCAGGTCAACGACCAGATTGATCAAGACGTAAACCCCCGACAGCACCAGAACGACCCCCTGAATGACCGGATAATCCCGCCGCAGAATGGCATCGACTGTTAGCCGCCCAATGCCGGGGATGTTGAAGACCGTCTCGGTCACCACGACCCCGCTGATCACCGAGCCGAAGCCGATGCCGACAATGGTCATGATCGGAATGGCGGCATTTTTCAGGGCGTGGCGCAGCAGCATCGGCCATAGGCCCAACCCCTTTGCGCGGGCAGTCCGCATATAGTCTTGCCGCAGGACGTCCAGCATGGCGGATCGGGTGATCCGGGCGATCAGGGCGGCATAGACCACCCCAAGCGTCAGCGCGGGCAAGATCAGGTGGCTCAGGAAGGGCCACAGACCGTCCGAGGGCGGTTTATAGCCTTGCACCGGCAGCCAGCCCAGCCAGACGGAAAAGGCGAAGATTAACAGATAGCCCAGCACGAATACCGGCAGGGAATAGCCCACAACCGCAAAGCCCATGGCCAGACGGTCCGGCGCGCGGCCCACTTGCCACGCCGCGATGATGCCCAGCGGCAGGGCCAGAACCAGCGCGAAGATCATTGCCAACAGCGACAGCCACAGGGTCGGCATGGCCCGCTGCGCCATCAACTCTGCCACCGAGCGGCCAAAAAAGATCGAGTCGCCAAAATCGCCGTGCAGAATGCCCAGCGACCATTCGGTCAGCCGCACCAGATAGGGCCGATCCAGCCCAAGCGCCTCGCGGATCCGGGCGATTTCTTCGGGGGTCGCGGTTTCTCCGGCCAGCACAAGTGCCGGGTCGCCGGGGCTGAAATACAGCAGCGAAAACACCACCAGCGCGACGACGACCATAACCGGTATGATCGCCAGCAACCGCCGCAGGGCATAACTCAGCATTGCTGAAAGGCCTCGGCGGATACGAAGCCGACATTGTTCGGGGCAAAGGGGTGCCGTCCAATCAAAGCTGTTTACCTTTTTGGGGCACGCGTGCCGAAATTACGCCGCAGCGTCTGAAGTTTTCCGACAGTATCAAAATCACCTCGCGCCGCAAGACCAACGGTCGGCCAAAGCGCGTCATCGCCCGATATCTGGTCGGTTTGGTCGCGGGCATTGCGCATAAGCACGGTTCTTGCGCGTGGGTCGGCTCGGGGCGCGGGCCGAGGCGGGCTGCATCGACATTGACGGGCGCACGCGTTTCATGCATCGGGGCTGGGCCGGATCGTCGGCACACAGTACCGCACGCGCCAGCCGCCTGTGAGAACCTGCATTGGACAGCCAATGAGACCTGACATTCAAATGGACCGGATGGCAAACCTGCGCGGCAGCCTATGGATGGTTGCGGCGATGGCAATCTTCGCCCTTGAGGATGCGCTGATCAAAGCCGCGTCCGCGACCTTGCCCGTTGGCCAGTTGCTGATCCTGTTCGGGATCGGCGGCACCCTTGTGTTTGCCGGATTGGCCCGGATCAACAAGGACCGCTTGTTTGCCCCCGAGGTCTTGTCGCCCCCGATGCGGATCCGCGCGGTTTTTGAAATCAGCGGACGGTTGTTTTATGTGCTGGCGCTTGCGTTGACGCCCTTATCCGCCACCACCGTAATCCTGCAAGCGACCCCGCTTGTCGTGGTGGGCAGCGCGGCGGTAGTCTTTGGCGAAAAGGTCGGATGGCGGCGCTGGACGGCGATCGTTATCGGCTTGATCGGGGTGGTGGTCATTATCCAGCCGGGCTCGGACAGCTTTTCGGTCCTGTCGATCCTGGCGGTTGCCGGAATGATCGGCTTTGCCGGGCGCGATTTGGCCAGTCGGGCCGCACCGGCGGCGCTGGGGACCAATGTTCTTGGCTTCTATGGCTTCTTGGCGGTCATCATTGCTGGCGCGATCTTTTCGCTTTGGCAAGCGGCGCCGTTCCGGGCCCTTGATGCCACCAGCGCTGGCGCCCTGATCGGGGCCACCATCGCGGGGGTCACCGCTTATTCGTTTCTGATGAAAGCGATGCGTACCGGTGAGGTGGCCGCCGTGACCCCTTTCCGATACACTCGGCTGCTGTTCGGCATCGCCTTAGGTGTCGGCGTTTTCGGGGAAGAGATGAGCGTACCGATGATGGTCGGATCCGGTCTGATCGTTGTGTCCGGGTTGTTCATTCTCTGGCGGGGCAAGCAGGTCGGCGCGCCGTCTGCTCATCGATAACGTGATCGGCGCGCGCATTTAGGGGGCTAGGCTATCCCTCTAGTTCGAAGATGCGCTTGTCGGTCTGGTGCAGGCAGCCGCTCACGCCGTCGGCCTCGACCATGTAATTGTCGCAAATGACCGCGAACACCCGCCCGTCGTCAAAGCCGGGATGGACCGCCAGCAACATGCCTTCCGCCAGCGGCATGGTTTCGTCGTGACGGATCAGCGGCCGCTCGACCATCTCACAGCCCTGCCCATGGGCGTAAAGGCGGGTTTCTTCCGGCAGGCCGTGCGCTGCCATCCATGTGTTATGGGCGGCGCAAATCTCGGCGGGGGCTGCCCCCGGTTTCATCAGGGACAAGGAATGGTCCTGCGCCGCGCGCACCTGTTCGAAGGCTTGTAGCAGCGGCTCATCAGCAGCGCCCAACACCATCGTTCGGGCGATTTCAAGATAGATCCCGCCCGGGCCGTTGATTTCGATCAGGATCGACAGGTGATCTCCGCGCGCAAGGGTCCGGGATTGGAAATGGCGTCCCATAAAACGCGCGGGCGTCCCCAAAGGGGCGGAACAGCCGAGGTAAATCCCCTGATCGCTGCCAAGACGCCGCCCAGCGGCTTCAGCATGGGCCATGACGTCCCGATCGGTCCGGCCGGGGCGGATGAAATCACAGACCTCGGCAAAGACCTGATCCTGAAGCGCCGCAGTCTGCCGAATTAGCGTGATTTCCTCGGCACTTTTGATGGCTTTGACGTGGTCCATCGCATCAGTGACATTAACGCAGCGGCCGCCCGGAAACTGTTGGCTCAGCGCCGTCATCAGCGCAGAGGGCAGTGCGCCGGGGCACAGGGTGCCAATCGACTTTGCGCCGTGACGCGCCAGATCTTGGACCACCAGATCGGCGTCGTAGGTCAGCGTTTGCTCGATCGACACGAATGACGGCGTGCCAAGGACGGTGCCGACCCCGCGCAGGTCGGCATCGGCGCCGCCAAGATCGCGCATGGTGCCGAACGCGCCCATCTCAACCATAGTCATCGGCGCATCGGCGTAGAAAATCACGGTTCGAGGATAGCCATTCAGCGCCGGAATATCGGTGAACCAGCGCACATAGCCGCCCATCCAATCCTCACGGGCCTGCATCACCAATGCGTCGATCCCGTGGGCGGCCATCACGGCGCGGGCGGCGGTCCAGCGCCGCTCTAGTTCAGACTTTGACAGGGGCGATATGGTGGTCATGCATCTGGTCCTTTGTCTCTTTGGATGAGCCCGCGCAGTTGGCCCGCGCCGCCGGTGGAATAGGCGGTGAGGTTATGGGCGACACTGGGCAGGGCCTGATGTTTGTAAATATCCGACATGCCCCCAATATGCGGCGTGATCAGAATGTTGGGGGCGGTCCAGATCGGATCGTCCGGTGTCAGCGGTTCGGTGGCAAACACATCAAGCCCCGCTGCCGCGATCTGACCCTGTTCAAGGGCGGACCGAAGCGCGACTTCATCCACACATCCCCCGCGCGAGATGTTGATCAGCATCGCCGAGGGGCGCATTGCTGCCAAAACAGTGGCGTCGATGATGTGATGGCTGGTGGCATCATAGGGCAGCAGCACCACCAGAAAATCACACTGCGCGGCGGCTTCGACCAGCGCGCTCCGCTTGTCGATCCGGGCAAAGCCGGGCACGTCGCTGCGCCCATTTGAGACCCCGGTGACGGTCATGCCGAAGGCGCCGCAGCGGGAGGCCAGGTCTTCGGCGATCGCCCCGACCCCGACGATGGTCACCGTCTTTCCCAGCAACAACGACTGAGGCCAGCGCGCCCATGTCTTCTGCTGTTGGTTGGCAATCATCCGGGGGAAATCACGGGCAAGGCTGAGCATCATCAGAAAGGCCAGTTCGGACATTTGCGGCCCGTGAAACCCGCCGCAATTGGTCAGGGCCACCGAAGGGTGCAGCGTGGTCATCGCCACCAGATTGTCGACCCCTGTGGTCAGGGCCTGCACCCATTCCAACTGCGGCGCGGCTTTGATCAAGGTTTCGGACAGGGCTGGCGCCAGCCCGACAATGATGTCGGCCTGATCTGCAACCCGCAGGGCCGCGTCGTCATCGGCAGCTGCGATGTAGCGGTATTGCGGGCAGCGGGTTGCCAGTTCGGACACATACCACGCCGCATCAGTGTCTTTGACCAGAACGGTCTTATTGCGAGAATTTTCCATGTCAGAACAACCGATCCGGCAGCCATGTGGCAATTTCAGGGACTGAGAACATCAACGCGATGACGATCAATGGGGCGATCAGGAACGGCAGGATGCCGTTATACAGGACGCGCATTTTCATGTCGGGCACCTGTGATTTGATGATGAACAGGTTCATGCCGACCGGGGGGGTGAGCAATCCCAACTCGACAAGGATCGTGACCAGAACCCCAAACCAAATCGGATCAAATCCGAACCCAACCACCACCGGCAGGAACACCGGAACCGTGATCAGGACCATGCCGATACCTTCCAGAAAGCAGCCCATGACGATATATGCCAGAATGATGATCCCCATCACGGCGGCGGCCGACATATTGGCGTCGGCGGCTGCGGCCAGAAGCAAGTCGGGCATCCGGGTCTGGACGACGAAATTAGCGAATACGGTGGCGCCGATGATGACCATGAACAGCACGCACGAGATGATGACGGATCGCTGGATCGCGTCCACAAGATGCGCAAGGGTCAAGCTGCGTTGCGCCAGCCCGAGTACGATCGCCCCGAAGGCCCCGATGGCGGCGGCCTCATTTGGGCTGAAGATGCCGGTATAGATGCCGCCGATGGTCAGCACGAACAACAGGACAAACTGCCAAGGCCCCAGCAAGGCGCGGACCCGGGTCAGGATTGACACCGGCAGGTCGGGGTTGCGCGGTTGGGCCTTGCGCGCCAGCACGACCGCCACCGCGATATAGACCAGCATCAACACGATCCCCGGGATCATCGAGGCCGCGAACAGTCGCGCGATTGAGACCTCGGCAATAGAGGCATAGATCAGCAGGATGACCGAGGGCGGGATCAGAATGCCCAGCGATCCGCCCGCCGCAATCGACGCCGCAGCATAGCCGTCTTCATAGCCGGCCTTGCGCATTTCCGGCAAGGCAATCCGGGTCATGGCGGCGGCTGTTGCCACTGACGATCCGCAGATGGCACCGAACGCGCCTGAGGCGGCGATGGTGGCGATTGGCAAGCCGCCCCTGACCCCGGTCAACAGGACCCGGGCGGCTGCGAACAGTTCTGCCGACATGCGCGACCGCGTTGCCACTTCGCCCATCAGAATGAACAGCGGGATCACCGACAGGCCGTAATTATACGAGGTGTCGAAGACGTTGGTGGCGGCCACCATCTGCGCGACCTTGCCGTTGTTCATAACGATATTGCCCACGACCCCGCAAAGCAGCAGCGTCAGCCAGACCGGCTGGCGCAGGAACAACAAGATGAGCATGCCGCCAATGCCGGTGAGGCCGATCGCGAGACTGCTCATGGTGTGTCACTTTCCGGGATGTCGGTGCCGCGGCACTCGTCAATGGCGCGGGCGATCGCCACGATCAGGACGGTGATCAGCCCGGCAAAGGCGACGACCCAGAGCGTCCAGACCGGCAGGTTCAGTTCCAGCGACCGGTCGCCATAGCGATAGGCCGACACTGCGGGCGATACCATCGCCACCAACAGAAACACGCACATGGCGACCGTGGTGACCGACGCCAGCAGCTTCAGCGCCCGGGTGGTGCGGGTCGACAGCGCCCCGTCGATGATGTCGATCAGGATTTCCGAGCGTTGCGCCACAACCGACGCCATCCCCGAAAAGATCATGATCAACAAAAAGATGCTGACCAGATCATAGGCGCCGCGCACCGGTCGGCCAAACAGATTGCGAGAGACGACATCGCCGACAATGACCATCATCAGGGCAATCAGCGCCACACAGGCGAGCCAGAGGCCGGCGCGGGCCAAAGGATCCGTTTTCTTGCGCAAGCTCAACGGGTCTACCTTTCAAGAAATTGGGGGCAGGGGAATCCTGCCATCCCGCGTCCATGGCGGGCGGCAGGATCACCGGCGCTTACTGTTCGTAGGCGTCAAGGAACGCCCGCGCGGGAAGTCCCATTTCGGTCACGTTCTCGATCAACTCCGTGCGGATCGGTTCCAGCGCCGCCTGCATGTCCGCCATTTCGGCGTCGGACATCGAGACGACCGAGACGCCGCCATCAATAAGGTACTGCCGCGCCTCTGCCTCGCCGGTGTCCCACATTTCACCGAATGCGGCGGCCCGGGCGGGGCCTGTGGTCTCATCGATCAGGGTTTGCATCTCGGCAGGAAGTTTGTCGAAGGCGGCTTGGCTCATGACGACGGCGAAACTGGCCGAGGCGATGCCGGGCTCGAGCGAATATTTGAGCAGCGGGGCAAGATCGAAGGATTGCGCCGCCTCAAATGGGAACGACGCGCCGTCGACGATACCTTTGCTCATGGCATCGGCGGTTTCCGCCGGGGGAACCGGGGCGGGCGATGCCCCGAGACGTTCGATGATCTGCTGCCACGTGGCCCCGGCATAGCGGATGCGCAGACCTTTAAACGCGGCCAGCGTTGAGGGATCGACGTCGGTCAGGTGCAGCTTGAGCGCGGGTGTCACCGCCATCCAGAGGATTTTCACATCCGGATGCTCGGCCGCCAAAAATTCTGGCGCGATCTCGGTCAGCCGTTGCGACATGGCGGCACTGTCATCGCCGACGCTGGGGGTGGTGAACGGCATCGCGACCAGTTCGGTCACCGGGAAACGGCCGGGCGTCGCCGCGTGCAGGATCAGCGAAATGTCCGCAGCGCCGGAGGTGACGAGGTCATATTGCCGGGGCGGCGGCCCAAGCTGGCCGGATGGGAAAATTTCAAGGGTCAGTTCCCCATCCGTTTGTTCGGACAGCTCTTCGCCCCACTGCGCCAGCATCACGTTGAAAGCATGGTTCGGGGGCACGAAGGTCGAGACCTTAAGGGTTTCGGCGAGGGTGAGGGTTGGAATTACCGCAACGCTCAGGGCTGCCGCGAAGGCAGAGTGTCGAAATTTCATCACATCCTCCCAGATGTCGGAGCCGGTCCACCCCACGGGCAAGGCGGCTCCATGTCCTCCCAGTGACCCGGCGCGACAGGGCATAACCTGTGCGCTTGGGTCGACTTCAGACAGCTTGACATGCCGAGTTCCATTAAGGCAAATTGCCATTTATGCGTTTTACATAGGTTTGATCTATGGAAGTTGAGCCCCGCCATATCCGCCACCTCGCGGCAATCGGCGCACATGGGACATTCGTCAGCGCGGCCAAGGCGCTTGGCATTTCCCAGCCGACCTTGTCACTGAGCATTCAGCGCCTTGAAGATATCCTGAAGACCACTCTGGTGGATCGCGGCCGCAATGGTGCTGTGTTGACCGAGCCGGGCAGAATTTTGGCGCAACGGTCAGATGAGGTCGATAAAACCATCGCCGCCGTCCTGAATGAGATCGAATTGCTGTCGCAGGGGATCAAGGGCACGCTGCGTGTGGGCGGGACGCCGTTGTCGACCCATGGCATTATCCCGGCCACGGTGGCGCATATTCTGGGCCAGACCAAGGACGTCACAATCGAGATTGTTGAGGCGATTGACGAAGACCTACTTGACCTCTTGGCGGGCGGGCAACTGGACATTGTGATCAGTGCCGCCGCGCTTGCCGCGCCCAGTGATGCATTTGACTTCACGCCGCTGTTTGAGGCGAAAACGGTGCTGGCCATGCGCAAAGGCAACCCTTTGGCCAATCACAGCAGCCTTTCGTTGGCGCGACTTCAGGACGAAATGTGGGCGATGCCGCCTGCGGGCGGGACGTTCCGAAAGCAGGTCGAGGCGCTGTATACGACCAACGGGCTGGAGTTCCCCAAGCGGATCATTCAGACCGCGTCCATCGCCTCGCTGTTGCGGATTGTGCGCATGTCGGATGCGATTTCGGTCTTGTCTAAGCAGCTCATTCAGGACGAATTGCACTATGGAACGTTGGAATGTGTCGAGATCAGCCACGCGCTGGCGCCGCGTGTGTTCGGAATTCTGACCCGGCAGGACCGCGTGCAAAGCAACCTTGCCAAACTGTTCTGTGAGGTCGCGATCCAGCAGGCCAAATCGCTGTAGGCGTTTGCCACAGGGCTATCTTTGGCCGGTGGCAATCGGATGGTCTAATCGCCAGATTCGGCGTCGCCGCCGACCACGGTCTGGACCAATTGCGCGGTCCGGTTGAAATGGGCGTTCAACAAGTCCACGGCCTGATCGGCCCGGCGATTGACCACGGCAGACATGATGTCGTGATGTTCGTCGCGCGGATCGCTTCGTGACACCCCGGCGACCCGGGCAAGGTTGCGATACCGCTCGGCGGCGTCGAACAACCGGCTACAGGTGTCGATCATCCAACTGGACCCGCAAGCCGCGATCAGCGATTGATGAAAATCCTTGTGCGCCACGGCCCATTTCGGGTTGGGAGCCGTGTTGTGCTGAGGCAGAATGCGGGGGGTCCTGATCAACCGATGGCTGGTCAGCAGTACGGTTTCCTCCCATTGCGCATCGCCGTTTTCGATTGATTTGCGCACGCCGATTTCGTTGACCCAGCACCGCGCTTGGGTCAGGTCGACAAGCTCAAGCAAGCTGACGGGCTGCACCTTGAAGCCGCGGTTGTCTGATTGTTGCGCCAGCCCTTCCGAGGACAGCCGGTTCAAGGCCTCACGGACCGGGCTGAGGCCCGCTGAAAAGGTCTCGCACAGATCGCGGATATTCAGCTTTGCGCTCGGCGGGCGGGTGCCATCAAGGATCTCATTGCGCAACCGCCAATAGATCGACGACGCCCGGGTCTGTTTCTGCTCAGTGGCCTCATTGACCATAAAAAATTGAGCCTTTGCCTGATTGTTTGAAGCCCCAGACTTACCGGTTGCCCATGAAAAGATAAACCAGAATCGAGCATGGTGAAAATAATCGATTATCCATGATGGGGGTTGGTAACCCCGTCATGGGGGCGACAACTGGACTGGCTGCGGTGCGTCGCCCGGCGGGACGAGCCCGATCAGAGGGTGCGGTGTTCATGCGCGAGACGATAAAGATTGGGAAGTAACACGATAATTATACGGAAAAATACTGGAAATAGTCCGTATTAAAGTGCCATGATCGCCGCAATGACATGGGTGTAGTCGGGATGGGCAGGGCGGCTGAGGTCGCCAATGATCGTGCGGTTCGCGGTGGGGCTGACGGAACCTGATCTGCCGGACAACGTGTCGGAGTTAACCAATACGATATTTCGTGGATCATTTGCCATAGAAGTAAAAAAAATCGATTTATGTTTACAGGGCGACTTTTCTTGCTCTACGCTCTGCCGTAGCCGCAACGGGTAATCTTTGGGCCGTGTGTGGCGTTCGGATGCGCCTGCGGGTGCTGACGACCAATCAGGGAGGAAAAGATGACTTGGATTCCATACACTTCTCGTTTGGCAGGGGGGTCAGCGGCGGCATTGGTGGTTCTCGCCGGATCTGTTGCGGCCGATCTCACTCCAGAGGCGCGGACCTATTTGTCAGACGGAGATGTCGACGCCGCGATCATTGACCAAGCTGCGGCGGCAACCGACGCCGAGCTGGATATCCCGCAAGATTGGATCGACCAAGCCGCTGCCGAAGGGCCGATTGATTTCAGCACCAATGACACGCCAGAACACGTCGCGGCGTGGTTGCCGATTTTTCAGGCGCGTTATCCGCAGATCGATATTGTCGCCACCGAAACCTCTGGTGCGGCGCGGGCGGTTCAACCGTTGCTGGCGTATAAGTCCGGAAATCTCGTCCGGCACGTGCTGGTCAG
Source organism: Pseudoruegeria sp. SK021 (assembly GCF_002119405.1). Classification (GTDB taxonomy): domain Bacteria; phylum Pseudomonadota; class Alphaproteobacteria; order Rhodobacterales; family Rhodobacteraceae; genus Meridianimarinicoccus. The sequence goes on along the minus strand of NZ_MTBG01000014.1, from coordinate 60,142 downwards.
TTTTGAAGGCTCACTGCCGGATTTCATTGACGCTGACGCGCTGGCGGAATTGGATGATCTGCCAGCATGGAGCGGGGTGCCAGAAGATCGCCGCGCGGCGGACGGCACCTATGCGGGCATGCAAAATACGACATGGTGTCTGGCCTATAACAAGGACACCGTATCGGCGGATGAGCTGCCTGCCACATGGGCCGAGTTGGTCGCGCCGTACAGTCCCTTGGCCGGTGGCCGGGTCGGCGCGGCAAATCGGGCGCAACTTTGGACCCTGAACCTGTGGACCCACCCGGATTATGGCCCCGAGCGGATGACCAACGAAATCCTGCCGGGGTTTTTCGACAATCTTAAGCCGCAGCTTCGCAAAGAAGGGATTTCCGGGATTTCAAACCTGATGCTGGTTGGTGAATTCGACGTCGCTTTGCCCGCGCCGAATGACGAGACCGAAGAACTGATGGAAACCGGGGCGCCGGTCGGGTTTCATTGTCCTGAACCTGTGCCGCAGTATTTCAACTTGATCGGAATGTTCCGCGACTCGCCGACGAATTACTCGTCCAAGGTCTTTATCAACTGGATCCTTAGCCAAGAAGGACAGTTGGTGCGGTATGTGGCCGGGGGCGATGGGCCGGTGCATAAAGATTTGCAGATCGACGGGGCGTCGGCACTGGGCGACTCGTTCGTTGGCAAGGATATCGCATTGCGCACTGTCGAAGGTTTGACCGTCGGATTGCCCGCGCTTTACGAGGTCTGGAACCCACTTTGGGCCAATTCCGGCGGACCCGAGTAACAGGATTGACCGGACCGGCGCCCGGTGCGGCGTCGGTCCATCAGTGTTCTTCTGACATAAGGCTTTGGCATGAATAACTCCTTTTCGGGGGCGCCGGAAGGCGCGGACGAACGGCGGCCACAGGACCTGCGCGCCATTGTTGGACGCTTTTTTCCGTGGGCGGTGCTGTTGCTGGTCTGTGCAATGGTCGCGGCGCCGATTTTTTCCTTGGTTGTCGGGGCCTTCAGCCAATCGCGTCTGCCGAATGAGTTCTCATTCGATACGATGGGGTTCGGGAATTTCTACGCCGTTTGGGTCGAGCAGCGGATCGATCTGGTTCTGTGGAATACGGCGGTCTATGTGACCGGCGCGACAGTGTTTGGGATCGGGACAGCTGCGGTGCTGGCTTGGCTGGTGGAACGCTCGGACATGCCCGGCAAGATGTGGATTTATGCGGGCGTGCCGCTGGGGATTGCGGTGCCCGGGATTTTGCATGCGATTGCGTGGGTGCTGTTGCTTAGTCCGCGGTCCGGCTTTGTGAACCGGGGCTGGATGTTCATGACCGGTGCCGAGGGGCCGCTGTTCGATATCTATACCATGGCGGGGCTGATCTTTGCCGAAGGTCTGCGGCTGGTGCCGGTGGCATTTCTGATGCTGGTGCCCCTGATGCGCAGCATGGACCCAAGTCTGGAAGAAGCTGCCGCCGTGAGCGGGGCCAGCCCGATGCGGGCCACGCGGCGGGTGACGCTTGCATTGCTGTTGCCCGGGGTTTTGGCGATCAGCATCTTTCAGGCGATCACCGCGCTAGAAAACTTTGAAATCCCGGGCATTCTGGGGATGCCGGTGAACCTGCACGTGTTCAGCACCCGAGTGTTCAATCTGATCGAGAATATCGGCGCGATCCCCGCGTTCGGCCAAGCCAACGCCGCGGCGGTCTTCTATCTGGCCATCGCCTTGGTGGTGTCGGTCTTCTACTTGCGACTGGTCCGCCATTCCGAGCGCTACACGATCATTACCGGCAAGGGCTATACGCCCCGTTCTGTCCGCCTTGGTGCATGGCGCTATCCGGCGATCGGGATTGCCGGGTTGTTCCTGTTCGTGTCGATTGTTCTGCCGTTTCTCGTGCTGCTCTATGTGTCGATGGTGGGCTATCTGCGCCAACCCTCATGGGAGGCGTTCCAGACGCTGTCCTTCAAGCACTATGAGACTGTCTTCAATCAGCCACGGGTTGGCCGCGTGGTGTGGAACACGGTCTGGTTGACCTTGATGACCTCGACGGTGGTCACAATCTTGTCCTTTGTCATCGCCTATATCATTGTGCGTACTCGGTTTTCCGCCCGTTACACGCTGGATGTCATGTCCTTCATGCCGCATTCGATCCCGGGGATCGTGCTGGGCCTCGCGCTGTTTTGGTTGCTGATCCAGTTTGATTCCCTGACCGGCGCCAGCACCTTTGGTTCTTTGGGGTCCCTCGTTCTGGGCTTCACGATCCTGTTTCTGTCCTATTCGGTGCGGGCGATGAGTGTGGCCATGATACAGGTCCATCCGGATTTGGAAGATGCGGCCAAATTGTGCGGCGCCCCGCCTTGGCGGGTGGCCTTGCGCATTTTTGCGCCCCTGTTGATGCCGACGCTTGTTGGCATCTGGATCTACGTCGCCATGCTCAGCGTACGGTTCATCAGTTTGCCGTTGATCCTGTCTCAAGGGGGCAACAACGAAGTGCTTGGCGTCATGATTTGGTCGCTTTGGAATAACGGAAATATCAATTCAGTGGGCGCAATCGGAATCATGCTGATGTCGGCAATGTTTGTCTTGGCATTGGCCCTGCGCATTTTCGGATTTGCGAAGTCCAATGGGGGAAAATCGGTGTGATTGAGATCGAAAACCTGCACGTGCGGTTCAATTCAGACAAAGGTGTCGTGCATGCGGTGCGTGGCGTAACCATCAAGGTGGCGCAGGGTGAGTTCTATACCTTGCTAGGGCCCAGCGGCTGCGGCAAGACCACGACGCTGCGTTGTCTGGCCGGGCTGGAGGGTCCGTCAGAGGGGCGCATTGTGATCGGGGACACCGTGGTTCACGATTCCGCCAAGGGCATTTCAGTGCCGACGTTTAAACGCGACCTTGCCATGGTGTTCCAATCCTACGCCATCTGGCCGCATCTGACAGTCTTTGAAAATGTGGCGTTTCCTTTGCGGGAAATGAAACAGAAGCTGCGCGAACCCGAGATTGACCGCCGGGTCAAAGGCGCGCTGGAACTGGTGCAACTCAGCGGCTACGAGTCCCGTCCTGCGCCGTTCCTCAGCGGCGGCCAGCAACAGCGTCTGGCGCTGGCCCGCGCCATCGTGCGTGAGGCCTCGGTTGTGTTGTTTGACGAACCGCTGTCCAATTTGGATGCCAAACTGCGCGCCGAGACCCGGTTGGAATTACGCAACCTTGTGAAGCGCCTTGGAATGACGGCGCTGTATGTGACCCATGATCAGACCGAAGCGTTGACCATGGCCGACCGGGTCGCAATCATGCGTGACGGTGTGATCGCGCAAGAGGCGACGCCGACGGAAATCTACAAACGGCCAGTGTCGCGATTTGTTGCCAGTTTCATTGGTCAGTGCAATTTTGCCGAGGGCAAGATTGTCCAGGCGGCCCGGCACGGCGTGCCCGGCCTGATCAGCACCGAATGGGGCAATCTGGCATATGCATCGGATGGGCGGTCGGAGGGCGAGGACATCTCGGTCGCAGTGCGGCCCGAAAATGTGTTTCTTGCCGATGACCGGACCCGGCCAGAGATGCCGCGCATTTCGGGCAAGGTGACCGATATCGTATTTTTGGGCGAGTCGCTTGAATGCAAGGTGACGCTGGGGGCGTCTGAGCTGATGACCCGCTTGCATCCCAGCAGCGGCGTTGCGGTGGGCGATACCGTGGATGTCGTCGTGAACCCGGATGACGTTGCGATCCTTGCGGCCTGATCATGGGGGCAGGTGGCACCGCGTCTGACGATCTGGATGGATACAAGAGCATGCGGCGCACCCATCTTGCCTTTGGGTTCGTCCTGATCGGTCTTTGGGCCGTGGTTTTGGAAAGCATGGCGGTCACAGTGGCGCTGCCGGCAATCGCGTCAGATTTTGCCATCCCGGCGTCGACAGCAACGTGGGTTGTTGGCATGTCGCAGTTCATCATCGTCGCGCTGTTATTGCCGATGGCCGCATTGGGCGAGGCGATTGGCATTCGGCGGCTATATGTCATCGGGCTGCTGGTGTTCGCGGTGATGAGTGTTGCATGCATTCTGACGCCAAGCTTTGCTGCGTTGGTGATCGCCCGGGCCTTTCAGGCCGTCGGCACCGCCGCGGTTATGAGCATCAACTTCGCCCTCGCCCGGGTGTTGTACCCGTCCAAAAGCCTTGGGACGGCCATCGGCATAATGGCGACATCGGTTGCCATCGCGACCACGGCGGGGCCGGCCTTGGCGGGCGTCTTGCTTGAGATCAGCGGTTGGCGTGCGGTCTTTTTGCTGATGCTGGTCTGTAGCGTGATCGGCGGTATCGGGGCTGCGATCCTTTTGCCTCCGAACCAGCCCTCGAACCGCAGATATGACCTTCAGGATGCGGTGCTGGTCGCCCTGACGCTGGTCTGTGTGCTGTATGTGCTGAACGGGCTGGCGGCGGGCTGGTCCCGAGGTATGATCGCCGCTGCAGCCATCGGCGCAATCGCCGGGTTCGTCCGTCTGACCCGGGTGTCGCGGGGCAAGGTCGGTGCGGTTTTCCCGCTTGATCTGCTGGCCCTGCCGGTGTTCAACCTGTCGGTCGTCGCGGCCATCTTCGCCTTCGCGGCCCAATCGGTCGGGTTCATTTTCCTGCCGTTCTATTTGGTGTTGGATGCCGGGCTAAGCCCGATGGACATGGCAATCGTCCTCAGCGTCTGGCCATTCTCGACCGCCCTGCTGGCCCCGGTTTTGGGCTGGATGTCCGACCGCTTGCCTGCGGGCCCCATCGGAGCGGTGGGGCTGTTTGTGTTCGCTGCCGGATTTGTTTTGCTGGCATTGATGCCGCCCGATGTTGGGGCCGCGGGCGTTGCGCTGCGCCTTGCCGCCTGTGGCATTGGGTTTGCCGCCTTTCAGACGCCCAATAACCGGCTGGTGATGCTCAGCGCCCCGCCAGATCGCAGCGGCGCGGCAAGTGGCGTGATTTCATTGGCGCGGCAGTTTGGCCGGGCGCTTGGCACAGCCATCGCCGCCGTTTTGCTTGCGGCCGCGCCGGCCGGGGCGACCACGGCCATGACGGTCGCGGCCGGGCTGGCATTGGTCGGGGCCACGGCAGCCGTTTTGCGGGCGCGGGCAATCCGGGACCGGACGGCGCATTGATCCACCACTTCCAGACAGGAAAGCACTTTGGAATGTTGAAATTGTACAATAGCACAACCAGCGTCTGCTCAATCAAGGTCCGGATCGGTCTGGCCGAAATCGGCCGCGCTTACGAGGACCTGCAAGTCAACCTTCAGATCGGCGAACAGTTCGATCCGGCCTTTATGGCGCTAAACCCGTCTGCCGCCGTTCCAGTGCTGATCGACGACGATCTGGTGTTGGTCGAGTCGAGCCTGATCCTTGAGTATTTGGACCAGACTTATAACGGTGCACGATTGATGCCGCAGGATCGCGCCGGACAGGTCGCCGCCCGCCACTGGTTGCTGCGCTGCCTGAATATCCATGGCGCGATCAACACGCTGACGTTCTCCACCGTGAACCGGGCGCGCATTTTGGCGACGAAAACGCCCGAAGAAATTGAAACGGCGATCGCCAGAATGCCGGATCCGGTGGCGCGGGTAAAGCGCCGGGATCTGTATGCAACGGGCCTGCAATCGCCCTATGTTGCGCAGGGCCTCATGCAGTTGCGCCGTGCCTTTGCGGATATGAACAGTGCCTTGTCGCGCCATACGTGGATCAGTGGTCCGGACTTCGGCATCGTTGATATCGCCCTCGTGTCCTATGTGGACCGTTTGGAGCGTCTGGGCTTTGACGGCTTGTGGACCAAGGACACCCCGCGCGTGGGTGATTGGTTGGCCGCGATGCAGGCCCGGCCCAGCTATCAGGTGGAAGTCGCCGCAAAAATCGATCCCGCCGCCGCTGCGGCGATGCGCCAAGAAGGCACGGAAATCTGGGGCGCGCTTGAGCCGATATGGCATGCGGCCTGATCCAAGGCACCCGCCCGGTATCAGGGGCGCGGCGCACTACACTTGAAGTTCAGAACGGGAGAGGACCGATGCGGTACATTAGCTTCGAATATGACGGGCGCAGGTCGTGGGGCTGTGTCGAGGGGGATCAGGTCGTTGATCTGGGGGGCGAAGACGGCGCGCCGGAGGATTTGAAACGCGCCATTGCGGCGGGCCAACTGGGGGGCGCGCCCCGAGGCCGGCGGATTCCCCGGGCGGATGTGCGACTGTTGCCGGTCATCCCGAACCCTGCAAAGATCCTGTGTGTCGGTCACAACTATGAATCCCACCGCGTCGAAACCGGCCGCGACAAGACCCAGCATCCCTCTATCTTCACCCGTTTTGCCGACACGTTGATCGGTGCGGATGATCCGATCATTTGCCCCGCCGTGTCCACGGAACTGGATTTCGAGGCAGAGCTTGCCGTGGTCATCGGCAAGGGGGGGCGGCGCATTTCTGAGGCAGAGGCGATGGACCATGTCGCCGGGGTGGCCTGTTTCAACGATGCCTCGGTGCGGGATTGGCAATGGCACACCCGTCAGTTCATTCCCGGCAAGAACTTTCCCGGCACGGCCCCATTCGGGCCGGAACTGGTCACGCTGGACGAGATCGGCGCACTGGATCAGGTGCGGGTGGAATCGGTCCTGAATGGCACGGTGATGCAATCGGCGACCTTGGATCACATGCTGTTCCCGATCCCGGTGATCATCGCCTATATCTCGGCCTTTACGCCGTTGTCGCCCGGTGACGTGATCGCCACAGGCACGCCCGGCGGTGTCGGGGCGAAACGGAGCCCCCCGGTCTGGATGAAAGCCGGAGACCGGATCGAGGTCCGCATCTCGGGCGTTGGCGCGCTGAGCAGCCTGATCCAAAATGAGGGACAGTAAATGGCCGGAGGACGTGACATTACCAACGACTTTCCGATCACCGGGTTACGCAGTGTTGAACTTGTCGTTCCGGATCTTGCGGCGGCGACTGCGTTCTATACGGAGGTCTGGGGCCTTGCCGAAGCGGCGCGGCGCGAGGGATCGGTCTATCTGCGCTGCGACAGCACCGATGCCTATGTGGTGCGCCTGTCTCAGGGCGCCGAGTCTGCGATCCAGTCCTACACCTTGCGTGCCGCTGCGACGGCGGACCTTGAGGCGCTGCGCATCCGTGCGGTCAGGGCAGGCGGTACCGCCGAGGGCGAGATCGGGCCGTTGCCGGATTTGGGCGGCGGGATCGGCTTTTCCCTGCGCGACCGCGTCGGGCGCAGGGTGCGGGTGGTTCAGCATGACGACCGGCCCGCTTCGCCGTTGACAGGCGGCGGTCCCGACCGTCTGGCGCATCTCAATATCAACACCACCGATCTGGAACGGGACATCGCCTTTTATGTCGATGGGCTGGGGTTCAAGGTCACGGACCGCAGCAAAATCATGGGCTTCGTGCGCACCAACAGCGATCACCATTCGATTGTTCTTGCCACGGCACCGGTTGAAACCCTGAACCACATTGCCTTCAATCACCCCAATTTGGAGGCGGTGATGACGGCCTCGGGGCGGGTGATTGATGCGCAGATACCGATCGGCTGGGGACCGGGACGGCATGGGCCGGGGGACAACGTGTTCATGTATTTTGTCGATCCGGCCGGATTCGTGGTGGAGCATACCGCCGAGGTCCTGCAAGTGGACGACACCTATCCGGTGGGCGGGCCCGCCGACTGGGTGTGGCCAAGCGGGCGGACGGATCAATGGGGCATTGCACTGGCCAAGACCGACGCGTGCAAGCGGGCGCAGCTTGCGATTCCGTTCATATAGGCCAATTCGGCCGTCGAATGGAAAGTGGCGGCCAGCCGAAGGATTGCAGCGCTGATCTAGTGGCCCAAAATCGGCCCACAGCCCGTGGCCGCGTGGGATGCAACCGTATTTTGGCTGGTCAGCCAGTCACGGCTTTCGCGCTGATGAGCCGGAATTTCCGTGACTCTAGGGCCGTAAGACGCGAGGATTTTGCGTAAAACAAGGCGGCTAGGGGTCGGGCTGACGCAGCCCTTCCCGCCCGCCGGTGCCGCCAAAATTTGGCAGTTGCAACGGCGCAAGAACTGCCTTTTATGGCGGCAAACCTTCATTCTCTCGATGGACAATGATGACAGACACGGCTGCCAGCAAGGCAACGCCTACCCCCAAAGATGTCTTCAATATCGCTTGGCCGCTGATGCTGAAGGCCATGATGCTGAATGCCATTGTGGTCATAGACGCCTATCTTGTGTCCGCGCTTGGCGAGGCGGCACTGGCCGCGATGGGCTTGGCTGCGGCGTTTGGAAGCTTGCTGCTCGGCGTGCTGTTCGCCTTTTCGACCGCAACGCAGATCCGGATCGCTCAGGCCATGGGAACCGAACGTCCCTTCGCGCTGCGCACCGGCTTTTATGCCGGGGTGGCCATCAACCTTGGCGCGACTGTGATCGGGGTCGGTTTGGTTTTGGCGTTTGGTGGCCGACTGATCGATGCCTTCGCCCATACCCCTTGGATTGCCGAACAGGCTCGGAACTATCTGAACGTGTTCCTGCTGCTGGTTTTTATCGAAGCCATCGCCCAGTGCTTGGGAAGCTATTTCAATGGCCGGGGCCGGACGATCATTCCGTTCCAAAGCTATTTGATTGCCGTCCCGGTCAATGTGGCCGTCAGCTATACTTTGATCCACGGCAATTTCGGGTTTCCGGCGCTTGGGGTCATGGGGGCCGCTGCGGGCAGTGCCGTGGCCTCGCTGGCCCGTCTGGCCTTTCTGGCGCTGTGTTTCTACCGCATGACCGGGGGCCACCTGAACGAGAAGGGCTGGCTGAACGGAACATTGGCGGCGTCGATCAAGCGCCATCTGATCTTCGCCTTACCCATTGCCGGAACCTTCGTCAGCAATGCCATCGCCACCTATGTGTTGGCACTGCTTTTCGCCAGAATGTCGATCAATCAGTTTGCGGCCATGACCTTGATCGCGCCATGGATCAATCTCACGGGACATATCGGCACCTCGGTGGCGCAGGCGGCTGGGATCATCGTTGCGCAACTGCTGGGCAGCAACCGCCACGGGCCGGAACTGGATATCTTTTTGGGCAAGGCATGGCGGATGTCCATGGCGGCGGCGGCCGTGGTCTCGGTCACCTATCTGGTGATCTGTCTGGCCTCAGAGCACATCTATGGCAATCTGGAAGCGGAAACGCGCGCGACCCTCTATAGCTTTTTGCCGGTCCTGTTGCTGTTGCCATTTCCCAAAGGATCGAATGCCATGTGCGGCCACTCGTTGCGGGCCAGCGGGAATACGCTGTACGTGATGAACGTGTTCGTCGCGGCGCAATGGTTCTTTCGGGTGCCGTTGACGGCGGTGTTCATCCTGTATCTCGACCTTTCGGCAACGTGGGTCTTTGCCTTGTTCCTAGCCGAGGAATTGGTCAAATTTCCCCCGTTTCACCTGAAAATCTTCAAGGGCGATTGGAAACGCGGTCTTCAGGCCGAGTAACGGCTTGCGGCGGGTGCCAATCGTTCCGCCATGCCGGTTCAGCCCCTCGGGGTTGAGCCGCCCATTGCGTGCCCTGATGATTGCGCCGACTTGTCGCCGCTTTAGAGGCGCGGCCCAACCTCTCTGCCCCTGGTCCTGAAGCCTCCCTCGCATCTGGCGTGGCTTATCGCCGGGCGAGGCGCTGGGAACCACTTGGCGCCCAGTTGCGACAATCGTGATGGACTAAAAATCGATAAAATGTATAATCATTAGCAATAATCGGCTTTATTGCACGATTGGAGTCCAGGGAGGGATGAAAATGATCAACTATCTCAAGGTATTCACGCTGGCGGCTGGGGTGGCGGCGTCGGCAGGGATAGCCTCGTCCGAAGAGTATCGAATCGGAACAGCCAGCGTTGGCGGCGCATTTTTCCCGATCGGACAGAGCATTTCCAATCTTGTGAACAAATACGCGGGCGACGATATCTCAATGGTGCCGGTGGTGACGCAAGGGTCGGTGCAGAACCCGCGCCTCGTGGCCAATAACGAGGTAGAACTGGCCATCACCAGCAGCGACCTTGCGGCGGCGGCGGTTGCGGGCACGGGGCCCTATGACGGCTCTGCCATGGACCTGAAGGCCCTTGGCGCGTTGCACCCCAGCATCCTGCACATGGTGGTTCCGGCAGGATCGGACATCCAGACCTTTGCCGACCTGCGCGGCAAGCGGGTTGCCGTGGGTCCGGCAGGGGGCGGTACGCTTGGATTTCTGAACAACATCATGCCGATTCATGACATGACCTTGGAGGACATCACCCCGAGTTTCCTCAGCTATGGCGACGGGTTCAGCCAGTTGTCCGATGGCAATGTTGATGCGGCGCTGGCCTTGTCAGGCTATCCGGCGGCAGCGGTGATGCAGGCGGCGGCCTCGGGAAAACTGCGGTTGATCGGGTTTGAACCGGCGATGCTTGAGACCATCCTGTCGGAAAATCCGGCCTATTCGACCTTTGAGGTCGCACCGGATGTCTATGGCACCGACGATGCGGCGACGGTTCTTGGGGTCACCAACATGTTGGTGGTGTCTGCGGATACGGACAGCGACGTGATCGCGCGCATCACCGCTGCGATCTATGACCATATCGATGAATTCGCGGCCGAAAATGCCAACGCAAAGCAGATTGATCCGGCGCGTTCGCTGAAACTGTCGATCCCGCTGCATGACGGCGCACAGCAGTATTTCGACCAGTGATCTGACGCCAGTGTCATTCCTGCGGGGCGGCCCCACAGCCGCCCTGCGCCCCACCTTTTGCGCGGAGGGCATCCTATGCCGGACATTCGCCGTCTTTTCACAACCCATGCGTTGCTGGCGGGTATCGCTTTTGTGTTTGGTGCCTATCATCTGCTGGTTGTGTCAGGTCTTTTGTCGATCTCGACCATGGAAATGCGCCTGACCCATCTGATGCTGGCATTGACCTTGCTGTTTGCCCGCAAACCGATTGCGGTGTGGCTGGCCGGTAACCGGGTGGCTGGCGCGATCAACCTCGGGTTGATTGCGGCCGGGATCGTCGCCAGCCTGTGGCTGCTCTATCGCTGGAAAGCGATCGCGTTCAGCGGTGGTATGACCAACTCCACCGATTACTACGCCGGTATTGTCATCGTGGCATTGGTGATTGAGGCGGCGCGCCGGGGGGTTGGACTGATCCTCGCGGGGATCGCGCTGGTGTTTTTCTGTTACCCGTTTGTCAGCCCCTACCTGCCGGGCGTCCTGAACAGCCGGGGCTATGGCTTTGAGCGGGTGGTGACCTTCCTGACCACGGACACACAAGGGATTTACGGCATTCCGATTGGTGTGGCGGCGACCTATATCATCACCTTCACGATTTTCGGGGCGCTGCTGTCACGGATGGGCGCAGGCGAGTTCTTCTTCGAGGTCTCGTTCCGCCTGACCCGGGGCATGCGCGCCGCCAGTGCCAAATCTGCGGTGCTGTTTTCAGCGCTGATCGGGATGGTGTCGGGCTCGGCGGCGGGCAATGTCGCTGTCACCGGCACCTTGACGATCCCGCTGATGGTCCGGGACGGATACAAGCCGCACCAATCTGCCGCGATCGAAGCGGTCGCCTCGACGGGCGGGCAGATCATGCCGCCGGTGATGGGCGCGGCTGCGTTCATCATGGCCGAAATCGTGGGGGTATCTTACACCGAGATCATGGCAACCGGCCTGCTGCCAGCGCTGCTATTCTTTGCCACGGCCTTTATCGTGGTGCATCTGCGGGCCGTGCGCAGCAAGATCGAACCCAAAACCGCCGCCAGCACGGATCTACGATCAACCGCGAAAGTGTTGCTGGATGGCGGGCCATTCATCATCGCTTTTGTGCTGCTGATCGCGCTGATGTTGCTGGGCTATTCGCCGTTCAAGGCATCGCTTTGGGCCATGGGCGCGATGATTGCCGCCAAGATCGTCTGGACGCGCAAGATCAACATGGAGTTGCTGCGCCAGATTGCTGGGGCCATCACCGAAGGGGCGAATAACGTTGTGACCATCTCGGCGGCCTGTGCGGCGGCGGGCATCATCGCGGGTATTTTGGGCATGACCGGGCTTGGCTCGAAGATTGCGGTTTTGATCGATATGGGGGCGGGCGGCAGCTTGTTTCTGGCGCTGGTCTTAACGATGGTGGTGTCCATTATTCTTGGGATGGGCCTGCCGACCACAGCGGCCTACCTGATCTTGGCGACCGTGGTTGCACCGGCGCTGGTGAAGCTGGGCGTGCCGGTCCTGACCGCGCATTTCTTTGTGTTTTACTATGGCTGCATTTCGACGATCACGCCGCCGGTGGCGTTGGCGGCCTATGTGGCGGGCGGGATCGCGGGCGCCGACATCAACAAAACCGGCTGGACCGCCGCCGCCTATGCCGCGCCCAGCTTTTTGTTGCCGTTTGCCTTTAGCTTTGGACCGGGGTTGTTGCTGCATGGCAGCTGGACCGAGAACCTGATCGCAGTGGTCACCGGGGGATTGGGGGTCGCGGCCATTGCGGTGGCGGTGGTGGGCACGCTGCGCGCCACCCTGTCGCCGTTTGAACGGGCCATCGCGGCAGTTGCCGGGGTGCTGCTGCTGTTCCAAGACTTGACCAGTGCCGCCCTTGGGGTGCTTCTGCTGGCCGGACTTTGGGGATTTGAACGAACACGGTTGGCCAAAGCCGCCGTCTGAACATCGCAGAAAAAGGATCCAACGACATGAGAGAATTCCGACGTGTGGTCACCGGCCATGACAAGACCGGCAAGGCGATCATCGAAAGCGATCAGGTGGCGTCGCAATATCTGGAACGGCCAAGCCGCCCCGGGGTACGCCTGACCAACTTTTGGTTGTCGGATGGCACCCCCGCCGAATACGATGGCCCGACCGAGACTTGCGAGGGGCCGTTCGTCCTGCATCCCCCGAAGTCCGGCAGCACGTTTCGCTGCGTCGAGTTTTTGCCCGAAGACCCCGAACGTCTTGCCACGCTGGACGGGGCGGCAGCCTTTGCCGAAATGGGCGCAGGCGCCAACATTGTCGAGGGCGCCCGGCATCCTTTCATGCACCGCACCGACAGCGTCGATTACGCCATGGTGATTTCCGGCGAGATCACCATGATGATGGATGACGAGGCCGACGATGTCTTGCTCAAGACCGGTGATGTGGTGATCCAGCGCGGCACCAACCATGCGTGGTCCAATCGCGGCACCGAACCTTGCGTGATGATGTTCGTGTTGGTGGATGGCGTCACCCGCCGCGACGCCCCAGAGGCGGCACAAAAGGGCATTCCTGCCCGTGGTTGACCGGTAAAATGCCGTTTGCGATTTGACCTTTGACAGAAAGTCGATATTTGTCTGCTATGCCAGTTAATGACCTTCATGATGCCGCGGCTCTGCCCCAAACGACCTCGGTCACATCCGCCACCCAAGGCGCGTATAACGCCATCCGTCGCATGATCCTTGTCGGGGATTTGCGACCCGGCGAAAAGCTGAAGATCGATGTCTTGAAGGCCCGACTGGATACGGGTGCCTCGCCGGTGCGCGAGGCCCTGAGCCTGCTCACCTCGGACCAACTGGTCGAGCGGATCGACCAGCGCGGCTTTCGTGCCGCCCCGGCCTGCCAGCGCAATTTCGACGAGATTTTGAAATTGCGCTGTGCGCTTGAAGACATGGCCCTGCGCCAGAGCATCGCCAATGCGGATGACGCATGGGAAGAGCACGCGGTGCTCAGCCTGCACCGGATGTCGCGGGAAGATTCCAAGACCTCAGACACTTATGAGGACCTGCACAAAGGCTTTCACATGGCGCTGCTGGCCAATTGCGGCTCACCGATCCTGCTGAAGTTTTGTAGCCAGCTTTACGATCTGAATGTGCGGTACCGCTATCTGGCCGGGCGGTCCTTGGACTACAAGAGCCGCCATGTCGGAGACGAGCACGCCGAAATTTTGGCCGCTGCGGTCAAGCGGGATGTCGGGCTGGCATCGGACCGATTGCTTAGTCACTATCAAAAGACCGGCGCATTTCTGCGCCAGTCTGGTTTGGTATCTGAAAGTTAGGGGCGATTAGCCCCGCACCAACGTAAAGTCGAAATCGACCCGGGCGTAGGGTCCGTCAACCTTGCCGGACAGGGCGAACCCGTCAGGAAAGCTGCCTGCCGTTTGCGGCACATAGGTCATGACCAGATCTTCGCGCACCCCAAACACGGTATCCTGATCGAGATAGGGGTCGTCGGACGGAAAGACCTCGGTCACCAGATCGCGGAAGCCGTCAGCTTTGACGATGAAGTGCAAATGCGAGGGCCGCCACGGGTGCCGCCCGGCGCCATTCAAGATTTCACCAACTGGGCCATCGGTGGGCACGGTATAACTGACCGGACGCACGGTGGTGAACGCGTAGCGGCCGTTTGCGTCGGCAGTCATCAGCCCGTGAAACGACATGATGTCCTGATCCGGATCCTGACTGGAATAGAGGCCGTTGGGGGCGGTCTGCCAAATGTCGATTTCGGCCCCGGGCACCGGATTGCCGTCGGCATCCCGTACATGGCCTTCGACCAGAAGCACCTCATCGTCAAACTCGCCGCGCATATCGCCACCGATCTCAATCGGGGGTGCGTCCGAGACATGGAACGGCCCAAGCACGCTGGAACTGGTCGCATCCGGCCGCGAGTTCAGCATATCAACCAGCGAGGACAGGCCCATGACATCCGACAGCAGCACAAACTCGTTCCGCTCAGGGGTGGTGATCTTCGCGGCCCATTCCATCGCTTCCAGCGCCTTGCGCCACTCGTCATGGGTCAGGCCGACTTCGCGGGTAAAGGCGTGCAAATGCTTGGCCAAGCTGCCGATGACTTCGCGAAAGCGGGGATCGGTGTCCGCGCCGAAATAGCTTTGAAAGACGTCAGTGATGTTGTCGGGGGTGACGGTGCGCATAAGGCAGGCTCCTAGTTTAGAAGAACGAGGCTGAGTGCGGGAACGCAGATCAGCAAGATCAGGACAAGCAACATCACACCGGCAAAGGGCAGGGCGCCAAGAAAGACGTCTTTCAGGGTGATGCGGTCGTCATTGAGGGTGGCTTTGATCACGAAGCATGAGATGCCCAGCGGTGGCGTCAGCAAGCCGATCTCGGCGCCGATGACCGTGACGATGCCGAACCAGACCAGCGACAGGCCCATCGGTTCAATCAAGGGCAGGAACAGCGGCACAACGATCAGGATGATCGAGGATGTGTCGAGGATCGTGCCGAGGAACAGCATCAAGATCACGTAGAACACCATGATCTCGAAGAAACCAAAGCTGGACGCGGCCAGCAGGTCGGCCAGCTCATTCGGCAGACCGGCAAGGCCCAACATCCGGCTGTAGATCGAGGCGGCGGTGATCAGGAACAGGATCGCGGCAGTGATATGACCGGTTTCGATCAGGGTTTCCCACAGGCCGCGCCACGTGATCGACCGGCGCACAACGGCAATGAGCAGGCCCAAAAGCGATCCGGCAGCACCGGCTTCGACGGCGGTCAGCCAACCCAGATAAATCCCGCCGATCACGGTGAAGATCAGCAGCAACATCGGCAGGGTCTTCGAGGCGATTTCCGACCACGGCATCGGTTCGTAATGGTCGGCAGGGCGGCCACCGACAAATCCGGGGGTGAACCGGCCCATGGCCCAGATCGCGCCGATATAGGCGAGGGCCAGCAGGATGCCGGGAATGACACCGGCCAGAAACATCTCGCCGACCGATTGCTCGGCGACAAAAGAATAGATGATCAGCATGGCGGATGGCGGGATGATCATCCCCAGAACGGACGATCCGGCGACCACACCCACGGCAAAGCGCGGCTTGTAATCATAGCTTAACATCTCGGGCACAGCGACCTTGGAAAACACCGAGGCCGAGGCGATGGAACTGCCGGTGACGGCGGCGAAGGCAGCATTTGCGCCCACTGTCGCCATGCCGATGCCACCTTTGACCCGGCGAAACCCGGTGCTCATCACGCCATAGATGTCCGACCCCAACCCGGCTTTGGATACCACCAGCCCCATGAAGCTGAACAGCGGCACTGTGGCAAAGGTGTATTCCATGGCGCTGTCACCGGCCGCGACCTTGAGCAGGTTCATGGCCAGATCAAAGTTGTCGCGCATCAGCCAGATGGACACAAAGGACACAACGCCAAGGGCAATGGGAATATAGACGCCGAGATAGATCATCACGATGATCGCAATCACCGAGGCAGTGCCGATTTCGATAGGACTCATAGTTACTCCGGCGTCGAGGTGTCAGGGTGGCGCGTGGGACCGGTGGCCTTCAGCAGGAAGATCGCGGCGCAAAGGGTCGTTCCGAACAGGATGGCCAATTTGACCGGCCACCACGGGGCGGTGAAAACGCCGGGAATGCCGAAGTAATCCTTCGTGTCCCACATCTTGAGGAATTCGGGGAAGATCGTGATCGCAATCAGCGCCATCAGCACGAACGACAGGGCGTCAATGATCCGGCGCATGACGTGTTCTACCTTGGGATAGCGCGAGCCGATCAGCAGCAGGAAGCCGTCGGATCGGGTCAGGCGTTCGACCCGAACGACGTCGGGCAATTGCAGAAACACGATCAGAACCATGGCAAATTGCACCAGTTCTACCGCGCCGTGAAACGGTCGGTTGAAAAAGCCGCGTGCCACGATGTCATAATTGACCACCAATACCAGTCCGACCACCATCAAGGTGCCGGTGACATTGGCCGCGATGGCAATCCCGTCGGTCCAGCGGATCAGGCCCGTGAGGGTCCGGCGCAGCCCTGTGGGCTGCGCCGTGTCGGTGGGTGAACTGTTCAGCCTCAATTTGGCAGCCCAGCAGTCCAGTCACGCAGGCCGGTGAAGCCATCGGCATTCAGCTTGCCCAGATACGCACGCAACATTCCCGACCCGTCTTTGCCATCGGCGTTCAGGCCTTCAGCCCATTCCGCAGCGATATCGGGCATGGAATTGGCCCAATCGGTGCGGGCCTCGACGCTCATTTCGACAATGGTACCGCCGGCGGCGACAAAGGCCTCGCGGCTTTCTTCGGCCTTTTCCATGGCGAGCGTGGCAAGGTGGTCGCGATAGGCGATCGACACTTCCTGGATTGCGGTTTTGACCTCATCAGGCAGGGCGTCCCAGTAGTCTTTGTTGGCCGTCACCGTCTTGGTGTTCACGGCGCCCAGATCCGCCAGCAACATGTAGGGGGCGACTTCTGCCATCTTGAAGGTGGCGGCGGCTTCGGGCCACAGCATGGCATTGTCCGCCAGACCGGTCTGCACCATGTTGTAAAAGTCGGTCAGCCCGCCGCGCACACCGGCTGCGCCGGGGATCCCTTCAAGGTAGCGTAGGTTCATGCCCGCGCCTGCGATCTTGGACCCTTCCAGATCCGACAGGGCATTGATCGGCTCTTTGCTGAACAGCTGATAGGTGTCCAGCACCACGCCGGTGGCGAGATAGACTTGGTTCTGCGCTTCGAACTCGGCCTGCATAGCGGGGAATTCACGGGCGATTTCGTCGACCGCTTTGGCGACGGCCGGGGCGTTGGAGGCAACGAAAGGCGTGATTGCCGCGATGGCCTGACTGGGCAATTTGGAGGAATGGAAGATTGTCGTGACAATCCCGATATCGCCGAGGCCCAGTTGGATCCCTTCCAGCACGCCGCCCGGTTTGACCACGGTGCCGCCATAGCTTTCCCGCCAGTTCATCTGATAATTGCCAGTTTCGGCCAGCTTCTTATCAACTTCGGGAATAAAGAAATCGGTGAATTCCTGCACCCACATGGCGCGGGCGGGGTACCCGTCGATCACATTGGCCGTGATGACCTCTTGTGCCGATGCGGGTGCGCTGACGCAAAGGGTCATCGCTGTGGCCAGTGCGGTACTTGCAAATAGGTGTTTCATGATGTCCTCCCAGACAGGGCTTGCGCCCGGTAGTCCCGCCGATTTGTTTACCTTACGGTCGGGGTTTTAAACGATGGCACGGTCGGTCTTGCATGTTCAAATGATACTGCAGATTTGGTCGAAGTCGAACCGTGGAAGCTTTTGAAATAATGCGCTTTCATCCGCATATCCGATGTTGCACAGAAAGTTGGATTTCCAGCCATTCTCGGCGAAGAATTCCGCATCGACCACTGCGTTCGAAAAGCCGGACATGGCGCCGACATCCAGCCCGACTGCGCGGGCCGCGATCATGAAATACGCCCCTTGCAGTGACGAGTTGCGAAACGCGGTGGTCTCGCAGTGCTCAGGCTTGCCTTCAAAATTGGGGCGGCGATCTTCGTGCGGAAACAGGAACGGCAATTCGGTCCAGAATTTGGGATCGTAGGCGATGATGGCCGTGACCGGGGCGGCCATCATCTTGTCGATATTCTTGGCCTTGAGCGATTTTGCCAGCCGCTCTTTGGCCGAAGCGCCGCGCACAAACACGAACCGCGCCGGGCAGGTGTTCATGCTGGTCGGACCGGCAATTGTGATGTCAAAGATCTCGCGCAGCAAGGCATCTGGCACCGGCTTGTCGGTCCATGCGTAATGCGACCGCGCATCGCGCAGGATCAAATCGATGGAGGCGGCATCCAGTTGGTCCTTCGCCGCACGCACGGCCCGGACTGCGGCCTGCGCTTGCGCGCGGATATCTGCTTGCGGCGCACTCATTGTGCAGCCGTCTTGGCCACGACATCGGCCTCGTCCATGACCGGGCTGGCGCAGATGCCGATGCGCTCAATCTCGATCTCGACGGTTTCACCGGGCTTAAGCCAGCGCGGCGACGGCTTTTTCGCATGACCAACGCCCGGGGGGGTGCCCATTGCAATCAGATCGCCCGGTTCCAGTGTGGTAAACTCGGACATGATCTTGATGGTCTCGGCCACTGACCAGATCATATTGGCCGTGTTGGAGCTTTGCAGGATCTCATCGCCAACGCGGCTTTCGATCTTCAGTCCGGCCGCGCCGGCAGGCAGATCATCGGGGGTCAAAACGCACGGGCCGATGGCGCCGGTCTGGTCGAAATTCTTGCCCGGGGTCCACTGGTGCGTTTTGCGTTGGAAATCGCGCACAGAGCCGTCGTTGAATACGGTGTAACCAAAGACATGGTCCAGCGCGTCGTCGGCGCTGATATAGCGTCCGCCCTTGCCGATGATGATCATCAATTCGGCTTCATAATCCAGCTTGTCGGAACAGCGGGGCCGGATCAGCGGCTCGCCTGCGGCCATGATGGAATTGCGGGTGCGCATGAAAATCGCCGGATAATCGCCAAGGTCATAACCGCCTTCCTTGACGTGTTCGACATAGTTCAGGCCGAGGCACAGGATTTTACCGGGCGCGGCCACGGGCAGGGCCGGGACGATGCCCGCGGCGTCTTCGGTCGGGCCGGAAACGTCGCCGTTGCGCAGGGTGTCCATCAGGGCCGGGTTGTTGATCAGACCCATCAGGTCGGTGCCCACTTCGGGCAACGCGGCCGTCAGGTTCAGGGCCGTCGCGCCATCAATCAGGTAAACGGCGGTACTGTGGGCGGATTTGCCTACCATGAGCTTCATAACAAGTTCCTTCGATCTGTTTCTTGTATCTTTGGCGATAATATTGGCATATGTCAAATAATATCGATTTTTAATTTACAAGGAGTGCGACCAGTGCCGAAGTGGGATGACTATAAGAAAGACGCCAAGGAACGTGGCGCATTGGCGTTGGAATTGTACGTGGTGATGACAGTTCCGGCTGGCGCGCCCGAGGCCGTCAAGGCCGCCTTGCCCGCACACCTGGCCTACCAGCGCGATCTGGAAATTTCCGGTCAACTGGTGCTGGCGGGGCCGGTTTCGGATGACAGTGGTGCCGACATGCAGGGCGCTGGGATGATCATCTATCGTGCCGCATCTATGGACGCGGCGCGGGCCTTGGCCGATGCCGACCCGATGCACCGCGACAAAGCCCGACACTATACCTTGCGCAAGTGGTTGGTGAACGAGGGCTCCTTGAATATGTCGATCGGGCTTTCCACAGGGCGGATCGCCTTGGCGTGATCCGTCTATCGCACCATGCTCTACTTTTATCGATTTTTTATTGTTATATGATTTTTAATCGATATGTATGGGGTGGGAATCAGGCACACGTCCTGTAGACTCGTATCTTGACCAGACTGGGATGGACCTCATGCTGCAGTCCAGCTTTCTGACCGATCTTCTGGCGACGATCACCAACCGGTCGCAACACACCTCGGTGACCCGCGACACGCGCCCGATTGAAGAACTGTGCAAGGTTCTGCTGTCGGATATCGGAGATGTGTCGGCAAACAAGGTCGCGCGGGCGATCCTTGAAAAATATCGGCGGATGGACACGGATCAGCGGGCAGGGTTCTTTCGCCATCTGGCCGAAGATTTCGACATTGATCCGGACACCGTCGTCGCGCTGGCCCGGCAATATGGGCAGACCCACGCGACGGCGGATCTGGCCGCCCTGACCGCCCATGCCGAACCGCGCCGACAGGAGATTCTGCGCCGTCTCAACCGGGTGCCCGGGGCTACTGCCGATCTGGTGGCGATGCGCTGTGATCTGTTCGACGCGATCCGCGCCGATCCGGCGCTGGCCCGGATCGATCTGGATTTCGCGCATTTGTTCGGGTCGTGGTTTAATCCCGGCTTTCTGGTGCTGCGGCGGATCAACTGGACCAGCCCGGCCAATATTCTTGAAAAGATCATCGCCTATGAGGCCGTGCATGCCATCGACAGTTGGGATGCCCTGCGGCTGCGTCTTTTGCCCGAAGATCGTCAGTGTTTCGCTTATTTTCACCCCTGCATGCCCGAAGAGCCGCTGATCTTTGTGGAAGTGGCGCTGACCAACGGCATTCCCGGCAATATCCAGTCTGTCTTGGCCGAGGACCGGGCCGCGACCCCGGCAGACAAAAGGGACACGGCTGTGTTCTATTCGATCTCGAATTGTCAGGCCGGATTGCGCGGCATTTCGTTCGGCAATGCCCTGATCAAACATGTGGTCGACGATCTGTCGGCCAGCCTGCCGCAGTTGAAAACCTTCGTCACCTTGTCGCCGATCCCCGGCTTTCGGGGCTGGATTGACGGGATTTTAGAGGCCTTGCCAAAGATCGAGGCAGACAGTCTGCGCACCGCCTTGGTCCATGCCAGTGCGGGGCCAGACAAAGCCAATGACAAGATCAATGACAAGTCAGTTGAAAAATCGACCGAGACCCTGCGCCGCTACATCGCCCATTATCTGGTGAACGAAAAACGCCCTAAGGGCGGTCCGGCCAACGCGGTGGCCCGGTTTCATTTGGGCAATGGTGCGATTGTGCAGGACGTTCATCCGCACGGCGACATGTCTGATAACGGACTGCGCACATCCTATGGCGCGATGGTCAATTATCTGTACGACCCAGCCCGGATCGACCGCAATATCGAAGGGTTCACCACGACAGGCGCCGTCGCCACCTCGCGCACGATCGCTTCTCTTCTGAAATCTGCACCTATCACGGCAAGCAAGGCTGACTCATGAGCAACATTCTGTTCGACCCCCTCTTTGGCCGCCACGCCAACAGCACCGCCCCTTTTCTGTTGCTGGAGGGCGCGCGCAGGATCGACTATTGCGATTTTGTTGCCTTGTCGGCCCAGTTGGCCAATGTCTTCGCGGATCTTGGGCTGGTCAAGGGCGACCGGGTGGCGTTGCAGGTCGCCAAAACGCCCGAGGCCTTGGCGGTCTACGCCGCCTGTCTGCGCAGTGGTCTGGTGCTGTTGCCGCTGAATACTGCCTATACCACCAGTGAGCTGGACTATTTTCTGAGCGATGCCGAGCCGCGGCTGGTGATCTGCGATGCGGCCGATGCCGATGCGATGACCGGGATCCTGAATGGCGCGGAGCTGCATACGCTGAACGCCGATGGCAGTGGCAGCCTAAGCGCGGCCGCCGCAGCGATGCCCACGACCCATGACGTGGTGGACTGTGCTGAGGGCGATCTGGCGGCGATCCTTTACACGTCGGGCACAACTGGTCGGTCCAAGGGCGCGATGTTGAGCCACGCCAATCTGCTGTCGAACGCCACCGCATTGGCCGACTTATGGCAGTTCACCGATGGCGATGTTCTGCTGCACGCCCTGCCGATCTTTCACACGCATGGCCTGTTTGTTGCGGTCAATGTGTCGGCCTTGTCCGGGGCGGCCATGCTGTTTCACCCCACCTTTAACGCCGAGAAATTGCTGGCCGATCTGCCCCGCGCCACGACATTGATGGGGGTGCCGACTTTCTACACCCGGCTGCTGTCGGAGGCATCGTTCACCCGCGAGGCGACGGCCCATATGCGGCTGTTCGTGTCGGGCAGCGCGCCCCTGTTGGCCGATACCCATACTGCGTTTGAGGCGCGGACCGGCCATCGGATCCTTGAACGCTATGGCATGACCGAAACCAATATGAACGCCTCGAACCCGTATATGGGCGAGCGCCGTCCCGGCACGGTCGGCTTTCCCCTGCCGGGGGTTGAAATTCGCATCACCGATCCGACGACCGGCGCCGCCTTGGCGCAGGGTGAGACCGGGATGATCGAAGTGCGCGGCCCGAATGTCTTTGGCGGCTACTGGCGGATGCCGGAAAAGACCGCCGAAGAGCTGCGCGAGACCGGCTTTTTCATCACCGGCGATCTGGGGCAGATCGACCCCGACGGCTATCTGATGATCGTTGGCCGCCAGAAGGATCTGATCATTTCGGGCGGCTATAATATCTATCCCAAAGAGATCGAGGTCTTGCTGGACGCGGTGCCGGGGGTGCGCGAATCCGCGGTCTTCGGCGTGCCTCACGCCGATTTCGGTGAGGCCACCATTGGTGTGGTTGTCCCGGAAGCCGGATGCGCGCTGGATCCTGCCGCGTTGCTATCCGAGATCACGCCGCATTTGGCGCGGTTCAAGCACCCGCGCCGGATCGAAATCGTCGCGGACCTGCCGCGCAACACGATGGGAAAGGTGCAGAAAAACGTTCTGCGCAAGACCTATACCCCTGCCACCTGATCCGCACCGGGAGGAGGAGCCCGGGGCGTGATCTGATTATCTCTTGGAGGAGGAACCGATGACCCTGACCCTGAAACCACTGGCGGCCGCAGCCTTGGCCTGCCTTGTGCTACAATCGCCAGCAGGTGCCGCCAATATCGACGGCCCGCCTGTGTTCTGGAAAATCTCCATGTACGGCAATTCGCGGGCATTGACCTCTGGGATGGAGGCGCTGGCCGCCAAGGCCGCAGAAGAGACCGACGGCAAATTCCAGATCAAGATTTTCTACGCCGATCAGCTGGGCAATTCGCGCGAGAACTTGGATGGGCTGAAGCTGAATGCGTTCGAAGGGGCGGGCATCTGCAACTTCTACCATCCCGGAAAAAATCCGGCATGGATGGTATTTTCCTTGCCGTTCCTGCCAATCGGCGATCCAGCCGTCCATAAATACACCTTCAAAAAGATGTTCGAACATCCGGCCATCGTTGCGGATATGGCGAAGTGGAACGCAATTCCCTATGCCTCGGGCCTGCTGCCGCAATATGAGATCATGGGCAAAGGGCCAGCCCCGACCGAGATCGACGGCTGGAGCGGCCTGCGCGTCCGCGCCGGTGGTGGCCTCGGCGATGCGATGGAAAAGCTTGGTGCAATCAACCAGACCCTGTCGGCGGCGGAAACCCTGACCGCGTTTCAGAACGGCACCGTCGATGCGGCGGCGTTTCCGATGACCTATGCTCATGTCGCCTTCAAGATCAACGAAGAGGCCGATTGGTACACGTCGAACTTGGCGCCCGGAACGTCGGAATGTGGCTGGGTGCTGAACAAGACCGCGTTTGAGGCGTTGCCTCAAGCTTATCAGGACTTCCTGATGGACAACCGCGACCTGGTTCTGGACACCGAACAAGCGTCCTATGCGGCGGAAGATGCCGACAATTTCAAGCTGTTCGAAGAGACGCTGGACAAGATCACCTATTCGGAAGAGCAGACCGCCGAAATCCGCCAATTGGCGGCCCAGCCGGTCTGGGATGATTGGATTGCGGCCAATCAGGACGATTTTGATGCACAGGGCGTGCTGAACGATCTGCTGCGCTATGCCGAAGAGGCCAAGACCGCGAACTGACCTCGGTCGGGCGCGTGTGCGGGGCCGAGGGCGCTGTCCTCGGTCCTGTCCGGTTACTTATCGCAAGGACATGACCAAGATGGGTGTTTCTAACGACGCCGCCCCCTCCGGCTGGATCCGCCGCTGGGATCGACGGATGATGCCGATCGAAGACGCCGCCAATCTGATCGCCGCCACCTTCATTTTCCTGTTGATGGTGCTGGGCGTGGTCCAGATCGTGCTGCGGACGTTTTTCAATAACCCGCTCTCGGGTTATATCGATCTGGTTGAATTATCGATGGCCGGGATGGCCTTTCTTGGCGCGGCCTATACCCAGCGGATGGGTGCGCATATCCGCATGGAACTGCTGCTGGGTTATCTGAAAGGCCGCGCCTATTGGCTGGCTGAGATCGTTGGATCGCTGTTGGGCATGGGCATCGTGGCCGTGCTGGTCTGGTACAGTTGGGACCATTTCCTGCGGTCTTTTCAGATCGGCGACACCACCATCGATGCAGAATACCCGGTGTGGCCGTCCAAACTTTTGGTCCCGATCGCGTTTGCGTTCTGGTTTCTGCGACTGGCCATTCAACTGGCCGGATCAGTGCGGCTGTTCATTGATCCCAGCCTTGCCCCCGAAGGGGTGGTGAGCCTGAAGGATGCGGCCGAAGTAGCGCGAGACGAAGCGCATGAGGCACTTGGCGACGACGCCACCGGCCCGGAGGGACGCTGACATGCTGATCGGAATCGGATTTTCAAACCCCCTGCTGGTCGGCCTGATTGGCATTGGTCTGTTGCTGCTGTTGGTGGTGATCGGCGTGCGGGTGGTCTTTGCCGCAGCAACGGTCGGCCTGCTTGGTCTGGTCGAGTTGATTGGCTGGGGACCCGCTGCCGGGATTGTTGGCATCGTGCCGCATGCCAAATCTTCGACCTACGCCCTTAGCGTCCTGCCCATGTTCATCTTCATCGGCTTCGTGGCGTTCCACGCCGGTATGACCCAACAATTGTTCGACGCTGCGCGTAAATGGCTGGGCTGGCTGCCCGGCGGGCTTGCCGTCGCCACGGTCTTTGCCACCGCAGGCTTTGCCGCCGTGTCCGGAGCCTCCACCGCCACGTCAGCGGTCTTTGCCCGAGTCGCGGTGCCGGAGATGCTGAAATACGGCTATGACCGCAAACTGGCGGCGGGCGTGGTGGCGGCGGGTGGCACATTGGCGACCCTGATCCCGCCCTCGGCCATTTTGGTGATCTATGCCATCATCGTCGAAGAGAACGTCGGAAAGTTGCTGCTGGCCGGGTTCCTGCCGGGGCTGGTGTCGGCCATCGTCTATGCGCTGATCATCATTCTCTGGGCCAAGTTCCGACCTCATGAAGCGCCCTCGGTTCCCGCTTCGACGTGGAAAGAACGGGCCGCGTCGCTGCCGCCCTTGCTGCCGATCCTGCTGGTGGTCTCCATCATCATCTCGGCGGTCTATCAAGGCTGGGCGACCCCGACCGAAGCGGGGGCCCTTGGCGCCGCCGTCGTCTTTGTCGTCGCCATTGCCCGCGGTGCCGGGCTGAAAGCGATCACCGGGTCGTTGATGGAGACGGCCAAACTGACCGTGATGATCTTTTCCCTAATCTGGGGCGTGACCATCTTTGTGCGCTTCCTTGGCTTTTCTGGCGTCGCCGAAGCGTTCACGTCGTGGATCGTGTCGCTGGACGCGCCGCCGCTGGTCATCATGATCTGTATTCTGTTGGCCTATGCGGTTCTGGGTATGTTCATGGATGCCATCGGGATGCTGCTGTTGACCCTACCAGTGGTCTATCCGGCGGTTATGGCGCTGGGATATGATTCCATCTGGTTCGGGATCATCGTCGTTAAAATGGCCGAGATTTGTCTGGTCACCCCGCCCATCGGCTTGAACTGTTTCGTGGTCAACGCGGTCAGGCCGGACATTCCATTGGCGGATGTGTTCCGCGGCATCGCAATTTTCTTTGTGGCCGATGTGGTGACCATCATCGTGCTGTTGTTGTTTCCCGAAATCGTCACGTGGCTGCCAGACATGATGAGCCGCTAAGCCTGAGAGAGGACCCAAGATGAAAGTCAAATCAACGTTGCCGCTGGAAACCGCGCGGGCCATTCTGGACAAGGCGCTAGAGGTCGGACGGCAAGAAGGCATGAAGCCTCTGACCATTGTGGTGCTGGATGCCGGTGGCCGCATGAAAGCGATGGTCTGCGAAGACGGCTGTGGGCTGCTGCGCTTTGACATTGCCTTCGGCAAGGCGTGGGGATCGCTGGGCATGGGCATGCCCAGCCGTCAGATCCGCGATTACCTGTCGGCGCGCCCAAACTTTCAAACCGCGCTGGCCGCAGCGTCCGAGGGCCGCTTTGTACCGGTGCCGGGCGGCGTCCTGATTGAAGACGCCGAGGGCATGACCATCGGCGCGGTCGGCATCAGTGGCGACAGTTCGGAAAAGGACGAATATTGCGGCGTTCTGGCGATCCGCAGTGTCGGCCTCACCTCAAATCCGGCCGAGTTCGATCCAGAGTGGCGCAAATCTTCGCTGTCGGACCAACACTGAGGCGCGGATTGGTCGCCAGCCCTCAGGTTCAGGTCGGCAGGTGAAACCCCATCGGCAGATAGGAGCGTGGGTTGCCGAAGATTTCCTCGAACAGGGACATCGGCGTCGGCCAAGCGGGGGCGAGGGTGGCCTCGACGCTGTCTACTGTGATTTCCAGCGTCGCTTTGTGTTTCCGGGCCAATGCCTGCATCCGTCTGTTTTCGCGCAGACACATCATTTGCAGGGTTTTGATCCCACGGTTTTGCGCCGCCGCAATCAGGCGGCCCAGCAAGGCGTCGCCCAACCCTTTGTCCTGCCATGCAGGTTCAACCAGCAGGGCCACTTCCGCACTTCGGGGCCATCGCCACATTGCGCCGCGCAATTCTGCGACGCCGCGTAGAGTGTCGTCCGAAAATGCGCCGAAGATCACGGAATCATCTGACAGAATTTTGGCGGCATAGTCGGCAACGAAGGCATCACTGACCATGCCGCCGAACCGAAGGCGGCGGGTATTCTGGTCAAGCCTGTGAAAGTGGGCGGCCAATTCCGGCTGGTCAGAAGCCCGCAAGCGCCGGATGACCGGGGAATAAGATGGCGTTTCGTTGTGCATAAGTTCGGACCTAGTAATGCCGACGTTTATGCCGACTGCGACGTTGTCCTCCCATCTGTCACCTAGTGCTGCACTGCGGCATCGTCCAGTACCCAAGCGGAGAGTAACGCAAGGTCACACCTTTGAACGTGGCAGATGTTCACGCCACGGGGTGGCCGGGCCCTGCCAAGGCGGGCGACGACATGGTTGCCGTGCTCTCGTCAGGTCAGCCGCGCGATCCGGCTCGATTGAATGTTGACCCTCAGAGGGCGCCGGACTTACAGTCGCTCAAATAAAAATAACGCGCGTAAAGTTTTGGTTCCGCCAATGCATGCTGCAATGTGCCGGTCGACATGTGCGGCGGGCGCAAATTCTAACGATCCGGAGGGGGGCTTCAATGGCCGAAGATAAGATCAGAACGATGGATGATTTCGCCAGAATCAGCGAAATTTCCCGGCCAACCCTGTCAAAGTACTTCCACGATCCTGACAGTGTGCGCAAAACGACCCGGGCCAAGATTGAATCCGCTCTGGAAGAATATGACTATCGTCCGAACATCTTTGCGATCAACCAGAACCGGAAGCTGACCAAGACAATTGGCATCGTTGTTCCCTATCTGGCAGACCCGTTCTTTTCCGAAATCGTGCGGCGGATTGAATGCCAATGTATCGATGCCGGATACTGGCCCATCGTCTTCAGCGCGCACGGCCAGCAGGGGCTGGAAAACAATGCTCTGGCAACCTTGCAGTCGCTCCGGCCCGCGGGGGCCTTGATTGCCCCATTGGGTCGCAGCTCTGATTTTGAGGCGGTGAAAAAGTTCACCGAAAGCGTCCCAACGGTTGTCTTTGACAGCAACGTAAAGGTCGGAAAAGCCTTCGTTGGGTCGAATAACTTCCAAAGTATCCCTTTGATCGTAGACTATTTGTGCCGCACGGGCGAGCCGCCATGTTTCCTTGAAATGCCGCCGATCAATCCGAACGCCAACAAGCGGCGCGACGCCTATATTCAGGCAATGGAGGGTCTGGGGCATGATCCCAAAGTGATCCGTGCCGAGGGGACGGGTTGGAGCTTTGAGCAGATTGGGCTGGAGGAAGGCAAGCGGCTGATCTCAGCCCGATCCCTGCCATCGGAAACGATCTTGTGTTCCAATGATCGCATGGCCATCGGATTGATTGCGGCGGCGTATCAAAAAGGCTTGCGGGTGGGGCATGGGCCGGGCTGCGCGCTGCGCATTGCAGGTCATGACGATCACCCGTGGTCGCAATTTACCTGCCCGCCTTTAACCACTGTTGCGCAGGACTTTAATGCCATTGCGACAAAAAGCGTTGAAACGCTGTTCCATCTGATCAAGGATGGGTGCGACAATCAGGACCGGCCAGAGGTTGTTTTTGATGGCAAGCTGGTCTTGAGGCAGTCGGCGTGATCGCAGGTTAATCAGGAGAAAATTTTACGGGAGTAAAGATTTAATTTGACTGACGCTATAATGCGATCTATGCCTCTTTCACGGTCCATAAATTCTCGGGAGGAAATTTGGATGAACCTGAAAAATGCACTCGTTGGCGCGACGGCGCTCGTGTCAGTCAGCGCGACAGCCGCTCTTGCAGCGTCGCACTCCAGTACAATTACTATTGCAACTGTGAACAACGGCGACATGGTGCGCATGCAGGCCCTGACCGGCAAATTCAATGAGGCGCACCCAGACATCAATGTCGAATGGGTGACGCTGGAAGAAAACGTCCTGCGCCAGAACGTGACCACTGACATCACCACCGGCGGCGGCGCTTATGACGTGATCACCATCGGCACTTACGAAGTGCCGATTTGGGGCAAGAACGACTGGCTGGTGTCGCTGAATGACGGCATGGCAGACGACTGGAATGCCGCCGACCTTCTGCCCGCGATTGCCGGTGGCCTGACTGTTGACGACAACCTTTACGCCGCACCGTTCTATGGCGAAAGTTCCATGGTCATGTACCGCAAGGACCTGATGGAAAAGGCCGGTCTGGAAATGCCAGAGGCGCCGACATGGGACTTCATCCGCGAAGCCGCAGCGGCCATGACCGACCGGGACAACGAAATCAACGGCATCTGCGCCCGCGGCAAGGCCGGGTGGGGCGAAAATATGGCGTTTCTGACCGCCATGTCCAATTCCTTCGGCGCCCGCTGGTTCGACGAAGATTGGCAAGCGCAATTCGACAGTGACGCATGGGCGAACACGCTGAACTTCTATCTCGACATGATGGCGGAATCCGGCCCCCAAGGGGCAGCGAATAACGGGTTCAACGAAAATCTGACCCTGTTCCAGCAAGGCAAATGCGGCATGTGGATCGACGCCACCGTTGCGGCGTCCTTCGTGACCGGTGACGACTCGACTGTGGCGGATCAGGTCGGCTTTGCCTTGGCCCCCGACAACGGATTGGGCAAGCGCGGCAATTGGCTTTGGGCTTGGTCGCTGGCCGTTCCGTCATCGTCCGACAACATTGATGCGGCCAAGACCTTTATCTCTTGGGCCACCAGCCAAGGCTACACCGAGATCGTAGCCGCAGAAGAAGGTTGGGCGAACGTACCTCCGGGAACCCGCACCTCGCTGTATGAGAACGCGGATTATTTGGCGGCTGCGCCCTTCGCCGAGATGACGCTGAAGAGCATCCTCTCTGCAGATCCGACCAACCCGACGGTTGATCCGGTGCCCTATACCGGGGTTCAATTCGTCGCGATCCCCGAATTTGCCGGGATCGCCAATCAGGTGGGGCAGGAATTCTCTGCCGCGCTGGCCGGACAACAATCGGCTGAAGAGGCGCTTGAGAATGCGCAAGAACTGACGACTGAGGAAATGGAAGCGGCGGGCTACTAAGGCCACGCGGTGCAGGGCGGGCCGATTGGTTCGCCCTGGGCACATATAACTGTGCCTTCTGGTTTCCTGCAGACCCGGTCTCGCGTTTTCTAAACCCCAATTTCGCTGTCCACCCCCTGACAGGAGGTTCGTAATGGCAACCCAGCAATCCAGAGCTGCCGCCCGGCTGATGATCGCGCCCGCGGTGTTCGTCCTCCTTGTGTGGATGCTGATCCCGCTTTGTATGACGTTGTATTTTTCGTTTGCTGATTACCGCCCGCTGCGCGGTGTTTTTGAGGCATGGATTGGATTCAAGAATTATGAATCCTTCCTCACGTCGTCGTCCTTCTTGAAAGCCGTCGGCACGACTTTGTGGATGGTCGCAGGCATTCTGTCGATTACCATCATCGGCGGCATTCTATTCGCGCTGTTGCTTGATCAGCCGATGTTTGGGCAGGGCATTGTCCGCATCCTTGTGATCGCCCCGTTCTTCGTCATGCCCACCGTATCGGCGTTGGTTTGGAAGAACATGTTCTTCAACGTTGATAACGGGCTGTTTTCCTATCTGTATAAGTTTTTCGGTATGCAACCCTATGATTTCCTCAGTCAAGCACCGTTGTTTTCGATCATTGTGATCGTGGCGTGGCAATGGTTGCCCTTTGCGACCCTGATCCTGCTGACCGCGGTACAGTCTTTGTCCAGCGAACAGCTTGAGGCTGCGGAAATGGATGGCGCGCCGGGGATCAAGCGGTTCTGGTATATCATCCTGCCGCATCTCAGCCGGGCCGTGACGGTTGTCATCCTAATCCAGACGATCTTTCTACTGTCGATCTTCGCGGAAATTTTCGTGACCACCAATGGCGCGTTCGGGACCCGCACTCTGACCTACCTCGTCTATCAACGTGTGTTGGAAAGTCAGAACATCGGACTGGGGTCCGCAGGCGGCATCATCGCAGTCATCCTTGCCAACATCGTTGCCATCTTCCTGATGCGCATCGTCGGCAAGAACCTTGATAAATAAGGGAGGTATCTGACCATGGCTCGCGCTATCACAAAACAAAAGAAGATCATGTGGACGGCCCTGGCGTGGGGATTGGGTTTGCTCATCTTCTTTCCCATCCTCTGGACCTTCCTGACCAGTTTCAAATCAGAGGTCACAGCAATTTCTGACCCGCCGGTCTGGTTCTTCTTTGACTGGACCACGGAAAACTACACCGCCGTGCTGGAGCGGTCGAACTATCCGCTGGCCCTGACCAATTCGATCATCATTGCGGTTGGGTCGACCATACTTGGCATCATCTTTGCGGTTCCGGCCGCGTGGGCGATGGCCTTCGTGCCCGGCCCCAAGACCAAGGATGTGCTGCTGTGGATGCTGTCGACCAAGATGCTGCCAGCGGTGGGGGTGCTCTATCCTCTGGTTCTGGTCGCCAAATGGCTGGGGTTGATGGACAGTCGGATCCTGCTGATCGTGATCCTGATGCTGATCAACCTGCCGATCATAGTCTGGATGCTGTACACCTATTTCCGCGAAATTCCGGGTGAAATTCTTGAAGCGGCCCGGATGGATGGCGCGTCTTTGAAATCCGAAATTCTGTATGTGCTAACCCCCATGGCGGTGCCGGGCATTGCCTCGACGATCCTGCTCAACATCATTCTTGCCTGGAATGAAGCGTTCTGGACCATCCTGCTGACCACTGTGAACGCCGCGCCATTGACCAAGTTCATCTCCAGCTTCTCGGCCCCCGAGGGACTGTTCTACGCCAAGCTTAGCGCGGCATCGATCATGGCCATCGCGCCAATTCTAATCATGGGCTGGTTCAGCCAGAAACAACTCGTCCGGGGTCTGACCTTCGGCGCTGTAAAGTGAGGAACTGAAATGGGACGCATACAGCTAAAACAGGTCAAGAAATCCTTCGGCGATGTGGTGGTCATCCCGCCGCTGGATCTGGAAATCAACGACGGCGAATTTGTGGTCTTCGTTGGCCCCTCGGGTTGTGGCAAGTCCACCCTTTTGCGCCTGATCGCCGGTCTGGAAGATACGACCTCGGGCAATATTGAGATCGACGGCGAAGACGCCACCGGCTTGCCGCCCGCCAAACGCGGTCTGGCGATGGTGTTCCAGTCCTACGCGCTTTATCCGCATATGTCGGTCAGAAAGAACATCGCCTTCCCGATGAAAATGGCGGGTATGGAACAAGCCGAACAGGACCGGCGGATCGAAAGCGCCGCCAAGGCGCTGAACCTGACCGATTATCTGGACCGGCGTCCGGGCCAGCTTTCGGGCGGTCAGCGTCAGCGCGTCGCCATTGGCCGGGCGATTGTGCGGGAGCCGTCGGCTTTCTTGTTCGACGAACCGCTGTCCAACCTTGATGCCGCCTTGCGGGTCGGGATGCGGATGGAAATTTCTGAGCTGCACAAAAAGCTTGAGACCACGATGGTCTATGTGACCCATGATCAGGTCGAAGCCATGACCATGGCAGACAAGATCGTGGTGCTTCACGCTGGCGTCATTGAACAGGTTGGCAGCCCGCTGGAACTGTATCGCAGGCCGCGCAACACCTTCGTCGCAGGCTTCATCGGGTCGCCGAAAATGAACCTGATCAGCGGCGCATTGGCGGCACAGATGAACGTTCATACGATCGGCATTCGGCCCGAGCATACCACCATCTCCAAGACCGAAGGGGCATGGCAGGGCAAGATCGGCGTTGCCGAACACCTTGGTTCTGACACCTTCATGCATATCCACGGCATTCCCGGCTGTGATCCGTTGACGGTGCGCGCTGGGGGCGATGTCGACGTCAAGCACGGCGACACGGTCTATGTCACGCCGCAGGCCGAGCATATTCACAAGTTTAACGAACAAGGACTGCGGATCAATGAAACGTCTTGACGGGAAGGTGGCGCTGGTAACCGGTGGCGCCCGTGGAATTGGCCGCGCGATCTGCGAAGCCTTGGCCAAAGCGGGGGCCAAGGTTGCCGTCTCGGATTTGAATCTGGAGGACGCCGCTGCAACCGCCGAAGCGATTGGCGGTATGGCGGTTGAGATCAATGTGATGGAATTCGACGCAATCGCGCGCGGGGTCCGCGAAGTAGAAGATGCGTGGGGCGGGATCGACATCCTTGTCAATAACGCGGGAATCTTCAACATGGCCTCGCTCGATAAGATCACCGTTGCCGATTACCGCCGCCAATACGACATCAATGTCGGCGGCACGATCTTTGCCTGTCAGGCGGTGGTGCCGGGCATGAAGAAACGCGGCGGCGGCGCGATTATCAACTTCTCCAGTCAGGCAGGCCGCCGTGGCGAGCCGAA
Organism: Pseudoruegeria sp. SK021; assembly: GCF_002119405.1. Taxonomy (GTDB): domain Bacteria; phylum Pseudomonadota; class Alphaproteobacteria; order Rhodobacterales; family Rhodobacteraceae; genus Meridianimarinicoccus. The sequence continues at coordinate 26,866 of NZ_MTBG01000014.1, read as the reverse complement.
CATCGCGCTGTATTGCTCGACCAAGGCGGCGGTGATTTCGGTGACGCAGTCCTTAGCGCTGGAACTGGCGGGCGCCAATATCCGCGTCAACGCCATCGCGCCGGGTGTGATCGACACGCCCATGTGGGAGGTGGTCGACGCCCAATTCGCGGAATACGAAAACAAGCCCAGGGGCCAGAAGAAGAAAGAAGTGGGCGAGGCTGTTCCGCTGGGGCGCATGGGCGATCCGAAGGACGTTGCCGACCCGGTCGTATTCCTTGCCTCAGATGAGGCCCGCTATATCACCGCCCAGACGTTGAACGTCGATGGCGGCAACTGGATGAGCTGACATGAAGCTTTCCGATGCAACTCTGACAGCCCTCCCTGAGGCCGTTTTGCGCCCGACCTATGACCGGTCGACCCTGACGCCGGGCATCGTCCATATCGGGCTGGGCAATTTCCATCGCGGTCATCAAGCGTGGTATCTGCATCGGCTGATGCAAAACGGCCTCGCCCATGACTGGGCGATCATCGGGGCCGGTGTGCGGCCCGGTGACGAGGCACAGCGCAAACGTCTTGCCGCGCAGGACTATCTAACCACCCTGATCGAACTAGACCCCGCGGGCCGATCGGCCGAGGTCTGTGGTGCGATGATCGGCTTCGTGCCGGTCGAAGACGGCAACGGCGCGCTGATTGCCCAAATGGCCGATCCGGCGATCCGGATCGTGGCGCTGACCGTGACCGAGGGCGGCTATTATATCGATCCGGTCTCGAAGCAGTTCGATGCCACGCATCCCGACATTCAACATGATGCAGCCAACCCGGACACGCCCTGCACTGCCTTTGGCGCGATGGTGTCGGCATTGAAACGGCGCCGTGATGCCGGAATCGGCCCGTTTACCGGCCAAAGCTGTGACAACCTGCAAGGCAACGGCGCGATCCTACGGCAGACGGTGGTGTCATTGGCCCGCCTCACTGATCCGGCACTGGCGGAGTGGATCGACGCGACCTGTACCTTCCCGAACGCGATGGTGGACTGCATCGTCCCGGCGACCGGACCGAACGAGTTGAAGCTGGTCAAGACCTTCGGCATTGACGACGCCGCCCCCGTCACCCACGAAAATTTCCGGCAATGGGTCATCGAAGACCACTTTTGCGCCGGGCGCCCGGATTGGGACAAGGCCGGGGCGACCTTTACCGACGACGTGCACAGCTATGAGTCGATGAAGATCCGCATCCTAAACGGTGGGCATCAGGTGATTTCCAACCCGGGCGAGATTCTGGGGGTCGATTTCATCTCGGGCTGCATGGCGCATCCGCTGATCGGGCCGTTCTTTCTCAAACTGGCCGCCGATGAGATCTCGCCGCAGGTGGATGCGGTGCCGGGCATGACCCCGGAGGCCTATGTCGACCTGATCAATCGCCGGTTTTCGAACCCCGAGATCGTCGACACGGTGCGCCGGGTGGCCTTTGATGGCGCGTCACGGCATACCGGGTTCTTGCTGCCGACGCTTCGTGACGCCTTGGCGGATGGGACCTCGATTGCGGGACTGGCCCTGTCCGAAGCGTTGTGGGCGCGGATGTGCGAAGGCAGCCGCGAGGATGGATCGGTCATCGCGCCGAACGATCCGATCTGGGATAAACTGACCGCTGCCGCCAAGGCAGCGAAGGACGATCCGAAAATCTGGCTGCAGCAACGCGACCTCTATGGCGATCTTGCCGAGAATGCCGTCTTTGCCGCCAGCTTCTCAATGTGGCTCCGTATGATCTGGGCCGAGGGGACAGAAGCGGCGCTGCGCCGCTATTTGCAGTCCTGACCTGTCATTGCGGGGCACGCGATAACGTGTGCCCCATAGACCTGCTCAGACCCCGGCTTGTTCCGGGTCCCCCGGGGCGCCAGCGCGCCGAGCCGCGATGCGTTGGTGCCCGCGCGACAGAGTAGACTCAGCATCACAACTTCGCTATGTACCCGTGAGCCGAGCAGATTCTGCCTCCGGCCATCAGACACTGCCTTTCAGACACTGATGCGATACGATGACCGGGCCCCTCTGGCGAAAGTAGCGGCACTTTCGCGATGTCGGCGTCGACCATTCCCTTCTGCCGCCGGGAAACTCTTCAATGTCAACCAATCCGGTCCACAAGGACAGCAGCGGCTCAAAAGGCTCTGTCCTTCACTATTTCTACTGGGCGTTTGCAGTCACCTTCTTCGGCATTGCCTTGGGCGGTCTGCTGGGATGGCTCAGCACCGGCACTGTTGCCGGGGCCCTCAAGACGCTGTTCATCTGCGGCGTGCTGGCCATTCTGGAAATCTCACTGAGCTTTGACAACGCCATCGTCAATGCCAACAAACTGAAGACCATGCGACCGATATGGCGCGAACGCTTTCTAACATGGGGCATCCTGATCGCAGTGTTCGGGATGCGGATCGTCTTTCCACTGGCGATTGTGGTGGTCGCGGCGGGTGTCGGCCCTTGGGAGGCCATCAAGATGGCCGCAAGCCAGCCGACCGAATATTCGCGGATCATGCAGGACGCGCATTTGCCGATTGCTGCGTTTGGCGGAACCTTCCTGATGCTGGTGGGTCTGGGCTTCTTTTTCGACAACGACAAGGACGTGCATTGGGTTCGTCATATTGAAACCCCAATGACCCGCATGGCGTCGATCAAAAGCATTGAGGTCGCGATTGTCCTTGTGGTCATCATGGTCGTATCGCGCTTGGTCGATCCGGCACTGGCGCCGGTGTTCTTCAAAGCCGCGATCTGGGGCTTGCTGACCTTCTTGCTGGTCGATGTGCTGGGCGCGGCCCTTGATCACGCCGAGAACGCGAAGAAAACGGCCGTCAGCGGCGGTTTGGGCGCGTTCCTGTATCTTGAGGTGCTTGACGCGTCGTTCTCGTTCGATGGGGTGATCGGCGCCTTCGCCATCAGCCACAACCTGTTCGTCATCGCGATCGGGCTGGGCATCGGGGCGATGTATGTCCGGTCCATGACCATCATGCTGGTCGAACAAGGCACCTTGGCTGAGTACCGCTATCTTGAACATGGGGCGTTCTATGCGATCATCGCCCTGTCGCTGGTAATGTTCGCCCAATCTTTTGTTCACGTTCCCGAAGTTCTGGCCGGAACCGGAGGCACCGCGCTGATCCTTCTGGCGCTCTGGTCGTCGGTGCGGATCAAACGGCGCGAAAGCGATACCCCGCAATAAACCGAAACCCGCCCGGCGGGGTCGGCAGGGAGAGGTCTCTGCGGGCCCCGCCGGGCGGGTTTTAGATTGAGATAGGGCTGCGCGGATTCGCCAAAGCCCTGCGCCCCCAAGCCCCCAAGTTTACCCCCGTCGTTCAGACGCTTCCGCTGGCCATTCTCGCCCGCGCCAGAAAACTTTTGTCTGAGGGCCATTGAATGTACGTCAGTTCCTGCGTTTACTTGCCGCAGCTCCTGGAATGAAAATTTTCCCTTAACGCCAAAATTTTTCTTTTAGGAAAATTTCTTGCAATAAAGGGAAAATCATTTCATGGTCTGACCAAGAATCAACAGAGAGGTCCATAATAATGAAAAAATCTGCCCTGACCGCCGGCGTGATCGCCGCCGCGTGCATCGCCGGTGCGGCCCATGCCGACAAGCTGGACGACATCATCGGCTCGGGTAAGCTGCGCTGTGCTGTCGTTCTTGACTTCCCACCCATGGGGATGCGCGACGACAAGAACGAGCCAATCGGCTTTGATGTTGACTATTGCAACGATCTTGCCGCCGCTCTTGGCGTGACGGCTGAAATCGTTGAAACCCCTTTCCCAGAGCGGATCCCGGCACTGATGTCGGGTCGCGTCGATGTGGGCGTTGCCTCGACCTCAGACACGTTGGAGCGGGCCAAGACGGTCGGTTTCACGGTGCCTTATTTCGCATTTGAAATGGCCGTGACTGCCAACAATGAGACGGGCATCGCATCCTATGAAGACATGAAGGGCCACACCGTTGGCGCCGTTGCCGGCACCTACGAGGCCATCGCGCTAGAGGCGCAGGTCAACGAATGGGGCGACGGCACATTCCGTCCTTACCAGACCCAAGCAGATGTCTTCTTGGCCCTGAGCCAAGGCCAGCTGGATGCAACGGTGTCGACCTCGACCGTGGCACAAGCAACAGTGAATTCCGGCAATTTCGACGGGATCTCGGTGGTTGGCAAAGCGCCGTTTGATACCGACTACGTCGCGCTGTTCACCAACCGCAACGAATATGGTCTGCTGAATTATCTGGACCTGTTCGTAAACCAGCAAGTGCGCACCGGCCGCTATGCCGAGTTGTACGAAAAATGGGTTGGCGGCGATCTGCCATCGCTTGTGGTCCCCGACGTTTATCGTTGATCGACCTTCATGACGGCGCGGTAATCCGCGCCGTCCTTTCTTCCGCTGTCCATTAGGTGCAAACAGTCATGTTCGACTACACTTTCCAATGGAACCAAGCGCTGGCGCGGCTACCACGAATGCTGGACGGCGCGGTGGTGACGCTTGAGGTTGCGGTGCTCTCGATGCTGATCGGCATCGTGTTTGCCATGATCCTGACGTTGATGCGCTTGTCAGACTCGCGTCCGCTTAAGGCCATCGCCGCCACTTGGATCGAAATCGCCCGAAACACGCCCGCACTGCTGCAAATCTATATGGCGCATTTTGGGGTTGCGAGCTTCGGTATCCATTTCAGCCCGTTCACGTCTCTGCTGATCGGGATCACTTTCAACAATGCCGGTTATCTGGCCGAGAACTTTCGCGGAGCGCTTAAGGCCATTCCCGATACGCAAGCCCGGGCCGGACGATCACTGGGGATGTCATCGCTGCAATCCTTTCGCTATATTATCGTGCCGCAGATGCTGCGGATCTCATTCCTGCCGATGACCAATCAGATGGTTTGGGCGGTGCTGATGACCTCGCTTGGCGTCACCGTTGGCATGAACACCGACCTTTATGGGGTCACGCAGGACTTGAACGCCCTGACGTTCCGCACCTTCGAGCTGTTCGCCATCGCTGCGGTGATCTTCTACATCATCACCAAGATCATCACGCTTGGCGCGCGTCTGATCGCGTCACGCCTGTTTCGGTATTGAGGGAAAGTCGCCATGTTTGAAACATCCCTCACCGCCGCTGATTTTCTGTTCCTCGCCAAGGGCGCGGGCATGACCATCATCGTCACCGCGATTTCGGTCGTGATTGGCACCATCCTTGGAATTCTGTTCGGCGTCATCCGAGTGCAGTTGGGCGCGATCCTATCGGCCCCTTTGACATTCTTCCTCGACATCTTTCGGTCGGTGCCATTGCTGATCCAGCTGGTGTTGGCCAACGCGTTTCTGGGCATGGTGCTGAAATTGCAGCTGTCCGGTTTCTTCGTGGCCTGCATGGTCCTGTCGTTGTACACCTCGGCCTATTGCGCCGAAATCGTGCGCGGCGGTATCGATGCGGTGCCCGCGACCACCCGCCGGGCGGCGCGGTCGCTGGGCATGACATGGGTACAGGACATGCGCCATATCGTGATGCCATTGGCCACCCGGGTCGCGTTACCGTCGTGGATCGGATTGGCCCTTGGGGTCATGAAAGACTCCGCGCTGGTCTATGTCGTTCAGGTCACCGAGCTGTTGAAATCCACGCAGATCCTTATCACGCGCCTGCAAGAGCCGCTGTTCCTGCTGCTTATCTGCGGCGCCTTCTACTTCATCATCAGCTTCCCGCTTGCCCGGTTCGGCGGATATCTCGAAAAAAGGTGGTCCAATGATTGAGATCCAGAATGTCCACAAATCCTTTGGTCAGCTGGAGGTTCTCAAGGGCATCGACCTGACCGTCAGCAAGGGCGAGGTGGTCACCGTGATCGGTGGCTCCGGGTCCGGTAAATCCACGCTGCTGACCTGTATCAACGGGCTTGAGCCGATCAACTCTGGCAAAATTCTGGTGGATGGGGTCGAGGTCCATGCCAAGTCCACCAATGTGAACGCGCTGCGCCAGAAGATTGGCATCGTGTTCCAGCAGTGGAACGCCTTCCCGCATCTGACCGTGATCGAAAACGTGATCCTCGCCCCGCGCAAGGTGCTGGGCATGGGCAAGGCCGAAGCCGAAGCCATCGCTGAAAAGCAACTTCGCCATGTGGGTCTGGGCGACAAGCTGACGACCTATCCGTCGCGCCTGTCGGGCGGCCAGCAACAGCGGATGGCGATTGCCCGGGCCTTGGCGATGTCACCGGATTATATGCTCTTCGACGAGGTGACATCGGCACTGGATCCGCAGCTTGTGGGTGAGGTTCTGGAAACCCTGAAGATGCTCGCGGAAGAAGGCATGACGATGATCTGCGTCACCCATGAGATGGGATTTGCCCGCGACGTGTCCAATCGCGTTGCCTATTTTCACAAGGGCATCATGGCTGAGATCGGGGCACCTGCGCAGTTGTTCGGTGATCCGCAGCATCCCGAAACCCGCAGCTTCCTGGCCAGCGTTCGCTAAGCCGAACGGCCACCGCACAAACCAGCGGCGCGAGGGGGCAACCCTCGCGCCGTTGGTCATTTCAAGTCAGATCGTCTGTCGGTCAGGTGTCGAGCGCGGCAAGGCCCAAGGCCTCAAACCGGTCCAGTTGATCCATTTCCGCCGCGCTGAGAACGATTCCGTCACTCAATGCCGTGGCTCGGGCTGCAAACCGCCGTTGCGAGGGCAGGCGCGCGCCTTGACCGACGATGGCCGTGAACAGTTTCTCGCCTTCAGCAATCGGATCACGACCGCTGCGGGCCGCGAAAGTCTGCGGGTCCATCGCAAGCACCAACGCGCCGTGGCGCGGCAACAGGTCGGTCCGCCCCATGAAGTCCAGTGCTTCTTTGCTCATGTATTCGCCCAGCATCGCCCCTGACAGCAACTCGACCATGGTCGAGATCGCCGATCCCTTGTGGCCGCCGAAGGTCAACATCGCCCCATCCAACGCGGCCTCGGGATCGGTGGTTGGGTTGCCATCGCGGTCAATCGCCCAGCCTTCGGGAATGGGAGTTCCGGCCCGCCGGTGCAACTCAATCTCGCCGCGCGCCGCAACGCTGGTGGCAAAGTCGAACACATAGGGCTTGTCGCCGGATCGTGGCCAGCCGAAAGCAAACGGATTGGTGCCCAGCAGCGGGGTCTTGCCGCCCGCTGGGGCCACGAAGGAATAGCTCGGGCACATGGACAGGGCGGCAAGGCCGCGCTCGGCCAAGGCTTCGACATCATGCCATAGTGCCGAAAAATGCAGGCAGTCGCGGATCACCAGTGCCGCCAACCCCGTCTCGCGGGTGCGGGCAACCAGAAGGTCCATGGCGGCATAAAAGGCCGGGTTGGAAAATCCGCCCCCGGCGTCGACCTCAATCACGGCCTTGCCGGTATCGTGAAGTTCCGGCACGGCATCCGGTTCGACCTTTCCCGCCGCAAGAACCCGCAGGCAGCCTTCAATCCGGTAGATTCCGTGCGATTTGCAGTTGTCGCGTTCGCCAGCGACGATCACATGCGCCACCGCTGCCGCGCTCTGCGGCCGGACACCGGCCTTTTCGAAAATGCGCTGGACACGCGCCATCAATGTGTCGACGGAAATCGTCTGGGAAGGGGCCATTCTGGGTCAGTCTCCTGTGCGGGGGCGAGGACGGGTCAAGCCGCCGGTTGGGCCTGCATCACGTATCCACGTCGATATAGGTACATGCCCAGAACACCTTGGTTTCGGTGTCATCGAGGGCGCGCAGGCCATGTTTGATCGTGCTGTCGAAATAGGCGCAGTCGCCGGGTTCCAAGATGACAGGCTGGTAATGCTCGACTACCAGTTCGACGCGTCCGCTGAGGACATAGAGCGTCTCTTCCCCATCATGGGATTCAAGGTCTTCCGGGCGCAGCGGTGCGCGCTTTTCAACGAGGGTCACCAGCGGGATGATCTTTTTCTCGGCCAGCGCATTGCACAGAACTTCATATTCAAAATTCTTCGAGCGGACTTTGCGCCCCTGACCGGCCTTGGTCACCGACATGCGGGTGGTCTGATGCGCCTCGTGATCGGACGAGAACAGGCGCTCCATCCCGATGTCATAAGCCCGGGCAATCCGCACCAGATTCTCATAACTGGGTGACACCCGGCCATTTTCGATCTTGTGGATGGTCGACAGGGCAAGGCCTGTGCGTTGGGCCGCCGCTTCAAGGGTCAATCCACAGCCAAGGCGCACCGCCTTCATGCGGCCGCCCAAATCCGTGCGCAATTGCATGCGCTCGGTTTCCCAGTCATCCTGAGGCAATGCTGCGTGGTTGCGATCCACTGAGGATTTTTCCCTTTGCATTATATTTTTCTTTTCTTACCAGTTCTGATCGTTTAAGCATATTTTTATCCCAAGCGCAATATGCGCAAGGAACGAACCGCGATCGGATTTGCCACGTCTTCCGATCGGGTTGGTTCGCTCCGTGGGGCCTGCACGATGTTCGGTTGCGTGTGGGCGACAGAGAGGTGACACATGGCGACCACTATCGTATCCGCATCCGTGAAGGGACCGCTGCTGGTGTGCAGCGAAGGGTTGAGCGTTTGGGGCGGGGTGAACCCGGCCACCGGACAGATCATCGACGCGCATCATCCTCAGCGCGGGCAAACCCTTGCCGGTCACATCGTTCTCATGCCGACCAGTCGCGGCTCCTGCACCGGCAGTGGCGTTCTGTTGGGGTTGGCGTTTGCGGGCACCGCGCCCCGGGCGCTGGTGTTCAAGGAATCCGAAGACATCCTGACCCTCGGCGCCTTGATCGCCGGGCGGATGTTCGGACATGACATCGCAGTTCTGCGCCTGTCTGAGGCGGAATATGACGCCCTCGCGCATGAGCCCTCGGCAGAGATCACCGAGACGCAGTTGATCGCCGGGGCGCTGTCATGGCCGCTTGCGCCGGTCGGGGCGGTGGCATTGGCGCTCAGCGCGGCCGATCAGGACATGCTGGACGGGCAGGCGGGTGCGGCGGCGCAACTGGCGATGGAAATCATCACCACCATGGCCACGGCCCAAGGGGCAAGATCGCTTCTGGATGTGACCCGCGTCCATATTGATGGCTGCATCTATGCCAGCCCGGCGTTTCTAACATTCGCCCGTGCCATGGCCGATAAGGGCGGGCGCGTCCGGGTGCCGACAACCATGAACGCCATTTCCGTGGACCACGCCAACTGGCGCAAGCAGGGCGTCGCTGAAGCGTTCGGCACCCCGGCGTCGCAACTGGCCGACGCCTATGTGGAAATGGGCGCGGTCCCCAGCTTTACCTGCGCGCCCTATCTGTTGCCCGACCGTCCCGTCGTGGGCGAGGACATCGCGTGGGCCGAAAGCAACGCTGCCATTTATGCCAACAGCGTTTTGGGTGCCCGCACCGTAAAGCATGCGGACTTCATGGATCTGTGCATCGCTCTGACGGGTCGGGCCGCCCGCATCGGGGTGTATGAGCCCGCCGAGCGCGCGCCGCGCCGGATCATTGATGTGACGCGTCCCGATCTGGCCGATGACGCGTTCTGGCCGATGCTGGGCTGGCTGGTGGGGCAGGCGGCGCCGGACCGGGTGCCGGTGATCCGTGGGCTGGAAGACAGCGCCCCGACCGACGATGATCTCAAGGCATTGTGCGCCGCCTATGGCACCACCTCGGCCTCGCCGATGTTGCATATCGCCGGGATCACGCCTGAAGCCGATCTTGCGCCGGTGGCGAGTGCTGACCATGTGGTGATCGGCCCGGACGATTTTGCCAAGCTCTGGCAGCAATTCAATGAAGGCGCGGCCAAGGTCGATCTTGTCGCGCTAGGAAGCCCACATTTTTCGGCCACGGAATGCGCCGCCTTCGCGGACCTGATGGACGGCAAACAGGTGCATCCGGACGTCAGCACCATCGTCACGCTGGGCCGGGGCACGCTTGCGATCATCACGGAAAACGGCGTCAAGGCGCGGCTGCTGGCGGCTGGGGTGAAGATCATCTCGGATCTGTGCTGGTGTTCGATCTCGAAGCCGGTGTTTCCGCCTCAGACCAAGACCCTGATGACCAATTCCGGCAAATATGCGCACTACGCCCCCGGGCTGAGTGAATGCGCCGTCCGCTTCGGATCCCTTGCTGGATGCGCCGACGCCGCCCAGACCGGCCAAGCCCCATCCTGCCCGCCCAGCTGGATCCCGATGGCCGTGCCTGCCGACTTAACTATCTGATCGTGCCGCCCAGTGTGGCGGTTCCCCTGAAGCCCGAATAAACGGAGCGACTTCCATGAACAAAGATGTATTTTACGGCACCATTCCTGCCTTGCTGACCCCCTGCACCCCGGATCGTCAGCCCGATTTCGACGCGCTGGTGCGCAAGGGCAAAGAAATGATCGCGGCGGGCATGTCCGGCGTCGTCTATTGCGGGTCTTGCGGCGACTGGCCATTGCTGACCGATGAGCAGCGCATGGAAGGCGTCGAGCGCCTGACCAAAGCGGGCGTGCCTGTGATCGTCGGAACCGGCGCGATCAACACCAAATCCGCAATCGCCCATGCCGCCCATGCGCAAAAGGTCGGCGCCGCCGGCCTGATGGTCATTCCCCGCGTGCTGTCGCGCGGCCAATCTGGTGCAGCGCAGCGCAATCACTTCAAGGCGATCCTTGATGCAGCGCCGGATGTGCCTGCGGTCATCTATAACAGCAAATACTACGGCTACATGACCCGCGCAGACGTCTTCTTCGCCCTGCGCGCCGAGCACAAGAACCTGATCGGCTTTAAGGAATTTGGTGGCCGCGACGATCTCAGCTATGCGGCTGAATACATCACCTCGCAAGAGGATGACGTCATTCTGATGGTCGGCGTCGATACCGAGGTCTATCACGGCTTCGTCAAATGTGGCGCGGTCGGCGCGATCACCGGCATCGGCACGATCTTCCCGAAAGAGGCGCTGTTGCAAGTGGCCCTGTCGCGGCGTGCTGCCTTGGGCGATCCTGAAGCTGATATGCGGGCGCGTGAACTGGCCGAGGCGTTCTCGGTGCTGGCAAAGTTCGACGAAGGCGTCGATCTAGTGCTGTATTTCAAGCATATGATGGTGCTGAAGGGCGAGGAAGAGTATCGCTTGAACATCTATGAATCCGACGCGCTGTCGGCGTCACAGGCCGGGTTCTGCGAAGCGCAGTTCCACCAGTTCAACAAGTGGTTCGCGGCATGGTCTCAGCAGGGCGGAGTCATCGCTGAATGCATGTAATCGACAGCCACACCGGAGGAGAGCCGACACGGGTGATCCTTGACGGTGGTCCGGACCTTGGGTCCGGGCCGCTGGCTGACCGGGCCCGCAGCCTAGCCACCGATCATCGCGATTTTTACCGCTCGGTCATTCTGGAACCGCGCGGGCAGGTGGCCATGGTGTGCGCTCTGCTGGTGCCGCCGGTTGATCCAACCTGCGTCACCGGTGTGATCTATTTCGACGCTGAAGCCGTGCTGGGGATGTGTGGCCATGGCACCATCGGGCTGGCCGCCACGTTGGTGCATCTGGGCCGGATCGGGCTCGGCCACCACAAGATCGAAACCCCTGTCGGGGTGGTCACGGTCGAGGTCATTGATGCCAACACGGTGACGGTGACCAATATCGAAAGCCGCCGTGTTGCGTCTGGGATTTCGGTGGCGGTGGATGGCATTGGCACCGTGACGGGCGACCTTGCCTATGGCGGCAATGGCTTTTTCCTGATCGACCCAAGCCCGGTTCCGGTGACGGCTTCGAACCTGCGGCAACTGACGGATGTGGGCATCGCGATCCGCGAGGCGTTGCAAGCGCAGGGCGCGGGCGAGGCCGCCGGTCTGGCGGTGGATCACATCATCTTCTATGGCCCCTCCGACAGCCCAGAGGTGCACAGCCGCAATTTTGTGCTGTGCCCGGACAATGCCTATGATCGCTCGCCCTGTGGCACCGGCTGTTCCGCGCGGCTGGCCTGTCTTGCCGCAGACGGCCGCCTTGGCGAAGGCGACGAGATCGTGCAGGAAAGTGTGATCGGCAGCACCTATCGCCTGTCCTATCGGCACGGACCGGAGGGCGGGGTTATTCCGTCGATCACCGGCAAAGCCTATGTGATGGCGGAAAGCACCCTAATCTTCTTGCCTGAAGATCCGTTCCGGGGCGGGATCTGATCCTTGCCGTGCCCGGCCCTTGACCCAATTCTAGCCCTGAACAGAGTGCCCACATGACTCAATCCGCCCCGTCTGAAATCATTGTTATTGGGGCCGGGATCATTGGCGTGACCACTGCGCTGGCGCTTCAGGCGGACGGGCACAAGGTCCGCATATTGGACCGCAAAGGCGTGGCCTCGGAAACCTCGCGCGGCAATGCCGGGGCGTTTGCCTTTGCCGAGATTGAGCCGCTTGCAACCCCCGGGATCATGCGCAAGGCACCGAAATGGCTGCTTGATCCGCTTGGGCCGCTGTCGTTGCGTCCGGAATATGCCCTGAAAATCGCGCCGTGGATGCTGCGGTTCTGGCGCGCCAGTTGGCGGGACCGGCACGAGGCCGCGGTTTCGGCCCAGTCCGCGCTGATGCAACAGTCCCGCGCGGCGCTGGAGCGGTTGATCCCTCAGGTCGCGGGCGAACCGCTGCTGCGGCGCGACGGTCAGCTTCAGGTCTATGAAGGCGCCGCCCAGTTTGCCGCAAGCCTGCCCAGTTGGGAGCGGCGCAAGGATCACGGCATCGCCTTTGATCTGCTCGACACCCCCGGGGCCATTGCGGACATTCAGCCCGGTCTGGATCGGCGGTTCACCCATGCAGGCTATACGCCGGACTGGCTCAGCACCGTCGATCCCGCCATTTGGACCCAGCATATTGCCCGCCAGTTTGTCGATCGCGGCGGCGAGATCGAGATCGCCGAGGTCCGGGGCCTGACCCCACAAGAGACCGGCGTGGATGTGGTCACTGATTTGGGACACCGCCACGCCGAACAGGTGGTGATCGCTTCTGGGGCGTGGTCGCACCAGCTTGCCCGCATGGTGGGCGACCGGATCCCGCTTGAGACCGAACGGGGCTATAACACGACCTTTCCCAACGCCCAGTTCGACCTGCGCGTTCATCTGACCTTTTGCGACCACGGCTTTGTGGTCAGTCGGCTGGGCGATGGCGTCAGGGTCGGCGGTGCCGTGGAACTTGGCGGATTAAGGTTGCCGCCGAATTTCAAGCGGGCCGAAACCCTCGTACGCAAGGCGACTGAGTTTCTGGACGGGTTCGTCCCCGAAGGCGGCACACCGTGGATGGGCTTTCGCCCGTCGCTGCCGGACAGCCTGCCAGTGATCGGGCGTGCGCCCGGTGCGGACCGGGTGATCTATGCCTTCGGCCATGGTCATCTTGGCCTCACCCAATCGGCGGGGACCGCCGAATTGGTGGCCGCGCTGGCATCGCGGCGCGCCCCGGCCATTTCCCTAGCGCCGTTCGCACCGGGACGCTTCTAGCGCCCGTCGTTAGAACAGTCGCGGCCACGTATCCGAGATCCGATAGCCGTCGGGCCAAGGATCGCTGGGGTCCAGCATGTGCTGATGCGTGCCGGTGATCCACGCCCGACCGCTGATTTCCGGCCGGATCGCATCCAGATCGCCCACGCGGACCGCGCCGAGGATCCGGCCATCAAATTCTGACCCGATGATCGACACGCCGGTCAGGCGATCCTTCGGCCCCATCTCATTGCGGGCATGCAACAACGCCATCCGTGCGGACACAGCCGTACCAGTTGGTGAGCGGTCCAGTTTGCCGGGCTGAATGGCAACCACGGATTGCGCGCGCAAGTCATGGCCGTCGCGGGTTATTTTTCCGGCAAACAGGCAGAAGGAATGGTGCGTCCAATCGGGCTTTTCCGGATGCTCAAAGCGATACTGCGCATTGGCCGCATTGGTGATGCGGATCCCAAGCTCGGCAAGTTCGCGGGCGTTCTCGACCACCAGATCGACGCCAAGCGCCTCGGGATCGACCACCACGAAACTGTCGCCGCCAAATGCGGTATCCACGGTGATGCTGCCCAGCCCCGGCACGTCCAGCGGCACGGCCAAACGGTGCGCGAAGGATGGCAGGTTTTCAACATAGATGCGCTGTGCTTTGCCATCGGCGCAATCGGCCCGCACCCGCACCAGCCCACCCGGCGCTTCCAGCACCATTTCGGTCACCGGCTCTTGCATCGGGATAATGCCACTGTCGAGCAAAACGGTCGCCACGCAGATGGAGTTCGATCCCGACATGGGTGGGGTGTCCTCGGGCTCCATGATGATCCACGCGGCCTGCGCCTCGGGATGTTTGGGCGGCACCAGCAGGTTCACATGGCGAAACACCCCGCCGCGCGGCTCGTTCAGCACGAAATTGCGCAAGGTTTGATCCTTGGCGATCCAGTTGCGCTGCTCCCACAGGGTCGCACCGGGCGGAGGCGCGACACCGCCGACGATCACGTCGCCAACTTCGCCTTCGGCGTGGCAGGACACCACATGAATAACCTTGGTGCTGCGCATTCCGCACTCCGATCTGCTTGTCGGGTCCGCGGCGGGGTATTGGGGCCGCGGCGATCCTGGGTTGCTGTCGACCGCCATTTGACGCGATCAGCCTAGGCACTGCCAGCGGTTTCTCAACATAGCCTTCAAGCACGTCCGCCGTCGTGCCCAGAACGCGGTATCCGTGTGGGTCAACCATCTCGGATATCCCCCAATCTCCCGCCGGGTCGCGCGGCACCACCGGCGCGATCGGATCAAGCGCATGGGCGCCACCTTTAATGGCCCGCGTTCTCCCCATTCGGGCGGGCACAGTAAAGACCGTGCAGCGTCTCCAGTACCGCTGCCGCTTCGCGCCCCGTGACCCGGTAATAGATCGTCTGGCCTGCGCGACGCCCCTCGACCAGCCCGGCGTCTTTCAGCCGCTTCAGCTGCTGGGACATGGTGGATTGCGATACCCCGCAGGCACGGGCAAGGTCCCCGACCGCTTTTTCCCCGTCCAGCAACCGGCAGAGGATTTGCAGCCGTGCCTCAGAGGCCAGCATCGTCATCAGGGCCGCCGCCCCGGCGATATCGCCCTCCAGAAAATCGCCCGTGTTTTTCATATGAGACTCGTTTAATATTACGGAAGTTGAATATATATAGGGGACGACATCCTGCGGCAAGGCTGCCCGGCGGCAGTTTGGGGCGGCGCATCACGGAGTTTGAACATGGAAACCGAATTCACACCTTGGCTGTCGCTCGGCGGCGGCATGTTGATCGGGGGCGCGGCGGTGCTGCTGATGGCCACCAATGGCCGCATCGCTGGGATCAGCGGGCTGACCTCGCGGCTGTTTTCGCGCAGCACAGAAGGCGAGGCGCGGGGCGTTTCGGCCCTGTTTGTGCTAGGCTTGTTGCTCGCCGCGCCGCTTTGGATGCTGGTCTCGGGCGGCTGGCCGCAGCAATGGGTGCCGTCGAGCCCGGTTCTTATGGCTGTGGCCGGGCTTTTGGTCGGCTTTGGTGCCACCTATGGCAATGGCTGCACCTCGGGTCATGGCGTCTGCGGCATCAGCCGCGGATCGGCCCGGTCAATCGTCGCCACCGTCACGTTCATGGCGGCGGCATTTGTCACCGTGTTCATCATGCGCCACCTGATCGGAGCCTGACATGAAACAGATATTCGCGCTTCTTTCCGGCCTTATCTTTGGCTTGGGACTGATCATATCGGGCATGGCGGACCCGGCCAAGGTGCTGAACTTTTTGGATGTCTTTGGCACGTGGGACCCCAGTCTTGCCTTTGTCATGGGCGGTGCCATCGCGGTGACTGCGCCGGGATTTGCGCTGTTGTTCCGCACCCGGCAGCGGCCCTATTTCGACCACAGCTTTCGCGTTCCCACCCGCAACGATCTTGACCCCAAACTGCTGACCGGGGCCGCGATCTTTGGTATCGGTTGGGGGCTCGGCGGCTTTTGCCCCGGTCCGGCCCTGACCGCGCTGCCCATGGCGGCCACTGGCACACTGATCTTCGTGCCCTTCATGCTGACGGGGATGTGGGTCGCCCGCCACACACCCGATCTGACCCCAACCCCAAAAAAAGGAGCCGCCTGATGCCTGATCCTCTTAAATCTCCGGTGGTGCGCCAGTCCCCGTCCACCGGCCCCGGAAGCCCCGATGTCTGGGGCATCTACGAGCCGGACACCGGATCGATTCAGTATATCTGTGCCGATCCAACCACCAAGAAAGCGGCGCTGATCGATGTGGTCTGGAACTTTGACCCCGCGAATTACCGCTTTTCAACCGAGAGCATGGATCAGGTGCTGAAGATTGTGACCGACGCGGGCCTGACGGTGGAGTGGGTGCTGGATACCCATCCTCATGCCGATCACGTCATGGCGTCGGCGCATCTGAAAAAACGCACGGGCGCACCCAATGCCATCGGCGCGCGGGTGCCCGAGATCGCCAAGATTTGGGCGGATCTTTACAATTTGCCCGACACCTTTGATCCGGGCCGCGATTTCGACCATCTGTTTGAGGATGGTGAAACCTTTAAAATCGGCGATCTGGAGGTGACGGTGATGCTATCGCCCGGCCACACGCTGGGGTCGATTACCTATGTCTGCGGGGATGCGGCCTTTGTGCATGACACGCTGATGCAACCCGATGCTGGGACCTCTCGGTCGGACTTTCCCGGCGGCAGCACCGCCGAACTTTGGGAGTCGATCCAAGAGATCCTCGCGCTGCCCGGCAACACGCGGCTGTATATCGGCCATGACTACGGCACCAAGGATCGGAAAGAACCGAGGTGGGAAGCGACGGTGGACGCGCACAAAGCCAACAACATCCACGTCAAGGATGGCACCAAGCGTGACGATTACATCGATCGCCGCCAGACGCGCGACGCGACGCTCGCGCTGCCAAACCGTATCCTTGCCGCCTTGCAGATCAACCTGCGCGGCGGGCGTCTGCCCCCAGCAGAGACTGACGGCAACCACTACCTGAAACTGCCGGTGAACCGCTTCGATTGAGCCGGGCAAGGGGGCGCCCGGTTGGCGGTGTGGCATCTGGGCCGTCCTGCGGGTTCCGTCCCTCCGCCGCCCCGGGTTGACAGCGGGCAACCCGGGCGGCACGGCACACCGAACGGCGCTGGCCGGGCGTGCTTATCCGGGCGAAACGCACCGCACTTTTTCGACGAACACTGACCGATTGATTTGCAACAATGTGACAAGGCCGTCGTTTTTAAGCCGATTGGGAGGTCTAAATTGCCCCGCGATATGTCATCCGCATTCTGTGTCGCCCGTAACATTCGGGACCAAATGTTTCCCACCTCACGGGCATTTCTGCTTGCGGGCTCAGTGGTGCGGGGAGAAGAAACAGCGTCCTCTGACCTTGATCTTGTTGTCGTCTTTGACCGCGTCGAGACCGCAAAACGACAGTCTTTCACGTTCATGGATTGGCCCGTCGAGGCGTTCATGCATGATGTTCAAACCCTCGAATATTTCATGAAAAACGTGGATCGTCCTACCGGTGTGCCGTCGATGTCCAACATGGTGAATGATGGTGTAGAAATCCCTGAAAACTCGGATGTCGGGCTTTTCGTTAAAGCCATGGCAAAACAGGTGCTTGAGGCCGGGCCTGCGCCGTGGGAGCAAGCGGAGCGCGAGGCTTCGCGCTATGCCATCAGTAATCTGGTGGAGGATATTCGCGCGCCACGCAATCCTGACGAACTGCGCGCCGTCCTTGCCGAACTCTACACCGTCCTTGCCACTCATTATTGCCGGTCGCAGACCCAATGGGCGGCGAAAGGCAAAGCTATTCCCCGACGGCTTCTGAAGCTTGATCCAACGTTTCACCGACAGTTTACGACCGCCTTTGAAACCGCATTTTCGACGAATGAGACGGCGGCAGTCATCCGATTATCGCAAGATGTTTTAAGGCCGGATGGGGGAGGCCTATTCGACGGCTATCGCCGTGAGGCACCGGAAGGCTGGAGGATGCCCGCCTCATAAGCCGCAGCTTTGTCCGGGGCCGCGGTCGGGCAAGGTCCATGGCAAACACCGGTTCTTGACGTGGCTCTCTAAACATCTGAGCCGCGGCCCAAACCAATCATCTCAGGTTGGGGGACACCGGCGTTATCTGCTTTCGTCCCGTGACCAGACGCAGTAGGCATCCCAATCTTCAAAATGTTGGGACACGTCATGGCGCAAAAAGCCACCATTTATAAAGTTGAACTGTCTGTCTCCGACATGGACCGCCATTACTATGAAACCCATAAACTGACCGTTGCGAAACATCCCTCAGAGACGGATGAACGGCTGATGGTTCGCATTCTGGCATTTGCGCTGAATGCTCATGAACATTTGGAAATGACGAAGGGCCTGTCAACGGATGACGAGCCAGACATTTGGCAGAAAAACCTCAGCGGCGAACTTGAGTTGTGCATCGCCTTGGGCCTTCCCACCGAGAAGGTGCTGCGTCAATCCTGTGGCAAAGCCGACAAGGTGATTGTCTATCCATACGGCGGCAGGACCGCCGAAGTGTGGTGGGACAAGATCAAAAACAGCACCACTCGTTTTGACAATCTTCAGGTGATAAATCTGTCCGAGGCCGACACAAGCGAACTGGCAAAACTGGCAAGTCGGGCGATGAAACTTCAGGTCAATATTCAGGACGGTGATGTGATGGTCAGCGTCGGTGATAGCATCGTTTACGTGACCCCGGTCAAATGGAAGACCGCCGCATAAGGCACGGAGGGACACGCATTTCGGTGGTGTGACTGCGGGACGGCACCGCCAACGGCCTCACCGAAGCACAGCAGTTTGCGGCGCTTTCAGCCGAACCCTCCCCGGGGAGCAACTTCATCCGGAGAGCACGAAACCTTGCGATAAAATCACGGCGAAATGCCCACGATGCCGCGGCTTTATCCATTTACCCTGCGGTCAAAATGGCATCGATGGCCCCCAGAAGAACGGTGTCATCGAAGGGTTTACTCAACACTTTGCAATTTCCCAACGTCGCGGCCGAGGCGATATCCACACCGCCGGTCGCGAAAATTACCGGCAGATCCGGATTGGCCCCCCGCGCGTGCTGCGCAAGCACCTCACCGGATTGATCGGGCAAACCCACATCGGTGATCAACAGATCCACGGGCTGCGATTGCAGCACATCAAGTGCCTTTGCGGCGCTAGGCGCCTCCAGCACGTCGAAGCCAGCGTCCCGCAGCGTTTCTGCCATGTCGAGGCGGATCAAGGGATCATCCTCGCAGACCAAAATACGCAGGCCTTTGCGATCAGGAAGCTGTGGTGCCCCGCGCGGGTCAGAGGGCGTCAGCGGAAGCACCGGATATGGGCTGATCGCTGAACCATGTGAGCCAAGAACATCCCGGATCTTTTGCGCCAGTTCCACCCGCGTGTAGGGCTTTCCGATCAGGTGAACCCCGGCATCCAGCCGACCGTTATGGACGATGGAATCCCGGACAAACCCAGAGGTGAACAGCACCGGCACATCTGGGCGCAGTTCGCTCAAGGCCTCGGCCAATTCGTGGCCGGTCATCGTTCCCGGCATCACCACATCGGTGAACAGAAGATCGATATGTTGGCCGGCTTTCAGGATGGTCACAGCTTGGTCGGCGCCAGACGCTTGCAACACGCTGTACCCAAGGTCTGTCAGCAGATTGCATGCGGTGTCGCGAACGTCGGCGTCATCTTCGACCACAAGGATCGTTTCGGACCCACCGGATAGGCCGTCATCGCCCACCGGCGGCGGTATCTGTTCAGCCTCGAACGACCGCGGCAGATACAGGTTAAAGGTGGTTCCGACCCCAAGCTTGCTTTCAAGTGTCACGTGACCGCCCGACTGCTTTGCGAACCCATACACCATCGACAATCCCAGACCGGTCCCGTGTCCGTCCATCTTGGTGGTAAAGAAGGGCTCAAATATCCGCTCAACGGTTTCCGGTGCCATACCGCAGCCGGTATCCGTCACTGCCAGCCAGATATACTGCCCAGGTTTCGCGTCTGGGTGGGTGTGCGCATAAGCTGTGTCCAACTCGGCATTGGCCACCTGAATGGTCAGCGTTCCTTGCCCTTCCATCGCGTCGCGCGCGTTGATCGCGAGGTTCAACAGCGCATTTTCCATGCTGCTGGGGTCAACACTGGTATTCCACAGATCGGCGTCAAACCGCGTTTCCAATGCCACCCCCTCACCGATGGCGCTGTGCAGCATGTCGGTGGTGTCACTGACCAGCCGGGTTAAGTTGATGACCACGGGCGCAAGCGGTTGCTTGCGGGCAAACGACAGCAGCTGAGAAGCAAGGGTCGCGCCGCGCTTGACGCTTCGCATGGCCTGATCGAGGTGTTTCTTGCCGGAAGAGTCCGATGGCATGCCCCGAATGGCAAGTTGCAGATTGCCCAGAACCACCTGTAGGAGGTTGTTGAAATCATGGGCAATCCCACCTGCGAGGCCGCCGATCGCCTCCAGCTTCTGGCTTTGGCGCAGGGCGGCGTACAATTCTTCCAACTCGCGGTTCCGCGCGGCGACCCGGGCTTCCAGCGTCGAATTCAGCTGGGCAATCTCAGCCTCAATGGCTTTACGTTCATCGATATCGGTGTTGGTGCCGACCCAGCCCGTTAACGTCCCATCATCGGCCAACAACGGTGACGCACGGACGATGTGCCAGCGATAACTGCCATCGGCCTTGCGGATGCGAAATTCGGTCTCGTAGCTCTGACCCTGCTCAATCGCGGCCTTCCAGACTTCAACTGCCGACCCAAGATCGTCAGGATGGACGACACGGACCCAGTCGACGCTATAAAGTGCGCCTTCCGCCATCCCAGTGAATTCGTAAACGCGTGTATTCAGCCAGTTCAGACCACCGGTTTTATCAGCGGTCCACACATGAACCGGCATGGTCTGTGCCATGGTCCGGAATTTTTCCCGGGTCGCCGTCAGGTTCGTTTCGGCCACTTTCTGGCCCGTGACGTCATGCCCTTGAACAAAGATGCCGGTTGGCTTGCCGGTGTGGTCATTCAGCGGGTGAAAAATGAAGTCGACGAAATGCTGTTCTGGAGGCCCGCCGGGAACGACCTGAATTTGCGCCGGCATCCCTTTAAATGAGACGGGCTGACCCGATTGGTAAACCTGCTCGAGCAACTCATAGAAGCCTTGCCCTTCGATTTCCGGCAAGGCCTCGCGCACCGGCAACCCGATGACATCGCGCCCGCCGATCAGGTCGGTGTAAGCCTGATTGACGATCTGAAATTCATGGTTTGGGCCATTCAGGATCGCCATGAAACTGGGGGCATGATCGAACGCGGATTGAAAGAACTCGGTCATCTTTCCAAGCGCCAGATTCTCGGTTGCGACGGCTTCGGCGCGCTGCAACAGGGCCGCGTTGCGGGCGCCATGTTCGGCATCTTCGGCTAGGTCGGCGCGATGAAGATCGGTTACATCCATGGTATTTTGCAAAATGAACTCAACCCGGCCGTCGGCATCCAGAATGGGGGTATGCGTGGCACTCCAATACCGTTCGACCAGACTGCCATCCTCGGCCTTGATGGGATACGGAATCAGCGGAAGGTGATCCGCCTGTCCAGTGGCCAGCACACGGCGGAACGATTTACGCAGCATCTGATCTGACACGGACTCGGCGGGCGCAGGAAATTCTTCGGTCAAAATTTGCCCGATCAAGGAGTCTTGGGTGCGCCCTATCACCTTGAGATAGGCATCGTTCGCCCAAACCACGCGCAGATCGGGGTCGACAAGCACATAGGGCGATGGCGCATGCGCAAAAAGCGCGTTCAGATCAATCTTCATGGCCAAAATCCACATTGCTGTTCAGGGTGCATCCTCACACCGGTCTTTTGACAAGAGGGGCGTCACAACCTATCAAATAATATTTGAAAATGATCAACATAGCCCGTGACCTTGGCCCACATAGCCGCGGCTTGATTGCTTTGGTGCCCTTCGGAGGGCCGGAGTCACCGCTGCGAACGATCTATGGGACGCAGTCTGTTGATCAGGCCCATCGTCGATGGCGAACTCATCTGCGCGGTTTTTTGCCAGCCTTTTCGTCAAATGGAACCGATTTGAGCTTTCCTTGGTTGTTCCCGTGACACCGCTAAGGAGAGAGAAAATGGACAATTCAGCACGCAGCAGCCTTGTATCGTCGTCTGATGTGAATGGCACAGAAGTCTATGGCCGGGATGGCACCCACATCGGGTCCATTGACCATCTGATGATCGACAAGTCCTCCGGCAAGGTCGCCTATGCCGTCATCGGCTTTGGTGGCTTCCTTGGCATGGGCGAAGGACATCATCCCCTGCCGTGGGGCAAGCTTCATTACGATCCCACCAAGAACGGGTTTGTCACCGATGTCACTGAGCAAGAAGTGACAGGCGCACCGGCGCGCAATGACAACTGGCGCACCGACCGCGACTGGGAACAGCGGACCTATGAGCATTACGGGGTGCCGTTTTACTGGCTCTAACGGTTGATCACACCACTCCTGCGGCCCGCCCCCGGCCGCAGGAGTGGTTGTTTCAGGCCCATCGCTCATCAGCCCCGCGTCAGACGATTAAGGAGCCCACATGCCGACCGAACAAGGAATTGCCCTTAAAACCACCGATCGGGACTGGTTTACGATCCACCGTGGGGCCTCTCCCATCCTCGGCACAGCGATCCATAATGGTCATGAAGTCAGGCATGACATGGAAGCCCAAATGGCGCTTCCCGAGGATGACCGTCTGCGCGAAGAAGACCCGTTCACCGAATTCACCATCCGCGACCTCGCCAACCGGATCGCCTTTCACCGCTCACGCTTTGCGGTTGATCTGAACCGGGCCCGTGACGAGGCGGTATATCTTTCGCCGGAACAATCTTGGGGTCTGGAGGTCTGGAAGGACGAGCCCAGCGAAGAGATGGTCAAGCAATCCCTTCAGATGCATGATCATTATTACATCATGCTGAAGACCATGCTGCGCGAGTTGGAAGAACAGTACGGCCATTTTATTGTGCTGGACATCCACAGCTATAACCATCGCCGCGAGGGACCCGGCGCGCCTGCCGCCGATCCCGAATCCATGCCGGAAATCAACATCGGCACATCGTCGATGGATCGCGCAAAATGGGCGCATGTAATCGATCCGTTTATCGCCAAATTGCAAGAGTTTGAATTTCGCGGCCATCGAATGGACGTGCGCGAGAACGTGTCATTCCAAGGCAAAGGCGAGCAGACCCGCTTTATCCATGAGCATTTCCCAGACACGGGGTGCGGCATCGCGATCGAGTTCAAAAAGTTCTTCATGGATGAATGGAGCGGCAATCCCGACCGCGAGGCACTGGTCGCCATGCGCGCGATGATCCGGTCGACGCTGCCTATGCTTGAGGACATCGTCAAAGGCATGTCATGACCGGAATGACCTCATCCAACATCTCAATCGATGAGATCGTTGCGGCCCTGAACGCGGCCAAAGCGGTGCGCGACACGTTGCCATCGGCAGGGGGGGTCCATATTGACCGGCCACTTCCGTTCATTTGTGTGCATCAGAAAAGTGACGGCCCGCGCCAAGCCGCCTATGACATAACCACAGCGAACGCATCCTATTTGGTGTCGCCCGACCTTGTCGAAGACGCCGCGACCCTGAACCGGATTGGGCAGGCAATGATCGCGCGCTTTGGCGCGTTCCTCGTGATCGAGGTGTCCGAGTTCGATCAGGATCAACTGTTGACCGAAGACAGCCCATACCTGCCGGATTTTGAGATTGCGTTGGAATGCGACGCTGCGGGGCCAAGCTGCGCCGCGCTTGAGGCCGTCGGCAAGGCCATCCAGAGTGTCTCTGTGCGCTATCGTTCGCCGGTTTTGCGCACCCGCGTGGTGGGCCACAAGGATCGCGGCCCGCTGGCTGGACTGGATCCTGAACTAGGGTTCCTATCCATCCGGTTCGCGCCGATCTATCGTCAGCCAGACTCCGATGCCGTCTACCCAGATCTGCGCGAACGGGTGGTCGCCAACGTCTTTGACGCCTGTTTGCAAGGTGCCGCTGCCTTTGCAAACGCAAGCGGCGCTTTGACAATATCCTCACACCGGGCGTTGGGCCGTGCGTCTTTTGTGGATACGGTGCGCAAGCTGGACAAGCAGATGGATCAAGTGTCCTGCTCGTTCGATTTTCTGATGGCGGTAACGCCGATCAACACCACTGATGCGTGGGAGACGTTCAAAGCTGGCCGGCAGGACCGACCCCCTCGACTTCTGTACCGCCCGCTTACGGTGGACGTGGATGCGCAGAAAAAGGCGCTGAATTCCATTAAATTTGAAAATCTCGAAGACCCGCTTCTGTCCGGGATTTATCGCGACAGACAACGGGAACTTGACCTGCAATTAACCGCGATTGACCTGCGTGGCACCCCCCGGTTTCGCGAGGCGACCCGGTTGCTCTATGGGCCGGTCGAGCCAGAGTTGTTGCGCATGGCGCAAGACATTCTCGCATTGCCGCATCCTGATGGACCAACGTCGAGAGGCGAGGGGGGCCTCGAGGGGCACGTGGATTGCTATGAGTTGCAGGCGTCCGCCTGCGAAATGGTGGCAGGCTATCAAACAGAATATTCCGGTTTTGATGCGGACGTCGTGATCCGGGACGACTTGCCAGCGGGGATGATGGTGTCCGGCCCGTGCCTGATGATTTCGCGCCATACGCGCATGGCGCGCAGCCGGGTTCAGGCGCTGCTGGCACACGAAATCGGTGTTCATCTGATGACCTATTTTGCCGGAGATGCGCAGGGGTTGCGGATTTTTCGCACCGGATTGGCCGGATATGAGGGCATTCAAGAAGGTCTGGCGGTGTTCGCAGAATATCTTGTCGGTGGGCTGACCTTTGGGCGTTTGCGCCTGCTTGCGGC
The DNA here is from genome assembly GCF_002119405.1 of Pseudoruegeria sp. SK021. Taxonomy (GTDB): domain Bacteria; phylum Pseudomonadota; class Alphaproteobacteria; order Rhodobacterales; family Rhodobacteraceae; genus Meridianimarinicoccus. Next base: position 2,093 of record NZ_MTBG01000014.1, on the reverse strand, counting down.
GCGCGTCGTCGGCTGCGCCGCAATGTTGGAGGGTGCCGATTTCATCCAAACCTACCGAATACTAACCCGTGAACATGGCTTTTCGGACAGTGCCGCCTTCAATCTTGCCGTGCGTCTGTACCGGTCCGGTGGCCTTGCAAAAGATGCCATTTATCTGCGCGGTTTGCGGGATGTTCTGGCCCATCTTGGTGCCGGACATTCGCTTGACCCATTTTGGCTGGGCAAGTTTGCCAAAACCCAGTTTCCGCAGATTGAGGAACTCGCCGCACGCGGGTTGCTCAAGGTGCCGCCGATCACCCCGACATTTCTGACCGGTAAGGGCCCCGAAGGGCGCCTTGCTGCTGTGCGTGCGGGCATGTCGCCTGCCGACCTTGTTTCAAGATAGGAATTCCACATGCGTATCGCCTTTTTCGTGAACTCCATCAAAGATGAGCATCCTCACTTCACCACCACCGTGTTTGCACTTGCCGCGCTCGCGCGGGGGCATGAGGTTTGCTATATCACGCCGGGGGATTTCGTGTTGCGCGAGGATGACACGCTGCATGCCTGCGTTCTGACCTTGCCCCGTAGAACGTTTAAGAAGGCCGAGACGCTGCACAAAGCCCTGCATTCGGACGAAACGACACGAGAAGTGATCGACATAACCGAAATTGATGTGCTGATGTTGCGCAACGATCCGTCCCAGGACGCCGAGACGCATCCTTGGGCCGCACAGGCCGGGCCGATGTTCGGACGTCTGGCCGCAGATCGCGGCGTGTTGGTGGTAAACGACCCCGACGGGTTGGCGCTGGCGCAAAACAAACTTTATTTACAGGGGTTTCCGGAAGCCGTTCGTCCCCCTTCGTTGATTTCCAAGAACCTTGAAGAGATCCGGGATTTTATCGGCCGACATCCGAAGGGCGTCATCATTAAGCCGTTACAGGGATCGGGTGGCAAACACGTCTTCAAAATCGATGGTCCGAACGATGCCAACATCAACCAGATTTTCGAGGCGGTCAGTGAAGAAGGCTACATGATTGCTCAAGGCTATATGCCCAAGGCCAAGGACGGGGACATCCGCGTCTTTGTGATGAATGGCAGCCCATTGGAGAGAGATGGAAAATACGCGGCGCTGCGCCGTGTGCCGGCAAAAGGGGATGTCCGATCCAACATGCACGCCAAGGGCACTGCGGTTAAGGTCGAGATGACAGATGAAATCCTTGCTGTGGCAGATCTGGTGCGCCCAAAGCTCATCCATGACGGGCTGTTCATGGTCGGGCTCGATATCGTCGGAGACAAGATTCTCGAAATCAACGTCTTCACTCCGGGGGGTCTCTGGAGCATCTGTGACATGTATAACGCCAACTTTGCCGAGACGGTGTTGATGTCCCTCGAAAAGAAAATCGAGATGCGGGAGGGCAATCAGGGAAATTTATCGAACCGTGAACTTGCTATTCTCTGATGCGGATAAGGGGCGTTGTGATTGCTCCCTGATCTGCCCCCCGCGAAATCGGTCAGCATGATGTAAGGTCTGCACCAGCTCTGACGGTGCAGACCTATGCGAAAGAGCGGTTTGAACCGCGCCAGGTTTGCCGGAGGCTCCAACTCATGAGTAGGATGGAGCATCATGAACAAAACAACGAACAAATATTCACCTGAAGTGCGCGAACGTGCCGTGCGGATGGTTTTGGATGGCGCAGGACATCATGAAAGCCGTTGGGCGGCGATTGTGTCGATTTCATCAAAGATCGGCTGCGCGCCACAGACGCTGAATGACTGGGTGAAGAAGGTCGAGGTTGATACTGGCCAACGTGGCGGGATCACGACCGAGCAAGCCGAGAAGATGAAGGCTTTGGAACGCGAGAACCGCGAGCTGAAGCAGGCCAATGAGATCCTTCGCAAGGCGTCAGCTTATTTTGCCCAGGCGGAGCTCGACCGCCCATTCAAACGATGATCCGGTTCATAGAGGATCATCGCGGGGACCATGGAGATATGGGCAAAAGTTGGTGACGCTTGATCAGGCGGCGGTTTGAAGTTGGCGGATCCCATCCCGGAACTCAACCCCTTGGATGATCTCGGGGAGGCGGTTTTGACCGTCGAGTTTGCGCCATTTC
>NZ_MTBG01000013.1 GCF_002119405.1 Pseudoruegeria sp. SK021 | reverse complement strand
GGTACGGTTCCAGCTTGCCACGCCCCGGCGGACATCCCTGGGGTGCAGGCGAGGCGTGCCCTGTCGTCCTGACCTGCCGCGCCCAACGCGCGCCCGTCGCGGGCGAAAGTTTCAGACGCAAAGCCGCCGCACGTCCGCTTAACCCTTCTTCAATGTAACTCTGAAACCGCGCCCGAAGCGCAGATGGCAAAGGTGCTGACATGATCCATCCTCCAAAATAGGATGAATCACAAACACGACCCTATAGAAACCACCGATTCAGGTTTTCACAGAAACGCTTTAGGGTGCCGCTGTGCTGGCGCAACCGTTTCCAAAATAAAAAATACACAGATCCCCAGTTTACCCGAAATCCTCGCGCGCATGCCTTTGGGCTGTTGAGAATTTTGGCAAAAAAAAGCGGCGACACCAGGGAGGAGGGTGTCGCCGCCAAAATACAGAAAGCCTGGGGGAGGAGAACGGCTTTCTGAACCTAAAACTACTATCCGCCACAAACACACACGGCGGTTACACATAAACACTCGTTACACGAGCAAGTCGCGGCCAACGATCCCGGCGGGATCATCTGCACCACTCTCGCCTGTTCCTTATTTAGTACTATGCTGCACCTGCACAATAGGGGGGGAGGCATCTTTTTTCGCGACCACTGAAAATGTCACAGAACTGGTACAAATGGGCGGCGCTGTTGGCAGGGCTGATTTTGGCGTGTGCAAAGAAATGAAAAAGCGGCGACACCAGGGAGGAGGAAGATGTCGCCGCTAAACACAGAAAACCTAGGGAGGAGGAGGTTTTCTGATCTTTGTAATCTAAGTCAAATTTCACTCGGTACGTCGCCCCAAACACACGGGGCATTGTGCGATCGCGGCGGGGAGGACACCGGTCACGCGGAACTGTTGCTACGTCTTCAACTCAAACTTGGCAGTCGATGATTTTCTTCTGCCTATGAAATAAAGATAGCAGAATGCTGCGGGAGCACAATGGATTTGCCAGCAATGCTGCTATGCAGCATTTGCATGGGTATGCAGATGACCGTATGTGGTGCTCTGTCGTCCCGCCCGCGCGACCGTCCATGCGACAGCCTCGTGCGGCGCCCCGTGCATTTCCGCCGGGGTCAGACTATCTAAGCCACAAGGTGCCGACCAGACAGTGTGGCGGTCCGATGTTTCGACTCGCTGAAAGGGTATCTATGTCTCTTACCACTGACCAGATCATGTCCGTCTTGTCTAAGATCGCCTTGCCCCAGGGCGGCACGATCGTCTCGCAAGATATGGTGCGCGCTTTGACCGTGCGCGAGGGTGCTGTGTCTTTCGTGCTTGAGGTGGCCAGCCCCGAACAGGCGCAGGCGATGGACCCGGTCCGTCAGGCGGCAGAGGCCGCCGTGCGCGCGGTGCCCGAAGTCACGTCAGTTTCTGTGGTTTTGACCGCGCACGGTCCGCAATCCCGTCCCGCCGCGCCCGCACCGCGCACCGCGCCTGACGGTGCTCCGCCCAGTCTGAAGATTGGGCAGCACCCGAAGCCGCAGGCCGGGCCGCAGCACGTCTCTGGGGTGGACCGGATTTTGGCGATTGCTTCGGGGAAGGGGGGGGTGGGGAAATCCACGGTGTCCTCCAACCTCGCCGTGGCGTTGGCGCGTCAGGGGCGGCGGGTCGGGCTTTTGGATGCGGATATCTACGGCCCATCGCAGCCGCGCATGATGGGGGCCAGTAAGCGCCCGGCCTCGCCCGATGGCAAACTGATTATCCCGTTGCAGGCGCATGGGGTGACGATGATGTCCATTGGCTTGATGGTAGACCCAGATCAGGCCGTGGTCTGGCGTGGCCCGATGCTGATGGGGGCGTTGCAGCAGATGCTAGGGCAGGTGCAATGGGGCGAGCTTGACGTCCTGCTGATCGATTTGCCCCCGGGAACGGGCGACGTGCAGCTGACTTTGTGCCAAAAGACCCATCTGACCGGCGCATTGGTGGTGTCGACGCCGCAGGATGTGGCGCTGATGGATGCGCGCCGCGCGCTGAACATGTTTGACCGCCTGAAAACGCCGGTTATCGGGCTGATCGAAAACATGAGCATGTATGTCTGTCCCAGTTGCGGCAATGTCGACCACATCTTCGGTCATGGCGGCGTCGCGGATGAGGCGAAAAAGCTGGGGGTGCCGTTCCTTGGCGAACTGCCCTTGAATATTGACGTGCGTCTCGCTGGAGACAGTGGAACCCCGATCGCCGCTGGGGATGGTCCGCTGGCGGCGCCCTATGCGGCACTGGCTAAGCGCCTGATTGACGGTGGGCTGGCCTGAGCCTTCCCTTTGACGGTGGCAGGTTCGCTGCCGCCGTCACGTGCCAACCGAATCCCTGCGTGCGATTCGTCTTCTTCCTCTCATTTGCGTGAGCTTTCTGTGATCCGAGGGCGCGTTCCGTCGGTCAACGGCGCAGTTTTGTCTGACCTGTGCTTCGCGTAGGGGACGGCGTTAAAATCAACATATCGTGTCGAATTATGACTCTATGCCAATATGTGGGAAGGTTACATTAAACATTAACGCCAGATGTCCGCAAGTTCACAGAAATTCCATGAAAGACCATGAAAATCCTTGATCTGAGGGCGACCTCGTGGCACTTAATGATCACGGAAGAAACGAGAAAGGCTCCAACGAGGGCCGCGACTAAAACTAAATAAAAGACGGCAGTTTCATACAGGCAAATCGGTTCATCCGAACAAAAACGATCCACCGCGCGCACAAGCAGTCCCCCAAGGAAAGCGCGCAGGTGGGCATCCCCTTCGAGGGACAGAAAACGGCGGATTGAGCAGTGGCAGCGGCTTAATCCGCCGCTTTCATATTTGGGGCACAGGCAGTTGGGGCCAAGAATTTGGGTCGCAGGTTCAGAGGTGAACATACCCAGAAAGTTGATGCCAAGGGGCGCGTCTCGATCCCGGCCAGCTTTCGCAAGGTGATCGAGCAGTCGGATCCCGACTGGGTTGAAGGCCGTGCAGCGACCCTGATCATTGTCTATGGCGCTGCGAACCCCCGTGTGAACCGCAATTTCTTGGAATGTTACACAGTCGAAGCGATGGAGCAGATCGATGCCCTCATCGACAAGATGCCCCGTGGTTCGGAAGATCGCAAAATCGCGGAAGATTTCTTCAGTTCCAAAGCCGAAGAGGTCACGGTCGATGGGTCGGGCCGGTTGATCTTGCAAAAGAAATTGCGCGACAAAATCGGGATCGACGGCGACGATATGATGGTCTTCAAGGCCAGTGGCGACACCTTTCAGGTTTGGCGCGAAACCGTCTATCTGGCTGAACAAGAACAAACAATGTCGCGGATTTACGACGCGCTTCCCGAAGGCACTGACCCGTTGTCCGTGCTCGACAAGTATCAAGGTCTATGAGCGATGTCCGCCGGTGATCCCCCCCATATTCCCGTCTTGCTGGCGCCGCTTCTGCGCGCGGTTGCTCCCGTGTCCGGCGTCTGGCTGGATGGCACCTTCGGGGCAGGGGGCTATGCCAAAGGCTTGCTTGAGGCTGGCGCGGACCGGGTGATTGGTGTCGATCGTGATCCGTTGGCGATTGAAATGGCCGCGCCGCTGGCCGCCCAATGGGGCGACCGTCTGATCCTGAAGCCCGGGGTCTTTTCTGCGCTTGATGTTTTGGCCGATGGCCCGCTCGACGGGGTGGTGCTGGATCTGGGCGTGTCGTCGATGCAGCTTGACCGGGCCGAGCGCGGCTTTTCGTTCCTGCGCGATGGCCCGCTGGACATGCGGATGAGTCAGAACGGGCCATCGGCTGCCGATCTGGTCAACACCGCGTCCGAGGCCGTTCTGGCCGATATCCTGTTCCAATATGGTGAAGAACGCGCCTCACGGCGGATTGCCAAGGCGATTGTTGCCGCCCGCGCGGTCGCCCCGCTGACCACCACGGCAGATCTGGTGGCGGTCATTGCCACCTGTCTTCCCCGCGCCCGCCCAGATCAAAGTCATCCGGCGACCCGGTCGTTTCAGGCCCTGCGCATTGCCGTCAATGATGAGTTCCGCCAACTGATCGCCGGATTAGAGGCCGCAGAGCGCGCGCTGGTTCCGGGCGGGAAACTCGCCGTGGTCACCTTCCATTCCAGCGAGGACCGGGTGGTCAAACGCTTTCTTCAGGATCGCGCGGGCCGCGCCGCACGCGCCAACCGCTTTGCGCCGGAAGCCGTCGAAGAGATTCCGCAATTTACCCTGCCGAAAGGCGGGGCCATCGCCGCCGATGCGGACGAGCTTGATCGCAACTCACGGGCCCGATCCGCGCGGTTGCGTCTGGCGATTCGTACGGATGCGGCCCCAAAACCCGCAGACCGCACGGGCCTGGGCCTGCCCGGGCTCGCATTGAAGGACTAGAGAGATGCGCCTGTTTTTCAGCTTCTTCCTTGGTGCTGCGGTGCTTGCATTGGCGTTTTGGGCCTATCAGGAAAACTATCATACCCGCGAAACCATTGCCGAACAGCGGCGCATCCAAAGTGAAATCGGCAGGTTGCGCGAACAGTTGAGCGTTCTGCGTGCCGAATGGGCCTACCTGAACCGGCCTGAACGGCTGCGCGAACTGACCTCGTTGAATTTCGAGACGCTGCAATTGCTGCCGATGACCCCAGACCATTTCGGACGGCTGGAACAGGTGGCCTTCCCGCCGCGCGCAATTCCCCAAATGGTTGACGGCCAGACCCTGATCGAAGGAATTCTGCCGGTTAGCCAAGCCGAAACGCTTCTGACCGGAGCCGCCCAATGACCGCGCCACACGACCCACAGGATCCGTCTGTCCCGCACACGCCGCCCCGCCGGCCGTTGCGTCCGCTTGCGGCGGTTCTGCGCGCCCGGGAGCGGGGCGAGAACCCCGACCTGATTGAACGGGAAAACCTGCACCGCCGTCACGAGGCGATGCGCGACCGCTCGCGCTTGCAATCCGAGGGGCGGTTGCTGGTCATGGGGCTGTTTTTCGTCGCTGCCTTTACCGTTGTCGGGGTGCGCATGGGGGCCTTGGCGACCTCAATGCCGGAAGAGCCGCGCAGCGCCGGGGCCGCGATGGCGATCAATGGTGCGCGGGCCGATATCCTTGACCGGCGTGGCCGGGTTCTGGCGACCAACCTGACGACAGAAGCGCTGTATGCCCATCCACAAGACATGGTGGACAAGCCCGGTGCGGTGCGCGAACTGGCCCGGATTTTCCCCGATCTTGATGCCCCTGCGCTATTGGCTCAACTGTCTGGGTCGCGAAAATTCGTCTGGATTCGCAAGACCCTGTCGCCCGAGCAGATCCAACAGGTCCATGATATCGGCGATCCGGGGCTGTTGTTTGCCGGTCGTGACATGCGGATTTATCCCAACGGACGGCTCGCCGCCCATATTCTTGGCGGCGCCAGCTTTGGGGATGAAGGGGTCAGCGCCGCCGAGGTAATCGGCGTGGCCGGTGTTGAAAAGGCCTTCGACGAACGGTTGCGGGATCCGGCGCAACTGGATGATCCGCTGGTTCTGTCCATCGACGTGACCGTGCAGTCGGCGATGCGCGAAGTGCTGGCGGGCGGCATGACCTTGTTTAACGCCAAAGGGGCCAGCGCGGTTCTGATGGATGTGCATACCGGCGAGATCGTCTCGATGGTGTCGCTGCCCGACTTCGATCCCAACGACCGGCCGCAGGTGCTGACTTCGGGCGATCAGGCCGATAGCCCGCTGTTTAACCGGGCCGTGCAAGGGGTCTATGAACTGGGATCGGTGTTTAAGATTTTCACCGTGGCCCAAGCGCTGGATATGGGGCTGGTCAATCCTGAGACGATGATCGACACCAAGGGCCCGCTGACATGGGGCAAGTACCGGATCCGCGATTTCCATGATTACGGACCATCCCTGTCGGTCAGCAAGGTGATCGTGAAGTCGTCGAACATCGGCACGGCCCGGATCGCGCTTCAGGTCGGCAGTGACAACCAGCGCCAGTTCCTTGACAGTCTGGGTTTTCTGGAAGCGACACAGGTTGAACTGTCCGAGGCGCCGTCAGGCCGTCCGCTCCTGCCTGCCCGCTGGAACGACATCGCCACCATGACCATTTCTTACGGTCACGGCATTTCCACCAGCCCGGTGCATCTGGCAACGGCCTATGCGTCGCTGCTGAATGGCGGCACCCGGATTAACCCGACCCTTCTGAAGCAAGAAGGCATGGTCATCGGACCTCGGGTGGTGACACCAAGCACCTCGCTGGCGGCCCGCAAGATGCTGCGCGAGGTCGTGGAAAAAGGCACCGCGTCCTTTGGCGATGTCAAAGGTTATGCCGTTGCGGGCAAAACCGGCTCGGCTGACAAGCCAAAACCAAATGGCGGCTATTACCGCGACAAGGTTCTGGCCACCTTTGCCGGGGTGTTTCCGGCCCATGATCCGAAATACGTCTTTGTGCTGACCCTTGATGAAGGCGTCGAAACCACCGGGTCGATCCCGCGCCGGACTGCCGGTTGGACGGCTGTTCCGGTCACCGCTGAAATGATCCGCCGCGTCGCGCCGTTGCTGGGGGTCCGTCCCGAGATTGAACCCTTGGCCGCAATCGGGGTACGAGAAGCACGGAACGGCGGATGACAGAACAGGAACATGGGTATGGATACCGATCAGGCGGCGCGCACGATGACAGAGCTTGGTCTGCATCCCCATTCGGGCGGTGAGACCAAGATCACCGGGCTGGCCATTGACAGCCGGTCGGTCAAGCCGGGCTTTCTGTTTGCGGCCCTACCGGGCAGCAAGGTGCATGGCGCGGAATTCGTGACCTATGCCTTGCGGATGGGATGCGCTGCTATTTTGACTGACCGCGATGGCGCGAAAATTGCCGCTGAAGCGGTACAGGCCGCGCCGGTTCCGGTGGTCATCGCCGAGGACCCGCGCCAGACCCTGTCCTATGCCGCGGCGCTGTGGTTCGGGGCGCAACCGGAAACCTGCGTTGCGGTGACCGGCACCAATGGCAAGACCTCAGTCACCAGTTTCGCCCGTCAACTGTGGACCCTGCTGGGCCGGGACGCGGTGAATTTGGGAACCACCGGAATTGAGGGGGCCTACGCCGCGCCGCTGCATCACACCACACCGGACCAGATCACCCTGCATCGCCATCTGGCCGCCATGGCCCGCAACGGCGTCACCCATCTGGCGATGGAAGCCTCGTCGCACGGGCTGGATCAAAAGCGTCTGGATGGGGTGCGGCTGGCGGCGGCCGGCTTCACCAATTTCAGTCAGGACCATCTGGATTATCATCACACCTTCGAAGCCTATCTGGCGGCGAAATACGGTCTGTTCGACCGCATCCTGTCCGAAGACGCCATCGTGGTCACCAATCTGGATGACCCAAAAGGCCGGATGCTGGCGGATCTGGCCGAGGAACGTGGACAAGAGGTGATCGGCATTGGCCGCCACCCGGACGCGGCCCTGCGCATCGAAGGCCAACGCTATGATGCCAGCGGGCAGGACCTGCGCTTTTCGTGGCAGGGGCGGCCCTATCAGGCCCGGCTGGGGCTGATCGGCGGCTTTCAGGGGGCGAATGCCTTGATGGCGGCGGGGTTGGTGATCGCGGGCGGCGAAGACCCGGACGAGGTGTTCTCGCGGCTCAAGCTTCTGACCACGGTGCATGGCAGGATGGAACTGGCCGCAACCCGCGCCAATGGCGCGACGGTGTTTGTCGATTACGCCCATACGCCTGATGCCATCGCCACGGCGCTTCAGGCTTTGCGCCCGCATGTGATGGGGCGGCTGGTCATCGTGTTTGGGGCCGGGGGCGACCGCGACACCGGCAAACGGGTGCTGATGGGCAAGGCTGCCGCTGAATTTGCCGATGTGGTGATCGTAACCGATGACAATCCTCGCTCCGAGACCCCGGCAACGATCCGCGAAATGGTACGCCAAGGCTGTCCCGAGGCCAGCGATGTGGCCGACCGGGCCGAGGCAATCTTGCGCGGCGTCGATGCGCTGGGGACGGGCGATGCCTTGCTGATTGCGGGCAAGGGCCATGAGACCGGCCAGACCATCGGCGATGCAATCTTTCCGTTTGATGATGTGGAACAGGCCAGCGTCGCGGTCGCCGCGCTGGAAGGGCGCTGGACATGAGCGCGCCGCTTTGGACCTCGGCGGCGGCCGTCGCGGCCACCGGTGGCCATGCCACCACCGCGTGGCAGGTCGACGGCTTGTCGATTGATACCCGCAGCCTGCAACCCGGCGATCTGTTCGTCGCCCTGACCGATCAACGGGACGGCCATGATTTCGTGGCTGATGCGTTGCGGGCCGGGGCCGGGGCGGCGCTCGTGTCGCGGGTGCCCGAGGGCCTGCCGCCCGATGCGCCGCTGCTGGTGGTCGGCGATGTGCTGCACGGCCTCGAAGATCTGGCCCGCGCCGCCCGCGCCCGCACGCAGGCAAAGGTCGTGGCGATTACCGGGTCGGTGGGCAAGACCTCGACCAAGGAAATGCTGCGCACCGCTTTGGCTCCGCAAGGCCGGGTCCACGCCGCCGAAAAGAGCTTTAACAACCATTGGGGGGTGCCCCTGACGCTGGCCCGCTGCCCCGAGGATGCCGATTTTGCGGTGATCGAGATCGGCATGAACCATCCCGGCGAAATCGCGCCGCTGGCAGAATTGGCCCAGCCCGATGTCGCGGTGGTAACCATCGTCGCCCCGGCGCATTTGGCCGCTTTCGACGATCTGGCGGGCATCGCCCGCGAAAAGGCCAGCATCTTTTCCGGCCTGATGTCCGGCGGCACCGCCATTGTGAATGGCGATCTTCAGACCAGCCCGATTCTGACCGAAGCCGCAGGCGCGGCAACCGATCATGTGGTGGTTTTTGGCGCCGATGCCGCCGCGCAGGCCCGGTTGATCCGCGCCACGGTCACCCCGGACGCAACGGCGGTCGAGGCGGCGCTGAACGGGGCGCCGCTCAGCTTCACCCTATCCACGCCGGGGCGGCATTTCGCCATGAACGCCTTGGCCGCCCTCGCGGCGGTGGCGGCCCTTGGCGGCGATCCGGTTCAGGCGGCGGCAGCGCTGCGTGACTGGACCCCGCCGGAAGGGCGCGGCACCCGGGCCTCCTTTCCCCTTGGTCCCGACGGCGGCGCGACGTTCGATCTGCTGGACGACGCCTATAACGCAAACCCCACTTCCATCGCTGCCGCCCTTGATGTGCTGGCCGCTTGCACCCCCACCGGGGATCGCATCGCCGTGCTGGGGGACATGCTGGAACTGGGCCCGGACGAGGATGCCCTGCACCGCGGTCTGGCGTCGCATCCGGCGATGGCCGCCATTGCCCGGGTCCATTGCGTTGGACCCCGGATGCACCACCTTTGGCAGGCCTTGCCTGCTGCACAGCGCGGCCTCTGGGCACCGCAAGCCGTCGATCTGGCCGCACAGGTCACACAACTGGTCGGGCCGGGCGATACGGTGCTGGTTAAGGGCTCTTTGGGCTCAAAGCTGCGTCTGGTCGTTGACGCCCTCACGAAAATGGGCCATCGGCCTGACGACAACTTACAAGGACCCGGGGAATGTTCTACTGGCTGACCGCCTTCTCTGATGGCGGCGACGTTTTCAACCTGTTTCGTTACATCACATTTCGGGCCGGGGCGGCGTTCTTCACGGCGCTGGTGTTTGGCTTCCTGTTTGGTCGCCCACTGATCAACCTGCTGCGCAAGCGTCAGCGGTTCGGTCAGCCGATCCGCGAGGACGGACCCCAAAGCCATCTGGTCACCAAGGCCGGCACCCCCACCATGGGCGGCGTGCTGATCCTTGGGGCGGTGGTGGTGTCGACCCTGCTTTGGGCGCGGCTCGACAACCCCTATATCTGGATGGTGCTGATCGTCACCATGGCCTTCGGCGCCATTGGCTTTGCCGATGATTATGCCAAGGTCAGCAAGAACAACCACAAAGGCGTCTCTGGCCGGACCCGAATGGCACTCGGCCTTGCAATCTCGGCGGTGGCTGCCCTGTGGGCGGCGCATTTCCACCCGGCTGAACTGACCAACGAATTGGCCGTGCCGGTTTTTAAGAACGTGCTGATCGATCTGGGCATTCTGTTCGTGCCATTCGCCATGCTGGTGATCGTCGGGGCCGCAAATGCGGTGAACCTGACCGACGGGCTGGACGGGCTGGCGATCATGCCGGTGATGATCGCGGCCTCGGCATTGGGCGTTATCGCCTATGCGGTGGGGCGGATCGACTTCTCGGAATATCTGGACGTGCATTACGTGCCCGGCACCGGCGAGATCCTGATCTTCGTGGCCGGGCTGGTTGGCGGGGGCTTGGGTTTCTTGTGGTACAACGCACCGCCCGCCGCCGTCTTCATGGGCGATACCGGATCACTGGCCTTGGGCGGGGCGCTTGGGGCCATCGCGGTCGCCACCAAGCACGAGATCGTGCTGGCCATCGTCGGCGGCCTGTTCGTGGTGGAGGCCCTGTCGGTGATCATTCAGGTCGCCTATTTCAAACGCACCGGCAAACGGGTCTTTCTGATGGCCCCGATTCACCACCATTTTGAGAAAAAAGGCTGGGCCGAGCCACAGATCGTGATCCGATTCTGGATCATCTCGCTGATCTTGGCGTTGATTGGTCTGGCCACGCTGAAAATTCGGTGATTGGCTGGCGGGGCGGCGCCGCTGCCCCGCTGCTGATCCGGCCTGAAGGAGGGCTGCGATGATCCCTGTACGTGGATATGACGGTCGGACCGTTGCGGTCCTTGGATTGGGCCGGTCGGGCCTGACCGCCGCCCGGGCCTTGCGGGCTGGCGGCGCGGAACCCGTGGTCTGGGATGACAGCCTAGAGGGCCGGGCGCGCGGCATGTCCGAGGGCTACACCCTGCGCGATCTGACCAAGCCGGACGCGTTCAGCGATGTGGCCGCACTGATCGTCTCGCCGGGGATACCGCATCTCTATCCGACCCCCAATCCGGTGGTGGCGGCGGCCTTTGCGGCTGGGGTCCCGGTGGACAATGACATCGGTTTGTTTTTTCAGTCCTTCGCGGCCCCCGATTGGGACCAGCTTGAGGTGGTGCCCCGGGTCATCGCCGTGACCGGGTCGAACGGCAAATCCACCACCTCTGCCTTGATCCATCACTGCTTGCTGGAGGCCGGCAAGCCCAGCCAACTGGCGGGCAATATTGGCCGTGGCGTGCTCGACATCGATCCTCCCGGTGAAGAGGCGTTCGTGGTGCTGGAATTGTCCTCGTACCAGACCGAACTGGCCCGGGCGCTGACCCCGGATGTGGCGGTGTTTACCAATCTGACACTGGACCATCTGGATCGCCATGCTGGCTTGGGCGGCTATTTCGCGGCCAAACGGCGGCTCTTTGCCGAAGGCGGGCCGGACCGGGCCGTGATCGGCGTGGATGAGGCCGAGGGCCGGTTTCTGGCCGGTCAACTGGCCGAAGGTCCGACTGATCTGCGCGTCATCCGGGTGTCGGCGCAGCACAAACTGACCGGACCGGGCTGGTCGGTTCATGCCCATAAGGGGTTCCTGTCGGAAACCCGCAAGGGCAAACAGGTGGCCAGCATTGATCTGCGCCCGATCCGGGGTTTGCCGGGGCGTCACAACCACCAGAACGCCTGCGCCGCCTTTGCTGCGCTGCGGGCCGTCGGCCTGTCGCCCCGGATCATCGCCCAAGGCTTCGCCAGTTTCGGCGGGCTGCCCCATCGCAGCCAGATCGTGGCGGAACGGGACGGGGTCACCTACGTCAATGACAGCAAGGCCACCAATGTCGACAGCGCCGCCCAAGCGCTTCAGGCCTTTGCCAAAATCCGCTGGATTGCCGGTGGCTTGGGCAAGGATGGCGGCATCGCCGCGCTGGAGCCGCATCTGGGCGCGGTCGCCAAGGCCTATTTGATCGGGCATTCCGCCCCGGATTTCGCGCTGCAACTGGGCGAAACCCCCTATTCGATCTGCGAGACAATGGAACGCGCCGTGGCCCTTGCCGCTGCCGAAGCCCAGTCCGGCGATACGGTGCTTCTGGCCCCGGCCGCCGCCAGTTTCGACCAATATCCGAACTTCGAGAAGCGCGGCGATGATTTCATGGCCATCGTGGCGCGACTGGACGCGGTGCCTGATCCCGGGGCCTGATGCCTCCCTTCCGACCCCCCCCTTGCGACCAGCGGGTCGCCGTGACAGCATCGGCAGGCAATTCAGATCATCTTCAAAGGACCGATCATGCCGAAGAAACTGACCGCGGGCACTGCCCTTCCTGCCATGACTGTCCCGCGCCTTGGCGGCGGCGACCTGACTTTGGGGACCGGCAGTCCCGACTGGCAAATGGTGGTGGTCTATCGCGGCAAACATTGCCCGATCTGCCACACCTACCTCACCGGCCTGCAAGAGCTGCTGCCCACCTTCGCCGCGGCCGGGGTTGAGGTCGTGGCCGTTTCCGCCGATCCCGAAGACAAGGCGCAAGCGATCGTGGATGAGCTGGGGCTGACCCTGCCTGTGGGCTATGGCCTGACCCCGGCGCAGATGATCGAGCTGGGCATTTATGTCTCGCAGTCGCGCAAGGACAGCGACCCGGGCTGGCCCTTTGCCGAACCGGCGCTGTTCGTGGTCGATCAAAGCGGTGCGCTGAACATGATCGATCAGTCGAACATGCCGTTCGCGCGGCCCGATCTGGCGGCGATGGCCAAAGGCATCGCCTTCGTTCGCAGCGCCGACTACCCCCTGCGCGGCACCTATCCCGACTAAGCACACCGCCTGATCGGTCTGCCCATACGAAAAAGGCCGGGGATAATCCCCGGCCTTGTCGTTATATGCGGCCCCCGAATGGGGGCGTGCCGGATCAGGCGGCCTTGCGACGCGAGCGGCGCAGGGCGCCCAAAGCAATCACGCCGGACAGGGCCAGCGGCAGCGCAGCGGGCAACGGAACCGGGGCGATTTCGCCAGCAGGCAGGGTGCCGGTGAAGACGCTGTTAGACTGGAACGGACGGACCTCGAAGTTGGTCGCGACGAAGTCTTCGACGATGAATGTGCCGCGAACGTCGACGTTGGTTGTCAGCGTCGCATTCGTCGCCATGAGGGACGTGTTCCACGTGCTGTTCAACGACAGGGTGGTCGCCTCAAAGAAGTTGAACATAATGTTCTCAACGCCAGCGTTGTTGTTGAACGACTTGGTGATGTCGAACGCACTGCCCGCAACGTTGATGATGAAGGTCGACACGGAACCGTCGATGTCAAATTTCAGGTCGTTGCTGCCGGTGAAGAAGGCGCCTGCCTCGGTTTCATCCAGGTTGAGAACGGCCAGACCGTTCGCGTCTGCGGCGCCGGACACGAAGTTGTATTGGGCGTTTTGATCGCCGTCGAAGGACGCGCCGGTGGAGTCGCCCATTCCGGACAACGCTGTCGCCGTGGCGTTGAAGGCCGCAGAGACGCCGGCTGTGTCGATGGTGGCACCGGTGGTCAAAGGCACAGTGAGGTTCGATGTGTCACCGTTAACGGTGCCGCCGACAACGATGGACCCAAATCCGCCGGAATTCAGGTCACCGTTGTAATCGCCACCGACGACAAGTGCACCGGTAACATCGCCCACGGCAACATCTGACAGGTTCTTGTCGTTGAACGTCATGGAATTGGTGCCGGAGGCATTGCCGCCTGCGTAAACCGGGCCTTCAATGTGATTGATGCTGGTCGAGGTAAAGCTGTTCAGCGCGATAACGCCGAAACCATTTGCCATCGTGTTGATGTCAATGCTGGCAGCACTTGCGGCCAATGGGAAAGCAACAGGGGACAGGGCAACGCCGGCAATCAAGCCGGTAAACACGCGAGAGAAAGACATATGAATTTGGTACCTTCGAACTGAGTGGCCTAGAGATGTAGGGGTGTCGCTTGCCTCACAGGTTTAAGCACGAGTAAGGCTTTCGCTAGCGTCAACCATAGCAGGAAATAGCCCGAATTGTTGCGTTTCTAGGCGACAATTTCGCACATGCAGCGATCGTTGTGGAATATCCCGGTAACTATAGGAAATTCCTTCGAATTGTCGCGCGGTGGCCATCATCGGCCTGTGTCAGCATTTTATTTCCGTGATTTGGGCAAAATTTTCCGACCTGATTCGCGCATAGCGCAATCTGCGCAAAAAGCCGCTGATTGCTGGGCTTTCGCCCTCGGCCAAGGCGATCGGTCCCCGTTGTTTTACTGGCGCAGACACCGAAGATGCGCTACCGTATTCTCAGATCCGGTCAACCGGACAGGGCAGAACGAACAGAGACAGGCACTCTCATGACGGAAATGGTTCATGGCGCGCTTCCGGTTAATCGGGGCGAGCCGGTGCTGCCAAAGTGGTGGCGCACCATCGATCGCTGGACACTGGTTTGCGCCGTTGGGCTGCTGGCCGTTGGCCTGTTGCTGGGACTGGCCGCGTCGCCGCCTTTGGCGCAGCGCAATGGCCTTGATGCCTTCTATTACGTTCAGAAGCAGGCGATTTTCGCCGCGCTTGGCTTTATGGCGATGATCCTGTGTTCGATGCTGTCCACCCTTCAGGTGCGCCGGATCGGGGTGATGGCCTTTGGCGTGACCTTCGTGGCGCTGATCTTGCTGCCGGTCTTCGGGACCAATTTCGGCAAGGGCGCCATTCGCTGGTATTCGTTGGGCTTCGGCAGTCTGCAACCGTCAGAGTTCCTGAAACCGGCCTATGTCTTGCTGGCCGCGTGGCTGATGGCCGCCAGCCAAGAGGTCAACGGACCGCCGGGGAAATTTCTGTCGTTCTGCGTCGCGCTGATCGTGATCGGAGTTCTGGCAATGCAGCCCGATTTCGGACAGGCCAGCCTCATCGTGTTCTCGTGGGGGGTGATGTATTTCGTCGCCGGTGCGCCGCTGACCCTGATGGTTGTGGTCGCGGCGCTGGTCGCGGCAGGGGGCTTTGCCGCCTATAATTCCTCCGACCACTTCGCCCGCCGCATCGACGGGTTTCTGTCGACGGAAATCGATCCGACCACCCAGATCGGCTATGCCGCCAACGCCATCCGTGAAGGCGGGGTTTTCGGGGTCGGGGTCGGCGAGGGCGAGGTCAAGGTGTTCCTGCCCGACGCCCATACCGACTTCATCATCGCGGTTGCGGCAGAAGAATATGGCCTCGTGCTGGTCCTGTGTATCATCGCGCTCTACGCCACCATCACTGTGCGCTCGTTGCTGCGGTTGCTGCGGGAACGCGATCCGTTCGTGCGGATCGCCGGGACCGGGCTGGCGGCGGTGCTGGGGATGCAGGCGATGATCAACATGGGCGTGGCGGTGCGGTTGCTGCCCACCAAGGGCATGACCCTGCCATTCGTGTCCTACGGTGGTTCTTCGGCAATTGCCGCGGGGATCACGGTGGGGATGCTGTTGGCGCTGACCCGGACCCGTCCGCAGGGCCGGATGGCCGATCTTCTTCGGCGCGCGGCGAACTGAGATGACACAGCCATTGTTGATCATGGCCGCCGGTGGCACCGGCGGTCACATGTTTCCCGCACAGGCCCTGGCCGAAGCGATGATTGCCCGCGGCTGGCGGGTCAAGCTGTCTACCGACGCGCGCGGCGCGCGATATACCGATGGCTTCCCGCCGCAGGTCGAGGTGGCACAAGTCGCGTCGGCCACCTTCGCGCGTGGCGGGGCTTGGGACAAGGTGCGCACCCCGATGCGGATCGCCCATGGCGTCTGGTCCGCGCGGTCGCAGATGCGCGCGGATCGCCCGGCGGTCGTGGTGGGCTTTGGCGGCTATCCGTCGATCCCGGCGCTGGCAGCCGCAACCTTGCTGAAATTGCCCCGGATGATCCATGAACAGAACGGCGTGCTGGGCCGGGTCAACCACCTGTTCGCCACCCGCGTCGATGCCATCGCTTGCGGCACCTGGCCAACCGCCTTGCCTGATGGGGTCCGCAGCGTCGCCACCGGCAACCCGGTTCGCCAGTCGGTGCTGGACCGCGCCGGGGCACCCTATATCCCGCCCGGTGACTACCCGATGAGCCTGCTGGTCATCGGCGGCTCCCAAGGCGCGCGAATCCTATCGGACGTGGTGCCCGCAGCCATCGCGCGCCTGCCGCAAGACCTGCGCCGCCATCTGCGCATCTCGCATCAGGCCCGGGCCGAGGATCACGAGCGGGTCACGGAGGCCTATGCCGCCGCCGACCTACAGGCCGATGTGCAGCCGTTCTTCACCGATCTGCCCGCCCGGATGGCCGATGCGCAGCTGGTGATCTCGCGCTCGGGGGCGTCCTCCATCGCCGATATCAGCGTGATCGGGCGTCCGGCGATCCTCATCCCCTTCGCAGCGGCGGCTTCGGACCACCAGACCGCCAATGCCCGCGGTCTGGTTGCGGCCAACGCGGCCATCTTGATCCCCGAAGATCGCCTGACCCCTGACGCCCTCTCCGCTCAGATCGCCACCGTGCTGCAACATAAGGGCGGGGCGGTGAAAATGGCCCACGGCGCTTTGGAGCAAAGCCGGCCAGACGCCACCGCCCAATTGGTCGCCATGGTCGAAGACCTGGCCGCGACAGGACCCAACGCATGAAACACATGGATATCCGTATGAACGCTGCCACCAAATTGCCGCTGGAACTTGGCTCCATTCACTTCGTCGGCATCGGCGGCATCGGCATGTCCGGCATCGCCGAAGTGCTGCTGAACCACGGCTATACCGTGCAGGGCTCTGACGCGAAAACCAGCAAGATCACCGACCGCTTGGCCGCCCTCGGGGCGAAAATCTTCGAAGGCCAGCGGGCCGAGAACCTCGCAGATGCCGAAGTCGTCGTGATCTCCTCCGCGATCAAACCGGGCAACCCTGAACTGGACGAGGCCCGCCGCCTTGGCCTGCCGGTCGTGCGCCGCGCCGAAATGCTGGCCGAACTGATGCGCCTCAAGTCCAACATCGCCGTTGGCGGCACCCATGGCAAAACCACCACCACCACCATGGTCGCCACCCTGCTGGACGCGGGCGGCATCGACCCCACCGTGATCAATGGCGGCATCATCCACGCTTACGGCTCCAACGCCCGCATGGGGCAGGGCGAATGGATGGTGGTCGAGGCCGACGAGAGCGATGGCACCTTCACCCGCTTGCCCGCCACCATCGCCATCGTCACCAATATCGACCCCGAACATATGGAACACTGGGGCACGATTGAGGCCCTCCGCGCCGGTTTCCTGACCTTCGTCACCAACATCCCGTTCTACGGTCTCGCCGTCTGCTGCACCGACAATGCCGAGGTCCAAGCCCTCGTTGGCCGCGTCACCGACCGCCGCGTCCGCACCTTCGGCTTCAACGCGCAGGCCGATGTCCGCGCCGTCAACCTGACCTATTCCGGCGGGGCGGCGCATTTCGACATCAAACTGCAAACCGAAGACACCGTCATCGAGGGCTGCGTGCTGCCAATGCCCGGCGACCACAACGTCTCGAACGCGCTGGCCGCCGTCGCCATCGCCCGACACCTCGGCATGAAGCGCGATGAAATCCGCGAGGCGCTGGCCAGCTTCAAGGGCGTCAACCGCCGCTTCACCAAGGTGGGCGAGGTCAACGGCGTCACCGTCATCGACGATTACGGCCACCACCCGACCGAAATCGCCGCCGTCCTGAAAGCCGCCCGCCAAGCCACGGAAGGCCGGGTCATCGCCGTGCACCAGCCGCACCGCTATTCGCGCCTGCATTCCCTGTTCGAGGACTTCTGCACCTGCTTCAACGAGGCCGACGTGGTCGGCATCACCGATGTCTACGCCGCCGGGGAAGACCCGATCGAGGGCGCAACCCGCGAAGACCTCGTCGCGGGCCTGATCCAACATGGCCACCGCCACGCCCGCGCCGTGGTCTCCGAGGACGACCTCGAACGCCTCGTCCGCGAACAAGCGCGGCCAGGGGACATGGTGGTGTGTTTGGGGGCAGGGACGATCAGCGCTTGGGCGAATGCGCTGCCAGAGCGGTTGGCGAAGGGGGCCTGAAGCCCCCCGAAGCTGGCGCTGGTCAAGGGCCTTGCGACGCCAAACGCAACGGCGCGCCCAAGCGCCTAAGCTTTCGAATGGCACGCATCACGCCGACGTTGCCTTGTGCTTTTAGAGGATTTCTAACGGAGTGAGTGCATCGATATGCCGCTACTGAATGAACTTAGCGACAATCAATTACTGCGCCTTGTTGACCGAATAGATAGAGAAGAATTGGCTAACGGAGTGTCAATCAGAAACCGAGGATTTGCTGTTACAAGGCGAGTAATATCAGAATGCGGTGGAGTATTCATTCTTGGTGCTGATCGCAATCCAGACGTGGAAAGGGTCAGAGCAGCTCATCGCGCTTTCTATCGCTCCCACGACACCGGAGTGGGTGCCGTGAACACGGGGGTCGCGGTACACCTAGACATATTTTTTCGTGTGCATTTGCCGATGGTTTTTGGAGAAATTTGTGTGGATCCCTTCGGCTGGACCGACATGACGGATATGCAGAAGGCACGATTGGCGGCGGTGGAGGGGGAGGCCCAAGAGGTCCTTCAACAGATCATCGACGTGATCGATATCGGTTCCACACTCGGGCGTTTTGAGGGTTTCCAGAAACCGCCTGAAGTTGCTTCGCCATACTTCTCGATGGCAGCCTTTCATAACCAAGCTGCCGCGGCGATCTGCACAAGCGCTTTTGACCTGCGAGGTGCAATTATGTCGTCGCTACTTTGCGCAGAACTCGCCGCAAAGTCACTCGCGCTCGCTAGCGGGACAAGTAAAGAAAGACTTGAGAGAAAAATCGGTCACCACCTCCAAAAGTTAAGACCAGACCTTGAGAGGCTTGGTAGTTTCGATACTGAAGCATTTCTTGCTTTAGCAAAAAAGCTCCCAAATTTCGTGCAAAGCCGGTACGCGGAGAGGCGTTGGTCGCGAAGCGAGTGCGCGGAGGTTGTACTTGCTGCGCAAAAAATGCTCGCGATGACAGCGCGGCATTTCGCTCAAAACACATTTGCGAATTCAGTAATTCAGCAGCAGTAGGGACAGCGTCCCTACTGCTGCTGAATCATCACCTGAACGTTTATCGATGGTGCTCTACTGCCAGCAACTAGCCGCAGATGCACGGGCATCAATCGTTGCGCCTCCCCCCATTACACCGCCCCCTTGATGGTCCGACGAAAGTCCGACAAAAGTCCGACATGGTTCCGACGCAGCAAAAACTCCTTTCCGACCTGACTTGGCTCCGCGTTGGCGGCCCGGCAGAGCGATTCTTTCAGCCCGCAGATACCGCCGATCTGGCCCGGGAACTGGCCGCACTCGATCCTGCCGTGCCGGTGTTTCCGCTGGGCATGGGGTCGAACCTGATTGTCCGCGATGGCGGCATCCGGGGGCTGGTTGTCCGGCTGGGGCGCGGCTTTAATGCCATTGAAATTCAAGGGGATACAGTGATCGCCGGGGCGGCGGCGCTGGACGCCCATGTCGCCCGCAAGGCGGCTGACGCGGGGCTTGATCTGACCTTCCTGCGCACCATTCCCGGCGCGATTGGCGGCGCGATTCGGATGAACGCTGGCTGCTATGGCACCTATGTCGCGGATATTTTTCAATCCGCCCAAGCGGTTACCCGAGATGGTCGCGAAATTACCCTGACCGCCGCCAATCTGGGCTTCGCCTATCGCCACTCGAACCTGCCCGACGGCTGTGTCATTACCCAAGCGACCTTCAAGGCCCCGCGCGGCGAACCTGCTGATCTTGTTCAAAAAATGGACGATCAACTGGCCCGCCGGGACGCCACCCAGCCGACCAAGGACCGCTCGGCCGGGTCCACCTTCCGCAACCCGGCTGGGGCCAGTTCCACCGGCCTCGCTTCGGATACCCATGATCTGAAAGCGTGGAAGCTGATCGACGATGCCGGCCTGCGCGGCACCCGCCTTGGCGGTGCCCAAATGTCTGAAAAGCATCCGAATTTCCTGATCAACACCGGTGGCGCAACTGCCGCAGATCTGGAAGAATTGGGCGAGAGGGTGCGAAAAAGGGTTTTCGAGACGAGTGGCATCACGCTAGAGTGGGAAATTATGCGCATTGGTGAACCGGCCCTATAATCCGGACCCAAACGCAGGGGGCAACCCCAACATAACGCCGGGAAATTCCGGCATCGAGCAGGCAACGGGTCAGAGCAGACCCCGAAAGTTGAGGCAGGGTATGTCGCCAAAGACAGATCCCTTGGTCGCGGTCCTTCTCGGAGGTCCGTCCGCAGAGCGCGAGGTGTCGCTGTCGTCTGGTCGCGAATGCGCCAAGGCATTGCGGCAGGCGGGCTATGCCGTGACCGAGATCGACGCAGGTCCAGATCTGGCCGCGCAATTGCGCGCCGCCGGCCCTGATGTGGTGTTCAACGCCTTGCATGGTCGCTGGGGTGAGGATGGCTGCGTGCAAGGGCTGCTGGAATGGATGGGGTTGCCCTATACCCATTCCGGAGTGCTGGCATCGGCCTTGGCCATGGACAAACAACGCAGCAAAATGGTCTTTTCCGAGGCCGGACTGCCGGTGGTCGACAGTTGTATCGTCGCCGCGTCCGAGGTCCGCAAATGCCATGTTCTAGACCCGCCCTATGTGGTGAAGCCCAACAACGAAGGCTCGTCCGTCGGCGTCTATTTGGTGCAAGAAGCTGCCGACGCGCCGCCCCAGCTTGGGGCCGAGATGCCCGAAATGGTCATGGTGGAACGGTTCGCGCCGGGGCGCGAGCTGACCACCACGGTGATGGGGGATCGGGCCTTGACCGTCACCGATATCCTGACGGATGGCTGGTATGACTATGATGCCAAGTACAAACCGGGCGGATCTCGGCATGTGGTGCCTGCCGCGGTTCCTGAGACCATTCGCAACGCCTGTCTCGACTACGCCTTGCGCGCCCATGTGGCCTTGGGTTGTCGGGGGGTCAGCCGTACCGATTTTCGATGGGATGAGGCCCGCGGGCTGAGCGGATTGATCTTGCTGGAAACCAACACCCAGCCGGGCATGACGCCGACCTCTTTGGCACCTGAACAGGCGGCCCATTGCGGCATCGGGTTCGCAGACCTCTGCGCTTGGATGGTGGAGGACGCCTCATGCAACCGCTGAGGCGCGCCGGCATTCCGGCCCCGGAGGTGCGTCATGATCCGGCCCCTAGCCGAATCTCATATCGCTTGAACCGGATCTGGTTGTCGCCGGTGCTGCGCCGCATCATCACCTTCGTCGTGCCCTCGGTTCTGGTGATTGGTTTGATTGGGCTCTACATCTCCAACCCCAACCGACAGGCTGTGTTGCGCGGCTGGGTGGCCGATATCACCAGTTCGATCGAGGCGCGCCCGGAATTCCAGATCCGGCAGATGTCGATCACTGGCGCGTCTCCTGTGCTGGCCAATGCGATCCGCGAGCGGGTCGAGGTTGATTTTCCGGTCAGCTGGTTCCGAATCGAGCCGGCGGACATTCAGGCCCGGATCGCCGGTTTGGATGCGGTCGCCGACGTTCAGGTGACGGTGGAATTGGGTGGGGCGCTGAATCTGCGGGTGACCGAGCGGGAACCGGCCGTGATCTGGCGGCGTGCATTCTCTCTAGAAATGTTGGACGAAACCGGCGTCCGGATCGCCTATATCGACCGCCGTGATGGCCGCCCGGACCTGCCTTTGATTACCGGTGACGGCGCGGATGCTGCTGTCTTCGAAGCCATGACCCTGTTCGAAGCTGCCGCCCCGATCAACGATCGGCTGCGTGGGTTGACCCGTCGGGGCGAGCGGCGCTGGGACGTGGTTCTGGACCGCGATCAGGTGATTCAGTTGCCAGAGCAGGAGCCGCGCGTGGCACTGGAGCGAGTTTTGGCAATGCAGGCAGCGCAAGACATTCTCAATCGCGACATTCCCGTCATCGATATGCGCGACCCAGAGCGGCCGATCGTGCGTCTTGGGACTGAAGCCATCGACTATTTGCGTCTGACCAGAGCCTTTGAAAAAGGATTGGCGAAGAAATGAGTGACCTATACGAAACCCAGCGGGGGATGCGTCAAATCCGCAAGGCGGCGATGCAGCGCGGTATTGTGGCTATCCTCGATCTCGGGACATCCAAGGCAACGTGCTTGGTGCTGCGCTTTGATGGCGATGTGGGCGACATGGGCGACGGGGTTGGCCCCATGGCCGGTCAGTCGCAGTTCCGAATTATCGGTGCCGCCACGACCCGGGCGCGCGGGATGCGCCATGGCGAAATTGAAGTGATGCAGGAAACCGAACGTGCCGTGCGCACGGTGGTTCAGGCGGCACAGAAAATGGCGCAAGTGCGGGTCGATCACGCCATCGTCAGTTTTTCAGGGGCCAACCCACGATCCTATGGACTGACGGGTGAGATCGACATCAACGGTCAGGAAGTGACCGAAAGTGACGTGGCTGGCGTGCTGGGCAGTTGCGACATGCCTGATATCGGCAGCCACCGCGCCGTGCTGCACGCCCAGCCGGTGAACTTTGCGCTGGATCATCGGTCGGGGTTAAGCGATCCGCGCGGCCAGATTGGCAACAGCCTGACGACGGATATGCACCTTCTGGCCGTAGACCGGGATGTGGTCCGCAACATCCTGCATTGTATCAAGCGGTGTGACCTTGAATTGGCGGGGCTGGCGTCGTCGGCTTATGTCTCGGGCATCGCCGCTATGGTTGAGGACGAGCAAAAGCTGGGCGCGGCCTGTATCGATCTTGGCGCGGGCACGACCGGGGTGTCGATCTTCCTGCGCGGGCATATGATTTACGCCGACACCGTTCGGATCGGCGGTCTTCACGTCAGTCAGGACATCTCGCGCGGGTTGGGCATTCCGATGACCTTGGCCGAGCGTATTAAAACCGTACACGGTGGTCTGGTTGCCACCGGGCGTGACGACCGGGACATGATTGAACTGAGCGGCGAGACCGGCGATTGGGAGCATGATCGCCGTGAGATTTCGCGCTCCGAGTTGATCGGGATCATGCGTCCCCGGGTCGAAGAAATCCTTGAAGAAGTGCGCGAGCGACTAGACGTTGCGGGCTTTGACGATCTGCCAAGTCAGAAGATCGTGCTGACAGGTGGCGCCTCTCAGGTGCCGGGTCTTGCGGGTCTTGCGGCGCGAATCCTCGGCCAAAATGTGCGGCTTGGGCGGCCCTTACGGGTGCAGGGGCTGCCTCAGGCGGCGACCGGTCCGGGCTTCTCGTCGGCGGTTGGTTTGAGCCTGTTTGCCTCGCATCCACAGGACGAATGTTGGGATTTCGAGATCCGCGATGGGCGCTATCCCGCCCGCTCGCTGCGCCGTGCAGTGAAATGGTTCAAGGAAAACTGGTAACCACGGCGGATTTCTTCCTACTATTGTGTCTTTTTTGCCTTTGACGTCCATTTTTGGCGTGACCGAAGGCTATGGCATTGCTACAATTCCATCCAATGAGCAGCCGCGGGCGCAAAGTCCGCACGTACAACAGCGGACCGAATGTCCGCATACCCACAGGCGGACTTAAGATGGCATTGACTCTGACTATCCCAGATCAGGATGACCTGCGACCGAAGATCACCGTTTTCGGCGTCGGTGGCGCAGGCGGCAACGCGGTCAATAATATGATCGAGAAGCAGTTGGATGGCGTCGATTTCGTGGTTGCGAATACCGACGCGCAGGCCCTGTCGCACAGCCATTCGAAAGCGAAGGTCCAGATGGGGGTCAAAGTCACCGAAGGCTTGGGCGCGGGGGCGCGTCCAGCTGTTGGTGCTGCGGCTGCTGAAGAATCAATTGAAGAAATTGTCGATCATCTGGTCGGCAGCCACATGTGTTTTATCACTGCCGGAATGGGCGGCGGTACCGGGACGGGCGCTGCGCCGATCATCGCGCAGGCCGCACGTGAGCTTGGGGTTCTGACTGTCGGCGTCGTGACCAAACCGTTCCAGTTCGAGGGTGCCAAGCGCATGCGCAAGGCCGAGGACGGTATCGAGGCGCTGCAAAAGGTCGTCGATACGCTGATCATCATTCCTAACCAAAACCTGTTCCGGTTGGCCAACGAGAAAACGACCTTCACCGAGGCGTTTTCTCTGGCCGACGACGTGCTGTATCAGGGCGTCAAAGGCGTGACGGACCTGATGGTTCGTCCGGGTCTGATCAACCTCGACTTTGCTGACGTTCGTGCCGTGATGGACGA
Organism: Pseudoruegeria sp. SK021; assembly: GCF_002119405.1. Lineage (GTDB taxonomy): Bacteria > Pseudomonadota > Alphaproteobacteria > Rhodobacterales > Rhodobacteraceae > Meridianimarinicoccus. The sequence goes on along the minus strand of NZ_MTBG01000013.1, from coordinate 69,578 downwards.
AATGGGCAAGGCGATGATGGGAACCGGCGAGGGCGAGGGCGAAAACCGTGCGCTGCAAGCGGCTGAAAAGGCCATCGCCAACCCGCTGCTCGACGAAATCTCACTGAAAGGCGCGCGCGGCGTGCTGATCAACATCACAGGCGGCTACGATCTGACCCTGTTCGAACTGGACGAGGCCGCAAACCGAATCCGCGAAGAAGTCGACCCGGATGCCAACATCATCGTCGGGTCGACCCTCGATCCCGAGATGGAAGGCCGGATGCGTGTCTCGGTTGTCGCAACGGGAATCGATGCGGCCCAAAATGTCGAAGAAGTTCCAGTACAGCGTCGCCGTCTGGCCGAGCCGCTGACCAATACCGTGCATGTGGAAGTGTCCGCTGAAGTCGCCGCGAAGGACTATCGCAGTGAAGATGCAGCGCAGACTCCCGCGGCGCAGAAACCTGCCGCCAAGGCCGAAGAACCGGCGATGTTCCACGATCTTGATCCGCTTCCGGCCGCGCGTCCGACCGCGGCGGATGACGATCTGCCGCCTCCGGCCTACATGCCGCAACCGGCTGCCCCGGCCATGGCGCAGCCCACGGCAGCCCAGCAACGGTCCGGTTTGGCTGGGTCTCCAACCCCGGAAACCCTGCGCCGCTTGGAAGCTGCTGTGCGCAAATCCCCCGAGGGTGGCGCGTCGTCCGGGTCGGACAACGCCTTCGGCTCGACTCAGCCGGCGGCAGACAAATCGCGGTTTGGCATCAACTCGTTGATCAACCGGATGACCGGCCATTCGCAAGACCCGCGCGCACAGGCCGGGCGGTCGCAGCCGCCGGTACAATCCTTGCCGCAAGAGAACCCGGAAGATGACGCCGAACTGGACCGGATCGAAATCCCGGCATTTCTGCGTCGCCAAGCGAATTAATTTACATTAATAAATGTGATCTGAAAGAGCCGGCGAACAGCCGGCTCTTTTCGTTTATAATCAACGGATTAACCCAATCTTTTGTCCCAAGGGGCGGATTTGCGCCGGTGGCCGAATTCGCATGTTTCAGACCGTTGTAATCTGTGTGTTGTGATGACGCAGGCCCCCGATTAGCTAAGGATCAACGCAGCGTTTCTGCGCAGAAAGTTGAGGGACGTCATGCAAACCACACTGAAAACATCGGTGGAATTCAAGGGGATCGGTCTTCATTCCGGTCGTCCTGTTCGCATGACCGTTCGGCCTGCTGCTGTGGATCATGGCATTATCTTTCACCGGACCGATGCGGCTGGCGACGACGCTTATCTGCCGGCTTTGTGGCACATGGTGGATCAGTCGCCGCTTTGCACCAAGCTGCGCACCGAAACTGGCGTGACGGTATCGACCATTGAGCATTTGATGGCTGCCCTTGCCGGTCTTGGGGTGCGCAATGCGCTGATCGATATCGACGGCCCCGAAGTTCCGATTCTTGATGGCAGCGCGGCACCCTTCGTGCGCAAGATCTTGCAATCAGGTCTTGAGGCGCAGTCTGGCGCAAGCTTGGCGATCAAGATTCTGCGCCCGGTCGAAGTTGCCCATAATGGCGCTGTCGCCCGGTTGGAGCCCGATAGCGGCCTGTTCATCGATTTCAGCATTGCGTTCGAGGACGCCGCCATCGGGACTCAGAGCCGCAGCCTGAACATGCGCAATGGCGCGTTTGTCCGGACGCTGTGTGACAGCCGGACGTTCTGTCGCCAGTCCGACGTGGATGCGATGCGCGAAGCCGGGTTGGCCCTTGGCGGAACGACGGCGAACGCGGTTGTGTTCGATGGCGATCTGGTCGTCAGCCCTGGCGGCCTGCGCCATACGGATGAACCGGTTCGCCACAAGATGTTGGATGCCTTGGGGGATCTGGCATTGGCAGGGGCCCCGATTCTTGGCCGCTACATTGGCGTCCGTGCCGGGCACACTATGACGAACCGGCTTCTGCGTGCGGTCTTCGCCGATCCGACGGCCTATGAAATCGTCGAATGCGATCCGGAAACGACGTATTCCTTGCCCGGTGCGGGGGTCAGTCAAGGTGATCTGGCTCTCTGTGCGTAGTCGGCGAAAACCCGTTCAACAATCATTTGATCCAGAAAAACCGGGAAAGGGCATTTTTCCCGGTTTTCTTTCATGCTAGTCCAACCCTGACGGGTAAGGAACCTCGTGATTTGGCAGGGTCTTCAGTGAATAAAGCCGGGCGATTAAAGCGAGTCGTTGCAGCAGGGTGTCTTGCCCTGCTTGTCGCTGGCTGTGGTGATGACAGCCCGCCGCCACTGGAGAACTTTACGCCCAAGGAAATTTATGACCGGGCGGAGTACGAGTTGGAGGTCGGCAACTACGTCGATTCCGCCAAGTACTTCAGCGAAGTCGAACGGCTGTATCCCTATTCTGAGTGGGCGAAGCGGGCGTTGATTATGCAGGCTTTTGCGTTGCATCGTGACAAGCTGTACGACGAAAGCCGGGCGGCAGCGCAACGCTACATCGACTTCTATCCCGCCGACGAAGATGCGGCTTATGCGCAGTATCTTTTGGCGCTTAGCTATTACGATCAGATCGACGACGTTGGCCGGGATCAGGGTCTGACCTTTCAGGCCTTGCAAGCCCTCCGGACAGTGATCGAACGCTATCCCGACAGTGAATATGCACGGTCGGCGATTCTGAAGTTTGATCTGGCCTTCGATCACCTTGCGGCCAAAGAGATGGAAATCGGGCGCTATTATCTCAAGCGGGGGTATTACGCAGCGGCCATCAACCGGTTCCGGGTCGTGGTTGAAGACTTCCAGACCACCAGCCAGACCCCAGAGGCGCTTCATCGCTTGGTGGAAAGCTATCTGTCGTTGGGCTTGGTGAATGAGGCGCAGACAGCCGGGGCGGTTCTGGGATACAACTACCAGTCTTCCGAATGGTATCAGGACAGCTTTACGTTGCTGACCGGGCAGGGGTTGTTGCTGGAGCCGGTGGGCGAAAGCTGGATCCGCGCCGTCTATCGGCAGTCGGTCAAGGGCGAGTGGATTTAATGGACGCACGGGCCCGATAAGGGCGCGTGGCGGTGTGGGAAGGGTTGGCGGTCGGAGATGCTCCGGGGGCTAGAGATTCGCGATATCCTGATCATTGAGCGGCTGGATCTTGAATTCCAGCCGGGCCTGAATGTGTTGACCGGCGAAACCGGCACAGGAAAATCCATCCTACTAGATTGTCTGGGATTCGTTCTGGGGTGGCGGGGGCGGACCGATCTGGTCCGGCACGGCACCAAGCAGGGCGTGGTCTCGGCCAGCTTCGATCTGTCAGCGGATCACGCGGCGCATGCGATTTTACAAGAAGCCGGATTGCCGGATGGCGATGAGCTGGTTCTTCGTCGCAGCATCGCACCCGATGGCCGGAAAACCGCTTGGGTCAACGACCGGCGCTGCACCGGAGAGGTGTTGCGCGGGTTGTCCGATTGTCTGGTCGAACTGCATGGCCAACACGATGACCGGGGCTTGCTGGATTCCCGTCAGCATTTGGCCCTTCTGGATAGCTTTGCCGCGCATCCCGATCTGCTGGACCGTGTGCGCGTTGCGTGGCGGCGGGTGGCTGCCGCCCGCAAGGCCCGCACAACTGCCGCAGAGACCTTAGAGGCCGCGCGTCAGGAAGAAGAGTTCCTGCGCCATGCCCTTGTCGAACTTGCTGCCCTGAACCCGCAACCGGGCGAGGATGCGGTGTTGGACAAGGCGCGGCGTCGGATGCAGGCGGCGGAGCGGTTGGGTAAAGACGTGCAGCAAGCGGCTGAGGCCCTTGGACCGGCTGGGGTAGAGCGGCTGTTTGCCGATGCGGCCCGGTGGCTGGAAGATGCGGCGCGTGGGCTGGAGGACCAGCTTCAAGCTCCGATTGCGGCGCTGGACCGTGCGATGGCGGAACTTGCCGAGGCACAATCCGGGATCGACGCCTGCCTTGACGCGATCAGCTATGATCCCTTCGAGTTGGAAAATACTGAAGAGCGGTTGTTCGCCCTGCGTGCCTTGGCGCGCAAGCATGATGTGTTGCCTGATGATCTGGCCGCTTTGGCGAATGCTTTTTCGGCACGGATCGACGGAATTGACCAAGGTGCCGACACGTTGACAGCGCTGGATGCGGACTTGGCGGCAGCACGGGCTGATCTGGACGCGGTTGCGGACGCGTTGACCCTGTCGCGGCAACAAGCGGCACGCCGGCTTGATGCGGCGATGATGGCCGAACTGGCCCCGCTTAAGATGGACCGTGCCGTGTTTACCACGGTGGTGGACCCTGGCCGGGACGGTCCCGATGGGCGCGATGTCGTGGCCTTCCGCGTGGCGACGAACCCCGGCGCTCCGGCGGGGGCATTGGAAAAGATCGCCTCTGGGGGCGAGTTGTCTCGCTTCCTGCTGGCGCTCAAGGTTTGCCTGACCTCGGACAGTTCCGGCGTGACCATGATCTTCGACGAGATCGACCGCGGCGTCGGCGGGGCCACGGCGGATGCGGTGGGACGCAGACTGGCGGCGTTGGCCAATGACAGTGGCGGTCAGGTTCTGGTCGTGACCCATTCGCCGCAGGTTGCCGCCTTGGGCGCGCATCATTGGCGGGTTGAAAAACGGGTGACGGATGGCGTGACAACCTCGACCGTTGTGCCATTGGCGCCGCAGGACCGCATTGATGAAATCGCCCGGATGATTTCTGGGGATCAAGTGTCGACGGAGGCGCGTCACGCCGCACGTGCGCTGCTGTCGGCATGATGCATGTCGGATGCGTCAGGATCGCGTCGGGCAGGAAAGGGCGGGGCAACGGGGTGATGAGCGCGAGTGGTGTCAGTGCGCCTAAAGGGTCTGCGTGACCGGCGCGAAGAACCTTGGCCCTGCCGAGACCCGGCCTGGAATCGGGTCGGTCGTGGTGCGGAATTGGCGGCGTATGCGCGTGCGATGGCCCGCCAAGCTGTGGTTTTGGTGTCTTGCATTGGTGATCGGCGCCGCAGCCGGGTTTGCAGCTCTGTTGTTTCGGCTCAGCATTGATCGGCTAACCTTGCTTGTCTACGGGACCGATGGCCGAACGCTGGCAACCGTCCTCAACGGTTTGCCGTGGTGGTGGCTGATCACGGTGCCGGTGGTGGGGGGGCTTGTTGTTGGGCTGATTTTGGATCGGTTCACCCCGAACGGGTCGGTTCACACGGTGGCAGATGTGATCGAAGGCGCGGCCCTGAATGGGGGCCGGGTGGCGGTCAAGGAGGGGGTCGCCTCGGCGGTGGCCTCTTTGATCACGGTGTCGACCGGTGGCTCCACCGGACGCGAAGGCCCGGTTGTGCATCTGGCGGCGACCATCTCAACCTGGGTGTGTGTGCGGCTGCGCTGCGATGGGGTCACGGGCCGCGATCTTCTGGGCTGTGCCGTGGCCGGTGCGGTTTCGGCGTCGTTCAATGCCCCGATTGCGGGGGCGCTGTTTGCGCTGGAGGTGGTGCTACGCCACTTCGCGCTGAACGCCTTTGCCCCGATTGTGATCGCGTCGGTAGCAGGAACCGTGATCAACCGGCTGGAATTTGGCGGCGTAACCGAGTTTGTCCTGCCAGAGCCGGGCAGTCTGGACTTTTACGTCGAACTGCCGGCGTTTCTTGTTCTTGGCTTGGTGAGCGGCTTGATTGCCATTGCTTTGATGCTGGCAGTGTTCTGGGCCGAGGATGTGGGTACCTACATCACCCGGCGGACCGGGATGAAACGCTGGTTGCGGCCCGCGTTCGCCGGATTGTTGATGGGGTTGGTTGCGATCTGGTTCCCGCATGTGATCGGGGTCGGGTATCAGACGACGGCCTCGGCCCTGACCGGGCAGTTGACCTTTCACGATGCGGTTCTGTTTGCGGTCATCAAATGCGTCGCTGTGGCCATCACGTTCGGCGGGCGTATGGGCGGCGGCGTGTTCTCACCGTCGCTGATGGTGGGGGCGTTGTCCGGTCTGGCCTTCGGAATGGTGGCCACCAGCATCTTCCCGCACGTCTCTGGCTCTGAGACGCTCTATGCGCTGGCAGGCATGGGCGCGGTCGCTGCGGCGGTGCTGGGCGCACCGATTTCGACCACGCTGATCGTGTTTGAACTGACCGGGGACTGGCAAACAGGACTTGCGGTGATGACAGCCGTGTCTTTGTCGACGGCGCTGGCCAGCCGGGTCGTCGAGCGCTCTTTCTTTTTGACCCAACTGGAACGGCGCGGGGTCCGCTTAAGCGCCGGTCCGCAAGCCTATCTCCTGGCAACCGTTCCGGTCTCTGAGGTCTTGCGCAAACGGTCCTATCCCGGTGCGCCGTTTCCGCCTGAAAGCGCTGCGTTGATCGGCGCGGGCCAATCTGTGGCGCCGGGCGCAACCTTGGAACAGGCTATGGTGCTGTTCCAACCGGATAGCGCGGATTACTTGCCGGTCATCGCTGCGCCCGCGCAGGGGGTGGGGCCACCGGTCTATGTGGGCACGCTGTACCGGGCGGATGCGTTCATGGCCTATGCGAACATGCTGGCCGCGACCGCCGCCGAGGAACATCGCTAACCGGTTAAACCGCGCCGGTGCCGCCCTGCCTGTCACCCACGGCATAGGCGGTGAGAAACATTGTGACCGCACTGTCGACCGTCGCCGCTATCCGGTCCGGGGCGGGGGGCAGCGGAGCTTTGCCGAGCAGCCGTTGCCGAAACGTCCCGGCAAGGCACAATTCAAGAAACTGCGACGCGCCAAGGGCGGGATCGGGAATGCGCAGATGGCCCAGTGTGATTTCGCGTTCGAGAAGCTTCAACAACCCCGCCTGACCACGGCGCGCGCCGGAATCGTAGAACCGAACCCCTAGTTCCGGAAGGGTCTCGACCGCACCGATCACCATGCGGTGGGTGCGGATCACCCGGTCGGAGCCAAGACTTTCTGCCACCTGTCGGCCAAAGATGGTCAGTTTCTCGGCCAAGGGTCGATCCGAGGTCAGCGTCGCCTCTAATCCCAGAAACAACCGGTCCCGTTCGCGCGAGACCATGGCTTCGAACAGTGCCACCTTGTCGGCAAAATAGACGTAGAGCGTCCCCTTGGATACGTTCGATGCGCGGCAGACATCGTTCATGCTGGTGCCGTCAAAGCCGCGACTGAAAAACGCGGTGACCGCACCATCAAGAATCTGGTCGCGCTTCGCCGGGTCAGCGCCGGCTGCATGGCGGCGCTTTTGTGGGATGTGGTCCGGCCCGGTGCAATCTAACTTATTCATTCAAGGCGAGCTCCAACAATTTCGCACAGGGACCTGTGCAGCATAATCGAACCAACCGGTTCGGTGAAGTCTTGATCGGCACGGTCGGCTGGCCTAAGTCGATCCTCGAACCAATCGGTTCGATCCGGCTGATCGCCAGCCCGCCCGCAGATGTACCCATCCGGGGATGCCGCAAGGACCACACAAATGACCCAAGACCCGACCACGACAGAGACACCGCGCGCCAGCTTGCCGCCGGTCAGCACGATCCGGGTTCCGGTCTCGCAGCCTCATGCCCGCCCTGAGGCGGCTTCGGTCAAACGCCGAGGCCTGAAACCGGTGATCTTCGGTCTGCTTGCCGCCGCCGTGATCGGGGCAGGTGGATATGAGGGGTATCAGTGGTGGACGACGGGCCGGTTCATGGTTTCGACCGATGATGCCTATGTCGACGCCGACATCACCCTGATTTCCAGCCGGGTCCAAGGCTATGTGACCGACCTTGCCGTACAGGCCAATGACCGAGTGGCCGCCGGTGACGTCTTAATCCGATTGGACGATGGCGATTACCGCAATGCGCTTGAAACGGCGAAAAGCCGGGTGGCGACGGCGGGTTTGACCTTGCAGCGAATCGACGCCCAGATCACCGCCGCCAAAGCCAGTGTGGCCGAGGCCGAGGCGATGCGCGATTCGGCGCAGGCGCAATTGCGAAACGCCCAGACCACTTTAACCCGGGTCCAAGGCCTGTCGGATCGCAAGGTGGTGGCGCAGGCGCAATTGGATGCCGCGATTGAGGATTTCGAGACCGCGACCGCCGAGATGGCCAAAGCGCGGGCCTTTGTCGCCAGTGCCGAAGCGCAGGTCGCGGTCTTGCAAGCGGAGCGGGCGGAATCAGACGGTGCACGGCGCGCGCTGGACATCGCGGTGGATCAAGCACAACGCGATCTTGATCTCACTGTCCTGCGCGCCCCTGTTGACGGCGTGATTGCCAATCTTGCCATCGAGACCGGCGATCTGGTCTCTGCCGGGGTGCGGTTGGCCGCGTTGGTCCCGCAAGACGGTCTCTATGTCGAGGCAAATTTCAAGGAAACACAGATGGATGGCATTGTGCCCGGCTCCACCGTGCATCTGTCGTTCGACGCCCTGCCGGGGCAAGACTTTGCCAGCACGGTGGCGTCGGCGTCCCCGGCCACCGGGGCGGTGTTTTCGCTGTTGCCAGCGGACAATGCCACCGGCAACTTCACCAAGGTGGTGCAGCGCGTGCCGGTGCGGATCAATGTGCCCGATGCGGCGCTGGCGACTGGCGGTATCCGCGCGGGCTTGTCCGTGACCGTCGAAGTTGACAGCCGGACCGGTGGGGCCGCTGCGACAAAGACGGCCGATATCGCCGCGCTTGCTGCGGCCCAGTGAGATGTCCGCCGAACCAGAGATGACACCGCGCCGACTGATCGCCTTTTTGGTGATGGTCGTCGGCATGTTCATGGCCATTCTCGACATTCAGATCGTGTCGGCGTCTTTGCCCGAAATTCAGGCGGGGTTGGCCGCCAGCCCGGATGAGATCAGCTGGGTTCAGACCAGTTACCTGATCGCCGAGGTTATCATGATTCCGCTGTCGGGGTTTCTGGCACGGGCGATGTCAACGCGGCTGCTGTTTTCCATCTCGGCTGCGGGATTTACTGCCGCCAGTTTCATGTGCGCGACTGCGGGATCGATCAATGAGATGATCCTTTGGCGCGGGGTGCAGGGCTTTCTGGGCGGCGGCATGATCCCAGCAGTCTTTGCGGCGGCATTTACGATCTTTCCACCCTCCAAGCGCAATCTTGTGTCGCCAATGATCGGGTTGATTGCGACTCTAGCGCCGACCGTTGGTCCGACCGTGGGCGGATATCTGAGTGCGACCCTGTCATGGCATTGGCTGTTTCTGGTCAATGTTCCACCGGGAATTGCCGTGGCGATCGGGGCTTATCTGTTGATCGACTTTGATAAGCCGGATTGGCCGCTGCTCAAACGCTTTGACTGGATCGGTCTGGCGGCGCTGGCCGGGTTTCTGGGCGGCATGGAGTATGTGCTGGAGGAAGGCCCAAACAACGACTGGTTTCAAGATCACCTTGTGGCCATTTTGGCCGGGGTGATGGTGGTCGGCGGTGTTGTCACCTTCTGGCGGGCCTTGACCCGTGATGAGCCCATTGTTGATCTGTCGGCCTTTACCAACGCCAACTTTTCCGTCGGCTCGCTGTTTTCGTTCGTGATGGGGATCGGGCTTTACGGGCTGACCTATTTGTACCCGCTCTATCTGTCGTCGATCCGGGGCTATGACAGCCTGATGATTGGACAGACGGTGTTTGTGTCCGGGCTGGCGATGTTCGCCTCAGCGCCGCTTGCTGGGATGTTGGCGTCGAAAATTGACCTGCGGCTGATGTTGCTGCTCGGATTTCTGGGGTTCGCCACGTCGACATGGATGCTGACGGGGCTAACCGCGGATTGGGATTTCAACGAATTGCTGGTGCCGCAAATCTTGCGCGGGTTGTCGTTGATGATCTGTATGGTGCCGATCAACAACCTTGCCCTTGGCACCTTGCCGGCCTCGAAAATGAAAGGGGCATCGGGCCTGTACAACCTGATGCGCAATCTGGGCGGTGCTGTGGGGCTTGCGGTCATCAACACCCTGCTGTCGAATCGCAATGTCCTGCATGCCGAGCGCCTGTCTGAGCATCTGAATTGGTCAAACCCGGAAGTGTTGCGGCAATTGTCGATGATGGAGGCAAACCTCGACGCACAGGGTCTGGAAGGGGCCACCGGCGCGTTGATGCAATTGAGCCTGCGGGTTCAGCAGCAAGCCACGGTCATGTCCTTCGTCGACATTTTCCTATTGATCACGGTTCTGTTTGCGGGATTGGCGATGGCGGCGCTGTTGATGAAGGTGCCCCCGAAGGACAAGACAGTTGATGCGCATGGCTAGGCCGGTACGGGAAATCTGTAAAGGCGCTGGGATCAGGCAGGCTTGGCGGTATCCATCCAGATGGTGACCGGTCCGTCATTGATCAGGTGCACCGCCATGTCGGCGCCGAATTCTCCGGTCTCGACCGGCACTGATAAGTCAGAAAGCGCGTGGACGAACGCCTCATAGAGCCGTTTGCCATCGGCGGGGGCGGCCGCATGGGAAAACCCGGGCCGGTTGCCGCTGCGGATGTCGGCGGCAAGGGTGAATTGGCTGACGACAAGGACCGCGCCGCCCGTGTCCAACACCGAGCGGTTCATCTTGCCGGCCTCGTCGCTGAAAATCTTCAGTTTGGCGATTTTGGCCGCCAAGGGGGCAACCGTGCTGTCACTGTCACCGGCCATGGCGCAGACAAGGATCACAAGGCCGGGACCGATTGCGCCGATGCAGGTATCTGCAACCCGGACCTCAGCAGAGCTGACCCGCTGAATCAACGCCCGCATCAGGCCAGTTCAGATCGGCGTGGTGGATTGGCCCCCTCGCGGGATACGGTAACGGCGGCCGCGTGGGTCGCCAGACGCACAGCGTCGCGGATGACCTCTTCGGACAGGGTGGCAAGCGTGCCACCGGCCAACGCCCCCGCCTCATGCAGCGCGGCCAGCACGCCTGCGTTGAAGGTGTCGCCGGCCCCGACAGTATCGACGGGCGTGACCTTGGTTGCGTTGACAAAAACGTCATGGTCGGCGGTGATGCCCCACGCACCCTTGGCGCCCTCGGTGATGCAGACCAATCGCGGGCCCATGGCCAAGACCTTGCGTGCCAGCTCACGACTATCGCCGATGCCCACCAGCCAATGCAGATCCTCATCTGACAGTTTCACGATGTCGGCTGCACGGATCATCCGGTCCAACCGCGCCCGATAGGCGCTTTCATCCTTGATAAAGCCGGGGCGGATGTTGGGGTCGATCATGGTGACCCGGGTTGTGCCCTCGGTCAGCATCAGATGCTCGTAGGTGGCGCCACATGGTTCGACCGCCAAGCTGATCCCACCGAAAAAGAGGGTGCTGACATCGGCAGGGATCGGGGGCAAGTCATCGACCGACAGCATCCGGCCAGCGGTGTTTTCGTCATAAAACGCATAGCGCGCCTGTCCGTCGGTCAATTCCACGAAGGCAAGGGTTGACGGGCGGTCGCTGCGCACGGCCAAATCGGTGTCGACGCCGCTATCGGTCAGGGTGGCGACCAATTGCGCACCAAACAGATCGTTGGACAGACCAGAGAACAGGCCCGCAGGCGCGCCCAAGCGGCCAAGGGCGATGGAGGTGTTGAACACCGCGCCGCCCGAGAAGGGTTGAAAACAGGCTCCGCCAGTGGTGGCTTGACGTGGCAGCATGTCGATCAGGGCTTCGCCGCAGCACAGGATCATCCGTTTCTCCCCTCAGATAGTCTGGGCGCACGCCGTCGCGGGTGCGCCAAGGTCGCCGCTATTGGCTGATAGCGTTAACATACGCGATGCCGCCAGCGATCAAAAGGCCCACAATCACGGCTGCCGCAATCTTCCAGACCGAGTAGGGGCGTTCGCCTTGGACCCGCCCGGTTTGCCCGTTCACGACAAACCGATAGCTTTTGCCGTTGTATCGGTAGGCCGCCACCCAGATCGGCAGCAAGACGTGTTTGAAGGTCACATCCGAGACCTGCGTGTCGATGCTGGTCACCCGCTGTCGGTCGCCGCCGATGTCAAAGCGCACGTCCCGCTCAATGGTGCGGTCCATCTCGGCGCGGGCGGTTCCAAAGGCTTCGTCAAGCTCGATCATATAGGCTTCAGCCCGCAACCCGGCCAGATATTCTGGCGCGTAGGGTTCAAGTTGCGACAGATCCCACGGCATCAGCCCATCAGTAAACTTGCGCGGCAACGACCGGCTGGCCAGCACCAGAACATCGTCGAACATCCGCGCAACTTGGCCCCGCGCTGAACGCCAGCGCACTTTCGCGACCCTTTCGGTATGCAACTTGCCGTCCCGACGCACAGTTCGGGTCTCATAATACACCGTGCCGTGCTGACCGGTATAGCGGCTGCGGGTCCTGGCATCGAAGGTCCAGTAGGGGACATAAATGCCGTCAAGTCGGCGGCCCTTGCGGGCATAATCTGCCAGTCCGGACGGGGCGAACCACAGGCGCCCCAACCAGTCGGTCATCGCCGATTTGGCGGCATTCTGATCCATCGCAAAGGGCAGCAGGCCCTTGGGTTTGATGTGGCGGCTGATGCCGGTATCGGTCACGACCGGAGTGGCGCAGAACGGGCATTCGGCGGCATGAATGCCCGGTTCAAATTCGACCTGCGCGCCGCAATTGCTGCAATTCAGGACCCGGGTTTCTTCCAGATCGACCTCGGGCAAGCGCCCGTCGAGGGCCGTCTTGAAATCCATCTCCCTTAGGGTGGTGCTTCCCCACGGATTGTTGCTGCGGTCGGTCAGCTCTTGCGTGTGGCCGCAATGGTCACAAATAAGCTGGCCCTGACCGGGATCAAACCGCAAGTCGGCACCGCATTGTTCGCACGGAAACTTGTGCTGTTCCATCTCGGTTGACATCACAAGTCCCGGTCGTAAACGAAAGGCAAGTTACGGCGCATCAAGGATCGCTCAGGCACCGGGTGGTGGCGGCGGCATCACCGTGAAAAGCTGCGCCAGTTCTGTGACGTCCTCGGCACGAATCCAGCCGTCCTGTCCCGCGGTCCAGACATGAGTTTCCCGCGTCAGCGCGCCATCCGTGACCATGCGGCCCATGGCGGCCTTTGAGAATGGCCCTTTGGTCGCGCCGCCTTCGGCAATGTGCCAGACATGTTCCACTGGCGGTGGCGGCGGGGGCTGCATCGGGGCAGCTTGGGCTGCGGGTTGTTGCGGGCGGGCGCCCCACGGGCCGGGCTGCGTCATCTGTGCCCCCATGCCCATGCCCATGCCGGCCCCGATTGATGCGCCCATGGCACTGCCGGGGGTGGCGGCTGCGGCGGTCATTGCCTCGGCGGCGGAATATTGGGTAAAGCGGCCCAAATCACCGGCAAGTCCCGCCGATGTGCGTTTGTCGAGCGCGGCCTCGACCGCTTCGGGCAGAGAGATGTTTTCGATATAGAGTTCGGGCATGGTCAGGCCATAGCCGGTCAGGGTCGCGCTGATTTCGGTTGCGATCAGCTTGCCAAGGTCGGCGGTGTTTGCCGCCATGTCCAGCACCGGAATGCCGGACGCGGCGATCACCCGGCTGAATTCCTGAACGATGATATTGCGGACCTGAAAGCTGATCTCATCCATGGTGAACTCACCGTCGGTCCCGACGATTTCAACCATGAACCGTGCCGGGTCAGACACGCGGATCGTGTAGGTGCCGAAGGCGCGGACCCGTACCGGACCGTATTCCGGATCGCGCAGAATGATCGGGTTCTTGGTGCCCCATTTCAGATTGTTGAACCGGGTCGTGTTGACGAAATAGATTTCGGACTTGAACGGCGAGCGAAAGCCATGATCCCAGTGCTGAAGCGTCGTCATCACCGGCATGTTGTTGGTTTCCAACATGTAAAGGCCTGGTGTGAACACGTCGGCAATCTGCCCCTCGTGGACGAATACGGCTGCTTGTCCCTCGCGGACGGTCAGCTTAGCCCCGTATTTGATCGCGTGGCCCTGACGTTCAAACCGCCACACCATGGTGTTCCGGGTGTCGTCGGTCCAATGGATGACGTCAATGAACTCTCCCGAGAGGAAATTAAATATGGACATGTTAGCTTTCTCTCGCCTCGTGGAAACTTGAAAGAGTTTGGGGTGGCAGTAGTTCGTTTGCAATCTGTTTGACGATCGGTTCCGCTTGCGCACGGGTCATGCCCGGAGACAAGCGCGGATCGTAGAGGATCGTCAACATCAGCCGGTCCTGCTTGGTCAACAGCGCGAATTCTTCGTCATCGTTGAAGATTGACGGTCGCGCCACCGGGCTGTCATTCGCTAGACCCATGCCTTGCGTGATCTCTTCGTGAAAGCACGAGGCCCGCAATTTCGACGGATGTTCGGCGCGCACAATGCTGACGGCGCGGCGGTAAATATACGGACTGTCGTCGCTGGAAAAGGCGATGACCATGCAGAACGTCGTGGGCGGCATGGTGGTGACCGTCTGAATGACGTCCGCGCTGATCCCCGGTATCAAAGCCCGCAGTCGGGGCGCAATCGCCTGCCGTTCGTCCTCGTTGATGACCAACACCACGAAATTTGGCTGATCGTCGGAGACCGAGATCGGGTGATCGGACGCCGAGACCAGATCCCTGACCAGCGCTTGAACGTCGGCCATATCCTTGCGCTTTTGCGTGTCGGGCACGGTGCTGCCAAATTCCATGGACAGGCGCACCGGGTCTTGCCAGCGGCGCAGACGACTGGCGGTTTCGCGTGCGATTAGCCCGCTACTACCCGGAACATATTCGTCATACAGCGCCACTTGGATAAAATTCTTGGCCAAAATGCGCGCGTCGAACGGAGTGTCAATGCCGCCGCCATCAGTGCGCAGCAGGCCGCGGGACAACAGATCTGATTCCAGCCCGGAATACCGCGCGGTCAGCGCTTTGCTTTCGTCCGATGCCTGAGGTGCCGGGCGCGGAATGGCCTCGGGTGGGGCCACAGGGACGGGCGCCGCAGGCGGCGCAATGCTTGGGGTTGTGCAAGCCGCGAGGCCCGCCATGACAGCGGCCCCCGTGACCCGTCGAAACAAAGCTGCGCCGGGGCGCATGGGATCACCTCACTATGCGGGCGGGTTGGATGCGGATGACGCCTTCGCGGCGGACAGGGTATCGCGCAAGTCGTGCTCCATCTTGACCAAGTCCTGTTCAGCCGCCTTGCGCTTGGCCTTGCCTTCGTCGGCAATGCGCAGGCTGTCTTCGATCGTGCCGATCAGATCGGCATTTGCCGCTTTGACCGCTTCAATATCAAACACACCGCGTTCCATTTCCTTGCGGACGGTGGCGTTGGCCTGCCGGAGGTTCTTGGCGTTGGCAGTGAGCAGCTCATTGGTCAGATCGCTGGCTTCTTTGACGGCCGACGCCGCTTCGGAGGAGCGCTGGATCGTCACGGCTTGTGCCAGTTGGGTTTCCCACAGCGGCACAGTGTTGACGAGCGTCGAGTTGATCTTGGTGACCAGCGACTTGTCGTTTTCCTGCACCAACCGAATTGAGGGCAGGCTTTGCATTGTCACCTGACGGGTCAGGCGCAGGTCGTGGACCCGCCGTTCCAGATCGTCCCGTGCGGCCCGCAGATCGCGCAGTTCTTGCGCAGCCATCACTTGCTGTTCCGGGGCTTGGGCGGCCACCGCGGCCTCTTTGGCAGGGATGTCGGTGCTGTCTAGCGCCGTCAGTTTCGCGTCACCTGCCGCGATATATACCGCCAACTCATCGTAGAAGGCCAAGGTCTTGGCGTAGAGCAGGTCGAGCGACTTGATGTCTTTCAACAGCTTATGCTCGTGCCCCAGCAGCGTATCGGTGATCTTGTCGATCTGGTCCTGAACATTCTCATACCGGGCCATGAATTGGGCCACGGGGGTCATCTTGCCAGTCAGCTTGTCCCACCAGGACCGCTTGCGATTCGGGTCTAATTCTTCGACGGAAAACCCACGAATGGTGGACACGATTTCCTTCAGGCTGTCGCCCGCCGGGCCGACATCCTTGTTGCGCACATCGGCCAGCATCGCCTGACTGATCTGCTGCAATTCGGCCTGCGCGCCCGATCCGAACGCGATGATCGAGCCGGTATTGGTCAGATCGATTTCGTCCATCCGGCGCCGGATTTCGTCGGCAACCGGCGCCTCGGCCTGATCCAGCGTCACGAGGTCGTTCTTTGGCATCGGCAAGGGAAGGGCGGCCTCTTCGACCTGAGTGATGGTCTGGGCAGCCTTCGCTTGGATCGTTTGGGACATGGAGGTTCTCCGGTAAGTCAGGTTTCGCGGTCCAGACGTTCGCGCAAGACCTCAATCTCAATGTTCAGATCGGTGCGGTTGTCCAGCAGAAGTGTCTCTGTTTTGGCGGCAAAATTGCGATCTAGATCATCCAAAAGCGCGACATAGTCGGTTCTGGCCTGCGGGTCGCGGTTTCGGGTGTAGAGATCGGCAAATTTCACGGTCGCGTCCCGTGCGCCTTGCAAATAGACGCCAAGGAACTTGCGGGCTGCCGTCAGGTCGCGCGGATCGTCCTCGACGGTGCGGAACATCTTGCGGGCCGTTGCCTTGAACTGGTCGACCCGACTTTCAAGGGTCCGGTCCCGGGTTCGACTGATCGCCTCGGACATGGCCGACAAATGGCCTTCTGCGCCGGTGATCGCCCGGGCGACCCGTTCAGAATCGTGCCGGTTGGCGCTGTCCATGCCTTTGTTAACCAGAGGATCGAGGCCGAAAGAAAACCCATGCAGCACGGCCCCAAGCCCACCGAAAATCACGGCATTGGACAGGCTGCCATCGGCCAGACCGGCCAGCGCCAGCCCCAGTCCGGTCAGCACCGACCCAAAGATTTTGCGGGGAATCGCGGGTTTGCGGGCGACTTTGCGGGCGTCATACGCGTCTTCGGCGCGCAACCCGTCCCGGGTCAGCCACGCCGCAAGGATCAGCAGCCCAAAGCAGCCGAGGTTCAGCGCAAGGCCGGTCGGCTCACTGCGGAAGGCTGAAATCAGAAACGGAAAGGGCAGTAGGAACAATGCGTTCGACCGAAACCCGGCACGGGCGACGGTTTTTCCGGCGAACGGACGCTCTGACGTCGCCTGCGAAGCATCGGGCCCGTTGCTGTCGGGGCTATACTTGCCGCCAAATCGTTGTGCCATCAAACCCCTCCGGTCACGGCGGCATAGAGCATCAGTCCAACAAGCAATGCGAAGGACAGCTTTTGCAGGCCCGTTCCCGACATAACGTCTCCTCTGCTTCCGGCCCATCGCACAAGCGACACGGCACCATAGACCACGGCGGCCACGACCATGAGGAACATGAGCAATCTCATGGCCAATAGCATTCTGGCGTGTCCCTTCGTGTTCGACCGTTTCGAGTATTAGGGCATCATGTGGGTGCTGCAAGCAAAGATGCTATGACAATGCCGGAGAAAACGGCCCCGCACGGGGAAATACCTTAGTTTCTGGTGCGTTTCGGGCGGGCTTTGGGATCTTGCGACGGGGTGGCGTTGCCCAGACCCAACTGATCACGCAGCACGCGGGCCTTCACCTCTTCCACAGCGCCGGGTTCCATATCGCCCAGACGGAACGGGCCATAGCTGACCCGGATCAGCCGGTTCACAACCAGTCCGATGCTTTCCATGGCGCGGCGCACTTCGCGGTTCTTACCTTCACGGATGCCAATGGTCAGCCACGCATTCGCCCCTTGCATGCGGTCTATGCCGATATCCATCGGCGCAAAGCGTTCCCCATCCACGACCACGCCTTTGCGCAAACCGACGAAATCGTCGTCTTTTGGATTGCCTTTGACCCGGACCCGGTATTTGCGCACCCAACCGGTGCTGGGCAGTTCCAGCCGCCGCTTGATCCCGCCGTCATTGGTCAGCAGCAACAGGCCTTCGGAATTGATGTCCAGCCGTCCGACGCTCAGCACCCGGGGCATATCTTCGGGCAGGCTGTCAAAGACGGTTTCGCGGCCCTTTTCATCTCGGGCGGTGGTGACCAGCCCGAGCGGCTTGTAGTACAGCCACAGACGCGGCGCTTCCGGCTCGGCCAAAGGTTTGCCGTCCAAGGTGATCTTGTCGCCGGGGCCGACATTCAGGGCCGGGCTGTCGATTCGCTTGCCGTTTACCTTCACTCGCCCTTCGGCGATGATGATTTCTGCACCGCGACGCGAGGCCACTCCGGCGCGCGCCAGCACTTTGGCGATCCGCTCGCCCGTATGTTCTTTATCGGTCATGTCTCAGGCTGTATCCGGTCCTGCGACAAAGCGAAAGCCTGTTGCGTGGCGGCGTCGATCCGGGCCATGACCGCTGTATGAAGCCGTTCGTCAGCCATATGGACCGTGCGCTGGGTCAAGCCCGCGCCGCCGCCGCCCGCGGCGAGGTGCCGGTCGGGGCTGTTCTGCTGGACCCCAAGGGGCAGGTGGTGGCCGAAGCTGGCAACCGCACCCGCGAATTGTCTGATCCGACCGCTCATGCCGAAATGCTCGTTATTCGCGCGGCCTGTGCAGCGCTGGGGTCCGAACGACTGATCGGTCATGCGCTTTATGTGACCTTGGAACCTTGTGCCATGTGCGCGGCGGCCATTGCTGCCGCCCGTATTCCGCGCTTGTATTATGCCGCCTCCGACCCCAAATCCGGCGGAGTAGCACAAGGGGCGCGCGTCTTTAGTCATGCGCAATCCCACCATGTGCCCGACATCTATGACGGAATTGGTGGGGTCGAAGCTGAGATGCTTTTGCGGGACTTCTTCCGGGACAAACGGAGATAGACCATGGCCCGCGAGCTTGCAGAATTTGTTCGTCACGGATTGATGGCGGGGCATGATCGCGGGGCGCTGCGCACCGCCATGATTGACGCCGGGTGGTCGGACAGTGAGGTCACCGAAGCGTTGGGCGCTTGGGCGGAGACGCCGTTCACGCCCCCGGTGCCGCGCCCGGGCAAGATCCTGTCGGCGCGGGATATGTTCACCTATGCGCTGATTACCGTCGCGCTGGCGATTTCGGTTGCCGATATCGTGCTGATTGCCCATCGGCTGATCGATTATTGGCTGCTGGATGGTCGGTTGCGCATCAGCTATCCGCTGTCGTCGCTGATTATCTTTGCGCCGTTGTTTGTTGTTCTGCAAACGCGTGAGACCCGATCCCGCCGGGCCGATCCGGCCCGGGACCGGTCGCTGGCCCGGGTCAGTACTGTGTATCTGGTGCTGTTCGTCGCGGCGATGGCACAACTGAGCCAGCTTACCGTGTTGGTTGAAGCGATCCTTGCTAGCGGGCTTAGTCTGGCCGTTGCCTTGAAGGCGGCGGTGGTGCTGGTCATGGGGGCAGCAGTCTTTATGGGCTTTTTGCCGCGTAACACCGACTGACACGTCGGGGCCGCCCTTGACGGGCTATGATGGTGCCATGGCGTGAAATGTGATGACCCAGCGACCCGGAGACGACCATAATGGACCTGACCACCGCGATTGATGGCTATTGCGAACGGCTTGATCCGTCATACTGGGCCGAGCCGGTGAACGCGCTGTCCAATGTGGCCTTTCTGGTTGCCGCTGTCGTGATGTGGCGGCGAACGCGGGGACTTGGGTCGGGCCTTGCCAACACGCTGGTCGGGCTTCTGGCGGCGATTGGCATCGGCAGTTTTCTGTTTCATACCCATGCGCAAGTCTGGTCCAGCTTTGCCGATGTGGGCTTTATCGCCCTCTTTGCCGTAGTCTATGTGTTTGTCGCGCATCGTGAGTATTGGGGGCTTGGCCTGTGGGCCGCGCTTGGGGCGACGGCCTTGTTCGTGCCCTATGTGGCGTTGACGGTGCCGGTCTTTCAGGCACTGCCGTTCTTTCAAGTATCCGCGATGTACTGGCCATTGCCGCTTCTGATGGTCGTGTACGGGGTGCTGTTGCGCCGCAGAGCGCCGGAAACGGCGCAGGGATTGTTGGTCTCGGCGGCTCTGCTGACAGTGTCGCTGACCTTCCGGTCGCTGGACCGGACGCTTTGCGGTCAGATCCCCTTTGGCACCCATTTCCTTTGGCACCTGCTGAACGGGGTGCTGTTGGGCGGCATGATCGAGGTCTATCGGCGGCACCGCCTGCGCCCTACAACCTGACGTTTGGTCGCGTCGCGATTCTGGACACCTCGCGCCCAGACCGCTACACGAACCCAGTCCCGATGCCAGAACGCTCCGAAAGCCCCAGAAAGTCCCGAAGCCATGGTCAGCCTGAACGATATCCGCTCTACCTATCTTGATTACTTTAACCGGAACGATCACCGGGTCGTGGACAGCTCTCCGCTGGTGCCGCGCAATGACCCGACCTTGATGTTCACCAATGCCGGTATGGTGCAGTTCAAGAACGTCTTTACCGGCGTTGAAACCCGCGACTATACCCGCGCCGTCACCAGCCAGAAATGCGTGCGGGCCGGGGGCAAGCACAATGACCTCGACAATGTGGGCTACACCGCGCGGCACCACACTTTCTTTGAAATGCTCGGCAACTTTTCCTTCGGCGATTACTTCAAGGACGAGGCGATCCCGTTCGCATGGGACCTGCTGACCAAGGAATTCGGGATCAACAAAGATAAGTTGCTGGTCACCGTCTATCATGACGATGACGAAGCCGCGAATATCTGGAAGAAATATGCTGGACTCAGCGATGACCGGATTATCCGCATCGCGACCGATGATAATTTCTGGTCCATGGGCGCCACCGGTCCCTGCGGGCCGTGCAGTGAGATTTTTTATGATCACGGCGATCACATCTGGGGCGGCCCTCCGGGCAGCGCCGATGAGGATGGTGACCGGTTCATCGAGATCTGGAACCTTGTCTTCATGCAGTTCGAGCAGTTCGAGGGCGGCCGTCGCGAGAATCTGCCCCGGCCATCGATCGACACCGGCATGGGGCTGGAGCGGATCGCGGCCTTGCTGCAAGGCAAGCACGACAATTACGACACCGATTTGTTCCGGGCCCTGATCGACGCCTCGGCGCAGGCCACGGGCGCGGATCCGGATGGGCCGGGCAAGATTCACCACCGGGTGATTGCCGATCACCTGCGGTCGACCTCGTTCCTGATCGCGGATGGGGTGATGCCGTCGAATGAAGGCCGCGGCTATGTGCTGCGCCGGATCATGCGCCGCGCCATGCGCCATGCGCATCTGCTGGGTGCCACCGATCCGCTGATGTATCGCTTGGTGCCCAAACTGGTGCAGCAGATGGGGCAAGCCTATCCTGAACTGGGCCGGGCGCAGGCGTTGATCGAAGAAACCCTGCGATTGGAAGAAACTCGCTTTCAGACCACGTTGGATCGCGGCTTGCGGTTGCTGGAGGATGAACTGGCCGGACTGCCAGACGGGTCCGACCTGCCCGGTGCGGCGGCGTTCAAGCTGTACGACACCTTTGGCTTCCCATTGGACCTGACGCAGGACGCGCTGCGGGAAAAAGGCCGTGCGGTGGATACCGCTGGCTTTGATGCGGCCATGGCGGCGCAAAAGCAAAAGGCGCGGGCCGCGTGGTCCGGCTCGGGCGAAACTGCCGATGCTTCGATCTGGTTTGATCTGGCCGAGACCCACGGCGTGACCGAATTCCTTGGCTATGACATGGAAGCCGCTGAGGGGCAGATTCTGGCCCTTGTGCAGGACGGCGCGGAAACCAAAGAAGCCGCCGCAGGCTCCAGCGTGCTGATCGTCGCGAATCAGACGCCGTTCTATGCCGAATCGGGCGGGCAGGTGGGTGACACCGGCCTGTTGAAAACGGCGACCGGAACAGCGCAGATCAGCGATACCCGCAAAACTGCCGGGATTGTCTTTCACGTCGCCGAGGTGACCGACGGGACACTGACCGCCGGCCAAGGCGCTGAACTGATCGTCGATCCCACCCGGCGCGGCGCGATTCGCGCCAACCACTCGGCCACGCACTTGCTGCACGAAGCGCTGCGCGAGGCGCTGGGCCCGCATGTAGCGCAGCGTGGCTCGTTGAACGCGCCGGACCGGTTGCGGTTTGATTTCAGCCATTCCAAGGCGCTGAGCCGCGAGGAACTGCGCAAGGTCGAAGCCGATGTGAATGCCTATATCCGTCAGAACGCCGCCGTTGATACCCGGATCATGACCCCCGATGACGCGCGTGCCTTGGGGGCGCAGGCGTTGTTTGGCGAAAAATACGGCGATGAGGTGCGGGTGGTGTCCATGGGGCAGCAGCCGGGCTCTGGCAAAGGTGCCGATGGCGAGACCTATTCGCTGGAACTGTGCGGCGGGACCCATGTGGCCCGCACCGGCGATATCGGCATGTTCGTGACGTTGGGCGACAGCGCGTCCTCGTCGGGTGTCCGGCGCATTGAGGCCCTGACCGGGGCAGCGGCGTTTGAGTACCTGTCAGCGCAGGACCACCTGTTGGCCGAGGTGGCGTCGGCGCTGAAGACCCAGACCTCTGAGGTGCCCGAGCGGATCAAGGCGCTGCTGGACGAGCGGAAGGCGTTGTTGTCCGACGTGGCCAACCTGCGCCGGGAATTGGCGATGTCGGGCGGCAGTGCGGCTCCGGCAGAAGCCAAAGTCATCGGCGGCGTGCCCTTCCTGGGCCAGGTCCTGTCGGGTGTAACTGGCAAGGATCTGCCGGGCTTGATCGATGCGCATAAGACGCAAATGGGATCGGGCGCTGTGCTGTTGATCGCGGATGCGGGCGGCAAGGCGGCAATTGCGGCGGGTGTCACGGCTGACCTCACAGGCCGGATCTCGGCGGTAGAGATGGTCAAGGCTGCGGCCGGTGTTCTGGGTGGTAAAGGCGGCGGTGGGCGCCCGGATATGGCCCAAGCCGGTGGACCCAGTGTGGACGGGGCCGACAAGGCCATCGCAGCGGTCGAGGCGTTGCTGCAAGAGTAAGCCTTGGGCGGTTTGACCGGAGAGTTCCGGGGCGTTGGACGGGGGGAGACCCCGGCCAGCGCCCTTTTTTTATCTGGACCGACTGCGCTGATATGATCGGTTTACCAAACGCGGTAGACTTGCCAGACCGATAAAGCAAATGGCTGCATCACCTTGGGGGATCGAATGGAACGCGTCACCGTACAGACTGCACCGATTGACGGGCAGAAGCCCGGCACGTCGGGATTGCGCAAGAAAACCCGCGTCTTCATGGGGCCGCATTATCTTGAGAATTTTATCCAGTCGATCTGGATCGGAATCGGCGGCGTCGCGGGTAAAAACTTGGTTCTGGGCGGCGATGGCCGTTATTTCAACACCAACGCGGCGCAGGTGATCTTGCGGATGGCCGCGGCCAGCGGTGCCGCAAAGGTGATCGTCGGGCAGGGGGCGCTGCTGTCTACGCCTGCCGCGTCCCATGTCATTCGGCAGCGCAAGACCGATGGCGGCATCATCATGTCGGCCAGCCACAATCCCGGTGGGATCGAAGAAGATTTCGGCGTGAAATTCAATATGCCAAATGGCGGACCAGCCCCGGAAGAGGTGACCAATCGGATGTTGGAGGCCACCAAGTCCCTGACCTCGTATGACATTCTTGAGGCGCAAGATGTCGATCTTGGCACCATCGGCACCCAGATGCTGGGCGAGATGGAGGTCGAGGTGATTGATCCCGTGACCGAGTATGTCGCGCTGATGGAGACCCTGTTCGACTTCGATAAACTGCGCCGCTTGATCGCATCGGGGTTCCGGATTCGGTTTGATGCCATGCACGCCATCACTGGCCCCTATGCGACGGCGATTCTTGAAGAGGCGCTTGGTGCACCCAAAGGTACGGTCGTGAATGCGGTGCCCAGCCCGGATTTCGGCGGCGGCCATCCTGACCCTAATCCGATCTGGGCGCATGAGCTGATGTCGACGATGATGGCGGCGGATGCGCCCGATTTCGGCGCGGCCTCGGATGGGGATGGCGACCGGAACATGATCGTCGGTCGCGGCATCTATGTGACGCCGTCCGACAGTTTGGCGGTTCTGGCGGCCAATGCCCATCTGGCTCCGGGATACGCGGCGGGCTTGGCGGGGGTTGCGCGCTCCATGCCAACCAGCCGGGCGCTTGACCGCGTCGCTGAGGCGCGTGGGCTGGCTTGCTATGAGACGCCCACCGGCTGGAAGTTTTTCGGCAACCTTTTGGATGACGGGCGGATCACCCTTTGCGGCGAAGAAAGTGCTGGCACCGGGTCGGATCACGTGCGCGAGAAAGACGGGCTGTGGGCAGTTTTGTTGTGGCTCAGCATTCTGGCTGAGACCGGAAAGTCAGTGTCGGATCTGTTGACCGCGCATTGGGCTGAATATGGCCGGAACTATTATTCGCGCCATGATTACGAAGCTGTGGACGCCGTTAAAGCGGAAGAGCTGATGGCCGGGATCCGATCCCGGCTAGGCAGTCTACCGGGGCAAACCTTTGAAGGCTTGACCGTGGTTGAGGCAGATGAGTTTTCCTATGACGACCCGGTTGATGGCTCGCGGTCAGAGGGTCAGGGCCTGCGGATCGCCTTCGAGGGCGGCGCGCGCGCGGTGTTCCGTCTGTCGGGTACCGGGACGGTCGGGGCAACTCTGCGGGTCTATCTGGAAGATGTCGAAGCCGACCCGGCCCGCCAGCATGCGGATCCGCAAGAGGCGCTTGCCACGATCATCGCTGCTGCGGATGCGATTGCGGACATCAAGGGCAAAACCGGGCGGGATGCGCCAGACGTGCGGACCTGAGGTAAGCGTGACACAGGTGGGCTCCGTCGTCTGCCGTCGGCGCTGAGCCTCAATTAGCCTCCACCATCGCCCGAAACGATCCTCGGGCGATGGTGCGATCCATATGAAACCACTCGACAAATGCCATTCAACACGCGGATGGCCGCGCCGTGCGTCGCCAGCGCTGCAACAGAATCCGGCGCCACGCGATCCCTCGGGGTGGACTGCCTCTTGAATATTCTCTCGCAGAGACCATCTGGAGAGAACCCGATGACAACGCCGTGTTTTTTGTTGTCCATTCCGTAATCTCCTGACGCTAGGACCATATTGCGCCGTAGGACAGAGTGCCTTCGGCCCCTTGCAGCCCCCTAGAGGGCAGACTAAGACTCAAGCCACAAGGCGCGAGACGCTCAGGACAAGAGGCAGACCGAGATGAATGACCCCCTCGATACATACATGAATACCCTGGTCCCGATGGTGGTCGAACAGACGTCGCGTGGCGAACGGGCCTACGACATTTTTTCGCGGCTGCTGAAAGAACGGATCATCTTTCTGTCCGGTCCCGTGCATGATGGCATGTCGTCATTGATCGTGGCCCAGTTGCTGCATCTTGAGGCGGAGAATCCGAAAAAGGAAATCTCTATGTACATCAACTCGCCGGGTGGTGTCGTGACCTCCGGTCTGTCGATTTACGACACGATGCAATATATCAAGCCGGCGGTTTCGACCCTGGTGGTTGGTCAGGCGGCGTCCATGGGATCGCTGCTGCTGACCGCCGGTGCCAAGGGCATGCGGTTCTCGCTGCCCAACAGCCGGATCATGGTGCACCAGCCCTCGGGTGGCTATCAGGGTCAGGCGACGGATATCATGATCCACGCCCGCGAGACCCAAAAGTTGAAAGACCGGTTGAACGGCATTTATGTCAAGCATACCGGGCAGTCGCTGGAAGCGGTTGAAGATGCTCTTGAGCGCGATAAGTTCATGGATGCGGAAGATGCAAAAGCGTGGGGGCTGATCGACCAAATCGTCGAGAACCGCGATGCGCTAGAGAAGCCCAAGGCGGAAAAATGACGCTAGGACCAAACCCCGATGGGGCCTTCAATTTGACATTGTCGGTCCTGTCATGCTCCCCTAAAGTGGCGAATAGCTTTTCGTGGGCAGGCGTAAACGAAAGACGGGCAGACTTGCCGCTTTGGAGGTGATGAATGGCGAACAACTCAAGCGGTGACGGTAAAAACACGCTTTATTGCAGCTTTTGCGGCAAAAGTCAGCATGAGGTCCGCAAGCTTATCGCGGGTCCGACCGTGTTTATCTGCGATGAATGTGTTGAACTCTGCATGGATATCATCCGTGAAGAGACCAAGACGGCCGGGCTGAAATCTTCTGAAGGTGTGCCGGCGCCCCGTGAAATCTGCGATGTCCTTGATGACTATGTCATCGGTCAGTCCCACGCTAAGCGGGTGCTGTCAGTGGCGGTGCACAACCACTACAAACGTCTGAACCATGCCGGAAAAACCGGCGAGGTTGAACTGGCCAAGTCGAATATCCTGCTGATCGGGCCGACCGGTTGCGGGAAAACGCTTCTGGCACAGACGCTTGCACGTATTCTGGATGTGCCGTTTACCATGGCGGATGCAACCACGCTGACCGAAGCCGGCTATGTCGGTGAGGACGTGGAAAACATCATCCTGAAGCTGTTGCAGTCCAGCGAATATAACGTTGAGCGCGCGCAGCGCGGCATCGTCTATATTGACGAGGTCGACAAGATTACCCGCAAGTCGGACAATCCGTCGATCACCCGCGATGTGTCGGGCGAGGGCGTGCAGCAGGCTCTGCTGAAGATCATGGAAGGCACGGTTGCGTCGGTGCCGCCGCAAGGCGGGCGCAAGCATCCGCAGCAGGAATTCCTGCAAGTGGATACGACCAACATCCTGTTTATCTGCGGGGGGGCGTTTGCCGGTCTCGACAAGATCATCTCGCGGCGCGGTAAGGGGTCGGGCATCGGTTTCGGTGCCGATGTGAAGGATGTCGATAGCCGGGGCGTCGGTGAGGTCTTCACCGAGTTGGAGCCTGAGGATCTGCTGAAGTTCGGTTTGATCCCGGAATTCGTCGGACGTTTGCCCGTGATCGCCACCCTGCGCGATCTCGACGAAGACGCGCTGATCACGATTCTGACGCAGCCGAAGAATGCCTTGGTTAAGCAGTACCAGCGTCTGTTCGAACTGGAGGACACCAAGTTGACCTTCACCGACGACGCCCTTGCGGCGATTGCGCGGCGGGCGATTGCACGCAAGACAGGCGCGCGGGGGCTGCGGTCCATCATGGAAGACATCCTGTTGGATACCATGTTCGATCTGCCAACCGCTGTTGGGGTTGAAGAAGTGGTGGTCAATGTTGAGGCCGTTACATCCGAAGCCTCGCCGCTTCTGATCTATGCGGATCGCAAAGGCGAACCGGTCAGCGCAAGCTGATCGGCCAATGCCGCAGGCTTCCCTGCGGCATTGGGGATTTTCTGCGCACTGGACGTTCTGGCAGGAATGCGGGATATCAAATCTAACGAGTAGCAGGAGCCGCCCCTATGAACATGCTTATCCGTGCCGTGACCTGGTGGAACAGCCAAACCCTTGGCACGCAATGGTTCACCAGCCGCAAGGGTGTCCGGGTCGGGGAAGATGATCAGGGCAATATCTACTATGAGACGCGGGACAAGGTCCGGCGCTGGGTGATCTTTAACGGCGAATGCGAAGCGAGCCGGATTTCCCCCGATTGGCATGGATGGCTGCACCACACGTGGGATCAGCCGCCGACCGCTCAACCGCTTGTTCACCGCACGTGGGAAAAACCCCATCAGGAAAACCTGACCGGAACCGCGTTGGCCTATGCGCCGGCCGGATCGATTCGCCGTGTCGCCCCGGCGAAACGGGCGGATTACGAAGCCTGGACGCCCGAGTGAGCGATCCCGGACGGAAAGGGTAGTCCATGGCCGAAAATAAGGCGGAACTGTTGGTCGGAGGGTTGGTGATTCTGGTTGCCGCCGGGTTCCTGACCTATGCCAGCCGCAGCGTCGGAGGCATGAGTGCGTCCAGCGGCTATGAACTGACGGCAAGTTTTCGCTCGGCACAGGGTATTTCTGTCGGCACGGATGTCCGTTTGGCTGGGGTCAAAGTGGGCACGGTCGCCGGACTAAGCCTGAACCCCCAGACCTTCCGCGCCGATGCGACAATCTCTGTCGCCGACGGGATCGTGTTGCCGGACGACAGTTCGATCATCATTGCATCGGAAGGCCTGTTGGGCGGAAATTTCGTCGAACTTCAGCCCGGTGGATCGCTCGATAACTTTAATCCCGGTGATGAAATTGAAAGCACGCAGGGCTCAATCAGCTTGATTGAACTGCTGTCCAAATTTGTTGGTGGTTCGGGATGATGAAGCCCCTCGGGCTTGGTTTGGCCGCACTTGCAGCCGCTCTGTCAGTGTCATCGGTGCTGGCCGAGGACGTGGCCGCCGGACGCGGGGCCAGTTTGCGTGTGCTGGACCGCATGTCCGGTGAATTGACCGATCTCGACGTTGCCGTTGGCGGCAGTGTCACTCTCGACCGGTTGGCGATCAGCTTGGTCGAATGTCGATACCCGGTGGAAAACCCCGTCGGCGATGCCTATGCATTTCTGCTCATCGATGAGCCAAGCAGCCCAAGACCGTTGTTCGAAGGCTGGATGGTCGCGTCATCACCCGCGCTGAATGCGTTTGACCATATCCGCTATGATGTCTGGGTATTGCGCTGCAACAACGCCTGAGGCGATGCAGGCAGGGGGGGCGTCGTGAAATCGGCCTTTGTGGCGATCGCCTCTTCCAGATAGTCATGAAACGTGCTGCGCGGGATTTCTATTCCGCCGAGCCGCTGAAGATGTGGCGTGATGAACTGGGTGTCGAACAGCAAAAATCCCGCCTGCTGGAGCCGGTCCATCAGATAGGCGAGGGCGATCTTCGAGCCATCCGTCCGGCGTGAGAACATGCTTTCCCCAAAAAACGCCGCGCCCAGCGTGACCCCGTACACGCCACCGATCAGCCCGCTCTCGTCGCGAATTTCCATCGAATGGGCATGGCCCAAGGCATGAAGCTGGGCGTAAATATCGAAAATCGTCTCACTGATCCAGGTCTCCGGCCGGTCGGCGCAGGCTTGCATCACCCCAGCGAAGTCTTCGTTGACGGAGACGCGAAAGCCGCCCTTGCGGATTCGACGGGCGAGGGATCGTGAAAAATGGAATCCACCGATTGGAATGATCCCGCGTTTGCGCGGATCGACCCAGAAGACGTCGGTATCGTCGCGCGATTCGGACATCGGAAAAACGCCGAGTTCATAGGCCTTCAGCAATACATCGACTGTAAGGGTTTCGCGGTCCATTCAGTAGCACCCAGCCTTTGTATCCTGATTGCTGACGCAGCCCCTGCCGTTCGTGAAGATCGGCAGGGGCTGCGCAATGCGATCATGCGGGCCGGCGACTTAGGCGCGCTTGGTTTTCAGCCACTCTTCCAGCCAGTGGATGTCATAATTACCGGTCAGAATATCGGGCTCTTCCAGCAGCGCGCTGAACAGTGGGACCGTGGTGTCGATGCCATCGACGATCAACTCTCCCAGCGCACGCTGCAGGCGGGCCAACGCCTCGGGACGGTCGCGCCCATGCACGATCAATTTGGCGATCAAGCTGTCGTAGTAGGGCGGGATTGAGTAGCCGTTATACAGCGCCGAATCCATCCGCACGCCCAGCCCGCCTGGGGCATGGTAGGCGCTGATGCGGCCGGGGCAGGGGGCGAAGTCGGGCAAACGTTCTGCGTTGATCCGGACCTCGATGGCATGACCGTTGACGCGCAACTCGTCCTGCGTAACCGACAGCGGCAGTCCAGCGGCGACGCGGATTTGTTCGCGGACCAAATCGACGCCGAACACGGCTTCCGTCACCGGATGTTCCACCTGCAAGCGAGTGTTCATCTCAATGAAGTAGAATTCACCGTTTTCGAACAGAAACTCGATGGTGCCTGCGCCGCTATATTTGATCTGCGCTATGGCATCGGCACAAACTTTGCCGATTCGCGCCCGGGTTTCTTCATCGATGGCGGGACCGGGGGCTTCTTCCAGAACTTTCTGGTGTCGGCGCTGCAACGAGCAATCCCGTTCGCCCAGATGGATCGCCCCACCTTTGCCATCGCCGAAGACCTGCACTTCGATATGGCGCGGCTGTCCGAGATACTTCTCAAGATAGACTTCGTCATTGCCAAAGGCGGATTTTGCTTCGGATCGGGCGGTTTGAAATGCGATGTCCAGATCGGCGGCGGTTTCGGCCAGTTTCATGCCGCGTCCACCGCCACCGGCAGTTGCCTTGACGATCACAGGAAAACCGATTTCGGCGGCCACCGTGCGTGCCGTTGCCAGATCCGGAACGCCGCCGTCAGAGCCGGGGACGCAGGGCACGCCAAGCGCCTTCATGGTTTCCTTGGCTGTAATCTTGTCGCCCATCATCCGGATATGCGCCGCCGACGGCCCGATGAAAGTCAGATCATGATCTTCGACCACCTGCACGAAATTGGCGTTCTCGGACAGAAAACCGTAGCCGGGATGAATGGCTTCTGCGCCGGTAATCTCGCAGGCAGAAATTAGGGCCGGCACCGACAAGTAGCTTTGGTTGCTGGGCGGTGGGCCGATGCAGACGGCCTCGTCGGCCATGCGCACATGCATGGCGTCGGAATCAGCCGTTGAATGGACCGCGACACTGGCGATCCCCATTTCGCGGCAGGCGCGGACGACGCGCAATGCGATCTCACCGCGATTCGCAATCAGGATTTTCTTGAACATGTCCGGCCTATTCAATGATCACAAGCGGCGCGCCAAATTCCACAGGCGAGCCATCTTCGACCAGAATGCGGGCAATACGTCCGGCTTTGGGGGATGGGATCTGATTCATCGTCTTCATCGCTTCGATGATCAGCAGCGTCTGCCCCTCAGTTACCGTGGCCCCAACCGCGATGAACGGCGTCGAATCCGGCTCGGGCTGCAGATAGACAGTGCCCACCATCGGCGATGTCACGGCGCCGGGATGCGCGGCGGGATCTGCCGACGGCGCCGATGCGGCAGGCGGCGCAAAGGTGATTTGCGCCGGTGCGCTGTGGGCAGGGGCGACCGATGCCGCGACGCCGCCGCGGCTGACGCGGACGTTCAACGCGCCTTCTTCGCCAAATTCGCGCTTGACGTGCAACTCTGTCAGGTCGTTTTCCCTCAGAAGTTCCGCCAACGCACGGATGAATGCGACATCATCGCTGTGGGACTTGTTGCTCATTTCAGCCTCGCTCGTGCTTGTTCGTCGCCAGCCGTATTTAGGGACGGTTATGACCCTTCTCTACATCGGATGATAAACGGTGAAAAGCGATGCAGACATAGAATTCATGATCCGTGAAGTTATCGTCAGGTGCGGTCAGGCCTTGATTTTTATAATTTGTGCGGCAAACCTTTGATTTCCGATGCGTGACAAAGCCAGAACCACCTGCGCGGCCTCTGCCATCGGACCAGACATCTAAGGTAGCAGGGGCAGGCCATGGCACATTCACCGACGACTCCGGGTATTGCGGCAGGACGTCTTGCCAAGGATGCCTATCGCGGCAACTTTGCGGATCTGTATGCGCCGCTTGGCCCGCATGAGGCAATCGTTGCGGCTGACCGCTGTTATTTCTGCCATGATGCACCTTGCATTACAGCGTGCCCCACTGAAATTGATATCCCCTTGTTTATTCGGCAAATTCAGACCGGTACAGCGGATGCCGCCGCCCGGACCATTTTCGATCAGAATATTCTTGGCGGCATGTGTGCCCGGGTGTGTCCGACAGAGACATTGTGCGAAGGGGCCTGTGTGCGCGAGGCGGCCGAAGGAAAGCCTGTTCAGATCGGCCAATTACAACGATTTGCGACGGACAGCCTGATGGCTGCGGACACCCATCCCTTTGTCCGGGCAACGCCGACCGGACGGCAGATCGCCGTTGTTGGAGCCGGTCCGGCTGGATTGGCTTGTGCGCACCGGCTGGCCCTGCGCGGGCATGACGTGGTGGTGTTCGACGCACGAAAAAAACCGGGTGGCCTGAACGAATATGGTATCGCGACCTACAAAGCGGCGGGAAATTTTGCCCAACGGGAAGTGGCGTGGCTGCTGTCCATCGGGGGGATCACCCTCAGAACCGGGGTGCGGCTGGGTCGGGAATTGTCCTTAGCAGAGCTTCAGGATGATTTCGATGCGGTCTTTCTTGGGGTCGGTCTGGCGGGGGTGAATGGCCTACAGATCGAAGGTGACGACTATGACAATGTTCATGACGCCGTCGATTTCATCGCGCGTCTGCGGCAGGCAACCGACAAATCGAAACTGCCGGTCGGACGGCATGTGCTGGTGATCGGCGGGGGCATGACGGCGGTGGATGCTGCGGTTCAGTCCAAGCTGCTCGGGGCGGAACATGTCACCATGGTCTATCGGCGCGGCCGCGACCGTATGGGGGCGTCCGACTATGAGCAAACCCATGCGACCTCGACAGGGGTTCGGATCATCACAGGTGCAAGCCCGGTTCGCATCTTGGCGCGGGACGGCAAAGTT
The DNA here is from genome assembly GCF_002119405.1 of Pseudoruegeria sp. SK021. Taxonomy (GTDB): domain Bacteria; phylum Pseudomonadota; class Alphaproteobacteria; order Rhodobacterales; family Rhodobacteraceae; genus Meridianimarinicoccus. Next base: position 37,544 of record NZ_MTBG01000013.1, on the reverse strand, counting down.
GACGCGGTTGAGTTTGCCTATACTGAAGAAGACCGCTCGGGGATGCGCTTGGGCGATGAAACATTCTGCATTCCCGCCGATCAGGTTTTCAAGGCCATCGGGCAACGTCTGGACGACGCGCCTGCTGGTTTGACGCTGGACGGTGCGAAAATCGGAGTTTCTGCGGGCGGGCGAACATCTCTTCCCGGGGTCTGGGCTGGTGGTGATTGCGTGTCCGGGGGCGAGGATCTGACTGTGACAGCGGTGGCTCAAGGGCGCGACGCGGCAGAAGATATCCATGCCGCCCTGATGGGCTTGAACGCCTTGGCCGCCGAATAAACGATGCGACGGGCGCCGGAGTAACGCGGATCCTCCGCCCGGTGCCGTACCACCATCACCTGCAAACGTGCAGACACAGCCGGCGACGCCGCGCAATAGGGAGACCACCCATGGCAGATCTTTCCTCGGACTTTGTCGGGATCAAATCTCCCAATCCATTCTGGCTGGCCTCAGCTCCGCCGACCGATAAGGAATACAACGTGCGGCGAGCGTTCGATGCCGGTTGGGGCGGGGTGGTTTGGAAAACCCTGGGGCAGGACCCGCATGTCGTGAACGTCAATGGCCCCCGCTATGGTGCGATCTGGGGGGCCGATCGGCGGTTGCTGGGTCTGAACAATATTGAATTGATCACCGACCGGCCGCTTGAGGTAAACCTGCGCGAGATCAAGGCGGTTAAGCGCGACTATCCTGATCGCGCTATGGTCGTTTCACTGATGGTTCCGTGCGAGGAGCAGGCTTGGAAAGAAATCCTGCCTTTGGTGGAAGCCACTGGCGCTGATGGGATCGAGTTGAATTTTGGCTGCCCGCACGGGATGAGCGAACGGGGAATGGGGGCCGCGGTTGGGCAGGTCCCCGAATATATCGAAATGGTGGCACGCTGGTGTAAGCAGACGACCCGGATGCCGGTGATCGTCAAGTTGACCCCGAACATCACAGATATTCGCTATCCGGCAAGGGCGGCAAAAGCGGGCGGGGCCGATGCGGTCAGCCTGATCAATACGATCAATTCCATTACCAGCGTGAATCTGGACACCATGTCGCCGGAGCCAAGCATCGATGGCAAGGGATCGCACGGTGGGTTTTGTGGTCCGGCTGTCAAACCGATCGCCCTGAATATGGTCGCCGAAATCGCCCGCGATGCTGAAACGGCTGGCATGCCGATTTCAGGGATTGGCGGGGTCACCACATGGCGCGATGCGGCTGAATTTCTGGCGCTGGGATGCGGCAATGTTCAGGTCTGCACTGCGGCGATGACCTATGGCTTTAAGGTGGTGCAAGAGATGATTTCGGGGCTGTCTGAGTGGATGGACCAGAAAGGCTATGTCTCTGTCGCCGAAGTGTCCGGGCGTGCGGTGCCCAATGTGACCGACTGGCAGTATCTCAACCTGAACTACGTCGCCAAGGCGCGAATCGATCAGGCGGCGTGCATCAAGTGTGGGCGCTGCTATGCCGCTTGCGAAGACACAAGCCATCAGGCCATCGCGATGTCACCCACACGGGTCTTTACCGTCAAGGATGACGAATGCGTTGGCTGCAACCTGTGCGTCAACGTTTGCCCGGTCGAAGATTGCATCACCCTTGAGCCGCTTTCGGCAGGAACACTGGACGAGCGGACCGGCGAAGCCGTCAAACCGGGCTACGCCAACTGGACCTCGCATCCGAATAACCCGGCCTCGACCACCGCCGCGGAATAGGCTTGGCCGGGATTCTACCCCGCTATAAACGCCGGTCCAGCCGGGCGGTGGTATTCACCGCTGCGATCGCGGCGCCTTGCGCCGTGGCAGAGGTCAACGGCGCGCCGGTATTGTTCAAGCTGGTCTGGATCGCGGCAAGTTCTTGCATGATCCGGCCGAGCCGCGCCCTTTGGCTGAAAATCTCGGACATCTGGTGGGGGTCGGATGTGGGTGTCTGTGCGGGGGGCGGTTCAGCCTGAAGGCCGATCGCATGCCCCTCCGACAAGGCGCGACTGTTGGCAGTGACCTGCGACGGTTCTGACCCTTCGTGCGATTTGGCGTTGGCAAACGATTGGGACCAGCCACGCGACGGGTTCTGACCAGAGGTGTTGCCGGTGTCAGGACTGACGGCGGGCGCAAGGGCGACTTGGGTGTTTGGTGCGGACACTTCCATGGGCGGGGCAGGCGGTGCCGCCGCTGTTATAGGACTGATTAACGACATGTGTTCCCCCGCTTTTGGGGCCCCCACACAGGAACCGTCGACGAAAGGTCTTGCGATTGTGTTAATTCGGGCCGCGAAGATGACGCTGGCAGGGGCGGACGGCACGACATTTGGACCGGGGGCCGTCCGGTCGGGTCGCGTTGCGCCGGACGGGACAGGGTTGGGGTGTGATCGCCGGAATTTCCTGTGAGCGTCGGTGCTTGACTGTCTGGTCGCCTCTGTTAGCGTTCCCAAGAACAAGCTGCAGTCGTGGCAAGGATGTGCTCGTGGGGGGATGCCTTGTCTGGCCTGATCACAGATCAGTCCGCGCGTGCTGACCTATGGCTAAGCCGACTATTTTTAAGGAGCAACCCATGACCGCCGCAATGACCGCCCCCGGTGAGAATCTGAAGATTGACAGCGGGCGTCTCTGGGATAGCCTGATGCAGATGGCCAAAATCGGACCGGGCGTAGCAGGCGGCAATAACCGGCAAGCCCTGACTGACGAGGACGCCGAAGGTCGCGCCTTGTTCCAGCGCTGGTGTGAAGATGCGGGTCTGACCATGGGCCTTGATCAGATGGGCACCATGTTCGCCCGCCGCGAAGGCACCGATCCTGACGCCCTGCCAGTCTATGTCGGCAGCCACCTGGATACCCAGCCTACCGGCGGAAAATATGATGGGGTTCTGGGCGTATTGGGCGGGCTGGAGCTGATCCGCACCCTGAACGACTTGAACATCAAAACCCGCCATCCGATCGTGGTTACGAACTGGACCAACGAAGAAGGGTCTCGGTTTGCGCCGCCGATGCTGGCCTCCGGGGTATTTTCCGGGATGCATGAACAGGAGTGGGCCTATACCCGCACAGATGCAGACGGGCTGAGCTATGGCGACGAATTGGTGCGGGTCGGCTGGAAAGGTGACGAACCGGTGGGCGCCCGCAAGATGCATGCGTTCTTTGAACTGCATATCGAACAGGGCCCGATTCTCGAAGCCGAGGGCAAGCAGATCGGGGTTGTGACCCATGGGCAGGGTCTGTGGTGGCTAGAAGTCACCCTGACCGGGAAAGAGGCGCATACCGGCTCTACCCCTATGAATATGCGGCTGAATGCGGGTCTTGGCATGGCCCGGATCACCGAACTGGTACACCAGATTGCGATGGCGGCGCAGCCGAACGCGGTCGGCGCGGTGGGGCAGGCAAACGTCTATCCGAACTCCCGCAATGTGATCCCCAGCAAGGCGCTCTTTACCATCGACATCCGCTCGCCCGACCTGGAAAAATTGACCGAAATGCGGGCCCAGATCGAAGCCGAAGCGCCAATCATCGCACAAGAGCTTGGCCTTGGCATCAGCATCAAGCCGGTCGGCCATTTCGATCCGGTGACGTTTGATGCCGGTTGTGTCACGGCCGTGCGTGCCGCCGCAGACCGCCTTGGGTTGAGCCATATGAACATCGTCTCAGGTGCCGGGCACGATGCCTGCTGGATCAATCGTGTGGCCCCGACTGCCATGGTGATGTGTCCGTGCGTCGATGGGCTCAGCCATAATGAGGCCGAAGAAATTAGCCAAGAATGGGCTGCGGCTGGCGCCAATGTGTTGTTTCACGCGGTCGTCGAAACAGCCGGAATTGTAGAATAAGGTGGGAATTATGACCAATGAAATACGCCCGTCATCGGATGAAATCGACGAGCGTCAACTGCGCATCGACCTAGCTGCCGCACTACGCTTGGCGGCGCGCAATGATTGGCACGAGGGGGTGGCGAACCATTTCTCGGCTGCCGTGTCTCCGGACGGACGGCGCTTTCTCGTCAACCCGCGCTGGCGGCATTTTTCGACGGTTCGGGCGTCGGACTTGATCCTTGTGGATGCCGACGATCCAGACACCATGACCCGCCCGGATGCGCCGGACCCTTCTGCGTGGTCGATCCATTCGGCTTTGCACAAGCACGTGCCGCAAGCGCGTGTGGCCCTGCACATTCACCCCCCTTATGCCACGGCGATCGCTTGTCTGAAGGACCCGGTGATTAAGCCGATTGATCAGGTCACGGCGCGGTTTTTCAATCGGATGGGCTATGATCTGGATTTCGGCGGCGTCGCGATGGAAGAAGAAGAGGGCGCGCGGATCGCGGCTTCGTTCGGCAATCATGGCGCGGTGATGATGGGCAATCACGGGGTGACCACCGTTGCGGCCACCGTCGCCGAGGCGTTTGATGCGCTGTATCATCTTGAACGCGCGGCCCGGACCTTGTGGTTGGCCTATTCCACCGGCCAGCCGCTGTCGATCATTCCCGACAATGTGGCCGAGCAGACCGCCCAATCTTGGGAGGAAATGAAAGCCGCCGAATTCGTCCATTTCGACGAGATGAAGCGCATTTTGGATCGCGAGGATCCCAGCTACGCAGACTGACATGGGGCGTGCGCCTAGATGATCAACAGAACGGTAGGAGAGTACGGATGAGCAAGGTCATCAAGGGCGGCACAGTCGTCACCGCGGATCGACAATTTGTGGCAGATATCCTGATCGAGGACGAGAAGATCGTCGAGATCGGGCCAGATCTGTCCGGTGACGAGGTGATCGACGCCAGCGGCGCCTATGTCGTTCCGGGGGGGATTGATCCGCATACCCATCTGGAAATGCCGTTCATGGGCACCACCGCGGATGAAAGCTTTGAATCCGGGACTTGGGCGGCGGCAACCGGCGGCACCACTATGGTGGTGGATTTCTGTCTTCCCGGTCCGGACGGGTCGATCAAGAACGCCATCAACGACTGGCACCGGAAGTCTGCGCCGCAGATCTGTTCCGATGTCGGCTATCACATGGCGATCACCGGCTGGAATGAGACCATCTTCAACGAAATGGAAGATGCGGTGAAGATGGGCGTCAATTCGTTCAAGCACTTCATGGCCTACAAGGGCGCCTTGATGGTGCATGACGATGAAATGTACGCGTCGTTCAAGCGCTGCAAGGAATTGGGTGCGCTGCCCATGGTCCATGCCGAAAACGGCGACATCATCGCGGAATTACAGGCCAAGTATCTTTCCGAAGGCATGACCGGGCCAGAGGGTCACGCCCATTCCCGCCCGCCCGAATTGGAGGGCGAGGCGGCCAACCGCGCGATCATGATTGCCGATGCCGTGGGGACGCCGCTTTATGTGGTGCATGTGTCCTGCGAACAGGCGCATGAGGCGATCCGCCGGGCCAGACAAAAGGGGCACCGGGTCTATGGCGAGCCGCTTATTCAGTTCCTGACGCTGGACGAGTCTGAGTATTTCAACAAGGACTGGGTCCACGCCGCCCGCCGGGTGATGTCGCCGCCGTTCCGGTCGAAGGCGCATCAGGACGGCCTTTGGGCCGGGCTGTCAGCGGGTTCGTTGCAGGTGGTTGCCACCGATCACTGCGCGTTTGGCACCGAGAAAAAGAAGATGGGTCTGAACGATTTTACCCAAATTCCCAACGGCACCGGTGGGCTTGAAGACCGTATGGCGATGCTGTGGACCTTTGGGGTGGAAACCGGACGGATTACACCGGAAGAGTTTGTCGCCGTGACCTCGTCCAATATCGCGAAAATCCTAAATATTTACCCGACCAAGGGGGCGCTGGTGCCCGGGGCTGACGCGGATATCGTGGTGTGGGACCCCAAGATCAGTAAGACGATCTCGGCCAATTCGCAAAAGAGCATTATTGATTACAATGTGTTCGAAGGAATCGAGGTGACGGCACAGGCCCGCTATACCCTCAGCCGGGGTGAAGTGATCTGGTCGTGGGGTCAGAATAGCCAGCCGCAGCCGGGCCGGGGTCGGTTCGTGCCCCGCCCGGCATTCTCGTCGGCAGCCAAGGCCTTGAGCCAGTGGAAATCCCTCAATGCACCGCGCCGGGTTGAGCGGGACCCGCTGAACATCCCGTCCGGCGTTTGAGAGTGGAGTGTTGAATTCTAGAAAATCCGCGCTTATGGAAGTAGGCGCGTTTATACAACTGGCGGCACAGGTGGAATGTGCGATCGATAGAATTGCATATCTTTCACTTGATGTATTTGAAGAGTTTACTCTAGAGTTTTTCCCGCGATTTCCGCAGAATTTTCCTGATAAGATTAAGTTAATACAGAACCTATTGTCTGATGATGCGGCGTCACCTCTCGCTTCATTCGACATTAAAGGGGGGGCTGCTCTTCCAAAGCTGTTGGAGTCGATCATTGACCGCCGAAATTCAGTTTGTCATGGAAAGATGGCCAACTTTATAGACGGAAATGTAACGTACTCGGTTTCTTTTGTTAGAATTGGACGGGTTAGAAAAGGTACGGATGGGCGAAGTTATACGCCGAAAATAACGCAAAATTTTGATAGAGACGATATCTTTTCAGCAATGAAAGACTGTGGCTCTGCGCTCCATTCTTTAGAAGAATGTCGGATTGCGATTTGGCAGAGCAGCGAAGGGTGGCCTATGTCGCTTGCTAATCTTGAGGTCGGGGAGGGGCAAACTTTTGATGTGTTCGCAGCGTTGGGGTGATTGATATTTTGGTGGAAAAGCTGTGATAGACGCCCAAGGCCTGCAGTTGGTGTTCCCGTCGCAGGACGGGCCGGTCGAGGCTCTGAAGGATATCGATCTGACGGTGTCTCGCGGGGATTTCGTCAGTTTCATCGGACCGTCAGGCTGTGGCAAGACCACGCTGCTGCGGGCCATTGCCGGATTGGAACAACCGACAGGCGGTACGCTGACCATCAACGGCATGAGCCCCGACGCGGCCCGGAAATCCCGCGCCTACGGTTACGTGTTTCAGGCAGCGGGGCTGTATCCGTGGCGCAGCATCGCCCGGAACATCTCGCTTCCCTTAGAAATCATGGGGTTTTCTAGGGCCGAGCAGAATCGCCGGGTGGCCGACGCGCTGGAACTGGTTGAACTGGGCGGGTTTGGCCGGAAGTATCCGTGGCAGTTGTCGGGCGGTATGCAGCAACGCGCCAGTATCGCCCGGGCGTTGGCCTTTGATGCCGATATTCTGCTGATGGATGAACCCTTCGGGGCGCTGGACGAGATCGTTCGTGACCATCTGAACGAACAACTTCTGGAACTGTGGAAGCGTACCGGAAAGACCATCGTCTTTGTCACCCACTCTATCCCGGAAGCGGTGTTTCTAAGCACCCGAATTGTGGTCATGAGCCCCCGTCCGGGACGGATAACCCAAGTGATCGACAGCCCGTTGCCTCGGGATCGGCCCTTAGATATCCGCGATACGCCTGCGTTTCTGGACGTCGCGCATCAGGTCCGCGACGGCTTACGTGCCGAGCATGCCTATGACTGATCCGAGGCCTGCCAGCGCGACGGGGTCACGCCCATGAGATCGATCCTGCCGGTGCTCACTGTGGTCGCGGCACTTTTGGCGCTGTGGTATGCGGCGGTGGTGCCCATGAACATCAAGGCGGCGCTGACCGATGCCGAGCGGGCGGGCATGACGGTGCAGCCCGAGGGTGCAGCCGCCCGGCGCGACCTGTCGGCAATTCAACTGGTGCTGGACAACCCATCGGTGATTTCAGCGACGTTTCAGCAGGCCCGACCCCGACTGCCCGCGCCGCATCAGGTGGTGGTGGAACTGTGGAACACGACTGCCGGGCAAAAGGTGACTTCGAAACGCAGCCTGATCTATCACGGCTGGGTCACCCTCAGCGCGACCTTACTGGGTTTCGCCATCGGGACCATCGCGGGCGGCCTGTTGGCGGTGGGGATCGTCCATAACCGGGCGATGGACATGAGCGTGATGCCGTGGGCCATTGCCAGCCAGACCATTCCGATTTTGGCGATCGCGCCGATGATCATCGTGGTCTTGAACTCCATTGGGGTGCAAGGCCTGCTACCAAAGGCGATTATAAGCGCCTATCTGTCGTTCTTCCCAGTAGTGGTCGGCATGGTGAAAGGGCTGCGCAGCCCTGAGGCGGGGCAATTGGACCTGCTGAAAACCTATCACGCCAGCGCCGGACAATCCCTGTGGAAGTTGCGGCTGCCAGCGTCGCTGCCGTATCTTTTTGCCTCGTTGAAGGTGGCGATTGCAGCGGCATTGGTCGGGGCCATTATTGGTGAACTTCCCACCGGCGCGGTCAGCGGCCTTGGGGCGCGGCTGCTGGCGGGGAGCTATTACGGGCAGACCGTGCAAATTTGGGCCGCGCTGTTCGGCGCAGCGATTGCAGCGGCTGGGCTGGTCGGGCTGGTCGGATGGATCGAGCGGTTGGTGCTAACGCGCATGGGAATGGCCAAATGACCGGAGGCGACACATGATTTTGGTCCTCGGCGCATTGGCATTCTGGGTGCTGGCTTGGCTGGTGAATGTCGCGATCGCCAATAGCGGCTGGGCCGAGACCCGGATCGGGCGCTTGGCGGTCCCCATCCTATTCGGCCTGACATTGTTGGTGGTCTGGGAGGGGCTGGTGCGCGGCTTGAACGTGCCCGGTGTGATCCTTCCGGCGCCGACCGATATTGCGACGCGGATGGCCAGTTCGACCGGTATTCTCTGGCAGGACTTTCATCAGACTTTCCTGCGCGGCGCTTTGCGCGGCTATGCCATCGGCTGTGCCGCTGCCGTGCTGACTGCCATCGCCGTGGATCGGATTGATTTCCTGCGGCGCGGGTTGTTGCCGGTGGGCAGCTTTTTGGCGGCCCTGCCGATTGTCGGCACTGCGCCCATTTTGGTGATGTGGTTCGGCTTTGACTGGCAAAGCAAGGCGGCGGTGGTCGTGGTGATGGTGTTCTTCCCGGTCTTGGTGAACACGGTCGCGGGGCTTCAGGCTGCCGATTTGGCGCAACGCGATCTGATGCGGACCTATGGGGCGGGTTATTGGCCGACGCTGATCAAGTTGCGCTTGCCTGCGGCCATGCCGTTTCTCTTTAACGGGCTGAAGATCGCAACGACCCTTGCATTGATCGGGGCCATCGTTGCCGAATTTTTCGGCTCGCCGACGATGGGAATGGGCTTTCGCATCTCAACCAGTGTTGGCCAGCTTGCTTTGGACATGGTCTGGGCTGAAATTGCAGTAGCGGCAGTGGCCGGATCGCTGTTCTATGGCGTGGTGGCATTGATCGAACGACAGGTGACTTTCTGGCATCCATCACAACGGGGATAGAAAAAAATGACAATCAGACATTTGACGACCACGGCGCTGGCCGGTGTTTTTGGGCTGGTGGCAGGGGTTGCACAGGCCGCCGATGACGTGACGCTGCAGTTGCAGTGGGTGACGCAAGCGCAGTTCGCGGGCTATTACGTGGCGCTGGATAAAGGGTTTTATACGGACGAGGATCTGAACGTCACGATCAAGCCCGGCGGCCCGGACATTGCGCCGCCGCAGGTTCTGGCCGGTGGCGGGGCCGATGTGATGCTGAACTGGATGCCAAGCGCTTTGGCCGCGCGCGAGAAGGGGTTGCCAGTGGTCAATATCGCCCAGCCGTTCACAACCTCGGGGCTGATGCTGACCTGTTGGAAAGATACCGGCATCACCGGTCCGGAGGATTTCAAAGGCAGGACCATCGGGGTCTGGTTCTTCGGCAATGAATATCCGTTCCTAAGCTGGATGAGTCAGGAAGGGATTTCAACGGATGGGGGCGCTGACGGCATCACTGTGTTGAAGCAGGGCTTCAACGTCGATCCGCTCTTGCAACGGCAAGCCGACTGCATCTCGACCATGACCTATAACGAATATCTGCAAGTCCTCGAGGCCGGTGTCGACGCCGACGAATTGATCACGTTTAAATACGAGGATGAAGGCGTGGCGACGCTGGAAGACGGCATGTATGTGCTGGAGGACAATCTGAATGATCCAGCCTTCGCCGATAAGATGGTGCGGTTCGTTCGCGCGTCGATGAAGGGATGGAAATACGCTGAAGAGCACCCCGACGAAGCTGCGGACATTGTTCTGGATAATGACGCGACCGGCGCGCAGAGCGAAGCGCATCAGAAGGCGATGATGGGCGAAGTTGCCAAACTGACCGCCGGATCGAATGGGGCGTTGGATGAAGCTGCTTATCAGCGGACCGTCGATACCCTGTTGGCTGGTGGGTCGGATCCAGTGATTTCGAAGACGCCCGAAGGCGCGTGGACCCATGTCATCACCGACAAGGCGTTAAATTAAGCCATAGCCGACGGTCGGGTCGGATGCCCGGTCCCGGAGCAGGGTGGTACCTGCACCGGGACCGGGGTGGTTATCAGCAGTCTTTGACAGTCACAGTTTCGCCGTCACCGGTGTGGTAGGCGCATTCGTTCGTCTGTTCGTTACGTGCATAGAGCGCGCCGGCTGCGCCTGCCGCTGCGGCAGCGGCCAAGGTCCAGCCTGCATTGGCGCCAAGGGCTGTTGCCGCAATCGCGCCGATCGCTGCGCTGGCAGCACCGGTGCCAACCATGTTCTGGGTATCAGTGCTCGTGTTGCAAGCGGACAGGCCGAGCGTTGCGGCAAGCACGAGGCCGGCAAGAGGGCGAAAGGTCATAGAAGGCTCCTGTTAAATTGTGTTGTGGCAGACTAACGGTGCGTCAGGCTACCGCAAGCTGAATTGCCGCCGCAAGGGATGAGATAGGGCGTTTGGTGGCGAAGTTCCTTAAATCGCGAGGTATTCCGCCCGCAAGGCTTCGTTTTCCAGAACCTCTTTGGCGCTGCCATCGTAGACAACCTGACCGGTATCCAGGATCACGGCCCGATCCGCCAGTTTCAGCGCGGCAATCGCGTTCTGTTCGACGATGATCGTGGTGATGCCTTGTTCCTTGATCAGGTTGAGGGTCCGTTCGATTTCCTGAACGATGACCGGGGCCAGCCCTTCATAGGGTTCATCCAATAGTAACAGCTTGATGTTGCGGGCCAGCGCGCGGGCAATCGCCAACATCTGCTGCTCGCCGCCTGAGAGGGTGACCCCTTCTTGGGTGCGGCGTTCGCGCAGGCGTGGGAACAACTCATAGATACGCTCAAGGGACCAGCCGATCGGCGGCGCGATCTGGGCGAGTTTCAGGTTCTCTTCCACCGTCAGACCGGCAATGATCCGGCGATCTTCGGGCACCAGCGCACAGCCAGAGATGGCCGCCTGATACGAGGACATGTCGTGCAGCGGCTTCCGGTCCAGCCAGATCTCGCCATGCCGGGTTTGCGGGTTGTCCAGACGGGCAATGGCGCGCAGGGTCGAAGTCTTGCCCGCGCCGTTCCGGCCCAGCAGTGCCAAAATCTCGCCTTCATGGACGTTAAAACTGATGCCTTGAACGATATAGCTTTCACCGTAATAGGCATGCAAATCCCAGACCGAGAAAAAGGCGGGGGCGGTGGCTGCCTGATTGGCATTCTTCGAAAAGTCGGGCTTGATCGTCATTTGTCAATTCCTTGCGGCGTGGGGATCAGACCTCGGCGGTGCCGAGATAGGCTTCCATGACTTTGGGGTGGCCCTTGATCTTGGCGGGGATGTCTTCGACCAGTGGTGTGCCTTGTGCCAGAACGGTGATCCGCTCGGCCAGACTGAAGACCACATGCATGTCATGTTCGATGATGGCCATGGTGATCGGGCGCGTGGCCTTGATCTCTTTCAGCAGATCGATGGTGTTGTTGGTATCGGCCCGCGCCATGCCTGCGGTGGGTTCGTCCAGCAGTAACAGCTTGGGCTGCTGGACCAGACACATGGCCATTTCCAGCCGCCGCTTGTCACCGCGGGACAATGCGCTGGCCTGCATCTTTCGCTTTTCCAGCATATGCACATCGCCGAGCATCTGTTCGGCCATCTCGACCATTTCGGTTTCATTTGTCACGGTCTCAAAGGCGTGCATCCGAAAAGGCCCATCCCGCCGTGCGAAGCAGGGGATCAGGACGTTTTCCAATACTGACAAATCGCCGAAAATTTCAGGGGTCTGAAAGACCCGGCTGATCCCCATCTGGTTGATCTCGTGCGGGGCGCGCCCCAGCACCGACTGGCCATCAAACATGACCGACCCTGTGTCCGGGATCAGCTTGCCCACCAGCACATTCAGCAGGGTGGATTTGCCCGCCCCGTTCGGGCCGATGATGGCGTGAACGGTGCCCTCTGCGATTGACAGGTTCACATCAGAGAGGGCTTTCAGCCCGCCGAACCGCTTGCTGACATTCTTGATATCGAGAAGTCCCATTGGCATGGCTCCTTATTCGGCTGGGGTGGATGACGGGGCGGAATCGGGCGCGGGCTTGGCGGTGCGGCGACGAAACAGCCGCCCGATCCGTTGTCCGCCCTCGATCAATCCGCCGGGCAGGAAGATGACCACCAGCATGAAGGTAATGCCCAAGGTCAGCGACCAGCCCTTGCCGATGAAGGGATGCACCAAAAAGACCATCGCATCCTCAAGCCCATCGGGCAGAGCCGAAAACCATTGGTGCAGGATGGTGTCGTTGATTTTCGAGAAGATATTCTCGAAATACTTGATGAAACCCGCGCCCAGAACCGGCCCCAGCAAGGTGCCTGCGCCGCCAAGGATGGTCATCAGAACGACTTCGCCCGAAGCGGTCCATTGCATCCGTTCGGCCCCTGCCAGAGGGTCCATACAGGCCAGCAAGCCACCCGCCAGACCGGCATACATCCCCGAGATGACGAATGCGGCAAGGGTGTAAGGTTTGGTGTTCAGACCAGTATAGCGCAAGCGGTTCTGGTTCGATTTCACGGCCCGCAGCATCATTCCGAAGGGGGACCGGAAAATGCGGATCGACAGATAGAACCCCAGCAGCATCAAGACGGCGCAGAGGTAATAGCCGGTGTTGAACTGAAACAGCCAGCTTCCCACATGCATCTCATAGGTGCTGCGCATCTCAGCCCCGAACAGGTTGGTCACAGGGATGCCGCCGCTTTCGGTGCGGCTGACGCCAAGAATGCGCGGGTCATCGAGGGTGATTTGCAAGCCGGTTTCGCCGTTGGTAATCGGGGTCAGAACCGAATAGGCGAGGTTGAAGCTCATCTGTGCAAAGGCCAGCGTCAGGATTGAGAAGTAGATCCCCGAGCGGCGCAAGCTGATGAACCCGATCAACAGCGAGAACAGCGCCGCCACGATGACCGACAAGATGATCGCCGGGATCACGTTCATGCTGAGCAGCTTGAACATCCAGACCGCTGAGTAGGAGCCAACCCCAAGAAATGCGGCATGGCCGAAGCTGAGATAGCCGGTCAGTCCGAAGAGCAGATTGAAGCCGATGGCGAACAGGCCGTAAATCACGAACCGTTGCATCAGGTCAGGATAGCCGGCGTTGAACTGGGCCATGGCCGAGCCGCTTGGAAACGGGTTCAGCAGGAATGGCGCGGCCATGGTCAGGATCGCCACAACGATCAGAAGCAGGGTGTCTTTTTTGGTCAAACCGAACATGGCTTAGTCCTCCATCACGCCTTTGCGGCCCATCAGGCCACGGGGACGGGTCAGCAAAATGATGATCGCAACGAGATAGATGATGATCTGGTCGATGCCGGGAAGGATCGACTTGATCTCGTTCATCGATGCGAAGGATTCCAAGATCCCCAGCAGGAAGCCGGCCAGAACAGCGCCGGGCAGAGAGCCCATGCCGCCGACGACCACAACAACGAAGCTGAGCACCAGAAAATCCATGCCCATATGGTAGTTGGGCGAATTGATCGGGGCGTACATTACCCCCGCGACTCCGGCGACGGCGGCGGCGAGGCCGAACATAATGGTGAAGCGCTTGTCGATGTTGATGCCCAACAGGCCAACGGTTTCGCGGTCGGCCATGCCCGCGCGGACCACCATGCCGAAGGTGGTGAATTGCAAGAAGGCAAAGACGCAGCCGATAATCACCGCCGAGAATGCGAAGTAGACCAGCCGCCAGTAAGGATAGATGATCACGTTTGGATCAAAGCCAAGCAGGACGCCGAAATCGAACGATCCGGTGAAGGCGGGGGGGGCCGGGGTCGGGATCGGGTTGGCGCCGAAGAAATACTTGATGATTTCCTGAAGCACGATGGCCAGACCGAAGGTCACGAGAATTTGGTCGGCATGGGGGCGCTTGTAGAAATGCTTGATCAACCCGCGTTCCATGGCGAAACCGATGGCGATCATCACGGGAATGGCGAACAGGATGGCAAGCGGTACAGACCAGGCGATGATGCCATTGCCCGCGGCCTCGCCGAACCAAGAGACGACGTAGGGCGTCTTAACCTTGAGGGGGTTGCCAAGGAAATCCAGCCGGGTCGGGTCGACCACTTCAAAGCTGATGGTGAGGATCTTTTGCAGGGTGACGGCGCAGAACGCACCGAGCATGAACAGCGCCCCATGTGCGAAGTTCACGACACCAAGGGTACCAAAGATCAGGGTCAGTCCAAGGGCAATCAGCGCATAGGCCGACCCCTTGTCGAGACCATTGAGAACCTGAAGTAGGATTGCGTCCATCGGGGTCACTTTCCGGAAGGCATGAGGCCACAGGCCCCCGGCGGATCGGGGGAGGAAATGGCATTGTCCGGTGCCGGGTTGCCCAGACCGGAGGATGTTAGATTGAGAAGGACGCGATCCGGCCCGAAGGCCGGATCGTCAGTCCTGTCCCGGCTTAGGCGCCAGGGTTGCAGGACCCAAGTTCGCCGCCCGCGAACATCGGATGTTCGGGCGAATACTCGACCTGCGCACGCGGGGTCACTTCCACGATCTCCAACGCGTCGTATTCCGAGGTTGGATCTTGTTTGCCTTGCATCACCAGTACGTCTTTGAAGCACTGGTGATCTGCGGCGCGATAAAGTGTCGGGCCGTTGCCAAGGCCATCAAACTCAAACCCTTCCAGCGCCGCGCCAAGACCGCAGGGATTGAAGGTTCCGGCGCGCTCGGCTGCATCGGCGTAGAGCAGGGTTTGGGCATAGCAGGTCTGGGCCGCGTTCGATGGTGGGAAGCCGTATTTGGTGCCGAAGGATTTCACGAAGGCCTTGGTGCCCTCGTCCTGCAGCGTCCACGACCAGTTGGTCGAACCCAGAATGCCCTTGATCGACGCGCCGGCGCCTTTGGCCATCAATTCGGAATACAGCGGCACGACAATTTCGAACTGCTTGCCGTTGACCATCTTGTCCTTCAGGCCGAACTGCACCGCTTGGGTCAGCGAGTTGACCATGTTGCCGCCGTAGTGATTCAGGACCAGCACATCCGCGCCCGAGTTCAGAACCGGCGCGATGTAGGATGAAAAGTCCGTCGAGGCCAGCGGCGTCAGCACATTATTGACGGTCGACCAGCCAAGCGCCTCGGTTGCGGCCTGGATCGATTCCTGTTGGGTCCAGCCCCAGGTGTAGTCGGCGGTCAGGTGATAGGCGTTGCGATCCGCGCCGTAGTTCTTGACCAGCACAGGGGCGAGGGCGGCACCCGACATGAACGCGTTAAAGAAGTGCCGGAACCCGTTCGCCTTCTTGTCCTTGCCGGTGGTGTCGTTGGAATGGGTGAGGCCAGCCATGAAGATGACGCCAGCTTCTTGGCACAGGCCTTGTACCGCAACAGCAACGCCCGAGGACGAGCCGCCGGTGATCATGATCGCACCATCTTTTTCGATCATCGACTTGGCCGATGCCCGGGCGGCGTCGGATTTGGTCTGGGTGTCACCAGTGACGAACGCCACCTTTTTTCCCAAAATGCCGTTTCCGGTCAGCGCTTTGGACGTAAAGGTGTTCAGCATGCCGCCGTCGCCTTCACCGTTCAGGTGCTCAACGGCCAGCTCATAGGCGCGCAATTCGTCTGCGCCTTCGTCGGCGTAGGGGCCCGTTTGCGGCACGTTGAAGCCCAAGGTCACGGTGTTGCCGGTCGGCTCATTGGTATAGGCGGCCGCGGATGAGGCGGTGAAAATCGTCGGCACGGCAAGTCCAGCGCCGGCTACACTGCCGGTCTTAAGGACGCCGCGCCGAGTCAGGTGCGATTTAATCATGTAATCCTCCCAGATTGTGAGTCGGAGGCAGGCTTTCACCGGCATCCAAACCTTCGCAAAGGTGCTATGACTATCGCGCGTAACTGTAAAATCAGGCAACAACTATATATATAGAAACGATTTTACTGTAAATAACGCTACAAAAGGTGCCAATTATGTGTGAATTTATTTTCACGCAGGCGCAGAAAGCGTTTGAATTGGCGCGATAAAACAGCGCTGCGGTGGGTGCGTTTGTTGCGTGCGTACGGGTGTCGGCAAGGTCGCGGTCTCTTCCACGCCACGGATAAGGCCCGATTTCCTGTGACAGCTTTTGTAAATTCAGTCGCCACGCTGAAAATTTTCTGGCAAGTGTCTGCCATCCATATTCTGTTTTCGTCAGCGCTTGCAGCGAAAGCCGCAGGAGGAGCCCTTGATGCCACGCACTGCCCTGACCGGATCCCGCATTCGGGAAAGACGGACCATGTTGGGGCTCAAGCAGGCGGATCTGGCACGGATCGCAGGAATATCGCCGTCCTATCTGAACCTGATCGAACATAACCGTCGTCGGATCGCCGGAAAGCTTTTGGGCACGATTGCGCAGGCCTTGTCGGTGGACCTGTCCCTGTTGACGCAAGGTGCGGAAGCCGAGCATCTGGCCCAACTGACTGAAGCGGCGGCCAGCCTTCCCGATACAAACGCCGAAGTGGACCGGATCGACGAATTTATCGGCCGGTTCCCGGGATGGGCCGGGTTGGTCGTTGGACAACAGCGCCGGATCGCGGGTTTGGAGCAGCGGGTGGCGGGGCTGGCAGACCGGCTGGCGCATGACCCCTTTTTGTCAGCGTCCTTGCATGAGGTTTTATCGAAGGTCTCGGCGATTCAGTCGACGGCCTCGATTCTGGAAGAGACCGAGGATCTGGATCTGGTTTGGCAAAAGCGGTTCCACCGCAACCTTCATGCCGACAGTCAGAAATTGGCTGAAGGGGCCGCATCTCTGGTGGACTATCTGGAAACCGAAGGTGAACCGGATTTGGGGATGGTCAGCCCGCAGGAAGAACTCGAGGCCAGCCTGAACCGAACCGGCTTTCACGTCGCCGCGTTGGAGCGGGCCTTGCCTGACTCGATCGACCGGATCATCGCCCATGATCCACGTCTGAAATCGGACGCCGGAAAAGACCGGGCACGGGCCTATCTGGAACAATATCGGCGGGACGCGACGCAAATGCCGCTGGCCGCCTTCAGCGATGCCGCGGCGGCGGCGCGTTATGATCCGGCCGTCCTGTCGCACCGCTTCGGGACGGATGTCTTGGCGGTGTTTCGACGTCTGGCATCCTTGCCCGAAGTGGCAGGCGTCGGGCGGATCGGACTGGTGATTTGTGACGGGGCAGGCGCGTTGACCCTGCGCAAGGCGACCGAGTTGATGCCGTTGCCACGCTTTGGCGCTGCCTGCGCCCTCTGGCCGCTCTATCAAGCCATGAGCCGTCCAATGGCCCCTGTGCGGGCGGCGTTGGAGCATGCGGGGCGTCCGGGCCAACCGTTTCTAAGCTATGCCATCTCGCACCCCAGCTATCCGGGCGGCTTTTCCGGACCGGCGGTGTTTGAGGCCGCCATGTTGATCCTTCCCCCCGGACTGGTCGAGCCTGATGCAACTGTGGGGGTGCCGCAACTGGTCGGAACGTCCTGCCGGGTCTGTCCGGCGGTTGACTGTCCGGCCCGGCGTGAACCGTCGGTTTTGTCCGAAGGTTTTGACACCCGTTGAATTTGTGGTGATACTTACGTCCGGGTGCCCGGGTCTCGCGCACCGGCGCGGGGGGAAACGCGGAATGGGCCAGCACGTTCTTCTGATTGAAGACGAGCCAAATATCATCGAAGCCATCAGGTTCTTCCTGTCGCGAGACGGCTGGAAGGTCTCTTGTCACTCGGACGGGGCGTCTGCGGTCGCCGAGGTGGCAAGGGTGTCTCCTGATGTGGTGGTTCTGGATGTGATGCTGCCTAATCGCAGCGGTTTCGATATTCTTAAGGACCTGCGTGCCGATCCGGCGACGCAGGCCACGCCGGTTTTGATGCTGACGGCCAAAGGTCAAACCAAAGACCGAGAACGGGCGGCGCATCTGGGGACCAGCGCCTTTATGACCAAACCGTTTTCCAATGCCGACCTGCGCGAAATGCTGCGCAGTCTGATCCAGGCATGATCGACCGTCGAAAGCCGGTCTTTCTGGAACGCCAGACCTATCGCCGGCACCGTCTGATTGATGCCTCCCGGTTGGTGCCGCTGGCGGGGGCCTTTTTGTTCTTTGTACCGCTGTTGTGGGAATACAAAGTGGTCGCCCCGGACGAGCAGGGCTTTCTGGCCGAGCGCATGGTTTATCTGTTTGCGGTATGGTTCGGCCTTGTCGTTCTTGCCGCGCGCATCGCCGCCCGGTTGCGCCCCGAAGACTTTGACCGGGATCATGAGGTGGATGTGGACCCAGACAGCCGGGATCGCGGCTAATGCTGCCCTATAACATTCTGGTCGAGGTCTGTGTGATCTATGCGGCGCTGCTGTTCGGGGTGGCCTTTCTGGCCGAACGTCGGGCCAAGCGCGGCAAGCTGAGTTGGCTACGCTCGCCCTTAGTTTATACCCTGTCCTTGTCGATCTACTGCACCGCATGGACGTTTTACGGTGCGGTCGGTTATGCGGCGCGCTCGGGTCTTGAGTTTCTGACCATCTATCTCGGCCCGACCCTTGTCATGGTGGGCTGGTGGTGGGTGCTGCGCAAATTGGTGCGGATCGGGCGGCGTCAGCGCATCACATCGGTGGCCGATCTGATTTCCAGCCGATATGGAAAATCTGCGGTGTTGGGCGGGGTCGTGACTTGTCTGATGGTGGTCGCAACGACGCCTTACATCGCGCTTCAACTGCAATCGGTGACGCTGTCGTTTGGGGTCTTCGCCCGGCCCGCCCCCGAAGGGTTGGCGATGCCCACCCAATCGGTCACCACGATCTGGGTTGCGATTGGTCTGACCGTCTTTACCGTGTTGTTCGGCACCCGCAATCTGGATGCGAATGAGCGTCACCACGGCGTTGTCACGGCCATTGCCGTCGAGGCACTGGTCAAACTGGCAGCATTGCTTGCGGTGGGAGCATTCGTGGTCTGGGGGATTGCGTCGGGGCCGTCCGAGATCATGGCGCGGATCAATGCCTCGCCCATCGCCAAGGTTCCTGCCGATGGCAGCCGATGGTTCGCGCTGATTTTTCTGTCGGGGGCCGCGTTCTTATGTTTGCCGCGGATGTTTCAGGTCTTGGTGGTCGAAAATGAGGACGAACGCCATCTTGCCACCGCGTCTTGGGCCTTTCCGCTGTACATGGCGTTGATGAGCCTCTTTGTCCTGCCGATAGCGGTGATGGGCTTGGCGGTACTTCCTGCGGGATCAAACCCCGATCTGTTCGTGTTGACCCTTCCTCTCTCTATGGATCGGAACGCGTTGGCGATGCTGGCGTTTCTGGGGGGGTTTTCGTCGGCGACATCGATGGTGGTGGTCGCCTCGATTGCGCTGTCGACCATGGTGTCGAACCATCTGGTCATGCCGCTTTGGCTGGGGTTTCGGCGGGGCGGGGCCTCGATGTCGGGGGATGTTCGGCAGTTGGTTCTGATGTCGCGGCGGCTGAGCATCGCCGGGGTGCTGGCGCTGGGCTATACCTATTATCGGATTTCTGGCGGCGGCGAAGCCTTGGCTGCGATCGGCCTGATCAGTTTCGTGGGCGTTGTGCAGGTTTTGCCGGCGATGATTGGCGGCATCTTTTGGCGCGGCGCGACCCGGATCGGGGCCGCAGCCGGTATCCTGTCGGGCTTCGCGATCTGGCTTTATACCCTGTTTCTGCCCAGCTTTGGCCCCGATGTGCTGCTGTCGGCCGCTCTGTTAGATCACGGCCCAGGCGGGTTTGGCTGGCTGACACCGCAGGCGTTGTTCGGGCTCGGCAATCTTGATCCGGTGGTCCATGCCGTCATGTGGAGTCTGGTGATGAATACGACCGCCTTTCTGGTCGGCTCTCTGGCCAGTTTCCCGCGCCCCTTGGAGCGGCTGCAAGGGGCGCAGATCGTCAATGTGTTCGACTATTCGACGGGGCGGCACGGCTGGGCCCGCAGTTTTGTCGAGGCCGAGGATCTGCTGGTCATGTCGCAACGCATATTTGGCCCCCGTGAGGCGCAGGCGTTGTTCCTGACCGAAGCCCTCGCGCAGGGTAAGGATGGCTATCTACCCGATCCGACGCCGGAATTCATCGACCGGCTTGAGCGAGAGCTGGCCGGGTCCGTGGGCGCGGCCACCGCTCATGCCATGATTGGTCAGATTGTGACCGGCGCATCTGTCTCGGTGCAAGATTTGATGGCGGTGGCAGATGAAACGGCGCAGATCATGGAATATTCCAGCCAGTTGGAAACCAAGTCGCAAGAGCTGGCCCGAACGGCCCGGCAGCTGCGGGACGCCAACCAAAAACTGACCGCCCTGTCGGTGCAGAAAGACGCGTTCCTCAGTCAGATCAGCCACGAGTTGCGCACGCCGATGACTTCCATCCGGGCGTTTTCGGAAATTCTCATGTCTGAGGCCGATCTGACCGATGCGGACAAGGATCGCTATAGCCGAATCATCCATGACGAGGCGTTGCGGCTGACCCGGCTGTTGGATGCGTTGCTCGATCTCAATGTGCTGGAGCATGGTCAGGCAACTTTCAGGCCCGAGACGGTGGTTCTGCGCGACATGATCGACCGCGCGATCCTGTCAACATCGGGCGTAAGATCGGCACAACCGATCACGATTGTCCGCAACGATGCCAGCGAGGCGGTGATTCTGCACACGGATGTCGATCGGTTAAGTCAGGTTTTCATCAACCTCATCGCTAACGCGCGCAAGTATTGCGTCGCGCCTCAGGCCCGTCTGACCATTCGGGTGGTTCGGGTCGATGGCCAGACCGCGATTGATTTTATCGACAACGGGGCCGGGATTCCGATCGTCAGTCAGGGATTGATCTTTGAAAAGTTCTCGCGGCTGTCGGATCAATCGGCGGCAGGCGGGGCGGGCTTGGGGCTGGCGATCTGCCGTGAAATTATGGTGCGATTGGGGGGATCAGTTTCGTATCTTCCCGGGCAGGGCGGCGCGGCCTTTCGGGTGCTCTTGCCGCAAACTGCGATCATCCGTGCCGCCTGATTTCCGTCGGTGCATCGGCGCAAATCCTGTGTGGGCGTCGCCGAATTTCAGGATTTCGTAACCCTCGGCAGGTCAAGTAGATGTGATGTCGATAAGGTCTGGTTGATGCCCATGCAGGATCCTTCCCTTTCCATTTTACGCCGCAAGGTCGGCGCGGGGCGGGCCGAACCCGAATTCGGGATGGTGTCGCCCGCGAAAGCGTTGCGCCTTGGGGTGTCCAAAGCAGCCCAAGACGTTTTACGGACGCCGATGGCGGTGGATGGCGTCGATGAGGAGCGCGCGACCTTGCAAAGCATGGCGGCGATGTTTCCGGATCGGGCGCTGAATGTCCTGCTGCATGGCCCTGGCGACGCCCGCGGTGTCCTGTCGTTGGATCAGGCCTGTTTGGCCTCGGTTCTGCAAGCGCTGACGCTCGGGCGGTTCTCAGATGGGCCAGTGCAGGATCGTCCGCCAACGTCGACAGATGCCATGCTGACGCGGCGGTTTGTGGCTGTCCTGTTGCAGGCGTTCGGGGCGGCGTTGGCGGGGCGACCTGATGCCGCTTGGGCAACAGGGTTTGGCCCGCGGGACCGGATCGATGATCTGCGCCGATTGCCGCATTTGCTGGCCGATGTCTCGTTCCGGCTGTTTTCGATCACCATCGACATCGGCAGCGGCTTGCGAAACGGGCGAATCTGTCTGGCCTTGCCAGCAGACGGCAACGGGGTGGCGGACACCCCGCAACAGGACGTGGATGCGCGGGCGGACTGGTCCGGCCGGATCGAACGCAAGGTATTGGACAGCCCCGCCAATCTGGACGTGATTCTGGGGCGAGTGGTTTTAACCCTGTCCGACGTGGCGGCGTTGCGGCCCGATGATGTGCTGACATTGCCCGCGCGCTGTGTCGGCGAACTTTCACTGGAAACGGATGCGGGCGAGCCGGTCGGCTTCGCCCGGTTGGGGCAATTGGACGGAAGCCGGGCGGTCTGTCTGACCGGTCTCGCCCTACAAGAGCCGGTCACTCAGATGGATTCGGTCGGCCCCGAGGTGCGTGACAAAGCCATGCCGCCGGATGGGCCTGCACCGGAAGGACGTCTTAGTGCTGTCGCCGTAGGTCCAATGACGAGCGTGCCAGCCAGTGCCGTGCCACAATTGACGGGCGTGGAGACGCCCGCAGATCGTGAGGTACCTCATGCGTGACCGCTATGTCCGCATGCGCCTGCGCCGCCGAGCAATCTTAAATTTCGGCGGTTGGGCGGCGCGGCTGGCATCGTGTCAGCGGGCTTTGGCTGCCGCTTCGAAGCCAGCGCGCAATGGGCTGTGATCATAACCGGCGTTGCGGGTGGCTGTCAGGACCCCGTCCACGCCAAGGGTGGCTGCGTTCAGCATCGACCACACAATCGCCGACCGGTTGCCCGAGGCGCAATAGGCAAGGACCGGGCCATCAGAGCCGCCGATCGCGGCCTCCTGAGCATCCAATAACGCGGGCGAGAAACTGCCGGGAACGACGGGGTTCACCACGAAACGCAAGCCCTCGGCTTCGGCTGCAGCCCGGATTGCGTCGGCCTGCAACTCGGCCGGGACTTCTGGATCGGGGCGATTGCAGATGATTGTGGTAAATCCTGCTTGGCGGATTGCGGGCATGTCCTGAACCGCGATCTGCGGCGAGACGGCATAGGCGGGGGTGAGGGGGCGTATATCCATGGCGACCGGATTAGCCGCTTTGGGCCAAGGCGTCCAGATGGTGCCTGAGGGGCGGTATCACCCCGATTGCGGCTATCGTGGACGAGGTGAACTCCGACGCGGGACAGTGATCCGTGGCGGCATTCGTCCGAAAGGGCAGCCATCTGCGGCAATGGCCTCGGTCAGACACTATGTGTTGAGGGATCGCCCGTTGGCCGATGACTTGATTCATCGCAAGGCAGGGACCGGTGAAAAGATTTATCCTCAAGAAGCCGGACCCGGTGTCGTTGCACATTTCGCATACATCGCGATGGCGCAGGATCGCACATAGGCCAGACATGATTGGGGGGAAGCGATGACTGACACTGTTGCACGGTGGATCCGCGCGCTGAAGCACGAGGCCGCGCAGCCGGACGCCGATATCAAACGGTTACACGATGACCTCTGCGCTTTTGTGGCGCGCCTGCGCGCGGCGAACGTCCGGATTCCCGCGGCGCTGAAAGCTCTCGACGATGATTTGGAAGCGGAAATCGAAGAATCGCTGTACGATAACCTGCCTTTGTAAGCGTCAGCCGAGCGTGATGCCGAGGATGACGCACATCAGACCCAGCGCCGAGACCATCAGCGCGGCCAGATTAAGGGCGACCACTGATTTCAGTTTGGCGCGCAAGGCCTCATCACCAAGACCGGCCTTCTTGGCGCGGGTGGCGATCACGATGCAGGCGATGACGCCGCCAAGTCCAGCCAGCGAAATCGCGGCTCCGATCCAGATCAACACGTCCATAGGTGGTTCCCTCTGCTTTCCGCTGCCCTAGCCTGCAAGACGCCGTCCTGCAAGCCGCGAGACAGGCTTGCGACCGGGGGGAGGGGCGGTTAGGACATCGGCACAACCGAACAGGGGACCTCATGGACCAGATCGACACTGACAGCACCTATCGCGTGACTGCCGACGAGTTGCGGCAATTCATCGAGCGCATCGAACGGCTGGATGCGGAGAAAAAGGACATTGCAGAGCAGCAAAAAGAGGTGATGGCCGAAGCCAAAGGGCGCGGTTACGACACCAAAATTCTGCGCAAAGTGATCGCCCTGCGCAAGCGCGACAAGGATGACATTGCTGAAGAAGAAGCGGTGTTGGAACTGTACAAAGAGGCGCTGGGGATGGAGTGATCCATCTTCCCGCGGGCTGCGGTCCTGATGGTGCGTTCGGCCAAATCGACGGCTGAAGCGTGAGGTCAGGACGCGCCCAAGGGGGCAAAGTGAACTAGGGTGGGGACTGGCGGCACCGATTTGGTGCGGGTCCCGCGCCCGAAAGCATTAGCCTTCAAACGCGTGCCGACGTGCGATTTCTGCGATATCCGTGCGGTGGATGCCGATATCAGTAAGCTCACGGTTGGAAAAAGAATTCAGCTCATTGACGGTCTTGTTATAGGCTGCGACGCGCGAACGGCGCTCTTTGATGTTCGAGAGAAGGCCGCGAATCCGACCACTAAAACTTGAATCATACGCGCGAAAGTCATTGGCGAGTGCCATGGGGGAAGTCCTTTGGTTGCGCCGTCGACAAAGATGCGGCGGCATTCTGTTCTGTTGTTGGGTATTTATGAAAATGCTGCGCCTGCACAATAGGCGGAATGGAAACCCCGGCATGACTTGACTGCATGGCTTGGCCCGGTCCAAAGGACAATGCAGGCGAGCGGGGCGCGTAACGATATGACCGGATTTTTCATTCTTTGCTTGATTACGGCGCTTTATAGTTTGTTTGCTGAGCGTCTGTCTTCAAGCATGCTGACGGCACCGATGGTGTTTTTGGCGCTAGGGGCGGGCCTGTCGGTCTCGGGCCTCTTGCCGCTCGGAGACATCGAACACTTGTTGGACCCCGTGGCCGAGTTGGCGCTGGTGGTGCTGTTGTTTCTTGATGCGGCCAAGCTGGATGTTGCCGCATTGCGCAACAGTCACGCTTGGCCGGTGCGGATGCTACTGCTGGGTTTGCCGTTGGCAATTTTGCTGGGTTGTGTGACCGCCGCGGTCCTGTTCCCCGACTGGCCGTGGGTTGTCGCGGCGTTGGCGGCGGCCATTCTGGCGCCGACGGATGCCGCACTGGGGCAGGCCGTGGTGAGCAATCCTGACATGCCGGCACGTCCGAAGCGCGCCCTGATCGTCGAATCGGGCCTGAATGACGGCTTGGCCTTGCCAGCGATTTTGTTATTTGCCAGCCTCACGGCGGAAGTCTCGGACCAGACGGGGCGGGATTGGGCGCTGTTTGCGGCGATGCAGCTTGTGCTGGGGCCGTTGGCGGGGATCATCGTGGGCGCCTTGGGGAGTCGGGCGTTATTATGGGCCCGAGATCGCGGGATGACCACCGACACCTATGAGGGCATCGCGACCCTGACTTTTGCCGGCGGGTCTTATTTGCTGGCTGAATTGATTGGTGGCAACGGTTTCATCGCGGCTTTTGTCGCTGGTATGAGCTTCGGCAGCGTCATCAAGGGACGGATCCGCTTCGTCTATGATTTTACCGACAGCGAAGGGCAATTGCTGGCTTGGGCCGCGTTCTTCTTGATGGGGGCGGCGCTGATTCCCGAAGCGCTGATGGCGCTGACCTGGCCGATGCTTGGGCTGATCCTTGCCAGCTTGTTCTGCCTGCGGCCTCTGGCGATTTGGCTGTCGTTGCTGGGGACCGACGCGGCCCCGGTCACGCGGCTGTTTTTCGGCTGGTTCGGACCGCGAGGCTTGGCGACGGCGCTGTTTGCGCTGGTGGTGGTAGAGCAGATCGACCACGTCTACGGCGATGTCATTTTGCATCTGGCGGTCAATACGGTTTGGATCAGTGCGCTGTTGCACGGCGCATCGGCCGCATTCGGGGCCCGTTGGTACGGTGAACGGGTGGCGCGAATGGCGCCCTGTGCCGAATCCGCCGAAGTGACGCACCGGGCGGTGCCGCGGCCGCACCCCCGTCATCGCCAGTGATCGCAAGCACGGCCTCAGCCGACCTGTTCATTCCCGAAGGTGTCCTGTTGGGTGGCGCAGGATTGATTGCGCCTGCAATGCCGTTACCTGTACCGCGACTGGCAGGCCGATGTGGTCTGTGTGTTTTCTAGTTTGGAGCCGAATATGAACAAGACCTTGCGTGCTGTTGTCTGTGGTCTGACCGCTGCTTTAACCACCACTGCGGCCTTTGCCGAGCCTGCGACCTATACGATCGATCCGAGCCACAGTCAGGCGATCTTTACATACAATCATATCGGGTTTTCGAACACCTCGGGCATGGTGTCCGGCTTTGAAGGCGACATTCAACTCGACGCCGAAAACCCCGCCAATTCTGCGGTCTCGGTCACAATTCCGATGAGCGCGTTCACCACCGGATGGGATGCCCGCGACGAGCACTTTCTAACCACCGGTGAGTTCTTCACGCCGGATGCCACGGTAATCTCGTTCCAATCGACGGGGGTTGAGGTCACGGGCGATACGACGGCGTTGATTACCGGCGATCTGACCTTGAATGACATCACCAAGGAAATCGTCTTGGACGCGGTTCTGAACAGCACCGGCGAGTATCCGTTCCCGCCTTACGCCGGACGCCCCGCAGCCGGTTTTGACGCGACCACAACGGTGTTGCGCAGTGATTTCGGTCTGGGCCTCTATGCGCCCTACATTTCGGATGAAATTACGGTGAAGATTTCCCTCGAAGCGATGCAGATCGAAGATCCGGCCTAAGCCACTTCCATCGACGGTTCGAACTAATCTGGCCGCCGGGGGTTCCCGGCGGCCAGTGTCGTAAGGGGAGCAGGCTATGGCGCGGTTTCGGTGGCCGTCAGCGCTACGGAGACATCCACTTGAAACGCCACCGTCTTTTCATCGCCGTAAGCGTCAGTTCCGATGAGAAAATTGCGTCGGTCAACCGTGGTGGTCCCAGTCATCGCTGCAACGCCGCCCGTGAGTGTTAGGGTGAACGGCAACGTCAGGGGGACCTCACGGCCTTTCAGGGTCAGGGTGCCGTCGGCCAGATAAGCATCCGGTGTAGACGGGTCCGCAATGATCTCGGCGTGGAAGGTGGCGGTGGGAAAGGTCGCGGCATCGAAGAATTCATGTTTAAGCGCTTCTGTCGTGACGGTGCCCAAGGTGAGTGAACCGATAGCGATATCCACCGCGACAGTGCCCTTTATCGATCCCGCAGCCTCAGGGTCGAAGGTGATGGCCGCCGACCAGTCAGAAAAGCTGCCGTCAAGAATCGCCCCGAATTGGGTCACGCTGATGCCGAGATGGCCCTCTTGTACCGTCCAACCCGAAGGTTGGGTGGCAGGGGATGGTGCGGTCGGCGCGCGTATTGCCGAGGTCTCGGGCGCGGTTAAACTGAGCCCCGCTGCAATTGCAATGGCGACGCCATAGATCACTACAGCGGCAAGGATCGGAGACTTATGGTGCGGGGCCGGTGTGCCGCCAGCCTCGGTGTGCCCCGGCAGCATCCGGGTCAAGGTGAGGTCGCGGTCGATCACATGGTGCTTCAAGGCACCTATGATGTGCAGCACCACCGACGCCGCCAGAACCTTGGTGAACACCTCATGCAAACCCCCGAAAAAATGCGACAGGGTCGGGTCCTGCGGCACCAGCGGCAGGCCTTGTCCGAACGGCCACCAGATCGGGGCAAAGCCGGCTGAGGCCGCGTGACTGATCCAGCCTGACAGCGGGACGATTACAAGCGAGATGTAGAGCAGCCAATGCACCGTTTCGGCAAGCCAGCTTTCGATTCTCCGATCCGGATGTAGCAGGACGGGTTTCGGCTGGGTGATTGCCCACAGGATCCGAAGTAAAGCGACCGCGAAAATCGTAATGCCAATCGTCTTGTGCAGGCTGAACAACGTGCCCTTCAAGGCCAAGGCGTTGGATGTGTCATAGGCCATGTCATTGGCGATCAGGCCGAGGGGCAGTTCGGTCAGGATCAACAGCGCGGTCAGCCAGTGAAAGGTCTTGGTCACAGCACCATAGCTGCGCGGGGTGTTGCGGAAACGGGATGTGGCCATTGTGGGCTCCGGAATGAGGGTGTCGCGACTTTAGCCGAGGCCGGGCCGACACGATATGGCAGGCACCGCACAGGTCCCGTGCACCGCTGCGCGTGATTGCAACAGGGGATATTGCACGGTATTGCAGGGGGATGGATCACGAAGGCCCGCCGATCCGGGCCCGTTGAAGGAGGTGCCATGACCCGCGCATTCGTATTCCCCGGCCAAGGGGCGCAGACCATCGGTATGGGCAAGGCGCTGGCCGATCATTATCCCGCCGCGCGTGCGGTATTCGACGAGGTGGATGACGCATTGGATGCGCGGCTGTCGGATCTGATCTGGACCGGAGAGATCGAGGCCCTGACCTTGACCGAAAACGCCCAGCCCGCGTTGATGGCCTGTTCGCTGGCTGTGGTCCGAGCATTGGAAGCCGAAGGTATTCAAATTGCCGACGGCGCCTTTGTGGCCGGGCATTCGCTGGGGGAATATTCGGCTCTGGCCGCGGCACGGGCGCTGACCATTGCTGATACGGCGCGGCTGTTGCGGCAACGGGGCCAAGCCATGCAGGCGGCAGTGCCGGTGGGCGTTGGCGCGATGGCCGCGATCCTTGGTCTGGATTTTGATGCCCTGACTGAGGTTGCTGCCGAGGCGGCCGAGGCCGAGGTCTGTCAGGCCGCAAATGACAACGATCCGGGGCAGGTTGTGGTTTCGGGCCATGCCGCCGCGGTCGAACGTGCTGTGGCGCTTGCCAAAGCCAAAGGGGCCAAGCGGGCCGTTCTTCTTCCGGTCTCGGCGCCGTTTCATTGCTCCCTGATGCAGCCTGCCGCCGAAGCAATGGCGCAGGCCTTGGCCGATGTGACGATCGCCGCGCCGGTCGTGCCTTTGGTGGCGAATGTGACCGCCAGCGCCACCAGCGACCCCGAAACCATCCGGGCGCAACTGATCACGCAGATCACCGGGTCGGTGCGGTGGCGCGAGAGTGTCCTGTACATGGCCGGGCAGGGCGTGACCGAGATTTGGGAGCTGGGCGCTGGCAAGGCGCTGTCGGGCATGGTGCGCCGGATTGACCGGTCTGTGACCTGCACGGCCATTGCCTCGCCCGACGATATTTCCGCCCTGTTGGCGGCCCAAGCCTAAGGCGTGGCCCAACGGGACCATCACCGCACTTACGAAAAGAGAAACGGGACTTCATGTTTGATCTGACTGGAAAAACCGCGCTGGTCACCGGCGCTTCGGGCGGCATTGGCGCCGAGATTGCCAAGACGCTTCATGCTGCGGGCGCGACCGTGGCCTTGTCAGGAACGCGGATCATGCCGCTGGATGCCTTGGCCAAGGAACTGGGCGAGCGGACCCATGTCCTGCCGTGCAACCTGTCGGATGCCACTGCGGTCGAAGCTTTGCCAAAGCAGGCGATCGAAGCAATGGGCGGCATCGATATTCTGGTGAACAATGCCGGGGTCACCCGGGACAATCTGTTCATGCGGATGTCGAACGATGAATGGGCCGAGGTGCTGGAGATCAACCTGACCGCCACGATGCGGTTGTGTCGGGGTGTGCTGCGCGGAATGATGAAAAAGCGCTGGGGCCGGATTGTGAACATCAGCTCGGTGGTTGGCGCGACGGGCAATCCGGGGCAGGGCAACTACGCGGCGGCCAAGGCCGGGATGGTCGGCATGTCGAAATCGCTGGCCTATGAGGTTGCCAGCCGTGGCATCACAGTGAACGCTGTGGCCCCGGGATTCATCACCACTGCGATGACGGACAAACTGACCGACGATCAGAAGTCCGCGATTCTTGGCAATGTTCCGACCGGACGGATGGGCGAACCTGCCGAGATCGCGGCGGCGGTGCTTTATCTTGCCAGCGCAGAAGCCGGATATACCACCGGCACGGTCTTGCATGTGAACGGCGGCATGGCCATGATTTAACAACGGGTCCTAGCTGTGGGGGATGTGGCGAAAGCGTTTGCCTTCAGTTTCCCATATGCTATAGGCCACGCAGCTTTGCCGGGGTCAGGGGATCATTCCCGCTGCTAGGCAGGACGATGGGCTGAAGAGCCCGGTAAGACCCGGACGGGTCAGAATTCGAAAACGGGCAAGACCCCCGAAGACCATAGAGGAACGAACATGAGCGACATCGCAGATCGCGTTAAGAAGATCGTCGTCGAGCACCTGGGTGTGGACGAAGCGAAAGTGACCGAGAACGCATCCTTCATCGACGATCTGGGCGCAGACAGCCTTGATACCGTTGAGCTGGTTATGGCCTTCGAAGAAGAGTTCAGCATCGAGATTCCCGATGATGCGGCTGAAACGATCCAGACTTTCGGCGACGCGGTGAAGTTCATCTCCGAAGCGGTCTGATCTACATCATTCGCGACATAACAAAGAATTGGCGTCCTTCGGGGCGCCTTTTTTATGGTCGATCCTGTGCGGCCCAGCCGCGGTCCTCGCCGTCTGGCGCCGGTCCGCAAGGCTGGACGCGATCCCGTAGGGCGGGCCCAAGACTGCTGAACTTGCGGCGGCGTCGAGCGGAGCCACGCGCGGTTGAATTCGGGCCATCCGGCTCTGATCCGATTGAACGGTGTGCACGGCACAACTGCGCTTCCCCAACAGGGGCGCGAGGTCAGATCAGTGAGCGTGGAATGCGCAATGCCTTTGGCTAAACGCCGTGGAAATGCTTGGACAGCTTCAGGCCCTGGCCCTGATAGTTGGACGCGCTGGCCGATCCGTACAGCCGCTCTGGCGGGGTCCGCATATGTTCATACAGCAATCGTCCCACCCGCTGGCCATGCTCTAGCAGGAACGGCGATTCGTGACAGCGGACTTCTAAAACACCGCGGGACCCGGTGCCGCCGGCCTGTGCATGGCCAAAGCCGGGGTCGAAAAAGCCTGCGTAATGGACCCGAAACTCGCCAACCAACGCCATATACGGCGCCATTTCAGCGGCATAATCCGGGGGAATGTGCACGGCTTCGCGGCTGACAAGGATATAAAATGCGCCGGGATCAAGAATCAAACCGCCATGGTCGCTGTGTAGGGGATCCCAGAAATCCGACACCGCATAGGCCCCGATCCTGTCCATGTCGATGACGCCGGAATGAGGTTTGGCGCGGTAACCGACAATGCCGTCGCTTCGCGGTTCCAGATCGACCGAGAAGCCGAGGCCACCGTCGATGTGGGGCGGGGTGTCCACCAGCCCGACCTGCTCATGCAAGGCGCGCAACGCGTCATCATCAAGACCGGCTTCCCCGTTGCGGAACCTGATCTGGTTCAGGCGCATGCCGGGGCGCACCAGAACGGAAAAGCTGCGCGGGCAAATTTCGGCATAAAGCGGGCCGTGATAGCCTGCCGGGATCCGATCAAATTCGCTGCCTTGGTCGATGATGGTCCGGGTGAGAAGATCCAACCGCCCCGTCGAGCTTTTGGCATTGGCGACGGCCTGAACATCCTCGGGCAGGGCGAGATGTTCCATCAACGGGACCACATAGACGCAGCCCTTTTCAAGAACGGCCCCCGGACCCAGATCGACCTTGTGCATCTGAAACTCGGCCAGACGGTCGGCGACGGTCTTTCCCGAACCGGTCAGAAAGGACGCCCGTACGCGGTAAGCCGTATGGCCAAGCCGCAAGTCAAGCGACGCCGGTTGAAACTGAATTTCCTCGACCGGAGAACTGCCCGAAATCTGGCCCGTTGCAACCATCGTGCGCAGGTCCTGAATAGGCAGGACACCGCAACGATCTGAGGCGTAAGATTGGTCTATGGTCATCGAGGCCCTCTCCATCCTGGGACGGCTTGAAATGCAAAAAGCCCGCAGCCCCTTTATAGGGTGCGAGCCTTGCAACTGGTCGGGCCAGCAGGGTTCGAACCTGCGACCTCCCGTCCCCCAGACGGACGCGCTACCAGGCTGCGCTATGGCCCGACCGGAGGCCTATTTAACAGGTCTATGGGGCAGGGCAAGGCACAAACCGCAGGAATTTCGGGTTTTTGTCTGTCACTCTGGCGGGGTGTGGAGGGCGGATAGGCGCGCATATAGATCGGACAGAGCCGCGCGTGCGGCGGGCTGCGGAAACGACGCCGGAGAGAGGGCCCGCAGGCAGGCGGACAGTGGAATGGCCCTGCCCGGAAGCCGTGCATCATCATCGGGATCGTCGGGATTTTGGTCGTCTGATGTCGATGAAAGCGGGAGGGTAATCACAGAGTCCGCCGCCGTGACCGCAGGCGAAATGGCTGCGTCGTCGTCTTGCCCGAGATCAGGTGTGTCGGCGCCCATAGGGACGTCGTCTTCATCGAGGTCCGACTCGACGCTGTCATCGAAAAAGAAGCCAATCGGCGGGGGGGCTATCTCGCTCCCGTGCGAAGACAAGTCGTCTGCGTCTTCAGTGGCTTCAACGGCGGCGGGGTGGGGGGCGGCGGACCGGATAAAAGCGGGCGTCGGCCCGGTCTCGGCCGCATCGGGGGGCGTCGAAACTTGATCTTCTGCCGCGTCGTCCGGGTGATCTTCGGGTTCGGCCATGGGGCCGCTTTCGGAAGGCGGGGGCGCATCTTCAACCACAGAGACGTCGGGCGAGGTCGTGACGTCCGACTGGTCGGGCGTATCTGCGAGGGCGGGGTCTTCGGCTTCTGGCTCTGCCGACTGCGCACCGAACGTCATTGGCGGCGAAAAGGCGGCGACGGCCTCTGAACCTTCTGCTTCCAGTTTAGACTGAACCGCCTTGATGGTGTGACCCTCAGTGTGCAGCAGGTGTTTGATCCCACCCAATAACTGCATGTCTTCGGGGCGATAATACCGCCGTCCGCCCGCCCGCTTGACGGGGGCGATTTCGGGAAAGCGGCTTTCCCAAAAGCGCAGCACATGGGCGGGCGTCTCAAGCCAATGCGCAACTTCGCTGATCGTCCGGAAGGCTTGGGGCGATTTTTTCATCTCTGTGCCGGTTCGGCTCAGCTTTTGTTGCCTTGGGCAACACGCTCTTTCATCAGATGGGATGGGCGGAAGGTCAAAACCCGGCGGGGGTGGATTGGCACTTCTTCTCCGGTCTTGGGATTCCGGCCAACGCGGGCTGCCTTGTCGCGGATATTGAAGGTTCCGAAAGACGAAATCTTGACGGAATCGCCACTGGCAAGCGTGTCGCTTAGATGCGCCAGAACCGATTCAACCAATTGCGACGATTCATTTCGGGAAAGTCCGACCTCGCGAAAAACAGCCTCGCTCAGATCCATTCGGGTTAAAGTCTTGCCACTCATTGATCGTCTCCAAAACGTCAGCGTCAGGATAGTGCTAGCACGATTTTTCTGTCAATGGGCGTTTCGATGTCGCAAATGCCCATTTTTGTTCAGGTTACCAGCGCAGAACCACGGATCCCCACGCCAAACCGCCGCCAATCGCTTCGACAACCAGAAGATCGTTGGCTTTGATCTGCCCGCGTTGTTTGCCAACCGACAAAGCAAGGGGAATCGATGCGGCAGAGGTATTGCCATGATCCTGAACCGTCAGGACGACCCGCTCCATCGGCACATCCATCCGCTGGGCGGTTGCCTTGATGATTCTCAGGTTGGCTTGATGCGGAACAATCCAGTCCACATCGGCACTGGTCAGGTTGGCTTTGTCGAGCGCCGCTTCCGCGGTCTCGGCCAGCTTTTCGACGGCATGGCGAAAGACCTCGCGGCCCTGCATTTTGAGGTGCCCGGTGGTGCCGGTCGAGACCCCGCCATCAACATAAAGAATATCGCGGTGGCGTCCGTCAGAATGTAAATCGGATGAAAGAATGCCGCGATCCGCAGAGGTTCCTGCCCCTTCGGCCCGTTCCAGAATCACGGCGCCGGCGCCGTCGCCGAACAACACGCAGGTGGTGCGGTCGGTCCAATCAAGGATGCGGCTGAAGGTTTCGGCGCCGATCACGAGGATGCGGTCCGCCTGACCCGATAGAATCATGCCGTTGGCATTCGCCAGAGCAAACACAAATCCGGCGCAAACAGCCTGAACGTCAAAGGCAAAGCCCGACGTCATGCCCAACGCATCCTGAACCATGGTCGCAGCTGACGGGAAGGTCAGATCGGCGGTCGAGGTGGCCACAACGATGGCGTCAATGTCGTCAATTGTCAGGCCGGCATCGATCAGTGCCGCACGCGCGGCCCTTGCGGCCAGATCAGAGGTGGTCTGACCTTCGGCTGCGAAATGCCGTCGCTCGATCCCAGACCGCGACCTGATCCAGTCGTCACTGGTTTCAAGTTCGGCAGGAAAGTCATTGTTTTCAACAACTCTGTCCGGAAGGTAGTGACCTACTCCCCGTATCACAGCACGTATTGTCATTCTTTGGTACCGACCGGTTGGCTTGGGTGAGAGCCACCTTGGACCGGGGTGGACAGGGATGCAACCCGTGCCGCAATCCGTTCCGGAATATCCGCCTGACCCAGTTCGAAGGCCAGTTTGATCGCCGCCGAGATGCCGGTCGCATCTGCCGATCCGTGCGATTTCACGACCGAGCCGTTCAAACCAAGGAAAACGCCGCCGTTGACCCGGCGGGGGTCGATTCGTTTCGCCAAACGCCGCAACGAGGTCAGGGCCAACAGGGCCGCCACGCGGGACATCGGAGAATATTTGAAGGCGTCACTCAGCAGGTCGCGGATCAATTTGGCAGTGCCTTCGCCGGTCTTTAGCGCGACGTTGCCGCTGAATCCGTCGGTGACCACCACATCCACCCGGTCCGAGAGTAAGTCACCCCCTTCCACATATCCAATGAACTGGAAGTTGGCGGATTGGGAGGCGGCGGAAATCATGTCGAAAGCGACCTTCAACTCGGCGCGGCCTTTATGCTCTTCTGTGCCGACGTTCAGCAGGCCGACGCGCGGACGCTCCAAATTCAGGCCGACCCGGGCATAGGATGCCCCCATCAGTGCGTATTGCAAAAGGTCTTCGGCGTCGGCGCGAATATCAGCGCCGGCATCAAGCATCACGTTGAACCCTGAGGGATTTCGTGACGGCCACAGACAGGCAATTGCCGGCCGGTTGATGCCTTGAATTTTGCGCAGACGCAGCATCGACATCGCCATCAGCGCGCCGGTGTTGCCACAGGACACACAGACCGAGGCTTCACGGTCGCGAACAGCCTCAATGGCCGCCCACATGGACGTGTCTTTGCCGTGGCGCATTGCATTGCTGGGCTTGGTGTCCATTGTCACGACGCCGGGGGCGTCGCGCACAATGCATCGATCTCGCAACGCCCGCTTGCGGGCGATCAGTGTGTCCAACTCGTCTTTCTTGCCGAACACAATGAAGCGTATATCGGGATTTTTAGCGGCTGATTGTTCCATCCCCGCAACCACTGGCGCGGGGCCGGAATCGCCACCCATAGCGTCGATCGAAATTACGACAGTTTTCGTGAGGGCGCGGTGCGTGACCGTGTCAGACTCCCGTGCCATCATGAAATACCGCGCGCGTCAGATCTTCAAGCCGCGTCTTCGTCCAGATCGATATCCTCGACCATCGCGATGACTTCACGATCGGCATAGTGACCGCAGGACGGGCAAACGTGGTGCGGACGCTTCAGTTCACCGCAATTGGTGCACTCGTTGGGATTTCCAGCGACCAACGCATCGTGCGAACGGCGCATGTTCCGGCGCGACCGGGTGATCTTACTCTTTGGGACAGCCATGTGACAACCTCGGATGGTGGGCGCATGGCCCTTTGGCAGACTTGCGGGTCAGTAGGCCCCCCGAAAGAGGGTCAAGACTCGCGTTAAAACGGAACCGGAGTGATAGCGGTTTTATATCAGGGTGCAAGTGGTTTTTTGGGCGCGTGGGGGCCAAGTCGAGGTTAGGTGTCGTCTGAGCTGCCCAATTTACGTTTAAGATCGGCCAAACCGGCAAACGGGCGCAGATCTTCGTCCCGCAATGGGGTTTTGCCTGGTTCAGTGAAATTGGTTTCGTCCAGCGCGGCCCCTTCGACGCGCGGGTAGGGCGGCAGCGCGAGGGAAAGTCCTTCCAGTAGAATCGCAGTCAGATCGAGTGACGTTGGCAGCGGCTCAAGCGAGTCGTCATCGGGCATTTCCATTTCGCTGTCCGTAACGGTGTCATCAACACCGGCGCGAAACCGCAATTCCAAACTGTCTTCGATCCGCGTGCGCACGGGGGCGAGGGTCGCCACGCAAGCCTGCGTCACGGTTGCGGCGAATTTGGCGGTCAGGTCCCAGTCTCGGTCGCCGACCGCAGTCAGCTTTCCGTCCATTCGGGCCTTCTGGACGTCGAGAATATCCAGGTCCTTGGCCATTTGGCGCAGGGTTTCAGTGTCGGGCACGAACGAGACGGGCACCGGTTTGCGTCGCGAGAGATCAGATAGGCGCAAGCGCGATCCGTGATCACCGGCGGCGGAAGAAGATGGTTTGCTTGGGGCCAATCCGGGTATCCATTCTTGTACAAAAGCGATGTCTTAGGTAATCGGGTGCCAGATGTCGTCCCGACAGGCAAGGAAGAAGATGGCGAACGCGTCCAGCAAAACGAATTTCCGGGTTCGATCCGGCAGCCGGATTCTGGGCTTAGTGATCGGGATGTCGGTTCTGTCTGCGTGCAATCCGACCATCGACAACCACGGTTATGTGCCGCCCCCCAGCGAACTTGCCAAGGTTGTGGTCGGCACGGACACGCGGGAAACCGTGGTGGAAAAGATCGGTGCGCCGATCAACACCGGTTTCGATAACAATAACGCGTGGTACTATGTGTCCTCCCGCCGTCAGAACCGGGGCATCCTGCCGCCCAAGGAAATTGAGCGTCAGGTTTTGGCCATCGATTTCGCTGATGCCGGGCAAGTCACGGACATTCGCCGTTATGGCATTGAGCACGGGCAGTTGGTTGTTTTGACCGGCCGCACAACGAATCCTCCGGTTCGCGATATCGGGTTCCTGCGGTCGATCTTTGGCAATATCGGCACGCCTACGGCAGCGGAAGTCCTGCAATAGGCCGGCATCCAGTTTAGGCGTCAGGTTCAAACTCTAACGCCACACCATTCAGGCAATAGCGCAGACCGGTCGGCTTCGGGCCGTCCGGGAAGACGTGACCCAGATGGGCATCGCAGCGATTGCAGTGCACCTCGGTCCGCCGCATGAACAACGTCCGGTCCACCTGTTCGCCGACCAAATCATCGTCCAGCGGAGCATAGAAACTTGGCCAACCGGTGCCGCTGTCGAATTTGGTGTCCTGCCCGAACAACGGCGCGCCGCAGCAGATACATAGAAATGTGCCAGGGTCTTTCGGAAAGTTGTCATGACTGAACGCGCGTTCAGTGCCGTGCTTGCGGGTGACCTTGTAGGCAAGTGGCGACAATTGCGCTTGCCATTCCGCATCAGATTTCACGATTTTGTCGGTCATTGAGGGGGTCCTTTCGGTTGTCGTGGTGTCCGCGCTGCGCCGCGCCCGCCAGTCTTGATCGTGGCGCGCAAACCGGAACGCTGGTGTCGCAGGCGACCTTCACCCTTATCTAGGCCTTGGATCGACACGCGCCAACCGAGAAACAACCGTGACCGCTGGGCTTGGGTTCCCCGAGCACCTGCTGGCGTGCGGAAGGTCAGGGGCTGCCCGCCGAATCAGTGCCGGTCGTCGGGCCGATATCCGGCAGGGCGATCACGTCCGGTTTCTTGCGAAAGCCGCACGGCGGTCGGATCGCAGGGCCGGGAAGGGGGGGGGCG
>NZ_MTBG01000012.1 GCF_002119405.1 Pseudoruegeria sp. SK021 | reverse complement strand
CTTTGACCGCCAAGTCGCTGAGGTTCAGGTGCGCATTGCGATCCTGAACGGCTACACCGCCCTTGGCATCCCTGTCACGACAGCCGTGGGATAAATCCGTCTCGGGAAAGGGGAGAACCGTTCGTCAACTGATTTGTGCATCAGAGTCCATCGAAAGACCGAACCCCAGCGCCGATAATAAATGCGGACGTATCAGCCCGCGGGCCGTCGCAATGCTTCACGGCGAAACTCGTCGGTGTACTTAGTTGCCATCTCTTATCTCCCTCATAGCAAACATTAATCGAAGGAGACCAGACCTAAATTTGGACACGACCAAGTCTCAACATACTCAGATAAACTCTGTCAGCAACTGCTCTGGATTCGAACGGTGACTGCCTTGGTGATTTTGCGGAGCCGCGCCAACTCAAGGCTAAACACGCCCGGCCCCATTCTGAAAACTGCCCGCCTCTAGGGCAGAAGCCAGTGCTCGGTTGCCCTTGCGGTGCGCAGCGCGGGCCAAGGCGTCGCCATAGGCCGTCAAAACTTCGTCCTCGCTCCATCGGGTGAGGAATGCGGCCCGGGCAGCGACCGATTGCAGTGCCCTCAGGTCTGGATTTCGCAGCAAAGCAAACATCGCAGACACGAGTTGGTCTTCAGTATCGAACAACGCGCCAGCGTTGGCGGCTTCCACGATCTCAGGAAACGGGCCGATGCGTCTCGCGATCACGGGTGTGCCGATCCGGAAACTTTCGATCAAGATAATGCCGAAAGTTTCATAGCAGACTGAGGGCACAATCAGCCCGAGCGCACCTCGATAATACGCCGTCAACTCATCAGGATGGAGACGACCTAGGAATTTTATCTGTGGATTGTTCGTGGCTTGTGCTTTTAGCGTTTTTGCATAATCCCCATCTCCAATGACCAGTAAGTCAGCCTCGGGGACCCGGGTCATCGCCGGAATAACATCCTGCAATCCCTTGATTTTCTCCAGACGCCCTACAAACAGAAAATAAGGACGCCCATGACCTTGGTGTGGCCGTACATGATCGACATCGATCTCCGGCAAGAAGTAAGGCAAGACGTCCATTTCGTGGCGCAGGCCGAACTCCCTGTGCTTGGCTTGGCTGAACGTGCTCTTCGCAATTAGAAGATCGATCTTATCCAACTGGCGGTCAAGAAATCCGGTCGTCCGCCAAAGTTGAGGTGGGCGTCGATAACTCAGCGCGCAACGAAAACACTCGCGACGCTCGCATAGTTCCCGCCCATATCGCCACAGGACATGGGTCGGGCAAACGAGCCAATGTTCATGTGCTTCATAGACCCGAAGACCAGTTCCATAATCGATTAGGCCCGGCCCGCCGATCAAAGAGATATTATTATGCCAAACAATGTCATAAGTAGACTGCTTTACAATCTCCTTCAAACGGGCGGCATGGTTAACGGGTCGTCCAATTTGCTGAGTCATAAGAATGGATAAGGGACCGGTGCGACTGCGCAAACCAATCGTTCGAATCTGATCAGACGACCTGGTTTCTGCCGGAAGCTGTCCCCCAAGGCTTAGAAAGGCAGTTTCATCATGAACGACCGTCACCTCGTGCCCGCGAGCGCATAGCGCTTGTGCCATCCGTCGGATTCCAACGGCATCGCCACCAAACGAGTATGGGGGGTAAAAGGTCGTGAACATTATAATACGCAAGGATTTCAAGAGCTGACTCCTGTATATTGCAACACGACAATACCCCTCCGCGAAAGTACCACCAAGGTTCGCCCACTTTGAACCTATGAGCAGTCATGAATTCAGACAAAGATTTAAAAAGTATTGCCCCGCAGACGCGGTGTTTCGGAAATGTGACTCCGGCAGAAATTTCTCTTTCTCCTGAAACAAAATTATCCCGCTGTCATGGTGACGGGTATTCCTACGGCTGTGAGCCCGTTCAGCACAGTCGCACGAACCTGAACTGACCTGCCCCCCGTTCGTCCCTCAGTCATAACGAGAGTCCTTGGGTTTGATCGTCGTCGATTTCGGGTGTGGCAAGCGCGCCGGGCGCGGAGCCGTCAAATTGCTCAAGCGCTCGGCGCGCTTCGGACGGGGTCTTGTTGCCGAGCGATGAGTGGGGCCTGACATTGTTGTAATCGTAGCGCCAGAGCGCCAGGATCCTGCGGGCGTCAGCCAAGGAATCGAAGATTTCCGCGTTGAGGCATTCGTCCCGCAGACTGCCATTGAAAGTGAGACGGGAACAGGAAAGGCCCCAGTGGGGCGTTTCCCCCGGCGTAAAATGTAGGCGTTTTGCTACGGCTTGCCCGGGTCGATGTAATGCCATTCGACCTTGTTGTCGTTCGCCCATTTCAAGATCGCTTTGCTTGTGAACTCCGTTCCGTTGTCAGAAACTATACAGGCCGGTTTTCCATAGATCCGGACCAGAGCATCCAACTCACGTGCGACCCTAGCACCGGAGATGCTGGTGTCAGGAACCAAGCATAGGTTTTTGCGGCAACAATTGTCATTGACCGCCAGGATGCGGAACTTCCGGCAAGCCCCGAAGGTGTCAGAAAGAAAGTCCAGCGACCAACGCTGGTTCGGCCGAGACGGCACTGGCATTGGTGTGCGACTGCCTCGCGCCCGTTTCCGGCCTCTATGGCGGCGCACTGACAGGCCCTCTTCCCGGTAAATCCGGTAAAGCTTCTTTTCGTTCATGATCATGCCCACGCGCTCCAGCAGAACGCCAATACGCCGGTAGCCGAACCGGCGCCGCTTTTCAGCAATCTTGTTCATTTCGAGACGGATCTCCGCGTTGTCGGGCGGCCTCTCGCGCCGCACGGTCTTCGGATCGACACCGATCAAGACGCAGACCCGGCGTTGAGAGATCGGATGATCCCGCATGGCCCGCAGCACTGCATCCCGCCGTTGCATCGGTGTCGTCAGGGCTTTCCCAAGAGATCCTTCAGAACCACATTGTCCAGCATGACATCTGCCACCAAGCGCTTCAGCTTCGCGTTCTCATCCTCAAGCTGCTTCAGCCGCTTGGCATCGGACAGGTCCATCCCGCCATACTTGGCTTTCAGTTTGTAGAACGTCGCAGGGCTCAGGCCGTGCTTCCGACACAGCTCCGCCGTCGGCAAACCAGCCTCCTGCTCTTTGATCATCCCGATAATCTGCGCTTCGGTGAAACGGCTTTTCCTCATGTCGTCTGCTCCTTCAGGGTTGGGCAGACTCTACATTAGACTGAGGGATTTCGCGGGGGGCAGGTCAGCGCCCTTGGCCTTGTGGCTGGCCCCTTTTCACAGTGGCTGCATCGTGGGCTGACAGATGTCGGGCTGGATCTGTTCTGATGGAAACACGGCAGGTGAAGGGTGCCTTGAAGGCCATGCCCATCAAGACTGATCGCAGGGATGCAGAAGGTATTGCACGTCTGCTCCATCTCGGGTGGTTCCGTCCCGTCCACTGCAAGTCGGTCTCAGCTCAGGAGGTTCGCGCCATTCTGAGCGCTCGCAAGGTAATCCAACAGAACATGATCGC
Source organism: Pseudoruegeria sp. SK021 (assembly GCF_002119405.1). Lineage (GTDB taxonomy): Bacteria > Pseudomonadota > Alphaproteobacteria > Rhodobacterales > Rhodobacteraceae > Meridianimarinicoccus. The sequence goes on along the minus strand of NZ_MTBG01000012.1, from coordinate 91,100 downwards.
GCTGGAGATGTCACTGCGGGGGCTCTTGCGGAATTTTAGTTTGAAGGTCGGGGCGATCTCCCGAGGAAGATTCGGGCACCGCATTCGGGAACTCGTTGAGGGCAATGCCATGCTCGAGACGGCGACAATTCCCATGCTGCGTGCCAGGGCGTCGCTGCGCCAAGAACTGGCAAGCCTCGAAAAACTGGTTCGGCAGATGGCTCAAGACGACCCGGTCTGCGTGCGACTGATGACGATGCCAGGGGTTGGCGCAGTTGTAGCCCTGACTTATCGGTCTGCGGTCGACGACCCTGCGCGCTTCACCTCTTCGAAGAATGTTGGCCCCTGGGTCGGCCTGACACCGTCACGCAACCAATCTGGCGAGCGCGATGTCTCAGGCGGCATAACCAAGGCAGGTGACGTGAACCTGAGGCGCGCGTTGTTTCAGGCCGCAACGGTCATGATGAACCGCGGTCGAGGGACATGGCTAAGAAGCTGGGGCGCTCAGGTTGTAAAACGTCTGGGCCGGAAAAGGGCCATGGTATCGTTGGCACGCCGGTTCTCAGTTATCCTGAACTGCATGTGGGTCGACGGCACGATATTCCGAATGGAGGCCGCGCCGACGACCTGATCCGCAGCCCGTTGCCTGCCTGACCGTAGGCCCTCGAGGTCTCGCAGGGACGTGGTTCCGATGATGTCGTGCTCAGGACCGTTGCTGGCATCCGTCAAGCACGCTTATGAGATGGCCGCATCGGAATTGCATTGAACCAGCATCATGTTGGCAGCCAGGCGCTGACCACGGACCGAAGCATGTGCCCAAAGGACCTCATTGCCGTGTCGTGAAAGTCGTTATATTTTCACAAGTCTGATTCCATCAACGACAATTCCACGTTTATGGAACACATTTCGCGTATCAAAAATTAAGTGAGAAAATTGTGCCACCAAGGAGTAATCGACCATGCTATGATCCGTCGTTACAATGACAGAATCATATTCCCTGAGGGCGCACTCCGTCAATGGGATCGAACGGCGCCCAGACAAAGATGGGTGATCACGTGTCTTGGGGATTACAGGGAAATAGGGATCATGGTAATCGCAGATTGCGCCCATTGCCTCTAAGCGATCGAGAATTGCCAAGGCTGGACTTTCCCTAGTGTCTTCAATGTCGCGTTTGTAAGATATTCCCAGCACAAGAAGATTCGCGCCCTGGATCGGCACCGCCGAGCGCGCCAGTAAATCGGATGCGATCCGTCCCGCAAGCGCATCTGGCGCGGCATCGTTGCTGAAACGCGCTAAGTCTATTATTGGAACAGATGCGCCAACATCGCGTGCGCGCCAAGACATATAGACAGGTGATACCGGGATGCAGTCCCCGCCGATACCTGGCCCGGGATAGAACGGCATATATCCGAAGGGTTTCGTCGCGGCAGCTTCAATCACTTCCCAAACGTCGATCCCCATCGCGCCGAGTGCGACTTTTAATTCATTCACCAGAGCGATATTAACGGTCCGAAAGCTGTTCTCAACAAGTTTGACTGCCTCAGCCGTTGCACAGGAACTGACCGGCACTGCCTGACTGACAATTTGAGAGTAGAATGCGTCCAGCAGGTCCCGGCTATGCGCATCATCCGCACCAATAATTTTCGGGATGTTGCGGGTTGTGTGTGTCTCATTTCCCGGGTCTTCTCGCTCCGGGGAAAACCCGAGAAAAAAATCCTTGCCCGCCAAGAGGCCCCTTTGTTCTAGAATCGGTTTAACGACCTCGGCTGTTGCGCCGGGCCAGACGGTACTTTCCACGACAATCAATTGTCCTGGTTTAATCCACGCTGCCACATATTCGGCGGCCTTGATCACATAGCTTAAGTCCGGTTCTCGCGTCGGCGACAGGGGTGATGGAACGCAAATCAGCACGATGTTCGCATGCGAAATCTCTGACGGGTCACTCGTCGCGGTAAATCCACCTGATGCAATAGCGTCGCTGATCCGAGATTCCGAAAAATATGAAATCACTCTTTGGCCGGAGTTTATCTTAGAGACTCGACTTTTGTTTATATCTAAACCAATGACGGGAAAGCCAGTTTCTGATATCGTCAAAGCAAGTGGCAAGCCGACGTAGCCCAAGCCAATTGTCAAAATACGGGCTGAGCGCTGTTGGATTTTTTGCTTTAAATCGCTGCACAGTGAAAAATCTGCGTTCATCAATGTTACCCGTCTGTTGCATAGGCTCGCAAGCCGATTTCATACATCCGCATTATGAATCGTATAGTGATTAAGAACTTCGAAAATTTCTTGATTGGTGATCATTGTAGTAATTCGAAATTGAAGAGATCCCATCTTTCAGATGGAAATTTGGAGTGAACCTTAATCTCTCACGCGCCAACTGAATCGAAACTTGCGGATTTCCCGTGTAAAGTTCCAACCTCTCGCGATCTGGTAGGGTCGGACTCTGTCCTGCCAGCCTCGTGCGAACGAGACCGACAAACGCTTCAAACCGCGATTGGCCGAACACTTTCCGCAGACGCGCACTAAACTTCTCAGCCAAGCCGGGACCAGTGTGAGACGTGTTTCTGGTGCCTCCCAACGCATCAGATACTTGGTTGAACGGCGTCGAAATCACGTCTCCCGTCCCGATCATGGCGGCATAGGCGCGGTAAAAGTCCCGCCAGGTTAAGGTGTCAGGCCCGCTGATCACGAACCGCTCTGGCCGATCGGTCACCATAATGGCGGACTGCAGTGCCGCCTGAACCACATCGTCCACATAGACGGCAGGACAGAGTCCAACCGGATCTGGCAATACGAGACCACCGCACCGGAGGGCTAACAGCGGCGCATCGGTCCATAGGGTGCTGCCTGGGCCGTAAACGATAGTTGGCTGTAAAATCGCCACAGCAAGGCCGGATTGCATCAATCGATGTTCCATGGCAATTTTAGCTTGCCGATACATCCCGCCACCGGCGCTACCGATAGGACTGGTTTCGTCGATCGTGCCGCTCGGCCACCGATCATAGACCACGACCGAACTTGCATGAATGACTTGCGTTATTCCCGCTTGTCGGGCTGCCGCCATGACACAATCGAAAACCTCGATATTCTCATGTGCTGGGGCTCGGACATCATAGGCGAAATGGAACAACGTTTTGCATCCCGCCATTGCCTTCAGGAGCCCTGCTTGGTCTGTCAGAGAGCAAAGCACGACCCGTGCTCCGAGGGATTCAAGTTCCACGCGGCGATGTTTCGTTCGCACCAACACCGTGACAATCGCGCCGGACTGACAAAGTCCGGCGGTCAACTGACGCCCAATAAAACCCGACGCACCGGTCACGATAACATGTCGCCCTGACAGTTCGGGCTCGCAATATCGATCCATGATTCCCTGTCCATTCCACACGAAAATAACAAAGATTTCGCAGGTAAAGCAGAACTATCTAAATTAATTATCTGACTCCATTCGTCAATTCTTGAAAGATCATGTTAACATATAGAGCTTAAGGATCTCCAAGTATTCATTTGTGAGGCTGGCATGAAGTGTCTTATTACCGGCGGTGCGGGTTTCATCGGTTCTCATTTAGCAGAGCGACTGATTTATGACGGCCACGCCGTGACCGTTCTGGATGACTTGTCGACAGGGAAGAGGTCCAACCTCGACGCGATCGCCTCCGCCACCGAATTTCAGTTCATTGAAGGCAGCGTACTGGATGCCGACTTGGTGGAACAATTGGTGCAGCGTGCAGAGGTCGTATTCCACCTTGCGGCAGCGGTTGGCGTCAAACTTATAATGGAGGAGCCGAGTAAATCTTTGCGCACCAACATCACCGGTACCGAAAATGTGCTCAATGCTGCATTGCCTGGAAAGACGTTGACTTTGGTGGCATCGACTTCGGAAGTTTACGGAAAGGCGGCGAAATTTCCGTTTAATGAAGATGATGATCTAATTCTTGGCGCGACGCGGAACCATCGCTGGTCCTATGCTTGCGCGAAGATGCTTGATGAGTTTTTGGCTCTCGCGCATGCACGTGACAGCAGCTTGCCGGTGATCATTCTCAGGTTTTTCAACACCACCGGGCCGCGCCAGACAGGGCGTTATGGCATGGTGGTCCCGCGCTTCGTTCAAAGCGCGTTAGATGGTGAGCCGTTGACCGTTCACGGAACCGGTGAACAGACTCGTTGCTTCGGTCATGTATTTGATGTCGTAGAAGCTCTTGTCCGCTTAATGTCCACGCCAGAGGCTCACGGTAAAGTTTTCAATATTGGAAACGATCAGGAAATCTCAATTCGTGCACTGGCCGACTATATTATATCTGAAACACAATCTTCATCCAATATCCAGATTATCCCCTATCAGGACGTATATCCAGACGGATTTGAAGACATGATGCGCCGAGTTCCCGATATCTCCAAGCTTGAACAGACCATCGGATTTCGGCCGCGTCGAACATTAAAACATATCGTGGCAGACTTGATGGCCGAAAAGAAATAGTAGCTGTCGGTCGACAGGGTCGGGAAAGTAGACATGTCATGACACCCCGTGCTTTTCTAGAAAAGCTACTGCGCGATACTGCCACGGTTGTATTGCCGCTCAATCTACGACGGTGGATCCGGCAGCAGCAACGTCTGCACAAACTCCAATCTGTCCCGGTCGGCTCCGTTGACTTCGGCGGATTGCGGCGGGTGTCGCCCATCAGCGCTGTTTTTGGGCAGGATCGTGATCTTCTGACCATCGAACGCTATTACATCGAAGACTTTCTTGCACGTCACGCAAGCGACATCAAAGGACGGGCACTTGAGATGGGCGATCCGGCCTATACACGCAAGTTCGGCGGAGATCGGGTTATGCGAGAGGATGTTCTGAGTTATGTGGATGGCAATCCTCTGGCGACGATTGTCGCGGATCTGACTGATGCGCCGCATATCCCTGACAACAGTTTCGATTGCATCATCATCACCCAAACGCTTCAGATGATATTTGAAGTGGATAAGGCGATTGCCACGCTTCATCGTATCCTGAAACCGGGCGGAGTGGTCCTGTGTACGTCGCATGGTATGACCCGCGTTGCCCGGCGGGAAGGCATCGATGACTGGGGCGAATACTGGCATTTCACCACACAATCTAAACGACGGCTTTTTCGTGCTGCTTTCCCGTTAGAAAACGTTGAAGTGACCTCGGTGGGCAACGTTTTTTCCTGCATCTGCAATTTGCATGGTCTCGGTGCGTCGGAAATCGCCCCTGAGGAGTTGTCGATGCATGATCCGAATTTCGAGATGCTGGTGCTCGTGCGCGCAGTGAAGGGTTCATAGCGTGCCTTCAGCACCGCCAACCACACGCGACTACGCCATTCTAGCGATCATCCTGATCGGTGCATTATGTCTTCGTCTTATCGGGCTGAACGGCCCGCTTTGGTATGATGAAATTCTCACCTTGGACAGTCACATACGGATGCCTTGGCCGGATATGATGCAGTCCTATTCGATGAACCACCACTATTTGCACAACCTGCAAGCAAAGCTCAGCCTCGATCTGTTTGGAGACGACAACTGGTCCCTGCGCTTGCCGGCGCTGGTTTTCGGTGTGGGCTCTATCGCGGCGGTCTGGAGGCTGGCAAATGATGTCGTCGGCAACCGGATTGCACATCTGGTAGCGGTACTTTTAGCCTTGTCCTATCATCATATCTGGTTCTCACAGAACGCGCGGGGCTACACCGAATTGGCGTTCTGGGGCACGGTTGGCACGATCCTGTTTCTGCGCGGTTTGAAGCAGCCGGCCGTGGGAGTCTGGCTGGCCTATGCGATCACTCTCGTCCTTGCAACGTTCACGCATCTCACCGGTCTGATCCTCTTTGCGGCTCATGGTTTGATCTGGCTCCTTGCCGTCGCTGTTTCGATTTGGGGTGGTTCGTTCAGGCGCAGCATGATCACATTCCCGGCCCTTGGGTATCTGGTGGGTGGCGTCTTGACGGTCTTAATTTATTTGCCGGTCTTGCCCAGCATGTTGCAAACCTTGGACAATGTCGCTGAAACCTCAGCGGTCGACGTTATGGAGGAATATCAAAATCCGATCTGGACGTTAGCAGAGGCCATTCGAACAGCGATCGGCTCCTCGAGTTTTTTGGTTGCCGGAACCGCCGTTGGTGTCGTGCTGTCTGCGGTTGCAGGGGGGCTGGCAACCCGGCGGTCTGTCCCTTGGTTTGGCCTTTTAGTTCTCGTACATATCGGATTAACCCTTGGCACCTTACTCGCGCTGAATATGCGGGTGTGGCCGCGCTTCTTTTTTGTCGATATCGGATTTTTGTTAATCTTGATCGTCGTGGGCCTTCGATCAATCTGCCACATCATTGTCGTCCAGCGACCGGCGTTGGCGCGGCGGTTGTTTCTTGGTGCAGCAACCGCGATGATTGTTTTATCGGGCAGTCTGGCGCTGCGCAACTTCACCGCTCCGAAGCAAGATCTGGCCGGTGCTTTTTCATATGTTGAAAGTAGGCGCAGTCCTGGTGAGAGGGTGTATGGTGTCGGTCCCGCCGGGCACGTGTTCAACGATCATTTCGGGGCCGATTGGCAAATAATTGAAACAGAAAACGGCTATGCTGACGCGATGGCAGGAGCGGGTCCGTTATGGGTGGTCGTGGCATTTCCTCAGCGCATGTTCCGGGGGCTCCCCCAAATGGAACTCGACCGCCACCGGGACTTAGCCGTGATGCACGAATTTCCCGGAACTCTTGGCGATGGCTGGGTTTTGGTTTTGTACCGGAGTTAGGGGGGTGGATCTGGTTCTCGGTTCCGGCCCTTCCGGTGTCGCGGTGGCGACTGCGCTGCTTGCCAGGGGCCGGGCTGTTACAATGTTGGACTGCGGCGCGCGGTTGCCTCACAACGCAACGCATCAACGCGATGTTCTGGCTCAGTACGCGCCTCTGGATTGGGAACCATCTTGGATCGCCGCCTATCAGAAGCCGCAATTCTTTGGAGCTGCAGGTCATGTCCGACGTTTCGGATCCGATTTCGCTATGGAGCCGGAAAAGGCTACGTTTTCAGAAGGCGGCGATCCGATTGGTCTTCGCGCATCCAGGGCGGCTGGCGGCCTTTCGAATTTGTGGGGGGCTGCAATGTTACCCTCTCGACACAGCGATATTAGCGATTGGCCGATCAGTTCTGTGGCCCTTGCGCCGCACTACCGGTCCATTTCAGACATTGTGCCGATGTCAGGAACGTCGGACGCATTGGCGCGCCTATTTCCGTCTGTGGATATGACCGGGATAGGGCAAATTCCACCAACCACTCAGGCCGAAACGTTGCTGCGACGTCTCAGTCGCCATCGTGATTGGATGGAACGGCAGGGGACGACAGTTGGCGCGGCGCGCCAAGCGGTTGAAACAGGCTGCCAGCGCTGTGGCATGTGCCTGCACGGATGCCCGTGGGGCCATATCTATACGTCGTGCCAGACACTTGAACGCCTGAAGCAAACCCCCGGATTTGCCTATCGATCAGGTCCTGCGGTCGCGGCCATTTCTGAAACGTTGCAGGGTGTAAATGTATTTCTTTCCACAGGCGAAAGCATCTCCGGAACCCGAGTGTTCGTCGCCACTGGTGTGTTGGAAACGGCGCGCATTATTCTTGCATCAGAGTTCGGAAATTTCCGGGAACTGACCCTGAAGGATAGCCAGAACGCGTTCCTGCCGATGCTGACCCGGTGGCGTGCGGACCGTCGACCGGATCACCCCCCATGTACCACCTTGCCTCAAGTATTTTTGGAGCTGGAAGGGACTGTCCCGTCGAAGCGGTCGGTCCACGCTCAAATTTACACATGGAACGAATTTTATGCACGAGACTTGACTGCCAATTATGGAGCGTACCTGCCTGCGGCCTTCCTACAGCACCTGTCCCTGCGTCTTCTCGTTGCTCAGATATTTCTTCATTCAGATCACTCTGGCCGAATCCACCTTTCCCGCACGCGGGAGGGACGGTTGCTGGCCAGGGTATCACCGGCGAAAGAGACACCGTTTTTTCTAAAGAGTGCCGCCTCGCGTATTGCGAAGGTCATGTCGAAAGCGGGCATCTCAGCGCTGACTTTCGCACGTCGCGACGGAGCACCGGGATCAAGCTTCCATGTCGGTGGGTCCCTCCCGATGGATACTTCCCCAAATCACCAACAAACAGACACACTTGGCCGTCCTCACGGTTTGGAACGTGTCCATGTGGTGGACGCCTCGGTCCTTCCGAGCATTCCGGCGACCACGATCACGTTGACTGTCATGGCGAACGCACACCGCATCGGATCACTTGCACCCTAAATCGTCGCCGCCGCCTGCCACTTCCTAACCCATCGTCGTGACGCTTCCTCTACCTTGGGTAAGTGATGAAGTTTTCGGGGACGTCGCGGATGAGAGACTATTGTGACCGTCATTTTTATAAACGGAGGCATAGGTGGCCGTTTCGGTGCCAATGGGGCGACAAATTATATGGCGATTGGAGGTAGGTCAGGTCTATGGGCTGTCGGCTTGGGAAAGAGTAAAGGCTTTTCGCATAACCGTCGGGAGGTCCGAAGGATTGAACCTTTCGTCGGGAATGAATGTGCCGCGCATTGGTCGTGCGTTCACCGCGACATCGGCAATGCGGACCGCCAGATGAAGTTGGAAATGGGTGAACACGTGGCGGACCTGCGTGGATACTTCCGTCCAATCGGCGTCGATCGGGGGGCAGTCCGGGGGCGTCGATTCGGACCAGTTTGTGCCGGGCCAACCCAGCATGCCGCCGAGTAACCCTGTTTGAGGGCGTTGCTCTAGCAGCCAGGCGCCGTCTGATCTTCGGACGATATAGACGGTTCCGACACGCAGGGGTTTAGATGGCTTTCTGATTTTTTTCGGAAGATCGACAGCCGTGTTTCGGGCGCGTCCGAGGCAGGCCTCGGACCATGGGCAAAGCCCACAAGACGGTGAGCGCGGGGTGCAGACAGTCGCCCCAAGATCCATGACGGCCTGCGCATAGTCGCCGGGCCGTTGCGTGGGGGTGAGAGATCCAGCAAGAGCCGTCAGCTCGCCTTTGGCTTTCGGCAACGGCGTGTGGATATCGAAAACCCGCGCCATGACCCGTTCGACATTGCCGTCCACGACGGTGGCGGGCAGATCGAAGGCAATCGATGCGATTGCGGATGCCGTGTAAGGACCAATGCCGGGCAGGGTCAGCAACAGGTCTCGATCTGCGGGAAAAACCCCGTCGAAGCTCTGCACAACCTGCCGTGCACATTTCAGCAAATTCCGTGCTCGGGCGTAATACCCAAGGCCGGCCCAAGCGGCCATGACAACAGAATCATCGGCGGCTGCCAGCGCATGGACGGTGGGCCATGTGGCCGTAAATCGCTCGAAGTAGCCTTTGACGGCTGGCACGGTGGTCTGTTGCAGCATGATCTCCGACAGCCAGACTCGATAGGCATCAGGCTGTATGCCCTGCGTCCGGGCTGCGGGTGGGGTGCGCCACGGCAAAAGCCGGGCATGGCGATCGTACCACGCCAAAAGGGTGAGGGGGTCGGGGCTTTCACGCAAGCGTTATGATCCTTTTTGCATCTGCCTCTGGCCTTGGCTGACCACTCCGATAGGATGCGGCAAGTAGTCAGGTAGGATGACATGGCAGACCGGCCATCATATCACCAGCAAAAGCCGAGGCGCGGCAAGGGATTTACCCAAGCCAGCGGCCTTGTCCAATCGCAGATTCGCAAGGCAAGCGAAGGGCGTGGCTTCGCTGTGACCCGGCTTCTGACCCATTGGGAAGAAGTGGTGGGGCAGGACATAGCCGCGATTTGTCTGCCGGTGAAGATCGGCTATGGCCGTGGGGGCTTGGGGGCGACCCTGACGGTGCTTGCCCGAGGCGCGGCCGGCCCGATGCTGCAGCCACAACTTCCGCGTATTCGTGACCGGGTCAATGCGTGCTATGGCTACAATGCCGTTGCCCGAATTACCGTTACACAAACCGCGCCAACCGGTTTCAGCGAAGGCCAAAGCCCGTTCCGGGCAGCACCGACACCGGTGCGCGCCGCCCAGCCGGATCCGACTGTATTGGCCGTTGCCGAAACGGCGACAAATGACATAGCAGACCCTGAACTGCGCGCTGCCCTTGCGGGGCTCGGGTCGCGCATTCTCACTCGATCAAAGACCTAAGGAGCCTTTCCATGATTCGCACGTTTTTCGCCGTTGGCTTACTCGGAGCCGCATTTGTGGTTGGGGCAGCTGGATTGGCGCCGGCACAATGGGGCGGCAGCGCTGCCGCTCAGACCGCCGAGCCTGCAACCAAGTCCGTCGCTGAGATGAGCCTTGGCGATCCAGACGCGCCGGTAACGATCATCGAATATGCGTCCTTCACCTGCCCACATTGTGCGAATTTCCACGATACAGTTTTCAAGGAACTGAAGAAAAACTACATTGATACCGGCAAGGTCCATTTTATTCATCGCGAAGTCTTTTTTGACCGCTACGGGCTTTGGGCCAGCATGGTCGCCCGCTGTGGCGGTGAAGATCGGTATTTCGGAATCGCCGATATGGTCTACGACACCCAGAAGGCGTGGACGGCAGGCGGCGACCCTGCAACCATCGTTGGCAATCTGCGCCGGATCGGCCTTACGGCGGGCCTGAGTGACGAGCAGTTGGATGTGTGTCTAGGCGATGCGGATACCGCCCAGTCGCTGGTGGCGTGGTATCAGGAAAATGCCGAAGCGGATAACGTGACCTCGACTCCCTCATTCTTCGTGAATGGCGAGGCGTATAGCAACATGTCCTACGCCGATTTCTCTAAAGTTATTGACGAAGACCTGGCCAAGTAAGTCACGGATGATAGACAGCCTGGGTCGCGACTAGACGCGACTCAGGATCGGCTGCAAGGCCGCGTCAACCTTGCTCCAGTCTGGTAGGGTCAGGCGCACGGGAACCGTCAAAACCCGCTGACGATAGGCGTCGGGAAGTCGGACAGCATCCTTTTCCGTGGTCACAAGTTGCAAGCCGACTGCTTTGGCCTCTGCCTCCATCCGGTGCAGCAACGCGATCGGCAGCGATTGGTGATCTGATAGCGGAACGGCCCGGACCACTTCGGCACCGAGATCACGAAGGGTCTGAAAAAACTTTTCAGGCGTTCCGATTCCGGCGAAAGCCAAGACCCGTAATTTGTCCCAGTCCATCCCAGTTTGCAGCGGGGTCAGACGGGCCGAGACCTGGGGGCACGCGATCATCGACCCCCACATGGTCTGAAAGAGGTTCTGCTCGGCGTCGTTGCCGATGCTCAGCACCAGATCCGCCCGGGCCAGACCAACTGCCACAGGTTCGCGCAAGGGACCGGCGGGCAACACGCGGCCATTGCCAAAGCCCCGCGCCGCATCCACCACGACGATGGACAGATCCTTTGAGACATGAGGATTCTGAAACCCGTCATCCAGCAAGATAATCTGGGCACCGTCCGCCTCCGCTGCGACGACACCCTGCGCCCGGTCCCGCGCGACCCAAACCGGCGCAAAGGCCGATAAAAGGATCGGTTCATCGCCGACATCGCCCGCGCTGTGATGCTTGGGCTCAACCCGAACCGGCCCTGTAAGGCTGCCGCCGTACCCCCGGGTTACTACGGTCGCGGTAAAGCCTGACGCGGCCAGATGCTGAATTATGGCAATGACCGTCGGGGTCTTTCCGGTGCCGCCCGCATTCAAATTCCCCACGCAGATCACCGGGATGCCAGCCCGGTGGGGGGCAGTGGCTTTGGCAATCCGACGGGCAGTTGCCGCAGCATAGAGTGCAGAGAAGGGCGATAACAGCCGCGCTGCGCCGCCCGGAGCGGTTGGCAGATTATGCCAAAATGCCGGGGGTTTGATCACCGGGTGGCCCCAATCGACGTTGCGGGACGGCGGGGGGCAGGAAGATATTGCTGGATCAGGGCGAGGGCCTTGTCGGTCGCATCAGCCCCGCTGGAGCTGACTTCCCAAGCGGCGTAAGCCATGGGCGCCCGCTTGTCTGGTTGCATCATTTCAGTAACCGCATGCGCGAGCGCCTTTGCCCCGGCAACCGGCAAGGCCGCGCCAGCAAGGTCGAGGCGGTCATAGATATCGGCAAAATTTTGCACATGCGGGCCGTGCAAAATAGCCGACCCTAGGGCCGCTGGTTCAAACGGATTGTGGCCGCCGATATCGACCAACGATCCGCCGACAAAGCTGACCGGTGCCAGCCGATACCACAGCCCAAGTTCGCCCATGGTATCCGCAAGATAAATCTGCGTGTCCTCAGAGGGAATTTCTTGCTTGGACCGTTGCGCCACGACCATGCCGCGCTTGCGCAGCATGTCAGCCAATTCAGTGCCGCGCTCCGCGTGTCTTGGCGCGAGAATTAAAAGCAGCCGCAGGCTCGCTTGACGTGCAAGATCATGAGCCTCGGCAACGATGTCTTCCTCTCCCGGATGGGTCGAGGTTGCCGCCCAGACCATGCGGGTCGCCAAGCATTTGGTCAGGCGCACCCGTTCGGCTTCGTCGCAGGGCGGCGGCGGCGTCCCCTCTTTCAGCGATCCGGTCACAGTGATCCGATCGGCGGCAACCCCAAGGCTGCGCAGAAATGCGGCCGAGGCATCATCTTGCGCCTGAACCGCCCGGAATGTGCCCAGAAGCGCCTTCGAGGCATTGCCGAGCCAGCGCCAGCGTTTCACGCTATTGGCCGACATCCGCGCGTTGAGCAGCAGCAAAGGGGTGCCGCGCGCATCGGTTTCCAAAATCAGGCTGGGCCAGAATTCGCTTTCTGTCCAGACCGCTAGGTCGGGTTGCCAATGATCCAGAAAGCGGCGCACATAGTCGCGAACGTCGATAGGAACGAATTGGTGCAGACAGCGATCCGGTAGGCGTGCTGCCAAAATTGAGGCCGAGGTGACGGTCCCGGTTGTGATCAGGAAATGCAGGTTGTTGTCGGATTCGCTGAGGCGTTTGATGACTTCGAGTAACGAGAGGGACTCGCCGACAGAGGCGGCGTGGAACCAGATCAGCGGGCCATCGGGGCGCGGCAGAGACGGCTCGCCCCGGCGTTCACCGATGCGTAGAGGGTCTTCTTTGCCAGCGGCCAGACGGGTTTCAAGCAGTCGTCGGCCCCGCCGCTCGGCGCGCGATGAAAACGCAAGATAGGCGGACAGGGCCAGCGAACGGGGCATGATGGCGGGTCTTAAAGGCCAAGTTCGGCGGTGGGTGACGCCGCCACGGCTTCATCGGTAAGTCTGTGAATATGCGCGATAAAGTAGCGAACTTGTGCATCGTCCACGGTGGCTTGGGCGGCGGATTTCCACGCCGCATAGGCGCTGGCATAGTCCGGAAACATGCCTACGATGTCGAGCTTATCCATGTCCTTGAACGTGGTGGACGACGGATCGGTAAGCTCGCCGCCGAAGACGAGATGTAGGCGCTGGACCATGGGGGCCTCCGTTATGCCGCAGTTGCAGCACATCGTAGGGGCTTGGCGACCGGGGCGCAAGAAGCCGTGCAAATTGGCTGTCGGAATAACGTCGGACTTTCGTCGGACATTTATCGGACCGCCGGCGGGAAATAGCCCGGCCCCGGCTTAGCGATGCCGCGCGATCAGCCCGGCGTGAAGGTCTGGTCCTGCCGCCACCACTCCGGCGCTGAGCGGCGCGGGCTGGTTGAAGCTAAGCGGGCCTGCGGTGCGGTTGGTGACGGTGGCGCCCGCCTCTTGGGCGATCAGGCTTCCGGCGGCAATGTCCCATTCCCACGTGTCCCGAAAGGTGACCATAGCGTCGAAGCGGCCTTCGCCGATCAGGGCCAGACGATAGGCCAGCGACGAGCGGAAGTGGCGTTTGATCTGCGGCGGCCCGCCGGGCCAATAGCGCGGTTCCATCGACCATTTGTTGGCCAGCAGGGTGGCCCCGACGGGATCAGCGCGCCGCGATGCCCGCAGCGGCACCCCGTTAAGATGCGCGCCGCCGCCAAGGGCCGCAGTGTAAAGCCGGTCCTTGAGCGGCAAGTAGACGACGGCAGCGGTGATCTGGCCATCCCGCGCCACGGCGAGAGAGTGGGACCATGTCTCATCGCCCTCGACAAAGGCACGGGTGCCGTCGATTGGATCAACGATGAATACGTGGGAACGGGTGAGGCGGTCGGGGGTATCGGGCGTTTCCTCGCTCAGCCAGCCATAGTCGGGCCGGGCGGCGCGCAAAGTCTGGTTCAGCATGGCATCGACGGCCAGATCGGCCTCGGTGACCGGGCCGGCCTGATCAGGTTTGTCCCAGACCTGAGCATCGCCGTGATAGAACGGCGTGGCGAGGCGACCCGCGGCCAGGGCGGCGGTGGTCAAAAGCGCAAGGTCGGCGGTTGCCTCAGGCTCCGGCAAGGGTCATGCCTTCGACCAGCAAGGATGGGATCGGGCGGGCCAGATGGGCGCGGGCATCGTTGGCCGGGATGATCCGCAGCAGCATGTCGCGCAGGTTTCCGGCAATGGTGCATTCGTTGACCGGGTAGACCGGGACGCCGTTTTCGATCCAGAGGCCAGACGCCCCGCGCGAATAATCGCCGGTATTGGGGTTGATGGTGGAGCCGATCATCGAGGTGACCAACAGGCCGGTGCCCATGTCGCGCATCAGGTCCGCAGGGCTGGCCGTGCCGAGGGTCAGCGCGACATTGCCCGCCGAAGGGCTGGGCGGTGAGGCGGTGCCCCGGCTGCCATTGCCGGTGCTGGACAGGCCCAGCTTGCGGGCGCTTGCCAGATCCAGCACCCACGAGGTCAGAACCCCGTCTTCGACCAAGGCGCGGCGGGTGGTGGGTAGGCCTTCGCCGTCGAATGGCCGGGAACCGGCGATGCGGGGACGGTGCGGGTCTTCGATCAGATCAAGGCCGCGCGGCAGGATTTGCTGGTTCATCGCATCGCGCAAGAACGACGCGCCGCGGGAAATGGCGATGCCGTTGATGGCCCCCAGCAGGTGGCCGATCAGGCTGGATGCGATGCGTTCGTCGAACAGGACCGGATAGGTCCCGGTCTTGGGTTGGCGGGCGCCGGCGCGGGCGAGGGTGCGTTCGGCGGCGATACGGCCGATGTCTTCGGGGCTGATCAGGTCGGATTGATAGCTGCGGGAATCGCCGAAATAGTCCCGCTCCATCCCGGTGCCCTCGCCAGTGATGGCGACGCAGGACAGCGATCTGCCGGTGCGGGAATATCCGCCGGAAAAGCCGGTGGAGGTTGCCAGATGAATGGCGCGGCGGCTGTAGCTGGCATGGGCGGCTTCGACCTTGGAAATGCCGGTCTGGGCCAAGGCGGCAGCTTCGGCCCGGTGCGCATCGTCTTGCAGGGCGGCGGCGTCCGGTTCGGGGGCCGGGTCATCAAGGTCCAGCGCCGCCAGATCCCAAGAGGTGGCCAGTTGCGCCGGATCGGCCAGCCCGATGGCCGGATCGGCGGGCGCTTCGCGGGCCATGGCCACGGCCCGCTCGGCCATTGCGGTCAGGGTGCTGGGGTTCACGTCGGAAGATGAAACGCAGGCCTGCCGCTGCCCGATCAGCACCCTTAGGCCAATGTCGATGCCTTCGGACCGTTCGGCCTGTTCCAGTGCGCCCTCCCGCACCCCGATCTCCAGTGACGTGCCTTGGACGGCGATGGCGTCGGCGGCATCGGCCCCGGCCGCGCGGGCGGCGGTCAGCAGAGCATCGGTGAGGCGGTCAAGTGGTTGGGACATGGGTGGAGCCTTTCGTACAGACAGACGATTTCCAGCCCGAGCGGGTTAGCCCGGCGCCGGTTCGGGCGCAAGTCATGTCCGGCGTTGGCACCGGCCCGACGATGCAGGCCGGGCCCTTGCGCCGTGGGGCGATCAGCTTAGCGCACCGTGGTTCCGTTGATCGACATGCCGCCGTCGGGCTCCGTCACGATGGTTGAGGTCAAGCTGTCGCCGTCGCCCGGAACCGCGAACATCGACAGCATCATCTGCGCCCCCAGCGCCTGTTGGGCGGTAACCAGCCCGGCTTCGGTGAGGCGCTGCAGCAGAGTGATGCCGCCGGTCAGCACCAGATCCAGACTGCCGACCGGCTGGACCAGACCCGCCATGCCGTAGGCTGGCCCGTTCGGGAAGGTGAAGGCACCATTGGCGTTCAGATCGGTTTCGGCGAAGCGGACCGACAGATCGTTCAGCCGCAGGGCATCGGGGTAGGTTTCGACCGGTTGCGTCGGATCGGCGGGAAGCGCCAGATCGGCTTCCAGTTCGAGAGCGACTTGGCCCGGGTCGCGCGGCAATGCTTGGCTGGGGTCCAGCAGCGACCAGACCTGCTCATCCAAGGCGATATCGGTCAGCTTGGCCGACAGGCGGGCGGTGGCCGACGGGCTTGATGCGCTGGTGGGCAGCGACAGGCCCAGCTTGGCAGCGGCCATGGACAGGGCCAGCGGCCCCGCGGGCATGCGATCACTGGAAAGGGTCGCGGTAAGCTTGGTTGCGGCCAGGTCATAGGCGGCGCGATCATCGGCGATGTCGATGGTCAGGTGGCCCGGCCCCTGACTGGTCAGGGCTTGGAAGGTACCGGCATGGCCACCGGTTTGACTGAGGCTGGATTGCGCCGCGCTACTGGTGATCCGGGCCGACAGGGTGGGTTGGCGCGCGGCCGAATCGGAGCCGGGCAGCATCGTGACATCGGCGGCGACCTTGGACAGGGCCGAGGTCATGGAGGCCCGCTGGCCGCTGGTCGGATCGGTGGCGTCGACCGCAAGGGTCATGGCCGACGCGGTCAGTTCGGTTCGGATCGGGGTCTGCGCGTCCGCATCCGGCGTTCCGTTCGGAGCTGGAGTCTGATGGGTCAGGGTGCCCTGAAGGTCACTGACGCCCAGCACGAATTTTCCCGGAACGGTGGTGCCATTTTCCTCAAGCCGTTGCAGGTTGACCGAGAAATTCCGCGCCGACAGGTCATAATTGGGCGTGGTCAGATCGCCCGAGGCCAGTAAGGTCAGATCACCGGCTGTCAGGGCGAAGACCGCGGTGGTTTCGGTGGCGTCGGCGGCCAGCGTATCGACGGTCAGGGTCTGGCCGCCCGGCACCACCACCCGCACGCCGGTGGCCGTGTTGGTCAGGCGAACCGTGTCCAGGGTCGTGGTGACGGTGGTGCCATCGGTGGTTTCAACCAGAACCAGCTTCGACAGGTCGAGACCGTCTTTGCGGGCGGCTTGGGACTGCACCGACAGGGCCTGATCCTGATCGGCGGCTAGGCGCTGCCATTCGGTCCACAACTCGGTGGCGGTGAAATCAGCCAGGGCTGGCCCTGCCATCAGACCGACGGCCACAGACAGAGCGGCGGAACGGGCAAACGGGGTCATAGTGAGGTCCTTCTTCGGGGGCGGCTGGGAAAGGCCAGCGGTCGCGCATTGCAGTTTTTCGGGCGCTGAGTCACAGTCCCGAAGTTGCCTCGACGGTGACCGAACTACACGCAGGAGGGAAGAGCCATGCGCGATCTTTCACAAAAATCTGTTCTGATTACTGGCGCGAGCCGGGGCATTGGTGCGGAAACCGCCCGCGCCTTCGCGGCGGCGGGCGCCCGGGTTGCCTTGCTGGCGCGCAGCCGCGAGGCCATAGCCGATCTGGCCGGGGAAATCGGCGATCAGGCGCTGGCCATTCCGTGCGACGTCTCGCGCTATTGGGAAGTGGCCGCGGCGGTGGATGCCACGGTGGATGCCTTTGGCGGGCTGGATATTGTGGTGAACAATGCCGGGGTGATTGACCCGATTGCGCCACTGGTGACCTCGGATCCGGCGGACTGGGCTAAGGTCATGGAGATCAACGTCAACGGAGTCTATCACGGCATGCGCGCGGCCATGCCGGTGATGCTGGAAGCGGGCGGCGGCACGATCCTGACGGTGTCGTCGGGGGCAGCGACCCATGCGCTGGAGGGTTGGAGCCATTACTGCGCCTCGAAAGCTGCGGTGGCGATGTTGACCCGCTGTGCTGATCTGGAAGGGCGGTCTGGCGGGCTGCGGGCGATTGGTTTGTCTCCGGGCACCGTGGCCACCGATATGCAGGTCCAGATCAAGGCCAGCGGACTGAACCCGGTCAGCCGGTTGACGGCGTCAGACCATATTCCGCCCGATTGGCCGGCCAAGGCGTTGGTCTGGCTGGCGACCGCCGAGGCCGATGATCTGATCGGCACCGAAGTGTCGTTGCGCGACCCGGCCATTCGGCGCCGGATCGGGCTGATCCCGTGATCGACGTTCAGCGGACGGGCGGGCTGTGGACCCTGACGCTGAACCGGCCCGACAAGGCCAATTCTCTGACCCGTCCGATGCTGGAGACACTGGCGGGGCTGGCGGAAGAGGCGCAGGGCGCGGCCAAGGTTCTGGTCCTGACCGGGACCGGAACTGTGTTCAGCGCCGGTGCCGATCTGACAGAGGCCCGGGCCGGTTTGGCGACCGACCCGGTCTGGGAGCGGCTGTCAGATGCGCTGGCGGCATTGCCGTGCCTGACCATTGCGGCGCTGAATGGCACGCTGGCAGGGGGTGCGGTCGGCATGGCGCTGGCCTGTGATTTGCGGGTGGCGGTGCCCGCCACCACGGTGTTTTATCCGGTGATGCGGCTGGGGTTTCTGCCGCAGCCATCGGATCCTGCGCGGTTGGTGCGGTTGGTGGGACCGGCGCGGGCCAAGCTGATTCTGATGGCCGGTGCGCGAGTGACCGCAGCGGAGGCGCTGGCCATGGGGTTGATTGACCAGATTGCCCCGGCGGATGGCCTGACCGAGACGGTGGCCCGCTTGGCGGCCCCGGCCCTTGCTGCGGATCCGGCGCTGATTGCGGCGATCAAGGCGATGACGGCAACCGAATTGAGGCGCTGACGCGCCACGCCTGTTCACCCCACCCGTGCCTGCGGCCCGCGCGGGGCCCGTGGGCCCGGTGGAGAGCGGGTGCCTTTCCCATCCGGCGGGGGGCTTTTGGATGACTAAAAAGGATAGACCTTGATGGCAAATCGCCACGAAACGAGCGACGCTTTGGTGATCGGGGCCGGGCCGGCTGGGCTGATGGCGGCCGAGCGGCTGGCAGCTGCGGGGTTTGGCGTTGTGGTGGCCGAGGCCAAGCCATCGATTGGCCGCAAATTCCTGATGGCGGGGAAATCTGGGCTGAACCTAACCAAGGTAGAGCCGGAGGCGCAGTTTCGCGCCGCCTATGGCGCAGCGGCATCGTGGCTGGACCCGATGCTGACCGCTTTTGGTCCGCAGGCGGTGCAGGACTGGGCCCGGGAATTGGGGCAGGAGGTGTTCACCGGATCGACCGGGCGGGTGTTTCCGCAAGCGATGAAGGCCTCGCCGTTGTTGCGGGCTTGGGCGGCGCGACTGGCGGAGGCCGGGGTCAGCCTGCGTCCGCGTTGGCGCTGGACCGGCTGGGACGGGGCGCTGGCCCAGTTCGAGACCCCGGAGGGCGCGGTCGGGATCCGGCCCGGTGTCACAGTGTTGGCGCTGGGGGGCGCCAGTTGGGCGCGATTGGGATCAGACGGGCGTTGGGCGGAGCTGCTGGCGGCCCGCGCCGTGCCCTTGGCCCCGTTCTTGCCCGCGAATGCGGGGTTGTCGGTGGCGTGGTCGCCGCAGATGGCCCGGGTCTTCGGTGCCCCGGTCAAGGGCGTCGCGCTGTCGGCTGCGAGCCGGAGTTTGCGCGGAGAGTTTGTGGTGTCACGCCATGGCTTGGAAGGTGGCGGCATCTATGCGCTGTCGTCAGACGTGCGGGATGGTGCCGCGCTGTGGCTGGATCTGTTGCCGGATTGGTCGGAGGACAAGATTTTGGCCGGGCTGGAGCGGCCCCAAGGCAAGGCCAGTCTCAGCACCCATTTGCGCAAGGTCTTGCGGTTGGAACCGGTGAAAATTGCGCTGTTGCAAGAGTTTGGTCGGCCCCTGCCAGACGGTCCCGGGTTGGCTCGGCTGCTGAAGCGCTTGCCGATCCGCCATGGCGGGTTGCGGCCGATGGATGAGGCGATCTCGACGGCGGGAGGGGTGAGCCGGGCTGCGGTGGATGCCGGACTGATGCTGCGCGCCTGTCCGGGGGTGTTTGTGGCCGGTGAGATGTTGGATTGGGAAGCCCCGACCGGGGGCTATCTGTTGACCGGGTGTCTGGCCACCGGGGCTTGGGCGGGATCGGCGGCTGCCGCATGGTGTGCTGCGCGGTCGCCCCAGTGAGCGGTCAGCGCGCGCCCATATAGGTCAGGCGAAACAGGGCGCGTTCCATGACCGCTGCGGCGGGGGCGGTGGCGCCGCCACCACGCAGGGACAGGTCGGTTTCGACCAGCAAAGATAGCGCCTGTTCCAGACGTGCCGCCCCCCAGTTCTGGGCTTGCCGCTGCATTTTGGTGCGACGCGGCCCGAACAGCGGCGGGCGCAGGCGGTTGATCCCTTCGGAGGCGCCGCCGGGATGGGCGGCGATGGCATGCAGGGTGCGGAAGTGCCGGGTCGCACCAATGCACAGCGTGACGGGTGCCAACCCCTGATCGGTAAGGCGGCGCAGGGTTGGCCACAGCTCGGTCCGGCGGGCCTCGGCGACCACATCCAGCAGATCGTCGATCCCGGATTCGGTAGAGAGCGGCGCGATGGCGGCGATATCCTCGGGGGTGACAGGCGTTGGATCGCTGAGCTTGTAGAGTGCCAGCTTTTCGACCGTCTGGGCAAAATCGCCCGGGTCGAGCAGGGCGGCGAGGGCGGTCAGATCGGCCCGGGCCGAGCCGTCGAGATCGTCCAGTCCCGCGCGGCTGATGACGGCATCGATTTCGGCCCGGCTGGGCGGATCGGCATAGACGGCGGCGGCGTAAACCTTGGGGTGGCTTTCGAACAGCTTGCGCAGGGCGGCGCCCTTGCCAAGATTGCCTGCCGTCAGCACGATTTGGGCGTCGCCGGCGCGCCAGTCTTCGAGCGCGGCCTGAACCGCCTTTGCCAGCGGGTCGGGGGCGGCCTCGACCAGCACGGCACGGGGGCCGGGGAAGAAGCCGATGGCGCGGGTGGCGTCGGCAAGGGCGGCTGGATCGCCGCGCAAATCCCCCGGGGCCAGTCGGGTCAGGCGCATTTCAGCTTCGGCATCGGGGCCAAGCAGCGCCGACAGCAACTGGGCGCGTTTCAGGGCCACGCGCATGGCGTCCGGGCCGTAGATCAGGATGCCCGCCTTGGAGGGATCCGGGCGCGAGAAATAGCCGGGTGCGTCCCGAGGCGACAGCTTCATTGGGCGGGCTCCAGCGGGGCGGAAAGCAGTTCAGAGCCGATCTTGTCAGCGAGGATGGTCATCAGACGCTCATAGCCGTCGCGTTCAGCGGCAAGGGTCGCGACCGTGGTGCCCGAGGCCGAGTAGCCAACGAAACTGTCGACATTGCCGCTGCGCAGCACCTTGTCTGAGGACAGGTCGGTCAGGGTGTAGTTGGCCTGTCCGATCAGGTTGTAGCGATTGGTGTCCTGTTCGGCGGTGATTGCGACCCGGTCACTTCTGGTGGTGACGCGGAAGGCCAGCCGGTAGCGCGGTGTCACCGGCGGGCCGAAGATGATCTCAAGCTGCTGAGCGAGGCTGAACGCATAGGACGTATCGGGGGAGTCGACGCTGACGGTGCCCGTCAGCGCGCGACCGGTGCCTCCGGGCGCGTAGACCGGCTGAAAGCCACAGGCGCTGAGGCCCGCCAAGCAAAGCAATGATGCCAGAACCGTCCGCCGCGCAGGCCGAAGACCGCGCGGCGTTGAGGGATGCGGCTTAGACCACGACATTGACGATGCGGCCCGGGACCACGATCAGCTTTTTCGGCGTGCCGCCGTCCAGCGCCTTGATGACGGCGGGATCGGCTAGTGCGAGGGCTTCGATTTCGGCCTTGGGCAGATCCGCCGCTACTACCAGTTCGGAGCGGCGCTTGCCGTTGATCTGGATCGGCAGGGTCACGGTGTCATCGACCAACAGGGCCGGATCAGCCACGGGCCATGGGGTTTGCGCCAGCAGCCCGGTGCCGCCTAACATGGACCAGACTTCTTCGGCCAGATGCGGCGTCATCGGGGCCATCAGCCGGGCGAGGATCGCAAGGGCTGCGGCGCGATCGGCCTCTGGGGCTTTCGATTTCGCGATGACATTGGTCAAACCGTAGAGCTTGGCCACCGAGGTATTGAAGGCGAACCCTTCAATGCCGGCGGTGACATCGGCAATGGCGCGCGCCACGGCCCGGGCCAGCGCGTCGTCGTTGACCCCTTGCGGGGCCCCATCCGACGCGCTCTGGCCGAGGTCCTCGGCCAGCCGCCAGACCCGATTGAGGTGCTTAAAGGCCGAATCGGCACCTGCCGAGGTCCATTCCACATCCCGTTCGGGCGGGCTGTCGGACAACATGAACCAGCGCGCGGTATCGGCGCCGTAGGTTTCAACGATATGAACCGGGTCCACGACGTTCTTTTTGGATTTCGACATCTTGGCCGAGGGAATCACCTCGACGGCCGTGCCATCAGCCAAGCGACCATCGGTGACATGCTCGGGCAGGTGATAGACTGGACGGCCTGCGGTATCGCGGGTGCGGTAAATCTCGTGGGTGACCATGCCTTGGGTGAACAGGGCGCGGAATGGCTCTGCCGCGGTGTCGGGCAGGTGGCCACAGATCGCCATGGCCCGGGCAAAGAACCGCGAATAGAGCAGGTGCAGGATCGCGTGCTCAACGCCGCCGATATACTGATCGACGTTCATCCAGTAGGCGGCTTCGGCGGGATCGGTGGGCGTGGCGGCCCCCGGCGAGGTGAAGCGCGCGAAATACCACGAACTGTCAACAAATGTGTCCATGG
This sequence comes from Pseudoruegeria sp. SK021, assembly GCF_002119405.1. GTDB lineage: Bacteria > Pseudomonadota > Alphaproteobacteria > Rhodobacterales > Rhodobacteraceae > Meridianimarinicoccus. Next base: position 68,395 of record NZ_MTBG01000012.1, on the reverse strand, counting down.
TGTCGGTTTCGCGCAGGGCTTCGCCGCCGCAGGTCGGGCAGGTGGTGTTGCGCCATGTGGGATGCCGATCCAGCGGGTTGCCGGGCAGATCAAAGGTGACGTCCTCGGGCAATTTTACCGGCAGATTTTCCTTGGCTTCCGGCACGACGCCGCAGCGTTCGCAATGGATGACCGGGATTGGACAGCCCCAATAGCGTTGCCGTGACAGGCCCCAGTCGCGCAGGCGGTATTGGGTGACGCCTTTGCCCCAGCCGCCGGCTTCGGCCAGCGCAATGGTGGCGTCGATGGCGGCTTCGCCACTGGCAAGTTCCAATCCGGTCGGGTGATTGACCCACGATACCGGTTCGGTTTTGGGCGGCGTGAAGGCAATGTCGGCGACCGGGGTGGCATCGTCCGGCGCAAAGAAGGTGTCGATCACCGGCAGATCATATTTGCGGGCGAAGTCGAGATCGCGCTGATCATGAGCCGGCACGCCAAAAATCGCGCCGGTGCCATAATCCATCAGGATGAAATTGGCGATCCAGACCGGCAGGGTCCAGTCCGGGTTCAACGGGTGGCGCACGGTCAGGCCGGTATCAAAGCCCTTTTTCTCGGCGGTTTCGCGTTCCGCCTCGGAGGTGCCGCCGCGGCGACATTCGGCGCAGAACTCTGCGATGTCGGGCCGGTTGGCTTCAAGCGCCTTTGCCAGCGGATGATCGGGTGAAATACCCAGAAAGCTGGCACCGTTAATGGTGTCAGGCCGGGTGGTATAAACGTCGAGGGCGGAAAACTCATCGTAAGGCGCGGTCAGCGCGAAGCCGAATTGCAGGCCGCGCGACTTGCCGATCCAGTTGGCCTGCATGGTGCGGACTTTTTCTGGCCACTCGGTCAGACCGTCCAGCCCGGACAGCAGCGCATCCGAATGGTCAGAGATCCGGAAGAACCATTGGGTCAGATCGCGTCGTTCCACCAGCGCACCCGAGCGCCATCCGCGGCCGTCCTCGACCTGTTCATTGGCCAGAACCGTCATGTCGACCGGATCCCAGTTCACCACCGCGTTCTTGCGATAGACCAGACCCTTTTCAAGGAAGTCGATGAACAGCGCCTGTTGCTGGCCGTAATATTCCGGATCGCAGGTGGCAAATTCCCGGGTCCAATCCAGCGAGAAGCCAAGCGACAGGAACTGTTCCTTCATCGCGGCCATATTGGCGCGGGTCCACGGGCCGGGATGCATGCCCCGTTCGAGGGCGGCGTTTTCTGCCGGAAGGCCGAAGGCGTCCCACCCCATCGGGTGCAGGACCGAAAAGCCCTGCGCGGCCTTGTAGCGGGCAATGACGTCGCCCATCGCATAGTTCCGCACATGGCCCATATGCAGGTTCCCCGACGGGTAGGGGAACATCTCAAGGACGTAGTATTTCGGACGGGTCGAATCGCGACGGGCCGAGAATACTTCGGCGGTCGCCCAAGCGGCCTGCCATTTGGCTTCTATCGTGGCGGCATCATAACGGGACATGTGTGTCGGAGTCCTTGGATCGGAAGAAAGAGGCGCTGAGGTGAGAAGGGTCGGGGGCTTAGAGGCCGCCGTCATTCACACGCAGCTGACGCGCACGGGTCAGAATGGCATCTTCAACAGCGCGCACCGTGTCAGGGGCGACCGTGCCGTTGCGGCTGAGCAGCGACAGGTTCAGTGACCGCGCATCCAAAGCTGGGTCCTGAATCAGAACGGTTGCGCGATAGGCGCGGGACCCGCCCGGCGGGGTGCCATAGCCCAGCACCAGAATGCCGGTGAACGGATCGGCGGATTCCAGCGGCATGAAGCTGAGCACTTCGAGCGAGGCCCGCCAAAGATACTTGTTCACCTCAACGGTGATATTGGGGTCGTCGGAATTCTGAAACAGATCGAACATGGTGGACCGCTGGGCCGCGGTTTCATTGTCATTGATGGTATAGACGCGACTCATGGGATCATCAGGGCCACCGGGAAGCGACCTTTCGTTTGCCGGAGCACCACAGCCCAGTAGAGCTGCACATGCGCCGCCCATAACAAGCCATCTCGCCCTAGTCAGATCCGTCATCATCCAGTTCCTGTTCGGTTTCCCGACTAGCACTATCCGAGCAGGTCCTCCGCGACAAGTCGGAGCGTGCCCGAACCGTACAAGTCAGAGCATGGACCGGCGTACTAAAGAGCTGCCGCGCGGGCAGGGGGCGGCGAAACTAGACTGTGGCAAAGCTGCACCAATAAATCTCAGAGATTGGACCGGTCATTTCGATCCGGTTGTTTTCATCCGCGGAAAGAGCGAGAGAGGATCATCTCAAACGGGTGGTCCCGATTTGAGGACCATCTCAAACTTGATGAGGGAAAACGATGAAAAAGATTCTTCTTGCTTCGACTGCGCTGATTGCTTCGGCTGGTTTCGCAGCTGCTGACGTTACCGTAATCGGCGACGGCTACATGGGTATCGGCTATTCGGACGGTGGATACATCAACGCCCGTGACGGCTCCAGCTCTGACTACGCATTCGTTCGCGACCTGGACTTCCGCTTCGTCGGAACCGGCGAAAGCGACAGCGGCCTGACTTTCGGTGCCTATGTTGACGCTGACGACGCTTCGGGCGCGCAGGGCTTCTTCGGATGGCGCGGCGAGACCTTCATCTCGGGCGAATTCGGCATGCTGTCCATGGGTGATACCGGTGGTGGTGCAGAAGCCATCATGGGCGACCTCGCAGGCGTTGGTCTGACCGGTCTTGGCGATTTCAACGAGACGCTGTTCCTGGTTAACGCTTCCGGAGAAAACGGCCCGCTCGCTCTGTACGAATACTCCACCGGCGGCATCGAGCTGGCCCTGGGTATGAACGACGACGAAGGTTACTCGGTTGCTGCTGGCTACGATGGCGGAATGTGGGAACTGGGTCTGGGTTATGAATCCATCCAGTCCGGTACTGAAATTATCTTCTACAACAACAACAACAACGTCATCGGTACCGACCTTGACACCGACGTCACCAACCTGATCGGTTACGGCGCTGTAACGTTCTCGGGCGTCACCCTGAAAGGTGTTTACGGCCAGTTCGACCCATCCAAGGGTGACAACATCGACCAGTACGGTATCTCGGCAGCTTGGACCGGTGGCGCAACCACCGTTAAGGGCTACTACCGTGAGCTGAAGCAGGACGACGAGAGCCTGAAGTTCTACGGCGTTGGCGCTGAGTACGACCTCGGCGGCGGCCTGGCTCTGGAAGCTGGTCTTCAGCAGACCGACGAAGAAGATTTCTTCGACGGCGACACCCAGACCCAAGCTGACTTCGGTCTGAGCTTCGTATTCTGATCTAAAAGAACTTTTGTTCTGAAAGAGCGGGCCTTCGGGTCCGCTCTTTTCTTTTGGGCGGTCGTGTGATTGTTGGCCTTGGAAACAAGGGGGACGTCATGGGATTGACCGAAATTCAGCAACGGATCACCGCCGAAGAGGCCCGGGTTGGGCGCACCCTCGGCAGCACCCGGCTGATCGCCGTCTCAAAGGTTCAGCCATTGGACCGGGTGGTGGCGGTTCTGGATCAAGGGCACCGTCTATTTGGTGAAAACCGGGTTCAGGAAGCCGCCGGAAAATGGCCCGAGCTGCGCGAAACCTATGCAGGCACCGAGGTGCATCTGTTGGGGCCGCTGCAAACCAATAAGGTCGCGCAGGCGTTCGAGGTCTTCGATGCCATCCACGCGCTGGACCGGGACAAGTTGGCCCGAAAGATTGCCGATCAGGCCCAAAGCAGCGGCTTCTGCCCCAAGCTTTTTGTTCAGATCAACACCGGTGACGAGCCGCAAAAGGCCGGCGTCGCGCTTGGCGATACCGATTCTTTTGTTGCAAACTGTCGGGCGATGGATTTGCCGGTGGAAGGGTTGATGTGCATTCCCCCCGTCGACGAAGCGCCCAGCCTACATTTTGCGTTGCTGCGAAAATTGGCCGAGCGCAATGGCCTGACCGGCCTGTCCATGGGGATGAGCGGCGATTTTGAAGAGGCGGTGGCCTTGGGCGCGACGCATGTCCGGGTCGGATCTGCCATCTTTGGCGCGCGGGTCAGCCCCTGATCTGAACGGGTGTTCCGGGATGCAAGCGCGGCAATAACCAGCGCAGATGCTGCGGGGCGAAGGTCACGCAGCCTTCGGTCGGGTGCCGCCGTTTGCGCCAAACATGCAGGAAAATCGCCGAACCTTTGCCGGGGACGGCGTCGGGCCAGTTCCAGTCGGTGAGCAGGATCATGTCATACAGCGGATCGGCGCGGCGCAACCGTTCATGGCTGGGCGCATAGGGCGCGCGCACCATCAGATTATAGTCTGCATCGCCAGACGCGTCGGACCACAGATCGCCGGGGCGGATCGGCATCGCCCATCCGGTCGGTTGCGCCATTCGGTCGGGCCGATAAAGCAGGCCGACAATCCGGTGTGTGCCCCGCGGTGTGGCGCCGTCGCCTTCGCGCTTGGTGTGGGTCAGGCCGCCCCGGCCAATGGCGCAAGGAATACGGCGGCCGAGAAACCGCGCCCCTTGCGGGGTGACCTTCAGGGTAGGGCGGCTCATAGAAAATGCCCGGATTTGATGGCTTTGGTGTCAAGATAGGCAGCATTCAGCGGCCCGCGTCCAACTTTCAGCGGAACCCGGTCCACCACATCAATGCCGCAACGGGTCAGCATGGTGACCTTGGCGGGGTTGTTGGTCATCAGCCGCGCCTTGGAGAATCCCAGTCGCGTCAACAGAGCCGCACCAAGGCGGAAGTCCCGTTCGTCATCCTCAAAGCCCAAGCGGTGGTTCGCCTCGACCGTGTCAAAACCCTGATCCTGCAGCGAATAGGCCCGCATCTTATTGGCCAGACCGATGCCGCGCCCTTCTTGGTTGAGGTAGAGCAGCACGCCCGATCCTTCTGCCCCCATCTGGGCCAATGCCGCGCGCAATTGCGGGCCGCAATCACATTTCAACGACCCCAACAGATCGCCGGTGAAACAGGCCGAATGCAAGCGGGCCAGCACCGGCGCGTCTCGATCGGGGGTTCCGATTTCCACGGCGTAATGCTCTTCGCCGCCATCTTCGGGGCGGAACACATGCAGTTTGCCGGCGGTGGACACCGCAAGCGGCACCCGGGCGGACACCACTGAATGCAGCGGGCTGAACGTGGCCGCAGCGGTGAGAATCTCGTCGGCGGAGACCCGGGTCAGGTTCTGCGCGGTGGCCAGATTGGCAGCGTCGTTCAGAGGCACAACCAGCGTTGCGGGCAGAATTCGGGCCGATTTGCACAGGGCGATGCCAGCGCGATGCAGGTCGGACGGCCCGTCGCGCAGGGTCAGAAACGGGCCTTTCATCGGGCTGCGCAAATCGTCTGCCGGATCGGCCAAGGCCTGCACCCAAGCCAGATCGGCGTCGTCGGGCAGGGCCACGCGGGCGAGATCGCCGTCATAGATGCGCGCGTTCAGGGTGGCGGCCCGGCGCGCCGTCACGGCCAGAACCGCAGGGCCAAGCTGGCGCGCGGCGGCAAGACGGTCGGCGCTGAGGGTTTCTGCCGCCAAAATAAGTGCGCCTGATGCCGGGTTGCCGGGTTCTGACGTCACGACAACACCAAGTCCCATGCGCAGATCGGCCCGTGCGCGGGCCAGACGTTCGGTCGGGGCAGGGCCCAAAGGTGACGACAGGGTAAGCATCCGGGCTATCTGGGTCTCCGTTTTTGGTCATTTTGGCGGCTGGCGTTGAAACAGGTTGAAACAAACCCAGTCATTCCGACACGTCCACGTGAACCGGATGAAGCAAACCTTGTTCGGTCACCGATCACGGCGCAAGTCATACTCAGACGACGGAGGATTTGTCCATGAGCGTACTAAAGAAGATACTTCTGGTCGATGATGATGACGACCTGCGCGAGGCGCTGTCCGAGCAATTGGTGATGACCGATGACTTTGACGTGTTCGAAGCCGCGACCGGTGCCGCGGGTCTGGCAAAGGCCAAGGCCACGCCGCATGATCTGGTAATTCTCGATGTCGGGTTGCCCGATACCGATGGCCGGGAATTGTGCCGGGTGATGCGCAAGCAGGGGGTGAAATGCCCGATCCTGATGTTGACCGGTCATGATGGCGATGCCGACACTATTCTGGGTCTGGACGCGGGCGCGAATGACTACGTGACCAAACCGTTCAAGTTCCCGGTATTGTTGGCGCGGATCCGGGCACAATTGCGTCAGCATGAACAAAGCGAAGATGCCGTGTTCCAGCTTGGGCCGTACACGTTCAAGCCTGCGACGAAGATGCTGGTGGATGACAAAGACCGCAAGATCCGGCTGACCGAGAAGGAAACCAACATCCTGAAGTACCTCTATCGGGCGGTTGAAGGGGTGGTGGCGCGGGATGTGCTTCTGCACGAGGTCTGGGGTTATAACGCCGGGGTCACCACGCACACGCTGGAAACTCATATTTACCGGCTGCGCCAGAAAATCGAACCCGATCCCTCGAATGCGCGGATTTTGGTGACCGAAAGCGGCGGATATCGTCTGGTGGCCTGACGCATTGGCAGCTTCACGGCCCCGGTCGTGGATCACGAGCCGGGTTTGAACCGCAGGTCAAATCCGGCTAGTATTGGCGGGTGGTTTGGGATGCTGCCGCATTGGCGCGATTCCGGGCGGTGTGTGTTCCGGGAGCGATGTAATGGCCCTACGTGATGGCGAAACAACTGCCAAGAAGCCGGAGCCGCCGTCAGGCGGCGATCCGATCATGCTGCGGGTCGACCGGCTGAACGCAGCCATGGAAAAGGCCCGTGAGGCGGCGCGTTTGCAAGCGGCGCCCAGTCCCGAAGGTGCGGTGCCGGAACCTCCGAAACCAGAGCTGGCGGATAAGGGCTCCGTGCCCGATCAAACGAGAGCAACGAAGACTGCCCCAAGCGCCGTGCGTGCCGTGCCCCATCCGATCCCGGAGCAACCCTCTGATGGGCCGTCCCGCAGGGCGGACAAGCCCACCCCCGGGGAAGTCGATCCGGCGATGATCGGGTACCAAAAGCCCCTGAGGCGCAAGAATCGAGTGGTGCCGATCGCGCTGGGGGTACTGGTTCTGGCGGCGATTGGTGTCGGCGTTCTGTGGCGCGACACCCTGCTGAAAGAGTTGGGGGACAGTGCGGGCGGAGACGATGCCGCCGAAATGACGACTGCCCCCGCAATGCCCGCCCCTGAGACGACCGACCGTGCCGCGGTGGTTGAGGCGGTTCCGGTGATGCCAGAAAACCCGCAGACTGAAATCGCGCAGGCCGAGGTCGCTGCGGAGTTGCCGCTATCGCCAGTTTCGGGTCAAGACGCGGTTGGATTTTTCCCGCTGCCCCGCCCGGCCGAAGATTTGTCTTTGAGTGTTCCTGCACGGGGTCTGGCCGTGTCCGATATGCGTGCAGAACAGGCACCGGTCTTGCAGCAAACGGCGGTTCATCCTTTGCCCCTTGCTGTCGCCGCCTTGTTCACAGATCTTCCCACGCCCGTCGCTCCGCCCGTCGCTCCGCCCGTCGCTCCGCCTGTCGCTCCGCCCGTCGCTCCGCCCGTCGCGGCTCCGTCGGCCCCGACCCCTCTGGGATTGCCCTCGGGTGTGTCTCGGGTTGCGTTGTATTATCGAGAGGGTCTGGACCCGGCTGTGGTAGAGGCCGGTCTTGGCGCGTTAGCGGCAGAGGGCATTGAGCCCTATCTGGTGCAGGCCGTCCCGTTCGAAATCTCGCGCAGCAATATTCGGTTTTATGACGCCGAGGCGGCATCCGGCGCGGAAGCGATTTCCGGCATGATCCCGGACGCGACTTTGCGCGATTTCACGCATTATCGACCGACCCCGCCACAGGGTCTGGTCGAGATCTGGTTGCAAACGCCGGCAAGCCCCTAACCGGGCCGCTTAGGATCGTTTCAGTCGGTCTTCGCACATTTGGGTCAGATCCTCGATCAGCGCCGACAGACGTTCTGTTGCCGCGCCGAGTTCTGCGTCGCTCATTCTCTTCGGTGGAGTGAACCCATCACCGACAGCAAGCACGCCGCGCGACCACGGCAGGGGGAGGATGACCCGATCCCATGTTGGCAGACGGATCTGGCGGCTGACGGCAAAGCTGCATGGGGTTGCTTGAACCCCGGCCAGCCCGGCGATCACCAGCGCACCAGCTTTGGCCACAAGCGGCGGCCCCAACGGACCGTCGACAGTAATCCCAAGCGATCCCCCGGCACGCAGGCAACGAACCGCCTCGCGCACTGCGCCGCTGTTGTTGCCTGAGGTGGCCATTTCGATCACGTGAACGCCGCGCGTCCGCAGGTTCTGCGCTGCGATCTGGGCATCGGGATGAACGCTGGCCATGACCGTCAAAGAATGGTCACTCCAATCCCGCAGATAGGGCGTGAACATCAGTCGGGCGTGCCAACTGCAAAGGACCCGTGGAACCCCGCGTGCGATGTCAGCCTCGAAAGACTCGAACCCTACACGCTCCCAGCGAATGGTCTTGAATGTAAAATTGATATAGGCGGAGAAGAGCGATTGAAGCACGTTCTGGACGCGCGCACTGCGTTGCAGCCGAATTTCAAAACGCCGCCAGCGTTTCATGAGGCGTTTCACGGGGCCTCCTTTCTTCGGGTTCGCAGTAGACGATCCCTGCGCCGCGCTCCAGTGCCTTGAGATCCTGCGCCAATCCAAAATGACCGTGGGTTCGGAGGTGATGCTCCTGTGCAACAGTGCGCGCTTCGCGCCGGTGCGTCTAGGGGTTTCCCCACGCCTGCCGCAGCGCTAGAAGTGCGCGTGCCCTATCCGGAGACTGCCAATGCCTGTCACACTCGCCACTTGGAACATTAACTCTGTCCGTCTGCGCGAAGGTCTGGTCGCCCGGTTGATGCAAGAATCCATGCCGGATATCCTGTGCTTGCAGGAATGCAAAAGCCCGGTCGATAAAATTCCAGTCGCGGCGTTTCAGGCGCTTGGCTATACCCACATGGTTGCCCGGGGTCAGAAGGGCTATAATGGCGTCGCGATCCTGTCGAAGCTGCCGATGGTCGAAGCGGGGTCAATGGATTTCGCCGCATTGGGCCATGCCCGCCATGTGGCGGGTCGGCTTGAGAACGGGGTGACCATCCACAATTTCTATGTCCCGGCGGGGGGCGATATCCCGGACCGCGACAAGAACGTGAAGTTTGGTCAAAAGCTGGATTACCTGACCGAGATGCGGGATTTCTTCCATGCAGAGCGCCCGTCCAAGTCGGTGCTTGTGGGCGATCTGAATATCGCGCCGCGCGAGGATGACGTCTGGTCGCACAAGCAGCTGCTGAAAATCGTCAGCCATACGCCGGTCGAGGTGGAGCATCTGGCGGCTGCGCAAGACGCAGGCAATTGGGTGGACGTGACCCGGGCTGACATTCCCGCTGGGCAACTTTATTCGTGGTGGTCCTATCGCGCCAAGGATTGGGACGCGGCCGACAAGGGCCGCAGACTGGATCATATTTGGGCGACACCGGATTTGGCCGCAGGGGCCGGCGGCAGCCACGTTCTGCGCGCCGCCCGGGGGTGGGAACAGCCCAGCGATCATGCGCCGGTTTTTGCCAGCTTCGATTTTTGACCCGGCCCCTTGGACTTTGGGGTTCGGACGCGCATATTGGCAGCAACTCCAACTTAGTGGAAAGATCTGATGCTTGAATTCGGCAATACCCAAGCCGCCCCTGCCGCCAACGGCGCAGATGCCCTGATCAAAGACGGCACCGAAGCCACCTTTATGGTGGACGTGGTCGAAGCCAGCCAGACGATCCCGGTGATTGTCGATTTTTGGGCGCCGTGGTGCGGTCCATGCAAGACCCTTGGGCCAGCGCTTGAAGCTGCGGTGACGGCGGCGGGCGGCAAGGTCCGGATGGTCAAGATCAACGTCGACGAGGCGCAAGGATTGGCCGGACAGTTGCAGATCCAGTCGATCCCGACCGTCTATACCTTCTGGCAAGGCCAGCCCGCCGATGGTTTTCAAGGCGCGGTGCCCGTGTCGGAACTAAAAGCATTTGTCGAACGATCCGCAGCACTTGCCGGTGATGGTGGGTTGCAAGAGGCATTGGACGCCGCCGAGGAAATGTTGGCCGAGGGGGCTGCGGTGGATGCGGCGCAGACCTTTGCGGCGGTCCTTGGCGAAGAACCCGAGAATGCCGGCGCCTTTGGCGGTTTGGCCCGGGCGCATGTAGCGATGGGCGAGTTGGATCAGGCCGAGGCCTTGCTGAACAATGCCACCCCTGTGATGGCCCGTGCCCCTGAGGTCGATGCTGCACGGGCGCAGTTGAACCTTGCGCGTCAGGCCGCCGATGCCGGACCGGTGGCAGACTTGCGGGCGGCGGTTGAGGCCGACCCGGACAACTTGCAGGCGCGGTTCGATCTTGCCGGTGCGCTTCATGCCAATGGCGACGTGGAAGAGGCCGTGACCATGCTGTTGGATTTGTTCCGCCGCGACCGCGAGTGGAATGATGGCGCAGCCAAGGCGCAGTTGTTGACGATCTTCGAGGCGTTGAAGCCGCAGGACCCGATTGCCTTGAGCGGTCGTCGCAAATTATCGTCGATGATATTTGTCTGAGATATTTGTCTGAAGAGAATGTCGGGCTATTATGGCATCCATGATCTCATTTGCTGACCTGCCCGACACCATTCCGGTCTTCCCTTTGCCGGGGGCCCTGCTGCTGCCTCGTTCGCGGTTGCCGTTGCACCTGTTCGAGCCGCGCTATCTGACGATGCTGGAAGATGCGTTGAAGACCTCGCACCGGTTGATCGGGATGGTGCAGACGCGGGAGGTCCCCGGCACATCCGAAAAGCTGCTACAGGGGATCGGGTGTGCGGGCCGGGTCACCGGATTTTCCGAGACCGAGGACGGCCGCTATATGATCACGTTGAGCGGCGTCTCGCGCTATCGCATCCGACAAGATGTGACCGGGTTCAGCCCTTATACGAAGGCTGATGTGTCTTGGGCCGGGTTTGAGCGCGATTTGGGCCCTGTGGAACATGACACGGGTCTGGAACGCGCGGCCTTCATGGAACTGCTGCAACGGTTTTTTGATGCGCGCGGCCTATCGGCGGACTGGGACAGCCTGAAAGAGGCCGAGGACGAATTGTTGATCAACGCGCTGTCGATGCTGTGCCCGTTCGACCCTGGGGAAAAGCAAGCCTTGCTCGAGGCGCCATCGTTACAGACGCGCCGGGAAACGCTGGTAACACTGATTGAATTCGACCTGAGGGGCGGTGATATGGAAGATGTAATGCAATGACCGACACCGATCGTACCGCGCCTGATGGTCCGGCTTTTGACCGGCGCATGCTGGAAGCTTTGGTCTGTCCGCAATCGCAGGGCCGTCTGGATTATGACGTCAACGCGCAGGAACTGATCTCGAAAAAGGCCAATTTGGCCTATCCCATTCGCAACGGCATTCCGGTGATGTTGGTCGACGAAGCCCGGGTGCTGGAGTAGTCGGTCAAAACCGTTGACCGGTCATCAGGCGGGGCAGGTCGCCGCTGAGGCCTGCGGCCTCGCGCATTAAGCGGCGGCGCAAGCCTGGCAGAACGTTGACCGCGCCCATCCCAAGATCCCGCCCCAGCCGCAGGATCGGATTGTCATTTGAGAACAGTCTGTTGAAGCCATCTGTGGCCAAAGCCAATGTGGCGGTGTCAAACCGGCGCCAGCGCGCATAGCGGCCCAACACGTCGGCACGGCCGATGTCTTCGCCCCGGCGATGCGCCTGAATGGCGACCTCGGCCAGCGCGGCAACATCCCGCAAACCCGCATTCAGGCCTTGGCCTGCAATGGGATGAACCCCGCGGGCGGCGTCGCCCACCAAGGCCAGTCGGTCAGCGGTCAAGCTGGACGCAAGGCTGAGGGACAAGGGATAGGTAAAGCGGTCGCCGGCCAAATGGATCTCGCCCAGAAAGTCGCCAAACCTTGGCCGCAAAACCTGTAAATAGGCGACGTCATCCAATGCTTGGATCGCGGCAGCCTGCGGCCCTGATTCTGTCCAGACGATGGAGCTGCGATTGCCGGTCAGGGGCAGGATGGCCAGCGGGCCAGAGGGCATGAAGAACTGATGCGCGATGCCGTGATGCGGAAGATCATGACTGATGGCGCAGACCAATGCGGTCTGGCGATAGTCCGTGACCTTGCGGGTCAGGCCCGCGCGCAGGGCGGTCGGCCCGGTTCGTCCGTCGGCGGCGACCAACAGCGGTGCCCGCAGGGTGCGGCCATCATCCAGCGTGATGATGGCGCCATGGTCATCCGTGCTTTGCGCGGTGACACGGGTGCCGGGCAAGTGGGTGATGGTCTCGGTGCGGTCGATGGCGGCCAAGAGGGTGCGCCGCAGGTGCCGATCCTCAATCATCTGGCCCATGGGGCCATCCTCGCCCTCGTCCTGACCGAATTCCAGCACGAAGGGGGCCGGGCCCCATCCGGCATGGCCATCGCTGACCTTGATCTCGGTAATGGGTTGGGCATCGAGCGCCAGATCCGGCCAAAGTCCCAGCGCGTCCAACATCCGGACCGATCCCAGCGCGAGCGCATAGCTGCGGCCATCGAAATCGGTCGCGGTTTGGGTGTGGCGGGGCAGGGCGTCGATCACGACCACCCGCAATCCGGCCTGCGCCAAGGCGAGGGCCAGCGCGGTTCCATTCAGGCTTCCGCCAACAATCAGAATATCAGGGTCGGTCATGCCCCAGAATAGGGTCGCGATGACGCCATTGTCCATCGCGACCGGCGACCATCTGTTGCGTCTGGGTGTCGCTGTTTGGGCTGTGCTGGCAAAGTTCCTGCCTTTCACTGGACCGATAGACAAGTTCGCGATACCTTGGCAGGAACGGGGCGTTATGACCCTGAAAAGCCGAGGCAACATGCAGTATCCAGACCGGTTTTCCGATCTGCCCCCCTACGCGTTTCCGCGGTTGCGGGGGTTATTGGACGCGCACCCACCGGGTGGCGCGCCGATTTTTATGTCCATCGGAGAGCCCAAGCATCCGTTCCCCGAATGGGTGGGGCAAATCTTTGCGGACCATGTTGGCGAGTTTGGGAAATACCCGCCCAATGACGGCATGCCCGAGCTTCTAAGCGCGATCGCCGACTGGGCGAATCGGCGCTATGGCGTCACGTTGGATCCGGCGCAGCAGGTCATGGCGCTGAACGGCACCCGCGAAGGGCTGTACAATGCCTGCATGGCGCTGTGTCCGGAAACTAAGGCCGGAAAACGACCGGTCGTGCTGATCCCGAACCCGTTCTATCAGGTCTATGCCGTGGCCGCGCTGTCGGTTGGTGCAGAGCCGGTCTTCGTGCCCGCAACCGCCGAGACCGGCTATTTGCCGGATTATGCCGCGCTGCCGCCAGAGATATTGAACCGGGCAACCATCGCCTATGTCTGCTCGCCGTCGAACCCGCAAGGCGCGGTGGCGGACCGGGCCTATTGGGATCGCTTGTTGGCCTTGGCCGAAACGCATGATTTCCGGATCTTCGCGGACGAATGCTATGCCGAGATCTATCGCGGTGCCCCGCCCTGCGGCGCGTTGGAAGCGGCGCAGGCGGTTGGGGCCGACCCTGAACGGGTGGCGGTGTTTCATTCCCTGTCGAAACGATCCAACCTGCCCGGGCTGCGGTCGGGGTTTGTCGCCAGTGGGCCCGAGAATATCACCCGCATCCGCCGGTTGCGGGCCTATTCCGGGGCGCCGCTGTCGCTGCCGGTGCAGCGAGTCTCGGCGGCGGTTTGGGCAGATGAGGCGCATGTGATCGAAAACCGGCGTCTCTATACAGAAAAGTTCGATCTTGCGGATCGGATCTTTGGGGATGTGCCCGGGTATCTATCGCCGCAGGCCGGGTTTTTCCTCTGGCTTCCTGTGGATGACAGTGAGGCCGCTGCTTTGAAGTTGTGGCAAGAGGCCGGCGTACGCGTTTTGCCGGGGGCCTATCTGGGGCGATCCGTAAACGGGCACAATCCCGGTGCCGGCCATATCCGAACCGCCCTTGTGGCCCCGAAACCAGAAACCGAACGCGGCCTGACCTTGCTGCGCAACTGCTTGTACGAATAGGATTTCCCAGACATGGCATATCAGACCCGCCGCCGCGATCCGTTGTTCGACCAAGCCACACAGGTTGCGCTAGAAAAACGCGCGCGCGAGTTGATGGGCGTGGCGCTGTTCGTGGGGGCGACGCTTCTGGCGCTGGCGCTGGCATCCTATTCGCCCACCGACCCCAGTTTCCTCGGAACGTCGAGTGAGGCTCCGCAAAACTGGCTGGGCTATTTCGGTGCCTATCTTGCGGCACCGCTTTACGTGATCCTTGGGGCGGGGTCTTGGGCGTTGGTTGCGGTCGGCATGGTCTGGGGCGTGCGGTTTGCGTTTCATCTTGGGGAAGATCGGGCCTTTGGCCGGTTGATTTTTGTGCCGGTCTTTGTGGCGGTGGCCGCAGTCTACGCCGCGACCTACCCGCCGGGGGCTGAATGGGTCCATAGTTTCGGCATGGGCGGCCTGTTCGGGGATACGGCGCTGGGTGTGTTGCTGGGCATCTTACCGCTGGCGCCGTCTTTTGGCCTGCTGTTGTCGGCTGCGGCTTTGGCCATTTTGATGTTGGCGGCCGGGCTGCACGCGCTTGGCTTCACGCGTCCTGAATTGGCGGGTATGGGGCGGTTTTTGTGGTTCGGCACGCTATTTGCCTTCGACGGCCTGATCCGAAAGCTGGGTCATGGTGCCAGCCGTACCCGAGAGCAATTGGTCGAACGGGTGGAGCGTCGCAAGGAGTTGCGGGCCGAGCGGCGGCAATTCGACGATGAGATGCTGGTGGATGAGGATGATGGCGTTATGGCCCCGTCCTATGACCGTCCAGCAGCGACCCTTCCGCCGGTGCCCAAGCTGGGGGGGGCGGCCCGAACGATCAGCCGGGATGAACCGATGCTCAGCGCCCGATATGCGCCCGAACCGCTGATGTTCGAAGCCGAGGATGACGATTACGACGACGAGGTATTTGAAGAGACGACGCAGCCCGGCCCTGGCGGCGATCAACGCGTCCGGGCGAAGATCACCGATGCCATCCGCCTGCGCCTGCGCAGTGATCGGGCCCGGGCGGCGGCGGCCTCGCGCAATCGGCGCGAACCAGTTCTCAGTCGGCATGAGCCGACGGCGCCTGAGATCACGGCAGAACCGGCCTCCATGTTTGTGCGGGCCACACCGCGCCCGGCGGCACCTGCGGCGTCACGCATGCCGTTGCCGGCAGCCGGGGCACCTGCTGCTTTCGCAGCGAGTAAGGCGGCAGCCTATGATCAGACTGCCTTTGTCGATAGCGATGACGACGACGACGATTACGATGATTACTCCGCCCAAGAACCGGCCATCTCGGGCGATGCTGCCCGGTTCCATGACCCCAAGCCGGTGGTGCGTCATGCGGTCAAACGTCCCGCCGTGGCGCAACAGACGGGCGGCGCGGCGCAACCGTCGCATCAGCCCACGCATACCGATGACGATGGCTATGAGACCCCTCCCCTCTCGTTGTTGGCGGACCCTTCGATCGTCGAACGCCTGCATCTGAGCGATGAAGCGTTGGAAGAAAACGCCCGGATGCTGGAAAACGTGCTGGATGACTATGGGGTCAAGGGCGATATCGTGTCGGTTCGGCCCGGGCCTGTGGTCACGATGTACGAGCTTGAGCCCGCGCCGGGCCTGAAGGCCAGCCGGGTAATCGGCCTTGCGGATGATATTGCGCGGTCGATGTCGGCCCTTAGCGCCCGGGTATCCACCGTGCCGGGCCGGTCGGTGATCGGGATCGAACTGCCGAACGAGAAGCGCGAGATGGTGCTGCTGCGCGAAATCCTTGCGGCGCGGGACTTTGGCGATAGCAAGATGCGCCTGCCATTGGCGTTGGGGAAGGATATTGGCGGCGAGGCGATTGTCGCCAACTTGGCAAAGATGCCCCACCTGCTGATCGCCGGGACCACCGGTTCGGGGAAGTCTGTGGCGATCAACACGATGATCTTGTCGCTGCTTTATAAGCTGACACCGGCCGAATGTCGGTTGATCATGATTGACCCCAAGATGCTGGAACTCAGCGTCTATGACGATATTCCGCATCTGCTGTCGCCGGTTGTGACCGATCCGAAGAAGGCGGTTGTCGCCCTGAAATGGGTCGTGGCCGAGATGGAAGACCGGTATCGCAAGATGTCGAAAATGGGTGTGCGCAACATCGAAGGCTATAATGGCAAAGTGCGCGCAACGCTGGACAAGGGCGAGATGTTCTCGCGCACCGTGCAGACCGGCTTTGACGACGAGACCGGTGATCCGGTGTTCGAGACCGAAGAATTCGCGCCCGAGACGTTGCCCTATATCGTCGTGATCGTTGACGAGATGGCCGACCTGATGATGGTGGCCGGCAAGGAAATCGAAGCCTGTATTCAGCGGTTGGCGCAGATGGCGCGGGCCAGTGGTATCCACCTGATCATGGCGACGCAGCGTCCGTCGGTAGACGTGATTACCGGCACCATCAAAGCCAACTTCCCAACCCGGATCAGCTTTCAGGTGACGTCCAAGATCGATAGCCGGACCATTCTGGGCGAACAGGGGGCCGAACAGCTTCTGGGCATGGGCGACATGCTTTATATGGCCGGTGGCGGGCGTATCACCCGTATTCACGCGCCGTTCGTGTCGGATGAAGAGGTTGAGGTGGTGGTGAATCACCTGAAATCCATGGGCTCGCCATCCTATGTCGGCGGCGTTGCAGATGGGCCTGATGACGACAAAAGCGATGACATTGATCTGATCCTTGGCCTTGGCGGCAATACCGGCGGCGAGGATGCGCTGTACGATCAAGCGGTGCAGATCGTCATTCAGGACCGGAAATGCTCCACCTCGTATATCCAGCGCAAGCTGGCCATCGGCTATAACAAGGCGGCGCGACTGGTTGAGCAGATGGAAGACAATGGTCTGGTCAGCCCGGCGAACCATGTCGGCAAGCGCGACGTGCTGGTCCCAGAGCAGCAGTAAGCTGAAACGCTGAGTAGCGAAGTGGTGGACGCGGCCGGGTCTGGCAAAGACCCGGCCGTTTCGTTTCTGGGCGACGCGCAACCTTCAGTCAGTCCGGATCAGCAGATGCCTTCACCAGCCATACAAGGCCTGTCTTTTGCAGGTTTGACCCTGGGCCTGCGCAACCCCGCCGTCGCTGCATTGTGAAAGATCAATCTCTTGGAATATTCCGCAGAGCGCGTATATCGAAGGGATGAAACATCTCATCCTCGCGCTATCGTGTCTGTTTGCCCTGCCTGCACACGCAGACAAGCTGCCGCTGTCGACGCTGTCGGCCTATATCAATACGATTGATGCCGATAAGGCTCAATTTACCCAGATCAATGGGGATGGAAGCCGGAATACCGGGACGCTCTATCTGAAGCGTCCGGGGCGGGCCCGGTTTGAATATGATGCGCCGATGGATGATACTCTGGTATTAGCCAGCGGATCTCAGGTGGCGATCTTTGATGGCCGCGGCGCAGTGAAGCCCGAACAATATCCTTTAAAGCGCACGCCGCTGAACCTTATCCTCGCACGCAATGTCGATCTGACACGGGCGAAGATGGTGACTGGCCACGGCGAGGAAAAAGGTCGGACGATCGTTCAAGCGCAGGATCCGGAACATCCCGAATACGGCAAGATCTATTTGTATTTTGAGCCGTCGCCGCTGCGTCTAGCCGAATGGCTGATCGTGTCGGACACGGGGGAGCAAACCCGCGTGATCCTTGAGCCATTCACGCCGGTGTCTGACATGTCGCCATTCTTGTTCGACATTGCGTTTGAGACCCGGCAACGGCAGTAGCCGGGTCCAAACTGTTAGATCTTCTTGCAGGCTTTCAGTTGGGCCTGATACAGGGCTGCGCGGGATGAGACCCGGTTCGACACACTGACCAACCATGACTTGCCGCGATAGCTGCCCCGGGCAAACCCGGTATTGCCTTCGTGATAGGCAAGGTACTGATTGCGGGCGTCATATTTCGAGATGCCGTTCAGGGTCTGGCTGCGATCCATGTACCAGCCGATGAAATCGGTGGCGTCATTGATATTGGTGCGCTTCGCACTGCGCCGCCCGGCTGTCCGCTTATATTCGTCCCAGGTGCCATCCAGCGCCTGTGCATAGCCATAGGCAGACGATTGGCGCCCCATCGGAATAATGCCCAAAGCATATTGATGCGGGGTGCGCGCATCGCTATCGAATTTGCTTTCCTGATGGATGATTGCCATCTGCACGGGAACTGGTGCGCCCCAGCGCTTTTCGGTTTTCTTCATGGCCCGAAGGTAATTCGGGCGCTGGTCCACGATGCTACAGGCATTGTCCAAGTTCCGCGGCGGCGAATCGCCCCCGCAAGCCCCAAGGATCAACATCAATAGCAACGCGCATCGACGACTGCTCATATCGGCCTCGTGCGGTTATGTTTTTCCAGACCCTAGCGGAAATCCGCTTTTCTGGAAATGCAAAACTGTCCCGCGGTCACGAAGGTTTATAACAAGAGCGCGAGGAGCACGGGCAGTGCGGCGACCGACATCAATGTCGAGGTCACGACGAGGCCGGCGACCGCATCAGAATCGGCCCCATATTTCTCGGCCAGCATGTAAGAGGTCACCGCAATCGGCGTCGAAACTTGGATGACCAGAACCGCGAAGGATATAGGTTCGAGGTTGAACCAGCGCCCAATATACCAAGACAAGCCAACACAGATGACCAATTTCAAGGCCGAGAGGATGATCGCGAGCCAAAGGTTTCCTGGTTTCAGGCGCGCCACAGCAACGCCGAGCGTGATCAACATCATCGGGATGGTCATTTGCCCGACCAGCTTGAGCGAGTTGGTCAGAAAGTCCGGTGTTTCCCAGCCTTGCCACTGAAAGAGTGCGCCCAACAACGTGGCGGCAACCAACGGTTCTCGGACGACTTTTCCCAGTGACCCGCCGCCTGCGACCAGCCAGACCCCGTAAGTAAACGACCAGATCACCATGACCGCAAACACCACCACGGCATAGCCGAGGCCTATGTCCCCGAACGCAAACAGCGCCAAAGGCAGGCCGACATTGCCAGTGTTCCCAAAGATCATTGGCGCCAGATAAGATCGGCGGTCCAGTCGGCACAGACGCACGACGCCGATCATGACGACCGTGACCGCGCCGTAAGCGGCAATTGCGGCCAAGGACAGATTGGCCAGCGCGGATGGGTCGATATCGGTCTGCATTAACGACACGAAAATCAAGCAAGGCAGTGACAAGGTGACCGACAATTGCGTGACAAATTGTGCCCGATACTCCAACCCCATCTTGATCCAAACATAGCCGATGGATGCGAGTAGGAAGACAGGAGCGACAATTTCCAGGACGGTAAGAAGAATTGCCACGTTAACAGATTCCCTATTGAAGCCCGGGCGCCGGATGGACATATGGGCTCCTTTGGGTCTACTAACGGGCGAGGAAGGTTGCAAATTGATGTTGAGAACTCGCGCCAAGTATCAGCTCGGACAGATTGTCCGGCACAAGAAGCATCCCTTCCGAGGGGTGGTCTTTGACGTGGACGCAGTGTTTTCGAACACCGATGAATGGTATGAGGCCATTCCAGAGGAAAGCCGCCCATCAAAAGATCAACCTTTTTACCATCTTCTGGCTGAAAACGACCAAAGCTATTACGTGGCTTACGTGTCCGAGCAGAACCTTTTGCCGGATATTACCGGAGAGCCGATTGAACATCCTGATATTGAGGACATGTTCGGCGAGATGGAAGACGGCATTTACCCCATACAGGCGCAGTTGAACTGAGCATCCGCTGCAGCGAAATCGGGCGTCAGGATGGTTGTTCCGTCTGAGTTTCGGACGGCGGCGGCGCTTGGGTGAGGGGGATGCGGAACGACAGCCGGTTCTGTGTCGTGACACGGACATATTGGATATCGTCTGCGACCGTTCGGATCAAGTTCCACCCGAAACTGCCTTCGGGCAGTTCAGGCAAGGCCACGTCTATGTTCGCGGGTTGTCCGGGGGGAAGGGTCAGGTCGGGCATCGGCGCGCCGGTGTCAAAGACCCGAACCGCCAATCCCGCCTCACACGGAGAAATGAAGATTTCGATCACCCCATCGTGCCGTTGGGCGTAGGCGTGCTCGACGATATTATTCAGCACTTCGGCCAACACAAGTTCGACCGATCCCAGATCATCTTCTTTCAGGCGATGTCGATGCAGGATGGCGCGGATCGCGGCCAATCCGGCACGAACCCCCGTTGCTGAGGCATTGATCTTCTGGCGGCAGATCGCGGCAGATGTCCAAAGCGACATTGGCTGAAAGGTCCGGTCAAGGACTTTCGGCCCCGGCTCTCAAAGCCTTCGCGGGCGTATCATGGATTTTGAACACTGAATCCATCCGAGTCAGCCGGAACACTTTGCCAACCGTGGGCGTCAAGCTGGCCAGTTCCAATGTCCGGCCATTTCCAAGCTGTTTCATGGCGGCGACGATTGCACCCAGACCGCTGCTGTCGATGAAGTCCACGCGAGACAGATCAACGACGATGCGCGCCGGGTGTGCGTCTGAAAGTTCGCGCATCTGGTCCTTGAATTGGATCGCGACAGAGGCATCAATGCGCGGCTCGTCGACATTGATCAACAGCACCTGCCCTTCAGTCTGGCTTGTCAGATTCATAGCCCGGCTCCGTTTACATGCCCCTTTCGACACGCTACGGCAGAGGTCTTACTATTCGGTTTCCGGGGAATTGACCCTGCACATTCTTGCAGGGGCGTTGTTGACGCCGGGGATCATGACACTGTGAAGGACGTTGGTAATGCAGGTCGTATACCCTGAATTGGCCGCCCGGGTCGCAAGCCTGACCTCGGGTGAAACCGATCCGGTGGCATTGATGGCCACGCTTGCTTGTGAAATCCACCACGCAGATGATCGGTTCGACTGGACGGGATTTTACCGGAACGTCGGCGGCGAGACCCTGAAGATCGGCCCCTATCAGGGAACCCACGGCTGTCTGGTCATCCCGTTTTCAAAGGGGGTCTGCGGTGCCGTTGCCCGCAGCGGGCAAGCGCAGATCGTGGATGATGTGACCGCCTTCGACGGACATATCGCCTGTTCCAGCTCGACCCGATCCGAATTGGTCTTGCCGGTCTGGCAGGGCGGATCTTTGCTGGGCGTTCTGGATATCGACAGCAATAGCCCGGCGGCGTTTGGTCGGGCGGATGCGGACGCCTTGCAAGGCATCCTCGACGCGGTATTCAAGCAGTGACCGGCAGTTTGTATTCGCCGCCGATGGATCCGTTGAACGTGGTCCATGAAGATCACCAACTTCTTTTGGTCGATAAGCCGAGCGGTCTGTTGTCGGTTCCGGGGAAGGGTCCGGGGCTGGAAGATTGCCTGATCTCGCGCATTCAGAAGGTATTTCCAATGGCGTTGCTGGTGCACCGCCTTGATCGCGACACGTCGGGGGTAATGGTGTTTGCGCTGACCCGATCCGCGCAGCGGCACCTTGGGTTGCAGTTCGAAAAACGCATGGTCAAGAAGACCTATGTGGCACGGGTCTGGGGCAGGATGGCGGAACGCGAGGGGCAGGTGGATTTGCCGCTGATCGTGGATTGGCCGAACCGACCCTTGCAAAAGGTTGATTTTGAAACCGGGCGTCAGGCGATCACCGACTGGAAAGTCGTGCGTTTCGAAGAGGATGCGACGCGGGTCCGCCTCAGCCCGCAAACGGGGCGAAGCCATCAACTTCGTGTTCATATGCAACAATTGGGCCACCCCATTCTGGGCGACCCGTTCTATGCGACAGGCGAAGCGCTGAACGCGCCGCGCCTGATGCTGCATGCAGAACAGTTGCGGCTGCGCCATCCCGACGGCGGCAAGGGTTTGACCTTCCGCGCACCTTGTCCGTTTTAATTCTGGCCTGAGGTCAGGGCCGACGCCGGGCAGATCGCAGTCCTTTGGCGGGCGTGCGATCCCGGCTCGCCGCATGAATTGCGGTCCGTTCTTTCCAAAAAAAGCACCGATGCTGCGCTGCGGCAGGTTTATGCTGCACGTGCATAGCGGGCTTGCGCCGATGCGCCTAGCAGAATGGCCCCGGCGCCTTTATGTCTGGTCGACAGGAAATTGTAGAATGTTCAGTCGGAGTATCCCCCATGGCACATGTTCACGCCACCAGCACCGCCCATAGTCACAACTTGATCGACCTGATCGCAGCCCCCTTCAAGGGACTTTGGAACCTGCTGATCACGATGAGTGAGTCGAACTATCGGGTCAAGGAAGTCAGCCGTTTGTCGGGCATGACTGACGAAGAACTGGCGAAGCGCGGCCTGACCCGTGAGGGCATCGTTCGCCACGTGTTCCGCGACCAAGCCATCTTTTAATCATCGGACGGCAGTTGGGGGTCTCACGTGAGACTTTCATAGCCGACCGGGATCCTCATCGTGACATCGGCATTTCCGACATGATACCTTGTCGGGAATCCACCGATCCAGAGGCCGGAATAGCGCCGGATTGGTCCCTCTAGGTCGAGAGATGCCGCGATGTCCGACAGATTGATCCAAGTCATAAATCTGGACGGAAGCACGCGGCGGATGGATGCAGTCGCCGCGAACCTGCGCGACAACAACCTTGAATTTCGACGCCTCACTGCGGTCGATGGCCGAGGCCAACCGCCGAACGCCAACCGGCTTTACACTGCCTATCGTGCGTGGCTTTGGTTTGGCCGTCCCCTGTCCGGGGGCGAGGTTGCCTGTTTCCAAAGCCATCTGAATGCGGCGCAGACATTTCTGGATAGCAATCATCGGGTCGGAGTGGTGCTGGAAGATGACGCCCATTTGAAACCCGGTGCGAAGCAGGGTTTTAATGCCCTTATGAAGTGGCTCGAACGGCAAGAAACCGACGAGTGGGACCTGATCCATCTTAGCCGATCCTTGAAGCGAACTGAATTTACAACCCCGTTGGCAACGATCCCGTCAGGCGCCGCGCACCTTACGCTGTGCCACGCCCATGATTTCCCCCTCAGCACCAGCGCTTTGATCTGGTCCCGTGCCGGTGCTGCATGGTTCGTGAACCGAACACACCACATCTCTGGAACGGTGGATAATGTCCTGCGCACAGACATGGCCGTGCGGGGAAGAGGCTTGTGTCTGGTTGATCCGTTATTTTTCACCACCGGCGCGGTGAGCGAAATCTCAGGCAGTGCCGAAGACAAAGCCACTCAGCACAAAGAACGGGACGGTAAAAGCTGGTGGTTCAAGCGTCGTAGCCGCGAACGCGGCACCTATCGCCGTCGCTGGGCGATGTTCCACCGTTGGAAACTGCGGCGGCGGTAAGAAATATCCTCAGGTTCGGAAATGCCCTGACCCGGGAAGGGGCAGGGCATTGGTTCAGTTTAACCAGGCAATTTGGCGGTGCGCAGATAGGGGAAGTGGGTGGTAAAGCTGCCGAATTTCGCCGTGGCGTCATCATTGCTTACCGTGGCGGGGATCACCACATCTTGGCCGATTTCCCAGTTTGCCGGGGTGGCGATGCTATGGGTGACGGTGGTTTGCAGCGCGTCGAGGGCACGCAGAACCTCGGCAAAATTGCGGCCGACCGTCATCGGATAGGTCATCGACAGTTTCACCTTCTTGTCCGGCCCAATGATGAACACAGACCGCACGGTCGCGCTGTCGGCCGGGGTACGGCCATCGGGCAGATAGGCTTCGGCGGGAAGCATATCGAACGCCTTGGACACGGTCAGATCTGTATCCGCGATGATCGGAAATCCGACATCGGCCCCCGCGAAGGTCTCAATATCCCCGATCCATTTCTTATGATCGTCGACGCCATCGACGGAAACGCCGATCACTTTCGTGCCGCGCTTGCGCCATTCGTCGGCCAATTGCGCGACCGCGCCGAATTCCGTGGTGCAGACCGGGGTGAAATCTTTGGGGTGCGAGAACAAGATGGCCCAACTGTCACCAATCCAGTCGTGGAAAGAGATCTCTCCGTCGCTGGTCTGGGCGGTAAAATCCGGGACGGTGTCGTTGATGCGCAGGGACATTGGTTTTCTCCTCAAGATCGTAGGGGGTGTTGCGGCATCATATGGTGACCAACCGCCAAAACGCTAGGTCTGATCGCGGATTGACCCAATGCCATTTGGCCTTTGCAGATCGAAATGCGCAGGCCGACATACGGGCCAGGTGCCGTCAGGCCAGAGCCGGAAACCGCCCAGTTACAATCAGCCCTTGGGGGGCCCAGTCAAATGTGATGGTGCCACCCGAGGCTGCAACCAGATTGTTCACGATGGCAGATCCGCTGACCCGATCGGATCGAACGACAGCGGGGCCGTTTTGTTCTGTCCAAAGAAACTCAAGGCCGGACGCGGGGGGGGAATCGGTGATGGCCCATTGCAGGACAACCTTGCCGTCCTCAGTGCCAAGCGCACCATGCTTGACGGCGTTGGTAGCCAATTCATGCAAGGTCAACGCAATGACCGACACCAGCGCCGACGGGATGGCGTAGTCTGGGCCAGATAATTCAAACTGCTGGGCGCGCAGTGGGGCATAGGCATTGAGAATCATCGCGGCAAGGTCGCCGAACAGCGGCCGTCCATCGTGCAGATGCGTGATCGTTTTGAAATGGGCCTCGCTCAGTGCCTCCAACCGGCCTTTCAAGGTTTGGCTGAACTGCGCCAGATCGGTCTCGCCGCGGGCAGTCATCCGGATGATGGCGCTCATCACGTTCACGATGTTGCGAAGCCGGTGCAGCAACTCTTCTTCGGCCAACGCCCGCATCCGGCGCTCGTCCTCGCGTTTGGAGGAGACGTCCAATTGCGAGCCAAAGAAAAACGCCAGCTTGCCGTCGTCGTCTAGGATCGGGCCAATTTGTAACGCGTTGAGGAATTCAGAGCCGTCTTTGCGATAGTTCAGGATCTCGACAGTGTCGACCGCTTGTCGGGCGATGATGTCTCGAACGGCGGCGACACTGGTTGTCGAGGTGTTCGGACCTTGCAGAAACCGGCAGTTCTTGCCGATGACCTCGGCAGAGGCATAGCCGGTCAAGTCGCAGAACGCTTTGTTGACGTAGACGATAGGATTGTCCGGCAGGTTCGGGTCGGTCACACACAGCGGCAGGCGGATGTGATGGAAAGTCTGCGCCATCGATTCATCCTTTTGGATGCCCCAACTGATGCCGCTTTGTGTCATCTCCATCGCTGCTTCCTCATTTACGTCAGGTTTATCATTTGGGTTGGGCACGTCTTGTCAATTGCCGTACCGGGCGATCTGACGGGTCGGTGTTCCAACTAAAAGGCCCCGGCGTTTCCACCGGGGCCGATTTGCTGTCTCTTGCGGTCCGATTACTCGGCTGCTTCGTCAGCCTTGATCTCTTCGCCGGAGGTCTGATCGACTTCTTTCATCGACAGGCGCACCTTGCCGCGATCGTCAAAGCCAAGCAACTTAACCCAGACTTCCTGACCTTCTTTCAGAGCGTCCGACGGGTGGTTCAGGCGCTCGGGCTTGATCTGGCTGACGTGGACCAGACCGTCCCGCTTGCCAAAGAAGTTCACGAAGGCGCCGAAATCGACGATCTTCACGACCTTGCCTTTGTAGATCTTGCCGGATTCAGGCTCTGCCACGATCGAATAGATCATGTCATAGGCCTTCTTGATGCTGTCGGCATTGGCCGAAGCGATCTTGATGATACCGTCGTCGTTGATATCGACCTTGGCGCCAGACACTTCGACGATCTCGCGGATGACCTTGCCGCCCGACCCGATAACTTCCCGGATCTTGTCGGTGGGAACCTGCATTGTCTCAATCCGCGGCGCGTGCGCCGAGAACTCTTGACGGCCTTCGGTCAGCGCATTGGCCATCTCGCCGAGGATGTGCAGACGTCCGTCCTTGGCTTGTGCCAAAGCCTGCTCCATGATCTCGGGCGTGATGCCTGCGACCTTGATGTCCATCTGCAGCGACGTGATGCCGTTTTCGGTACCCGCAACTTTGAAGTCCATGTCGCCGAGGTGATCTTCGTCGCCCAGAATGTCGGTCAGAACCGCATACTGGCCATCTTCTTCAAGGATCAGACCCATGGCAACACCGGCAACCGGCGACTTCAGCGGAACGCCCGCATCCATCATCGACAGCGATCCACCACAAACCGACGCCATCGAGCTGGAGCCGTTCGATTCGGTGATCTCAGAGACCAGACGGATCGTGTAAGGGAAATCGGTGGCAGCCGGCAGAACCGCCTGAAGCGCGCGCCAAGCCAATTTACCGTGGCCGATTTCGCGACGGCCCGGAGGTCCGAAACGTCCAACTTCACCGACCGAGTAGGGAGGGAAGTTATAGTGCAGCAAGAAGTTGCTGCGGAACGTGCCGTGCAGGGCATCGATCATCTGCTCGTCGTCACCGGTTCCCAGAGTGGTCACAACCAGACCTTGGGTTTCGCCGCGGGTGAACAGGGCCGAACCGTGGGTGCGGGGCAGGATGCCCACTTCCGACTGGATCGGCCGCACGGTTTTATGGTCCCGACCATCGATCCGGGCACCGCCCGAAATGATGTCGCCGCGCAGGATCGACGATTCGAGCTTTTTGAACGCCGAGCCGAGGTTCTCATCGGCCAGCTGCTCTTCGCTAAGAGTGGCCTTCACTGCGGCGCGAGCGGCAGAGATTGCGGTGGTCCGCTCTTGCTTGTCGCGAATGGCAAACGCCGCACGCATCTGGGTCTCGCCAGCGGCTTTGACCGCAGCATAAAGATCCGAATAGTCCGGAGCCTGAAAATCGAACGGCTCTTTTGCGGCATCTTCGGCCAAGCTGATGATCAGGTCGATCACCGGCTGAATCGCCTCATGACCGAATTTCACGGCGCCCAGCATTTCTGCTTCGGACAGCTCGTAAGCTTCGGATTCCACCATCATCACGGCGTCTTTGGTGCCGGCGACAACCAGATCAAGGCGCTGCTCAGGGGCAGTGCGCAGGTTCTGCATGTCGTCGATTTCGGGGTTCAGGATGTACTCGCCATCCACGAAACCAACCCGGCAACCCGCGATCGGACCCATGAACGGTGCGCCCGAAATGGTCAGGGCAGCCGAAGCTGCGATCATCGCCACAACGTCAGGGTCGTTGACCAGATCGTGGCTAAGCACGGTGCAGATCACCAGAACTTCGTTCTTGAAGCCCGAAACAAACAGCGGGCGGATCGGACGGTCGATCAGACGGCTGGTCAGGGTTTCTTTTTCGGTCGGACGCGCTTCGCGCTTGAAGAACCCACCGGGGATCTTGCCAGCTGCGTAGTATTTTTCGTTGTAATGAACGGTGAGCGGGAAGAAGTCCTGCCCAGGCTTCGCGGATTTCGCGAAGGTCACGTTGGCCATGACAGAGGTCTCGCCCAGAGTGGCGATGACAGATCCGTCGGCCTGACGAGCAACCTTGCCGGTTTCCAGAGTGAGGGTTTCTTCCCCCCACTGCATCGATTTTTTGGTCACGTTGAACATGTGTGTTCCTATGTTGACCGAGGGACCCTCCCCCAGCCTCTTGGTTGCGTACGGGCCGTTTGCCCGTGGCCTCATCGTCACATTGTGCCTGTCCCTTGAGGCCCGAAGGGGAGGCTGCGTCGTCAGGTGGAAGTCCCCAATCTGGAACCGCCAAATGTAGAAAACGCGCCGAAAATCGGCGCGTTCCCCTGTCAGATTAGCGGCGCAGGCCGAGACGCTGGATCAGCGACTGGTAACGCGCTTCTTCCCGCGACTTGAGGTAGTCCAGAAGCTTGCGGCGTGTTGCCACCAGCTTGAGCAGACCACGGCGGGAGTGGTTGTCTTTCTTGTGGGTCTTGAAGTGCTCGGTCAGGGTCACGATGCGCGAGGTCAGGATGGCAACTTGAACTTCCGGGGAACCGGTGTCGCCTTCTTTGGTCGCGAACTCGGACATGACGCGGGCTTTTTCTTCAACAGTAATCGACATCGGGGTCTCCTTAGAAAAGGGGTGAATGGCGCAGGCCGGGATGTCGTCCAGCAAGGCCCTTGGAGGGAATCCGCCCAAAAGAGAGGAAGGGCGGATGCGCGGCTATACGTGAAAACGGGGCAAAAGAAAAGGGGCGCAACCGGCAGACCCATAGCGGACGCGCCGCCGCATCGGCGTATTTACGCCGCGCCGTTGCCACTTGGGGCCGCAAGGCGGGCATTTTTGCGCTGGTTTCAGCGCGTATCCATCGGTTCAGCCTGCCGATGCCCACAGTTCAGGCTGTTGGGTATAGGCGATATACAGCGGATGCTTCGGATGGCCGGCCTTGCTGAGCCCTAGGTGCAGCGGGGTGCTGGTTTGGGCGCGAATCAGGGCCTCGACGGCAGGACCGCGCTTTAGGTGCGCGCCATGGGTTCCCCAAGCGCAGATCACCGTGTCGGCCCAACTGCACCCTTCGGCGATCGCGCGGTCATTGTCCGGTCCGGTGGGATCGGCCTGAGCGCGCATGTCGCGCGGATCGGTCGCCCGCCACGCGAAGATATTACAGACCCGAAACGCGCCGTAGCCCAATGCGCGGGCCCGCCGTTCGCAGCGTTCGACGGTGGGATCGTTCTGGACCTCGGTGGCGGTGGACGGGTTGAGCATCACGAACAGAACCCGGCGACCGTCCGGGTCCCATGTTCGGGTCAGGCTGTAGCGATACCGCTCACAATCCGAGTAGATCGCGGTCGAGGGCGCATCGCCCTTGATATGGGTGCGGGTAATCATAGGGGCTTGTCGCTTGCGCCGCAGCCGGACGCAAGACGCCTTCCCCGGTCACACCCTCAGCCGATTGCACGGCGATAGAGATGCCAAGTGGCGTGTCCCAAGATCGGCATGACAATGATCAAGCCAAGAAAAAGCGGAAGACTGCCGATCAGCAAGCCGGTCGCGACAACCACGCCCCAAGCGCCGATCACACGCGGATTGCGCCGTGTCAGGTTCACCGAGGTCATAACGGCCACGCGGACCCCGACGTCGCGATCCAGAAGCAGTGGAAAGGACACCACCGAAATCGTTAAGACGATGGCGGCAAACACAAACCCAACGGGGATGCCAATCAAGACCATCGCCCAACCGCCAGGCGTGGTCAGAACCTGCGTGGTGAAATCCATGGCGTTGATCCGCAACATGTCTCCCATGGTCAGGACAAACACCAGATGCGCGGCCAGCATCCAGACCACGAAGATCGCCAGCAGGATCGCGCCAAGCGCAAGGATCGGGCCGAGGGCCGGGGATCGCAGCAAGGCGAATGCGTCAGACCATTTCGGATCAAGACCCAGCTCGCGGCGGCGGCTTAGTTCGTACAGGCCAATGGCGCCGATCGGACCAATCAGGGCAAAACCCGAGGCAAGGGGAAAGATGTGATGCGCCAGATCGCCGTTGAAGGCGAAGGTCGCCATGACGAGGCCGATGATGGGGTAAAGGACGGCGATGAAGACGACATCGCTGCGCAGAGCCAGAAAATCATCGACACCGGCCCGGAGGGAAATTCTGATGTCTTCCATCGTCAGAGTGCGGATCACCGGCGGTGCCGCAGACCTGCTGCCCACGATCCGGCTGGTGGCATCGGCCAGATGATTTCCGGTCCCCGACAGTGCTTCAGCGGTCCAGGAAAGTGGATTTCCGATTGTCTTAACCATGAGCGTCCTCGCTTGAAGTGGGCGGTCTCAGGGGGGGGGCTCTGTTGCCGAACGGGCGCGCGATGCCGCCACGATCCGGTTGCTGCGGGCGGGCCACCTCAACATCGACCGTTAAGACAAGCTACCAGACTTTCGCGGCCAAGTGTGACACATTCACGCGAGTGGGCGCTGCGGCGGTATCGGACGCCGCGTGTTCGCGCCGCCGTTACTCTGGGGCGTTGAAGACCCGCGACGGGTGCAGTTCGCCCGCCTTGTAGATGCCAACCGCGATGGCTTGCCCCTGATACGAGGCCCAAGCTTCGTCGCCGTATTGCACCGAGGATGTCAGGACCATGCCCGGATTGCCGTGACGCAGGCGCACCGCACCTTCGGCAGTACAAGGCACTTCCGGCAAGTCGGCGAGGGCAATTTCCAATGGCGCGAGCAGTCGGTCAAGCGCGGGATCTTTCGCTTCGGCTTCCAAAGCCTCAAGCGTGACGCCGTCTTCGGCATCGAACGGGCCGGACCAGACCCGGCGCAGCGAGACCACATGTCCGAGACACCCCAAGGCCTGCCCCAGATCGCGTGCAATGGACCGGACATACCCGCCCTTGCCGCAAACCAATTCAAGAACGACGTGATCATCATCGGGTCGGTCCAGAAGCGTCAGGCTTTCGACATAGAGCGGGCGGTCTGCCAGATCCATTTCGGTGCCTGCTCGGGCCAGTTTATAGGCCCGCTGACCATCCACCTTGACGGCAGAAAATTGCGGCGGGACCTGCCGAATATCGCCGATGAACTTCTGTAGGGCGGTCTCAATGGCGGCGTTTTCGGGGCGCAGTGGGCTGGTGGCGATCACCTCGCCCTCGGCATCATCGGTATTGGTGGCAGCCCCAAGCCGCACTGTGAACGTATAGGCTTTCAGCGCATCGGTGACATAAGGCACCGTCTTGGTTGCTTCGCCCAAGGCAATGGCCAGCACGCCGGTGGCTTCGGGGTCGAGGGTGCCTGCGTGACCTGCCTTCTTGGCATCAAATGCCCAGCGGACCTTGCCGACCACATCATTGGAGCTGATCCCGGCAGGCTTGTCCACCACCAGCCAGCCAGATACATCCCGGCCCTTGCGTCTGCGTCCCATGGCTTAGCCCCGCTCGTCGCGCGTCGCGGATCCATCAGGGTCCGAGCCGTCATCTTCGGTGTCGGGCTGGTCCAGATCCCGGCGCACATTGTCCTGCTCTAGCAGGCGGCGGGTGGCATCCATACGGTCGAAAGTCTCGTCGATTTCGAACCTGACTTCGGGGGCGTATTTCAGGGTCATCGCCTTGGACACGGCCCGGCGCAACTCGTGCCGGTTGCGGCGCAGCGCGTCCAAAGCTTCTTTGGCGCCCTGTCCGCCCAGAGGCAGGATATAAGCGGTTGCGACTTTCAGGTCGGTCGAGGTGCGAACTTCGCCCACCGTGATCGACATGCGGTTCAATTCGGGATCGTGAATGTCGCCACGCAACAACACATCCGAAAGGGTGCGCCGGATCAATTCGCCGACGCGCAGTTGCCGCTGAGACGGACCTGCGCCGTCATGATGCCTGTTCTTTGCCATGCTGCGCCATGTAGGGGATCGCGGGCGCTGTCGCAACAGGCTTTGCTAACTGAGCCTGTCTTGACTAGATAGCGCAGAGACAATTCAGGGGGCAAATAATGGCGGATCTTCCAGGGATCGTGATTACCGGTGCATCGGGACGGATGGGCCGCATGTTAATTCAAACGGTCCAAGCCAGCGACCGGGCGCGGATAGCCGGTGCTGTCGAACGGACGGGGCATGACTGGATCGGTCAGGATTTGGGTGTGGCCATGGGCGGTGCGGCGCTTGGGGTGACGGTCACCGATGATGCCGGTGCCGCGTTTTCAGGAGCGCAGGCGGTGATCGATTTCACCTCGCCGACGGCGACGGTCGGCTTTGCGGCAAGCGCCGGAAAAGCCGGGATTTGTCATGTGATCGGCACCACCGGCCTCAGCGCTGCCGATATTGCCCAGATCGATGCGGCGTCGGCCAGCTGCGTGGTGGTTCGGGCTGGAAATATGAGCCTTGGTGTCAATCTTCTGGTGCAACTGACCAAGCAGGTCGCGGCGGCACTGGACGCAGATTACGATATTGAAGTGATTGAGTCGCATCACCGGCACAAGGTCGACGCCCCGTCTGGCACGGCTTTGATGTTGGGGCAGGCGGCAGCAGACGGGCGCGGTGTTGATCTGGACGCGGCCAGCGATCGGGGCCGAGACGGCATCACCGGCGCACGAAAGCGCGGTGATATCGGCTTTGCGGCGATCCGTGGCGGCGATGTGATCGGCGAGCATGATGTGATTTTCGCCGCCGATGGCGAACGTATCGTCCTGCGCCATCTGGCCAGCGATCGCGCGGTCTTTGCCCGGGGGGCGCTGAAAGCCGCGCTGTGGGGGCAGGGACGGACCCCGGGCCATTACGATATGTTGGATGTCCTCGGCCTGAAGTGATCAGGCCCAAGACGCTTTTCGGCGCCCAGGCGGGCCACAGCCGCGATCAGAAGTCGATCGCGAGGCCGTTCTTTTCCCAATCGCCATAGCGCACAGGTTCGGGGCCGTCGCGCCCGCCCAGTTCAATCGGGCGATTGGCGGCCTCGGCGGCATCGCGCCGCGCTTTGGCTTCGGCCAAGGCGCGTAGTGCGGCAGGGGGCAGGTCGTGCGCGTCGTCCAGTTGGTCAGTCATCTGAGCCTCCTTGTTCCAAGCCTGCCGTTGATATACCTCGAAGGCACAGTTTCTCAAGGACAAGACAGGAGGCGGGGCATGGACGATCGTCGAACAGGCGCAAAGGCTCGTCCCGGACCGCGTCCGGCAGCCAAACCGGCACCGCGGCCGGGTCTGGCGCCCCGCATGGCGGCGTTGGAATTAGTCGGTGCGGTTCTGGACAATGGCGAGATGCTCTCGGTGGTTCTGGAGGCGTCCAATGGCCCGCTGCATGGTCTCGGCCCTGAAGATCGGGCCCGTGCCCAGCGGCTCGCCCTGACCACCCTGCGCCATCTGGGCCGGGCGGATGCCTGCCTGAAACCTTATTTGCGCAAAGCGCCGCCGCCTGTGGTGCACAATATTTTGCGTCTGGCCACGGTCGAGCTGTGCGAAGATCGTGCCGCAGCGCATGGCGTGGTCGATTGTGCCGTGGCGTTGACGCGGGGCGGCTACACCCGTCAGGCGGGCTTGGTCAACGCGGTGCTGCGCAGTGTCAGCATCGAGGGCCGCGAACGGTGGGCCGATCTGCCTGCGCCGCGTCTTCCGGGGTGGCTGCGTGGGCGGATGCTGTCGGCATATGGCGCAAAGACCGTTGCGGCGATCGAAGCGGTGCAGACCGGAACGCCGCCGCTGGACTTGACCCTCAAGCAAGGAACCGATGCTGCGGCATTGGCCGACGCCCTTGGCGGCGTGTTGCTGCCCACAGGATCGCTGCGTCTGGCGGCTGGTGGGCAAGTTTCGGCCCTAGACGGCTATGAAAGTGGCGATTGGTGGGTGCAGGATGCGGCGGCGGCGTTGCCGGCGCGGTTGCTTGCGGCCCAGTCCGGAGAGCGGGTTCTGGACCTGTGCGCCGCCCCCGGTGGCAAGACCCTGCAATTGGCCGATGCCGGTGCCGAAGTGACTGCGCTGGATATTTCCGGACCGCGGCTGGCCCGGCTGCTGGACAATCTGGAACGGACAGGCCTGACCGCTGAGGTGGTCACCGCCGATGCCTTGGTCTGGCAGAGTGGCCCGTTTGATGCCGTCCTGTTGGACGCGCCCTGCAGTGCGACCGGCACCATCCGCCGGCACCCGGATTTGCCCTACGTCAAAGACGCAAGCGATATCAAAGCGCTGGCCTTGCTTCAGGGGCAAATGATCGACCGGGCGATGACCCTGTTGCAGCCCGGCGGGCGGCTGGTCTTCTGTACCTGCTCGTTGCTGCCCGATGAAGGCGAGGCGCAAATCACTGCGGCGCTGGCGCGGCACCCCGATCTGACGCTGGATGATGCCGCCTTAGCGGCAGAGTGGATCGACCCGGCGTGGCGGGCGCCTAACGGATTGCGGATCCGCCCGGATCATTGGGCTGACACAGGCGGAATCGACGGATTTTTCATCAGCGCGCTGCGCAAAAGCCGGTGATGCCGTTGGCCGATGACAGGCCGTTGTCATCGGCCTATGATTTTCGACGCGGGCCGTTGAAACGACAGGGATATCTATCAGGTGACTGATCCGTGGACAGTTGGCAAAGGCCGTCTCCGTTGGCGCGACCGGATCGAGGCGCGCTTGGCGGGACTGTCGCGTCAGCAAGTGCGTCTGATCGTGGCGCCTTGGCGACCGGTGTCTGGCGGGGCTGAGCAGGGCCATGGATTATTGGCCGGGCGGTTGGTATTTGGCGATGCCCGGGCCAAGGCCAAGCCCGGCACCCCGTTGTGGCAGGTCGCGGCGCCGACACCAGAATTCGAGGCGGCCCGGCACGGCTTTGTTTGGCTTGATGATTTGGCCGCGGCGGGAACGCCCGAAGCCTATCGCACCGGCCGGGAATGGCTGGCCGATTGGATGACGCGGTTTGGGCGCGGCCGTGGTCCCGGCTGGACGTTGGCCGAGACGTCGTGCCGTCTGGGGGCGGTGATCCGGCATGCGGCGTGGCTGTCATCGGGCCCCGACGGCCTTGCGCCCGAGCGGTTGGAGCGGTTCTTTGCGCGGCACCGCCGCTTTGCGATGAACCGGTTTCAGACCATGCCAGAGGGGCTGGTTCAGTTCGAACTATGCGCCAATCTGATCCTCGCAGGCTGCGCGCTGGACATGTCCGAACGCCTTCGATCCGCCGCACAAGCGGTTCTGGAACAAGCGTGCCGCGATTGGATCAGGCCGGATGGCACTTTGCCGAACCGATGCCCCGAGGCCTTGGCGCGGGTGCTTCATCACTTAGCGCTTGCCGCTGAGGTTCTGTCCGACACCGATCACCAACTGCGTCCTCAGCACCGTCAGGCATTGACCTGTATTCCTGCGGCGGTGCGGGGATTGCGGCACAATGATGGCGGGTTGGCCCGGTTTCATGGTGGTGGCGCTGGCAACTGTGCCCAAATTGACGCGGCTTTGTCCGTGATCGGGCGCAAAGGCCAGCGGACCAGTGACCGCCCTATGGGGCTTGTGCGGCTTGTCCGCGGCCACACCAGTATCATTTCCGATTGTGCCGCGCCGCCTGCCGGGCGCGATGCCGGGGCCTTCGGTCATGCATCGACCCTCGCGTTCGAGGCGACCATTGGACGCCACCCGCTGATCGTGAATTGCGGCGCGGGGGCGCGGTTCGGTGCCGATTGGCGGCGCGCGTCGCGCAACACGCCCTCGCATTCGACCCTGACACTAGATGGGCAATCCTCGTCGCGCTTTGGCAAGGCACGTCGGGACGGGGAAGACCTGATCGAGGGTCCGGGGGATATTCAGTGCGATGTGTGGGCCAGCGGCTTGGCGGCGCAACTGGTCGCGGCGCATAATGGCTATGCCGAAAGCTATGGGTTGATCCATGCGCGGCGGCTGGAACTATCCGCCCAAGGCACTGCCTTGCAGGGCGAGGACATGCTCAGCGCCGTCACTGAAATTGAGCGGCGTCAGTTTGCCCACCGGCAGGGTTTGCTGTCCACCGGGCGCGGCGTGCCCTTCGCGGTGCGCTTTCATCTGCATCCTGCGGTGCGCGGCATGGTTGACCCCGATCTTGACCGTGTCCTGCTGACCCTGCCGAACAATGAGGTTTGGGTGTTTGGTCACAGGTCGGACTGTACGATCCGACTTGACCCCAGCGTCTATCTGGAGAACACGGACCCCGAACCGCGTGCCACCCAGCAGATTGTGCTGGAAGGGCTTGCAAGCCGACCCGAGACGCTTGTGCGATGGAGCCTGACCCAAGAGGTCGGCGCACCGCCAAACAGGCGGGACGTGCAACCCGATGATAAAACCGATCCGGCCTAAGAGGACCTCAGATGACCAAGCTCGCCCCGCTGTCCACAGCGCTGATTTCCGTATCTGACAAAACTGGCGTCGCCGAATTCGCCGCAGCTTTGGCTGCCCGGGGGGTTGAGTTGCTGTCCACTGGCGGCACCGCGGATGCGCTGCGCAAGGCCGGTTTGGCGGTCAAGGATGTCTCTGAGGTGACGGGTTTCCCCGAAATGATGGATGGCCGGGTCAAAACCCTGCATCCCCGCGTTCACGGCGGCCTGCTGGCGCTGCGGGACAACCCCAGACACATGGCGTCCATGAATGCCCACGGCATCCCGCCGATCGATCTGCTGGTGGTAAACCTTTATCCGTTCGAGGCAACTGTGGCAGAAGGGGCCGATTACGACCGCTGCATTGAGAATATCGATATTGGTGGTCCGGCGATGATCCGCGCCGCTGCCAAGAACCACAGCTTCGTCACGGTTTTGACCGATCCCGAAGATTATACCGGCCTGCTGGCCGAGTTGGACAGCAATGCCGGCCAAACCAACTATGAATTCCGCCAGAAGATGGCGCAGGTCGCCTATGGCCGGACCGCGTCCTATGACGCCGCCGTGTCGGGCTGGATGGCCGGTGCGCTGAACATCCCGGCGCCGCGCCGTCGCGCTGTGGCCGGAACCTTGGCGCAAAGCCTGCGCTATGGCGAGAACCCGCATCAAAACGCGGCCTTCTATACCGATGGCTCGGATCGGCCCGGGGTTGCGACCGCGACCCAGCTTCAGGGCAAAGAGTTGTCCTATAACAACATCAACGACACCGATGCAGCGTTTGAATTGGTGGCGGATCTGGACCCGTCCTCGCCGGCCTGTGCGATCATCAAGCACGCCAATCCTTGTGGCGTGGCCTATGGGTCCACCTTGGCGCAAGCCTATGCCCATGCCTATGATTGTGACCGGACCTCGGCCTTTGGCGGCATTGTTGCGCTGAACCGGCCGCTGGATGGCGAAACCGCCGAGGCGATTTCCAAGATTTTCACCGAAGTCGTGATTGCCCCCGGTGCCGATGAGGACGCCATTGCGATCTTTGCCAAGAAAAAGGCCCTGCGTCTGTTGGTGACGGGCGGGTTGCCGGATCCGCGGGCGGCATCGCAGGTTTTGCGGCAAGTGTCGGGCGGCTTTCTGGTTCAAGACAAAGACGTGGGATCGGTGCTGGCGGCGGACCTGAAGGTTGTGTCCAAGCGTATGCCGACCGATGTTGAACTGGCCGACCTGATGATTGCGTGGAAAGTTGCGAAACACGTCAAGTCCAACGCCATTGTCTATGTGAACGGCGCGCGGACCGTCGGGATCGGCGCGGGCCAGATGAGCCGCGTTGACAGCACCCGGATCGCGGCGCGCAAAGCCGAAGACATGGCCGAGGCGATGGGGCTGGACGCGCCTTTGACCATCGGATCGGCTGTGGCTTCGGACGCCTTCTTTCCCTTCGCGGATGGTTTGATCGCTGCCGCCGAAGCCGGTGCCACCGCCGTGATTCAACCGGGCGGATCTGTGCGCGACGCCGAGGTCATCGAGGCGGCGGATGCGGCCGGATTGGCGATGGTCTTTACCGGCATGCGCCATTTCCGGCATTAAGTCGCCGATGCGTGCTTATGTGATCAGCCTGCTGGCAATGCTGGCTTTGGACCAGGGCTCTAAATGGGCCGTGGTTCATGGTATGGGGCTGAAAACGCGTCATTATATTGACGTTGTGCCGCCATGGCTGCAATTTCGTATGGGCTGGAACGAGGGGATCAATTTTGGATTGCTCTCGGGCCAGCCAGATGCCGCCCGTTGGATCCTGATCGCGGTGGCGATTGTAATTTCGATCTGGGTCACGCTGTGGGCGCGGCGTGATGGCCGTGTCGGGATGATGATCGCCGCCGGGGTATTGGTCGGCGGCGCATTGGGCAATGTGCTTGATCGGGTGGTCTATGGCGCCGTTGCCGACTTCCTGAACATGTCCTGTTGCGGGATCGCCAACCCGTACGTCTTCAATCTGGCCGATGTCGGCATCTTCGCGGGGGCCATCGCCCTTGTCATCTGGGGAAAATCCTCTGCGTAACTGCAGGGGGCATAACCCCCCGTGACGGGGCGGGTGAGTTGAGGTAGACATATCATGCGTTCCACCGGAGACCTGAGCCACGTGACCCTGCGCCTGCCTGCCCTTGCGACCATTCTGCTGCTTGCCGCCTGTTCGGGCGGTGACCCGCAATTGATGAATTTTGCCGCCAGTCAGACCGGGCCGGACGAGTTTCTGGTGACCCCGGCGAAGCCCTTGGTGATCCCGCCGAATAAGGATCTTGTTGCGCCAACCCCCGGCGGTGTGAACTTGGCGGCGCCGACCCCGCAGCAGGATGCTGTCTTGGCATTGGGCGGCACGGTTCAGGCGCTGGACCAGCAGGGGATCCCAGCGTCGGATCAAGGTTTGGTGAGCTATGCGTCGCGGTTGGGCGTAGCGCCGAATATCCGCACCTCGCTTGCCGAAGATGATCTGCGGTTCCGCAAGGCCAATACCGGCCTGCTTTTGGAACGGATCACCAACGCAAACGTCTATTACCGCGCCTACGCCCAATTCTCGCTCAATCAAGAGGAAGAACTTGAGCGGTTGCGCCGGGCCGGGCTTCCGACCCCGTCGGCCCCGCCGATCGTGTTGGCCGAGTAATCAGGGGCGACTGCCCGATCAGCTTCGGTCACAACCGCGTAGGGTCCCTTGCGCTGGCTTCGGAACGGCGTAACTGTCCCCCGAAATGACAGGGAGATCGCGGATGTTTCGCTCAGTTCTGTTCGGCACTGGCCTTGCGCTGATGGCGATGGTGCCAGCCCATGCCGAGGCCGTCACCGAATTCACACTTGAGAACGGCTTGGACGTGGTGGTGATCGAAGACCACCGGTCGCCCGCCGTGGTGCATATGCTGTGGTATAAGGTCGGGGCGGCGGACGAGATGCCGGGCAAGTCCGGGATCGCGCATTTGCTGGAACACCTGATGTTCAAAGGCACTGAGATCCGCAGCCCGGGTGAGTTCAGCCAGATCGTCGAAGCCAACGGCGGCAATGACAATGCTTTCACTTCTTGGGATTATACCGGATATTTTCAGCGCATTGCCGCCGACCGTCTGCCCTTGATGATGGAGATGGAGGCGGATCGGATGACCAACCTTCAACTGACCGACGAATTGACCGCGCCGGAAGTGAGTGTGGTTCTGGAAGAGCGCAACCAGCGGACCGACAGCAATCCCGACGCATTGTTCCGCGAACAGGCCAGTGCCGCGCAGTATCTGAACCATCCCTATGGTCGTCCGGTGATTGGCTGGCGGCATGAGGTCGAAGCGTTGACCGCCGAAGATGCGCTGGCGTTTTATCGCCGGTTCTATGTCCCGAACAACGCCATCCTGATCGTGGCCGGCGACGTCACGCCGGATGAGGTTCGCAGCTTGGCCGAAACCTATTACGGCGGGCTCGTGCCCAACCCCGACCTTGCCGAGCGGGACCGGGTGATCGAGCCACCACAGATCGCCGCGCGACGCTTGGTGTTCGAGGATCCGCGCATCGCCCAGCCCTATGTGGTTCGCAGCTATCTGGCCCCCGAACGCAACAGTGGCGACCAAGAGCAGGCCGCCGCGCTGTCATTGCTTGGGAATTTGCTGGGCGACGGTCCGGCCACATCGGTGCTTGGCCGGAAGTTGCAGTTTGACACCGAAGTCGCCCTGTACACCGCCGCCTATTACGCAGGCACGTCGCTGGATGCGACCACCTTCAATTTGACCGTTGTACCGGTGGATGGCGTGTCTCTGGCCGATGCCGAAGCCGCGCTGGACGATGTGCTGCGGCAGTTCATGATCGAAGGGGTCGATGAGGATCATCTGGCGCGACTGAAGCGGCAATACGCCGCCGATGCGATCTATTCGATGGATGACGCCCAAGGTTTGGCGCGTCGCTATGGGGACGCGCTGACCTCTGGTCTGACGGTTGCGGATGTTCAGGCCTGGCCTGAGGTCATTCAGGCCGTGACGCCAGAGCAGATCATGGCGGCAGCAGAGATGGTCTTTCAAGACCGCAATTCGGTGACAGGATGGCTGCGTGCGCCGATCGCCGCCGAGACGGAGGTGACGCAATGACCCGGTTTTTGACTACACTGGCCTTTCTGGCCGCGACCACCGCGCCCGCCTTTGCGGATGTGGACATCCAAGAGGTCGAAACACCGGCGGGGTTCACGGCTTGGCTAGTCGAAGAGCCGTCGATCCCGTTTGTCTCCCTTGAGATCTGGTTTCGCGGCGGCACGTCGGTGGATGCACCCGGCAAGCGGGGCGCGGTGAATCTGATGACGGCGCTGCTGGAAGAAGGCAGCGGCGATCTGGATGCCCGCGGCTTTGCTGAAGCCCGGGATGATCTGGCCGCCAGCTTTGGCTTCCGCGCCAGTGACGACACCGTCACGGTGTCGGCCCGGTTCCTCAGCGAGACAACGGATGACGCGGTGGCGTTGTTGAAACAGGCGATCACGGCGCCCAGTATGGATCCGGTTGCCGTGGAACGGGTCCGGGCGCAAGTTCTGGCTGGGCTGCGCTCGGACGCCGAAGACCCCGGTGCGATTGCCTCCCAGACCTTTGCCAAATTGGCGTTCGGGGATCATCCCTATGGCAGCGATGGCGACGGGACCCTTGACAGCGTCGCGGCTTTGACGCGCGAGGATCTGTTGGCGGCCCATGCCGGGGCGATGGCGCAGGACCGGATTTACATCGGTGCCGCCGGGGACATTTCACCAGAAAAACTGGCCGAGGTGATTGACACATTGCTGGCGGATCTGCCTGAAACTGGCGCGCCTTTGCCGGGACCGGCACCGCTGTTGCTGACCGGTGACGTGGACGTGGTGCCGTTTGAGACGCCGCAATCGGTCATCCAATTTGCGCAGCCCGGTATGGCGCGGGATGACCCGGATTTCTTTGCGGCCTATGTGGTGAACCAGATTTTTTCCGGCGGCGGTTTTGGGGCGCGCTTGATGACCGAGGTGCGTGAGAAACGCGGTTTGACCTACGGGATTTATGCGTATCTGGCCCAGAAAGATCAGTCTGAACTCTTGGTCGGCCAAGCCTCAACCGCCAACGAACGCGCCGCAGAAACGGTCGCCGTCATCCGTGAGGAATGGGCGAAAATGCAAGCCGACGGGCCAACGCAAGCTGAGCTGGATCAGGCCAAGACCTATCTGACCGGGGCCTATCCGCTGCGTTTTGACGGCAATGACTCGCTGGCGCGGATCGTCGTGGGCATGCAGATCGACGGTCTGTCGATTGATTATATCGCGACCAGAAATGACAAGGTCGAGGCCGTCACCCTTGAGGATGCGCGCCGGGTTGCAGGGGAATTGCTGGACCCTGACGCGCTGAGTTTTGTGATCGTTGGGCAGCCCGAGGGCCTCGATCTTGGCAACTGATCCTCTGGTCGAATCGGACGGCCTCATGCTAGGTCTGGTGGCATGTCAGCCACCAGTCACAACATAAGCACAAGTCACCCACGGATCGTTCAGTTAGACGATGTCGCGATTAATCGGATTGCGGCAGGCGAGGTCGTGGAACGTCCGGCCTCGGCGGTTAAAGAGTTGGTCGAGAACGCGCTGGATGCGGGGGCGACCCGCATCGACGTGGCCTATGCTGATGGCGGCAAGACTTTGATCCGGGTCACCGATGACGGTCACGGCATGCTGGCCGAAGATCTGCCGCTGGCCCTGTCGCGCCACGCCACGTCGAAAATCGATGGCTCTGATCTGTTGAATATCCACAGTTTTGGCTTCCGCGGCGAGGCGTTGCCGTCGCTTGGCGCGGTGGGCCGTTTGGTGGTGACAAGTCGCAGCGCCGGAGTCGAGGCCTCTGAGATTTCAGTGTCGGGCGGCGTCTTGGGGCCAGTCAGGCCAGCGGCGTTAACAAGCGGCACAAAAGTCGAATTGCGGGATTTGTTCCACGCCACCCCCGCGCGGCTGAAATTTATGCGAAGCGACCGCGCCGAAGCGCAAGCAATTGCCGATGTGATCAAACGTTTGGCCATGGCGCAGCCCTTTGTCGGGTTCACGTTGCGCGATCTCAGTGGCGGTGGCGAGGGTCGGGTGATCCTGCGCGCCGATGCGGAAACCGGTGATCTGTGGGGGGCGCTTTACGGGCGGCTTGGCCGCATTCTGGGGCGCGAGTTTTCCGAGAATGCCGTCACCATCGACGCCGAACGCGACGGCATTCATCTGACCGGCTATGCCGCGCTGCCAACTTATTCGCGCGGCTCTGCGGTGGCGCAGTTCCTGTTCGTCAACAGCAGGCCAGTGCGCGACAAGCTGCTGATCGGGGCGCTGCGCGGCGCCTATATGGATTTTCTCAGTCGTGACCGGCATCCGGCAGCGGCGCTGTTTCTGGATGTTCCGCCAACGCTGGTCGATGTGAATGTGCATCCGGCCAAATCCGAAGTCCGATTCCGGGACCCGGGGATGGTACGCGGGCTGATCGTCTCGGCGCTGCGCCATGCTTTGGCCGAGGCGGGGCATCGGGCGTCTAGCACCGTGGCCGGGGCAACCTTGGGCGCGATGCGTCCCGAAGGGGTCGGCGCGCGGGTCTATCAGATGGACCGGCCCAGCATGGCTTTGCGCGGGGCCAGTTATACCGCGCAAGCGCCGCAGCCGCCGATGGCTGGCTTTGCCGAGATGACCGCGCCCTCGGCCCGGATTGATCCGCCTGCGCCCGAGCCCAACATCCCAGTGACCGGGCGACCTTTGGGCGCCGCGCGGGGGCAGGTCCACGAGAATTACATCATCGCACAGACCACCGATGGGATGGTGATCGTCGATCAACACGCGGCGCATGAGCGGTTGGTCTATGAGCGGTTGAAGGCGCAAAAAGCCGAACGGGGCGTTGCGGCGCAAGCGTTGCTGATCCCCGAGATTGTCGAGTTGGACGCGGATGCAGCGGCGCGGTTGTTGGACCATGCCGAGGACCTGTCCCGCCTTGGGTTGGGGCTGGAACCGTTCGGCCCCGGCGCGATCGCAGTGCGGGAAACGCCAGCACTGCTTGGGCCGGTGGATGCCACTGCGCTGGTGCGCGATATTCTGGACGAATTGGAAGATCAGGGCGAAAGCCAAAGCCTTGAGGCCAAGCTGTTGGCAGTGTTGTCGCGGATGGCCTGTCATGGCTCGGTCCGATCCGGGCGGCGGATGCAGGCCGACGAGATGAACGCCCTGCTGCGCGAGATGGAGGCCACGCCCCATTCCGGTCAGTGCAACCATGGCAGACCCACCTATGTCGAGCTGAAGCTGGCTGATATTGAACGGCTGTTCGGGCGCACATGATCCAGATCGGTGAGATCTCTCTGAACCTTCAGGATCCGCTGGTGCTTGGCGGTCTGTGCGCGGGGGCGTTCGCGCTATTGGTTCTGTGGTTGCTGGTGATGGCGTTGCGGATGGCGGGTCGGTCGGCGCAGATCATGGAACCGATGGGGCGGCAACTGTCCGGGCTTGGTCAGCGGGTGGACGGCATTGCGCAACACCAGCATCAGTTGACGGGCGGGCTGATCCAAGTGACCGACGCCCAGACCCGGACCCAAGCCCAGATGATGGAGACGATGGAGCGGCGGCTGGAAGAGGTCACCAAATCCATGGGCGATACCCTGCATGGCACG
Source organism: Pseudoruegeria sp. SK021 (assembly GCF_002119405.1). Classification (GTDB taxonomy): domain Bacteria; phylum Pseudomonadota; class Alphaproteobacteria; order Rhodobacterales; family Rhodobacteraceae; genus Meridianimarinicoccus. The sequence goes on along the minus strand of NZ_MTBG01000012.1, from coordinate 25,210 downwards.
GCGACCCGAACGGCGCGGTCACTGGGCGAATTGCAGACCCGTCTGGAAACCATCGATAAGGCGCAGGCGAATATCGAAAAACTGTCGGGCAATGTGTTGGGCCTTCAGGACATTCTGTCGAACAAGCAGGCCCGCGGCGCGTTTGGCGAGATCCAGATGGGGGACATCGTGCGCAAAGCGTTGCCGCCCGACGCCTATACGTTTCAGGCGACGCTGAGCAATGGCAAGCGTGCCGATTGCCTGATCCACCTGCCGGACCCGCCCGGGCCGCTGGTGATCGATAGCAAATTTCCCCTAGAACCCTATGAATCGCTGATCAACGCCAATAGTGACGCCGAGGTGACAGCGGCCCGCCGAGAGATGCGGGCGGCGATCCGGGCCCACATCAAGGCCATTTCCGAAAAGTATATTCTGCACGGCGAAACCGCCGACGGGGCGCTGATGTTTGTGCCGTCAGAGGCGGTCTATTCTGAACTGCATGCAAGCTTTCCTGATCTGGTGCGCGAAGGGTTTTCTGCGCGGGTCTGGCTGGTGTCCCCGACCACCTGCATGGCGACCCTGAACACCCTGCGCGCGGTGCTCAAAGACGTTCGGATGCGGGAACAGGCCGGGATCATCCGGCGCGAACTGGCCTATCTTTATGCCGATGTTGAACGGCTAAGTGGCCGCGTCGACAATTTGGACAAGCATTTCAACCAAGCCATCAAAGATGTGGGCGAGATTAAAATCTCGGCTGACAAGATCGGCCGCCGGGCGCGGAAGATGGATGATTTCGATTTTGAGGAAACGGTGCCGGAAAAAGCGGCGCTTTTGCCTTTGGTCAGCCGCTGAGCGACGTTGCGTCAAGCTAGGTTCCGTGCATAGTTTCAAATATTGAAACAAACCGGGATGTAACGCGATGCTCCGTCGACTTTACCCTCTGCCGACAGTTTTTACCTTGGCCGCCTTGGTGGCGGCGGGCACAGGGCTGGCACAGGACCGGCCCGCCGACCTGAACGTTGCGGCGGCAGTTGCGGCCTTGGACGGCATCGTTGCCGACGCCATGACCGCCTCGGGGGTGCCCGGAGTCGCGGTCGCGGTGGTTCATGAGGGCGACACGATTTTTTCCAAGGGCTATGGGGTGCGCGAGCTTGGGCACCCCGGTGCGGTAACCCCGGATACGGTGTTCCAGATTGCGTCTTTGTCGAAAAGTGTCGCCGCTACGGTCGTCGCGGGGCAGATCGCCGAGACCGAGGTGGATTGGACGACGCCGGTGCAGTCGCTGCTGCCGTGGTTCGATCTGTCGGACACTTGGGTGTCGTCTCATGTCACCATCGGCGATCTGTTTTCCCATCGTTCCGGCCTGCCAGAAAAAGCCGGAGATGTGTTAGAGGATCTAGGCTTTGATCGCCGCGAGGTGCTGTCGAGATTGGATTTGCTGCCGCTGCTGCCGTTTCGGATCAGCTATGGCTATAGCAATTTCGGGCTGACCGCCGCCGCCGAAGCGGTGGCGGTCGCTGCGGGCACCGATTGGGCAAGTCTCAGCGAAGCGACCCTGTATGCGCCATTGGGCATGACCCGGACCAGCAGTCGGTTCGACGATTTCGTAGCCCATGAAGAGCGCGCCATCGGCCATACCCTCGTGAATGAGGTCTTTACGCCGTACCGGTCCCGCCAGCCTGATGCGCAGTCCCCTGCAGGCGGGATGAGTTCAACCGTGACCGATTTCGCCAAATGGATGATCATGGTGCTGGAAGGCGGTGATGCGCCGTTGGTGGCGGCCTCGAACCTGCTGCCGGCGGTCACGCCGCAGGTGATTTCGCGCCGGTCCGCCACCGCGGCAACCTTGCCTGAGTTCTATGGCTTTGGCTTCGGGGTGGGGCCGGATGCGACGGGCCGGGTGCGGCTAAGCCATTCCGGCGCTTTCGTGCTGGGGGCGGCAACTCGCTATGTGATGATCCCAGAAGCAGGGCTTGGCATTGTGGTTTTCACCAACGGCACCCCGGTTGGTGCGCCGGAAGCCATCGCGCAGACCTTTGTGGACGTGGCCGAATTTGGGGCCGCACAGCGGGATTGGTGGGGCCTGTTTTCCGAAGGCTTCCGTCCCTTCCGCGCCCCGGTCGGGGAACTGGCTGGCCAGGTGCCGCCAACAGATCCGGCACCGGCGGGCCCGCTGGACAGCTATGCCGGGACCTATGATCATGCGTTCTTCGGTCCGGCGACCATCACTGCGACCGATGGCAGCCTCACCCTGAGCCTTGGCCCGAACGGTCTGAGCTTTCCGCTGACGCATTGGTCGGGGGACCGGTTTGTTTATGACGTGCTCAACGAAAATATGCCTGCCGGCTCGGTTGCGGAGGTGACATTCGATGCGGCCGTGAATGGCGCGTCGCCTGCGCTTCGCATCGATTATCTGGCGGCAGATGACTGGGGGACGTTCCGGCGCTGAGGCGGCCTCAGCGGATCCTAGATTTGCAGGAAAGGCTGCGCAAGCCGGGGCAGAATCGAGGTGAATTTGAGACGGGCGTCGGTGGCGGTCAGGCAGATGCAATCCTCTGGCCCGAAGGCGACCGGGGTGTGCTGGGTTTCATCGTTTGCGACCTCGATATCGCCCCGGTGAAATTCGCCGTCATCGTCCCGATAGGCACCTTGCAGTACCAGCGTCATTTCAAGGCCGCCGTGACTGTGGTCCGGCATCGCCATGCCCTTGGGGATGTAGAGCAGTCGCACCGAGGTGCTGCCATCCTTTTTCAGGATCGCCTGTTTCACCCCCATCCCGACCGAGCGCCACTTGACCGCGTCAAGATCGCCGCCGACATACTCTTGCAGAGGCGCCGGAAACGCGCCTTGGCCAATCGGTTCATCAGCGGACGGCCCGGCGGGGGCACCCATGATCCGGTCGAGCGTTGCCTGCAAGCTGCCGTCGGACAGGTTTGCAACCGGCGCCGAGTCCAACACCGCCCCGCCGACCGCATCATAAGCTTCCATCCGGGCACGGCTGTCATCGGAGAGCGACACATGCGCCGCGACAACCAAGCTGAAGCTTTCGGACAGGATGCCTGCCGAGTAAGCCATCAGATATTCGTCAGGTAGGTGGTGCTTGACCATCATTCTACTCTCTATTTCATCTCGTGACGCAAGCGTTCCAGTGCCAACCTAATCCGAGACTTGATCGTGCCAAGGGGCAGCCCGGTTTCTGCGGCGATTTCGCTATGCGACAAGTCCCCGTAATAGGCGCGCTCGACGAGGATGCGTTGTTTGTCGGGCAGGGCTTTCAGCGCGGCGGTGACCCGCAGGCTTTCCTGCTGCAATCCGATCACATCGGCCTGGTCCGGCTCTGCCTTGTGGCCCCAAGCCAAGTCCTCGGGGGCAGGGCGGCGGTCTTTGCGCAGCAGGTCGATCTTGCGATTGCGCGCGATCGTGAACACCCATGTTGCAACCGAGGCGCGCGAACTGTCGAACAGATGCGCCTTTTGCCAAAGGGTCGCCATCACCTCTTGGGTGCAGTCTTCGGCCAGACCGTCCGGCGCGCCCGATTTGATCAGGAAGCCTTTCACCCGTGGGGCGAAATACGCGAATAGCTGCGCGAAGGCGGCCTGATCGCGGTAATCGCGAATGCGGCACACGCAATCGATCCATTGATCCTCCGGATGGTTCGTGTCTGATCCACTCATCTGTTCTGCCGGCCGCGCATTTCCATGTCCGGCCCACACCTTAACCGTCTTCCCCGGCGGGTCTACCGCAAATGAATGGCGGTCATGCGGCGCGACAGATACAAGGATGAGTACGGCGCAGCCCGCAGATCAGATCAATTTATCTCGCGGTGGCCCGGCGTTCATTCGTGCAACGGACGTTGTGGGGCTTATTCTGATCCGGTTGCGATTGGTCCGCGTATGTATTGTGATCCTCAACAGTGCGAGTTGCCCATGCCCTATGATGTCCCCGCCGTCCCAGTTCGACACGTTGCCGTCATTGGCGGAGGGATCTCTGGTATGGGGGCGGCCCATGAATTGGCGCGCGGCTGCCGGGTGACGCTGTTTGAAAGCGCGCCGCGTCTCGGTGGTCACGCCCGGACGGTTATGGCGGGTCGCTCGGGCCAGCAGCCTGTGGATACCGGCTTTATCGTCTTTAATTATCAGACCTATCCGCGCCTGACCGCCTTGTTCGACGAGTTGCAGGTGCCGGTTGCGCCAAGTCGGATGACCTTTGCCGCGTCGATTGACGGTGGTCGGATCGAATACGCGCTGTCATCGCTGAACGCGCTGTTCGGTCAACGTCGCAACGTCGTTAACCCCAAGTTTCTGTGCATGTTCCGAGATATTCTAAAGTTCAACCGGCTGGCGGAAACGCTGGCGGATGAGGACGGCATGACCATCGGGGCGTTTTTGGACAAGCTGGACGGCGGCGCATGGTTTCGGGATTATTACTTGCTGCCGTTCTCAGGGGCGATCTGGTCGACGCCGAGTCGCGGTATCCTAAACTTTCCGGCCAAGGCGCTGATCCAGTTTTTTCGCAATCATGCCTTGCTGGCGACCAGCGGCCAGCATCAATGGTTCACTGTGGCGGGCGGATCGATCGAATATGTGCGCCGTCTGGAGGCATCGCTGCGCCAGAGGCACGTCGAGATCCGAACCGGTACCGCGATTGAGCGGGTCGAGCGGTCACCGCTTGGGGTTCGGATCAAGCCGCAGGGCGAGGATTGGCAGGTGTTCGATGATGTGGTGTTTGCCACCCATGCTGATGACAGCCTCGCGATGCTGGGCGATCCCACCGAAACCGAAGCACGAACCTTGTCGGCGATCCGTTATCAACCGAATGAAGCGGTCTTGCATGCGGACACATCGCTGATGCCGCGGCGACGGCGTTGTTGGGCATCGTGGAATTATGCCGAAGCGCGGGGCCATGACGACGACCGGATCGCGCTGACTTATTGGATGAACTCCCTGCAACCGATCCCGATGGAGGACCCGTTGTTTGTGACCCTGAACCCGATCCGGCCGATCAATCCCGATTTGATCTATGATCGGACCACCTTTCGGCATCCGGTCTATGATGTGGCGGCCTTGGCGGCGCAAACGGCGATTGCGGCCCATAATGGCTCGGCCAACACATGGTTCTGCGGCGCATGGATGAAAAACGGTTTTCACGAGGACGGATTGGCCAGCGGGCTTGAGGTTGCAACGGCGTTGGCCCGGCGACAAACGGCGCTGGCTGCATGAGTGCCGGGATCGACTTAATTGCGGGCGAAACGTTCCACAGTCGCGAGGGCGCCATCCGGAATGCGTTTCGCTATTCCGTGGATTTTTGCCTGCTGGACCCCGATCAGCCCGGTGGCCCATCGCTGTTTTCCCGCAACCGCCGCAACCTGACATCCCTATATGACAGCGATCATGGCGGGGCGCCGGGAAAGGGGCGGGGCACGGCTTGGGTGCGCGAGGTGCTTGCGGCCTATGGGCTGGATCGTGCAGATGGACCGATCCTGTTGCTGGCTCAACCTCGGGTGTTGGGCCATGTGTTCAACCCCGTTAGTTTTTGGCTGTGCTACGGTGGCAGCGGGACGTTACAGGCGGTGATCGCAGAGGTATCGAATACATTTGGCGACCGGCATTCCTATCTCTGCGCTTTGCCCGACCAGCGCCCCATCACCCGCAGTGACGAGATCCGAGCGCAGAAAATCTTTCACGTCTCGCCGTTTCAACCGATTGCCGGTGACTATCGGTTTCGCTTTGATATCCGCGACGACCGGATCGGGTTGTGGATCGTGTTTCAGACGGAACAGGGGCGGTTGTTTACTAATTTAATCGGCCCCCGGCGCGCGATGACCAACCGTGCGATTCTGGCTGCCGCGCTGCGCCGTCCGTTCGGGTCTCGCCGGGTGTTGGGGCTAATTCATTGGCAGGCCGTTAAGCTGTGGTGGAAAGGGGCCCAGTGGCATCACCGCCCCGAGGCTCCGGCCAAAGATGTGTCCCGGTGACGCGCGCGGCCTTCGCGCCATTGATCGTCCCGCCGTTGAAAGAGAGATAAGCCATGCCGACATCGCACAAAATCACCGACTGGACCGGGAAACGCTATTGGGTGATCGGCGCTTCGCATGGGCTGGGCCGTGCGTTATCGGTCGCCCTGAACCGGGCCGGGGCGGAACTGATCGTAAGCGCCCGTTCTGCCGAGGCGCTGATGGCGTTGGCAGATGACATGCCCGGACCGGTGCAGGTGCTGCCATTGGACGTCACGGATCAAGCCGCTGTCGACGCGGCGGCAGAGCAGATCGGCGCGATTGACGGCATGATCTATCTGGCCGGTATCTATTGGCCGATGGCCGCACAGAACTGGCACACCGACCGGGTGGTCGCCATGACCGAGGTGAATTATCTTGGCGCGGTGCGGACCGTCGGCGCGGTTCTTCCCGGTATGTTGGCGCGCGGGGCCGGGCATATCGTGCTGACGGGCAGTTTGTCGGGGTTTCGCGGCCTGTCCGGGGCTATTGGCTATGCCAGCGGCAAAGCGGCGCTGATGGGGTTGGGGGAAAGCCTTCAGGCCGACTTGCACGCCACAGGTGTGCGGGTTCAAATCGCCAATCCCGGCTTTATCCGTACCCGCCTGACCGACAAGAACGACTTTACCATGCCGTTTATCATGGATGCCGACCCGGCGGCTGCGGCGATGATGCGCGGAATTTCGGGTGGCCGGCGGTCGTTCAATTTTCCTTGGCTATTCTCGTTGGTGTTTCGGCTGAGCCGATTTTTACCGGACGGGCTTTACATCCGGCTGTTTGGGGCCAAGAACTGAAAGGAACGCGTTGGGCAGGTCCCGCCCGGGGTTTGACCAGCTTTTTCAGAGTGACTGACCAAGGAGGTTGAGATGCCCGAACTGCATTCGGACACCATCGCTGAAGTGATCCTTCTGGCGCGCGAAATTGGCGAATCCACGCAGGTGGGGGCCCATGATGGGGTTCGGCACCGCTCTGGCGGCGCCATTGCTGAACAGGAGTTCCGCAGTTTCGTGTCCAGTCTCACCGACGATGAAAAGTATAGCCTCGTCGCAGTGCTGTGGATTGGCCGCGAGGATTTCAGCGCCGATGAGTATGACGAAGCCCTCGCCACCGCCGCGCGTGAAGCAACCACTCCGACCGAAGATTATCTTTTGGGAATTCCGCAGTTATCGTCGTTTCTTGAGAGCGGATTAGAGGCGTTGGGCGTCTCAGCCACTGACGTGGAAGACGATTTGATGTAGCTGTCCGCGGGCGAGGCGATACCAAAGGAGGGCATCTGGCATGACCGAAACGATCAGGTTCACTCTGGATGGCCGTCCGGCCACGGCCCAACCCGGCGAAACCCTGTGGCAAGTGGCAAACCGGCTGGGCAACCGGCTGCCGCATCTGTGCCATAAGCCAGAACCCGGATACCGCCCGGACGGCAATTGCCGCGCCTGTATGGTGGCCATTGACGGCGAACGGGTGCTGGCGGCCTCGTGCATTCGTACGCCCGCCGAGGGGATGGTCGTCACGACATCTGGTGCGCGCGAAGTGCAAGCGCGCAAGATGGTGATGGAGTTGCTGGTCGCCGACCAGCCCGACCCAGAAAACGCGCATGACCGCAGTTCGCACTTCTGGGACATGGCGGCGGATCAAGCCGTGACCGAAAGCCGGTTTGCCGCCAAAGCCACCGACCGGGTGCCTCGGCTGGACGACAGTCATGTGGCGATGTCGGTCAATCTGGATGCCTGTATCCAGTGCGGCCTTTGCGTGCGGGCCTGCCGCGAGGTTCAGGTCAATGACGTGATCGGAATGGGAGGCCGCGGTGCCGATGCGTTTCCCATGTTTGATCTGGCCGACCCTATGGGTGCCAGTACCTGTGTCGCCTGTGGTGAATGCGTGCAGGCCTGTCCAACCGGCGCCTTGATGCCCGCGGCGACACTGGACGCCGATTTGCGCGGAGACAGCGGCGATTATGACCGCGACGTGCACAGCCTTTGCCCCTTTTGCGGCGTCGGCTGTCAGGTTTCAATCAAGGTCAAGAATGAGGTCGTGACCCGGGTCGACGGCATTAACGGTCCGGCAAATGAAGGGCGTCTTTGCGTCAAGGGGCGGTTCGGCTTCGATTATATCCACCACCCACACCGCCTGACCAAGCCGTTGATCCGCCGCGAGGATGCGCCGCCCAAAGGGCTGAACGTCGATCCCGGAAATCTGCACACGCATTTCCGCGAAGCCAGTTGGGACGAGGCGCTTGATGCCGCTGCCGGGGGGCTGGCGCGCTTGCGAAAACAAGGCGGGCGCACGGTGGCAGGCTTCGGCTCGGCCAAATGCACCAATGAAGAGGCATATCTGTTTCAAAAGCTGATTAGACAGGGGTTTGGTCACAACAATGTCGATCATTGCACCCGGCTGTGCCACGCGTCCTCAGTTGCGGCCCTGATGGAAAATGTCGGCTCTGGGGCGGTGACGGCAGGCTTTAATGAAATAGAGCACGCCGATGTGGCCCTCGTAATCGGCGCGAACCCAACGGAAAATCACCCAGTCGCCGCGACTTACTTTAAACAGTTTGTCCAACGTGGCGGCGCCTTGATCGTGATGGACCCACGTGGTCAGGGGCTTAAGCGTCACGCCCGACACATGTTGCAATTCCGCCCGGGAACCGACGTGGCTTTGCTGAATGCGCTGATGCACGTGATCGTGAAAGAGGGTCTGTACGACCGGCAATATGTCGACGGATTTACCGAAGGCTTCGACGAGTTGCGGGCGCATCTGCTAGGCTTCCCGCCTGAGCAGATGGCCGAGCTGTGTGGCATACCCGCCGAGACGATCCGCGACGTTGCCCGGTTGTTTGCCGGGGCGCGGGCCGGGATGATTTTTTGGGGCATGGGGATTAGCCAACATATTCACGGCACCGACAATGCGCGCTGTCTGATCAGCTTGGCGCTGTTATGCGGTCATGTTGGCCGTCCCGGCACCGGGCTGCATCCGTTGCGGGGGCAGAACAATGTGCAGGGGGCGTCGGATGCCGGGCTGATCCCGATGATGTTGCCGGATTACCAGTCGGTGACCGACCCCGAGGTGCGCAATCGGTTCCGGGACAGCTGGGGCGGAACCGAAATTGACCCTCAGCCGGGTCTGACCGTGGTCGAGATCATTGATGCCATCGCGCGGGGCGAGATCCGGGGCATGTATATCTTGGGTGAGAATCCGGCGATGTCTGATCCTGACCTTGATCATGCGCGGCACGCCTTAGCGTCATTGGATCATTTGGTTGTACAGGACATTTTCCTGACCGAGACGGCGAATTTCGCGGATGTGATCTTGCCGGCTGCGGCCTTGTTCGAAAAGGAAGGCACCGTCACGAACACCAACCGTCAGGTGCAGATGGTCCGCCGAGCGGTGGCCGCGCCGGGTGACGCGCGGGCCGATTGGCAGATCGTCGTCGACATGGCACGCCGTCTGGGTCTGGACTGGACCTATACGCATCCGCGCGATGTGTTTGCCGAGATGACGGGGGTGATGCCAAGCCTCGACAATATCAGCTGGGAGCGGCTGGATGCGGAAAACTCCGTGACCTATCCCTGCTTAGGCCCGGATGTTCCGGGACTGTCGGTGGTGTTTGGCGATGGGTTTCCACGCGCCTCGGGGCGCGCGCGGTTCACCCCGGCGCAGGTGACTGCACCGGCCGAACTTCCTGACAGCGCCTATCCGTTTATCCTGATAACCGGTCGGCAATTGGAGCATTGGCACACCGGGTCCATGACCCGACGGTCGCACATCCTGGACGCGCTGGAGCCGACGGCAAGTTGTACGATTCATCCCAGAACTTTGAACTCACTTGGGGTCGTCCCCGGAGATCGGGTCAGATTGACCACCCGGAGGGGGACAATCGATCTGGCCGCGCGGTCGGATCGCGCCGTGGCCGAGGATATGGTGTTCGTCCCGTTCGCCTATGTTGAGGCGGCGGCCAATATCCTGACAAATCCGGTTCTGGATCCTTTTGGAAAAATCCCTGAATTTAAGTTTGCGGCAGTCCGCATAGAGGCGGTTCGCTAAACTGTTCCAAGCCACCGGCATCACATTTCGAGTGAACTGTCGGTCGGGACGGCCAGGTGATGGCCGCGCCTTCACGACAATGTGGCTTGCAGGGTCAGATTATGCGGGTTTCCTGCGGACGCTATCGTGCCCAAATCAGCCCTTCCCATAAGCGAATCGCGAATCACCCGCAAATTTGCCCGACTTGCATCGGACGATTGTGTCGAAACCTGCCTGAATAGGGTTTTAGGTCAATTATTGACCACAGGTCACCCTGTGCGTCGCGCGTAAAATAGGGGCAAACGTCAGATTTAATGAGATTAAATTGAGCAATTTGTAAATTCGGTTGACGCGGGCGGGTTGGATCGGCAAGCTTAACGTGCGACTACCTGTCACTGCGTTTCGACGACATCGGGTGGTGACCCGCGAGGCGTTTTTTTGGCGTTAAACGGGCAACTAAAATGAGCTGCTGTGGATAATTGTTGAGTGAATGTGACCACTTATGCGTGTGCGACGTCCGGCCATTACGCGAAGTTGGCGCTTCACCGGAAGGCAGTTTCACAGCAGCTTATTTTCCCTCTATTTTCAGAGGGCGGGATTGGTATAGGATGCGAATATTACATCTAGGTATTTCGGAAGACACAAAGGTAGAGTTTCGTCCGGTTGAGGACAGCGACCGACGACACACATGAGACCTAATCGAACAAGCTGACCGTGGGTGCCTGAAGGGAGGCGGGCACTCGGTCATGTCGACGCGGCGCATACAGCGCATAGCGATGAGATGGCGGTTCAGCGCACAGGGGCTTTCAGCGTAAGTTGAAAGCCCCTTTTTCGTTTGACGCTTACGCAGCCAACGTGGTGTATCGGCGGGGCGTATTGAGGGGCCGCATGCGATCAATTATGAATTCTGCGGCTAGACCTGAGAGATTTATTGTTTCTATACACGCAACAATAATATGATTTGCATGGGCTTTATAAAAGTTTTTGTTGTAGGGTTTCTGTATCGCGTGAATATGAATTTTTAACGTGAGCAATTTCTCAATGGCGTCCAATAGTTTATTCACGGTCGCGAGTCTGTAATTGAGACTCTAAGTACTGTTGCTGCGTATTCCGGGGGGAAGCGTGCACAAAACATACGAAACTATGGGGGCACGCGGAGTCTCAGATTGGAGCGCCTCAATGTTTGAGGCACTTCCGTTGCAAATTGCGGCGGCGCAAGCGTTGCCGGGTTATGCCGAGGCTCTGTCCAGGGTGGACCCCGCCACAATCACCACGCGCGACGCGTTGGCCCAGCTTCCGGTCTTGCGCCGGACCGTTCTGCGCGCGTCGCAATTGGCCGATCCGCCCTTTGGTGGGTTTGCAGCGGCGCCGGATCCGATGTTGGATTATATTCTGCGTGCGCCCGGGCCGATTTATGGTCAAGGGCAGTCGGATCAGGATTGGTCCCGGGTTGGCAATTTTTTGGCGGCGTGCGGCGTCGGTCCCGGCGATATTGTGCAGAATTGCTTTGGCTATCACATGAGTTCCTGGGGGCCGTTCTTCGATATGGCTTCTCGGGTCGTGGGCGCCACGGTACTGCCTGCTGGGGCGGACGGTGCGGCGCGCCAGGTGCGCGCAGCGCGTGAGCTGGGATGCACCGTCTATGCTGGGCCCCCCAAATTCCTGTCCGAATTGGTGCAAATGGCGGAGGCTCTGGGTGTTCACCTGCCGTTTCGCTGTGCGGCCGTCGCTGATGGCGTATTGCAGCCCGGACAACGGGCGCTGTTTGCCGCGCGGGGGATACGGTGTCAGCAGGGCTTTGTGATGCCGGAACTGGGCTGTGTCGCGTATGAAACCGCACCGGCAAATGGGATGACGGTGGACGCGGGCGTGATTGTCGAAATTGTCACCGCGGGAACGGGCACTCCCGTGCCCGAAGGTGAAATCGGCGAGGTTCTGGTGACAACGCTGAATCCGCTCGCGCCGCTCATTCGGTTCGCAACCGGTGAACTTAGTCGCGCCATCCCGACAACGGCATCAACCACAGATGCCAACCCCCGGATTGCGGGTCGTTGCGGTCGTGCCGACCAGATGACCCGAATCAATGACCTGTTCATCCGCCCTGAACAGGTGGCCGAACTGATGACCCGTCATCCGGAAATCCTGCGCGCCCGTCTCGTCGTGACACGCGCTGATGCCGTCGATGTCGTGACATGTTTGATTGAGGTCTCAGGCAGTCCGTCGGGCCAATATTCTGCCAGCGTTGCTGAGATCCTGAAGGTCCGGCCGATCATCCAACTGGTTCCGCCGGGAAGTTTGCCGCGAGATGGCAAGGTGATTGATGACCAACGTGTCTCGACACCGGTTACGCCGCGCTGCCGGCATGCGCCGGAACCACATTGACGCTAGGAGAATCCCTGCAGGATTGATAGGCTTGTCCCACCAAGGCGGGTCTTTGCGCCTTATAGATGCATTATTGCTGCCATATTCAGGCCGTTCTATTCATTGATCAAGGTGCAGATGAGTAAATTTCATCCTCCTGTTCCTAAGGCCGACGGTCAGGCAATCTTGCGCTTGTCCCATGAATTGTCGGCGGGGCGGACCGATACCGTCGGTGCGTTGTTCGCAAGTCAGGGTGCGCGCAGTCCGCTGGTGGTCTGGGATCCCTGCCTTGCCGATTTAAATCACCCAACCTTACGCAGTTTCCTGAAGGCAGCGCATCGAGAGCGTGACCCGTCCGGACGGATTCTTGATCGTTGGGCGGACAGTGCAGAGTTTGCGGCGTATTCCGACTGGATGATGATCGTATCGCCGGCAGACGGGCAGATTGATTTTCGCTATGATCATTATGGGCGAGAAATCGCAGCGGCCTATGGTCAGGACATGACTGGGCGCTTGACCAGCGAGATCGGCGGCCACATCGCACTGTTCTTTTCGGCGCTGTACCAAGCGGTGAGTCGCCGCAATCAGATTGTGTCCAGCGAACATGAACCGCCAAAACAAGTGTTCGTCCGGGTTTGGCGGCGGCTGGTTGTGCCCTTGTACGATTCGCAGGGCGCGTTCTCGCGACTGGCGGTGATCAATCTGGCTGACAACGATCTGCGTGCAGGGCTGGATGTATTGCCGGATGCGGTGCTGGTGGTAGAGCCGGATGGCAAGGTCTGTTTTGCGAATCGTCCGGCTGTTGAGCTGTTTGGGCCGGCGCGCGATCTGGTGCCGGGCATGACGCTGGCAGAATTTACCGGTCTGGAGATCGACTTGCCGAAGTCTCCGGCCGATGCTGTCCTGAACCGCATGGAGCGGCAGGTACGGCATCTGGTGGTGCGGAACGCGATGATCGTGGCGTTACAGTTAAGTATCGGTGCCACGATGTACCGGGATAACCCGCTATTTATCGTGTCGGCGCGGGAACTTGTGCAGTAATTGCACCGGCGACAATAAGGGGATGCCCGGATCGCCGAAGCCCGGAATGCACAAAAGCCGCCCCGGAGGGCGGCTTCTAGCCATGTCAGAATGCTGTGCTGATATCAGCTCAGCCTTGACGTGCCTTGAATCTCGGTTGAGTCTTGTTAATTACGTAGACTCGGCCCTTACGGCGCACAACGCGGCAATCGCGGTGACGCAGCTTGAGCGAGCGAAGTGAGTTCTTGACCTTCATGGTCCTCTCCTCTTGTCGCGGCGCGTCGATGCGCCTGGTTACATCATGCCCCTGACCGGGGGCGTTTCTTGCGACATCTGTTGCCAGATCCTCATGGTGGGCGGTACTGGGATCGAACCAGTGGCCACTACGATGTCAACGTAGTGCTCTACCGCTGAGCTAACCGCCCCTATGAGTGCTGTTCCCTCTGCGCCCCGTTCAAAAGAACAAGACGCGGAAGGTTCCGCGCCGGTGAAAGCGTCTTTAGACAGGATTCGAACTGGGTTCAAGGGGGCTTTTGGAAAGGATTGCTTTTCGGCTATACGGAACCGTGCCCGGGAGGAGCGACGGTGTCCTACGATCTGATCAGACCTGAAACTATCCAGACCGGCGTGATCTTTGCATCGCCCCATAGCGGCAGCGATTATCCCGAAGATCTGAGGGCGCGAACGGTGTTAGACGGTTTGGCGTTGCGATCATCCGAGGATGCATTTGTAGACCGGCTGATCGCCGCGGCCCCGAGTTTGGGCGCGCCTCTATTGTTGGCGCGGACGCCGCGCGCCTATGTGGACCTCAATCGCAGTGCTGACGAACTGGATCCCGCCGTGGTCGATGGTGTGCGCCGGACGGCGCGCAATCCTCGGGTGACCTCGGGGCTGGGGGTGATTCCCCGGGTCGTGTCCAATGGCCAGCCGATTTATTCTGGCAAACTGACGCTGGACGAGGCGCATCGCCGGTTGAACACCCATTGGTATCCGTACCACGCGGCCTTGCAGCGCCTGCTCCACGAACAGCGCGCCCAGTTTGGTCTGTCTGTGTTGATCGATTTCCATTCCATGCCGCATGAGGCGATTGAAGGTCTGTCCGGCGGGCGGCGCGAAGTGCCAGAGGTGGTTCTGGGCGACCGCTTTGGTGCCGCTGCGGGCGGCGACATTGTGGACCGCATCGAAGCGGCCTTTGTGGCCGAGGGGCTGCGGGTGGCACGGAATTCGCCTTTCGCCGGGGCGTTTATCTCGCAACGCTATGGCCGTCCCAGTCAGAATCAGCATGTGGTCCAGATTGAAATGGACCGGGCGCTGTATATGGACGAGGCGTTGATCGCGCCGCGGGACGATTTTCCGGCGTTCTGTGCGTTGATTACCCGGGTGATGACCGAGATCGCGCATATTGGCCGCCCAAAGGAACAAGAGCAGGCCGTGGCGGCAGAATAACCGCTTGGGGATCAGCGCAGGGATCGGCCCTTGAGAATTGCATCTGGGCCAAATCGGGCGCGGATCGCATCTGCCGCGCGTTCGGCGGCCGCCCGGGATCGGGCCTGAGGGTCCAACAGATCGCCGGAGGCATCGGCGAAGCGGTCCTCGACCAGTTCGCTCAACCCAACGCCAATCAGCCGGTAGGGGCCGTGTTGCGGGGTCTGGTCATACAAGGCCCGGGCGCTGCGATAGAGGCTATCGGCCAACTGGGTCGGGTCGCGCAACGCCTGACGCCGCGTGATCAGCGCGTGGCTGGCCCGTTTCAGTTTTAGCGTTACCACCCGGCCCGCGAGGCCCCGTGCTTTGGCCCGGTCCGAGACTTTCTCGGACAGGCGCCAGATATGGCCGTCAAGGATTTCGGCATCGGCGGTATCGTCGTGAAAGGTGGTCTCGTTTGAAATGGACTTGATCGGGGTGCGGGCCGATACGCGGCGCAGGTCTTGACCCCGGGCCAGATGCCACAACCGGTCGCCAAAGCCGCCGAACCGGTTGTGCAGGTCGCGCTGATCCCATCGCAGCAGGTCGGCAAAGGTGCGGATTCCGGCGGCGGCGAGGGCGGTTTGGGTGGCTTGGCCAACCCCCCAGATCATCCGTACCGGCCGGTCGCGCAGGAAATCGGCTGTTTCAGCTTTGCCAATCACCGAAAACCCGCGCGGCTTGTCCAGATCCGACGCGACCTTGGCCAAAAACTTGTTGTGGGACAGGCCGACCGACCCGGTCAGGCCCAACTCCGTCTCCATGCGGTTCAAAAGCCGCGCCAACAGCACCGCCGGGGGCGCGCCATGCAACCGCGCCGTGCCCGACAGGTCAAGAAAGGCCTCGTCCAGCGACAGCGGTTCGATCGCCGGGGTCATCTCTTCCATCATGGCGCGGATTTGGCGCGAGACTGTGACATAGGTGTCCATCCGGCCCTTCACTACGACGGCCTCGGGACAAAGCTTCAGCGCCTGAAACATCGGCATCGCCGAGTGAACGCCCTTGATCCGCGCAATGTAACAGGCGGTCGAGACAACCCCCCGTCGTCCACCGCCGACGATCACCGGCTTATCGCGCAGCGCGGGATTGTCGCGCTTTTCGACCGACGCGTAAAAGGCGTCGCAGTCCATATGGGCGATGGTCAGGTCAAAGAGTTCCGGATGCGACAGGGTGCGCGCGCTGGCGCAGGCCGGACAGCGGGGGCCCCTGTCGAACCGGGTCAGGCAGGCGCGGCAAAGGCTGGGCATATGCGGGTCTTTCCCGGTGGTTTCGGGTGATTAAAACTTGGTATATAGGCATGGATCGCATGGGAAAAGGCGGCGCGTGCTGCATGGCGGATACCAACGATAACGCAGCCCCCTTTGATGGGGCGAAATTGGCCATCCTCGTCGGGGGTCATGTGCTGACCCTGTTGCGCGACGATCGGCCAGATATTCCCTTTCCGGGGCTATGGGATCTGCCGGGCGGCGGGCGTGAGGCAGCCGAGACCCCCACGGCAACGGCGTTGCGTGAATTGCACGAAGAACTGGGGCTGCGGATGTCACCGGCGCGGATTTGCTATCGCCGCTATTACCCCGGGCCGCCCGGCCGCTGGTTTCTGGGCGCTAAATGGCCTGATCTCGATCCCGCCATGGTCCGGATGGGCGACGAAGGACAGGACTGGGCGTTGATGCCGGTGCAAGAGTTTTTGAACCATCCCCGCGCCATCGTGCATCTTCAGGATCGGTTGCGCCGGTTCGTCGCCATGATGGACCGGCCCGGCAGACCCTAACACGATGTCTGAAAGGGCGGCTGCCGGAAACAGTGGCCGGACGGCATGAATGCACGCCATCATTGTAGCTGACGCGCCAAAACCGATGTGGGCGCAGGACTTGGGTGGCGGAAGGGTGGCCGAAGCCACCCGATCCAAAGGACCTCAGGGCAGGCTGGCCAGAATGGCGCGGGCGGCCGCAGCTGGGTCGGCGGCCTGCCAGACCGGGCGACCGACCACGATGTGATCCGCCCCGTCGGCAATGGCTTGTTCCGGGGTTGCCACCCGCTTTTGATCCCCAAGGGCGGCACCGGCGGGGCGCACGCCGGGGGTCACAATCAACTTGCCATTCGCTTCCGGTAGGGCCCGGATCAGCGCGGCTTCGTGCGGCGATGCGATGACCCCATGTGCGCCGGCCTCAAGCGCGCGGGCAGCGCGTTCTGACACGAGATCCGGCAGGTCTCCGGCCCGGATTTGGCACGCGTCCAAATCGGCCCGGTCCAGTGATGTCAGGATGGTGACGGCAAGAATTTTCAGGTTCGATCCGGCCGCACCTTCGCAGGCCGCGCGCACCACATGCGGATCGCCATGCACGGTCAGAAAGTCCAGATCGAAGCGGGACAGGCCGCGCACCGCGGCTTCGACGGTGGCGCTGATGTCGAACAGCTTCATGTCCAGAAAGATGCGCTTGCCATGATCTTGGATCAGCTCGTTCGCCAAGGCCAGACCGCCGCCCGTGAGCATCCCAAGGCCGATCTTGTAGAACCCGACATCGGGGCCGATGCGGGTTGCCAGTTCAAGCCCGGCCAGCGCGTCGGGAACATCGAGGGCGACAATCAGGCGATCGTCCGGTGCGGAATGCGGCATTTGCAGGTCCTTTCGTTTGCGCCGTGATGGGGTTGTGCCGGGCAAAGGTCAAGCCAGCGGCGCGGCGATGCCGGGATTTCGCCCGGCCCCGCGCCGCAAAGGGGGGCGCCGATCCCAAACGATGGCGGGGTAGAATGTGCTGCTGCTGGTGCATGATCCGCCGCAATCGTTTGGCGTATGGCCGAGCGGTTTCACCTTTCATCAGCGCAGCCTGCCGAAACAGATCGCATTCTGGTTTGACGCAATTGCAGATGCGACTCAGCCCAGTGCAGTTAGCTCTGCTGCATCGGCTGCGGTTCCTGATGGCCTGATCTGCCGGGCGGTTGCCTGAAAATTGTGCTTTAAGTTCAAGCTTCGGCTTGCACCTCGTGATCGGGTTTCCCAAATATGAGGCAAGGCCTTGGAGAGTCGTGCCACCTTGGGCGATTCTCGAAAAGGCGCTTTGAAAAGGAGAATATCCATGAACATGGAAAAGTTCACGGAGCGGTCGCGCGGGTTTTTGCAAGCTGCGCAGACGATTGCGATCCGGGAAAACCATCAGAAAATGGCCCCCGAACACCTGTTGAAGGCCCTACTGGATGACGAAGAAGGTCTGGCCAGCAACCTGATCAAGCGTGCCGGCGGCGCCCCGGAACGGGTGGTGGAGGCCAACGATTTGGCCCTCTCGAAATTGCCGAAAGTCACCGGCGATACCGGGCAGATCTATGTGGACACCCAGACCGCCAAGGTTCTGGATGAGGCCGAAAAGATCGCGACCAAGGCCGGGGACAGCTTCGTTCCGGTGGAACGTCTGCTGACGGCGCTTGCGGTGGTGCGTTCGAAAGCCAAGGACGCGCTAGACGCCGGTGCCGTGTCGGCGATGAGTTTGAATTCGGCGATTAACGATCTGCGCAAGGGGCGCACGGCTGACAGTGCCAGTGCCGAGCAAAGTTATGATGCTATGAAAAAATATGCCCGCGATCTGACCGAGGCGGCCCGCGAGGGCAAGATCGACCCGATCATCGGGCGCGACGAGGAAATTCGCCGCGCCATGCAGGTGCTCAGCCGCCGGACCAAGAACAACCCCGTTCTGATCGGGGAGCCGGGCGTCGGTAAAACGGCGATTGCCGAAGGCTTGGCGCTGCGGATCGTCAATGGCGACGTGCCGGAAAGCTTGAAGAACAAACGGTTGATGGCGCTGGACATGGGCGCTTTGATTGCGGGCGCCAAGTATCGCGGTGAATTTGAAGAACGGCTGAAGGCGGTGTTGTCGGAAGTGACATCTGCGGCCGGTGAGATCGTGCTGTTCATCGACGAGATGCACACGCTTGTTGGCGCGGGCAAGGCGGATGGGGCGATGGATGCGTCCAACCTGCTGAAACCGGCGCTGGCGCGAGGCGAATTGCACTGCATTGGTGCGACCACGCTGGATGAGTACCGCAAGCATGTGGAAAAAGACGCGGCTCTTGCCCGGCGCTTCCAGCCTGTGATGGTGGAAGAACCGACGGTGGAGGACACGATTTCCATCCTGCGCGGCATCAAGGAAAAATACGAGGTCCATCACGGGGTTCGGATCAGTGACAGTGCGCTGGTCGCGGCGGCGACGCTGAGCCACCGCTACATCACCGACCGGTTCCTGCCTGACAAGGCCATCGACCTGATGGACGAGGCCGCCGCGCGGCTGCGGATGGAGGTGGACAGCAAGCCCGAAGAACTGGACACGCTGGACCGCGAGATCCTGCAAAAGCAGATCGAAGCCGAAGCGCTGAAGAAAGAAGACGATCAGGCCAGCAAAGACCGCCTTGCGGCGCTGGAGGTGGAATTGTCGGATTTGATGGAAAAATCTGACGCCATGACGGCGCAGTGGCAGGGCGAGCGTGACAAGTTGGCCAACGCGCGCGACATCAAAGAACAGCTGGATCATGCAAGGGCTGAACTGGATCAGGCCAAGCGCGAAGGTAATCTGGCGAAGGCGGGCGAGCTATCCTATGGGGTGATTCCGGGGCTGGAAAAACAGCTGGTAGCGGCGGAGGAAGCAGAAAGCGACGTCATGGTCGAAGAGGCCGTGCGCCCCGAGCAGATCGCGGGCGTGGTCGAACGCTGGACCGGCATCCCGATGTCGAAAATGCTGGAAGGCGAGCGTGAAAAGCTGCTCCGGATGGAGGACGAACTGGGTCGCCGGGTGATTGGGCAGCACGATGCCGTCCGGGCGGTGTCGAATGCGGTGCGCCGGGCGCGGGCCGGTCTGAATGATGAGAACCGGCCGTTGGGCTCGTTCCTGTTTCTCGGGCCAACCGGCGTCGGCAAAACCGAGCTGACCAAGGCGGTGGCCGAGTACCTGTTCGACGATGACAACGCGATGGTGCGGATCGACATGAGTGAATTCATGGAGAAGCATTCCGTGGCCCGTCTGATCGGCGCGCCTCCGGGCTATGTCGGCTATGACGAAGGCGGGGTTCTGACCGAAGCGGTGCGGCGGCGTCCCTATCAAGTTGTGCTGTTTGACGAGGTTGAGAAGGCGCATCCAGATGTCTTCAACGTGCTGTTGCAGGTGTTGGATGACGGGGTGCTGACCGATGGTCAGGGCCACCGGGTCGACTTCAAGCAGACGCTGATCGTGCTGACGTCGAACCTTGGGTCGCAAGCCTTGAGTTCGCTGCCGGACGGTGCAGACCCAACGGAAGCGCGGCTGGACGTGATGGAAGCGGTTCGGGGCCATTTCCGCCCGGAATTTCTGAATCGTCTCGACGAGACCGTCATCTTCGACCGCTTGGCGCGCGAGGACATGGCCGGAATTGTTGAGATTCAGATGCGACGGCTTGAAAAGCGTTTGGCCGGGCGCAAGATCAAGCTTGAGCTGGATCAAGCGGCGTTGGACTGGCTGGCCGACGAAGGCTATGACCCGGTGTTTGGCGCGCGTCCATTGAAGCGGGTGTTGCAGCGGGCATTGCAGGATCCGTTGGCCGAGATGATTCTGGCTGGGGACGTTCGGGACGGCGACGCAATCAGCGTGTCGGCGGGATCGGATGGTTTGCTTGTCGGCGGCCGTGTTAGTCGGTCGTCCCGCGCCGCGCCGCGCACGGCAGTCATCCACTAACGCGACGATTTAATAATCACGATCTGGCGCGACCCGTCGAACACGGGCCGCGCCAGATTTAGTTACAGCGATCAGTCGGCTGGCATCAGAACGGTGTCGATCACATGGATCACCCCGTTGCTGGCCTTGATGTCGGCCTGCGTGACCGTGGCGTCGTTCACCTTCACGCCGTCCATGGTGGTGATGGTCAGCTCGCTGCCTTCGACTGTGCCCGCCATCATGTTGTCGCTAAGATCGGTGGACATCACAGCCCCCGGAACAACGTGATAGGTCAGGATTTTGGTCAGGGTCGGAATGTCGTTGAGCAGGTCGTCGACGGTTCCCTCAGGCAGTTTGGCAAAGGCCGCGTCAGTCGGCGCGAACACCGTGAATGGCCCCTCACCTTGGAGGGTTTCCACAAGGCCGGCGGCCTCGACCGCGGCAACGAGGGTGGTGAACGACCCGGCATCGACGGCGGTGGCGACGATGTCCTTCGGTCCGCTGTGGCTTTCGGCAAAGGCCGGAGCGCCGATCAGGACCGGTGCGGCAAGGCTGGCGGTGACGGCAAAAGCAAGCAATGATCTGCGACGCATGTGGGTATCTCCTTTTAAGGTGTCGGCGACCGTGACACGGACGCTTTCGGCAAGGGTCAGTTAGGCGCGGACACAGGGATTTCCGCCGCAAAACCCCTTAATTTATTCTGTTTGGTGTCTTGATGGTCGGACGGATCGGGCTAAGCGCGGGCACCGGAAACTTGCCACTCACACTTGCGCGACTGGATGTGATCCGGCTTGATCGCCGCGGGCCGCGGGCCGCGGGCCGGGTGCGGGATGCAAGCGGGTGCCTCGCAAGGTCAAAGTTGCCTTTTGTCATCGCCAGTCCCAAGGCTACGCCATGAAAACTCTGCCCGACAGTGACTTTTCCTGTGTCATAACCGGTGACCGGGGGGCATCCGGTCGATCAATTTGGCGACCTACCTGCGCTGTCAAATCCAGCTGTGAAAATTTCCGTGGGGGCCGTGTTCCCGTTGTGGCTGTTGCCCTGCAACCTGAAATATGGAGTTAGTGGGCAGACACGCGGTGCTTGCCAGTCGGACGGACCCGCGATGGAGGAGCAGGAGGAATGAGATGGGAACCATGGAACAAGGTCTGAACGTCTTACAACAGGTCATCGCGACGGGCTTGTTCCTGTTGCTTTGCACGCTGATCACGCTGTTTTTCATCGACCGGTATCAATCCCATGACGCGATTAGACGCAATTACCCGGTTCTCGGACGATTTCGGAATCTGTTCACAAGTCTGGGCGAGTTCTTCCGCCAGTACTTTTTTGCTATGGACCGTGAAGAAATGCCGTTCAATCGGGCGCAGCGGGACTGGGTTGAACGCGCAGCCGAGGGGATGGGCAACACGATTGCATTCGGCTCCACCCGCAGTCTGGACGTGGTCGGCACCCCGATTTTCGTGAATTCCGCTTTTCCGCCGCTGGACGAAGAAGCTGCGCCTGCTTCGCCGTTGGTGATCGGACCAGAGACGCGCACTCCCTATGTCGCGCGGTCGATCTTCAACATTTCCGGCATGAGCTATGGCGCCTTGTCGAAACCTGCGGTGCAAGCCTTGTCGCGCGGTGCCAAAAAGGCCGGCGTGTGGATGAATACTGGCGAGGGTGGCCTGTCGCCGTTTCATCTGGAGGGCGGCTGCGACATCGTCTTTCAGATCGGGACCGCAAAATACGGCGTCCGCAATGCCGCCGGAACACTGGACGACGGTAGGCTGCGTGCTGTGGCGGCCCATGAAAGCGTTCGGATGTTCGAGATTAAGCTCAGCCAAGGGGCCAAGCCCGGCAAGGGCGGGATTCTGCCCGCAGCGAAGGTAACGGCCGAGATCGCTGCCGTGCGCGGCATTCCGGTGGGTGAGGCCAGTATTTCGCCCAACCGCCACGCCGAGGTTCACAATTGGAACGACCTGCTGGATTTCGTCGCCCACGTCCGCGAGGTCACCGGCAAGCCGGTTGGCGTCAAGATGTGCATTGGCTCCGTCGATGGACTGCGCGAGTTGTTCAGCACCATCGTCCAGCGTGGCATCGACAGCGCCCCCGATTTCATGACCATTGATGGCGGCGAGGGCGGCACGGGCGCCGCGCCGATGCCGCTTATGGATCTGGTTGGGATGCCGCTACGCGAGGCGCTGCCGCGCATGGTGGATGTCTTGCATGAATACGGGTTGCGTCAGCGGATCCGGGTGATTGCCAGCGGCAAGCTGGTCAATCCGGGCGATGTGGCCTGGGCATTGGCGGCCGGGGCAGATTTTACCACCTCGGCGCGAGGCTTCATGTTTTCGCTCGGCTGTATTCAGGCCCTGCGATGTAACAAGAATACCTGTCCGACGGGGATCACCACCCATGATCCACGGCTACAGAAAGGCATCGTGGTTGGCGACAAGGCAACCCGGGTTGCCCATTATGCGACCGGCGTCATCAAAGAGGTCGAGATCATTTCCCATTCGGTGGGGGTGTCCGAACCGCGGCACCTGTCCCGAGCCCATGTCCGCCTGGTGCAGCCCAATGGCCGTTCGGTGCGGATGAACCAGTTATTCCCGGAACCTGCTGCGGCCTTTCCGGAAGCCAGTCATGGACCGGAAATCTTGTCGGCAGAAACCCTCGCCTGATTCCGGCGGCGTAGGACACTGCGAAGTGTTTCAGGCAGGAGACGCAACTGTGAACCGGCGTGTCTGGACGACCTATACGCCCGCGCTATGGTTTAATTGGTATTAGGAGAGTGCGATGGGACGGACACGAGCAGGACTGACATGGGCGGATGTGACGCCCGAAGCGGTCTATTTGAACAGGCGGCAGATGATGACCGGGGTGCTGGCCCTTGGTGCCGGTGGGATCGCCGGACCAACACTAGCCGCCAGCGGCTTCTCCACCGATGAGGCGGTGAACAGCTTCGAGGATGTGACCACCTATAACAATTTCTATGAATTCGGGACCGGAAAGGATGACCCGGCGCGGTATGCTGACGCCTTGACCACCGATCCGTGGAGCATTGAAATCGACGGTCTGGTGGATCGGCCCGGCACTTACGGCCTTGAGGACATCGTCGCGGGCATGGATGTCGAAGAACGCATCTACCGACTGCGCTGTGTCGAAGGCTGGTCGATGGTGGTGCCTTGGGAGGGGTTTGAACTGAACGCCCTTTTGAACCGCGTCGGCGTTCAGCCCTCAGCGAAATACGTGGCCTTTGAAACCCTGTTGCGGCCCTCTGAAATGCGGGGGCAACAGTATGGCGTGCTGGAGTGGCCCTATCGCGAAGGATTGCGGCTGGACGAGGCCATGCATCCGCTGACGATTCTGGCGACTGGGCTGTATGGCAAGCCGCTGCCCAATCAGAATGGTGCACCGATCCGGCTGGTGGTGCCGTGGAAATACGGGTTTAAATCGATCAAATCGATTACGAAAATCACCCTGACCGAAGACCAGCCCGCAACCAGTTGGAACATGGTGTTGCCTCGGGAATACGGCTTCTTTTCCAACGTGAACCCAGAGGTCGATCATCCGCGCTGGTCGCAGGCAACGGAACGTCGCATTGGCGGCGGCTTGTTTGCCAAACGGCAAGACACCCTGATGTTCAATGGCTATGCCGAAGAGGTTGCCAGCCTGTATGGCGGGATGGATCTGGTTAAGAATTTCTGATGACCATGACCGATACGGTGAATTCTGCGGCCCGGCGCCTGCCCACTGGAGTGGTCTATGGGGTGGGGCTTGTCCCTATGGGCTGGTTGTTCTGGCTGGCGGTGTCGGGGCAGTTGGGGGTCGATCCAACCAAGGCGCTGGAGCATCGCTATGGCCTGATCGGCCTACAGTTTCTCATCGCCAGTCTTTGCGTCACGCCCTTGCGGCGGTTTGCGGGTCTCAATCTGCTCCGGTTTCGCCGGGCGCTTGGGCTGCTGACGTTCTTCTACATTGCCGCGCATTTGTCGGTCTGGCTGGTGCTGGACGTTCAGCAACCGGCCCTGATCTGGCAAGACATCCTCAATCGGCCCTACATCACGATCGGCATGGTGGGGTTTCTATGCCTGTTGCCGTTGGCGCTGACCTCAAACGCTTGGTCCATACGGAGGCTTGGGGCGATGAACTGGCGGCGACTGCATCGGCTCGCATATCTGGCGGCCATGTTGGGTGCGATACATTACGTGATGCTGGTCAAAGGCTGGCAGGTCACGCCGCTGCTGTATCTAACTGGGATTGTTGGGTTGGTTGGGTTGCGTTTGGTGCCCCGTGGCGGGTTTGGGTTTGTTGGACGTAGGGGCAACGTCTGAAGCGGCGGGTAGGGCGGCGGGCGATTCTTGCGTTTTTGGGTTCTTGCGGGGCGTCATTGCGTTGAGTGTTTGGCGACCTGTTTCTGCATCCCATTGATATTGTTCGCATTTTCATTTTATTTGGATTGATTGTGTTGAATTGTAAAAAAGGGGTTGCGGGCGTTGGTGGGTTTGCTTAGACAGCCCCTCACCGGACACGGCGCCAACGACAAGGCGGCGCTGGGGACGGGGATCGGGGCCGGCGGCGAGTTGGTTCTGGTGTGATGTTGGAGACGAGTGTGAGCGGGCAGCGCTTTTATTGAGCGCCACCTGTGAATTTTTGCCTCTTGCATTGACGAGGTTTTCGGGGTTTTGCCCCACGTTGTTTGACAATTTGTAATCTGAAGAGA
>NZ_MTBG01000011.1 GCF_002119405.1 Pseudoruegeria sp. SK021 | reverse complement strand
AACAACTGGAGCTATTCGACACCCTGAATCTGCCAAAACCCGCCTGATCATGCTCGTGTAGTTACATTTTGGCCCATTCGGCTATAACGATATCAATTACTTACTCGTTTTGCTGTCGAACTTGGGGGCGCTGCGTCCCGCCGGGTTCGCCGTGCCCATCGCCGCCCGGAGGCCGTCTGTTCGGGGGTAAAGAGGGGGCCAACAAGTTTCGGACTTTTATTGGACTTTGCCAACCCTAAAAGATAGCGGCTCCTATCCAAAAGAAAACAGAAAAACCTACATTATTTATCGAGATCATTAGAGCGCATTCCAAAACCAATATAATCGGAAACGAATGAGTTTCCCTTTAGAGTCGTCAACTCAATCGAAGCACACACACTCAATGTATGAATCATATACACCATACAATCACCACCATACGTTACATACATAGGGTAATCAGAAAGAAAATTCGCTACCGGATGATTGTCGCCATCAAATGTTAGCCCCTTCGAAAAAAGACTATCTTGCACGGCTTGAATTGAGTACGACTCAAATTCATCTTGAAACACCTGCCTACCATTTTCTCTTAATCTTGAATCAAGACTATCGTATGGCACCGCGACATGATCAATAGAATCAAATACGTAGCGGTATGGGTCTCTGACACGCTGCCCCATCTTTGCCTCACGCCACTCCTTGGTGTTGTTCGAATTAAAGTCTCGGATCGCCAAGAATCTGAATGAGAAAATGGCATTCCCATTAATTTCAAATGGTCGTCCGTCCCAGAAATCTCCTTCGATCAAAATTGGAGCCGGAACCAAATTATTAGGCGAAAAGTCGACACGCGTAACAATAACTGGCTCCGAGCCTTCATTGACGACAGTAAACTCAACCTCCTGAGCAACCCCGCGCGGGGTTAAATGAAACCCGCCATACGTTCCTGTCGCAGAAAAAATCGTAAGCTTTTCCGGCAAGTCAAAGAATTGCCAATAGAGCGAAAGACCAGACATAACCAAAGCAGCTACAACGCCAAAAGCCTGAATTTCTTCTCCGAATTTCATTCACTTCCTACCATATATCAAAGCCCCCTCACCCCTCAAACAACTCCCCCTGCCCCGGCTCCCGTGGGGCCTCCAGACCCAGATGTTGCCACGCCTTGCGGGCCAGCATCCGGCCTCTCGGGGTGCGTTGGATCAGGCCTTGTTGCAGCAGGTAGGGCTCGATGACTTCCTCCAGCGCGTCGCGGCTTTCGGACAGGGCGGCGGAGAGGGTCTCGATCCCGACCGGACCGCCGCCATAGTGGTCGGCGATCAGGCCGAGGTAGCGGCGGTCGGCGCTGTCCAGCCCGAGGTGATCGACGCCCATCCGGGTCAGGGCGGAGTCGGCGATGGCGCGGTCGAGCCGCCCGTTGCCCTCGATCAGCGCGAAATCGACGACGCGGCGCAGCAGGCGGCCGGCGATGCGCGGGGTGCCCCGGGCGCGGCGGGCGATCTCGCGGCAGCCATCGGGGTCTGACGGGATGCCCATCAGGCGCGCGCCGCGGGTGACGATCTCGTGCAGTTCATCAATGTCGTAGAATTGCAGCCGGACCGGGATGCCGAAGCGGTCGCGCAGCGGCGTGGTCAGCAGGCCAAGGCGGGTGGTCGCGCCGACAAGGGTGAAGGGTTGCAGTTCGATTCGCACGGTGCGGGCGGCGGGGCCTTCGCCGATCACCAGGTCCAGCTCGTAGTCTTCGAGGGCGGGATAGAGCACCTCTTCGACGGCGGGGTTGAGGCGGTGAATCTCGTCGATGAACAGCACGTCGCGGGCATCAAGGTTGGTCAGGATCGCGGCAAGATCCCCGGCCTTGGCAAGGACGGGCCCAGAGGTCATGCGGAAATTGACGCCCAATTCCCGGGCGATGATCTGCGCGAGGGTGGTTTTGCCCAAGCCGGGCGGGCCGTGGAACAGGGTGTGATCCATGGCTTCGCCGCGCTGGCGGGCCGAGGCGATGAAGACACGGAGGTTGGCGCGGGCTTCGGCCTGACCGATGAATTCCGGCAGGGTTTGTGGGCGCAGGGCACGGTCCCGGTCGCCGGGTTGCAGGTCCGGGCGAAGATCGGGGTCAGGGGTGGACGGGTCTTGGGCGGTCACGGCGTCACTCCTTCGGCGCGAGCAGGCGCAGGGCGGCGCGGATCAGGGCGGGGGTGCCCAGGCCCGGGGTATCAGAGGCGGCTTGCAACACGGCAGTGGCCGCATCCGAGGGCGCGTAGCCAAGATTGGCCAGCGCCGACAGCGCGTCAGCTTGGGCGGTGGCATCGGGGGGCGGGGCAGAGGGGGCCTCGATCACCGCCTCAAGGTCGATGGGTGCCGTGGGTGCGCCGGATGGCAGCGTCAGGTCGGGCGCCTGCCCCGCCATGGCCATCACTGCCGGGGCCTTGTCCTTCAATTCGTTCACGACGCGGAGGGCGATTTTCGGCCCGACCCCGGGGGCGGCCTTGACGGAATTGGTGTCACCCAGCGCAATGGCCCGGCTGACGCCCTCGGGGCCAAGGGCGCCAAGGATGGCCAGCGCGGCTTTCGAGCCGACCCCCTGCACGGTGCAGAGCAGGCGGTACCATTCCTTTTCCGCCATGGTCTGAAAGCCGAAAAGTTGCAGCAGGTCCTCGCGCACCAACAGGTCGGTATAGAGCGAGACAAGACTGCCCTTGGCGGGCAGGTTGGCGAGGGTGCGCGACGAACAGGTCACCAGATAGCCGACACCGCCGACATCAATCAGCACGTGATCCGGGCCGCGAAACGCCAGTTGACCGGTGAGACGCCCGATCATGACGCGGCCCTCGTGGCACGGTGAACTGCGGCCTGCATCCGGCCCGCCGATTGCAGGTGGTGGGCGTGGCAAAGGGCAATGGCAAGGGCGTCGGCAGCGTCGGGGCCGGCGATCTCGACGCCGGGAAAATGGAGGCGCATCATGTATCCGATCTGGGATTTGTCGGCATGGCCCGCACCGACCACTGCCTTCTTGACCGCGTTAGGGGCGTATTCACCGATGGGAAGCCCGGCTTGGGCGGGCACCAACATGGCGATGCCCCGGGCCTGCCCCAGCTTCAGGGTGCCGACAGGGTCACGGTTGACGAAAGTTTGCTCGACCGCGGCATGGGTGGGGGCGTGGGTTTGCAGGACCTGCGTCAGGGCATCATGCAGAACCAGCAGGCGGTCGGCCAGCGTGCCTTTGCCGGACAGACAGGTGCCGTGGGCAATATGGGTGATGCGGTTGCCTGCGACAGCGATCATGCCCCAGCCACAGCGCACCAGTCCCGGGTCGATCCCCATTATCCGCATGGCCTGTCCTGCTCTTTGTTGTTTTGCCAAAGGGATAGCACGAAACGCGAACATCGGGCAATTGCAAAGCAGACAGGGGGTCCTTGCGTCGACCACACGACAACCTATCACGCAAGAACTTGGCCCCAAACCCGCCTCAGTGGTCTTGAACCGCTTGGGGGCGGGGACCAGCCGCGCCACGGCGCGCCACCCGCCATCTGTCAGGCGACCATCAGGTCCGCAAAGGGCATCTCTAGCCATGCAAGGCGCTCCCAGCGCCTTCACATGGTGCTCATCCTTGACGGTCCAAGATTGCCCGCAGCAATCACCGGCAACCTTCTGAAAATTCGCTAGAAATGTCACGGCACCGTTACAAATGCTGCCATGCAGCAATCGCATGGCGAGGTTGCAAAAACGATCATTGAACGGGCACATCTGCCCATATACGTGGCGGTTTATAAACTGCCCAATCATTGATCACGAAAGAAGTGCTCTGCCATGACGAGCTATGCAAACCCCATCCACACCTCTTATGCGCCCGCGCGTCATACCTCGGTTCTGCGCACCATTTATCGCGCTGCCCTGAACTGGCGCGATGTCCGGGAAACCCGCAAGGTTCTCTCGCGCCTGACCGACCGCGAATTGAACGATATTGGCCTCGACCGCAGCCAGATCGACGACGTGGCACAATTCCCCTACCGCTAATGGGATGCCGACCTGTGCAGCCATCCTGCGCCAGTCCACATTACGGCCGCCAGCCTTAGCTGAGCGGCCTTTTTGTTGTCTGGGCTTTACGCCCGTCGCGCCGATCAGATCCAAGGCTGGATGACGGGCGGGGGAACTTTGGCTCTGCAAAGCAGTTGTTCCTGCGACTGGTCCAAGTAAGGTCGCCCCGTGGTGCGCGATCTAAGGCCACAAGTTTGAAAGGAATTAACATGAAACGACACGCTACAGCGATCTGGGAAGGCTCTCTTGTCGAGGGCAAGGGTGTACTGTCGACGCAATCCGGCGCGTTTGACGGCGTTCCGTATTCCTTCAAGGGTCGGTTTCAGGACGAAAGCGGCAAATCGGGCACCAACCCGGAAGAATTGATCGGCGCGGCCCATGCTGGATGCTTTGTCATGCAACTGGCGCATATGTTGGCGGGCAACGACACCCCCGCAGACCAATTGGATGCCACGGCGAACATCGATATGGGCGAAGCGCCCGGCGGCGGCTTTCAGATCAATTCCAGCACCATTACCTTGAAAGCCAAGGTCCCCGGCATTGACGACGCCAAGTTTCAGGAAATCGCGACCAAAGCCAAGGACGGCTGCCCGGTCAGCAAAGCCCTGACCGGCATTGAGATCAAACTGGACGCAACGCTGGTCTAAGCCGGATCAGCCTGCCTTATGCGCACGGCCGCCAGCCCTCTCGGGGTTGCGCGGCCGTTTCGCTGTTTGCGGCGTACTCAACCATTCAAAGCGGACGCCAATCGTTCTGCGGGCGGGCCTCGGCCTGCCCGCGCTCGCCCCCCTCTGTCCGACTTAGGTACGGATCATGGTCAAGGTGGACCAGTCGCCGACGATATCGGCCTGCTCCAGCGTGAACCCGGCGGCGAGATAAGCCGCGGATACGTCCTCGGCCTGATCGTTCAGCAGGCCGGACAGGATGATCCGCCCGCCCGCGCGGGTCGCCCCGGCCATAGAGGGGGCCAGATCAATCAGCGGCCCCTTCAGGATGTTGGCGAAGATCAGGTCATAAGGCGCATTGGCGGCCAAATCCGGGTGATCCAGACCCGTAGCTTCCAGACAGACGACACGATCTTGCAGGCCATTGGCGATGACATTGGCCTCGGCAACTTCGACCGCCACCGGATCAATGTCGGATGCCAGCACCGTGATCGGCCAGCCATGCGCCGCCGCCATGCCCAGAACGGCGGTGCCGCAGCCGATATCGGCGACGGTTTCGGCCTGCATTCCGGCGCTGAGCAACCGGTCCAGCGCATTCAGGCATCCCAGCGTGGTGCCGTGATGACCGGTTCCGAACGCCATTGCGGCTTCGATCAACAGGCCGGTGCGGCCCGCAGGCAGCTTGTCGGCATCATGGCTGCCATAGACGAAAAAGCGCCCGGCCTCGACCGGTGACAGATCGCGGCGGACCTTGGCGACCCAATCGGTCTCGGGCAGTTCGGACACCGCGAAGGGGCGCGCACCATGGGCTGCGGCCAGCAGATCAAGGGCGATCTCATCGGGGCCTTCGGTGAAGTAACAGCCGACCTCCCACAAACCGGAGCCGTCTTCGATTTCGAACACGCCAATACCGGTGGGTTCGGGCGTGATGTCTTCCAGTGCGAGGGCGAGAGCATCAGCCGGGGCGTTGCCCGGCAAGGTGGTCAAAGCGGAATAGGTGGGCATCGGGCGGATCCTTTCGGCGCGAGGCTGTTAGCGGCCTATAGCGACCGGGCGGCCCCTCCTGCAAGCCGGGATCGGCCCGAATGTTGGTGGGGACGACGGGCCCTGCCCCACCCTTGATGGTGACACCGTTTCCGTGGCCCAAGCCGGGCGCACGATCATGGCGCACTTGGCCGGAATTTTCACGTGCAGACGGGCTCCCCTGCGCAATGACATGGCGCAGGGGAGCCCCCCGAGGTTATGCCGTGACGCCGGTGCCGATCGGACAGGTCACGCCGGTCCCGCCAAGACCGCAATAGCCGTCCGGATTCTTGGCGAGGTATTGCTGGTGATAGTCCTCGGCGTAGTAGAAGGTCGGCGCTGGCAGGATCTCGGTCGTGGGGGCGGGCAGACCGGCCGCTTGCAGGCGGGGGGTCATGGCCCCTAGACTGGAGGTGGCCGCAGCCGCCTGCGCGTCCGAAAACGTGTAGATGCCCGAGCGGTACTGGGTGCCGCGATCATTGCCCTGCTGCATGCCTTGGGTCGGGTCATGACCTTCCCAGAACACTTTCAGTAGTGCGTCGTAGCTTGTGACGCTGGGATCATAGATCACCCGGACCACTTCATTATGGCCGGTCTGGCCGCTACACACCTCTTGATAGGTGGGGTTTGGGGTGTGGCCCGCCGCATAGCCCACCATGGTCAACCAGACGCCGGGCTGGGACCAGAACATCCGCTCGACCCCCCAGAAACACCCCATACCAAAGATCGCTTCTTCCATCCCCTCGGGGATGGCGGATTTCAGCGGTCGATCCGACAGGAAATGCCGCTCTGCGGTCGCGATCGCGGTGGTGCGACCCGGCAAAGCCTCGGCCTCTGGGATCATCGTGGTTTTCTTGGACAGTCCGAACATCGTGATAGCCTCCGTCAGTGGGACAGAAAGGATATAGGCAGGCGCAGCGCGTTCGTCTACGGGGCTGGGATCAAAGGATCGTGCGCAAAGCTGCAAGTCAGCAACCGGGGCGCACCCCGATCAAAGAAAGCTCTGCGGGTCAATGTCGATGCTCATTCGCACCCCGCCGGTCAGTTTGAATTGCCCGGCCCATTGCGCCAGCGCCGCTTGCAGCGGGACGGTGCGCGCCGCCTTAACCAACAGCCGGACCCGGTGCCGCCCGCGCACCCGCGCAATCGGAGCGGGCGCCGGACCGTAGACCTCGGCCCCGATGGCGCGCAACGGGCCGGCCTGCTGCGCCATGGCATTGCCCAGATCGAACACCTGCGCCACATCCGGCCCCGACAGAATAACCCCGGCCAACCGCCCATAGGGCGGCATCCCCAGCGCCTGCCGTTCTGCGGCCTCGGCACGCCAGAAGTCTTCTTCTTCGCCCGACAGGATCGCCCGGATCACGCCATGTTCGGGCTGAAAGGTCTGAAGCAGCGCTTGGCCCGGACGTTCGGCCCGCCCGGCCCGGCCTGCCACCTGCCGCATCAGTTGGAACGTCCGTTCGGCGGCGCGCAGATCGGCCCCTTGCAGCCCGAGATCAGCATCGATCACCCCCACAAGGGTCAGCAACGGAAAGTTGTGCCCCTTGGCCACCAGTTGGGTGCCGATGATGATATCGGCGCCGCCCGCCGCAATCGCCTCAATCTGCTCTTTCAACGCCCGGGACGAGCCGTAAAGATCCGACGACAGCACTGCCACCCGAGCCTCAGGAAACGCCGCCGCGGCCTCTTCGGCCAGCCGTTCGACGCCGGGACCGACCGCCGCCAGCTTGCCCGCGACCTGACAGGACGGGCAGGCCTCGGGCATTGGACAGCTTTCGCCGCATTGGTGACACACCAGCCGCTTTTGGAAGCGGTGCTCGACCATACGCGCATCGCATTGGGTGCAGCCGATCTGTTCACCGCAAGCCCGGCACAGGGTCACCGGCGCATAGCCGCGCCGGTTGATGAACAGCAGCGCCTGCTCGCCGCGCTGCATCCGGTCGGACACGGCCCGGCGTAAGGTCGGCGACAGCCAGGTCATCGACGGCAGGGTCTCTGCCCGCATGTCGATCGCCCCCATCTGCGGCAGGTTGGCGGTGCCAAAGCGCGACCGCAGGATCAGCCGGGTGTATTTCCCCGCCTCGGCATTGGCCCAACTTTCCAGACTGGGCGTTGCCGAGGCCAGCACCACATGCGCCCCGCAGATCGAGGCCCGCAGCACCGCCATATCGCGGGCGTTATACAGCACCCCGTCTTCTTGTTTGTACGACGTGTCATGTTCTTCATCGACAACGATCAGGCCGAGATCCTGAAACGGCAAGAACAGGGCCGAGCGCGCGCCGACCACCAAGGACGCCTCTCCGCGCCCGACCATCTTCCAGCAGCGCCGCCGTTCGGTCATGGTCACGCCAGAATGCCATTCGGCTGGACGGGCCCCAAAGCGGGCCTCCACCCTCTTCAGGAACTCACCGGTCAGGGCGATCTCGGGCAACAGCACCAGCACCTGACGCCCGGCTGCAAGGGCGGCGGCGACGGCCTCCATATACACCTCGGTCTTGCCTGATCCGGTCACCCCTTGCAGCAGGGTGGTGCCATAAGTGCCCGCGGTGACCGCGCGGCGCAGGGCCTCGGCGGCAGCGATCTGATCCTCGGCCAAGGGCAAACCCGGCAGGCTTGGGTCCAGCGCCGGAAAGGGCGTGTCGCGCGGCGCTTCGATCTCGTCCACCGCGCCTTGGTTGACCAGCCCCTTGATGACGGGGCCAGACACCCCGGCGGCATCGCTGAGTTCTTTCAGGGTCACGGCAACGCCGTCGAAAGCATCAAGCGCATCCAGCACCCGGCTGCGGGCGTCGGTCATCCGCGACGGTTCGGTCAGGCCGCGGCGATACAGGCGGCTCATTGACGGCGGATCGCCCAAGCCCGGCGCGCGCAGGGCCAGCCGCAACATCGACGACAGCGGCGTCAGGGTATAGTCGGCGGCGCGCGTCAGGAATTGCACCATGCTCGGGGTCATCGCCGGCACATCGATCCGGCGCCCGATCCGGCGCGCCTTTGACAGATCAAAGCCGCCAAGCCCCGGCCCCCAGACCACGCCGGGCACTTTGCGCGGCCCCAGCGGCACCTCGACCAGATCGCCGGTCCGGCACCCGCCCTCCGGGGCGCGATAATCAAGGCAGCGGTCCAGCGGCTGGGTCGTCAGGACCGCCACAAGATCGTCTTCCAGAAACTCTTCCGCGTGCTGCATCCTGCCGGGATACGCGCCACGACCCGGCGGGGAAAGACCCCAAATGCACCGCCCCTTCCCGCAGCCGCGCCCGGCTGTTTCGCTTTGCCTGTGACGCCAGTTCCGGTATGGGAACAGCAACACCCAAATCTTGCTTAGGAGGCACCTATGAAATTCTTCGTCGACACCGCCGACATCGATGCAATCGCCGAACTGAATGACCTTGGAATGGTGGACGGCGTCACCACCAACCCGTCGCTGATCCTGAAATCCGGCCGCGACATTCTGGAAGTCACCAAGGAAATCTGCGCTCTCGTCAGCGGCCCGGTCAGCGCCGAAGTTGTTGCGCTGAAGGCCGAAGACATGATCGCAGAAGGCCGCAAACTGGCCGAGATCGCCCCGAACATCACCGTCAAAGTGCCGCTGACTTGGGACGGTTTGAAGACCTGTAAGGTGCTCTCGGGCGAAGGCAAGATGGTCAACGTCACCTTGTGCTTCTCGGCCAATCAGGCGCTGCTGGCGGCGAAAGCCGGGGCCACCTTCATCTCGCCGTTTGTCGGTCGTTTGGACGACATCAACATCGACGGCATGGACCTGATCGCGGACATCCGCGAGATCTATGACAACTTCGATTTCCAGACCGAAATCCTTGCCGCGTCGATCCGTACCGTCAACCACGTGACCGAAGCTGCCAAGATCGGCGCTGACGTCATCACCGCACCCCCCGCCGTGATCAAAGCGCTGGCGACCCACCCGCTGACCGACAAGGGTCTTGAAACGTTCATGGCCGATTGGGCCAAGACCGGTCAGAAGATCCTGTAAACCGCTTGGCCGGGGTGTTGCGCCTCTGCGGCAGCCCCGGCCATTCCGACCCAAAACCCTGAGACAGCCTGTTGCGGCCTGTGCTAGGGTGCCTCAAAACACTAAATCCGAGGCACAAGAATGAGCAGTCCTTCCGTCGCCAGTGTCCCCGAGACACTGCGCAGCCAGATTCTGGCAGACCCCGACCTGATCCTGCAAGACACCCAAATCATCAAGGCTCTGCTTGGGGCCGAGGATAGCGCCCGTGGCCGCAAGGTTGTCGACTTGCGCGGCGCGGCGATCTCGCGCTTGGAAACCCGGCTGGATCAGCTCGAGAACACCCATCAGAACGTGATCTCTGCCGCCTATGACAATGTCTCGACCACCAGTCAGGTGCATCGTGCGATCCTGACCATGATCGCGCCGATGGAGTTCGACGCGTTTCTGGAAACCCTCGGGACTGCTGTGCCTGACTGCCTGCGCATTCGGGCGGTCCGGTTGGTGCTAGAGGCGGAAGACAGCCAACCCGACATGACCCTGAACCCGGTGTCCGGCACGCTGAGCCTGCTGCCCGCCGGTTTTGTGCATGGCTTTGTCACCGAGGGGCGGCGCGCCCGGTCCAATCCGGTGATTCTGCGCCGGATCGCCCAAGGCAGCGCATTGGTCTATGGCACCGCTGCGGCCGACATCCGATCCGAGGCGGTGGTGCGGCTGGATCTGGGGCCAAAGCGCGCGCCCGGCTTACTGGTGCTGGGGGCCGACAAGCCGGAGCATTTCGCGCCCGGTCAGGCTACCGACCTGCTAGAGCTGTTCTGCCGGGTCTGCGAGCGGCTGGTGCGCAGCTGGCTGAAATGAGCCTGATCAGCCCGGCCATGGCCGACCGGCTGCAGAACTGGCTGATTTCTCTGTCGGCGCTGGACGATGCCTCGCCCCGGACCCTCACCGCTTATCGGGACGACCTGACAGGGTTCTTGTCCTTTATGGGCAGCTATGGCGGCGCACCGGCCAGCCCGGACAGCCTGAAGGCCCTCAGCGTCACCGACATGCGGGCATGGATGGCCCGAGAGCGGGATCGCGGCCTGTCGGCGCGGTCGCTGGCCCGGTCCCTGTCGGCGGTCAAAAGCTTTTATCGTTGGTGGTCGGATCGGGACGACTTTGATCCGACGCCGATCTTGGCAACACGCAGCCCCCGGTTTTCCCGCAAGCTGCCCCGGCCTTTGGACGAGGCGGCGGCGGTTGCGATGCTGGAGACCGTGGAATTGCAGGCCCGGCAAGACTGGGTCGCGGCCCGGGATGTGGCGGTGGTGACCTTGCTCTATGGCTGCGGCCTGCGCATCTCAGAGGCCCTTGGCCTGACCGGAGCCGACGCCCCCCTGCCCGACATGCTGCGGATCAAGGGCAAGGGCGGCAAAGAGCGACAAGTGCCGGTGCTTCCCGTGGCGCGCACCGCCGTCGCCACCTATTGCCGGATGTGCCCGCATGATCTGACCGCCGATGCGCCGCTGTTTCGCGGCGTACGCGGCGGCGCGCTGTCACCCTCGATCTTGCAGCAAGCGGTCCGGCAGGCGCGGCAGCAGCTTGGCCTGCCCGCCACGGCAACCCCGCACGCCCTGCGCCATTCCTTCGCCACGCATCTGCTGAACCGGGGCGGCGATTTGCGCAGCATACAAGAGTTACTCGGCCACGCATCGCTTGGCACGACCGAGGCCTATACCTCGGTCGACGCAGCGCGGTTGATGGAGGTCTACTCGAAGTCCCACCCCCGGGCCTGAGCCACCCGTCAGCGTTGTCCTGCCAAAAGGTTGCCAAGCGCGGCCGCCGCTGGCATGACGGCAATATGACATCTTTGCGCCTGAAAGCCCTTTGCGTTCACCTGCTCACCGCGACCGGTGCGGTCTTTGCCATGCTGGCATTATTGGCCGCCGCCTCATCGGATTGGTCGCTGATGTTCCTCTGGCTGGTGCTGGCCTTTCTGGTCGACGGCATTGATGGTCCGCTGGCGCGGCGCTATGATGTGCAGCGCAATGCAGGCATGCTGGACGGCGTGCTGCTGGACCTGATTATCGACTATCTGACCTATGTGTTCATCCCAGCCTATGCGCTGTTTGCCTCGGGCCTGATGCCGGGCTGGACCGGATGGGTCACCTTGCTGATCCTTACCTATTCAAGCGTGATCTATTTCGCCAAAACCGGGATGAAGACCCGCGACAATTCCTTTGCCGGGTTTCCCGGCTGCTGGAACATGGTTGTGCTGGTGTTCTTCGCGCTGACCCCGCCAGTCTGGGCCATGCTGCTGATCGTCTCAGGATTGGCGGTGGCGATGTTCCTGCCGCTGAAATTCGTCCATCCGGTGCGGACCCAGCGCTGGCGGTGCCTCACCCTACCCATGGCCTTGGCCTGGACCTTTTGCGCAGCGTGGGCAGCATGGGTCCAGTTCGATAGCCAGAGCTGGGCCCATTGGGGCCTGACCCTGACCAGCGTTTACCTGATCCTCGCCGGGATCGCGCAGCAGGTCATCCCGTCCCGCCACGCGCCAGACAACGCTTAGGCCTGCGGCGCGCGGGCCACATCCATCAGACGGCGCATTTCGCGGATCGCCGGATCGAGGCCCAAAAAGATCGCCTCGCCGATCAGGAAATGGCCGATATTCAATTCGCGCAATTCCGGGAAAGCGGCGATCGGCTGCACCGTGTCATAGGTCAGACCATGACCGGCATGCACCTCTAGCCCCAGATCCCGCGCCAAGGTTGCCATCGCGCCCAGACGCGCCAGTTCGGCATCCCGGGCCGCGAACTGTCCCTCGGCGTGAAAATCGCAATAAGCCCCGGTGTGCAGTTCAATGACCTGCGCACCGATGCGATGCGCCGACCGGATCTGCGCCTCGTCTGCCGCAATGAAGATCGACACCCGGCACCCGGCCTCGGCCAGCGGCGCAATAAAATGCGCCAGCCGATTTTCATCGCGCGCAACGTCTAGCCCGCCCTCGGTTGTCCGTTCCTCGCGCTTTTCCGGCACGATGCAGACCGCGTGCGGTTTGTGGCGCAGGGCAATAGCCTGCATTTCCGGCGTCGCGGCCATTTCGAAATTCAGCGGCACCGTCAGACCTTCGATCAGGGCATCAATATCGGCGTCCGAAATATGGCGGCGATCTTCGCGCAAGTGGGCGGTAATGCCATCGGCACCAGCCGCCTCGGCAATCTTCGCGGCACGCAAAGGATCGGGATAGGCACTGCCCCGGGCGTTGCGGACGGTGGCGACGTGATCAATGTTAACGCCGAGGCGCAGAGGAGATAAGGGCATGGCTGCCTCCATGAACGACAGAAATAGGGTCTGATGGCGCGCCGTCAGTCCGACCGAAGCGGCTGATCCGGCTTCGCGTGCAGCTTGGCCTTTAGCCGGGTCTTGCCCGCCCTGCGCTTTTGATAGGCGGCCATGATCGGGCGGGAAATCAGATAGGCCAGCGTCGCCGCCAGAAGCCCGGGAATGATCCCGCCGACAAGATACGGCAAAAAGACCCCGCGAAAGAACACATCCAGCAGGTTCCAATGGGCCACGTCACTGGTCACCAGACTGGTGACGTTGTGCCAAAGCTGGGTCGAGGCGCGCGAAAACGCCTGAAAAACCTGCGACAGCGGCACCGGCGAGTCCACGTGCAGAATGCGTTCGCCGGTTTTGATCGAGATAGCGGCGATGAAGGGAAAAGTCAAAGGGTTGCCAACAAAGGTCGACAAAAGCGCGGCCAGTAAATTGCCCCGGATCACCAGAGCAAACAATCCCGCGGCGATGAAATGCAAGCCAAACAACGGTGTGAAAGACGCGAACACTCCGGCAGCAATGCCCCGGGCGATTTTCGCCGGCGGGTCAGGAAGCCGCTGCAATCGATGCGAGATGTAGCTAACCGCCCGCCCCCATCCGCCGCGCGGGTAAACTATGTTCTGGAGCGTCTCCAGAGAGCTTCGTTTTTCGCGCCGCTTGAACACCACCTGCGGTTTCCTTTATGCCACCTCACCGCTTACGTCTCGTACCCGGCTTTGACCCGGGAAATCGACGCAACGTTGTTGTCAGCCTCAAGGGCCGTCATGATCCTGTGTAGATGCTCGGCATCCCTAAGGTCCACTTCTATTATAAGCCGATAATAGTCCGGCTTTCGATCCACGAAATTCAGGTCAGATATGTTGGCCTTCTGTTCGCCGATCAACGTACACAGACGACCCAACACACCAGCATCATTGCTGATTGTGACATTGAATCCAACCGTATGCACGGCCGAATGGGTGCCGCTATGCCAGT
Organism: Pseudoruegeria sp. SK021; assembly: GCF_002119405.1. Taxonomy (GTDB): domain Bacteria; phylum Pseudomonadota; class Alphaproteobacteria; order Rhodobacterales; family Rhodobacteraceae; genus Meridianimarinicoccus. The sequence goes on along the minus strand of NZ_MTBG01000011.1, from coordinate 88,682 downwards.
GCAGATCGATCCAGCGATCCATCTGATCTTCAAATTCTGCCAGACACGGGCAATCAATGGCATGCACCACGACACCGCTGCCCGGATCTGTGATGCCGACGATCCGTTCCCCCGGCACTGGACGACAGCATTCGCCGCGATCCCATTTCTGGTCCGAGCTGAGGCCGATCACGGCGCGTCCAGCGTCGATCTCGTCGCCGCGCCGGGCCACCAGTTCGGGATAGAGCACGTCCACCACCGTCCGGGCTGCCAACTGGCTGCTCCCGAGACGGGCCAACAGTTCTTCGGGGTCCTTGCCAAGGCCAAGCTGCTTGGCGGCGGTGGTCAGGGCTTTGTCCGTGGCGCGCTTGTCCACATGCTCAAACGCGTAGCGGGCCAATTCCCGGCCCAATTTGATAAACCGCGACCGGTTCTGTGCCTTCAAGGCCCGGCGAATGGCGGATTTCGCCTTGCCCGTCACGGCGATGTCGATCCACGTCGCTTGCGGGCTTTGGCCTTCGGCTGTCAGGATCTCGACCGATTGGCCGTTGCGCACCTGCGTCCAAAGCGGCACCCGCCGCCCGTCAATCTTGGCACCGACACAGGCCGACCCGATCCGGGTGTGAATGGCAAAGGCGAAGTCCAGCGGAGTCGCCCCGCGCGGCAGTTTGACCACGTCGCCCTTGGGGGTAAAGCAGAACACCTTGTCGGTGTACATTTCTAGCTTCACCGCCTCAAAGAACTCATCGTCATCGGACGAGGCTTCGAAATGCTCGGCCAGACCGGCAATCCACGACGCGGGGTCGACGGCAAAGGGGTTCTCGGACCGCTCACCATCCTTATAGGCCCAGTGTGCCGCCACCCCGGCCTCGGCGACCTCGTCCATCTCACGGGTGCGGATCTGAACCTCGACGCGTTTGCCGTCGCGCCCCAGAACCGCGGTATGGACCGAGCGATAGCCGTTCTGCTTCGGCTGGCTGATATAATCTTTGAACCGGGTCGGCACCGCCCGCCACCGCCGGTGGATCACCCCCAAGGCGCGGTAGCAATCCATCTGGGTGTCGGTGATGATCCGGAAGCCGTAGATGTCGGACAGGCGCGAAAAGGCGATGTCCTTCTGTTCCATCTTGCGCCAGATGGAATAGGGCTTTTTGGCCCGGCCAATCACCCTGCCATGGATGCCTTCGGCAGCCAGTTCTTTCTCAATATCAACTTTGATCCGGCCGATGACGTCGCCCGCTTCGCCCTGCAGCTTGACGAACCGGCGCATGATCGAGGTGCGGCCTTCGGGGTTGAGCACCTGAAAGGACAGGTCCTCCAACTCCTCCCGCATCCATTGCATCCCCATGCGTCCGGCCAGCGGCGCATAGACATCCATGGTTTCCCGGGCTTTGCGCGCCTGCTTTTCGGGCTGCAACGATTTGATCGTGCGCATGTTGTGCAAGCGGTCGAACAGCTTGACCAAAATCACCCGAAGGTCCTTGGACATTGCCATGAACAGCTTGCGAAAGTTTTCGGCCTGTCGGGTTTCAGTATTGCCCAGTTGCAGGTTGGTCAGCTTGGTGACGCCATCCACCAGTTCAGCAATCTCGCGCCCGAACAATTGGGTAATGTCGCCATAGGTCGCTTCGGTATCCTCGACCGTATCATGGAGGATAGCCGTGATCAGCGTCGCGTCATCCAGCCGCTGTTCTGCCAGCAGCGCGGCGACGGCGACGGGATGGGTAAAATACGGCTCGCCGGAACGACGCCGCTGACCGGCGTGCACCTTCTTGGCGTAATCATACGCGAGATGCAGCCGTTCGACATCTGTACGCGGATTATAAACTTGGACCCGGGAAACCAGATCGTTGATCGGAATGAGGTGTTCCATCTGGCGCCCGGAGAATCCTGTAATCTGACTGGCGCGCTTATCGCGGCTCTTGGGCCTGCATCAGTTCGCGCAGCAACCGTTCCTCGGACATGTCGTCTTGCGCAGGACGGTCGGCTTCGACCCCCATCAACAGCGACATCTGATCGTCTTCGGGTTCGTCCACTTCGATCTGGGTCTGGTTCGACTCGATCATCCGCTCCCGCAAGTCGGCGGCCGATTGGGTCTCTTCCGCGATCTCACGCAGACTGACGACCGGGTTCTTATCGTTGTCCCGATCCACCGTCAGCGGCGATCCAGCGGTGATTTCCCGCGCCCGATGCGCGGCCAGCATGACCAGCTCAAACCGGTTGGGGACTTTATCCACGCAATCTTCAACGGTGACACGAGCCATGATTCGAATCCTTAGCAGTATTTGCAGAAACCGACCGCATAGAGTACGCTGAACCGGAACGCAAGGCGCACCGGCGCTGACGGGGCCGAACGACGTCGGCAAACGCAGCCGGTTTCGTGGTCATCAAACCGCCTTTTCCACGCCTTGGTGCGGACAGGACGGCGGGTGAAGAACTGACAGATTAAGACAGACCAAGACTGATTTTTCAGTGCCACTCGGGCAAGAAGCCGCCGATAAAGATAGGGGAACTTCATAATTGTAGAATTTTAATGGATATTTTTCTACACTTCTTCATATGCGGCACTAGTTCATCCCAAAGTCAGACACGTTTCCGAACAGATTATGTAACGTAATTATTTCTGCGAGTTGCCATCTGGGTAGGTATGCAGTACCTCCTTCAGATCGCATTTGTGATCGTTACCAAAAAATGTATTCGGCGTACGTTTTTGTCACTTCGATCGTTTATAGGGGAAGATTATATGTTCTACAAAGACGAACGGCTCGCGCTGTTCATTGATGGTTCGAATCTCTACGCTGCCGCCAAGGCGCTGGGATTCGACATCGACTACAAATTGCTGCGCCAAGAATTTATGCGCCGCGGCAAGCTCTTGCGGGCGTTCTATTATACAGCGCTGCTTGAGAATGATGAATATTCGCCCATCCGTCCGTTGGTAGACTGGCTGAATTATAACGGCTTCACCATGGTGACCAAGCCCGCCAAGGAATACACCGACGCGCAAGGCCGGCGCAAAGTCAAAGGCAACATGGACATCGAACTGACCGTCGATGCGCTGGAACTTGCCCCCCGCCTTGATCATATCGTGTTGTTTTCCGGCGACGGCGATTTCCGCCCATTGGTGGAAAGTCTTCAGCGCAAAGGCGTTCGGGTTTCGGTGGTATCGACGATCCGCTCGCAACCGCCGATGATTTCCGATGATCTGCGCCGTCAGGCCGACAACTTTATCGAATTGGACGAATTGAAAGACGTGATCGGACGCCCGCCGCGCGATCACGACGCGGCACCGTCGACGGCTGACACGCCCACCTAAGGCAACAGCCCCGCTGCCTGCGATCCGATATCTCAGGCAGAAACTGGATAGAATGATGTCGCGGTACCGATGGTGCCGTGACATCGCGCGTTTTTCGACCTATTTGAACAGACGTACTGAAGGTTCCGAAAGAGACGCTTATGTCGCTCCCCCCGCTTACCCTTTACCTTGCCGCACCACGTGGATTTTGCGCCGGAGTCGACCGGGCGATCAAGATCGTCGAAATGGCGCTGGAAAAATGGGGCGCTCCGGTTTTTGTCCGCCATGAAATCGTCCATAACCGTTTTGTGGTGGATGGGTTGCGGGCAAAGGGTGCGGTGTTTGTCGAAGAACTGGATGAATGCCCCACCGACCGCCCCGTGATCTTTTCGGCCCACGGGGTACCGAAATCGGTCCCGAACGAAGCGGCCCGGCGCGAGATGCTGTTCGTGGATGCCACCTGCCCTTTGGTGTCAAAAGTCCATATCGAAGCGGGCCGTCACCATGACGCCGGACTGCAGATCGTGATGATTGGACATGCTGGGCACCCGGAAACCATCGGGACCATGGGCCAGTTGCCCGATGGCGAAGTGCTGCTGGTGGAAACCGCGGCGGATGTGGCCCACCTGACGCCCCGCGATCCTGAGCGGCTGGCCTTTGTCACCCAAACCACCCTGTCGGTGGATGACACCGCCGATATTGTCGTGGCGTTGAAGGCACGGTTCCCCGCGGTGATTGGCCCCCACAAAGAAGACATCTGCTACGCCACCACCAACCGCCAAGAAGCGGTGAAAGCCGTGGCACCCAAGGCAGATGCCCTGCTGGTGGTTGGCGCACCGAACTCGTCCAATTCGAGGCGCTTGGTTGATGTTGGGGCCAAGGCCGGATGTGCCTATGCCCAACTGGTGCAACGTGCCGCCGACATCGATTGGCGGGCGCTGGACGGCATTCGCAGCATCGCGATTACGGCAGGTGCCTCGGCCCCCGAGGTTCTGGTCAACGAAGTCGTGGATGCGTTTCGCAGCCGCTATGATGTGACCATTGAACCGGTGGAAACCGCGCAGGAAAATGTCGAATTCAAAGTGCCGCGCGTGTTGCGGCAACCGGCCTGAGGCCACGCGTCCGTACGGGCGACACACTGATACAACCTGCCGTCGACCCGGATTGTCGGCAGCCTGACCTTGGGACGGGTGCGTTATTATGGCCGATCTTTTTGCTTACACTGATGGCGCTTGCTCGGGAAATCCCGGCCCGGGCGGCTGGGGCGCACTGCTGATCGCGCGCGACGGCGACACCGTGGTCCGCACCCGCGAATTGAACGGCGGCGAAGCCGATACGACGAACAACCGGATGGAGCTGATGGCCGCGATCAGCGCCCTTGAGGCCCTGACCCGCCCCACCAGCCTGACCATCGTCACCGACAGCGCCTATGTGAAGGGCGGCATCACCCAATGGATGGCCGGCTGGAAGCGCAACGGCTGGAAAACCTCCAGCAAGTCCGCGGTCAAGAACGAAGACCTGTGGCGCAGGTTAGATGCAGCCCACGCCCAGCACAAAGTGCGCTGGGAATGGGTCAAAGGCCATGCCGGACATCCCGAAAACGAACGCGCCGATGAACTGGCCCGGACCGGAATGGCCCCCTACAAACCGGCGCGGAACCGGTCGGCGTGAGCCTTGCGGCCTTACCGACCCTGCTGGATTACGCGGCGGTGGTGGTCTTTGCCTGGACCGGCGCGTTGGTCGCCAGTCGGGCACAGCTAGACGTCATCGGCTTCTTGTTTCTGGCGTGCCTGACGGCGGTAGGCGGTGGCACCGTTCGCGACCTTCTGCTAGGTCGCGACCCTGTGTTCTGGATCGACGATCCGCTCTATATCTTATTGGCGTGCATCGCCGCGATCGTGGTGTTTTTCACCGCGCATCTATTAACCGATCGCTATCGCCTGTTGGTCTGGCTGGATGCCCTTGCCCTTGCTATGGCAGCCTCTGTCGGCATCGCTGTCGCGCAGCAAATGGGGCAATCTGCGTTTATTCAAGTGTTGATGGGGGTCATCACCGGCTGTCTTGGCGGCTTGATGCGCGATGTCGTCGCCAACGAAGTGCCCATGATCCTGAAACAGGGTGAGTTCTATGTCACCGCTGCCTTTGCCGGTGCCTTGGCGGAAATCGCGGCGCAAGCCCTGTCCGGCAGCGAAAACATCGGCTTGATCGCCTGTGTCTGCGTCACCTTTGGGCTGCGAGCCGGGTCGCTGCTGCGCGGTTGGCATCTGCCAACCTACAAAGCCTACCCGCCCCGCACCAAATAACGCGCGCCGCTTAGATCAAGCGTACGCGGGTGCCAACTTCGGCCACTTCAAACAATTGCGCGATCTGCTCATTGTAAAGCCCGATGCAGCCATCCGACGACGGCCGGCCGATCTTGCGCGTGTCATGGGTGCCGTGGATGCGGTAATACTGCCACGACAGGTACAAGGCGTGGCTGCCCAAGGGATTGTCGGGACCGGGCAGAACCACGGCGGGCCAGTCCGGATTGCGTTCGCGCATGCTGGGGGTGGGTCGCCAGCTGGGACCATTCACCTTTTGGGTCACTTCAGTATAGCCCAGACGCGTCAGCTCGGGCGAGATTGGCACCGAGGTCGGGAACACCAGCGGCGGCGTGCCGCCACCCTTTTGCCAGAAATGCAGGGTCCGCGATGTGGTGTCCGCGACGATGACACTGGTGCTGAGATCATCGAAATGGTCCTCCCAGCGTTGGGCGCGGAAACCGCCAATGTTGCGACGGGTGGCGGCTTCTTCCATGGAATCGGGGGCGACAACCGGGGCCGCTTGCGCCCAGATTTTCGTGCTGCTCAGGGCCAGCGATGCTGCCCCGCCTGCCAACACGCCGCGACGTGAAAACTTCATGCTCATCAGATTTCCTGACTGTGATTATTGATTGCCTCAATCTTCGAGGTTTGCCGATACACCGCCGCGATGTCAAAGCACAGCGTGGTCACAGATGCGTGTGGTCAGCCCAGCACTGGCGGCAAGGTGATCCCGCGCAGGAAGTCGGCTGCGTCCATCGCCCGCTTACCGGGCCGCTGGGCAAGGGTCACCTCAATGGCCCCGGTCCCGCAGGCCACAGTGAAGCCCGACAGCACTTGGCCGGGGGTGCCCTGCCCGGCACCGATCCGGGCGCGCAGTAGCTTGACCCGCTCGCCCGCGATCTCGCACCACGCACCCGGAAATGCCGACAATCCCCGGATCTGGCGATCCACCTCGGTCGCGGGCTTGGTCCAATCAATCCGCGCTTCGGCCTTATCGATCTTATGGGCATAGGTTGTCCCGGCCGCAGGTTGCGGCGTCGGCACCAGATGGCTGAGCCCGGCAATCGCCGCCACGATCAGGCGAGCGCCCATCCCGGCCAGACGATCATGCAGATCGTCGGTGGTGTCTTCAGCTTCAATAGGAAGCGCCTCGCGCATCAGCACCGGCCCCGTGTCCAAACCGGCCTCCATCTGCATGATGCAGACGCCAGTTTGCGCATCCCCGGCCAGAATGGCCCGATGGATCGGTGCCGCGCCGCGCCAACGGGGCAGCAATGAGGCGTGAATGTTCAAACATCCCTGTGTCGGGGCATCCAGTATGGCTTGCGGTAAGATCAGACCATAGGCGACCACCACGGCCAGATCCGCCTTCAGCGCCGCGAAGTCGGCCTGCGCGTCGGGATGGCGTAGGCTGACCGGATGGCGCACCGGCAGGCCCAAAGCCTCGGCCCGGGCCTGAACCGGCGTGGGTCGATCCTTCTTGCCCCGTCCCGCAGGGCGCGGCGGCTGGCAATAGACGCAGGCGATCTCGTGCCCGGCATCGACCAGCGCCTCTAGCACCGGCACCGAAAATTCGGGGGTCCCCATGAAAATGATGCGCATGTCTGATCTCCGGGCTGGGCTGTTCCGCTCGGATATACCTGAGGCCCGGACCGACTTCCAGCCGGGCGGCGCGCCTCAGCCGCGCTGCAACTTTGCCGCTTTGGCGATCAGCATTGACCGTTTCACCCGGCTCAACCGGTCAAAATACATCCGTCCGGCCAAATGGTCGATCTGGTGCTGAACGCTGGTCGCCCACAGGCCGACGAAATCGCGATCTTCCTGTTCGCCTTCGGCATTCAGGAACCGCACCGTGACGGCGCGCGGGCGGGTGATTCTGGCGGAAACGCCGGGCAGGTTCGGGCTGGCTTCGTCGTGATCGCGCGGCTCGACACTGGCATGCAGCACTTCGGGGTTGGCCATCAGCACCGCTTGCCCCCGGGCATCGGAACAATCGACTACGGCCAGCCGCCGCATCACCCCGATCTGACAGGCCGCCAAACCAACCCCCGGCATCGCCTCCATGGTGTCGATCATATCTGCCCAGATCGCGCGAACAGCGTCATCCACCGCCACCACATCTTCACAGGCTGTCCGCAACCGCCGATCCGGCCACATCACAAATGGGCGCACAGTCATCCTCAGCCCCGCGCCATATCGCGCTTGAGCTTGGTCATGCGCCGGGTGATCAACTGCCGCTTCAGCGGTGTCAGGTAATCGATAAACAGCTTGCCGTTCAGATGGTCGATTTCATGCTGGACACAGGTGGCCCACAGACCCGCAAAATCGCGGCTCTGCTCAGCCCCGTTCGGATCGATCCAGCGCACAGTGACTTCGGCAGGGCGGGTGACCTCGGCATATTGATCCGGGATCGACAAGCAACCCTCTTCATAGACGTTGGTGACGTCCGAGGCGGCCAGTATCTCTGGATTGAACATCGCCAGCGGCTCGGGCGGCGCGCCCTCGTCCTTGACGCAATCCATCACGATCAGGCGGGTTGAAATGCCAATTTGGGGCGCAGCAAGGCCGATGCCGGGCGCGTCATACATGGTTTCAAGCATGTCGTCGGCCAGTTGGCGCAAGTCATCACTGAGGTCAGCCACCGGGGCGGCAACCTTTTTCAGACGCGGGTCGGGATGGATCAGGATCGGGCGCAGGGTCATGCCGACGATTTAGGCGATGCAACGGCGCGGTGCAATCGCCCTTGCGCCTGCCTCTGCAATGAATAGCGTGCGAGACGTAAATTTTGCCGGAGTATCCCATGAATTTCGATGCCATGATCGACCGCCGCCACACGCTCAGTTCCAAATGGTCGCAACTGGAGCCGCTCTATGGCCTGTCCGCCGAGGATGGTCTGGCCATGTGGGTCGCCGACATGGATTTTCGGGCGCCCGACTGCGTGCGCGATGCGCTACGCGCCTTCGCCGATCAGGGCGACTTTGGCTATCAGGCCAAGAACCAGCCCTATCTCGATGCGATCAGCGGCTGGATGGACCGCCGTCATGGCTGGCGCGTCGATCCGGACAGCATCTTCACCACCTCCGGTCTGGTCAACGCGGTCGCCCTTTGCCTCGAGACGTGGACTGCTCCGGGGGATGGCGTAGTCTTGATGACCCCGGTCTACCACGCCTTTGCCCGGGTGATCCGCGCCAACGATCGCACCGTGGTGGAATGCCCACTGGCACAGTCAGATGGCCGCTATGAGATGGATTTCGACGCGTGGGACGCGCAGATGACCGGCACCGAGAAAATGATCATTCTGTGTTCGCCGCATAATCCCGGCGGGCGGGTCTGGACCCGGGAAGAGTTGCAGGGCATCGCGAATTTTGCCAAACGGCACAACCTGATCCTGATCTCGGACGAGATACACCACGATCTGGTGTATCCCGGGCACCAGCATAGTCCTATGGCGTTGGTCGACCCCGACATCTCTGACCGGCTGGTGATGCTCACCGCCGCCAGCAAGACCTTCAGCATCGCCGGCCCCCATGTGGGCAATGTCATCTTACCCGATCCCGACTTGCGCCGCGCCTTTGCGACCCGGCTTGCGGCGGTGGGAAATCCGGCAAGCACCGTGGGCATGGCCATGGTCACCGCCGCCTATTCCACCGACGGTGCCGCGTGGCTGGATGCCTTGTTGGCCTATCTGGATGACAACCGCAAAACCTTTGACGCCGGGATCAACGCCATTCCCGGGCTCAGGTCCATGCCGCTCGAGGCGACCTATCTGTCTTGGGTCGACTTCTCCGGCACCGGGATGAGCGCCGAAGAAATCACCCGCCGCGTCGTTCAGGGCGCCCGCATCGCACCCAATTATGGTCAGACCTTTGGCACCGGCGGCGAAACCTACCTGCGCTTCAATATTGGCACCCAACGGGCCCGGATCACCGAGGCTGTCAGCCGGTTACAGGCCGCCTTCGCCGATCTGCAATAATCGGCCCCACGCCTAATTGGCGGGGCGCACCCGAGGCCGCAGCACATGCGGCACCGCAGGATCATACAGGGCGGAGTCGCGGAAATCGCGGACCTCTCCCAGAACCGGGCCGACCAAGATCAACGCTGTGCGGGTGATCTTCTCGGCCCGGACCTTTTCGCGAATGTCCGACAGGGTGCCGCGCAGGAACATCTGATCCGGCCAGCCCACCCGATAGGCCACCACCACCGGGCATTCGGCACCATAATAGGGCGTCAGAACCCGCTCGATCTCGCGCAAGGCCCGGATCCCCAGATGGATCGCCAAAGTGGCTCCGCTGCGGGCGAAGTTTTCCAGCGTCTCGCCCGACGGCATCGAGGTCGATTTCATCGACACCCGGGTCAGGATGATGGATTGCGCCAGTTCCGGCACCGTCAACTCTTGCCCCAGCGCCGCCGCCGCCGCCGCATAGGCCGGCACGCCGGGGATGATTTCGTACGGGATGCCATCCGCCCGCAACCGGCGGATCTGTTCAGCAATCGCGCCGTAAAGCGACGGATCCCCCGAATGCACCCGCGCCACATCCTGCCCGCGCGCTGTCGCCGCCTGAATCTCGCCGTGGGTGTCGTCCAAGGTCATCGGGGCCGTATCCAGCACCCGGGCTCCATCCGGCGCCCCCGCAACCACCTCAGCCGGGACCAGCGACCCGGCATACAGGCAAACCGGACAGGCCGCGATCAGCCGCTGTGCCTTCAAGGTCAAAAGTTCGGGATCGCCCGGGCCCGCCCCGATAAAATAGACCGTCATGATGTCCTTCCGACGCCCGCCACAAGCACCCGCCCGAGCGCGCCGGCTTTCTTCAAGCCGGGGCGCGAGAGATAGGCGTGGCGCGGGACGCGCCTCAATTTAACAACAGAAATTCGCGATACGCCGGGTCGTTACGACGCCATGGACCGGGTTTCTTCCAGATAGATTTCGCGCAAGCGTTTCGCCACCGGACCCGGGCGTCCATCGCCCAGCGCGGCGCCGTCCACTTCCACCACCGGCATCACGAATGTTGTGGCCGAGGTGATGAACGCTTCCGCCGCGTTTTGCGCTTCGGCAATGGTAAACGGCCGTTCTTCCACCACCATCTGCGCCTCGCGGGCAAACCGTAGTACCGCCGTCCGGGTGATCCCGTTCAAAATTTCAGGGCCGATCTGCCGGGTGACGATCTTGCCATCCTTGGTCACGATATAGGCGTTGTTCGAGGTACCTTCGGTCACGAAACCGTCCTCGACCATCCACGCATCATCCTTGCCAGCGGCTTTTGCCATCATCTTGCCCATCGACGGATACAACAGTTGCACCGTCTTGATGTCCCGGCGGCCCCAGCGCTGATCCTCGATGGCAATCACCTTGATGCCCTGATCCGCCTTGCCCGGACCGGTCAATTTCATCGCCATGGTGAACAGAACCAAAGTCGGCGTAGCGTCGGCGGGGTAGATGAAATCCCGGTCTGCCGCGCCACGCGTCACCTGCAGGTAAATGCCGCCCTCGTGCAGATCATTGCGCGCGATCAATTCATGATGAATGGCGCGCAAGTCCTCGGCTGTCACCGGGTTCGGCATCTCCAGCGCCGCCAGCGACCGCGCCAGCCGCGCCACGTGGCCGTCGAAATCGATCAACTTGCCATCCAGAACCGAGGTCACCTCATAGACCCCATCCGCGAACAGGAACCCCCGATCGAAGATCGAGACCTTGGCCTCTTCCTCGGCAAGATACTCTCCGTTGACAAAGACGGTGCGGGACATGGCGCTCTCCAGAGGTGACAGGTTCGGGTCTGGGACGTAGCTTGCCGGGCGCCAGCCGTCCAGTTTCATTTCTCGCAACGGGGCCGCGCCTGGCGGCGTCAGCCCCACAATTCAGGATCGCTGGGATGGACACCGCGCTCGTTGTACATCAGCGGATGGGCCCGGTCCTCGGCCAACAGCAACGGGCCATCAAGGTCAACCACCATCGCCCCCTGCGCCACCAGAACCGCTGGCGCCATCGCCAGTGACGAGCCGACCATGCAGCCGACCATCACCCCAAATCCCTCGGCCCGCGCCGCATCACGCAGCGCCAGCGCCTCGGTCAGGCCTCCGGTCTTATCGAGCTTGATGTTGATCACATCATACTTGCCCCGCAATTCTGCCAGCGAGGCCCGGTCATGGCACGACTCGTCGGCGCAGACCGGCACCGGCCGCTCCATTCCGATCAGGGCGTCGTCTGCGCCCGCAGGCAGCGGCTGCTCCACCAAAACCACGCCCAATCGCAACAGATGCGGCACCAGATCGGCATAGATGTCCGCGCTCCAGCCCTCGTTCGCATCAATGATGATCCGGGATTTCGGCGCACCGGCCCGAACCGCCTCAAGCCGGGGCATGTCGTCTGGGGTGCCTAGCTTGATTTTCAACAGTGGCCGATGCTTGTGCCGGTCAGCCGCGTCCCGCATGTTGATCGGGGTATCAAGCGACAGGGTGAAGGCGGTGATCTGTGGCCCGGGGGCGGTAAGCCCGGCCAGTTCCCACACCCGGCGTCCGGCCTGCCGCGCCTCCAGATCCCATAGCGCGCAATCCACGGCATTGCGGGCCGCGCCTGCGGGCAACAGGCCGGGCAGATCAGCGCGGCGCACCCCCTCTGGCAGGCCCTTGATCTGCGCCTTGACCGATGCCCGGCTTTCGCCATAGCGCGCGTAAGGCACGCATTCGCCGTTGCCGGTCAGCGCGCCCGAGCGCACCGTGGCGGTGACCACCTCGGCCGCAGTTTTGGTCCCGCGCGAGATGGTAAAGGCCTCGGCCAGTTGAAAATCGTCATAGTGAACGGCAATCGACATGGCTTAGATCCCGGCCAGCGCGTCAACCAACCGGTCCGCGCCCTGCCGGAACGGATCAACCGTTGGCAGCCCCATCCGGTCTTCGACCGCCGCCAGATGGGCCAGCGCATCGGTTTCGTTGAAATGCTGGGTGTTGACCGAAATGCCCACCACCTGACAGGCGGGATTGGCCACCCGGGCCATCGCCAGCGTGGTCTCGCGCAGCACCTCTAGCGACGGGGCCTTGTAGTCCGGCAAGCCACGCATATGCGGGCGGGTCGGCTCGTCGCACAGCACCAGCGCATCGGGCTGGCCGCCATGGATCAGCGCCAAGGTCACCCCGGAATAGCTGACATGGAACAGACTGCCCTGCCCTTCGATCAGATCCCAGTGATCCGGGTCATTATCCGGGGTCAGCCACTCCACCGAGCCGGCCATGAAATCGGCGATCACCGCATCCAGCGGCACCCCCCCGCCAGTGATCAGAATGCCGGTCTGCCCGGTGGGCCGGAACGTGGCCTTCATCCCGCGGGCCCGCATGGTCGCATCCATCGCCAGCGCGGTGTACATCTTGCCGACGGAACAGTCGGTGCCTACCGCCAGACAGCGCTTGCCGGTGCGCGGCACCCCATTGGCAATTGGGTAATTGACCGTGGGCACCCGCACATCATGCAGCACCCGGCCATGCGACTGGGCCACCTCGACCAGATCGGGATAGCTGCGCAGCAACGTGTGCAACCCCGAGGCCAGATCGAACCCCGCCACCAGCGCCTCAAGCAAGCAATCCCGCCACAGGTCGGACAGAACCCCGCCGCGATTGGCAACCCCGATCACCAGCGTCTCGGCCCCAGCGGCGCGGGCTTCCTCAAGCGTCATGTCCGGCAGACCCATATCCGCCTTGCATCCGGCCAACCGCAGCTGACCGATGGCATTTTCAGGACGCCAGTCCTTGATACCTTGGGCCACCTTCGCCGCCAGCGCATCGGGCGCGTCACCGAGAAACAAAAGATAGGGGGTCTTGATCATGACTGATACTCCGTCGCGTTGCCGCCCTGTGGCGGACCGTCCTGATCCCCCGAGCCTAGGGGATCCGCCGTCCAGCGACAACACATCCCACACCGGGTCCGGCTTTTCGCTTGCGCAGCATTTCGCAACTATATACCGATTAATAGACGAATTTTGGAATATTATAACCGCAAGGATCCCAGATGAGCTTTCGCCTTCAGCCCGCGCCCGTCGCCCGCCCGAACCGATGCCAATTGTTTGGTCCCGGTTCTAACACCAAACTCTTCGCTAAGATGGCCGCCAGCGCGGCGGATGTGATCAATCTTGATCTGGAGGATTCGGTTGCGCCTTCGGATAAGGATGCGGCCCGCGCCAATGTGATTGCGGCGATTGATGCGGTCGATTGGAACACCAAGACCCTGAGCGTGCGGATCAACGGCCTCGACACCCCCTATTGGTATCGCGACGTGGTCGACCTGCTGGAACAGGCCGGCGACCGGCTGGACCAGATCATGATCCCCAAGGTCGGCTGTGCCGCAGATGTATATGCCGTCGACGCCTTGGTGACAGCCATTGAGCGCGCCAAAGGCCGGACCAAGCCGATCGCCTTTGAGGTCATCATCGAAAGCGCCGCCGGGATTGCCCATGTGGAAGAGATCGCCGCCGCCTCGCCGCGCCTGCAAGCCATGAGCCTTGGCGCCGCCGATTTCGCGGCCTCCATGGGCATGCAAACCACTGGCATCGGTGGGACGCAAGACAACTATTACATGCTGCAAAACGGTGCAAAGCACTGGTCCGACCCGTGGCACTGGGCACAGGCCGCGATTGTCGCCGCCTGCCGCACCCACGGGGTGCTGCCGGTTGACGGCCCGTTCGGCGATTTCAGCGATGATGACGGCTATCGGGCGCAGGCATGGCGCTCGGCCACACTGGGTATGGTCGGCAAATGGGCGATCCACCCCAAGCAAATCGCATTGGCCAACGAGGTCTTCACGCCATCAGAGGCCGCCGTGGCCGAGGCGCGCGCGATCCTTGCCGCCATGGAAGCCGCCAAGGCCAATGGCGAAGGGGCCACGGTCTACAAGGGCCGTCTGGTGGACATTGCCAGCATCAAACAGGCCGAAGTGGTGGTCCGCCAATCCGACATGATCGCCTCCAGCGCCTGAGCCATGACCAAAGCCTGCCTCGGACGATCCGCGCCCGGCGCAGGCTGCCCCGCCTTAAGCCAGTGGCACACAAATCTCTGTCACCAGATCCTTGGCCGGCGTTTTCATCGGGCTGTTGAGATAGACCTCGAACGGATCGCCCCGCCCCGGATGCTCGCCCGATGCCGGAAACCATTTGTCGAATAAAACCCGGTAGCAATCTGCTAACGCATCATAGGGCCCGACGTGGCGCAGGACAGCGTGCCGACCACCGGGCAACAGCATCTCGTCCAGCGGCGGTTGTATCGGCAAATCCTCGGGGACCACGAACCCGGCCACGCTGCGCCGTGCGCCCTCAGGAACCAGATCGGGATTGTCCAGAAACACCCCCACCATCGGCCCTGCCAAGCCCAAATCGCCCCACTTTTCCAAGGTCGCCGCCGCCAGCGCGAAAGCAGATTTGATCTCTGGATAGGCACCTTGATGGTGGATCGCAGCCAGCCGGCGCGCGGGTTCCGTTCGTATGGTCACACGGTGCATGCGGCGTTCCTATCCCGTCCAAGATGACCTATCCTAGCATGAAACGCCGCGACCGGACGACCCGAACACACGCAAGCGAAGTTGCATCTTGCCGCAAGCCCCGCCATATAGCCCGCAGACACGACCGCCGGAGAGGCATATGACCCATTACCTTGAATTCGAGAAACCCCTTGCGGAAATCGAGGGAAAATCCGAGGAACTGCGCGCCATGGCCCGGAAAACCGAGGGCATGGATATCGAGCGCGAAGCCCGTGCCCTTGAGAAAAAGGCCACCGAGCTTCTGAAGACGCTCTATTCTGATCTGTCCCCTTGGCGGAAATGCCAAGTCGCGCGGCACCCCGAACGCCCCCATTGCTCAGATTACATCGACGCGCTGTTCACCGATTACACCCCGCTATCCGGCGACCGGGTATTCGGCGAAGACCATGCGGTGCTGGGCGGGCTTGCTCGGTTCAATGACCGTCCCGTGGTGGTGATCGGCCATGAACGCGGCAACGATACCGCGAGCCGTCTGGATCACAATTTCGGAATGGCCCGGCCCGAGGGCTATCGTAAGGCCGTGCGCCTGATGGATTTGGCGGACCGGTTCAATCTGCCGGTGATCACCCTTGTGGATACGCCCGGCGCCTATCCCGGCAAGGGCGCCGAAGAACGCGGCCAATCCGAAGCCATCGCCCGCGCAACCGAGAAATCCTTGCAGATTAAGGTGCCGGTCGTGACAGTGATCATCGGCGAAGGCGGCTCAGGCGGCGCGGTTGCCTTTGCCACCGCCAACCGGTTGGCAATGCTGGAACATTCGGTCTATTCGGTGATTTCACCGGAAGGCTGCGCGTCAATCCTGTGGAAAAACAGTGAAAAGATGCGTGAGGCCGCCGAGGCCCTGCGTCTGACCGCACAAGACCTGCTGCAACTTGGGGTCGCCGACCAGATCATCCCGGAACCGACTGGTGGCGCCCAGCGTGACCCACAAGGCACCATCGCCCGAGTTGGCAAGGCGATTTCCGTGATGCTGAAGGATCTTGCCCCGCTCTCGCGCGATGCCCTTCTCGATCAGCGTCGCCGCAAGTTTCTGGACATTGGACAGAGAAAACTGGCGGGTTAAACGCTGCGCACCGGGGGGTGGGGCAACCGCTCTGGCGGCAAACCACCCTCGGCCATCAATGCGTTGGACGCGGTTTCAATCGTCGTTTCCAGCCGCTCCATGAATGCATCGGTCTCCAGGCCGGGACGGATCGGGGTCAGAAACGCCACCACCGCCGTGCCGGGCTTGCGATAAATCCCGCGACGCGGCCAAAACACCCCAACATTCGTCGCTGCGGGCACACAATCCTGTCTTGATTCGCCGTAAATCAAGGCGGTTCCAACTTTGTAGGGCACCCATGCCTCAGGCGCGACGCGGGTGCCTTGCGGATAGATGATCAACTGACCCGGCCCGCTGACACCGGCCTTCACATCCGCCAGCATCTTAATGATGGCCTGCCCGCGCTTACCCCGATCCACCGGCACACAGCCAATCCGCAAGGCATACCAGCCGAGGATCGGCGCGCGGATCAATTCACGTTTCATGATGAATTTTGGCCGTGGCAGAACCGAGCAGATCAAGATGATGTCGAAAAAGCTTTGATGTTTCGACGCGACAAGGACTTCGCCATGTGGGATCGGGCCGCGGATCTCACTGCGCAAACCCACCATCCAATCGGCGGTCCAACGCACCCAACGGCAATAGGTGCGGATACCGGCAAACGCCCCGCGCCTGTCCACGATGGCCCATGGCGTGAATACCACCCCCAGCACGACCATCATCAGATACATCTGCAGGACGAATGCCAAAGACCGGATCCACTGCCAGATAAACCCAATCATACTGTGCCTCCGGCCGTGCCACCCGTCATGTCTTTTAGTCTCCTGCGCCCGCAAAATTATTGGTCCTGTACCATCAGGAAAAAATCCTTAAGCATCATGCCACCCGGCAGGCTGGCAGATGTCAAGTCCGCCCCTTATCCCTGCCCCGTTCCCACAACCGGCGCAACCAGCGACAGATTGCTGTCGCGTCCCAGCCGAGTTGGAAGCCTGTTGCGATCCGTGCTGCCAAGAATTGTCAGATACGCATCCTGCAAGAAAACGTCATCATCGAAATACCAGCGGTGCCCGGCGAAGTGACTGTCTTCAAATTTGTGACGCGGCGCGGTGTAATGGGCGCCGCAGTCAACATTGACCGCCTTGGCCGGAACATGCGCGGGCAGCCCCACCCGCCCGGCCCGGGGCGATACCCCAATCCGCTTGACGTTGGACAGCGACAGCGCCGCATCAAATGGGTTGAAGTAATTGGTTAATCGGTTGCAATGGCGGTAGAGTGACGATGATTTGGCGCTTTCGGCAGCCAATGATCCGACCGAGACGTCCGCGCCGAATAGCAAGATCTGACTGACCGACCAGCTGACCGCAGCAATCGACCGCCGGTCATCGGCGTCATCGAACGCCTCGCGCACCACATAACAGCCCATGGAATGGGCCATCAAATGCAGATTAACCTCGCAATCCGGAGTCTGCAGTTTCACGAAACTTGCAATGCCTTCCTTGACCAGTTGATTGGCGGTCTGCTTGGCATCCCAGCGATCCTCCAGATAATTCAGGCTGGTATCGGCTGCGGGCCAATCAAAACTGACCACCACCCCCTGAAACCCCTGCCGGGCGAAGGACGCCTTGATTTTGCGGTGCCGCGACAGCAATTTTTCGGTCGAATTGTTAAAACCATGCACGTAGATGACAATATCGCCAACCCGTTGGCCGGTGTCTGGATCGATGCGCCGGGTGCCTTCTGCCAGCACGTCCTGAAACCACGCACCTTTGCGGATCTGATGGTGCGGCGCAGTGGTCAGGTCCGTTTCCGGCACGCGCAAAAACCGTGTCATCCCCGCATCCGAGCCAAAAACCTCGCCCCGCTTGTTCCGTACGGTAAAAACATAGTCGGGCATGGGCGATCCTCCTCCGGTTTCACGACGGCTAGCAGAGGGCGGTCTGGCCCATTTTGCAGCCTTGCCTTCACCGGCGCACGGAACATCCGCGCAGGGATCACGCCGTACGCGCCCCCAAGCCTTGCCGGTCAGGCGGCAAGGCCAGTCATATCATGCAAGCGGCTGACCATAAATTGAATTGGCGCGACCTGGCCCTCACGCCGACGCGGCGGCGCGGCTCTGAGGGCATCTGCGGGCTTATTGGGCTTACTGGTCCGGCGCGGCAGCCGTGTCCGGCGGCCCATCCGTGTTCAGGGTCAGCCCCGGAAAGTCCCAGAGTTTGGGATCCAGAAGATGCGAGGGGCGCGCATTCATCAAGGCCCGGAACATCACCTGTCGGCGACCGGGACTGTTCTTTTCCCATCCATCAAGGATCTGCTTGACCTGCTGACGCTGCAATCCGTCTTGGCTGCCGCACAGATCGCAGGGAATGATCGGATATTTCATCGCCCGGGCAAACTGGTCGCAATCCTGTTCGGCCACATGCGCAAGCGGGCGATACAAAAAGAGATCGCCCTCTTCGTTCACCAATTTTGGCGGCATCGTCGCAAGCCGCCCGCCGTGGAAGAGGTTCATCATGAACGTTTCAAGCATATCGTCCCGGTGATGCCCCAGCACCACCGCCGAACACCCCTCTTCGCGCGCAATTCGGTACAGATTGCCCCGCCGCAGCCGGGAACACAGCGCACAGAAGGTCCGGCCCTGAGGGGTTTTATCCATGACGATGGAATAAGTATCCTGATACTCAATCCGGTGCGGCACACCGCGCGCGGCCAAGAACTCTGGCAAGACCGTGGCCGGAAAACCGGGCTGACCTTGATCAAGATTGCAGGCCAGCAAATCCACTGGCAACAAGCCGCGCCACTTCAACTCATACAGAATAGCCAGCAGGGTATAGGAATCCTTGCCCCCCGACAGGCAGACCAACCATCGGGCGTCGCGCTGGATCATGCCATATTGCTCAATGGCCTCTCGCACATTCCGCACGATTCGCTTGCGCAACTTCTTGAACTCGGTCGTGCTGGGCGCGCCGTTGAACAAGGGGTGAATGTCATCAAGGTCATGGGTCATGGTCATAAACGAGGGCATAGGGCAAAGCCTGCGCCGCGAAAAGAGGCCACGCAGCGCGGACTCGCTATGTCGCGCAGAAATGCACGTTTGAAAGGCCCGCAGACCCTGCCGCACTGTTTCGACGCCCAGATACGCCGATCCGAACGGATGCGTTTTTAGTCAAATCACCGACAGTCTGCCGGCTGGATTAACCTGCCACTCAGACTATCGAGGATAGGGTTCAAGAGATTGAAACGACCGAATAGGCGACTGGCGTGCGCATCCGATCTTCCTTGGCGACAGCCCTGACCTCACTGCGCCACCTCGGCCCTAAGGCTGTTTGGTACCCGCTGTTGCTTGCGGTGTTTCCGGCGATGACCCTCGCCATCTATCGCGCATCCGGCGAAACCGGCCTTTATCTGCTGGCCGTCACCATCCCGGTTCTGGTCGCCCTCGCCGCCCTTATGGCCGGCTGGCAAATCGATCCGCCCTCGGCAGACAAGACCCTGTCACGGCGCGACGTTCTGGAAACCGCCCTCGACCTGTCACTTGGCCAAACGGCGGAAAGCGGACGCGTGCCCGCATGCGTCGTGCTGCGCATTGACGATTTCGATGCGCTGGTCGCCCGAATGGGAAGCCGCGGTTGCGCCCCCATTTTGGATCAGTTCCAGTCCCGATTAAGCACCGCACTCAGGTCGGCAGACACATTGGCCCGCATCGACGACGCCAGCTTCGCAATCGCCTTGGCTCCGGCGGCCCGGTACGACTTGGAAACCCTGCTTCAGATTTCAGCCCGGCTGCAAGCCCATATCGCCGAAGCGGTTCGTCTGGATCACACCAGCCTCCGACTCAGTGCCTCTGTCGGATTCTGCGTTGCCGATCGCCTTCCGGCGCCAACCGGACAACGCCTTTTGGACGCGGCCGAAATGGCCGCAGTCGAAGCACGTCGCCATGGCGGGGGATCAATCCGGGCCTATTCGCGCGAATTGCATCAGCGGCGCGAGACCAGTCTGGCATTGATTGACGACGTGACCGACGCGTTGGACCGGGGCGAGATTTACCCATGGTTCCAACCGCAGATTTCAACCGATACCGGCAAGGTCACCGGCTTCGAAGCCTTGGCCCGCTGGCATCACCCTAAGCGCGGCCTGATCTCACCGGCGGAGTTTCTGCCAGCAATTGAACAGGCCGGCCTGATGGGGCGTCTGGGCGAAGTGATCTTGTCAGGTGCGCTTGCCGCGGTTGTCGACTGGGATAAGGCAGGTCTGAACGTACCCCATGTCGGGGTGAATTTCTCGGGCGAAGAACTGGCCGATCCCGCCCTAGTCGACCGCATCTCTTGGACGCTCGACCGGCACGATCTGACCCCCGACCGGCTGGCCATCGAAATCTTAGAGACCGTGATATCGGAAACGCCCGAAGATACAGTCTGCCGCAACATCAGCGGATTGGCCAATCTTGGCTGCCTTATCGATCTGGATGATTTTGGCACCGGCCATGCCTCAATCACCAGTATCCGCCGCTTTGCGATCGGGCGCCTGAAAATCGACCGGTCGTTCGTCTCAAAGGTCGATCAGGATCCCGAACAACAGCGGATGGTCGGCGCCATCCTGACCATGGCAGAACGGTTGGGGCTGGATTGTCTGGCCGAAGGGGTCGAGACCTCGGGCGAGCACGCGATGCTGTCACAATTGGGCTGCGGCCATGTTCAAGGCTTTGGGTTGGCCCTCCCCATGCCCTTGGAGGACACTCCCGACTGGCTGCGGCGACACGCAGCAGCCATCGCCCGTCCGCCGGATCTGACCCGCCGGATCGGCTAGCCGTTCGGGCGCGTCCCCGCCACCGCCACGGCTTAGAACTGCACCCGCCCAGCCACGCCTCAGACCGGCTTTTGCCTCTCGGATCGGCTCGACAAGGTCGGGCACAACCGGCCCCTTCCCGTAAAACCGCTTGACCTTTCATCTGGCGGCCTGTTGAACCGGCGCGAAACTTACCTTGGGCGCGGCGGATCAAAATGGACGATCAAAACAAGAACCTCATCCTGGCATCAGCGCTCAGTCTGATCGTAATTTTGGTCTGGTTCGTCTTGTTTCCACCGGAGTCCTCACCGACGCCAGAGCCAGTAACGATCTCGGAAGGCATCGCGCCCACGTCCGATGGCATCGCGGCTGCGCCGCCAGCGGCCATCGTTGACGGCGTGGCCCAATCATTGGTTCAGACCCGCGACACCGCGCTGGCAACCGGCGAGCGCATCACAATCGCGTCGGGCAATCTTTCCGGATCCGTCTCGCTGACCGGCGGCCGCCTCGACGATCTGTCACTGCGCGCCTATCGCGAAACTGTCGATCCGGACAGCCCGATCGTGACGCTGCTCTCGCCCGTCGGCGGCCCCGGCGCCTATTACGCGCTGTACGGATGGGCCCCGGGCGGCGACCTGAGCTACGATCAGGTTCCCGGCGCGAACACCCAATGGATCATAGAATCTGGCGACGAACTGACCCCCGAAACCCCGATCACCCTGAAGTGGGACAATGAACAGGGGCTGATCTTCCGCCGCACGATGACCGTTGATGAACACTTCATGTTCACGGTCACCCAAAGCGTCGAGAACACGTCCGGCACCGCGCAACGCATGGCCCCTTACGGGATTGTCGCGCGTCACGGCAAACCAGACACGGTGAACTTCTACATCCTTCATGAAGGCGTCGTCCGGATGTCGGACAGCAACCTGCAGGAAATTAAGTACAAAAACCTGCCTGACATGGACTTTATTGAGCGCGAAGGTGCTTATGCCGAAGTCCAAGACGTCACCGAAAACGGTTGGCTGGGATTTACCGACAAGTATTGGATGACCACACTGATCCCGGCTCCGGGTCAGGCGTTTACGTCGGTCGCCAAGTATCTTCCCAGCGCCGACATCTATCAGACCGAAGCGCGGCTTCCGACCATGACTGTCGCCCCCGGTGAGATTGCCGAGGCCACGACCCTGCTCTTCGCCGGCGCGAAGGAATGGCAGACCATCAGAGACTATCAAAATGACCTTGGAATTCAGGGCTTTATCGACAGCATCGACTGGGGATGGTTCTTCTTCCTGACCAAGCCGATCTTCTGGCTGCTGCACAACCTCAATCTGCTGATTGGCAACATGGGATGGTCGATCATCGCCCTGACGCTGATCCTGAAAGCTCTGCTTCTGCCGCTGGCTTGGAAATCTTATGCCTCGATGGCGAAGATGAAAGAGCTTCAGCCAGAGATGGAAAAGCTAAAGGAAAAGGCAGGCGACGACCGTCAGAAGATGCAGCAAGGCATGATGGAGCTGTACAAGAAGGAAAAGGTCAATCCGGCGGCCGGCTGCTTGCCGATCCTGCTGCAAATCCCGATCTTCTTCTCGCTCTACAAGGTGATCTTCGTCACGCTGGAACTGCGCCAAGCCCCTTGGTTCGGCTGGATTCGTGACCTGTCCGCCCCGGACCCGTCCTCGATCCTCAATCTGTTCGGCCTGTTGCCCTTCGCTGCACCCGAAGCCGGATCGATGTTTGCGATCATCTCGCTGGGCGTGCTGCCGATCTTCTTGGGCATCACCATGTGGATGCAGCAAAAGCTGAACCCCGCTCCCACCGATCCGACGCAGGCGATGATTTTCGCGTGGATGCCGTGGGTCTTCATGTTCATGCTCGGTAGCTTTGCCAGCGGCTTGGTGCTGTACTGGATCGCCAACAACACGATCACCTTTGCGCAACAGTACCTCATCATGCGGAGCCACGGGTATCACCCGAACGTCTTCGGCAACATTAAGAGCGGCTTCAAACGGAAGCGATCCGAGGGAAAATGACCGCGACCCTTGCGGCAATCTGGCGTCACCCGATCAAGGCCCATGGCAGCGAAGCGCTGACCGAAGCGGCCTTGGTCTCGGGTGAGGCGCTGCCGTGGGATCGGGTCTGGGCCGTGGCGCATGAAGCCGCCAAGGTGACCGATGGTTCTTGGGTGCCGTGCGCGAATTTCTCGCGCGGTGCCAAGGCGCCACAGTTGATGGCCATCACTGCACGTTTGAACGACGCGACCGGGCAGATCACCCTGACCCACCCGGCACGACCCGACCTGACCTTTGACCCGGATCGGGACAGCCAAGAGTTTCTCGAGTGGGTCGCCCCGCTGATGCCTGCAGATCGCGCCGCGTCGGTGCGGATCGTGCGCGCCACCGGTCAGGCGATGACCGATTCCCGGTTTCCTTCGATTAGCATTACCAGCCTTGCCTCGCTCGAAGCGCTGTCCGAACGGGTCGGCACCCCACTGGCGCAAACCCGGTTTCGCGGAAATCTGTGGCTCGCCGGGCTTGCCCCATGGCAAGAATTCGACTTGGTTGGACGCACACTCGAAATTGGAGGCGCCCGCGTGGACATCCGCGAACGTATCGGCCGCTGCCTTGCCACGACGGCAAACCCCACCACCGGAGAGCGCGACGCAGACACCCTTGCGGCGCTGAAATCGGGCTGGGGTCACACAGACTTTGGCGTCTACGGGGTCGTGACCCGTGGCGGCACCGTTCGGTTGAACGACCCAGTCAGGATCCTGTCATGAATATGTCTTTCCCCCTTGCCCAAGAACCTGATGCCTTCGCGCGCGAGCGTGGGCGGATGCTGTTTGCCGCAGAAACCACCTTCCTGAAAGGGGTGGTGGCAATGTCTGGTCTGCCCCCCGCGGACCGCTTAGAGATCTGTTTCGCAGGCCGTTCAAATGTCGGGAAATCGACGCTGATCAATGCGTTGACCGGTCGCAAAGCGCTGGCCAGAGCCTCGAACACACCGGGTCGCACCCAAGAAATCAACTTCTTTTCCCGCGGCGAGATGTATCTTGTCGACCTTCCGGGCTATGGCTTCGCCAATGCGCCGGTCGCGGTGGTAGCCAAGTGGCAGCAACTGCTGAAGTCTTATTTGTCCGGGCGTCCGACCCTACGCCGCGCCTTCGTTCTGATTGATTCCCGCCACGGCATCAAAGCGGTCGACAATGAGATTATGGCCCTGCTGGACCGGTCGGCTGTGCCGTTCCAATGCGTCCTGACCAAAGCAGACAAGGTCAAGGGCCTCGATCGGGACACCATGTTGGCACAGGTCCGGGCCGAATTGGCGCGCCATCCAGCAGCCTATCCCGAAATCGTGTTGACCTCATCCGAAACCGGCGATGGGATCGAATCCCTCCGCAGCATCATCGCCGAACTGGCCACCACCGGTTAAGATCCGCCGCCCCGACCGCCGGTGACGGATAGACTTGGAACTTCGCGCACAACTCGCTAACACGGCGCGAAACCCGGGGATAACCGCGATGAAAATACAGACCGCCATGAACCAAGACTGGATTGCCACAGCTCGGACCCTGTCCGAAGCCCTGCCCTATCTCAAACGCTATGAGGGCGCGATTGTCGTCATCAAGCTGGGCGGCCATGCCATGGGCAGCGATGAAGGCCTCGACATATTCGCGCGCGATGTGGCGCTGATGAGTCAGGTGGGCGTCAAGCCGGTGATCGTTCACGGTGGCGGTCCGATGATCAACGACATGCTGGCGCGGTTGAACATCAAATCTGAATTTGTCCGCGGCAAGCGGGTGACGGACGCCGCGACCATGGAAGTGGTCGAAATGGTGCTGTCGGGCCTGATCAATAAGCGGGTTGTCGCCGCGATCAACACCCAAGGCGGCCGCGCCATCGGCCTGTCCGGCAAGGACGCCAATCTGATGGTGTGCAAGCAGACCGACCCGGCGCTTGGGTTTGTCGGAACCCCCGACCGGATGAATACCGACGTGCTGCGGACCCTGTTCGACGCCAACATCATCCCGGTGATCGCACCATTGGGCATCGGCGACGACGGCGAGACCTTTAACGTCAACGGCGACACCGCTGCAGGCGCGATTGCCGGGGCGCTGAAGGCGCGGCGACTGCTGCTGCTGACCGACGTACCCGGCGTCAAGGATGCCTCCGGCGAGGTTCTGACTGAACTCACCTCGGGCCAAATTCGCAAGATGACCGATGACGGGATTATCGCTGGCGGGATGATCCCCAAGACCGAAACCGCGCTGATGGCTTTGCGCCAAGGGGTGCGGGCTGCGGTGATTCTGGATGGCCGGGCGCCGAATGCCTGTTTGTTGGAACTCTTTACCGACCACGGTGCCGGCTCGATCATTCGCAACACATGACCCGTCGCCTTGTCCTTCTACGCCACGCCAAATCCAGTTGGGGCGATCTTGATCTCAAGGACCATGATCGCCCGCTGAATGCCCGCGGACGGGCCTCGTGCGAGGCGATTGGGGGCTGGCTGGCGGCACAAGGTCATCTGCCGGATCAGGTGCTGTGTTCCAGCGCCGTGCGGACCCGTGAGACGTGGAACCGGATCGCAGGGTTGCTGCCCTCTGGCCCACAGGTGCAGATGGAAGACCGGCTGTACTTGGCCAATCCAGAGACCTTGGCCGACTGCCTGAGCCGATGCACGGGCCAGACTGTTGCCCTGCTGGCCCATAACCCCGGGATCGGCGAATTTGCCCAGCAGCTGGTGGCAACGCCGCCCGCACACCCGGGCTTCGCCCCCTACCCCACTTTAGCCACGCTGGTGGTCACGTTTCCGATTGACGATTGGTCGGACCTGGCCTTGGGCAGCGGCCAGGTTGTTGACTTCATCGTGCCGCGCGACCTGACGGATCTCTGACCCGGGGCGCTTAGTGCCCGAGAATCTGGCTTAGGAACAGTTTCGTGCGCTCGCTTTGTGGGTTCAGGAAGAAGCTTTCAGGTTCATTCTGCTCGACGATCTGACCCTGATCCATAAAGATCACCCGGTTCGCCACCTGCCGCGCAAAGCCCATTTCATGGGTCACGCAAATCATCGTCATGCCGTCTTGCGCCAGTTCGATCATGGTATCGAGCACCTCTTTGATCATCTCTGGATCCAGCGCCGAGGTCGGTTCGTCAAACAGCATGATCCGCGGCTTCATACAGAGCGACCGCGCAATCGCAACGCGCTGTTGCTGCCCCCCGGACAATTGTCCGGGATATTTATTGGCTTGATCCGGGATCTTCACCTTTTTCAGGAAGTGCATCGCGATTTCTTCTGCCTCGCGTTTCGGCGTCTTGCGCACCCAAATCGGGGCCAGCGTGCAGTTTTCCAAAATGGTCAGATGCGGGAACAGGTTGAAATGCTGAAAACACATCCCAACCTCGGATCGGATTCGATCAATGTTTTTCAGGTCGGATGACAGCAAGGTGCCGTCGACAGAAATCGATCCATCTTGGTGTTCTTCCAGCGCGTTGATACAGCGGATTAGGGTCGATTTCCCCGAACCGGACGGTCCGCACACCACGATTCGTTCGCCGCGATAAACGGTCAGGTCAATATCCCGCAGAACATGGAATTGGCCGTACCACTTATTCATCTTCTGTATTTCAATCGCCACCTCATCCGAGACGGTCAGGGTGGGTGCTGCGGCTGCGTGTGTCGCATCGGTCATTAGGGGCAACCCTTTCAACGGTGAGCTGTGTTGAGCTTACGTTCAAGATACTGAGAATACTTCGAGATTCCGAAGCAAAAGACAAAGAACATCAGGCCGGCAAAGGCATAGAGTTCCCAATAGACACCGAACCAGTCGGTCGAGGACAAGATCGGGCCACCGATCATTCCCAGCACGTCGAACATCGAAATGATCGACACCAGCGTCGTGTCCTTGAACAATCCAATCGCGATATTGACGATAGACGGGATGGAGATTTTCAGCGCCTGCGGCAGGATGATCAGGCGCATGGATTGCCAATAATCCAGACCAAGGCTGCTGCCGGCCTCGTACTGGCCTTTGGGCAAGGCGGCCAGCCCGCCCCGGATCGCTTCGGCCATATAGGCCGAGGCAAACAAGGTGATCATGATGATGACGCGCAGAATCAGATCAAAATTGGTCCCCGGCGGCAGGAAATAGGCCAGCATGACCGAGGCGACGAACAGCAAGGTGATCAGCGGCACGCCGCGGATAAACTCGATGAACATCACGCAGATCGCCTTGATGATCGGCAGGTCCGATTGCCGTCCGAGGGCCAGTGCGATCCCGATGGGCAACGACAAGGCCATGCAGGTGGTGCCCAGAATGAAGTTGATCATGAAGCCGCCGATCTCGCGGCTTTGAACCGGCTCAAGGCGCAGCGGCACCAGACTGGCCAAACCGGAGGCGATTGGGCCGACCAACAGCCCCCAGAACAAGGCCATCGCGAGAAGCCCGGCCATCAACGCCCCGAAAAAGGATTGCCGTTCCAAGCGCACGAACACCAAATAGCCGACCACGATTCCAACCAAGGCAAGGATCGGCACCCAGATGGTGCCGCCCCAGATCAGCCAATAGCCGATGAAGGGGAACACCCCGGTGAACCAAAGCAGTTTTCGCGGCAATTCGATAAACAACAGCGGCGCGAGGGCTGCAAACAGCAACACAAACGCCAGCATCGCCCGGCCATACTGCGCTTTTGGATAGTTGCCGAACACCAGTTGTGGCCAGCGCTCGGCGATTACGGCAAAACATCCGCCGATTTTGCCGTCCAATTGGGCGCGACAATCGCGGATCGATGAGGCATCCCAGACCCCGTTGACCACCCACGGCACGATTGCCGATACCAGCAGATAGATCGCATACAACGCAGCAATCGTCATGATCGAGTTGCCGACGGAGCTGAACAGGTTGTGGCGAACCCGATGTACCGGGCCGCGATACGCCATCGGCGGGGGCGCTGGCGGCAGAGGCTCGTGGCGGACGAAGGACAGGGCAGCTTCAGCTTGGGTATCGGACATCTCAGCGCTCCTTCAACTTGACGGTGGCGTTGTAGATGTTCATCACCCCGGCGATGCACAGCGAAATCACCAGATAGAAGGCCATCAACAGCAGCACCGCTTCGAAGCTACGGCCGGTCTGGTTTAAGGTGATGCCGCCCAAGGTGCCGGTAATATCCATGTACCCCACCGCAGCGGCCAGAGATGAGTTTTTGGTCAAGTTCAGGTATTGCGAAATCAGCGGCGGAATGATGATGCGCAACGCCTGCGGCAGAACCACCAGACTCATGATCCGTCGGGGCCGCAACCCAAGCGATTCGGCGGCTTCGGTCTGGCCCCGGCTGACCGCCTGAATCCCGCCGCGCACGCTTTCCGCGATAAACGCCCCGGTATAAAGTGACAGCGCGACCCACAACCCAATCAGCGACCCATAAACCTGAATACCGCCCTGAAAGTTAAAGCCTTTCAGCGCCGGGTATTCCAATCCAACCGGGCTTCCCATCAAGAAATAAGCCAGCACAGTCGGCACGATTAGCAGCCCGATTGACAGCGGCAACACCGGCAGAGTTCGGCCTTGGGTGAACAGCAAGTGAATGGCATAGCGGCGCAGAGCGTAAATCGCGATCAGCGACAGCAGGAAGACACCGACAACGATCGCCGACCCTTCCAGCCAAAGGGGGCGCGGCACATAGATGCCACGATTGGTGAGGGCGATGGAATCCAGCACCATCCGCGCTTCGGGCGACTCACCTCGAAAGGCACTGGGCGCCGGCAAGGCATTCGACATGATCGAAAAGATGATCAGGATCCAGATCAGCAGCGGCACATTGCGGAAGACCTCGACATAGACCGACATCAGCTTGGCGACGATCCAGTTATTGGACAGCCGAAGAATGCCGACCAAAACGCCGATAATCGTCGCCGTGATGCAGCCCAGAAATGCCACCAGCAACGTGTTCAATACCCCGACGATGGCCGCCCTGAAATGGGTGTCGGTGCTGGTGAAGGGGATCAGCTTTTGGTTGATGTCATAGCCGGCCTGTCCGCCTAAGAAGCCAAACGAGATGTCCTGCCCCAAGGCGGCAAGGTTCTGGACCGCGTTCCAGATCATCCAACCGAAGAAAAAGATGATGGCGAAGAAGGCAATGAACTGAAAGGTGTAGCCGCGATACCGGGTATCGTTCACCAACATGCCCAGCGTGAACCCTGATTTTGGCTGGTCGCTGACTGCGCTCATTTTTGAGTGTCCTGTTTTCGGGCCTGCGGGCAGGCTTTCGGTCTGCGATCAGACTGCCGGGCGATCACTCTGGGCTATTTGGCACCAGTTTAGCACGGACCATCGCCAGATCGTCCCACGAAATGAAACAGGGCGGACCAATGGCCCGCCCTGTCTGTCAACGTGGATTACCGGAAGGGCGGCGCGTACAGCAGACCACCATCGGTCCATTGCGCATTCAGACCGCGCGCCAGACCGATCGGAGTTTCCGGACCGATATAGGTGTCGAAAATCTCGGCATAGTTGCCGCCCGCGAGGATCGCATTCTTCGCCCAATCCGGCGACAGACCGAGCATCGCGCCAAGATCGCCTTCCGAGCCGAGCAGACGATTGACTTCAGGGTTATCCGTCCCTGCCGACAGTTCCTCGGCATTGGTCGAGGTCACACCAAGCTCTTCCGCCGCGATCAGGGCATTCAGGGTCCAGCGGATCACATCGCCCCATTCGTTATCGCCGTGCCGGGCCAACGGACCGAGAGGCTCTTTCGAAATGATTTCAGGCAGAATGATATGCGCCGACGGATCCGCAAATGAGGCGCGGGTCGCGGCAAGACCGGACGCGTCCGTCGTGTAGACGTCGCAGGCACCGGCAAGATACTGCTGGGTGGCTTCGGCTGCGGTCGTGATCGGCACTGGCTCATAGCTGATGCCGTTGATGCGGAAGAAGTCAGCAAGGTTCAATTCGGTGGTCGTGCCAGACTGGATGCACACCGTCGCGCCATCCAACTGCCCAGCCGAGGTCACATCCAGCGCCTTGGGCACGAGGAAGCCTTGACCATCGTAATAGTTCACCCCGCCGAATTCCAGCTTCAGGTCAACGTCGCGCGAATACGTCCAAGTGGTGTTCCGCGACAGCATGTCGATTTCGCCCGAGTTCAGAACCTCGAAGCGGACTTTGTTGGTAACCGGGCTGAATTGAACCGCGGTTGGATCACCGAAAATCGCCGCAGCGACGGCCCGGCAGATGGCAACGTCGAAACCTTCCCAGTCGCCATTGGCATCTTGCGTGGCAAAGCCGACAAGCCCGGTTGAAATTCCGCAGTTCAATTGGCCGCGGGCTTTGACGTCGTCAAGTGTATTGGCAAGCGCGCCGGATGCATAAAATGATGCAACAGCAGCAGCGCCCAAAGCAAATTTGCTTATCATGTTTTCCCCTTGATCTCGTTACCCCGTACAGCACCAACCATTAAGGCCAGAGGTCATGCGCGGGCTCAGACTTACGCCTGACGATCACTTTTGTGCGCAATGGCATCACGTTCCGTCAACTCTTGCGGTGAAAATTGACTTAACGTCAGGCATAAACGCCGGGAAAAGATGGAAAATATGCCCAAAAATTAGGCGGTATTGCTATATTTGGACAAATTCGAAGAACCTGTAAGCATCTTGAAACGCCGTAGCTTTGATTGCCGCGGAGGCAAGAGCCAGCGTGTCCTCGCCCCAGACCTCGGTTTGATAGTGTTCGTCCAGACAGGACAAATCCCAAAGTTCGGACACCGGCCTAACCTTGTCGATTGCCGCCAACGCGATCACAAGCGAACCACTGAGCGCGACCAAATCATGGAAGGCCACCAGTTCCCAATATGACATGGCGTGCACACGTGCCGCCAGTTTACTGACGCTGGCTGGCGGTTGATCGACATAAACAATCCCCGCCGCCGCGTTCAGAGGCGCGCCTTGAACGGTGGCAGACCAGTCCAGAAGCGGATCCCACGCCTGCTGCTGACGCGCACAAAGTTCCTCGGGCCCCTCAGCCCGATAACACAGCAGATCACAGCCGCCATATTCGGCAACCACCTCGGCCACTTCCGGCATCCGCAAGCGGACCTTGTCGATCGCAGTATTGGCCATCCGGGTCATTGGCATAGCGCCGGGATCAATGCGATCTTGCTGCGCGTCCCATTCGGCCGCGATTGCAACGCCCAAGGATTCTGTCGGCACCACCAAAGGCATCTTGCCCGGCGTCTTGACCGGACGCTCGTCCAGAAAAATACCAAAGCCCGTCGATTCAGGGCGCGCCGAAGCCGCCGTCCAGAATCGTTTCCGTTTCGCGTCAAACATCCGTACCTGCCAGAATTCGAAGAACCGCCTGCTCCAGTTCCGCCATAGTGTCGACCACCGCATCCGGCCCGCAAGCCCGCAACGCATCAGCCGAATGATAGCCCCACGTGACGGCAATGGTCTTAGTGCCCGCCGCCAGTCCCATCTCAAGATCAAAGACGGTATCGCCAATCATTACCGTATCGGCGGCGGCGCAATCTGCCGCGTAACAGGCCGTTTCCAACATTGCCGGATGCGGCTTGGACGGATGCAGGTCCGCCACTTGGGTATTGTCAAACAACGCGGTCAGTCCATGCATCTGAAGCACGTGATCCAAGCCGCGTCGCGATTTTCCGGTGGCCACGGCCAAAAGCAAATCGTCTCGCGCGGCCAGGGACATCAGCATCTCGCGCGCGCCGGGGAACAGCGGGGAAGACCCATCGCCATCGGCTTCGCGCATGCCAACATAGGCATCTTTATACAACGTAAGCACGTCTTCTAGTGCTGCATTGGACAGACCCGGTGCCAAGCACGCGATCGCGGTCGGCAGCGACAGGCCAATGATCTGATGCACCGCTTCGCGCTGTGGGATGGCCAGCCCGCTGGCATCAAACGCAGCGCAGACGGCGGCATAGATATGCGCCTGACTGTCGACCAAGGAGCCATCCACGTCGAAAACCGCCAATTTAACGGCAGCACTCATGCCAGATCCTCAAACGGGTCCGCTGGAACGTCGGCGGCCCGCCAATCGAAATAGGACCACGTCCGCGCCATGTGATCCGGCAATGGCGCAGTCAGGTTCAGCCGGGCGCCAGTGGCCGGGTGGGTCAGGCTCAGGCTGCGGGCGTGAAGATGCAGCTTGCGCGAGATCTCTCCGCCCAGTTGCGCTCCCCAGCCGTCGCCTTGGTTCTCTTGCCCCGAGCCGCCATATTTGCCGTCCCCGATAATCGGATGGCCCAGTTCTGCCATATGCGCCCGCAATTGGTGCGTCCGGCCGGTCACAGGCACCAGCGCGACCCAAGCCAGCCGCTTTGCCAGCGCCGACAACACCGCATAATCGGTCTGTGCGTGCTTGGCGTCCGGCGTGTTCGCAACGTCATCGGGATGCAGGCAAAGCATTTTTTCGCCCTCACCGCGTGAGCCATGCCCCGGTGCCTTGACCAGACCATAACGGATCGTGCCCATACGGCGCGGCGGCACACCAGCCACGGCGGCCCAGTACAGCTTGCGCGTGTCCCGCGCCCGGAACGCCCGGGTCAATTCGGACGCCATGCGCTGTGTGCGTGCCAGCAACAGGATGCCGGACGTGTCCTTGTCCAACCGGTGCACCAAGCGCGGCTTGTCCTCCAGCCCAAAGCGCAGAGCTTCGGCAAGGCCGTCAACGTGCCGGGTCTGTTTGCTGCCGCCCTGACTGGGCAGTCCCGGCGGCTTGTTGATCGCGATCAGATGGTCATCCCGGTAGATGACAGAGTCCAGCATCATCTGGGCGTCGTCATCCGAGATGGTCTTGCGCACGTATAGCGGCGCGGCGGCGCGTTCATCCGGCAAGGGCGGCACACGCACGCTTTGCCCCGGCACGATCCGCGAGGCCGCTTTGACACGACCGCCATCGACTCGGATTTCGCCCTTTCGACAGTATTTCTCGATCTGTCCCTGCGAAATTTGCGGGAAATGCCGACGGAACCAGCGATCCAGCCGCTGGTCGGCTTCGTCGGCGCCGACGATCAGGGTTTGCACGCCACTCATGCCATCACACTCCGGCTTAGAGACAGGCCAGCGCGACGCGCCAGCAATAAAATTGGGATTGAACTTAGAGCATACAGCCGCGCGGTCGTCACACAGGACGAATCGCGCCCAAAAGCGCCGACAGCCCCACCACGGGCTATTTGCAGTACCGTCCAGATCATGGGCCGTGTCTTTCCTTGTCGTGGTGCAATGTCAACAACCCTGCCGCTTTGCTCTTAATTTAGCAAAATAAGCTACCCGCTTGGCCAGATCCCGCTCAAATCCGCGTTCCACGGGCTGATACAGGTCCAAACGGCCCACCGCCTCGGGGAAGAAATCCTGACCGGAAAATCCATCTTCCGCATCATGGTCATAGGCATAGCCATCACCGTAGCCTTGCGCCTTCATCAACCCTGTCGGGGCGTTGAGAATATGTTTTGGCGGCGGGGTCGAGCCGGTCTGTTTTGCGGCAGCCCGTGCCGCCTTGTAGGCCACATAGCCAGCGTTGGATTTCGGGGCCAAGGCCAGATAGATCACCGCCTGCGCCAAGGCCAACTCGCCCTCGGGGCTGCCCAACCGTTCATAGGTATCCCACGCCGACAGACAAAAGGCCTGCGCCTGCGGATCGGCGAGGGCGATATCCTCTACCGCCATTCGGGTCAGACGCCGAGCCAAATAACGCGGGTCCTCGCCGCCCTCCAGCATTCGCGCGAACCAGTACAACGCCGCATCCGGGTCGGAGCCACGCACAGATTTATGCAGTGCCGAGATCAGGTTGTAATGGGCATCGCCGGATTTATCGTATTGCGCCGCGCGCCGGGCCAGCCGCGCCGACAGAGCCTTGGGGTCCAGCGGAGCGGGCGCCGCCCAAGACTGGACCGTCTCCACCAAATTGAGCAGCGCCCGGCCATCGCCATCGGCCATCTCAAGCAGCGCCAGTCGCGCTTCTTCCGTCAACGGCAAAGGCAGACCCAGATCCGCCTCGGCCCGCGCAACCAAAGTGTCCAACGCAGAGGCATCAAGCCGCTCCAGCACCAGCACCTGCGCCCGGGACATTAACGCGGCGTTCAACTCAAAAGACGGATTCTCGGTCGTCGCGCCAATCAGAACGAGGGTGCCGTCTTCCATATGTGGCAGAAAGCTGTCTTGTTGCGCCTTGTTGAAGCGGTGAATCTCGTCGACGAACAATAAGGTGCCCTGCCCGGTCTGCCGCCGGATGCGTGCAGCCTCGAACACCTTTTTCAGGTCCGCGACGCCGCTAAAGATCGCGCTGATCTGGACGAAACTTAAATCGGTCTGATCTGCCAGCAACCGGGCAATAGTGGTCTTGCCGACACCAGGCGGCCCCCATAAAATGAGCGATCCCAACCGACCCGATGCCAGCATCGCCCCCAGCGGGCCTTCCGGCCCCAGCAAAGACTGCTGCCCGATCACTTCGGACAAGGTTGCAGGCCGCAACCGGTCGGCCAAGGGGCGGTGTCCCTCAGTGGTCGGAACCGGCGTGGCGCCAAACAAATCCATTGTCACCCTCCTGAACAGGCCTAACCAGCGGGCCAGACAGCCCTGCCCCACACTAACGCGCAGCACAGGAAAAGAAAAAGCCCCGCGCCAAAGGCGCAGGGCTGTCGTCCCGGGTCACCCCAAGAAAAACTTAGTCTTCGGCGTTCGCCAGTTCGCTTTCAACGCGAGCCTTGTCGCCAGCGCCTTTGGCCGAAACGTCGCGGTCTACGAATTCGATGATCGCCATCGGTGCCATGTCGCCATAGCGGAAGCCAGCCTTCAGAACGCGGACATAGCCACCCTGACGGTCTTTGTAGCGCGGTCCAAGCACCTCAAACAGTTTCGCCACATAGGCGTCCTGCTTCAACTGGCTGCCAGCCTGACGGCGTGCGTGCAGATCGCCGCGCTTGCCAAGGGTGATCAGCTTTTCGATGATCGGACGCAATTCCTTTGCCTTCGGCAAGGTCGTCTTGATCTGCTCATGTTCGATGAGCGAGCCAGCCATGTTCGCCCAGAGCGCCTTGCGGTGCTCGTGCGTGCGGTTCAGGCGGCGGTATCCTCGTGCGTGACGCATGGGTCAAGTCCTTTTGATTGTACTTTGTCCGGCCCCCGATGCGTGTCGGGCGCGCTCCTTATTGGGGCAGAAGTGCCCGGGTCTTCATGCCAACGGCGCGGTACCGTGTGGCGATGCGGCAGGCACCAAAGGCACCTGCCGCAAATCTTTTAGAACTGGTCTTCGAACTTCTTGGCCATGTCTTCGATATTCTCAGGCGGCCAATCTTCGACGTCCATACCAAGGTGCAGACCCATACCCGACAGCACTTCCTTGATCTCGTTCAAGGACTTGCGGCCGAAGTTCGGGGTGCGCAGCATTTCTGCTTCAGTCTTCTGGATCAAATCGCCGATATAGACGATGTTGTCATTCTTCAGGCAGTTTGCCGAACGGACCGACAACTCCAACTCGTCGACCTTCTTCAGAAGCAACGGGTTGAATTCCAGCCCATCATCTTCGTTGTCCGCGCGGGCCGGTTCCGGCTCGTCGAAGTTGACGAAGATCTGCAACTGGTCCTGAAGGATACGCGCAGCATAAGCCACGGCATCATCCGGGGTGATCGACCCGTCGGTTTCCAGCGTCAGTGTCAGCTTGTCATAGTCCAGCACCTGGCCCTCACGGGTGGGCTGCACATCATAGCTGACGCGCTTGACCGGCGAATAGATCGCGTCGATCGGGATCAGACCGATGGGCGCATCTTCGGGACGGTTCTTGTCCGCCGCGACATAGCCTTTGCCGGTGCCGACGGTCAGTTCCATGAACAGATCAGCGCCGTCATCCAAGTGACAGATCACGTGATCGCGGTTCAGAACCTCGATCCCGGCGGTCTGCGAGATGTCGCCTGCGGTCACGACGCCCGGCCCTTTGGCCGAGATCGACACCCGCTTCGGGCCTTCCGCTTCCATCCGGATCGCAACGCCCTTAAGATTAAGAACGATGTCGGTCACGTCTTCGCGAACGCCAGCAACGCTGGAGAATTCATGCAGAACGTTATCAATCTGAACGCTGATAATGGCGGCGCCCTGAAGCGACGACATCAGAACCCGGCGCAATGCGTTGCCCATGGTCAAGCCAAAGCCGCGCTCCAGCGGTTCTGCTGTCACGGTCGCCTTGCGCTGCGGGTCCGCACCCGGACGAATGTCCAGTTGCGTCGGTTTGATAAGTTCTTGCCAATTTTTTTGGATCATGCCTGTCGCCTCCATGCTCGTTCCCGTCTCATGTCCGAAGTCGGGAACACCCGAGGATAAAATGACAAAAGCCGGCCGCTCCTGACGGAGCGGCCCAGCCAATGTTTGCCGTGTGTCAGACGCGGCGGCGCTTGGGCGGCCGGCAGCCGTTATGCGCAATCGGCGACACGTCGCGGATCGAGGTGATGTTGAACCCGACAGCCGCCAAAGCGCGCAGCGCGCTTTCACGACCCGAACCCGGGCCCTGCACTTCGACTTCGATGGTCTTAACGCCGTGATCCTGAGCTTTCTTGCCAGCGTCTTCTGCGGCAAGCTGAGCGGCGTAAGGCGTCGACTTACGCGAGCCTTTGAAGCCCATGGTCCCAGCCGAGGACCATGCGATTGCATTGCCCTGAACGTCCGAGATCAAGATCTTGGTGTTGTTGAACGTCGAGTTCACATGCGCCACACCAGCGGCGATGTTCTTGCGTTCTTTTTTCTTGGTCGTGCGTGTTTTGGTATCGCGTGCCATGATCTGTGCGCCCCCTTATTTCTTCTTGCCAGCGATGGCTTTTGCAGGGCCCTTGCGGGTACGCGCGTTGGTGTGGGTCCGCTGACCACGCACCGGAAGACCACGACGATGGCGCAGACCGCGGTAGCAGCCAAGATCCATCAAACGCTTGACGTTCATTTGAACTTCGCGGCGCAGGTCGCCTTCGACAGTCAAATTCGCGTCGATAAACTCGCGCATCGCCAGAACTTCG
This sequence comes from Pseudoruegeria sp. SK021, assembly GCF_002119405.1. GTDB lineage: Bacteria > Pseudomonadota > Alphaproteobacteria > Rhodobacterales > Rhodobacteraceae > Meridianimarinicoccus. The sequence goes on along the minus strand of NZ_MTBG01000011.1, from coordinate 51,760 downwards.
GCGTCGCTGAGTTCGTTAACACGACGAGTCGCATCGATGCCGACAGCTTCGCAAACTTGCGCAGCGCCAGACGGGCCGATGCCATGAATATATGTAAGGGCGATTGGAACCCGTTTGTTGGTCGGGATGTTTACGCCGGCAATACGTGCCACGTGGTCTGTCCTTTCGTTGCGGTTCCGTAACCCCAGAACCTTTTTTCACAACTTTAGCCGGACGTGAGGTCCGGCCTCAGAAGTATTCACTCCGGTCCGACCATGCCTTGCGGCACCGGCGGACCGATTCTCATATGAGAAGCGTCGGCTTATGGATATTTTTACGAGTCGTCAAGTCCGTGGGATCACGGTTTCGTCAAGCATCCAAAACCTTGGCTATATCTCCGGCGACGTCATCCATCGATCCAAGCCCCTTAACCCAAGCAAGTTGGCCCTTGGCATGGTAGTAACCGATCAACGGCGACGTCTTCTTGTAGTATTCGGTCAGCCGGGTTTGCAGGCTTTCCTCGTTATCATCCTTGCGGCGCGTAAACTCGGTTCCGCCACACACATCGCAGACACCTTCGGCAGCGGGCAGCTTGAACGCGTCGTGATACCCTGCCCCACACTTGGCGCAGGTAAAGCGCCCGGTGATCCGCTCGATCAGTTCGTGATCGTTGACTTCCATCGCGACAACCGCGTCCAGAGTTTGACCATTGCGGGTCAGCATCTCGGACAAAGCATCGGCTTGCGCCAAGGTCCGCGGGAAGCCGTCAAAGATCACGCCGCCGCCGATATCGCCCTGCAGCTTTTCTTCGATCAGGCCGATCACGATTGCGTCCGTCACCAGTTCGCCAGCATCCATGATGGCCGCAACCTTGTTGCCCATGGCGGTGCCCGACGTGCGGGCCTCGCGCAACATGTCCCCGGTGGACAGCTGCACCATGCCACGTTCTTCGACCAGGCGCTTGGCTTGCGTTCCCTTACCGGCCCCCGGAGGCCCCAGTAGAATAATATTCATCGACGGGAGGGTCCCTTTCTAGCGGAGGAACGCTTCTTCCCCCGAAGGTTAGATTTCTCGATCAGGCCTTCATACTGATGCGCCAGCATATGCGACTGAACCTGTTGGATGGTGTCCATGGTGACCGACACCACGATCAAGACCGACGTACCACCGAAGTAGAACGGCACCGCCAATTGCGACCGCAAAATCTCAGGGAACAGGACCACGAGGGCCAAATAGGCCGAGCCAATGACCAGAACCCTGGCAACCACGTAATCCAGATACTCGGCCGTACGCTTGCCGGGCCGAATGCCCGGAACAAAGCCATTCTGGTTCTTCAGGTTGTCCGCAACTTCATCCGTCTTAAATGCAACGTTCTGGGTGTAGAAATAGGTGAAGAACACCACCATTGCGGTCATGAACAGCAGGTACAGCGGCTGACCAGGGCCGAAATAGGCCAAGATCGTGGACAGGACCGGACCGGTCTGATTGCCCGAGAAGGTCGCCAGCGTGGTCGGCAACAGCAGCAGTGACGAGGCGAAGATCGCCGGGATGACCCCAGCCGGGTTGACCTTGATCGGCAGATGCGAATTACCACCATCATAGACCTTCATGCCAACTTGGCGGCGCGGGTACTGGATGTGGATTTTGCGCAGCGCGCGCTCCATAAAGACGACGAAGGCCACCAGCGCCAGAACCATGATCAGCACGCCAATAATCACTGCAGGGCTAATTGCGCCAGAGCGACCTTGGCTGAAGAACTGTGCCAGTGCGGCCGGAAGTTCGGCAACAATACCGACGAAAATGATCAAAGAGATGCCGTTGCCGATGCCGCGAGCGGTGATCTGCTCACCCAGCCACATCAGGAACATGGTGCCGCCGACCAGCGTGATGATACAGGCAATGCGGAAGAACCAACCGGGATCGGTGACCAAACCGCCCGATTCGAGGCTGATCGCCAGACCGTAGGCTTGGAACGTCGCCAGCAGCACGGTGCCGTAGCGCGTGTACTGGTTCATCTTGCGGCGGCCCTGCTCACCTTCTTTTTTCAACTGCTCCAGAGGCGCCCACATGGAGCCCAACAGCTGAATAATGATCGAGGCAGAAATATAAGGCATGATGCCGAGCGCAAAAATGCCCATCCGGCTGATCGCGCCGCCAGTGAACATGTTCAGAATGCCGCCGATGCCGGCCGAGGCCTGCTCCATAAAGGCGCGCAATTCCCCGCCGTCGATGCCGGGCACAGGAATATACGTTCCCAGCCGATAGACCATCAAAAGTCCGATGGTGAAGAGGATGCGCTGCCTGAGCTCGGTCGCCTTCCCGAAGGCGCCCCAGCTCATGTTCGCCGCCATTTGTTCCGCAGCCGATGCCATGCTGTGTCTCTTTCAACGTTGCGCCGCCGACCCGGCTTCCGGATCGGCGGCGCTGGAAAACCTGAGAAAGATGTAAGCGGCAATTACGCCGCCCACAACCGTTTACTCTGCCGCAACCGCCGAAGTGGCCGTCAGTGAACCGCCTGCTTTCGAAACGGCCTCAATGGCCGAAGCCGATGCGCCAGTGACGGTCAAGGTGACCGCTGTGGTCAATTCGCCCTTTGCAAGGATGCGAACACCGTCCAGCTTGCGCCGGATCGCGCCAGTCGACACCAACACGTCTTCGGTGATCGGCGCACTTGCGTCGAGCTTGCCCGCGTCGATGAACTTCTGGATCAGGCCCAAGTTGATGACGGCGTATGCTCTCCGATTCGGCTTGTTGAAGCCGCGCTTAGGCAACCGCTGGTAGAGGGGCATTTGGCCGCCTTCATACCCATTGATCGCCACACCCGAACGCGAGTTTTGACCCTTGATCCCGCGACCACCGGTCTTACCAGTGCCGGAACCCGGACCGCGACCGATGCGCTTGCGCTTTTTGGTGGCGCCGGGATTGTCGTGCAGTTCATGCAGTTTCATGTCGCTTAACTCCTATGCCGGACATGCCCTACCAGCGACGGTGTGAGGCAGACTCGGCGTTTCTAATCAGGATGCAGGCCATCGGCCCGCAAAGTGTCTTGGTCGTCTGGCTCCGGCCGAGACCGGAACATCGCGCCTGATACACGCGCCTAGCGCGAGGATCAAGCACCTCTCGGGAAATCCCTCTGGTGACATCGCTGCCCACCGAGCCAGGATCGCCGGAAACGCATGTTGCACGACCGCTAAGCGGCCACTGCGCGTCAGCCCTTGGTGGGGCCGCTGCCACGACGGGATGCAGTCTTGGGACCGCTCAACCGCTTGGCGTTAGACGCTGTTTTGGCACCGATGGGCGTAATTGCCGCAAGCGCCACTGCTGCTGTGCCGCGCTGTGCCGCATGGGCTCGCGCCGCCATCTCAAATAATTTTGCCATCGCAGCAGGCTTTTCAAGCACCATCCGCGCGGCTTCTTCCGGCTTCATGGTTCCAAGCGCCATTTGCATACACCGGCGTTGGATCACCACATTGGCCGTGATCACCATCTGCCCATACGCAAACGCTGCTTTGTTCCAAGTCTGAGCGGCGGTTAGCAGGGCAGAGAAATCGAACATGGGAGTCGATCCAGACAATAGAAAATGCCCCCCGCCGAAGCGGAGGGCAAACACGGTTTAACCGCGCTCTTCGATAATTTCGACCAGATGTGGGATGCTGTTGACCATGCCACGAACGGAAGGGGTATCTTCCAGTTCACGGGTCTTGTGCATCTTGTTCAGGCCGAGGCCGACCAGCGTAGCACGCTGCTTGGCGGGGCGACGGATGGGCGAACCCACCTGCTTGACGACGATGGTTTTTGCCATTGATTCGATCCTCACGCGTCTGCGGTTTCAGCAGCTGCTTCGGCGTCAGCCGAAACCGGTGCGTCATCCCGCTTGGGAAGAATATCAGAGACCTTTTTACCACGGCGCTGTGCCACCATACGGGGGCTGCTTTCCTTGGTCAGGCCATCGATCGTTGCCCGGATCATGTTGTACGGGTTCTGCGAGCCTTGCGACTTCGCAACAACGTCCTGCACACCCAGCATCTCGAACACAGCGCGCATTGGACCACCAGCGATGATGCCGGTACCTTGCGGTGCTGTGCGCATCACGACTTTGCCAGCGCCCCAACGGCCCTGCATGTCATGGTGCAGCGTGCGACCTTCGCGCAGCGGGATACGGACCAGCTGACGACGGGCTTGCTCGGTTGCCTTACGGATCGCCTCGGGGACCTCTTTGGCCTTGCCCTTGCCGAAGCCGACGCGGCCCTTTTGGTCGCCAACGACGACAAGCGCGGCAAAGCCAAAGCGCTTACCACCCTTAACGGTCTTGGAGACGCGGTTGATCGCAACCAGACGATCGGCGAATTCCGGGTTTTCGTCGCGATCGCGACCTTGCCGGCGGTTGTCTTCTCTAGCCATACGGCATCCTTTCGTTACGGCACGAGGTGCCGCATTCGGTCAATCGCAGTAGGCAAAAACGGCCCCTGGATCATCGAGGCAGCACCGAAACGCCACCTCCACTCAATAGAATGGGGCACCCAACCGGGTGCCCCTCTAAGTCTTTAGAACTTCAGGCCACCTTCACGGGCTGCGTCGGCCAAAGCCTTCACCTTCCCGTGGAACAGGAAACCGCCGCGGTCGAAATAACATTCGTCGAGGCCCTTTGCCTTAGCCCGCTCGGCAATAGCCGAACCAACTTTGGTCGCCGCGTCGATGTTGTTCTTCCCGACAACGCCCAGATCCTTCTCGAGCGAGGACGCCGAGACCAAGGTCACGCCATTCACATCGTCGATCAGCTGGACGCTGATGTTCTTGTTGCTGCGGTGAACCGACAGGCGCGGACGCCCATTCGCCATTTTCCGCAGTTTGTTCCGAACGCGCATACGGCGCTTCAGAAACAGTGTTCTTTTGCTGTTTGCCATGTGCCCGTCCTTACTTCTTCTTGCCTTCCTTGCGGAAGATGAACTCGTCTTTGTACTTGATACCCTTGCCCTTATAGGGCTCAGGCGCACGCCATTCGCGGATGTTTGCCGCGACTTGGCCGACGAGTTGCTGATCGATGCCCTCGATGATGATCTCGGTCTGCTTGGGGCAGCTGACGGTCACACCTTCGGGGACGATGAATTCAACGTCGTGGCTATAGCCAAGCGCCAACTTCAAGTTGGTGCCGACCATTTGAGCCCGGTAACCAACACCGTTGATTTCCAGTTCCTTGCGGAAGCCCGTGGTCACACCCTCAACGAGGTTGCCAACCATGGTCCGCGACATACCCCAATGCTGCAAAGCAACCTTGGACTTGCCACGAGGCATCACCGAGATGGCGCCCTCTTCCATAGTCACGTTGATCTGATCGGACGCGGTGAAGCTCCGGGTGCCTTTCGGCCCCTTTACTTCAACGGTCTGACCGGACACCGTTGCGGTGACACCCGACGGAAGGGCAACCGGCTTTTTACCGATACGAGACATATCCTGCCCTCCTTAGAATACGGTGCAGAGCACTTCGCCGCCAACATTGGCAGAACGTGCAGCAGCATCCGACATCACGCCGCGGGGCGTGGAGACGATGGAAACACCCAAGCCCTGACGGACCTGCGGCAATTCCTGGGAACCCGAGTACACACGACGGCCGGGGGTCGAAACGCGGTGGATTTCGCGAATAACCGGGGCGCCATCGAAATACTTCAGGCTGATTTCAAGGGCAGGATGGCCGTTTTCGTCCGTGGTTTTCTCATACCCACGGATATAGCCTTCGTTGGCCAGCACATCGAGAACCCAGACGCGCAGCTTGGAGGCTGGCGACTTAACTACGGACTTCCCACGCATCTGCGCATTGCGGATGCGGGTCAGCATATCACCAAGAGGATCGTTCATTCTTTGCCCTCCTTACCAGCTCGATTTCACGAGACCGGGGATTTGGCCATTCGAGCCAAGTTCCCGCAGCGCGATCCGGGACAGCTTTAGCTTGCGGTAGTACGCATGCGGGCGGCCGGTCAGCTGACAACGGTTGTGAAGACGGGTTGCGGACGAGTTGCGCGGCAGTTTTGCCAATTTCAAGCGGGCTTTGAACCGCTCTTCCATCGGAAGACTGTCATCTTTCGCGATCGCTTTCAGTTCAGCGCGTTTGGCGGCGTACTGTTCCACCAGCTTCTCACGCTTCAACTGGCGTTCGATCATTGCTTTTTTTGCCATGTTCGTGTCTCTCCCGCGATCAGCTGGTGAAGGGCATGTTGAAGAACTTCAACAGCGCCTTGGCTTCCGCGTCGGTCTTCGCGGTTGTACAAATGATGATGTCCATACCGAGGACCGAGTCGACTTTGTCGTACTCGATTTCGGGGAACACGATGTGCTCTTTCAGACCCATGGCATAGTTGCCACGACCGTCGAAGGACTTCGGCGAAATGCCGCGGAAGTCGCGAACGCGTGGCAGTGCGATGGTGACCAGACGATCGAGGAATTCGTACATCTTCTCGGCGCGCAACGTCACTTTACAACCAAGCGGCATCTCTTCGCGAACCCGGAAGCTTGCAACAGATTTCTTGGCGTAGGTGATGAGAGCTTTCTGACCGGCGATGGTGGTCATGTCTTCTTGTGCGAATTTCACCTTTTTGGTGTCCTTCACGGCCTCGCCGACGCCCATGTTCAGAACGATCTTGTCCAGACGCGGGATCATCATCTCGTTCTTGTACGAGAATTCTTCCTTCATCTGAGCCCGGATCGTCGAACGGTACTGAGCTTTTAGGCGCGGGGTATAATCGGTGGTGTCGAGCATCAGACGGTCTCCCCCGTGGTCTTGGCGAAGCGCACTTTCTTACCGTCTTCCATGCGGAAGCCGATCCGGGTGGGTTTGCCGTTTGTGTCGATCAAAGCCAGATTGGACAGATCAATCGGGGTTGCGGTCGGTACGCGACCACCCTGAGTGTTCTGGGTCTGCTTGACGTGACGAATAGAAATATTCACGCCGTCAACCACAGCCTTGCCGGCTTGCGGGTTAACCGAAGTGATTTCGCCTTCACGGCCCTTGTCCTTACCGGACAGAACCAGAACCTTGTCACCTTTGCGGAGCTTGGCAGCCATTACAGCACCTCCGGCGCAAGCGAGATGATCTTCATGAAGTTCTTCGCGCGCAGTTCACGAACCACCGGCCCAAAGATACGGGTGCCGATCGGCTCATTGTTGTTGTTTAGAATGACGGCGGCATTACGATCAAAACGGATCGCGGTGCCATCTTCCCGGCGGACTTCTTTCGCGGTGCGAACGACGACAGCCTTACGGACATCACCCTTCTTAACGCGTCCACGGGGAATAGCCTCTTTCACCGACACCATGATGATGTCGCCGACAGAAGCATAGCGGCGATGCGAGCCGCCAAGGACCTTGATGCACTGCACCCGGCGTGCGCCGGAGTTGTCAGCAACATCCAGATTGGTCTGCATCTGGATCATTTAGGTTTCTCCCGACCTTTGGGGGGGCTTCATGCCCATTCCCCCAGGGTTTCGTAAACCAGAAAGTAACGACCTTAGGCGGTCAGAACTTCCCAGCGTTTCGTTTTCGAGCGCGGCGCACATTCAATGATGCGAACCTGATCGCCTTCTTTGAAGGTGTTCTGCTCGTCGTGAGCCCGGTATTTCTTGGACTTACGAATCGTCTTCTTCAGAACCGGGTGCGTAAAGCGACGCTCGACCGAAACGGTCACGGTCTGCTCGTTTTTGCTGCTGGTCACGGTGCCGGTCAGGATGCGTTTGGGCATAGTGTTAGGCTCCCTTTTCAGCAGCCGCTTCAGCGGCTTTTTGGTTCAGAATGGTCATCACGCGAGCGGCGCCACGACGGACGACGCGCATGCGTGCAGTATTTTCAAGTTGCCCGGTGGCCTGTTGAAAGCGGAGGTTGAAGGCCTCTTTCTTCAGATTGACCAGCTCTTCACGAAGCTGATCTGGGGTCTTGTCACGTAGTTCAGTGGCGTTCATCGCCCTTTTCCTTTCAACGTCACCGGAACGCCCCTAGCGGGTGACGCCGAATCCGGTGGAGTGCGAGTAGAAGCTGGCTCAATAGGGATAATGGCGGGGCATGGCAAGCACTGATTGGAACTTCGTGCAGAACGTGACCCAAAGCGCCCACTTAAGCGCCCTCCCTGCCCCATCCCAAACCGCGGCACGGCGCCCAAACAACGGGCTGGCACCACAAAGCGCGCGCCCGCCCCTGCAGCCGATAACGAGGTACAAATGGAAAATGGCCCCGCCGGTTTCCCGGCAGGACCATTTTTAAGTTTGTGCAGAGCGAAAATCGCTCAGGCGATTACCAGTCTTCGCGAACCACGAAGCGGGTCTTGATCGGCAGCTTCATTGCAGCAAGGCGCAGGGCCTCGCGCGCAACAACTTCGGTCACGCCGTCCAGTTCGAACATGATCCGGCCGGGTTTCACCCGAGCGGCCCAATAATCGACAGAACCTTTACCTTTACCCATCCGCACTTCGGTCGGCTTGGAGGTGACAGGAACATCCGGGAAAATCCGGATCCAGACACGGCCTTGACGCTTCATGTGACGCGTCATGGCCCGACGGGCAGCTTCGATCTGACGCGCTGTGATACGCTCAGGTTCGGTCGCCTTCAGGGCATAGGTCCCGAAAGAGATGTCCGATCCGCCTTTAGCTTCGCCGTGGATACGGCCTTTGTGCTGTTTGCGGAATTTCGTGCGCTTTGGTTGCAGCATCTGTTCGGTTCCTTACCTACGGTTGCCGGGGCCACGGTTGGTCTGTGCGCCACGTGGCGTCGGACCATCCTGAAGCTCCTGCGCCTTGCGGTCGCGTGCAGCCGGATCGTGCTCCAGAATCTCGCCTTTGAAGATCCAGACCTTGATGCCGATGATGCCGTAGGGCGTCATGGCTTCGACCAAAGCATAGTCGATGTCTGCGCGCAGCGTGTGCAACGGCACCCGACCTTCACGATACCATTCGGTCCGCGCGATCTCGGCACCACCAAGGCGGCCCGCGACGTTCAGACGGATACCAAGGGCACCCATACGCATGGAGTTCTGCACCGCACGCTTCATGGCGCGACGGAAAGACACCCGGCGCTCCAGCTGCTGTGCCACGTTCTCGGCGACCAAATAGGCGTCAAGTTCGGGCTTGCGGACTTCGACGATGTTCAAGTGAACGTCGCTTTTGGTCATCGCGGCAATTTTCTTGCGGAGCGTCTCGATGTCCGCGCCTTTTTTGCCGATGATGACGCCCGGACGTGCAGTGTGGATCGTAACGCGGCACTTCTTGTGCGGACGTTCGATGATCACACGGCTGATCCCGGCTTGCTTGCACTCCTTGCGGATGAACTCGCGAATCCGGATATCTTCCAGCAGCATATCGCCGTAGTCTTTGGTGTCAGCATACCAACGGCTGTCCCAGGTCCGGTTGACCTGAAGCCGCATGCCGACGGGATTGACTTTATTACCCATTAGGCTTGCTCCTCAACCTGGCGGACCTTGATGGTCAGTTCCGAGAACGGCTTCATGATCTTGCCGAACCGGCCACGCGCCCGAGGACGCCCGCGCTTCATGGTCATGTTCTTGCCGACATAAGCTTCGGCAACGATCAGACCGTCCACGTCGAGATTGTGGTTGTTCTCGGCATTCGCGATGGCCGACTGAAGACATTTCTTCACGTCGTCCGAGATACGCTTGGACGAGAACGTCAGATCAGACAGAGCCTTGTCGACCTTCTTGCCGCGAATCATCTGCGCCACGAGGTTCAGTTTTTGCGCGCTTGTACGCAGCATCCGGACTTTCGCCATAGCTTCGTTGTCTGCCACGCGCCGGGGGTTCTTTTCCTTGCCCATGACTTACTTCCGCTTCGCTTTTTTGTCGGCGGCATGGCCATAATAGGTCCGCGTCGGCGAATATTCACCGAACTTCTGACCGATCATGTCTTCGCTGACGTTCACCGGGATGTGTTTCTTGCCGTTGTAAACGCCAAACGTCAGGCCCACAAACTGGGGCAGGATCGTCGAGCGACGCGACCAGATCTTGATGACTTCGTTCTTTCCCGAATCACGGGATTTTTCGGCCTTCTTCAGCACATAGCTGTCGACAAAAGGCCCCTTCCAGACTGAGCGTGCCATCTATTAGCGGCCCTTCTTCTTGGCGTGACGCGAACGCAGGATGAGCTTGCTGGACGCCTTGTTCTTGTCGCGGGTGCGGGCACCTTTGGTCGGCTTACCCCAAGGGGTCACTGGGTGGCGACCACCCGAAGTCCGGCCTTCACCACCACCATGAGGGTGATCAATCGGGTTCATAACCACACCGCGCACCGACGGACGGATGCCCTTGTGACGGTTACGGCCGGCTTTACCGAAGTTTTGGTTGGAGTTGTCAGGGTTCGACACGGCACCAACGGTGGCCATGCATTCCTGACGCACCAGACGCAGTTCGCCCGAAGACAACCGGATCTGAGCGTAGCCGCCATCGCGACCAACGAACTGGGCATAGGTGCCAGCGGCGCGTGCGATCTGGCCGCCCTTGCCTGCTTTCAGCTCGACATTGTGCACGATCGTACCGATCGGCATGCCCGAGAACGGCATCGCGTTGCCCGGCTTAATGTCAACTTTGGCGCCTGCGACGATCTTGTCACCGATCCCAAGACGTTGCGGTGCAAGGATATAAGCCTGCTCGCCGTCATTGTACTGGATCAGCGCGATGAACGCGGTCCGGTTGGGGTCATACTCGATCCGCACGACGATACCGTCGACATCGAATTTGTTACGCTTGAAATCGACGATGCGATAGAGACGCTTCGCGCCACCGCCGCGGCGACGCATCGTGATCCGTCCGGTGTTGTTCCGGCCGCCCATCTTGCTCAGACCCTCAGTGAGGCTCTTAACAGGGCGCCCTTTCCAGAGCTCCGAACGGTCGATCAGAACCAGCCCACGCTGGCCAGGCGTCGTCGGTTTATACGACTTGAGTGCCATGCTTTCTGTCTTCCGTTGTTGTTCTGCCCCGAAGGGCAATCGTCTAATAGTAGCGGCCCCGGATTACTCCGGAGCCGAAGAAGATGCGGAGCTATCAGAGCCCGGTAGAGACGTCAATCGTGTTACCCGCTTCGAGGGTCACATAGGCCTTCTTAACGTCTTTACGTTTGCCGAGCATACCGCGGAACCGCTTGACCTTGCCTTTGGTGACGGTCGTGTTGACGGCCTTCACTTTGACATTGAACAGCGACTCGACCGCTTCTTTGATCTGAGGCTTGTTGGCATCGATTGCCACCTCAAATACCACCGCATTCGCCTCGGAAGCCAAGGTGGCCTTCTCGGTGATGATCGGCTTACGGATCACGTCGTAGTGTTGTGCTTTCGTGCTCATTTCAAACGAGCCTCCAGAGCTTCGACACCAGCTTTGGTCAACACGAGTGTTTCCCGCTTCAAGATGTCATAAACGTTGGCGCCCATCGATGGCAGCAGGTCCACACCTTCGATGTTAGCCGCAGCGCGCGCAAAGTTTGCGTTCACTTCAGCACCATCGATGATCAGAACACGCTTCCAACCGAGGTTCTTAACTGCTTTGGCCAGCAACGCTGTTTTCGCTTCGCTCAGAACGGCTTCGTCCAGAACGATCAGGTTGCCAGTCGCGGCTTTCGAGCTGAGCGCATGCTTCAGACCCAGTTTACGGAACTTCTTGGTCAAATCATGACCGTGGCTCCGTGGAGTCGGACCTTTATAGATACCACCACCGCGGAAGATCGGCGCATTGCGATCCCCGTGACGCGCGCCGCCAGAACCTTTCTGGCGAACGATCTTCTTGGTCGAATAGCTGGTCTCGGACCGAGTCTTCACCTTGTGCGTGCCAGCTTGCGCATTGTTGCGCTGCCAGCGGACGACACGGTGCAGAATGTCAGCGCGTGGTTCCAGGCCGAAGATGTCTTCGCCCAGATCGACGCTGCCGGCTGCAACGCCGTCCAGATTGATCACGTCGAGTTTCATTCCTCGCCTTCCTTCTTCTCAGCAGCGGCGGCCAGTTCAGCAGCAGCTTTTGCAGCTTCAGCTTCTTCAGCAGCGGCCTGAGCCGCGGCTTCAGCCGCCAGACGCTTGGCTTCTTCAGCGATCGAACGCAGACCTGCGGGCAGGATTGCATTCTCGGGGAACGGCTTCTTCACCGCATCCTTGACCGTCACCCAGCCACCCTTGGAGCCCGGAACCGCGCCCTTGACCATGATCAGGCCACGGTCGAAGTCGGTCTTCACGACTTGAAGATTTTGGGTCGTGATACGGGCGGAACCCATATGACCGGCCATCTTCTTGCCCTTAAACACCTTGCCCGGATCCTGACACTGGCCAGTCGAACCGTGCGAACGGTGGCTCACCGACACACCGTGCGACGCCCGAAGACCGCCGAAGTTGTGCCGCTTCATCGCACCTTGGAAGCCTTTACCGATCGAGGTACCGCTGACATCCACGAATTGGCCGGCGAAATAATGATCTGCAGTGATTTCTTCACCAACTTCGATCATGTTTTCGGGGGCAACACGGAATTCCGCGACCTTCCGCTTGGGGGCCACATTCGCAACTGCGAAATGGCCACGCATAGCTTTGCTGACCCGCTTGACCTTGGCCGTACCGGCGCCCAACTGGACGGCGGAATACCCATCGGTCTCGGCAGTGCGCTTAGCAACCACCTGCAGGTTATCGAGTTGAAGGACGGTCACAGGAACCTGCTTTCCATCCTCCAAGAACAAGCGGGTCATGCCCACTTTCTTTGCAATCACACCAGAGCGCATGGTCAGCCCCTTATACCTTGATCTCAACGTCAACACCGGCGGCCAGGTCGAGCTTCATCAGCGCGTCCACTGTCTGCGGCGTTGGGTCGACGATGTCGAGAAGGCGCTTGTGGGTCCGGATTTCGAACTGGTCCCGCGACTTCTTGTTGACGTGGGGGCTCCGGAGAACGGTGAATTTTTCGATCTTGTTCGGCAGCGGGATCGGCCCGCGCACTTGCGCACCGGTCCGCTTGGCCGTGTTGACAATCTCAAGAGTACTCGCATCGAGCACCCGATAGTCAAAGGCCTTCAGCCGGATGCGAATGGTCTGGCTTTGCATTATTCTTTGCCTTTCGCGGCGAGAGAAAGAGAGGTGGAGCGCGGATGATCCCGCGCCCCACAGTCATTCCCGAAGGTCAGTCTAGATTATTCGATGATCTTGGAGACCACGCCGGCACCAACGGTGCGGCCACCTTCACGGATGGCGAAGCGCAGCTTCTCTTCCATCGCGATCGGGGCGATCAGTTCAACGTTGAACTTCAGGTTGTCGCCCGGCATCACCATTTCGGTGCCCTCAGGCAGCACAACCGTGCCGGTCACATCCGTGGTCCGGAAGTAGAACTGCGGACGGTAGTTCGCGAAGAACGGCGTGTGACGGCCGCCCTCTTCCTTGGTCAGGATGTAGGCCTCGGCTTCGAACTTGGTGTGCGGTGCAACCGACTTCGGCTTACACAGAACCTGACCACGCTCAACGCCCTCACGGTCGATGCCGCGCAGCAGAACGCCGACGTTGTCACCAGCTTCACCACGATCGAGCAGCTTGCGGAACATTTCCACGCCGGTACAGGTCGAGGTTTTGGTGTCTTTGATGCCAACGATCTCGATGCTGTCGCCAACATTGATCACGCCGCGCTCGATCCGGCCGGTCACAACAGTCCCACGACCCGAGATCGAGAACACGTCCTCGATGGGCATCAGGAACGGCAGGTCAACCGCGCGCTCAGGGGTCGGGATGTACTCGTCCACAGCCGCCATCAGCTTCTTGATCGACTCTTCGCCGATTTCCGGACGGGTGCCGTTCATCGCGTGCAAAGCCGAACCCGGAATGATCGGGATATCGTCGCCGGGGTAGTCGTAGGAGGACAGCAGCTCGCGGATCTCCATCTCGACCAGCTCGAGCAGCTCTTCGTCGTCCACCTGGTCGACCTTGTTCATGTACACAACCATGTACGGAATGCCGACCTGACGACCGAGCAGGATGTGCTCGCGGGTCTGGGGCATCGGGCCGTCGGCTGCGTTCACAACCAGGATCGCGCCGTCCATCTGGGCAGCACCGGTGATCATGTTTTTGACGTAGTCGGCGTGGCCGGGGCAGTCGACGTGGGCGTAGTGACGGCCTTCGGTCTCATACTCAACGTGAGCGGTCGAGATCGTGATCCCACGTGCCTTCTCTTCCGGCGCGCCGTCGATCTGGTCATAGGCTTTGAAATCGCCGAAATATTTGGTGATTGCAGCCGTCAGCGTCGTCTTGCCGTGGTCAACATGGCCGATCGTGCCAATGTTCACATGCGGCTTGCTGCGGTCGAACTTTGCTTTTGCCATGATGGCCTCCTGTTCTCGTCGGACGGTGGGGAAACGCCCACCCTACGGGGTTGCGGTAGGGTGGGAAAGACCCACCGACCGTTATGCGTATTTCGCTTGAATTTCGTCGCTGATGTTCTGCGGCACGGGATCGTAATGGTCGAACTGCATCGAGAAGTTCGCCCGGCCCGAAGACATCGACCGCAGAGTGTTGATGTACCCGAACATGTTCGCCAGCGGAACGAAGGCTTCGATCGCGATGGCATTGCCACGCGTGTCTTGACCCTGAACCTGCCCGCGACGCGAGGTCAGATCGCCGATCACACCACCGGTATAATCCTCCGGCGTGATGACTTCGACTTTCATGATCGGCTCAAGCAACTTGGCTCCAGCGCGGCGCAGACCTTCGCGCATGCACATCCGGCCTGCGATTTCAAAGGCCAGAACCGAGGAGTCCACGTCGTGGAACTTACCGTCGATCAAGGCAACCTTAACGTCGATCACCGGGAAGCCCGCAAGCGGACCGCTATCCATGACCGACTTCACGCCCTTTTCGACGCCCGGGATGTATTCCTTCGGAACCGCACCACCAACGATCTTGGATTCAAACGAGAACCCTTCGCCCGGTGCTGTCGGCGTGATGATCATCTTGACCTCACCGAACTGACCCGAACCACCCGACTGCTTCTTGTGGGTGTAGGAGTGCTCGATCTCGTGACCGATGGTCTCACGATAAGCCACCTGCGGCGCACCGATATTGGCTTCGACCTTAAATTCACGCTTCAGACGGTCCACCAGAATGTCGAGGTGAAGTTCGCCCATGCCCTTCATGATGGTCTGACCGGATTCCTGATCGGTCTCGACGCGGAAGGACGGATCCTCGGCAGCAAGACGGGCCAGACCCTGAGACATTTTCTCTTGGTCTGCTTTGGTCTTCGGCTCGACCGCGATCTCGATAACCGGATCGGGGAAAGTCATCGTTTCCAGAACCACAGGATCAGCCACCGAACACAGGGTATCCCCAGTGGTGGTGTCTTTCAAACCTGCGAGTGCAATGATGTCGCCCGAAAACGCCTCGTCGATTTCCGACCGGTTGTTCGAGTGCATCATCATCATCCGGCCCACACGCTCTTTCTTCCCCTTGGTGGAGTTGAGCATGGTGTCGCCCTTGTTCAGCTTGCCCGAGTAAATCCGGGTAAACGTCAAGGAACCAACGAAGGGGTCGTTCATGATTTTGAAGGCAAGACCCGAGAAGGCCATGTCATCGTCAGCACGACGGGGAATGTTGCGTGTTTCAGTTTCGTCGCCGGGCTTAAAGCCCATGTAGTCAACCACATCCAGCGGGCTGGGCAGGTAATCGACAACCGCGTTGAGCAACGGCTGGACGCCCTTGTTCTTGAACGCCGAGCCACACAGAACCGGCACGAAGGACATGCTGAGCGTACCCTTACGGATTAGCTTGCGCAGTGTCGGAACGTCGGGCTCATTGCCTTCCAGATACGCTTCCATCGCGTCGTCATCCATGTCGACGGCGATTTCGATCAGGTTGGCGCGCCACTCGTCGGCAAGATCCTTCAGCTCGTCGCGAATCTCGCACTGAATCCAGGTCGCGCCCAGATCTTCGCCCTTCCAGACCCACTCCTTCATGGTGACGAGATCGATCAAGCCTTCCAGCTCGGTCTCGGACCCGATTGGGATCTGAATCGGAGCCGGAATTGCTCCGGTCCGGTCAGCAATCATGCGAACACAGTTAAAGAAGTCAGCGCCGATCTTGTCCATCTTGTTGACGAACACGATGCGCGGAACTTTGTAACGGTCGGCCTGACGCCAAACAGTTTCGGTCTGCGGCTCAACACCCGCGTTGGCATCCAAAACAGCAACCGCACCGTCGAGCACCGCCAGCGACCGTTCAACTTCAATAGTGAAGTCAACGTGGCCGGGGGTGTCGATGATGTTCAGACGGTGCTTTTCAGTATCCGGCGTGGTGCCGTCCTCAGTGCGCTCCCAGAATGTGGTGGTCGCTGCCGAGGTGATCGTGATGCCCCGTTCCTGCTCCTGCTCCATCCAATCCATGGTTGCGGCGCCATCATGCACCTCACCAAGGTTGTGGGACTTGCCGGTGTAGAACAGGATCCGCTCCGAACAGGTAGTTTTACCTGCATCGATATGCGCCATGATACCAAAGTTACGGTACCGGGAAAGGGGATAGTCACGTGCCATTGGGTCAGTCCTTCAGGCGAAAATAGAGATTACCAGCGGTAGTGGCTGAATGCCTTGTTGGCGTCGGCCATTTTATGGGTGTCTTCGCGCTTTTTAACAGCCGTTCCACGCATGTTCACAGCATCGACCAACTCACCGGCCAGACGCTCTTCCATGGTGTTTTCGTTGCGCTTGCGCGCAGCAATGATCAGCCAGCGAATAGCCAAGGCTTCGCGACGCTCAGGACGAACTTCGACAGGCACCTGGTAGGTCGCACCACCGACGCGGCGCGAACGCACCTCGACCGACGGCTTGATGTTTTCCAGCGCCTCGTGAAAGACCTCGACCGGAGCTTTCTTCAGCTTCGACTCAACGCGATCAAACGCGTTGTAGACGATTCCTTCGGCGACGGATTTCTTACCGTCAACCATCAGGTTGTTCATGAATTTCGTAAGAACGCGGTCGCCGAACTTGGCATCGGGCAGAACTTCGCGTTTTTCAGCAGCGTGACGACGGGACATTTCTGCCTCTCCTTATTTGGGGCGCTTAGCGCCATATTTCGAACGCCGCTGCTTACGGTCCTTGACGCCTTGCGTGTCGAGCACGCCGCGCAAGATATGGTAGCGGACACCCGGAAGGTCTTTCACACGACCGCCGCGGATCAGCACAACAGAGTGCTCCTGGAGGTTGTGGCTCTCACCGGGGATATAGCTGATAACTTCGAAGCCGTTTGTCAGGCGCACCTTGGCGACCTTCCGCATAGCCGAGTTCGGCTTTTTCGGAGTGGTCGTGTAGACGCGGGTGCAAACACCACGCTTCTGAGGGCAGGACTCCAAGTGCTGTGACTTAGAGCGTTTAACTTTGGGCTGCCGCGGCTTGCGGATCAGCTGTTGGATCGTTGGCATTCCGGTTTTTTCCCCGCGTTGCGCATCATTTTCGTCTCGGCAGCACGCCGCAGAGACGTGCAGGTTCATCAGTTTGCGTCGGACCCTGCGGACAAACGCAAAAACCGCTCCCGCTCCCAACTCCGGGGAACGACGCGGCGGGTTCCAGAGGATCGGGGCTTTAGGCCCGGATCTTGACCACGGTAAATCTGACCCGATCATGGAGATTTCCCGACCGGTTCGGCGGCGTATAGAGGGAGTCGCAGGGGGTGTCAACAGGCACAGGGAAAGACTATCCCAATCCGGCCCCAAACCGGCATGGCCCCGGCAGATTGGTCATGACCTAAGCGGCGGGTTTCCCCCTGCCCTTCTGTCAAAACCCTGCCCAGGCCGCGCGCCATGCCTATCGTGCCTTTCAGCGCCGAGTGCAAGCCCAAGCGGTTGGGGCCGTAGAGTCAACGCGTTACCGCCCAGACGTCACCTGCGGGCCTGTCAGCCCCCGCCATCCCACCCCGTTCATGAAGACGCATCGCACACGCCTGCCCCCCAGGCATGACCCACCGGCGCAGAGAGCGTGATCTAGCGTAGGCGCGACGGCTGACCTCCCTACCGCACCGGCCCAACGAAAAAGGCCCCCCGCGTTGCGGAGGGCCTTTGTTCTGATTGTGAGGAAGATCAGCTTCAGCTGTTTTCCGGCGTCTCCACCAGAGTCTCTTCCGGATCTGCACCGAACACGTCGTTTGCAGTGGTCTGCGGCTCAGGAGCCGCGAGAGCCAGCGCCGCTTCGGCTTCGGCCTTCTTCTCGTCCACGACCAGCTGATCGCGGTCGAGAGCGATCTTGCGAACCCGCATGCTGGCGCCGCCCGTCCCTGCGGGGATCAGACGCCCAACGATGACGTTCTCTTTCAGGCCAACCAGTTTGTCGCGCTTGCCCTGAACCGAAGCCTCGGTCAGCACCCGCGTGGTTTCTTGGAACGACGCCGCCGAGATAAACGACCGGGTCTGAAGCGATGCCTTGGTGATCCCCAGCAGGATTGGCTCGGCCGTGGCCGGACGCATCCCGTTGTTGAGCGCCTTGGTGTTCATCTCTTCCAATTCGGCCTTGTCGACATGTTCGCCCTTCAGAAGGGTGGTCTCGCCGCTGTCCAACACTTCGAACTTTTGCAGCATTTGCCGCACGATCACTTCGATGTGCTTGTCGTTGATCTTCACGCCCTGCAGGCGATAGACGTCCTGCACTTCGTCGATCAGGTAGTCGGCCAGCGCCTCGATCCCCATGATCCGCAAGATGTCATGCGGCGCGGGGTTGCCATCCATGATGTAGTCGCCCTTCTGGACGAAATCGCCCTCGGCAACCGGGATGTGCTTGCCCTTGGGCACCATGTATTCGACCGTGTCCAGCGTATCGTCTGCTGGCTCGATGCTGATGCGACGCTTGTTCTTATAGTCGCGCCCGAACCGGACATAGCCGTCAACTTCGGCGATGATGGCGTGATCCTTGGGACGACGGGCTTCGAACAGTTCGGCCACACGCGGCAGACCACCGGTGATGTCCTTGGTCTTGGCACCCTCGCGCGGAATACGCGCCACCACGTCACCGGCTTTGACTTCTTGGCCTTCTTCGACCGAGAGAATCGCATCCACCGACATCCCATAGGTCACCGGGTTTCCGGCATCGTTGCGCATCGGTTCGCCGGTTTCCGGATCCATGATGATGATCTCGGGCTTCAGGTCGTTGCCTTTCGGCGCGGAGCGCCAGTCGATCACGATCTTCTGCGTCATGCCGGTCGCTTCGTCGGTATCTTCGCGCACGGCAATACCGGACGCCAGATCAACGAATTTCGCGACACCATCCCGTTCAGCAATCATCGGCAGGGTGTAGGGGTCCCATTCGTACAGCTTCTCGCCGCGCCCGACCTTTTGGCCGTTCTTGACGTGCAGCTTGGTCCCGTAACCCAGCTTGTGGCTGGCACGTTCCTCACCGTTCTCGTCGATGACGACGATCTGCATGTTCCGGCCAATGACGATCTGATCGCCAGCAGCGTTGGTCAGCAGGTTAGGATTGCGGAACTCGGCCTTCCCTTCGACGCTACTTTCTTGGAACGACTGTTGGCCACCCTGCGCAATCCCGCCAATGTGGAAGGTCCGCATGGTCAACTGTGTGCCCGGCTCGCCGATCGACTGGGCCGCGATGATGCCAACGGCTTCACCTTGGTTCACCAGCGTACCACGAGCAAGGTCACGGCCATAGCACATGGCGCAGACGCCTTCATCTGCTTCACAGGTCAGCGGCGACCGGATCCGCATCTTGGCCACGCCAGCAGCCTCGATCAGATCGGCTTTGCGTTCGTCGATCAACTCGTTCTGAGTCAGCAGCACTTCATCCGTGCCCGGACGCAGCACATCATCAGCCGAAACCCGACCAAGGATGCGTTCCGCCAGCGACGACACCACTTCACCATCATTTACGGCCGCTTCAGCCGTGATGGCCTTGTCGGTGCCGCAATCATGGCTGCGCACGATGCAATCCTGCGCCACGTCCACCAAACGACGGGTCAGATAACCCGAGTTCGCCGTCTTAAGCGCGGTATCAGCCAGACCCTTCCGAGCCCCGTGGGTGGAGTTAAAGTACTCCAACACGGTCAGACCTTCTTTAAAGTTCGAGATGATCGGCGTCTCGATGATCGAGCCATCCGGCTTGGCCATCAGACCGCGCATCCCGCCGAGCTGCTTCATCTGAGCGGGCGAACCACGGGCCTTGGAGTGGGCCATCATGTAAACCGAGTTCGGTTCCTGCTCGACCCCATCTTCAACCCGCATCGCCGAGATGTCGGCCATCATCGCATCCGCGACCTGATCCGAACACTTCGACCACGCGTCGATCACTTTGTTATACTTCTCGCCCTGAGTGATCAGGCCGTCCATATACTGCTGCTCGAACTCTTTGACCTGATCCTTGACGCCGTTGACAATCGTCCACTTGCTGTCCGGGATCACCATGTCGTCCTTACCGAACGAAATGCCGGCCTTGAACGCTTCGCGGAACCCGAGGGTCATGATCTGGTCACAGAAGATAACCGACTCTTTTTGGCCACAATAACGATAGACCGAGTCGATGACCTGCTGAACTTCACCCTTGCGCAGCAGACGGTTCACCAGATCGAACGGTGCTTTCGCGTTCAGCGGCAGCAGCGCACCCAACCGGATCCGGCCAGGCGTGGTTTCGAACCGGCGGAAGACTTCGTTGCCCTCTTCGTCGATCTGCTTGATCCGCGCCGTAACTTTGGCGTGCAGATGGACAGCGCCGGAATCCAGTGCGTACTGAACTTCGTCGACATCCGCGAAGACCATGCCTTCGCCCTTCATGCCTTTGCGTTCCAGCGTGACGTAATAGAGGCCAAGAATCATATCCTGCGACGGCACGATGATCGGTGCGCCGTTTGCAGGCGACAGAACGTTGTTCGTGGACATCATCAGGACGCGCGCTTCCAGCTGAGCCTCAAGGCTCAGAGGGACGTGCACAGCCATCTGGTCGCCGTCAAAGTCAGCGTTGAACGCCGAGCAAACCAGCGGGTGCAGCTGGATCGCCTTACCTTCGATCAGCTTCGGCTCAAACGCCTGAATGCCAAGACGGTGCAAGGTTGGTGCGCGGTTCAGCATCACGGGATGCTCGCGGATCACCTCGTCAAGAATGTCCCAAACTTCAGGACGCTCTTTTTCCACCAGCTTCTTGGCTTGTTTGACGGTCGAGCTAAGCCCCTTCGCCTCAAGACGGCTGTAGATGAACGGCTTGAACAGCTCGAGCGCCATCTTCTTCGGCAGCCCGCACTGATGCAGCTTCAATTCCGGCCCGGTCACGATGACCGAACGACCCGAGAAGTCGACCCGTTTGCCCAAAAGGTTCTGACGGAAGCGGCCCTGCTTCCCCTTCAGCATATCGCTGAGGGATTTCAACGGACGCTTGTTGGCACCGGTGATGACGCGGCCACGACGACCGTTATCAAACAGCGCATCGACCGATTCCTGCAACATCCGCTTTTCGTTCCGAACGATGATGTCCGGCGCGCGCAGCTCAATCAAACGCTTGAGGCGGTTGTTCCGGTTGATCACCCGGCGATACAGATCGTTCAGGTCGGACGTTGCAAAGCGGCCCCCATCCAGCGGCACCAGCGGGCGCAGCTCAGGCGGGATGACCGGCACAACCGTCAAAATCATCCATTCCGGGCGGTTGCCGGACTCGATGAAGTTTTCGACGATCTTCAGGCGCTTGATGATCTTCTTGGGCTTCAATTCGCCCGTGGCTTCTTTCAGATCTTCGCGCAACGTCGCGGCTTCGGCTTCCAGATCGATCTGGGCCAGCATGTCGCGAATGGCTTCAGCCCCGATACCGGCAGTGAACGCGTCGGCGCCATAAGCGTCCTGCGCATCCATGAACTCGTCTTCCTGCATAAGCTGACCATAGGTCAGGTCTGTCAGGCCGGGTTCAATCACCACGTAGTTTTCGAAGTACAGAATCCGTTCCAGATCCCGCAGGGTCATGTCCAGCATCAGACCGATCCGGCTGGGCAACGACTTCAGGAACCAGATATGCGCAACCGGCGCTGCCAGTTCGATATGGCCCATCCGCTCGCGGCGGACCTTTTGCAGCGTGACTTCCACGCCGCATTTCTCGCAGACAACGCCGCGATACTTCATGCGTTTATATTTGCCGCACAGGCATTCGTAATCTTTGATCGGGCCAAAGATACGGGCACAGAATAGGCCGTCGCGCTCGGGCTTGAACGTCCGGTAGTTGATGGTCTCGGGCTTTTTGATCTCGCCGAAGGACCACGACAGGATCCGTTCGGGAGATGCCAACGACACCTTGATTTCGTCAAACGTCTTCACCGGGGCGACCGGATTGAACGGGTTATTGGTCAGTTCCTGGTTCATTTTGCGTCCTTACATGTCAGGGGATGGGATGATCGAGGCGCGAGCGCCTCAATCCTCCTCCGCATCCAGGAGTTCCATGTTGAGGCCCAAGCCGCGGACCTCTTTGACGAGAACGTTGAACGATTCCGGTACACCGGCTTCGAAGTTGTCCTCGCCTTTGACGATCGATTCATAGACCTTGGTCCGGCCGGCAACGTCATCCGACTTCACCGTCAGCATCTCTTGCAGGGTGTAGGCGGCGCCGTAAGCTTCCAGAGCCCAGACCTCCATCTCCCCGAAGCGCTGACCACCGAACTGCGCTTTACCGCCCAGCGGCTGCTGGGTGACCAAGCTGTAAGGCCCGGTCGAACGCGCGTGGATCTTGTCGTCCACAAGGTGGTGCAGTTTCAGCAGGTACTTGACCCCAACCGTCACTTTGCGGGCGAATTCCTCGCCGGTGCGGCCGTCGAACAGGCGGGACTGGCCCGACTGGTCAAATCCAGCACGCAGCAGCGCATCGTTCACGCCCTCTTCGCGCGCACCGTCAAAGACGGGCGTTGCGATTGGGACACCGCGGGTAACGTTGGACGCCGCCTCAACCAGACGCTTGTCGTCCATGTCTTTGATGCCTTCTTCAAAGACATCATCGCCATAGCCGATCCGCATTGCTTCACGCACCGGGGTCAGATCACCATTGCGGCGGTAATCCTGCAGCGCCTCGTCGATCTTGATGCCAAGACCGCGGCTTGCCCAACCCATGTGGGTTTCCAGAATCTGACCGACGTTCATCCGCGACGGCACACCCAGCGGGTTCAGACAGAAGTCGACCGGGGTCCCGTCCGCAAGGAACGGCATGTCCTCCATCGGAACAACCTTGGAAATAACACCCTTGTTGCCGTGACGTCCGGCCATTTTGTCGCCCGGTTGCAGCTTGCGCTTCACCGCCACGAACACTTTGACCATCTTCATCACGCCCGGGGGCAGATCGTCGCCACGACGGACCTTTTCGACCTTATCCTCAAAGCGCGCGTCCAGCGCCCGACGCTGTGCGTCGAACTGGGCGTTCAGAGCTTCGACCTGCTTGGCCTCTTGCTCTTCTTCCAGAGCCAACTGCCACCACTGACCTTTGGACAGAGTCGCCAGCAAGTCCTCGGTGATTTCCGAACCCGGCTTGACGCCTTTGGGGCCCTTCACCGCGATCTTGCCGTGGATCATGGAATTCAGGCGCGAATAGATGTTGCGCTCAAGGATCGCCAACTCGTCATCACGGTCACGCGACAGACGTTCGACTTCTTCGCGCTCGATCTGAACTGCACGTTCGTCTTTGTCGACGCCGTGACGGTTGAACACCCGCACTTCCACGATCGTGCCGTAGTCACCCGGGGGCAACCGCAGCGACGTATCCCGCACGTCCGAGGCTTTTTCCCCGAAGATGGCGCGCAGAAGCTTTTCTTCCGGCGTCATCGGGCTTTCGCCCTTGGGCGTGATCTTACCAACCAGAATATCCGCCGGACCGACTTCGGCACCGATATAAACAATCCCGGCTTCGTCGAGGTTGCGCAGAGCTTCCTCACCGACGTTGGGAATGTCGCGGGTGATTTCTTCTGGCCCAAGCTTGGTGTCGCGCGCCGCCACTTCGAACTCATCAATGTGGATCGAGGTGAACACGTCGTCCCGGGTAATCCGCTCGGAGATCAGGATCGAGTCTTCGTAGTTGTAGCCATTCCACGGCATAAAGGCGACGATGACGTTCTTACCAAGCGCCAGTTCCCCCATATCGGTGGATGGACCATCGGCGATCACTTCGCCTTTGGTGACCATGTCACCCACCTTCACCAGTGGCCGCTGATTGATACAGCTGTTCTGGTTCGAGCGCTGGAACTTGCGCATCCGATAGATGTCGACGCCCGGATCGCTGGGATCCAGATCGTCGGTCGCACGGACCACGATACGGGTCGCATCAACCTGGTCGATGATACCGGTCCGCTTCGCCACAATCGCGGCGCCACTGTCGCGGGCAACAACTTCCTCGATGCCGGTGCCGACCAGAGGCGCTTCGGCCTGCAGCAACGGAACCGCCTGACGCTGCATGTTCGAGCCCATCAAGGCGCGGTTGGCGTCGTCGTTTTCAAGGAACGGGATAAGCGAGGCCGCAACCGACACCAACTGCTTCGGCGACACGTCGATCAGGTCGACATTCTCGCGCGGGCTCATGGTGTAGTCGCCCGATTGCCGGGTGTTCACCAGATCGTTGATGAAATAGCCGTTCTCGTCCAGCTGCGCGTTGGCCTGCGCCACGGTATGACGCATTTCTTCAGTCGCAGACATGTACTGCACTTCGTCGGTCACGTGACCGTCAACCACTTTGCGGTAAGGGGTCTCGATGAAGCCGTACTTGTTCACCCGCGCGAAGGTGGCGAGCGAGTTGATCAGACCAATGTTCGGGCCTTCCGGGGTCTCAATCGGGCACATCCGGCCGTAGTGCGTGGTGTGCACGTCGCGGACTTCAAAGCCAGCACGTTCGCGGGTCAAACCGCCCGGCCCAAGCGCCGACAAGCGGCGCTTGTGGGTGACTTCCGACAGCGGGTTGGTTTGGTCCATGAACTGCGACAGCTGCGACGAGCCGAAGAATTCACGTACAGACGCGGCAGCAGGCTTGGCGTTGATCAGGTCCTGCGGCATCACCGTGTCGATTTCGACCGACGACATCCGCTCTTTGATTGCCCGCTCCATGCGGAGCAGACCAACGCGGTACTGGTTTTCCATCAATTCCCCGACCGAGCGCACACGACGGTTGCCCAGGTGGTCGATGTCGTCGATGTCGCCCTTGCCGTCACGCAATTCCACCAGCGCCTTGATACAGGCAACGATGTCAGCTTTGCGCAGGGTCCGCTGGGTGTCTTCAGCATCGAGGTTCAGACGCATGTTCATCTTGACCCGGCCAACGGCGCTGAGGTCATAGCGTTCGCTATCGAAGAACAATGTGTCGAACAGGGCCGAGGCCGCGTCAACGGTCGGCGGCTCGCCCGGGCGCATCACACGGTAGATATCCATGAGCGCGGTATCGCGGTTCATGTTCTTGTCCGCAGCCATCGTGTTACGGATGTAAGGACCGACATTGATGTTATCGATGTCGAGAACCGGAATATCGGTGATGCCAGCGTCGATCAGCTCTTTCAAGGTGCCGCCGGAAACATCGCCTTCCTTGTTCAGCTCCCACGTCAACTCATCGCCAGCTTCGACATAAATCGCGCCGGTTTCTTCGTTGATGATGTCTTTGGCCACATAGCGACCGATGATCGAATCGAACGGAACCAGCAGTTCCTTGACATTGCCTTCGTCGATCATCTGCTTGACAGCGCGCGGCGTGATCTTCTTGCCAGCCTCGGCAACGATCTCGCCAGTTGCGGCATCGACAAGGTCATGCACCGGGCGCGTGCCCCGCGACCGTTCCGGGAAGAACTTGGTCGCCCAGCCGCGATTGTTCATCAAGCGGAATGACACGGTATCGTAATACGCATCACAGATATCCTCTTGGTCCAAACCAAGCGAATACAGCAATGTCGTTACCGGCAATTTCCGGCGACGGTCGATCCGCGCGTAGATCTGGTCTTTGGCGTCGAATTCGAAATCCAACCACGACCCGCGATACGGGATGATCCGGCAGGCAAACAGCAACTTGCCCGAAGAGTGAGTCTTGCCCTTGTCGTGATCGAAGAACACGCCGGGGCTGCGGTGCATCTGCGACACAATAACGCGCTCGGTCCCGTTGACGATAAACGTGCCGTTCGGTGTCATCAAAGGCATGTCGCCCATGAAGACATCTTGCTCTTTGATGTCCTTGACCGATTTTGCGCCGGTATCTTCGTCGATATCAAACACGATCAGACGCAGTGTCACCTTCAAAGGTGCCGCGTAGGTCATGTCGCGCTGCTGACATTCCTCAACGTCATATTTCGGCTTTTCCAGCTCGTAACTGACAAATTCCAAAACCGACGTCTCGTTGAAGTCTTTAATCGGGAAGACCGATTGGAACACGCCTTTCAGGCCTTCGCCATCCAGCGGAACCGGGCTGTCGCCGGACCTTAGAAACAAATCATAGGAGGATTTCTGAACTTCAATGAGGTTCGGCATCGCCAGAACTTCACGAATTTTCCCATAATACTTGCGGAGTCGCTTCTGGCCAAGGAAGGTCTGAGCCATATGTCTTATCGCCTTTCGTTTCGTCCGGAAACAACCACCGCCGGGGCCACGGGGTGCATCCTTGAAACAGGGGGGACGGTCCATGCTGGCACCCTTCCCAGGGGGCGCCTTCCGACCAGTTCCCGCCGCCTGGAGAGGACCCGGTGCAGACGGGTCCTCTCCAAGATGCGGACGGCTGAGCCCGGAAAGACCGGGCTCAGCCAAGGTATGTCAGGGTCGGACCCGGATAGGGTCCGCCATGATTACTTCAGTTCGATCTCGGCGCCAACGGCTTCGAGTTTCGCTTTGATGTCGTCTGCTTCAGCTTTGGCAACGCCTTCTTTGACGGGCTTGCCACCAGCTTCGACCAGTTCCTTGGCTTCTTTCAGGCCAAGACCGGTGATCGCGCGGACTTCTTTGATGACTTTGATTTTCTCAGCGCCAGCGGCTTTGAGGATCACGTCGAACTCGGTCTGCTCTTCTGCAGCTTCTGCAGAGGCAGCCGGGCCGGCCATCATGACTGCGCCACCGGCAGCCGGTTCGATGCCATACTCGTCCTTGAGGATGGTTTTCAGTTCCTGTGCTTCGAGAAGCGTCAGGTTAACGATTTGTTCAGCAAGTGCTTTCAGATCAGCCATTTTCTCTGTTCCGTCTTATATGATGTGTTCCAGCGTCCTGATGGCGCCACACACGGGGGTCTCACGCGGCTTCGCCGCGCTCCTCGATTGTCGAAAGAATGCTCGCAATGTTCGAAGCAGGTGCGCCAATAGCCCCGGCAATGTTCGAAGCAGGTGCGCCAATACAGCCGACGATGGAAGCAATAAGCTCATCGCGCGACGGCATTTTCGACACGGCCTCAACACCAGCCCGGTCCAGAGCCGTCTCTCCCATTGCCCCGCCTAGGATCAAGAACTTCTTGTTATCCTTGGCGAAATCCTCGGCTACCTTGGCTGCTGCCACGGGATCCTCGGAGTAGGAAAGAACGGTCATGCCCGTCAAAAGCGAACCAATGCTTGCGCACGGTTTGCCCTCAAGGGCGATCTTGGCGAGCCTGTTTTTGGCAACACGTACGGACCCACCGGCAGTACGCATACGCGCCCGCAGATCCTGCATTTCGGCAACCGTGAGTCCCGCGTAATGGGCAACCACTACAACGCCAGAGCTTTCGAAGATCTGGCCGAGTTCGTCGACCAATTTCTCTTTCTGGGCTCTATCCACAGTTTCACTCCAAATTTGAGGGGTCTCCCCCTCGGCTCACGTCGTGCTGAGTTTCCTCAGCGTTCGGGTCCTATGTCAGGGTCCCGAGGTCAGATCGCCCGAGGGCCGGAAAACCGGCACCCAGAGAAATGTCTCGATCCCCATCTCAGGAAGGATATTAAGCCCCTACCTGTCAGTCTTGCGACCAGCAGCAGGCGCCCCCTCCGTCTCGGACAGGACAGGGTCCACGGCCGAAGCCTGATCCCTGTCATTCAGCAGGTCACCCTGCCAAATCTTGTGTGCTCAGACTGCCGAAGCAGCCGAGTCGACCGATACCGAAACGCCCGGGCCCATTGTCGAGCTTAGGTTGATCCGCTTCAGATAGGCGCCCTTGGCACCTGCCGGCTTAGCTTTGGCCACCGCATCGACGAAAGCACGGATGTTTTCAGCCAGCTGTGCGGCGTCAAACGATGCTTTGCCAACACCGGCGTGAACCACACCAGCTTTTTCGGCCTTGAACTGAACTTCTCCGCCCTTGGCGTTGGCAACAGCAGTTGCCACATCCATGGTCACGGTTCCGACTTTCGGGTTCGGCATCAAGTTGCGCGGCCCGAGGATTTTACCCAGACGGCCAACGATCGGCATCATGTCCGGCGTTGCGATGCAACGATCGAAGTCGATCTTGCCGCCTTGGATGGCTTCCATCAGGTCTTCTGCGCCAACAATGTCAGCACCAGCTGCGGTTGCTTCATCGGCCTTAGGGCCACGCGCAAACACAGCAACGCGAACAGTTTTGCCCGTGCCGTTTGGCAGGGTCACAACGCCGCGAACCATTTGGTCTGCGTGACGCGGATCAACCCCAAGGTTCATCGCGATCTCAATGGTCTCGTCGAATTTCGCGGTGGCATTGGCCTTGATCAGGCTTACTGCATCTTCCAGCGAAATGTTGTCTTTGCCAGCGAAGGCGAGACGGGCGGATTTGGTACGTTTTCCAAGCTTTGCCATGATCTTAGCCTTTCACCTCGATACCCATCGACCGGGCGGAGCCCAGGATGACCTTCATCGCGGCCTCAACGTCGTTCGCGCTAAGGTCTTTCATCTTGGCTTCGGCGATTTCACGCACCTGAGCCACAGTGACATAGCCAGCGGTTTCCCGCGACGGCGTCTTGGCACCGGATTTCAGCTTAGCGGCTTTTTTCAGGAAGTAAGACGCCGGCGGCGACTTGATGTCGATGGTGAACGACTTGTCCTGATAATAGCTGATGACGGTCGGGCACGGTGCGCCGACTTCCATTTCCTGCGTCTTGGCGTTGAACGCCTTACAGAATTCCATGATGTTGATGCCGCGCTGACCCAGCGCCGGACCAACCGGCGGGCTGGGGTTTGCTTTGCCTGCAGGAACCTGCAGTTTCAACGTCCCGATCAGTTTCTTGGCCATGCGGCCTCTCCTTCTTGTCAACACCAGCCTGACGCGTCAGGCGGCTCTTGTTGCTGTGGTGCGGTCACCCGGGCGCGCCCGGCCTTCCTCCCACAGGGGTCGCTCAGGCGTCTTTATTGACCTGAGTGAATTCCAGTTCGACCGGGGTTTCCCGACCAAAGATCGATACGGTCACCTTCAGGCGCTGCGCATCTTCGTCTACTTCTTCGACAGTGCCTTCGAAATCTTCGAATGGCCCTTCGTTGACCTTCACGCGCTCACCGATCTCAAAGTGGATCAGCGTCCGAGGCGATGCTTCGCCCTCTTCCACGCGGTTCAGGATTTGGTTCACTTCGGCATCCCGCATGGGCATCGGCTTGCCCTGCTGGCCCAAGAATCCGGTGACCCGGTTAATACTGCTGATCAGGTGATAGCCCTGATCGGTCATCTCCATCCGAACCAGGACATAGCCAGGCATGAAGCGACGTTCGGCGGTGACTTTCTTGCCACGGCGCACCTCGATCACTTCTTCGGTCGGAACAAGTACCTCTTCGATTTCGTCTTCGAGGCCCTTCTCGATGACCTCGGTGCGAATCTGTTCCGCGATCTTCTTCTCGAAGTTCGACAGAACGCTCACCGAATACCATCGTTTCGCCATATTGCCCGCCGCCCCGTTCTGACCCGAAGGCCCTGTTTCTTGAATCTCTGTGTCTCGCAGCCCGGACGCAAAAAGCGGCGTGCAATACGAATCGTTGCACACCTCTCGCCGGAACTAGGCGGTGTGCTAGCCGTTGAGCCCGGACTTTGCAAGCCCCAAACCCACCAGCATCACCCGACTGTGTTCAGCTTCCGAAGAAGGCGAGGGTGAATTTCAGTCCCGTACGGATCAATACATCCACCGTAAAGAACAGCAGCGACGTCAGGGACGCCATCACCAGCACCATGGCCGTGGTCAGAAGGACCTCACGCTGACCGGGCCAGGTGATCTTGGCGACCTCGCCGCGGACCTGTTGGATGAACTTGAGGGGATTGGTCATGGCCATAGGACGTCCTGTTGTCGCGATCTGGGTCAAATACGCCTGAGCCGCCGGGAGTTCAAGACCGAACCGGACCCGCCGGTGTCGCAGCCCGGAACTCTGTCCGACGCGATCACGGGTCACCCTAGGTTGGCTTGCCGCTGTGGTGAAATGACTGGCAGGGGCTGGGGGACTCGAACCCACGACCCTCGGTTTTGGAGACCGATGCTCTACCAACTGAGCTAAGCCCCTGCAATCAGCGCGGGGATAATTCGAAACGCGCAGCACTTCAAGCGGAAACCGCCCTGTCACCCACCTGTTTTTGGCATCTGTCGAAATTTGGCCCCGCCCCTGCCCCCAGACATGCAAAGGCCGCCCGCAATGCGGACGGCCCAGCCTGATCGATGGGCGACGCGCGCCCGAAGGTCAGTATAGATTATTCGATGATCTTGGAGACCACGCCGGCACCGACGGTGCGGCCACCTTCACGGATGGCGAAGCGCAGCTTCTCTTCCATCGCGATCGGGGCGATCAGTTCAACGTTGAACTTCAGGTTGTCGCCCGGCATCACCATTTCGGTGCCCTCAGGCAGCACAACCGTGCCGGTCACATCCGTGGTCCGGAAGTAGAACTGCGGACGGTAGTTCGCGAAGAACGGCGTGTGACGGCCGCCTTCTTCCTTGGTCAGGATGTAGGCCTCGGCTTCGAACTTGGTGTGCGGTGCAACCGACTTCGGCTTACACAGAACCTGACCACGCTCAACGCCCTCACGGTCGATGCCGCGCAGCAGAACGCCGACGTTGTCACCAGCTTCCCCACGATCCAGCAGCTTGCGGAACATTTCCACGCCGGTACAGGTCGAGGTTTTGGTGTCCTTGATGCCAACGATTTCGATGCTGTCGCCAACATTGATCACGCCGCGCTCGATCCGGCCGGTCACAACAGTCCCACGACCCGAGATCGAGAACACGTCCTCGATGGGCATCAGGAACGGCAGGTCAACCGCGCGCTCAGGGGTCGGGATGTACTCATCCACAGCCGCCATCAGCTTCTTGATCGACTCTTCGCCGATTTCCGGACGGGTGCCGTTCATCGCGTGCAGCGCCGAACCCGGAATGATCGGGATATCGTCTCCAGGGTAGTCGTAGGAGGACAGCAGCTCGCGGATCTCCATCTCGACCAGCTCGAGCAGCTCTTCGTCGTCCACCTGGTCGACCTTGTTCATGTACACAACCATGTACGGAATGCCGACCTGACGACCGAGCAGGATGTGCTCGCGGGTCTGGGGCATCGGGCCGTCGGCTGCGTTCACAACCAGGATCGCGCCGTCCATCTGGGCAGCACCGGTGATCATGTTTTTGACGTA
Source organism: Pseudoruegeria sp. SK021 (assembly GCF_002119405.1). Taxonomy (GTDB): domain Bacteria; phylum Pseudomonadota; class Alphaproteobacteria; order Rhodobacterales; family Rhodobacteraceae; genus Meridianimarinicoccus. The sequence continues at coordinate 20,313 of NZ_MTBG01000011.1, read as the reverse complement.
GTCGGCGTGGCCGGGGCAGTCGACGTGGGCGTAGTGACGGCCTTCGGTCTCATACTCAACGTGAGCGGTCGAGATCGTGATCCCACGTGCCTTCTCTTCCGGCGCGCCGTCGATCTGGTCATAGGCTTTGAAATCGCCGAAATATTTGGTGATTGCAGCCGTCAGCGTCGTCTTGCCGTGGTCAACATGGCCGATCGTGCCAATGTTCACATGCGGCTTGCTGCGGTCGAACTTTGCTTTTGCCATGATCTAAGGCGCCTCTGCTTGGGGCGAGTGCTTCTGCCCGGGGTCTGTCAACGCGGGCTCGTTACAAAGCGCAGCCCGGAAAATCAAGAGCCTGTTTTGGTGGCCGTGGCCGGTGCCGCAACGGCATCTCCGCTGCGTTCGGGTCTGGACCGGGCCCCGCCGAACCAATTTTCGTTCTTCCGTAGCCACAATTCGATCTCAATTGCGGCGTTATCGGCGACCTCCAGCAATTGCTGTTCGGCGCTTTGAGTATAGCCCGATCCCATCACGGTATCGCCGCCAGCATCCTCGAACACCGTCAAATTCAGGGTTTCCGGGTTCAAGCGCACCGGCACATCGTTGTAAACATTGACCGACAACAGCAGCATGGACCGCGGCGCCAACAGAATCGGCACCCCCGGATAGGCCAGCACGAATGCCTGCACCTTGATCCCCAGCGAATAGGTCTCATCACCCTTGAAGCGACCAAACCGCGCAGTCACCGCATCGGTCACCGCCGCCTTCAGCGCCGCATCTTCAATATCGCGCGACAACGGCCCCCGGGTTGGATCATCCGACACCACAACAACCCGGTCGAGGCGGAAATTTCCAAGGCCCGAGGCCTGCGTGGCGCTGTCAAGTTCGGTGGTGCAGGCCGACAGGCCCACGACGGCAGCCAAGGCGAAGGCCGCACAGACGGCGCGAGAAAGTAGCATCGAGCGTTCCTTAGTCCTGAGCCGTTCGGGGGTCGGCCCCATCTGCTAGCGCACCCGGCCTCAAAGGAAAAGGCCCGCCATTGCCGGCGGGCCAGTTCTCATCATGCAGCGCAGGCAGCGCCGGTTCAAAGTTTTTCGGTCAGTTCCGGCAATGCGGTGAACAGATCGGCAACCAAGCCGTAATCGGCCACCTGAAAGATCGGCGCCTCTTCGTCCTTGTTGATCGCCACGATGACCTTACTGTCCTTCATGCCCGCAAGATGCTGGATCGCGCCCGAAATCCCCACAGCGATATAGAGATCCGGTGCCACCACCTTGCCGGTCTGCCCGACCTGCCAGTCATTCGGCGCAAAGCCCGAATCGACCGCAGCGCGGCTGGCCCCGACAGCGGCCCCCAACTTGTCGGCCAAAGCCTCGATCAGGTGGAAATCCGCCTCTGAGCCGACGCCGCGTCCGCCGGACACCACGATGCCCGCGCTGGTCAGCTCTGGCCGGTCGCTTGCGGCCAGCTTGTCCTCAACCCAGTGCGACAGGCCCGGATCTGCGGCCGCATCCAGCATCTCGACCGGTGCCGCCGCGCCCGTCCCTGCCAAATCAAAGGTCGAAGCCCGGATCGACACCACCTTGATGGCATCCCGCGATTTTACGGTTTGAATGGCGTTCCCGGCATAGACCGGACGTTCAAACGTGTCCGCATCGACGACGCCGGACACATCGGTAATCACCATCACATCCAGCAGGGCCGCGACCCGGGGCAGGATGTTTTTGGCATCGGTGGTGGCCGGTGCCACGATATGGGAATATTCGCCCGCCAGTGACACGATCAGCGCCGCCGTCGGCTCTGCCAGACGATGCCCATAAAGATCATGTTCGGCGCACAGCACCCGCGACACGCCCGCGATGGTCGCCGCTTCTTCCGCCGCCTTGGCGCAGGTGGCGCCAACACACAGCACCGTCACATCGCCCAAGCCCGCCACTGCGGCCACGGTCTTAGAGGTGGCATCCAACGACAGTTCGCCGTCATTCACTTCGCCCAGAAGAAGAACCGCCATCAGATTACCCCCGCATCTTTGAGTTTCGTCACCAGTTCATCGACCGAGGCCACCTTGATCCCGGCCGCGCGCACTGCGGGCTCAGCCGTCTTGATCACCTCAAGCCGGGGGCTGATATCGACGCCGTAATCTTCCGCCGTCTTCGCCTCCAACGGCTTGCGCTTTGCCTTCATGATGTTGGGCAGGCTGGCATAGCGCGGCTCGTTCAGACGCAAATCCACCGTCACGATCGCTGGCAACGTGACCTTGATGGTCTGCAAACCGCCATCGACCTCACGGGTCACGGTCGCCGCGCCATTCGCGATCTCGATTTTCGAAGCATTGGTCGCCTGCGACCAGCCCAACAGGGCCGCCAGCATCTGACCGGTGGCGTTCAGATCGTTGTCGATCGCCTGCTTGCCCGCCAGAACCAGTTCCGGCGCTTCGGTGTCGATCACCGCCTTCAACAGCTTGGCCACGGCCAGCGGTTCGATATCGGTCTGCACGTCCGCAGTGGCCTCAATTAAAATCGCCCGGTCCGCGCCCATGGCTAGGGCCGTGCGCAGGGTCTCTTGGGCCTGCTTGACGCCAATGGACACCACCACGATTTCGCTGGCAATGCCCGCCTCTTTCAGGCGGATGGCTTCTTCCACCGCGATTTCATCGAAGGGATTCATGGACATCTTAACGTTCGCAAGATCGACGCCGGACCCGTCCGCTTTGACGCGGACCTTCACGTTATAGTCGATCACGCGTTTTACGGGGACCAGTATTTTCATCGTGTCTGTCTCCTCTGGACTGTCGTCGTGCGTGGATTGGGTCGGGTCTAGACAATCCGTCCCGTGACATACAGACCCAAAATGATGCGGCGCAGCACGCAACGCGACACCCATAGCTTTGAGCTATGCGTCTCAGATCGCCAAACGTCGTGCAGGTGCCGCGCTGGCAAGCCTCAGCGGTTTGCGCTTCCGGTCGCCAAACGCGGTGCGATTGCCGCTTCGGCAGGCCTCAGCGGTTTGCGCCCGGAACCCACAAAACATCGCTGCGCCCATCGTCATTAGCGATGCGCGAGGCGACGAAAAACCAGTCCGAAAGCCGGTTCAGGTACTTTTGCACCGCCGGATTGATTTCTTCAGCCCCCGACAGGGCCACGGTCAGGCGTTCGGCCCGGCGGCTGACTGTACGGCACAGATGCAGATGCGCCGCCAACGCCGACCCGCCCGGCAATACAAACGACCGCAGCGGCTCTAGCACCGTGTTCATCGCGTCGATCTCGGCTTCCAACCGGTCCACCTGCGCTTGGGTCACCCGCAGCGGTGGATAGGCAGCTTCAGCGTCCTTGCTGTGATCGGGGCGGCACAGATCCGCCCCCAGATCGAACAGATCGTTCTGCACCGCCGCCAGTTGCGCATCCATCGCGCCGGTGGCGTGCAGCCGCGCCAGTCCGATGGTGGCGTTGGTCTCGTCCACCGTGCCATAGGCCTCGACCCGCAGATCGTGCTTGGCCACCCGCGTACCGTTGCCAAGCGCCGTTTGTCCGGCATCGCCGGTGCGGGTGTAAATCCGATTTAAGACGACCATCACTGACCCCCGATCTGGCGATAGGCGACAAAGCCCAATATCAGCAGCACCGCGAAGAATTGGGCACCAATGCGATAACGCATGATCCGGTTGGCGTGCTTGCGGTTAAACTCGCCACCCTTGGCGAATGTGCCGATGCCCACCATCAGGATCACGAAGACCACAAGAACGGCAAGGGCAACGACGATGAAGAGAGGATCATTGGTCATGGCGTGCTTCCTTTTCTGAGCCTGACATAGGGCCGGACGGCCCAAAAGCGAACCCGCAATGCGCCGCGTCAGGCCCGATGCAACAGCCAATCCAAAGCCGCTTCTGGCAGCACCCGCTTGGCCACCGCCATCGCCCGGGTCGGCACCGTCACCCGATAGCGCCGCCGCGGTCTCCGCGCCGTCAGGGCGTGGATCAGCGCATCGGTCACAGCCGCAGGCGGCAACTCAAACCCCTTGCCCGGTTTGGGCCGGGCACGCAGCCATGGGATCAACCGATCCCGATAGGCGTCGGCGCGCGGGCTGGCCTGCCAATCGATCCAGCGCTCGAATTGCAGGGTCGCATTGATCCGAAACCGGGTGGTAATCGGCCCCGGCTCAATCAAACTGACGGCAATCCCCACATCGCGCATTTCCATGCGCAGCACATCGCCATAGCCTTCCAGCGCGTATTTCGTCGCCACATAGGCACCGCGCCACTTGGTCGGCACAAAGCCCAGCACCGACGACACCAGCACGATCCGCCCGTGCATCTGATCCGCACCCGCCGTCTGTGCCCGCATCACCGGCAGCACCAAACGGGTCAACTCGTGCCAGCCAAACAGATTGGCCTCAAAAATCGCCCGCAGCCCGTCGGTCGGCAGGTCCTCTAATGCGCCGGGGATCGCATAGGCGCCGTTGTGATACAGCGCGTCCAGCCGCCCGCCCGTCTCGGCCAATATTTCCGTCACCGCTGCGGCGATGCTGTCCGGGTCCTCGTAATCTAAGCGCGGCGCCCGCAGGCCTTCAGCCTCAAGCCGGGCGCAATCCTCGGCCTTGCGGCAGCACGCGAATACTTGCCAGCCGTCTGTGGCCAGCCGCCGTGCAGCATCCAGACCAATTCCAGACGAACAGCCCGTAATCAGGATCGAGCGGGTCCCTGTGTCAGACATCCGGGCCTCAGTTCGACTGCATCAGCAGAAAATCGGTCGCCATATAGACCGTGTTGCCGGTGGCCGGGTCGCGAATCGCGCTCCAGCCCGGCACCGGCGTGCCGGTGACTTCCACCAGATCGCCCTCAGACGCCCGGCCAACCACCGCTTCGGCCGTAGACGGGCCCGCCCGCAGGTTCACCGCCGTCGCAGTCACCCGCGCCATTGGCCGCGCCGTGCTGCCGGAAGGCCCAGTGTCGGTGGCAGCCGGGGCCGGGGCGTCCGGCGCTGTCTGTGCGGTCACTGGTGGTGGGGCCTCTGGGCGGCGCAACGGTTGGGCCGGATCTTCCGCCATGCGCGCCCGCACCCCATCCGCCAAGGACAACGCGTCCGAACCACTGTCGAATGACAGGCCAGACATGCCAAGGCCGGGCAGCACGACGGGCGCGTCGTCCTCGGCTTCGGCGGCCACTTCACTTTCAGCTTCGGCCTCCGCCATGGTCTGACCGGTCGGCGCAGCATCCGGGGCCATCGACGCCACCGGGGCATCCGAAGCTGAGGGCGCTGCCGGAGGTGCCGGTGCAATGTCGGCCTGAGGCTCAGGGCTAGGGTCCGGCGCAGTTGCGGCGCGGTCGGCCTCGGGCGGGGCTGGCGCGTCAGGCGCCGTCGTCCCGGTCTGCCCTCCTGCCCCTGTTGCGGTACGGCTGCGGCTCGGACCGTCGGAATCCCCGGCCAGATACATGGCCATGAATATCAGCCCCGCCAACAAGATCGTCAATTTCAGTGCCATTCAGCCTCGCCCCCCGCGCATCCTCAGGTCCATGCGTATCCCATTCTCACACCACAACGCGACCTTACCGTGATTCGGTCCACGGGCCGCGTGTCGTTTTTGCCCCGGTCCATACGCTGTGGCCGCTTTACCGGGCCGGGTCCAGCCGCTATTAGCCAGCCATGAGCGACCCAGACCTGCCCCCCGACGTGCCGACCAGCACCCCATCTGACATCACCGAGCCGCTTCGTCGCGCCCTCGGCAGTCGCTACCTGACCTATGCTCTGTCCACCATCATGCACCGGGCGCTGCCCGACGCACGGGACGGGCTAAAGCCGGTCCACCGCCGCATCTTGTATGCGATGCGGGAATTGCGCCTGTCGCCCACTGGCGGCTTCCGCAAATCGGCCAAGATCTCGGGCGACGTGATGGGCAACTATCACCCGCACGGCGATGCCGCGATCTATGATGCCATGGCGCGTTTGGCGCAGGATTTCGCAGTGCGCTATCCGCTGGTCGACGGTCAGGGCAATTTCGGCAATATCGACGGCGATAATCCGGCCGCCTCGCGCTATACCGAGGCCCGCCTGACCGCCGCCGCCGAAGCCCTGATGGAAGGGCTGAACGAGGACGCCGTCGATTTTCGCGAAAACTATGACGGCACCCTGACTGAACCTGCAGTCTTGCCAGCGGCCTATCCCAACCTGTTGGCCAACGGCTCCAGCGGGATTGCGGTGGGCATGGCCACCAACATTCCGCCGCATAATATCGGGGAATTGGTCGAGGCCTGCCTGCATCTGATCAAATCGCCCAATGCCCTTGATGAGACCCTCGTCAATCACATCCCCGGACCGGACTTCCCCACCGGCGGCGTGATTGTTGAACCACCTGAAACCATCCTTGAAACCTATCGCACCGGGCGCGGCGCTTTCCGCCTGCGCTCGCGCTGGGAGATTGAGGATCTGGGCCGGGGCCAGTGGCAGATCATCGTCACCGAGATCCCCTATCAGGTGCAGAAGTCCAAGCTGATCGAAAAGCTGGCCGAGCTGATCCAGTCGAAACGGGCCCCGATTCTGGCCGATGTTCGCGACGAATCGGCTGATGACATTCGCATCGTGCTGGAACCCCGCTCGCGCAATGTCGAGGCCGAGGTGCTGATGGCCACCCTGTTCCGGCTGTCCGAACTGGAAACCCGGTTCTCGATGAACATGAACGTGCTGATTGACGGGCGCACGCCCAAGGTCTGCTCGCTCAAGGAAGTGCTGCGCGCCTTTCTGGATCACCGCCAAGAAGTGCTGCAACGACGGTCGCGGTTCCGGCTTGGCAAGATCGACCACCGGTTGGAAGTGCTGGAAGGCTATATCATCGCCTTCCTCAACCTCGACCGCGTGATCGAAATCATCCGCACCATGGACGAGCCCAAGCCGGTGATGATGGCCGAGTTCCATCTCAGCGATGTCCAAGCCGAAGCCATTTTGAACATGCGTCTGCGCAGCCTGCGCCGTCTCGAAGAAATGGAGCTGCGCAACGAACGCGACGCCCTGATGGCCGAGCGCGCTGGTTTGGTCGATCTGCTCGACAGCGAAGACCTGCAATGGGCCCATATCGCCGGACAACTGCGCGAGATCCGCAAGACCTTCGGCGCGAACAGCCCGAACGGGGCCCGGCGCAGCACCTTCGCGCGGGCCATCGAAATCGCGGAAATGCCGATTGAGGCGATGATCGACCGGGAACCGGTGACCATCGTTTGCTCAAAGATGGGCTGGATTCGGGCGATGAAAGGCCATGTCGCCCTCGATCAGACCCCGAAATTCAAGGATGGCGACGAAGGCCGCTTCCTGTTCCACGCCGAAACCACCGACCGCTTGCTGTTGTTCGGGGCCAACGGGCGGTTCTACACCCTGTCCGTTTCCAGCCTGCCCGGTGGGCGCGGCATGGGTGAACCGGTCCGCCTGATGGTCGATCTGCCCAATGATGCCGAAATCGTGGCCCTGTTTATTCATCAGCCCGGGCGGCGCCTGCTGGTGGCCTCGACCTCCGGCGACGGCTTTGTCGTGCCCGAGGATGACGTGCTGGCCCAGACCCGGACCGGACGGCAGGTGTTGAATGTCCGCGCCCCGTCCCGGGCGCTGCTGTGCAAACCGGTGCGCGGCGATCACGTGGCCAGTGTCGGTGACAACCGCAAGCTGCTGGTTTTCCCGGTCTCCGATCTGCCCGAGATGGGCCGCGGCAAAGGCGTGCGGATGCAGAAGTTCAAGGATGGTGGCCTGTGTGATGTCATCACCTTCACCCTTGCCGACGGCCTCAGCTGGAAAGACCCCGCCGGACGCACCCGGCTGGAGGCCAATCTGGAAGAATGGACGGGCGCGCGCGCCGGAACTGGCCGAATGGCGCCGCGCGGCTTCCCCCGGAACAACCGGTTCACCTCGTAAGCTGACCGGCGCACAATCGCAGAGGGCCGGCACCGGCCTTCTGCCCCCGCACAGTTGCCCGGCGCAGGCACCCTGCAACACGGCGGCGTCGAAACATTGTCCGAAAATTAGCGGTCAGATCGCGGCCCGAACGGCGATCAGCGCCCGGATGCAGGCGGCGTGCCTTCGGCATCCGCGTCGGTCAGGGTCAGGGTCCGCTCGCGCAGCCACGCCATGAACCCGCGCGGATCGCCGCGCCAGCGGGCGCAATCCTCGGGCAAGATCGGCGCGCCCACCACAGGTTTCTGCGGCTGGTTCAGCGCATGCACAACCTCGTGGATCAACAGCCCCTGACGCAGGGTCGCCGAAATCCGGTTGGCAATCTGATAGGTCCGGCTGTTCTGCCCGGGGAAATATACCGGCACCACCGTCGCGCCGCTGCGCAGGATCATCTTGGCGGTAAACGCGTTCCAGTCGGCCTCAATGGCCGGGCCGAACAGGCTGTGCGAGCTGGCCACCACACCCGACGGAAACAGCACGATGACGCCGCCCAGCCCCAAGTGATCCATCGCCCGCTGGCGCATCGCCAAATTCTGCTGCAACGCGTCTTCTTCATGCACGAACGGCACCGGGATCATATAGCGTTTGACCTCGTCGACGCTGGCCAGCAGCGACCGGGTCAGAATTTTGTAATCATCGCGCACCCGCCCGATCATCTCGGCCAGAACCATGCCATCCACCAAGCCATGCGGATGGTTCGCCACGATCACCACCGGCCCGTCCGCCGGAATATTACGGATTTGCGCCTCAGGCGTCTTCAGTTCAATCCCCATGACCGCCAAGGCCCGCGACCAGAAGGCCTGTCCTTGCGGCACACCATCCCGTTCGAACCGGCGGATCAGGCGCAGCAATGTCAGCTTGCCGGTCGTCCATTCCAAGACCTTGATCGCAAAGGCATGAACAGGACTGTCAAAGGTCGACGCATACGACAGCTTGCGCTTGTCATAAGGCACATAGTCCGACGGCGGCGCCGCCGGGTGGCCGACCCGATCAACCATCGGCGTTCACACGCCCGAAGGCGCGCCCAAAGGCAGTGTAGCGGATCATGTTAAAACTCTTCGCCAAAGCGATTCGCCACCAGTTGTTCCAGCGCGTCAGACAGGGCCAACGCTTCGGCCCCCCGGGTCCGCACCTCAATACTGGTGCCCAGTGACGCGCCCAGCATCAGCAGGCCCATGATGCTGTCCCCCGAGGCACTGAGCCCATCGCGCAGGACTTCGGCATCGGCGTCATGGGCATCCACCACCTCGACCATACGGGCCGACGCACGGGCGTGAAGCCCCTTCTGGTTGATGATTTTCAAGGTCTTGGTAATTGGATCAGTCATACTGTTGCCGTCAATTGCCGAAAGCGTCGAAGCAATCAAGGTATTTCCGCCCATCTTGCACCGCCCGGGTCACCGCGTCGCGCAGGGGAAGATGCCGGACACGGACCATTTTGACCAACATTGGCAGGTTCGCACCATAGACAATCAGCCGATCCGGCCGGTCACACGCCGGCAAAGACAGATTCGACGGCGAGCCGCCGAACATGTCCACCACCACCACCACACCTGCCCCACAATCGACCTGCGCGGTCGCTTCAAGGATCTCGCGCGCCTTGGCGACGCGGTCTTCCTGCACTCCGATTGAAATGGCCCGAATCGCCGCCTGTTTGCCCAGAACATGCTCAACCGTGGCCAGAAATTCGCGGGCCAAACCGCCATGCGCCACCAGGACTATGCCGATCATCCGGGGACTCCTGTCTTGGCGGTCCGGGCTGCCTCGGATGCGGCACCAATCTGGCCACGGCGCTCCAGTTCGTGATGGCGCAGCGACACCGCCCAACCTTGCGCCCGCAGACTGGCGGCAATGCCTTCAGCCATGGCCACCGACCGGTGCTGGCCGCCAGTGCAGCCGAAGCCGATCGACAAATGCGCCTTGCCCTCTTCGATATAGGCCGGCAGCAGGAACTCGGCCAGATCAAGGGTCTTGTCGAAAAACCCCGAGAACCGGGCGTCGGTGGCGATATGGGCCACCACCTGCGGATCGCGCCCATCCAGCGGTCGCAACGCCGGCTCCCAATGGGGGTTCTTCAGAAAACGGCAATCGAAGGCCATGTCGATCCCCGGCGGCAAGCCGCGCTTGTAAGAGAAGGAATGCACCGTCACTGCCAGCCGCTGCGGCCCCCCCGGATCGAACCAACGGGCCAATTCGGCACGCAGATCATGCGGTGTCAGGTCCGAGGTATCGATCAACAGATCGGCATTGCGCCGAATCGGCGCAAGCAGCGCCAGTTCTCGGTCGATCCCCAGTTGCGGGCTGTCTTCCGGGGCCATGGGATGGCGGCGCCGGGTTTCTGAAAAGCGGCGCAACAACACGTCCGGACTGCAATCGAGGTACAATATCTCCAGCGCGGCCTCTCGGGCGCGCAGGGTCTGCACCATCTGCAAGAAGCCGTTGGTGCTGAAATCGCGATTGCGGACATCAATGCCCAGCACGAGGGTCCGGGTCAGCGCCGGTCCTTCCAACAGCCGCGGCACCAGACTGAGCGGCAGGTTGTCGATCGCCTCGCAATCCAGATCTTCCAGCACCTTAACCGCGGTGGAGCGCCCTGCCCCGGACGGTCCGGTGACCAGAACGATGCGGAATTGGGCGGCGTTGGTGGCGGCGATGTCCGCAGTCTCGTCCCGTATCACGTCAAGGCCCCTGCCTGCCCTTTGGCATATTGGATCAGGGCCTGCGGGAAATGCGGACCCTGTGGCCGGGACATCACGGTGATGCTGCGCCCCAGCACCTGACGCTGGCGCGGCACCGGCAGACGCTCAGTCTCGACGTGGGCCAGATCAACGATCAAGTGCAGTTCCGTCGGGCCAGTCAGACAGACCGGCAACAGACCGACGCCGCGGGCTTCAATCAACGCCGGCAGTGTCGCGGGCGCGGCGGCCAATACCGGACCGTCCCCAAACCGGCGCAACTCGGTCCGGTCATCGGCCACAAGCCCAGCCCCCAGCGCCAGAAGGTCCAGCGCAAGCGATGACTTCCCCGACCCCGACGGGCCCTCGATCAGGATCCCCAGCCCGTTCACCACCACTGTGCTGGCGTGCCATATCTCGGATCGTGCCGTCATCCTTGTCCAGATCTCCCGCAGTACAGTCGCTGGAATACCCCAAAGGGCCAGCCGCCCCGTGGGCGTTATGCCGACATTAATCTTTTCGGCAAATGAAACCAGACTGCGTCGTACGTTTTTTGATCTCCCGTGACCGAAAGCCCCCTCTCTTTTGTTAGGCCGGTGCCCGATTGTCAGGATTGACGCGGATGGGCATAGCGATAACCGATGCCATACAGGGTTTCGATCGCCGCAAACTCAGGATCCACCGTGCGGATCTTCTTACGCAGCCGTTTGATGTGACTGTCGATGCTGCGATCCTCCACATCCCCTCCGTCGCCATAGGCCACATCCAGCAGCTGTTCGCGGGTTTTGACGTGACCGGGACGGCGGGCCAGCGCCTGAAGTACCCGAAATTCGGTCTGGGTCAGGGGCACCCGCCGCCCCTGCCACGTCACCAAATGACAGCGCGCGTCCATATTCAACGCCCCCTGCGCCAGAACCCGGTCATCGCTGCCGCGCCGATCCGGCAACTCTGATACCGGCGACAACCGATCCAACCAGCGCAGGATCCGCGCGACCAGCGGCTTGATCCGCACCGGCGGGCGCAGGTAATCATCCGCACCGGCCTGCCAACAGGCGATTTCCTCGCGGTCATCATCGCCATCCGCCAGCACCAAAAACGGCACCGCCCAACGGTCGCGATACTGCTGCACCACCGCCGCGCGCGGACCACTCACAGCGCTTAACTCCAAGACCACCAAATCGGGCGCTTTGGCCTTTGGCCCGTCATCCAAGCCGCCGCACTTGGCTTGCAACCGCGACGCGGCCTCGGCCTGCGCCCCAATCAATGGCACCAATCCCGCCGCCCGCAGCAGCGCGGCCAATTCACGACGAAACGCCCCATCCTGACAAATCAACGCCACACGGCGCGCCTCGACATCCGCACCCCTGCGGATGTCTGTGACTGAACTCCAGTCCATCATAACCCCCTGACACTCAACAACACCTCTCGTGCGAATCGCGCACCCCTGCCTCATTTGGCCCATAAAGCGGAAAGATTGCCTAAACGCGCCCCAAGCACAGGCGCTAACCATGGTTGCGCAAACATCGCCCGTGATTGCGCTAACTGTTGAAAAGACACTGTTTTTCGATACATCCGTCCTATAGGACTGCGGCAGGCGCCCCTCGCCGGGACGCCCAGCACGGCGGCGGCCATTGACAATTCCGGTCGCTACAGAGTGCGAAATGACAACATTCTTCGCCACCTAGGGCGATCGGGAGCACGCAAATGGGCAATGATCAGGTGATTCCATCCTTCGATCTGAAGGAACAGGGCATGACGGGGCTCGGCACGGTCTATTATAATCTTCTGGAACCGGCACTGATCGAACGGGCGCTGATCCGCGGCGAGGGCAAGCTGGGCCAAGGCGGCACTTTCCTCGTCTCCACCGGCAAATACACCGGTCGCTCGCCCAAGGACAAACACGTGGTCAAGACGGCCACCACCGCCGACACCATCTGGTGGGACAACAACGCCGAAATGTCGCCCGAGGGCTTCGCCGCCCTGCACACCGACATGCTGGACTACATGCAAGGCCGCGACCTGTTTGTGCAGGACCTCTATGCCGGTGCCGATCCGACCCTGCGCCTTGACGTGCGCATCGTCACCGAACTGGCATGGCACAGCCTGTTCTGCCGCCACCTGCTGCGCCGCCCCGAGATCGCCGAACTGGCCGAATTCCACCCGGATTTCACCATCATCAACTGCCCCGGCTTCAAGGCCGACCCGGCCCGTCACGACTGCAAAAGCGACACCGTGATTGCGATGAATTTCGACGAAAAGCTGATCCTGATCGGCGGCACTGAATATGCGGGTGAGAACAAGAAGTCGGTCTTCACCCTGCTGAACTACTTGCTGCCCGACAAGGGCGTCATGCCGATGCACTGCTCGGCCAACCACGCCCCCGGCAACCCGGTCGACACCGCGATCTTCTTCGGCCTTTCGGGCACCGGCAAGACCACGCTCTCGGCCGATCCTGACCGTACCCTGATTGGCGATGACGAACACGGCTGGTCGGATCGCGGCACCTTCAACTTCGAAGGCGGCTGCTATGCCAAGACCATCTCGCTCAGCCCCAAGGCCGAGCCGGAAATTTATGCCACAACCCAACGCTTCGGCACCGTGATTGAGAACATGGTCTACGATCCCTACACCATGGATCTGGATTTCGAGGATGACAGCCTGACGCCGAACATGCGTTGCGCCTATCCCCTCGACTACATCTCCAACGCCTCGGACACGGCGCTTGGCGGCCACCCCAAGAACATCATCATGCTGACCTGCGATGCGTTCGGGGTTCTGCCGCCGATCAGCCGCCTGACCCCGGCGCAGGCCATGTACCACTTCTTGTCCGGCTTCACCTCGCGCATGGCCGGGACCGAGCGCGGCGTCACCGAACCGTCGCCGGTGTTCTCGACCTGCTTCGGCGCGCCGTTCATGCCCCGCCGCCCCGAGGTCTATGGCAACCTGCTGCGCGAAAAGATCGCCAAGCACGGCGCAACCTGCTGGCTGGTCAACACCGGCTGGACCGGCGGCGCCTTTGGCACCGGATCGCGCATGCCGATCAAGGCAACCCGGGCCCTGCTGACCGCCGCCCTCGACGGCTCGCTGCACGAGGCGACCTTCCGCAAGGACCCCAACTTCGGCTTCGACGTGCCCGTGACGGTGGCCGGGGTCGACAGCGGCCTGCTCGATCCACGCTCCACCTGGACCGACAAAAAGGCCTATGACGCCCAGGCCCAGAAACTGGTCGAAATGTTCGCCGAGAACTTCGACCAATACCTCGCGTATATCGACGAAGACGTCAAAGCCGCCGCCATCGGGTAACCGTGACGGCCAGCGCCACCAGCAACGCCCCGGCCCGTGCGGTCGGGGCGTTTGCGTTTGGGACACTCCGCTGCGCGGGTCACCACCGTCGCAGCAAGGCCCTTCAGCAACGCGGCGAATTTCTCAGCTTGAAAACGCGCAGCCCGGCTCGTAGCCTCAGACATCAGTTCAGCTCAAGTCCGGAGCCTAGATGCAAAAGATTGCCGCCATCGCCTGACCCTCTCAACGGGATTGGGTCATCGCGCCCCCACCGGCTTCGGTGCGGGTCATGCAATCTTTCGATCTAAAGAAAGCTCACTGATGCAAATTCCTTCCACCATCCGCGTCGAACAAAGTGGCGATTTCGCGGCGGTTCACGCCCTTCACGATGCCGCATTCGATCACAATCCGGCCATCTCGGCCCTCGTCTGCGACCTCAGAACCCTAGACGCGCCCTTTCCGGTCATCTCGCTGGTGGCGGTCGACGATTCGGACACGCCGAAAGGCCATGTGATGCTGACGCATGCATGGCTCGACGCTTGGGATCGGATGATCGATGTCATGGTCCTGTCGCCCTTGGGGGTTCATCCCGACGCGCAAGGTCAGGGGATTGGAACCGACCTCATCGACGCGGCCTTACGGGACGCCGACAAGTTGGCGGTGCCCATCGTCTTCCTTGAAGGCAACAACAAGTATTATGGCCCGCGCGGGTTCAAACCGGCAGTCACTCTGAACATCCGCCGCCCATCGTTGCGGATGCCCGACATGGCGTTTCAGATGAAACCTCTGTCGGCCTACACACCCGACATGACCGGGTCCTTTGTCTACCGCGATGTGCATTGGACACACGGCGTGGGCCTGTATCGCTAGCAGCGGCTATGGCGGCGTCCGCGAGTCAGTACCCGCGGGCGTCGCCGATCGGCCCTTGCGCCACGTATGGCGCAACGGGTTCCGTCCCGGCCCAGCACCCCTGCCTCACGCGTGCCGTCAGCCGAAGCCAACAATCCCCCGCCGCACCAGATTGGCGCCGACCACCAGCAACGCACACAGCATCACCTTGCGGAACCGCGCCTGATCCAGCCGGTCTTGCACCAATTGCCCAATCATCATGCCGATCACCATCGGCGGCACCATCGCGAAGGACAGCGGCAGGGTCGCACCGTTCAGCACCCCGGACCGCAGATGCGCAAACAGCAGCACGATGGCCCCGCCCAGATAGACCACGCCCTGCACCCGAAGCGCACGCTCCTTGTCCGCACCGATCGCGGCCAGATAGGCCACCGTCGGCGGCCCCCAAACCCCAGACACGCCGCCCGAAAACCCGGCAATGCCGCCGATCACCACATCGGCCAACCGCCGCCGCGCATCCGGGATCGCCGGAATCCAGCCGATCAGCATCACCGCCGCGAAAAACGTAATTGGCACCCCGAGGCACAGAAACAGCACCGGCTGCGGCAACACCCGCACCAGTTGCGCCGACAGCCCGATCATCACCAGCACCATACCGATATACCAGCGGAACTCCTTTAAAATACTAAAGGCATGACCCACCCCGCCCCGGAATGCCTGCCAGATATTGGCGATCAATGTCGGCACGATCAGCGCGCCAAGCGCTTGTTCCCCGGGCAGAAACAAGGTCAGACCGGAAATCATCAGCATCGGCATGGCAAAGCCGATCGCGCCTTTCACAAAACTTGCGCCCAGCGTCACCGCCACCGCAGCAATCAGCACCTCAGGCGATAATAACGACACATCCATCCGACCACACACTCCACACTGTTTGGTTCTGAATGCCCGATCCGGCCCGGGTCCGCAGAAATTATTACAGTTACAATCATGCGAATATGGACAGTCTTTTGAAAATATGTTTCGCTGCGGCTGCAAAGCGACGATCCAGACCGTGAGCCTCAGAAGGACCCCTGCCATGCCCCATGACGGACAGCCGCGCGTCGGCGCGACCCCTGCCCCGGTGATCCTGCCCGACCTTCTGGACCTCACCGCCGCCGCCCTGCCCGCCGTCGCCGCGCTGATGACCGTGGCCACCGCCCGGGTCCGCACGCTGGTCACCGCCGAGGGCCGCGTCTCCGCCCCCCTGATCGAGGCGCATCAAACCGCCGCCCATGGCCTTGCGTGGCTCGCCACCTATGACATGGCGCTGCAACAAATGCAGGCTTGGGCGACCCGCCTTCACGACGACGGCAAGTTCTCCGAGATCGAACAGCTGATCCACCAGATCGCCTTTGGCGAATACCTCGCCCAGATCGCGGGCGGCATCCCGATGAACCAGGGCGAAATCCTTCGCCTCTCAGACCTCGGCCTCACCACCACCGAGATCGCCCCCCTCACCGATCCCGCCGTGCAAACCCTTGCCACCACCGGCAATTCCCAAGCCGCCCGCACCCGCCTCGTGGCGCTGATGCAGGACCAGTCCGCCAACACCACGGTCGGGGCCACCGGTCTCGACGACGAACTGGAAATGATCCGCGACCAGTTCCGCCGTTTCGCCGTCGACAAGGTCATCCCTGACGCCCATGACTGGCACCTCAAGGACGCACTGATCCCGATGTCGATCATCACCGATCTGGCCGACATGGGCGTGTTCGGCCTGACCATCCCGGAAGAATTCGGCGGGCTCGGCCTCAGCAAAGCCTCCATGGTGGTGGTCTCGGAAGAATTATCGCGCGGTTATATCGGCGTTGGCTCCCTCGGCACCCGCTCGGAAATCGCGGCCGAGCTGATCCTCTGCGGCGGCACCGACGCGCAAAAAGACCACTGGCTGCCGCGCATCGCCAGCGGAGAGATCCTGCCCACCGCCGTCTTCACCGAACCCAACACCGGCTCCGACCTCGGGGCCCTGCGCACCCGCGCCACCAAATCCGGCGCGGACTGGGCGATCACCGGCAACAAGACCTGGATCACCCACGCCGGCCGCGCCAACATCATGACCCTGCTCGCTCGCACCGATCCGGGCAGCACCGACCACCGCGGCCTGTCGATGTTTCTGGCCGAGAAAACCCCCGGCACAGAGGCCGACCCCTTCCCCACTCCGGGCATGACCGGCGGCGAGATCGAGGTTTTAGGCTATCGCGGCATGAAGGAATACGAGCTGGCCTTCGATGGCTTCACCGTCACGGGCGACAACCTGCTGGGCGGCGAGGCGGGCCGCGGCTTCAAACAACTGATGGAAACGTTTGAATCCGCCCGCATCCAGACCGCCGCCCGTGCCATCGGCGTCGCGCAATCCGCCCTCGACATCTCGATGCAATACGCCATCGACCGCAAACAATTCGGCAAATCCCTGATCGCCTTCCCCCGCGTCTCGGGTAAACTGGCGATGATGGCGGTCGAGATCATGGTCGCGCGCCAGCTCACCTATTTCTCGGCCTGGGAGAAAGACCACGGCCACCGCTGCGATCTGGAGGCCGGCATGGCCAAACTCCTCGCCGCCCGCGTCGCCTGGGCCGCTGCCGATAACGGCCTACAAATCCACGGCGGCAACGGCTTCGCGCTGGAATACACCATCAGCCGAATCTTGTGCGACGCCCGGATCCTGAACATTTTTGAAGGCGCGGCAGAGATTCAGGCGCAGGTCATTGCGCGGCGGCTTTTGGTGTGAGGCGCGCCGGGAAAACGGTTCGGCGGGCGATTTCGCTTGCGGCCTCGCAGTGAAAACCCTTTATTGAATATGATAACTTGCTCCGAATAGTTAAAGCAAACGAGCGCAGCGAAACACGCTGATCAGACAAGATCCCAAGACATAAGCATCTAAATATTTCCGTCAATTAAGCGTGAAAACACATGCTAAATATTAATCAGTTTGACACCACCGAGGACCTACCAAAATTTTATCTACCCGTTTTAAATTTAAAAATGGGAAATTTAAACACAGGCCCAGTTGAGATTCCAGTCTCTTATGGAAGTAATTGGGAAGTAATTTTTCATTTAGGAGAATTCGCTTCATACCTCGACGCGGTCAAAGATTTTTTTTCCGAAATTTATACCGCGAGCATAAGTCTCGAGACCTTAAATAGTCCTGTCGAGCTTATGATTTCAAAACGAAAACTAAGTTCTGAAAAAGACCGAGTAGTCATCGAGGCGCGCGCCCGGACAGAGCCTATTTTACTAGCGCACTCGACCTCAGGGATTGGATTTAAGGCAGTTCTAATCTCCGCGCCGACGTTCTTACAAAAACCGATCACCTTGCGCGACGCGCACTCAAACGAATTTGAGATCACGCCACCAACGTCCAAAGACTGCACGACATGTATTGTATCTTCAAGCCAAAATGTGGTTTCCGAAAATTTGCTCGGAAACCTGCAATCTTTTTTAACGTTTCTCACATTTGTTAAGGGATCCCATAGTGGATTTGGAAATTTAACCGCCTCAAGCGAAAATGGAGAAGCCGCTATAGAGCTAATTGGTTTCACCAAAAACGACTCAGACAAAAGGCAGACCAACTGGTTCGACGTTGAAGTGCAGAACCATCTTCCAGAAGTATTTTTTGCCTTCTCCAGTTCAATGACGGATGCTGCAGCAAAACACGCCCTCCGCCAGTCAATTAACTTTTATCGCGCGTCTAATGCTTCGCGCGGTGTGTCGTTAGAGATGTCAATAATTGCTGCGCACACCGCTCTTGAAGCGATAGTAAATTTTATTTTGGAGTCAAAAGCCGGCTGGACAAAAAACAAGTCTCTTGAGAAAATCCCCTTCTCCGACAAGTTACGTGCCGCAACTGCGTTCTATGGACTTCAAGGAGATCCTCTCGAACACAGCCCAAATCTTCTTAAACTCTCAAGTAGCAGACAAAATCAAGACGCGTTCGAATTGATATCCTTTTTCAGAAACAAACTTGTACATCAAGATCCGAAACTTATTCCATCAGGAACTCAACTGCTCGAAATTTGGCTTGTTGCTCAGTGGTTGGTTGAGATCCTTGTATTTGGAGTAATTGGTCACTGAGGAAAGATAGTCGATCGACGCATATACTCGGGATGGCGGGGAGCAACCTGTCAGATCCCGCTTTCACGATAGGGCACCGCTTTATCCGGCCCCTCACCCCCGCTCCTCCTCCTTAAACCGCTCATACGCCGCCTCAGCCTCGCGGACCTCCGCGATCTTCATCTGGGCATAGGTCGCCAAGATCCGGTTGATCCGGGCCTGATACCCGGCCCCTTGCGCCCGATAGAACTTGGCGACGCTGTCATCCAGCATCAGCGTCACCTTGGTCTTCTTCTCCCAGACGTCCACATCCGCCTCCAGCGTGTCCCACGCCTCGGGCACCGTCTCGCGCAGGAACAGGAACGGCGCCTCTGCCTCCGCCGACAGCTCATTCGCCGAGGCCAGCAACCGCTCATAGGCCAGCCGCCGGGTTTTGGTCCAACCGGCTTGCGGCCCCCGGCGGTAATGCGGCGCGGTGCGGTCACGGCTGGGGGTGCGGGCGGGCTTGGCAGGCATGGCGGCTCTCCGGGTGCGGCAATCTCTGGGCTCACCCTAGCCCGACACAGGTTAACAACGTCTCAGCCCAGCGTGCGCCCGGTCCGACGAAAGTCCGATCAAAGTCCGACGGTATCCCCCTGTGTCAGCGTAGTTGTCCGCCGCTCTATTTTTCCTCTACATTTTCGGCGGGCCAGATAGGACGATGACGTGGGATATTCACCCGAACGAAAGGCGGCCGTTCTGAAGCGGATGCTGCCACCAAACAACGTCCCTGTGCGGCAGCTGTCGCAAGAAGAAGGGATATCTGAGGCGACACTGCATAAATGGCGCACGGCGGCGCGTGGCAAGGGGCAGCTACTGCCGGATGCAGAAACTGGTCCTGAGGGCTGGTCTTCGCGTGACAAGTTCGCGGCGGTGCTGGAAACGGCAGCGCTGAACGAGGCTGATCTGGCCGAATATTGCCGCAAACGCGGGCTCTATCCGGCACAGATCACAGCATGGCGGTCAGCTTGTGAACAGGCGAACGATTGGGATCGCACCAGCACAGCGCGCCTTGGTCTGGCCACAAAGGAAGAGAAGAAACGGATCAAGGAGCTGGAACGCGACCTTGCCCGAAAGGATCGCGCCTTGGCCGAGACAGCGGCGCTTCTGGTTCTCAGAAAAAAGGCGGCGGCGATTTGGGGGGGCGACGAGGACGCATGATCAGCACCCCACATCGCCAAACAGCCATTGCCCTGATCGATGAGGCTGTCTGTGCTGGTGCGCGACGCCCCAATGCCTGTGTCGAGCTGGAAATCAGCGATCGCACCCTGCGCCGCTGGAGGAAAGACGGCCTGGTTCGCGCCGATCAACGCCCCCTCGTGCTGCGCCCGGAACCGGCCAACAAGCTGAGCGCGGATGAACGCGCCGCCGTGCTGGATGTCTGTAATTCAATGGAATTCGCAAGCCTCCCACCCAGCCAAATCGTACCGAAACTGGCGGATCAGGGGCAGTATCTGGCGTCTGAGTCCA
>NZ_MTBG01000010.1 GCF_002119405.1 Pseudoruegeria sp. SK021 | reverse complement strand
CCGCGCCCCTTGCCGCCCCCGCATCGCTCGCCTACAACGGCCCCGCAATTCAAGGAGCCCGCGCCATGCTTGATCTGACCTACGAGACCCCGAAACCCCGCGTCATTTCTGGCGCTACCGGCGATTGGGAATTGGTCATCGGGCTAGAGGTCCACGCCCAAGTGTCCTCCAAGGCCAAACTGTTCTCCGGTGCCTCGACGCAGTTCGGTGCCGAACCCAATTCCAACGTCGCGTTCGTCGACGCCGGCATGCCGGGGATGTTGCCGATGATCAACGAAGGCTGCATTGCCCTCGCGGTCAAAACCGGCCTTGGCCTGAACGCGCAGATCAACCTAAGCTCGGCCTTCGACCGGAAGAACTATTTCTATCCCGACCTGCCGCAAGGCTATCAGATCAGCCAACTCTATCACCCCATCGTCGGCGAAGGCGAAGTGCTGGTCGATATGGGCCCGGGTGTGGCCCGTCTGGTCCGGATCGAACGTATCCACCTTGAACAGGACGCCGGAAAATCGATTCACGACATGGACCCCACCATGTCCTTCGTCGACCTGAACCGCACCGGCGTCGCCCTGATGGAAATCGTCTCTCGTCCTGACATCCGTGGCCCCGAAGAAGCCGCCGCCTATGTTGTCAAGCTGCGCCAGATCCTCCGCTATCTGGGCACCTGCGATGGCAACATGCAGAACGGCAACCTGCGCGCCGATGTGAACGTCTCGGTCTGTCGCCCCGGTGATTACGAACGGTATCAGGAAACTCAGGATTTCAGCCATCTGGGCACCCGCTGCGAAATCAAGAATATGAACTCAATGCGGTTCATCCAAGCCGCCATTGACTATGAGGCCCGCCGCCAGATTGCCCTGTTGGAAGACGGCGGCAGCGTCACCCAAGAAACCCGCCTCTACGATCCAGACAAAAACGAAACCCGCTCCATGCGGTCCAAGGAAGAGGCGCACGACTACCGCTATTTTCCGGATCCCGATTTGCTGCCGCTGGAAATCGAACAGGCATGGGTCGACGACATTCGCGCCACCCTGCCCGAATTGCCCGATGCCAAGAAGGCCCGCTTCGTCACCGAATTCGGCATGACCGAATATGACGCCTCTGTCCTGACTGCCGATATCGACAGTGCCGCCTATTTCGAAGACGTCGCCAACGGACGCGACGGCAAACTGGCCGCGAACTGGGTCATCAACGAGCTGTTTGGCCGCCTCAAAAAAGACGACCGCACCATCACCGACAGCCCGGTATCTGCGGCCCAGCTTGGCGGCATTATCGCGTTGATCTCATCAGGCGACATTTCCGGCAAGATTGCTAAAGACCTGTTTGAAATTGTTTATACCGAAGGTGGCGACCCGGCTGAGATCGTCGAAACCCGCGGCATGAAACAAGTCACCGATACCGGCGCCATTGAAGCCGCAGTCGATGCGGTCATCGCTGACAACCCGGCCCAAGTTGAAAAAGCCAAAGCCAATCCCAAACTGGCAGGCTGGTTCGTGGGTCAGGTCATGAAGGCAACTGGTGGCAAGGCCAACCCCGCCGCCGTCAACGCGCTGGTGGCGGCCAAGCTCGGCCTCTGATGCCCCGCATAACCGTCGCGGTCCATAATGAACGGGTGAAGCTCTTTGCGGGCTTCCTCAACGCCATCTCGCTTGGACTGATCGGTTTCGCTGTTCTGCGTCCGATTACCGATGATATTAGTCAAGTCAGTTGGATTACCCTCTGGTGGGGCCTTGCGGGACTAGTAATTCACGGCTTTGCACACTACATTATGGGGATGATGCGCAAGGAGTCCCGCCCATGACCCTGTTTGAAATTGCCGTACCCCTGATTGCCCTCGCGGTTGCCGCCTCTGGTGCCGTGCTTCTGCGGATGGAGGCCCGGCGCATCGACATCCGCCGCGACCGCCGCCGCCATCACCGCGACTAAGCTCGCTGGGGTTGCCTTGGCCTGATCCTTATATCATCGGGTCAAGCAAGCAGTCGGAATAGCGCGGTGCCCCAATGCCGTCTGGTACGGGCATCCGTTTCCGCAAATTTTCAAAACTGACAAACATTGAAACCGCGATAGGACCGTCCTATCGCGGTTTTCTGTTGATGGGCCCGCGAGGTTCCGCCACTTACCCTATGAAATAGTTGCTTCTGCCTGCGCCCGGTCCGACAAAAGTCCGACGAAAGTCCGACGAAAGTCCGAAACAATTCCGACACTGAAATTACCGCGGTTTTGGCCCGCCACCGCGCAGACGCCCGACGATGCCGTTCGGAAAGAAATAGATGCTCAACACGAACAGGACCCCGATCCAAAGCTGCCACCGATCCGGGTTCAGCAGCGCCGCCAGTACGGGATAATCCGGAACGACGGCACCAAGTGACCCCATCACATCTTGCAAGTAACTCCTTGCTAACATGAACAGAACCGTTCCAATCACCGCGCCGTAAATCGTGCCCATACCGCCAATGACGGTCATGATCAGAACATCAATCATGATCCCAAAACTCAGCACCGTGTCCGGTCCGACATAGCGTAACCAGATCGCATACAGCGCCCCCGCCATGGCCGCAAAGGCCGCCGACAAGCAGGTCACCGCCACCCGATACCCCACCACCCGATAGCCAATCGCCTCGGCCCGAAATTCGTTTTCACGAATGGCCTGAAGCACCCGTCCAAACGGGGCGTTCACGATCCGCAGCATTAACGCAATCAGCCCCAAAGACACGGCAAAAATCACATAATAATTGGCGATCTTGCCGGTCAAACGAACGCCGAATACAGGCTCCGAGGCGTAGATCGCGGCCGAGGTCAGGCCCTTTGGAATTTGGAACGTCAGTCCATCCTCGCCCCCTGTCAGGGCTGACATCTGGCTGACCAGAACCGCCGCCGCCGATGCCACGGCAAGGGTGATCATCGCGAAAAAAATCGCCCGTACCCGCAGCGAAAACAACCCGATCACCGCCGCCAGTGCAACCGCACCCATGACGCCCAACACCGCACCAAGTCCCAACGCCTCGAATGACCGTCCCATCTGCGCCGATGTGATCGCCACGCCATATGCCCCGAAACCAAAGAAGATGGTGTGGGCGAAACTGACAATGCCCGCATATCCAAGCAGCAGATCGTAACTGGCGACAAACGCGATAAATACGCAGATCCGGGCGGCAGTATCCAAGGCCCGCGTTCCCGGGAACAGAAACGGGGCACAGGCCAAAGATAGAAATACTCCGATCAGGATGACCCCTAAAAGGATGCGCCCAAAACTGCGGGGTGATGCGATAACGGTCAAGTCATCGCCCCTTCGCGGCGGGCATCATCCCTTGCGGACGCCACATCAGGATCACAACCATCAAACCGATATTGGACACCAACGCCAATTTCGGCTCCAAAAACGCGGTGTAGTTCTGCATCAGCCCGACCAGAAGCGCGCCGATAAAACATCCCTCAACCGAGCCAAGCCCGCCGATAATGATCACGATGAACACCAAAACCATCAGATCGCCGCCCATCGATGCCGTAATCGTTTCCTGATAAAGCGCCCACAGGATCCCGCCGAGACCAGCCAAAGCTGATCCAGCCACGAAGACCAAAACAAAGACCCGCCGCAGACGATATCCCATGGCCTCAACCATCTCGCCGTTCTCTACCCCGGCCCGCACGATTAGGCCGATCTTGGTCCATCGTAGCAGCACCAGAAGACTCGTTAGAACCGCAAGGCCAACCGCCACCGCCAGCAGACGATAAGTTTCCAAAGCGACACCGTGGAAGACGATCGACCCTTTCAGCGCATGCGGCCGGGCCAGAAAAATTTCATCCGGCCCCCAAACCATCTGGATCAACTGCTCAACAATGATCAGCCCGCCCACGGTGACAAGAATCTGCTTCAGATGTGCCCCATAAACCGGGCGCACGATCACTCGCTCGAACACCAGACCCAGCCCCCCGGCCACGCCCATCGCGGCAGCAGCAGACAACCCCACCGCCGCCAGATTCAGGGAAAGTGACGGCGCGCCCGTCCAGGCCGACAGCGCTAGCATCGCCGACACCCCGACAAACGCACCCACTGAGATAAAGGCACCATGGCCAAAATTGACCACGTCCATTAGTCCGAACACAAGGGTCAGGCCAGATGCCATCAGAAAGATCATCATGCCCATCGCAAGACCGGCAAGGGTCAGGGTTGTCCAAGACGCAAGCACGCCAAGCATCGCCGAAGGGAGGTCCAGCCAGAATGGCCCCCCGAACAACGCCGGGATCAGCCACTGATCCGGCGGAAGCGCCGCCTGCATTGCCATCACCAGAAGACCTGCCACAATCACGCACGGAACCAGAAGGTATGGGGCCCATTCGCCAATGCGTTGGACCAAGCCCACCCGAATTGGCAGGGTGTGGACCGGGGCGGGTGCGGCCCCCTCTGTCACGCTTGCCACCAGCGCATGAAGTTCCGGCTCACGCCAGGTTGAGCGCAGCCATCGCCGCGCGGACGCAGGGCCATACCAAGGCGCGCGTCGCTTTGGGCGTGTGGTTTGCGGATCATGACGCATCTCCCTCTGTGGCCGCACGCAACCCCAACAGCTGATTGCGCAAGGCTGGCGCGTCCTTCAGGGCCTGCATCGTCCCGCTCCAGACACATCGGCCGTCTTCCATCACCACACAAGTTTCGCCCAATGCCTGCGCCACACTGAAATTCTGTTCAACCATCAGAATCGAGGCGCCTTGCGATTTCAGATCGCGCAAAGCGCGCGCAAGCGTTGCCACTACAGCGGGGGCCAGCCCCTTACTGGGCTCATCGATCAGATACAACCGACGCGGCACGATCACGGCGCGCGCAATCGACAGCATCTGTTTCTGCCCCCCGGACAGGTGCCCAGCGGGCAGCCTCCAGAAGGTTTTCAACGGTGGAAAGGTTTGAAAAATCCAGTCCAGCCGATCCTGCGGAATTGGTCCGGACACCACGCCTAGCCGCATATTTTCGGCCACCGTCAACGTCGAAAACACCCCCATGTCTTCCGGCACATAACCAATACCAGCCCGGGCAATCTTGGAGGTCTGCCAGCCCGTCACATCGTTGCCACCAAAGACAACCTGTCCAGCCCTTGCGCGCCATAACCCCATGATCGTGCGCAAAGTCGTCGTCTTTCCGGCCCCGTTCCGGCCGAGCAACATGGTGACCCCGCCTGTCGGCACCTCAAGATCGACACCGTCAAGGATATGATACCGCCCAATATTGGTCTGGATCCCGGTCAGCTTCAGAACGGCCGGTTTCGTCTCCGGGACGCATACGGGACGCGATCGAGCCTCGGGTCGCTCAAACCCATCCGATGCCAAATCGATACGCCTTGCCAGAGGCGGATCCAATGGTCGGGTCCGGTCCGACCCTAGAGACTGTAACGCATCATCCGATGACCGCACCCTATGCCGGTTGCGAGAGAACAACCCGGCAGGCCGAACCGCAACCATACCCGCCTCAGGATGTGTGTCCTGTCCGGGCGCGGCCTCAGGTGTGGACGCAAAAGAGCGATCCGGCAGCGTCACTGGCTGCGTCAGGATCAGCGGCGGCAAGTCCTTGGCCGGCGCTGGCGCGACGGGTTCTGCCGCCAAAGTCTGCGCAGTTTCCGCTTCCTGCGGCGCGCTCGGACGGGATATTTGCACCATCGGCGCAGAGGGCGACGGCGTCTTAGGCCGCGCGGCCGGGTCCTCTACAGGCGCGGAAACACGCGACGGCGCCTGATCCCGTTCCCGCGCAGTAATCAGCGCAGCCGCCAAGCGGTCAACATTCAGGCGCATCTTCGGGCCGCGATCGGCATCATCAGACATCGGCAAGCGTCCGCCCCAGATACGCGTCCTGCACCACATCAGACGCAATCACGTCAGCCGGAGCCCCGTCAGCGGCCAAAACCCCATTGTTCAGAACAATGATCCGATCTGCGAGGGTTCGGATCACGTCCAGCTTATGTTCAACCAAAAGCACTGTCTTTGCCGGATCCCCGCGAAGCGATGCGATCATCTCCAAAATCACCGGCGCATCATCGGCCGACATACCAGCCGTGGGTTCATCAAACATGAACACGACCGGATCGAGGGCGGCCAGAAACCCGAACTCCAGCTTGCGTTGGTCGCCGTGGGTGAGTTCGGTCACCAGCTGATCGGCTTTCGGGGTCAGGCGGACCCGCTCGAACACCTCTTGCGTCGCCGACAAGACGCTGTGATCGCTGTCGGCCCGCTGCAGCAACCGCGCCCCTTTGCGCTGACGGGCTTGAACCACAAGCCGCAGATTTTCGAAGACCGACAAATTGGGAAACAGGTTGGTCAGTTGAAACGCCCGCCCAAGTCCCGCCTGCGCCCGGCGCGCCACCGACCAGCGCGTGATGTCGCGCCCAGCCAGAAAGACCGCGCCAGCGCTGGCTGGCACCTGACCAGAAATCACATTGAAATAGGTTGTCTTTCCCGCCCCGTTTGGCCCGACAATGGCGGTAATCTCGCCGGGGTTGAACGTGCAGCTCACCGCATCCACAGCAACATGGCCGCCAAAACGGGCCGTCAGGTTACGGGTTTCGAGGATCGCTGGATGCATCAGACTGTATCGCTTTACTTATTAAACCCTGAGGGACCGAAGCGCGCGTCGCCATGCCGTTCCCCCTGTCCGACACCGCCCGTCGCAGGCCATATCAGTTGTTGCGGATGGGAACCACGATGTCGTCAATGGTCAATTCCCGCACCAATTCAGGGATTCCCCACGCCACATCAGGATCCACCCGGATTTTGAAATGGTACATGGATTGCAAGGCTTGGTGGTCTTCTGGGCGGAACCGCATGGTGCCTTTTGGGGTCTGCCATTCCATCCCTTCCATCGCCGCGATCAACGCCTCGGTATCGGTGCTGTCCGCTTTACGCAGCGCCTCTACCACAGCAATCCCCGCAGCCATTCCGCCAGCCGTGAAAAAATCGGGTGGGCCGCCAAACCGGGCCTCATGTTCTCGGACCAGCCAGTCATTGACCGGATTGTCGGGAATGTCGTGATAATAATAGGTGGCGCCCTCCATGCCCGGCAATTCCTTATAGGTTGTCATCGCCGCCAGAATATTACCGATCGCCGCCAACTGAATACCATACCGTCCCGGCTCCATGGCGTTGATCTTGCCCAAGGGGTTGCCACCACCGGCCCAGATGATGAACAGCTTCTTGTCGCCCATTTCATCCTTCATGGCTGCGAAAATGCGTTCTGCTGCGGCCGTGAAATCCGTGGTGTCGGTGGGCGCATATTCTTCGTGAACGATCCGGGCCGGGGTCTGGGCAATGGCGTCGCGAAAGGCGGCGATCCCGTCCCGACCAAAGGCATAGTCTTGTGCCAACGTCGCGATCACCGTGCCCTCATGGCCCAAGGCCACGGCACTGGCCACCGCATCTTGGGTCGAGTTTCGACTGGTGCGAAAAATATACCGGTTCCAGTTTTCACCCGTGATGCTGTCGGCCACGGCCGGTTCGACCACCAGAATTTTCTCAAATTCTTCCGCCACCGGCAACATGGCAAGGGCCACACCTGAACTGACCGGGCCCACCGCCAGGACCGCCCAATCGTCGCCATACGCCTCTTCCAGCATGGCGCGCCCGATTTCCGGCTTCAACTGGCTGTCCTTTTCAATCACCACGATTTTTTCGCCGTCAATTTCCATGGTGCCATCGGTGGCATATTCCAGCCCCATCATCAGACCGGTATGGGATTGACTGGCATAGGCCTCAAGTGCGCCGGTGCGGTCATACACATGGGCGATCACAATATCCGCAGCGACCGGCGCGGCCAGACAGCATCCGGCCACTGTGGCGACAACAAGTTTGCGCATGGAACAATCCCTCCCAAGACCTGAGCAATCCACCTCTGCATCCCTGCCCGCTGAGGGTAGAGAGTTCTACGCATGGCACAACCATCAAATGTAGACACCACAAGCGGATCCTCCGACCAAGCGAGCGCTCCGTCGCAATCGCTTGTCGCGTCACGGGAGTTCACCTAAAACCTGTGCGACAGCAGCACAGGGAGAACCACATGTCCGAGACCAAAACACACGGCTTCGACACGCTTCAGATCCACGCCGGCGCGCATCCAGATCCTGCCACAGGCGCGCGACAGACCCCGATCTATCAAAGCACGGCCTATGTTTTTCGGGATGCCGATCACGCCGCGGCATTGTTCAACTTGCAAGAGGTCGGGTACATCTATTCGCGCCTGACCAACCCCACTGTGTCAGTGCTGGCCGAGCGGATCGCGGCGTTGGAGGGCGGTGCTGGCGCGGTATGTTGTTCGTCCGGTCATGCGGCGCAACTGCTGGCCTTGTTCCCGCTGATGGGTCCCGGCCTGAACGTCGTAGCTTCGACCCGGCTTTATGGCGGGACAATCACCCAGTTTAGCCAGACCATCAAACGGTTCGGCTGGTCCGCGACCTTTGTTGATTTCGACGATCTGGACGCGGTCGAAGCGGCTGTCGACGACAACACGCGCGCGATCTTCTGCGAGTCTATTGCCAACCCCGGCGGCTACATCACCGATCTCGACGCCATTGCGGCGATTGCGGACAAGGTTGGCCTGCCCCTGATCGTGGACAACACCTCGGCCACACCCTACCTGTGCCGCCCGTTTGAGCATGGCGCGACCCTTGTGGTGCATTCGACCACCAAATACCTGACAGGCAACGGTACCGTGACCGGCGGCTGCGTGGTCGATTCCGGCACCTTCGATTGGTCTGCCAGCGGCAAGTTCCCGTCGCTCAGCGCCCCGGAACCGGCCTATCACGGGTTGGTTTTCCACGAAGCGCTGGGGTCCATGGCCTTTACCTTCCACAGCATCGCCATTGGCTTGCGCGACCTTGGCATGACCATGAACCCGCAGGGCGCACATTACACACTGATGGGCATTGAGACCCTCAGTTTGCGGATGCAACGCCATGTAGAGAATGCCGAACGGGTCGCGAAATGGCTGGAAGCCGATCCGCGGGTGGATTTCGTCACCTATGCCGGCCTGCCGTCGTCGCCCTATTTCGACCGGGTGCCGCGGATTTGCCCAAAAGGGGCCGGCGGCTTGTTCACCTTCGCGGTGAAGGGCGGCTATGAGGCCTGCATGAAACTGGTCGATTCCGTTGAGATTTTCAGCCATGTTGCCAATCTTGGTGACACCCGATCGCTGATCATCCACTCGGCCTCGACCACGCACCGACAGTTGAGCGAAGCGCAACAAGTCGCTGCCGGAGCGGCACCAAATGTGGTCCGCCTCTCCATCGGCATCGAAGACGCCGATGATTTGATTGCCGATCTGGATCAGGCGCTGGCCAAAGCCACCGCCTGATCCGAGCCATCTAAGGTCAGTCCTGCAGCGCCAACACCACGGTGACCTGCGCCGTCAGGCTGACCTCGCCCTCGGCAACCGGAACCGACGCGTCGGACATCGCCATGGCCTTCATCATCATTTCCGGACGGGGATTACCGCCCTGTTCGGAAATACTTTGGACCGGCCCCAGCGAAACCCCTGCAGCGTCCGCATAAAGCGCAGCCTTGCTCAGCGCATCGGCGATAGCGGCTTTGCGCGCTTCGGCCAGTTGGGCGTCGGTATCTTGAAGCCCGAAACTCAGGCCTTGCATCCGGTTAGCCCCAACCGACACCACCGCATCCAGAAGCCCACCAAGTGAGGGCAGGTTCAGAACCCGAACCGACACCGATGTGTTGGCCTCAAATCCAATGATTTCGGGTTCTTTCGAGCGGTCTGGTCCAGCATCTGCCCGCAGCGGGTTCAGATCAAGCCCCGACGTTTGTACATCTTTCGCGGCAATCCCGGCGGCTTCCAGAGTGGACAAAACCTGAGCCATCGACTTGGACATGGCGTCCATCGCCGCGCCCGCCGTTGTCTCTTGCGCCACGACCCCGAAACGAATGGTTGCCATATCCGGCACGGCCGTCGCCGCGCCCGTGCCGGACACCGTGATCAACCGGGTTTCTTCAGCGCTTAAAACCGCTGGCGTGACAACCGCCGCCCCGAGGGACATCATCAAAAGCAGGGGACGAAGCATCCATTTCTCCAATTCTAGTCGTGTAATCCGCTAATCTTTTGGGCGCTCTTGCTAGGATCCGCACACTGCTGTGATATAGGAGGCGGACACCAATTTACACAGAGGCAACGCGCATTCTTCAGTTCAGACGACAGCAGGATACTTTGGCGATCGACCTGACCGTCGAGCGCATTTCTTTGCTTGTCCGCGATCAGGGTCGTTGGGCGTCGCTACTGCGCCTGCCCGTCGACGCGCCAGACCTGCCCGACCGCCTGCGGACCGCCGCCCTAAGCCGCCAGACCGGGGCCACTGAGACGCCAAGCGTGATTGTGATCATTCCGTCCGATCAGGTGTTTTATATGCACGCGCCCGTGACGACTGACCTGTCTGCGATGCGCTGGATGCTGGATGGGCAGACCCCTTATCCTGTCTCAGCGCTGCGTCTGGATTGGCACGCCGCCGCCGATCACATTCAACTGGCCGCCGTCCCGATCGAGGTTCTACGCGAAGCCGAAACCTATGTCCGTAGCCTTGGCCTGCATCCAGTTGCGGTCGCAGCCAGCCCGGGGGATTCCCGTTTTGACGGCACGCCGTGGTTCGGACGCTCGGCTGATCCGGCCCCACAGGGCCTGTC
Organism: Pseudoruegeria sp. SK021; assembly: GCF_002119405.1. Lineage (GTDB taxonomy): Bacteria > Pseudomonadota > Alphaproteobacteria > Rhodobacterales > Rhodobacteraceae > Meridianimarinicoccus. The sequence goes on along the minus strand of NZ_MTBG01000010.1, from coordinate 97,788 downwards.
CCCGTACAGTTGCGGCAAGGACGTGGTCGATCTGCTGCCGGGATCCAGCCGGGATCCCCGGCCCCTGTCGCCTTTGTCGCAAGACCTGATCCGGACCGCACGGGACCGGGCCTATGCGGCAGCACGGATGCAGCCCTCAGTCTTTTTGACCCCGCTTCCAGACGACGACCCGGCGAACCCACCGGCCGAGACCACCAGCCTAGCCCCCACCCGAAGCTCTTGGCGCGGCATGGTGTGGCGAAACAAACGTTGGACTCTCGCCGCGGCATTGCTGACCCTGCTGATTGCTACAATGATCGCCGCTGCCCTCTGGGTGCCCGGCCCGCATCCGTCCACACCTCTAGGCAGATCCGCATCGCTGCCCGACCGCACCATGCCGAACGACATCGTCGCGCAACGGGCCGAAATATCAGGCGCGGATGACGCATTGTTCTTGCCTCCGACCGATGACGCCGGAGCAGGCGCAACGATCCTGCCGCTTGCCGATCCCCAAATCGCGATCGCAGATCAGTCGCAATCGTCTGCCCTAACCGCGCAGCATTCGCTGCAAGCTGTCTCGGTGCCCAGCGGCCCCCCAGACGAAGCTTTGGGCCGACCCAGTTACTTCACCCCGCCCCCCAGCCTGCAATCGACCGCAACCTTAGACGCGCTTGATACCTTGTCGGAACCCGGACTGGACCCGGACGTGCGCACCGACGCGCTGGCCCTGCCCGCGCCGGAAACCTGGGATGAGCAAACGGCACCCGCCGCGCTGCCGCCGCCGCCACCTTTGGGGCGGACCTTCGCTGTTGATGCACGCGGTCTTGTGCAGCCATCCCCCGAGGGTGAGGAAACCCAAGACGGGATTGTTGTATTCGAAGGCAACCCGCCGACCGAAACCCAGCCCCGACCCATTTTAGAAGAACCGGTAGAGGTTGACGTCACCGACCGGGACAGCCTTGCCAGCGACGATCCCCTACGGCGGATCCTACCACGCAAGCGACCGGACAATTTGGCCGACCGCATTGAACGGGATCGACTCGGTGGCAAAACGGTGTCCGAACTCGAGGCCTTGCGCCCGGCCGATCGACCTGAATCGATTCAGGACGTCGCCACTCCTGCCCCGCCCACTGCGCTCGCTGTGGCGCAAGCCCCGCGGCCAATGCCCCGTTCCGCCGGAAAAGCGCAGATGTTTGCCGTGACCCGGGCCACCGCACCGGATGGCCCGGCCATTCATGCGGACGATACGCTGGTCCCGAAAAATCCAACGCCGGCCAAGGTGGCCCGGCAAGCAACCCGTTCCGATGGCATGGACCTGTCGCGCATCAACCTTTTGGGGACTTTCGGCTCGGCTTCTCAGCCCCGTGCGCTGGTGCGATTGTCGAATGGGCGCGTTGTTAACGTCAAGGTGGGCGATACCGTCGACGGCGGTAAGGTCGCCAAGATCCGCCAAGGCCATCTGATCTATCTCAAAGGCGGACAAACCATAACGTTGGATATGCCCAAGAGCTAACGGTCGATTTCCGGGGGAGTTCCGGCGGCAATGCCAGCCGATCCGCCGACGCGATCTGGACGCCCACGCCGCTTGGCGGTGCCTATCCTGCCTGAGCGGACAAAATCGGGCCAGTGTTTTGAAAGCGAGGCAAAGTGGAAGATTTCCTGTTTCCGGCGATGGTGTATCTCGCGGCGGCGGTGGTTGCCGTGCCAATTGCCGCGCGGCTAGGGCTTGGCTCGGTCCTCGGTTATCTTTTGGCAGGCGTCTTGATCGGACCCGTCTTGCATGTGGTCGGATCTGAGACACAAAGCCTGCAACACTTTGCCGAATTTGGCGTCGTCATGATGTTGTTCCTGATCGGGTTGGAACTGGATCCAAAAACCCTTTGGACCATGCGTCATCGCCTATTGGGGTTGGGAGGATTGCAAGTCGGGCTGACCACTGCGGCCATCATGGCCTGCGGCATGAGCCTTGGCCTGAACTGGAGTGTCGCCTTGGCGATCGGTCTGGCCTTTGCGTTATCGTCGACCGCAATCGTGCTCCAGACCCTGTCAGAAAAAGGTCTGATGCAGACCCGGGGTGGCCGCTCGGCATTTGCTGTGTTGCTGACTCAAGACATCGCCGTGATTCCCATGTTGGCTTTTCTGCCCCTGCTCGCCATGTCGGCCCTGCCAAAAGCCCCCTTGACCGCCCCCCATTCGGGTGCAGCACCCAGTCACGCAGACATGGCCGAGCCCGAAATCGCGCAAGCAGCGCTGGCATTTGTCGACGGCCTGCCCGGCTGGGGCGTCGCGCTGCTGACATTGGCATCGGTAATCGCCATCGTACTGGTGGGAATCTACCTGACGCGGCCAGTGTTCAGCTTTATCCACTCCACCCGTCTTCGGGAAATGTATACGGCTTTGGCCCTGCTGATCGTGGTCAGCATTGCCTGCCTGATGTTGATTGTTGGCCTGTCACCCGCCTTGGGCACATTTCTGGCTGGCGTAGTTTTGGCGAACTCAGAATTCCGACACGAGCTGGAATCCGATCTTCAACCATTCAAGGGTCTGCTTTTAGGGCTATTTTTCATCACTGTCGGGGCCGGAATCGACTTTCAGACCTTGCGTGGCAACCCGCTGGGCATCGTGGCTATGACCCTCATGGTCATGAGCGTGAAGGGTGCCATTCTGTATCTTCTGGCGCTGATTTTTCATCTCAGAGGGCGGGACCGATGGCTGTTCACCTTGGGCCTTGCGCAGGCAGGCGAGTTCGGCTTCGTGCTGGTCGGCTTTGCCCTTCAGCGCGGCGTTATTCCGGTTGCCTACGCCCCGTCGCTCTATCTGATCATCGCCCTCTCCATGATGCTAACCCCGCTGTTTTTCATCCTTTACGAGGTGGTTAGCAAACGCCTCCATCAGGGCGGCCCCGACGAGATGAATGCGGCAGATGAAATTGAAGACCGCGGGCCGATCATCATTGCCGGCATTGGCCGGTTCGGACAGGTGGTCAACCGAATGGTGCATATGAGCGGCCTGCGTGCGACAGTTCTGGACAATGATCTCGCCACGATCCAGTTGATGCGCCGATTTGGATTTCCGGGGTTTCTGGGCGACCCGACGCGTCCCGACTTGCTGCATGCTGCCGGACTAGATCGGGCCAAAGTGCTGGTGGTGGCCATCGATGACAAGGAAGCGGCCATCAGACTGGTGGAATACGCCCGCGCGCAACGTCCCGATCTGCATATCGTGGCCCGCGCCCATGATCGGGTGCATGTGTACGAGTTGTATCGTGCCGGGGCCAATGACATCGTCCGCGAGATGTTCGACAGCTCCCTGCGGGCGGCACGATATGTTCTTGAAAACATGGGTCTGAGTGAATTCGAGGCCGCCGAACTTGAAACCCTGTTTTATAAGCTGGATCGCCATGCGACCCAAGAATTGGCAAAGGTCTGGATCCCCGGAATGCCGGTCGACAAGAACGACGCCTATATTGCCCGCGCCAAAGCCCTGAACAAAGAGCTTGAGACGGCACTTGTGTCCCAACTGGACGATGAGGCGGCACCGGTTGATGAGACGGCGCCACCGCCCTCGCGCTGAGACCCCTTACGCCCCTGCGGCGACCCCGGCTTCCTGAAAGGTCGCCATTCCGCTCAGGCAGGCCACCGCACCCTTGAGAACCCCTATGGCCAGAACTGCGCCCGACCCTTCACCAAGCCGCATGTCCAGCGACAGAAGCGGCCGCTTTCCCAATCGGGCCAAAACCGCAGAATGGGCGCCTTCCGCCGACACATGCCCGGCAACAGCATGATCCAGTGCACCGGGCTGCAATTCGGCAAGAACCGCCGCGGCCACGCAACAGATGAAACCGTCAAGGATCACGGGTATCCGCAAATGCCTGGCCCGCAAGATCGCGCCTGCCATGGCCGCCAGTTCGCGCCCTCCCAGACACCTCAACGCCTCTAGCGGGTCAGTCTTGGCCTGTGGGTGGCGCAACAGACCATCCGCGACCACCTTGGTCTTGGCCGCCAACGCCGCGCCCTCAAGCCCGGTACCGCGACCAGTCCAATCCGCAGCCGTGCCGCCAAACAGCGCCGTGGCGATTGCCGCCGCCGCAGTGGTGTTGCCGATGCCCATTTCCCCGGTGACCAGCACATCTGCCTGTGGGTCAACCGCGTGCCATCCAGCGGACAGCGCCGCGCAAAGCTCGGCCTCGGTCATGGCGGGCGCTTGGGTGAAATCCTGTGTCGGACGATCCAGTTCCAAGGCGATCACATCCAACTGCGCGCCAAAAGTGCGGCACAATTGGTTGACCGCGGCCCCGCCGGATCGGAAATTCGCCACCATCTGCGCCGTCACTTCAGGTGGAAAGGCTGACACGCCCTTTGCCGCGACCCCGTGGTTGCCAGCAAAAATTAGCACCTGCGGCGCAGCGATGTCGGGCGTTTCGGTGCCCCGCCATCCGGCGTACCAGATCGCCAACGGCTCCAGATAGCCCAAGGCACCGGGCGGCTTGGTCAGTTGACCATTGCGCATCTCAGCCCCTGCTAGGGCAGACGCGTCGGGCTCTGGCAAAGACGTCATGGCCGCGCGCAGACTGTCTAGGGTGGGAAATGCGTTCTGGGTCATCAGGGTCCTCGTTGATTTCGACAGCGGAAATCGTTACCGCAAGCATAGCAAAAGGGAAATGTCTGACGATGAAGAATGCGCGCCATGGCCTTGTTCACCGACAAGATTTTCTCGCCGCACTGGGGCTGATGACACGCCTTCCGGTGACCGTCGACCCCGATACTGCACGCACCCGGGGTGCGGCAGCCGCGTGGTGCTTTCCGTTCGTTGGTGCCGTCGTCGGCGTCATCGCAGCCGCTGGGGCCGGTCTGGCATTGTGGGTTGGCGTCAGCCCATCGATTGCCGCTGCATTGGCGCTGGCAATTTTGGCTGTCGTAACCGGCGCAATGCACGAAGACGGTCTGGCCGATTCCGTGGATGGGTTGTGGGGCGGTTGGATCAAAGACCGCCGCCTTGAAATCATGAAAGACAGCCGCATCGGCGCCTATGGCGTCCTTGCCTTGATCCTTATTCTGCTGCTGCGATGGTCAGCGCTGAGTGGCACCGACGCGGCGATGGGATGGGCGCTGATCGCGGCTGCGATCTTATCCCGGGCCGCAGTGGTGGCCATCTGGTTCGCCTTGCCACCGGCCCGCGCCAACGGCCTGTCGGCCTCCTCGGGCCAACCCGGCCTGCCAACAACCGCATTGGCAATTACGCTTGGAATCGGCCTCAGCATGTTGGTGCTAAATTCGGTCCTGATTGGCCTGCTGTGCACCGCCAGCGCAGCATTGGCGATCCTGGTCTGGGGCATTGTGGCCCATCGAAAGATCGGCGGTCAAACCGGCGATATTCTTGGAGCGGGCCAGCAAATCAGCGAAACACTGGTGTTGATCGTCCTGTCTACGATCTTGTCATAGCGTAATAAGAAAGGGGCCACCTCCCTGCGGAAGTGGCCCCAATCAAAATGGATGATCGCTGAGATTAAGCAGCGCGGCTCATCAGAACTTCACCGACCTGCTTTTGCGCATCGTCTTCGCCATCGCCGCTGACAGCAGCAACTTCACGGGTCAGACGCTCCAGCGCGGCTTCATAGAGTTGACGCTCTGAGTAGCTTTGCTCGCGCTGATCGTCAGCACGATGCAAATCACGCACCACTTCTGCGATGGCAATCAGATCACCAGAGTTGATTTTCTGTTCGTATTCCTGCGCCCGGCGCGACCACATAGCCTTTTTGACTTTGGCTTTGCCGCGTAGGATTTCCAGTGCGCGATCAATCATGTCAGGGGACGACAACGACCGCATGCCAACATCGGCAGCCTTGTTCGTCGGCACCCGCAAGGTCATCTTGTCTTTCTCGAAGGAGATCACGAATAGTTCTAGGCGCAGCCCAGCGATTTCCTGCTCTTCGATCGACACGATTTGTCCGACCCCGTGGGCCGGATAGACAACGAAATCGTCGGCGCGAAACTCGAGCGCTTTAGCTTGGCTCATGTGATGTTCATCCTTACATTGGCGGCCGCGCCCATATGCCGGGCGGCCATCCATTTTACTGCATCAAAAAAAAATCACGCACTTGCAATGACTTGCAAGACGATCTTTCCACAGTGTGCTATCCTGTAACGTGAATATAACAAAAAACCGAGGATTCGGGAAGGTCAATTTCCGGTCAAGGATTTTATGGCCGCTAGCAGCCATAAATTCGATCTTCGATTTTCGATCAGCGCTACGGTGGCTTAGCCGCCTTCCCCAGGTGCTTCGGAAAAGATTTTATCCAGTTTCCCGGTCTCGCCATCGCGGGCTTCCGCGTCTGGCAACGGGTCTTTCTTCGTATAAATCACCGGCCAAACTTCGCTATATTTGCGGTTAAATTCGACCCATTTCTCCATATCTGGCTCGGTGTCCGGGCGGATTGCATCCGCCGGGCATTCCGGTTCACAGACACCGCAGTCGATGCATTCATCCGGATGGATCACCAAGGCGTTCTCGCCCTCGTAGAAGCAATCCACGGGGCAAACTTCGACGCAATCTGTATATTTGCATCCGATGCAGTTGTCTGTGACGACATAGGTCATGGGGAAGCCCGTCTAGTTATTTCGGTCGTTGTATTTGTCTCGGGCGGATCATTCAAGACGCCCCAACCCGGATTGACGGGCTTGCCGCCGTTGTTTCTTGTCCGGTCGGCCCGGCAACGACTGCGGTGCCCCTGGATCATGCACCGGTTCGGGGCTGCAATCAATGTACGCGGATTGCGCTTCGGGCGCTGGCCCCCGCCGCTCGGTCATCCGGGTAATCTCGACAATCCGGGTCTGACGCTCTTGTTGGAACGTCAGGACATCACCCACGCGAACCAGATGCGCGGGCTTTGAAATCCGGGCACCATTCACCCGGAGCCCACCTGAGCCCGCAATCTCAGAGGCCCGGCCGCGCGTCTTAAAAAAACGCGCGTGCCAAAGCCATTTGTCGATCCGCATCGACGGTATGCCGGACGAATCCGTCATATTAGGTCTTGTTGCGAAGCCCCATCAACGCCGCTGCGAAGGGGTTATCAGGATCGATTCGCTCCACTTTTGCGGGTTTGGCATGTGCGGGCTTGGCATCCGAGGATTTCTGCGCCCGCTTGCCCCGTGGCTTGCCATCGCCGCGCCCTTCGGCGGATTTGCCGGACTTGTTGCCACCTCTGGTGCGTTCTTTCTGACCTGTACCACGCGCCTGATCCGACGCGCCGGACCGGGATTTCGCGCGTGGAACCCAACTGAACGTATAGAACACCTCGATCTCAGAAGCTTGCGCCGCGGCAGCCGTGGGTGCGGCGTCATCGGCAACGGTCGCCGCTACTACTTCAGATGCTTCAGATGCTTCAGATGCTTCAGATGCTTCAGATGCTTCAGATGCTTCAGATGTCTCTATGGCAACGGCCTCGGGTGTCGAGCCCTCAAGTGGCGTCGCCTCAGCGTCGCTTTCCGCTTTCGGGGCCTCGTCCGCATCCTTCTGGCTGTCTGCCACATCGGCTTCGGCTGAGTCCGACTCGGCAGCCAACGGCGTCGCTGTAGACGGTGCAGGCTTTACCTTCTGGCGTTCCCCTCGAATAGACTGATAGCCGAGCCCCTGCATCAGCGCAGCAAACTGCTCCAGCGTCATACCGGTGATCGACAGCATATCGGCGGTCGATTCGAACCCGCCGCGCGTGTCTTTGGACCGCAGCAAATCAGCCAGTCGTTCCAGCATGTCGATCCGGATCGCCCGTTCGCCGGCAGCGCGATAGCCGGACATGGTGTGATAGCCTGTCGGCAAGCCGGTCATCACCGGAATGGTGACCAAGCCGGGCGGCGGGCTTTCTGGGAATTCATCTAGGTTTTGCTTCAAAGACCAAAGCACCAGACGCAACCGCGTCGGCGCCGGCTTCAACAACAGCGGCAGAAAAATGGTGAACTGACCGAAACGGATACCGTGCTTGCGCAGACTGCCACGGGCGTCTTGGTCCAGCGCCTTCACTTCGCCCGCCACCTCTTCGCGGCGCAGGATGCCGTTGGCTTCAACCATGCGGAACGCGAATCCCCGCGCAAGGCCCGTGAGGGTCTCATCACGTTGCAGCGCGATCAGGGGTTCAAACAGCGATGCGATCTTGCGGTCGATGAAGTGCTGCAACCGGCGTTCAACCTTCTGAACCACATCGGCCCCGGCTTCGTCATCGACAAAGGCCTGAACCTGCGGCTTCAAGGCTTCCTGACCCGCAACCAGCTTGCCGACAGCATGCTCGCCCCACATCAGCCCGCCCTGTTCAGTGAAGTCAATTTCGGTGTCGGGGGCATTGTAGAATCGATCCGCCCGAAGATGGAAATGCGGAGCAAGGGCCTGAAGACTTGCTTGACGCAATGTCTTGGCCTCGTCTGCCGACGCCGCCTTGTCCTGGATGAAACGGAATCCTTCAAGCTTTCCGATGAACTGTCCCTCAACGGTCACTTCGCCGATATCGTTAACCTCAGCCACAAGGCTCTCCTTCTGTTTCAACCGGCGCAAAAGCACAGAAGTGCGCCGATCTACAAATCGTTGCGTCAAACGATCATGAAGCGCGTCTGACAGGCGATCTTCTACAGACCTAGTGACGCCGCGCCAATGGCTTTCGTCATCCAGCCACCCATTGCGCTGTGCAACATAGGTCCAAGTACGAATATAAGACAATCGTTTCGACAACGTGTCGATGTCACCTTCGGTCCGATCGATGCGTTTAACCTGAGCCGCCATCCAGTCGTCAGGGATTCGGCGCAGATCGTGGAGATAGCCAAAAATGGTCTCCAGAAGGCTGGCATGTTCCGCATGGCTGATGCCGCGAAAATCAGGAATGCGGCACACGTCCCACAACAGTTGCACCGCCGGACCAGAGGTGGCCTGATCGCGGATCGCCGGGATTTCCGCCAATGTCTTAAGGGCCATCAGGTCATCTGCATCCCGTGCCCGGGTCAACCAGTCGTCAATTGTCTGCTGTTCCAGCGACTGAATCAAGCGCCGCACGGTGCCGAATTCCAGCCGCGAATTCCGCCAGTGCAGCTTGCGCACCGGCAGAAACTGATTTGACATAATCGCCTCGGCCACCTCGTCAGACAGCGGGCGCGCCTCGCCCGTGACCCCAAAGGTTCCGTTCTCTAAATGACGGCCAGCTCGGCCTGCAATCTGCGCCAGTTCGTTGGGTTGCAACGATCGCATCCGGCGGCCATCGAACTTTGATAGTGTCGAGAATGCCACATGTTTGATGTCGAGGTTCAATCCCATGCCGATTGCATCAGTCGCAACCAAATAATCGACATCGCCATTTTGATAGAGTTCGACCTGTGCATTCCGCGTTCTGGGCGACAGCGCACCCATGACCACAGCCGCACCACCCTTTTGGCGACGCAACAATTCCGCAATCGCATAGACGTTCTCGACCGAGAATCCGACAATCGCTGCGCGCGCGGGCATGCGGCTTAGCTTCTTGGCGCCAACATAGGTCAGCTCCGACATCCGTTCGCGCCGTGAAAACGTCACCCGAGGAACAAGCGCCGCAATCGCCGCCCGCATGGTATCGGCCCCAAGGAATAGCGTTTCTTTCAACCCACGTGCGCGCAGTAGACGGTCAGTAAAGACATGGCCCCGCTCAGGGTCGGCGCAGAGTTGAATTTCATCAATGGCGACAAATTCCGCGCCAATCCCTTCGGGCATCGCCTCGACGGTGCAGACCCAATATTGCGTCCGCTCGGGAACAATCCGTTCCTCGCCAGTGACCAACGCAACCACGGATGGCCCGCGCAGCGCCACGATCTTGTCGTAAACTTCACGCGCCAACAGCCGTAGGGGCAGACCGATCACACCGCTGCGATAGGCCAGCATCCGCTCAATCGCATAATGGGTTTTGCCGGTATTGGTCGGCCCGAGAACGGCTTCTATTCGGCCAAGAACCGCCATGACATCCCCTTTTTCCGTTGCAGGATCAGCGGATGGCCGCTCAACCGGACAGCGTGCGTCACAGATCGACGTCGCCCAGGTCTTTCTCCAGACGTATTATGGCATCTTCTACGTCCGGGCGATGAGGATGTATAGTATGGACCGCTTCATAGACATCGAGGGCTTCCGCCAACATGCCAAGCCCTTCAAAAATCATCGCCAATCCCGACAGCGCCCCGAAATGCCGCGGGTTCAGCGCCACAGCAGCTTCGATATCTTGCACCGACAGTCCCAATTCACCGGCCTGATAAAAGGCAGTCGCACGCGCATTATATCCTTCGGCGAACGCCGGGGCGTGATCAACAAGCGCGGTCAGATGCTCGATCGCCAACGGATAATTTCCAGCCTGAAGTGCGTCGCGCCCCCGGTCCAGCAGCAAATCAGCCGACGCAGACCCTGATTTCGACCATTCGACCCAAATCTCGTCTTCGACCTGCTCCCATTCCGCTAGCTCCGGTTCTTTCAGCCGCTCAAACAACCGATCCAAACGGTCAGTTTGAGCAACCGACGCTCCGGCCATCGCGACAAAGGCAAAAAATGTCGCAACGGCACGTTTGATTCGAGGCACCATGATCGTCATATCCAAGATATAGCGTCACAATCTGCAATAGCGATACCTTCAACAAACACTTCGGGAGATTGGCAATGAGCGACGTGATAAATGCAGCAGTCAAAAAACTGCGCGACAAGATCACCGGCGGCTTTGACGGCAGTGCCAAGTTTGACATTATCGGCGAAGGCACGATCATCCTTGATGAGGCAGGCGTCCGCGCCGGCGATGCCCTGACAGACGTGACCCTGACCGCAGACACAGAAACTTTCCGCGATATTCTGGAAGGCAGCTTGAATCCAACCACCGCGTTCATGAGCGGCCGTTTGAAGATCGATGGCGACATGGGAATGGCGATGAAGCTGGGCGCGGTCCTTGCCTGACACCAGAGCGGCACCGCCTGACGGCCCGGCAGGCCCCCAATTTCAGACGGCACCGTTCCATCACGTCTCCGCACAGGCCCCCAGCGTGGCCCGCGCGGTCTGGACGCATACCAAGGACGGCACCCGCCTAAGGCTGGGCCTTCTGGGCCGCGGCACCCACGGGACGGTCTTGCTGCTGCAGGGCCGGACCGAATATCTGGAAAAATACGGCCGTGTCGCGCGCCGGTTCGCGGATCTCGGCTATGGCATGGTGTCGGTCGACTTTCGCGGCCAAGGCTTGTCGGATCGGCCCCTGCCCGACGCGCAGATCGGGCATGTCAGCCGCTTCGCAGACTATCAACAGGACGTGGCAGAGTTGGTAGCCTTCGCACAGGCCGAGGCCATGCCGCGGCCATGGTTCTTGCTTGCGCATTCCTTGGGCGGGGCCATCGGATTGCGCGCACTGCGGAACAAGTTGGATGTTGCCGCCGCCGTCTTCAGCGCGCCGATGTGGGGCATCAATGTGCCAAGCGCCCTGCGTCCGCTCACCTACGGGCTGGGCTGGATCGCACATACAGGACAGTTGAATGCATGGATCACACCGGGCATGTCTCGCAAGGTCTATGCCGCCACAGCCGATCCGTCTGCCAATCTGCTGACCCATGACCCCGAGGGGCTGGCCTATATGCAGGCCCATCTTACGGCGGATCCGGCCTTGGGTCTTGGCGCGCCGTCGCTTGCATGGGTCTATCAAGCCATGATGGAGTGCCGCAGCCTACGCCATTCCCCGTCCCCGCCGGTGCCGTCTTTGACGTTCCTTCCCACCGGCGACAAAGTCGTCTCCCAGCACGTCGTTCGATCTATGATCGCGCGCTGGCCCAATGCCCGACTGGTCGATATCCCGGACGGGGCTCATGAGACGATGATGGAAACCGCCGCGCGGCAGGATCTGTTCTTTTCAAGCAGCGCGGAATTTTTCAACGCGCATCGCGCAAAGGCCATCACCGCGCAGCAGCAGGTCGACTGACGTCGCCCCTTGCGATTTGAAACGACGATCTGGCGCCAGATTAGATCACCACATCAGAAAACGCGTCACGCAGAGCTTTCGACCACGCGGCGCTCATTTCTGCAAAGACCTCGTCCCCGGACTCAATACGGCGATATTCGTCAACACAGCACGCATCCGCTTTGATCACCGTCAGATCCAACGGCATTCCGACAGACAAATTGGACCTCAGGGTCGAATCCATCGACAACAGCACGGCTTTTTGCGCGTCAGACAGGGTAGTCTTTGGCGTCACCACCCGGTCCAGAATAGGTTTGCCATATTTATGCTCGCCGATCTGCAAAAATGGCGTATCCGGCGTAGCCTCGATGAAATTGCCTTCGGGATAGATCATGAACAGCCGCATCTCGCCGCCCCGACGCTGACCGGCCATAATCAGGCTTGCCGATGCGGTCGCCTGAGAATTCCGTTCCAGTTTCTGGGTGATCTCTGCCGACACATCCGCCAAAACAGCGCCCACCATCTGGCAGACCTTTAGCATCGATTTTGCCTTTAGAATCGATGTGTCCTCGGTCGCGTCAGGATCGTCGATCGCGTCTTGCAGGCGGGCCATGGTGGTTTGCGTGACCGACAGATTTCCGGAGGTCATGAGAACCATCACCCGTTCCCCCGGAACTTCAAACGTATACATCTTTTTATAGGTCGAGATGCGGTCCAACCCCGCATTTGTCCGGGTATCGCTGAGCAAAACCATGCCCGCATCCAAAAGAAGACCTACACAATACGTCATGACCCGCGCCCCATCATTCGCCAATTGCGGCGATTTCGAAGCCCTGCCCTTACTGCTGAACCGCCTCAACAGCAACCACGACTTGCAAGTCTTCGCCGCCCGTTCCCGACGCCAAACCACGGATCGGAGCCGCCTCAAACGCATCCGCGCCCGAACAAAGCCGGATATAGCGCTCGTCCGGGCAACAGGCATTGGCTGGATCAAACCCGACCCATCCCATGCCATCGATATACAACTCGGCCCAAGCGTGACCTGCCTCGGAATTTGGCAGCTCAGCCCGGACATCATCGCTCAAGGTGACAACGTCTGCCTCGGCACCGGCCGAGAACAAATAGCCGATCACATACCGCGCCGGGATCTCATTGAGCAGGGCCAGCGCAATCAAGGCATGGGCTTGATCCTGACACACGCCCTGCCCCTGCGCCAAGGCTTCTGCGGCCGTGGTCATGCTTTCGGTCGTCCCCGGCCGATAGGCAATCGCCTCGGTCACCGCAGCCGACAAGGCATGGGCACGATCCAGAAGGTTGGCCCCTTCGAGCCCGGTCAGGGTCTGCTCTGACAGGGCTTGCAACGCCACATCAGACCGGGTCACCCGGGTTGCCCGCAGATAGGCAAAGGGCGGCACCTTTTCCCGAAACCCGCGCAACACCCCCAAGGTATCAAAGGTTTCAATTGTGCCGTTGATTTGAACCGTGACGCGGTCCACCGGCCCCGGCACGGACACCGTGCAGGTCCGATCGCCAGCCCCGTCGCGAAATTCGCAGCCCACCGTGCCGCCCTCGGTCGTGACGGTCCAGTCGAGGACACGCTGGCCGTCAAAATCGGATGGCACCAGACGCTGACTTTGCAACACATGGCGTCGCGGGCCGGAATAACTGTAGGTGGTCGAATGTGAAACCGTCAGCTTCATGCTGGCACTCCCGTCAAATAGACCCGGTTCACCGCAGCCCCGATTGAGGCAACCTGGCTTTTGAACCGGGTGAGGAACTCATGGACGCCGTGGTCGAAAACATCCGTGATCCGCATCTCTGACAGATCGGCAAACAGGCTCCGGGCCTCGCTTTGGGCTTCGCTGGTCGTGCCATAGTGGCGGGCAAGGCGGTCAAGATGATTGGTGGCACCCTGCATCGCGGTCAGCAACGATCGCGGGCATGCCGCATTCAGGATCAGCAAATCCACCACCTTAGTCGGTGTGATTTCGCCGCCATATGCCCAGTGAAACGCCCGGTGCATTTGCATCGCCCGCAGCAATGTCTGCCATTGATAATTGTCCAGCCCCGAGCCGACATAACCGGCATCTGGCAACAACACGTAATACTTCACATCAAGGATCCGGGCGGTGTTATCTGCCCGCTCTAGATGAAAGCCGAGATTGACAAAATCATAGCCATCATTGCGCAAGAGCGAGGTTTGGACCCCGCCCTCGAACAAGGCATTCTGCCGGGCGGTCCATTCGGTCAGCTGCGAAATGCTGATCTCGCTGCGCGGAGTCCGTTCAAGATCCTTGAGGTCCTGAAATGCCCCGTTCAAGGCATCCCAGACCGAACTGCTGATCGCTGTCCGCACGATACGCGCATTCTCGCGCGCGGCGCCAATGCAGGACGCCACCGATGACGGATTGTCCTTATCAAAGAACAGATGCGAGACGACATTGCGCTCAACGGCCTCGCCATATTTCTTTTCGAACGCCGAATAGGTCTCGGTTGCCTGCAAGATCGGCACCCATTCGCTGCGATAGCCATCCACCGTATCTGGCATCAGGTTCATGCGCGCGCCAACATTGATCAGGCGCGCCATGGTTTCCGCCCGCTCCATATAGCGGCCCATCCAGTAAAGATTATCTGCGGTTCTGCTCAACATGTCATCAATCCGCCAGTACCCAAGTGTCTTTCACGCCGCCGCCTTGTGACGAATTCACCACCAGCGACCCCTCTGTCAGCGCCACGCGGGTCAAGCCCCCCGGCACCAGTTCACATTGATCGCCCCCGACCAGACAGTACGGCCTGAGATCGACATGGCGCGGGGCAATCCCTTCGTCGACAAAGGTCGGACAGGTGGACAGGGCAAGGGTCGGTTGCGCGATGTAGTTGGACGGGTTTTCACGGATCTTCGCGGCGAACAATTCCTGCTCGCTTTTGGTCGAACGCGGGCCGATCAACATGCCGTAACCGCCCGAGCCATGCACCTCTTTGACCACCAGATCCTTGAGGTTTTCCAGCACGTATTTGCACTCGTCTTTCTTGGCACATTGCCAAGTGGGAACGTTGTTTAGGATCGGCTCTTCACCCAGATAGAACCGGATCATTTCGGGGACAAAGGTATAAATCGCCTTGTCATCGGCCACGCCCGCCCCCGGCGCCGAGGCAATCGCCACCCCGCCTGAGCGATAAACATTCATCAAGCCCGGAACGCCCAGCATGCTGTCAGGACGGAAGCACAACGGATCAAGGAAGGAATCGTCCAACCGGCGATAGATCACATCGACGCGGCGCGGCCCTTCGGTTGTCCGCATCCAACAATAATCGCCATCCACATACAGATCTTGGCCCTCCACCAACTCAACCCCCATCAAGTCGGCAAGGAAGGAATGCTCATAATAGGCAGAATTGTAATGACCCGGCGTTAAAATCACGATGGTCGGCTCATCCCGGCACTTTTCAGGTGCCACCGATGCCAAGGTTTGCCGCAAAAGTTCGGGATAGCTTTCCACCGGTGCGATCCGGTTTTCACGGAACAGCGCCGGGAACATCCGCATCATGATCTCACGGTTTTCCAGCATGTAAGACACGCCCGACGGGGTCCGGCAGTTGTCTTCCAGCACAAAGAAATCATCCGGTCCGGTCCGCACCAGATCAATGCCGACAATATGGCTGTAGACAGACTTCGGCGGACGGAACCCCACCACGCTTTTCTCAAAGGCCTCATTCTCGTAGACGAGGCGCGCAGGAATACGTCCGGCCCGGACGATTTCCCCGCGATCATACACATCGCACAAAAATGCATTCAACGCCCGGGCGCGCTGCTTCACACCCCGCGACAGACGTTGCCATTCGAGACTGGTGAACACGCGCGGGAACATGTCGAACGGGATCAAGCGATCTGGATCGCCGCCTTCGCCGTAAACCGCAAAGGTAATCCCGATACGCCGGAACAAGCTCTCGGCTTCGGCCTGTTTCAGATTACGCAATTCATCCGGCATATTCTTTTGCCAGTCCTCAAGACGAGCATATGGGGGGCGGATCAAACCGCCATCGTACATTTCATTGAAATAAGTCGCTGCCATTTTGCCCGTCTTTGCCTGTCGTTGTGACTGTGAGGTCGCACGGTCTTGAGGTACAGAAAAGAGTGTCTTACGCGGAAAGGCAATGCCTCGTTTCATATGCATTTTTTTTCAGCAATCTGCTGAAGGAATGTTCGATTGCAAATTTCGCTCGGCAACGTCGCTTGTCGCAACCGAAAGGACGGACGATTTGGCCCACCCTCCTCCTTGCCTGATTTCGACGGAACACGGGCTCTATTGCCCTGCGGGGGATTTCTATGTCGATCCCTGGCGTCCGGTGCCGCGCGCGTTGATTACCCACGCACATTCTGATCACGCCCGATCCGGGCATGGCCATTATTTGTCGACCCGCCTGACCGACGCCATGATGCACCACCGGCTTGGGAACATCTCATCTGAGGTACTGGCTTACGGCGAAAGCCGTCAGATCGGCGATGCCCGGGTGTCATTTCATCCGGCAGGCCACGTGCCCGGATCAGCCCAGATCCGGATCGAGGTCGGCGGCGAGGTCTGGGTCGTGTCGGGCGATTACAAACTGGAGCGCGATGGGCTGAGCACCCCGTTCACCCCGGTTCGTTGCCATTGTTTCATCACCGAATGTACCTTCGGGCTGCCGGCTTTTCACTGGCCGGATGCAACCAGCATCCGCCATGACATCAACGGCTGGTGGGCCGAGAATGCCGCCGCGGGGCGGATCAGCGTGCTGGGCGCATATTCCCTCGGCAAGGCCCAGCGATTGCTGGCCGCCCTCGACCCGTCAATTGGCCCGATCCTGTGCCATGGCGCAGTCGAGGCCACAAATGCCGTGCTGCGCCGCGAAGGTCTGACCTTGCCAGCCACATTGCCGGTGACCCCGGACACCACCCCACAGGCCATGGCCGGCGGGCTGGTGCTGGCGCCGCCAGCCGCGCTTGGAACACAATGGATGGCGCGGTTTGGCGCAACCGCCACCGGTTTCGCCTCTGGCTGGATGGCGGTGCGCGGCATTCGCCGGCGCCGCGCGGCGGATCGTGGCTTTGTGGTCTCGGACCACGCAGATTGGGCGGGGCTGAACACCGCAATCAAAGAGACCGGGGCCGAACGCATCCTTGTCACCCACGGCTATACAACGGTGTTCCGGCGCTGGCTGGACGATCAAGGCTATGACGCCCAGATCGTCCAGACCGAATTCACCGGTGAACCCGACGACGCGCCCGATCAGCCCGCCACCCCCTAAGCCTTTGCATTGGCTTTTGGGACGCTTTTCAACTTGTCAGCCAGATCGCGGGCAATGGCAAAGCTGCCCCGGATCTTGTCGGCCTCCTTGGCCCAGTCCCGGCGCACGACAATCTTGTTGTCCTTGACCTTGGCCATCCCGTCCTGCGCATGCACAAAAGCGACCAGCCCAGCGGGCGAAGCGAATTTGTCGTTGTGAAACTGGATGGTCGCGCCTTTTGGCCCCGCATCCAGCCGCGCAATGCCGGCCTTCTTGCACTCGGTCTTGATCCGCACCACCAGCAGCAGCGTATTGACCTCGCGCGGCAGTTTGCCGAACCGGTCGATCAGCTCGGCGGCAAAGCCTTCCAACTCAACCTTCGTCTTCAGCCCCGACAGCCGGCGGTACAGCCCGAGCCGCACATCCAGATCCGGCACATAGGCTTCGGGGATCAGCACCGGCACACCAAGATTGATCTGCGGCGCCCATTGGCCATCGTCATCCGGCAGCCCTTCCAGATCGCCCGACCGGATCTTGGCGACCGCTTCTTCAAGCATTTGCTGATACAGCTCATAGCCGACCTCGCGCATCTGGCCAGATTGCTCTTCGCCCAGAATGTTGCCGGCACCGCGAATATCCAGGTCCTGACTGGCCAGCGTGAACCCGGCTCCAAGGCTGTCGAGACTGCCGAGCACCCGCAACCGCTTTTCGGCGGTCTGGGTCAGCTTGGCCCGCGGTTTGGTGGTTAGATAGGCATAGGCGCGGGTCTTAGATCGGCCAACCCGCCCCCGGATCTGATAGAGCTGCGACAGGCCGAACATATCAGCCCGATGGATGACCATCGTGTTGGCCGTGGGAATATCCAAACCGGATTCGACGATCGTCGTCGCCAACAACACGTCGTATTTCCCGTCGTAGAACGCATTCATTCGGTCGTCCAATTCGCCAGCGGCCATCTGGCCATGCGCCAGCACGACGGACACTTCCGGCACCTGCTCGCGCAAGAATGCTTCGATTTCCGGCAAATCAGCAATGCGCGGCACCACGAAGAAGCTTTGGCCGCCCCGGTAATGTTCACGCAGCAACGCTTCCCGGATCGTGACAGCATCGAATTCGCTGACATAAGTGCGGATCGCCAGACGATCCACCGGCGGGGTTCCAATGATCGACAGATCGCGCATCCCCGACAACGACATCTGAAGCGTACGCGGGATCGGGGTCGCGGTCAGGGTCAGCACATGAACGTCCGACCGCATCGACTTTAACCGTTCTTTGTGGCCGACGCCGAAATGCTGTTCCTCATCGATGATCATCAACCCAAGCGATTTGAACTGGATCGATTTGGCCAACAGCGCATGGGTGCCGATGACAATATCCACCGTGCCGCGCGCAAGGTCATCGCGGGTTTTCTGCGCGTCTTTTGCTGAAACAAAGCGCGACAACTGTCTGACTTCCAAAGGAAACCCTCGGAACCTTTCTTGAAAACTCTTGGCATGTTGCCGCGCCAAAAGCGTCGTCGGTGCTACCAAGGCAACCTGCGTGCCCGCTGCTGCCGCGACAAATGCCGCCCGCATCGCGACTTCGGTTTTTCCAAAGCCGACATCGCCGCAGATCAACCGATCCATGGGTTGACCCGATGCCATATCCGAAAGGGCGTCATGGATCGCCGCCAACTGGTCGTCGGTTTCTTCATACGGGAACCGGGCGCAAAAGGCGTCCCACATCGCCGAGGGCGGTTCCAAAACTTGGGCCTTCCGCAGGGCGCGCTCGGCCGCGATCCGGATTAAGCGATCCGCAACTTCGCGGATCCGTTCCTTCAGACGCGCCTTCTTGGCCTGCCATGCGCCGCCGCCAAGCTTGTCGAGCAGCCCTTCGTCGTGACCAAATCGGCTCAGAAGTTCGATGTTTTCCACCGGAAGGAACAAGCGGTCGCCGCCCGCATATTCCAACGCCACGCATTCATGCGCGGCCCCCATGGCGGTAATGACCTCAAGCCCGGTATAGCGTCCAACGCCGTGATCCACATGAACCACAAGATCCCCCGGGCTGAGGCTTTGGGCTTCGGTGAGGAAATTATCGGCGCGGCGTTTCTTCTTGCCGGTTCGGATCAGACGATCCCCCAGAACGTCTTGTTCAGAGATCACCGTCAGATGCGACGTTTCAAATCCGTGCTCCAAAGCCCAGACCGCCAGAAACGCGCCGCCGGATACATCAGGAACGTCACGGAATGATTTGATTTCCTTAACATCCATCAGGCCTTCATCGTGCAGCAAGCCCTTTAATCTCTCCCGAGCACCATCCGAATAACTGGCAATGACCACGGCCTTTTTGGCCCGCGCGATTTTAACATGCTGCGCCAAAGCGGCAAAAAGGTTCACATTCTCAAGCTGCCGCTCGGGCGAGAAATTTCGGCCAATCCGCCCGCCCGCATCAATCGCCCCCGGCCCCGAGGCCTGCGCGAACGGGTGGAACTGCAACACGCGCCGGTCCGCAACAGCGGCCTGCCACGCGGTATCATCCAGATACAACAGATGCGGCGGGCATGGCTTATAGACCGTGTCGATCCGCGCCTTGTTGCTCAGCGCCTCGCGCCGGGTATCGTATTGGTCGGCAATGCTGTCCCACCGCGCCAACCGGATTGCGGTGGATTGCTCATCCAAACAGATCGACGCCTCGGGCACGTAGTCAAACAACGTCTCGAGGTGCGTATGGAAATACGGCAACCAATGCTCGACGCCCTGATACTTGCGCCCGGCGCTGACCGCCTCATAAAGCGGATCATCGCTGCGCGCGGCGCCGAATTCCAACCGGTAATTCTGCCGGAACCGGGCGATGGCGGCTTCGTCCAGAATGATCTCAGAGACCGGGGCCAGCTCCACGACCGACAGTTTTTCTGTCGTGCGCTGGGTTTCGGGATCAAAGCGCCGTGCGCCGTCCAGCATGTCGCCAAACAAATCCAACCGCACCGGGCTGCCTTGGCCCGGAGGAAAAATATCAAAAATGCCGCCGCGAATGGCAAAATCGCCCGGCTCGACCACCGTAGGGCTTTGGGTAAAGCCCATGCGGACCAAGAACTGACGCAGCGCTGCTTCATCGATTCGCTGATCGACATAGGCGGTAAAGGCGGCCTCGCGCAGCACGTCCCGGGCCGGAACCTTTTGCGCGGCGGCGTTCAGCGTCGTCAACAAAATGAATTTGGACGGTGCACCATGAACCAAGGTCGCCAGCGTCGCCATCCGCGCCGCCGAGATATCGGCATTGGGCGAAATTCGGTCATAAGGCAGACAATCCCATGCCGGAAAGACAAAGACCGGCATGTCGGGCCGATAGAATTGCAACGCGGTCTGCATCGCCGCCAACCGTTTGTCGTCGCGCGCCACATGGACCACAGGTCCGCCGCTGCGATCCAGCTCATCCAGCACGAGCTGGGCATCAAAGCCTTCGGGGGCGCCGCCCACCGTCAGGTGCTGCATGTCTGCCCGTGCCATGGTCACCCCTATCTGTTTCCGTTCCGGTGACCTACAAAACCGACCGGTCGTGTCAAGGCTTGTCGCCTCGTCCGGTCTACGGCGCCAAGCCCTGTGGTCAGAAGCTGTAGGTCGCCAATGTGTAATACATGCCCCAAACCGCACTGAGGAAAACCGCCGTCAGACCAATTGCCTGAACCCGAAGTTTCAATCCGAACAGACGCTGCCGCAGGTCAGACCCGCTGGCCCCTGCCGCCAAAATGCGTCGCGCGGTTGCAGCCGTCGTCGCGGCCACCAGTGCCAAAGGCAGTGCCAGCAGCAACAGCGCCTGTGCGACCTCAATGCCATAGCCAATCGCCAGAATGATCAGTGCGGTCAACACAAACGCCCATCCACCGACCTGCCAGGCCCCTCCGACGGCACCCGCCCCGGTCCGGCGCCGCAGGATCATCGCGACGCTTGTCTCTAGATCGTCTTGGGCCTGCGCGTGTCCCGCTTCCGCCCGGCGGATCAGATCGACTGGAATACCCAATGGCACCGTGATCGTACGGACCCAGATCAGGCCGACAACAACCCAGTACCAAAAGCTGGAAAACGCCCGAAATTCGATCAGGTCAAAGATGGTCAGGGGCACCGGAATTCCTTATGGCTTGGCACTGCGGACGCCTCCAGCTATCCCAGCTTGCTGCGGATTCCCACCCTTGAGATTAGGCCCCAATCCGTGCGACCCATGCGCAGCAACAAGGACGATCCGATGACGACTGACCATGCGCTGGCCATACGCAACCGATTTCGGCGGACCCGCACCAGCCCCGCCCTGCGCGGGCTTGTCCGCGAAACCACGCTGCGCCCCGAAGATTTGATCTGGCCGATCTTCGTTCGTGACGGCGACAACATGGAAGAGCCGATCCCGTCGATGCCGGGGGTCAGCCGCCTGTCGATCGATCGCGCCGTCGACGCCGCACGCACCGCGCGCAGCTTGGGCATTTCGGCGATGTGCCTGTTTCCCTACACCGATCCCGACCTGCGCACCGAGACATGCGACGAGGCGTGGAACCCGGACAACCTGATCAACCGCGCCATCCGCGCGATCAAACAGGCCGTCCCCGAAGTCGCGATCATGACCGATGTCGCCCTCGATCCGTATAACGCCAATGGCCATGACGGCATTGTTCGCGACGGCGTCATCGTCAATGACGAAACCGTGGCCGCCCTTGTGCGCATGGCCGTCGCGCAGGCCCGTGCAGGTGCCGACATCATCGGACCATCTGACATGATGGACGGACGCATCGGCGCGATCCGGGATGCTTTGGAAAGCGAACGTCACACCGATGTTTCGATCCTCAGCTATTCGGCAAAATATGCCTCGGCCTTTTATGGCCCGTTTCGCGATGCCGTCGGCGCGTCCGGCAAGTTGGTGGGCGACAAGAAGACCTATCAGATGGATCCCGCCAACAGTGACGAAGCCCTGCGCCTCGTCGGTCGGGATTTGGATGAAGGCGCCGACATGGTCATGGTCAAGCCGGGCTTGGCCTATCTCGATATCTGCCGCCGGGTGCGCGATACGTTTGGCGTGCCGACCTTCGCCTACCAAGTCTCGGGCGAATACGCGATGATCGAAGCCGCCGCTGGCAATGGTTGGATTGACGGCGATCAAGTGATGATGGAAACCCTGCAGGCGTTCAAACGCGCAGGCTGCACCGGAATCCTGACGTATTTCGCCCCCCGCGCCGCCGCGCTACTGGCCGGTTCCGCGCCGAAAGCCACGTGACAGGCAAGTGACAGCGGCCCAAGACCGTAGTAGAGTTGCCGGCAGAACGCCGAAAGGCGCAGCAATGGCGCTTCGGACGGGCAGTCCAAAATGACAAAGAGGCTAAGAGTATGATTATGACAACACGCCGCGGGTTCGTGTTGGGGGCAGCAAGTCTGGCCGCCGCCTGCGACAATTCCGTCGGCTCACCGGGATCGCAAACGATTGATCGGCGCGTCACCTCGACCTTGTCGTACATGTATTCAAAACACCCCGAAACAACGCGGCTCCGGGACACGTCCTCGGGGATGCTGGTCATGCCGCTGATCGGCGAAGCCGGCTTCATGGTCGGCGGCTCCTATGGCGAGGGTGCGTTACTCATCGATGGGGCGACGGTTGATTATTATTCCGCAACCCAAGCGACGGTTGGGTTCCAGTTCGGGGCCCAGCAATATGCCTATGTCTTGTTCTTCATGACACCAGAGGCGTTGCAACGGTTCCGCACGTCTCCGGGTTGGGCTGCCGGGGCTGCCGCCGAATTTACCGGCGGCGATATCGCCGGGGCACTGTCTGCGGACACCGTCACGCAGAACGCAGTTGTCGCGCTTTTGTTCGCCCAACAAGGGCTGATGATCGGCGCCACGATTGACGGCACCAAATACACCCGCATTCTGCGCTAAGCGGATCGCAGCGCGTGCCGTTGACACGGCACGTGCCTTGCGGAAAAGCACCGCTTTGACGGCTCCACCACGAAAGAGACAACGATGATTCTGGCCTTTCGCTGGTTACTGCGGCTGGTGCTGGCGGCGCTTTGCGTTGGCAGCCTTCTGGCGGCCCTTGCCTTCTATCTGGCGTCGCGGTCCCTGCCCGACTACTCGGCCACGTTTGAATTGGACGGCATCTCTGCCCCGGTCAAAATCGTCCGCGACACCGCAAACGTGCCGCATATCTTCGGCCAGACCGATGCGGACAGCTATTTTGGTCTTGGCTTTGTGCATGCACAGGACCGGTTGTGGCAAATGACCATGCTACGGCGCACCGTGCAGGGCCGCTTGTCTGAACTCTTTGGCGCGCGAACGGTCGGGATCGACGAAATGATGCGGCGGTTCGATCTGTATCGCCTCGCCGCCAGTTCGGTGTCGGTGCAAACACCGGAGGCCCAGCAAGCGCTTGACGCCTATGCGGCTGGGGTGAACGCGTGGATCGATCAGGTCAACGCAGGCGCACGCGGTCGCGGCGCGCCGGAGCTGTTCCTGTTCCAGCCAGACATCGCGCCATGGCAACCCGCAGACAGTCTTGCCATGATCAAGTTGATGGCCCTGAAGCTGGATGGCCAGTTGCAGGACGAAGTGCTGCGTGCCCGGGTTGCACTGGCACTGGACCCAGAGCGGGTTCTAGATCTGTTGCCCGATGTGCCCGGCGAAGGCATTGCGGTCTTGCCTGACCTAACATGGCTGCGCCAATCGCCAGACGCCACCCAACATGCGGATGGGCGGGATGTTCGCGACGATCCGCTCTCTCCGGTCAAAAAGCGCGGTTTTGAAAGCGCCTCGAATGTTTGGGCGGCGGCCCCACACCGGACCACGACTGGCGGAACCCTTCTGGCCAATGATCCGCATCTGGGCCTGTCGGCCCCATCGATCTGGTATCTGGCCCGGCTCGAACTTTCCACCGGCGGGGTGATCGGCGGCACCATTCCCGGCATGCCGCCGGTCTTGGTCGGCAGAAATAACGATCTGGCTTGGGGCCTGACCTCGACCGGGGCGGATGACCTTGACGTGTATGTTGAACAGGTCAACCCGGAAAACCCGGATGAATATCTCAGTACATCCGGCGACTTTATGCCCTTCCGCAGCGAAGGATCGGTGGTTAGAATTAAGGATCACGCGCCGCGCACCCTAACCCTGCGCTGGACCGAACGCGGACCGGTTCTGCCGCCCAGCAGCTTTGATCTGGGCCGGATCACGCCGCCGGGCTATATCACCTCTGTCGCGTGGACGGCGCTCAGCGGCGAGGACACCTCGATGTCCGCCGCGCTTGATCTGATGCAAGCACGCAGCATCGACCAAGCGATCGAAGCGGCATCGCAAATGGTGTCCCCGGCCCAGAACTTGATCCTTGTGGACCGCACCCAGATTGCCATGCAGGTTGTCGGCGCTTTGCCACGCCGATCCCCGTTGCATGACAGTTTGGGTCGCTTGCCGACCCCCGGATGGCGGCCAGAAAACAACTGGCAAGGCACGTTCGCGTATGACAGCAACCCCCGCTTTCTCGACCCTGAGGGCGGCATTCTGGGCAACACCAACAACAAGGTCATTGATCGTCCCTTTCCGATGCATGTCAGCTACAATTGGGGCGACAGCCAGCGCGTCTATCGTTGGCGAAAGCTGATGCAGGACCGTAAGGTCCACAGCCGGGAAAGCTTTATTGAAGCGCAGCTTGATACGGTCAGCGTCTCGGCGCGCGCCCTGCTGCCGCTGATCGGAGCCGATCTGTGGTTCACCAGTGCGGCGGCAGCGCCCGACACATTGGACGCCCGACGGCGCGATGCATTGGCCCTGCTGGCGGACTGGAATGGCGAGATGAACGAACATCTGCCTGAACCCCTGATCTATGCGGCTTGGGTGCGCGCCCTGCAAGCCCGCCTGATTTCAGACGAGTTGGGCGGCGAGTTGGCATCCGAGTTCACCCATGTCGATCCGCTGTTCATTGAACGGGTCTATCGCGACATCGACGGCGCTGGGGTCTGGTGCAATGTGCTGCAGTCGAACGCAATCGAAACCTGCGCCGAGATTTCCCGGCTGGCGCTGGACGATGCGCTTGTCTGGCTGGAAGAGACCTATGGCGGGTCAGTGGAAAGCCTGCAATGGGGCGACGCCCATGTGGCCATGCATGATCATGAGGTTCTGGGCAGCATCCCGGTCCTGAACTGGATGGTCAATATCCGTCAATCCACCAGCGGCGGCGACAATACGCTGGATCGCGGCCTGACCAGCGGCACCGGCCCCAACCCGTTTCAGAACGTCCATGCGGCGGGCTATCGCGGGGTCTATGATATGGCCGATCCAGACAGCTCGGTCTTTGTCATCTCCACCGGGCAATCCGGACATCCCCTGTCGCGGTTCTATGACAATCTGGGGGATCGCTGGCGCCGGGGTGAATACATTCCGATGTCGCTTGATCCGGAACTGGCCGAAGCCGCCGCGACCGGGATCACCCTGCTGGAACCAGCCACGGACTAGATCGGCGGCATCGACACCGATCTAGTTTCGCATTTTAGAGACCGTCGTACTGACGCTTTTGCCGCTGGGTCCAGCGCACGGTCAAGGTATAACCCGTGTCATCCTGCGACTGATCCACCACCAATTTCTGGTCGAACAACCACGCCCGTCTGCGGCCATCCTTAAACCGAAGGGTCAGGATGTCTTGCTGCACCGGTTCCACCACCAATTGCTGGATATGCGCCAGCAACTCGGGAATCCCGGCGCCGGTCAACGCGGACGTCATCAGGACATCATCCGCCCGCGCGGCTTGGGCGCTGAGCGCTGCCAGACGGTCAGCCGGCAGAACATCGATCTTGTTCCAAACCTCGATCATCGGCGTCGCTTGATTGACCCCCAGACTGGCCAAGATGTCGTGGACATCTTCGGCCTGCGCGTCGCTGTCGGGATGCGAAATGTCGCGCACATGGACGATCAGATCGGCGGTCAGAACTTCCTCAAGGGTGGCGCGAAACGCCGCGACAAGCTGGGTCGGCAGCGCGCTGATAAAGCCAACCGTGTCCGACATGATCACCTTTAGGCCATCGGGCAGTTCGACTGACCGCATGGTTGGATCCAACGTGGCAAACAGCATGTCCTTGGCCATCACCTCGGCGCCGGTCACCAGATTGAACAAAGTCGATTTGCCCGAGTTGGTATAGCCGACAAGGGCCACAATCGGGAACGGCACCTTTGCCCGGGCCGCACGATGCAGATCCCGGGTTTTGACCACTTTGGCCAACTGGCGCTTGATCTTGAGCAATTCATCGTCAATCGCCCGACGGTCGGCCTCAATCTGGGTTTCCCCCGGGCCACCGACAAATCCAAGCCCGCCGCGCTGCCGTTCAAGGTGGGTCCAAGCCCGCACCAGCCGCTTGCGCTGATAGCTGAGCGCGGCCATTTCGACCTGAAGCACCCCTTCCCGAGTCCGGGCGCGGTCCGAGAAGATTTCAAGGATCAAGGCCGTTCGGTCAAGGATCTTGACCTTCCATGCCCGTTCCAAGTTGCGTTGTTGAACCGGCGTCAACGGGCCGTCTATCAGGACCAATTCAGCGTCCATGGCCGCAGCCCGGGCTTTCAGTTCGTCGACTTTACCGGTGCCGAACAAGGTGGCTGGACGCGGCTTGGCAACGCGTACGACGTCAGCCCCCACGACCTCAAGCCCGGGAAGTGCGGCCGCCAAAGCCACGGCTTCATCCAAGGAATGCGCCGGGGTGCGCCGTTCGTTGTTGCTGTCGAGATCGGGATGCAAGACCCATGCCCGAGTGGGAATGGCCTCGCGAGAGATGGAGTCGGTCAGTCTTCGCCCTCATATAGGCTAATGGGTTGGCTGGGCATGATCGTAGAGATCGCGTGCTTGTAGACAAGTTGCGATTGTCCGTCACGGCGCAGCAAGACACAGAAATTATCGAACCAGGTGATGACACCCTGAAGCTTCACACCGTTGATCAGGAAAATGGTCACCGGGACCTTGGTCTTTCTGACGTGGTTCAGGAAAGCATCCTGCAAGTTTTGTCTGTCGGAGGCCATTGTCGTTTGCCTTTTCTTGTTTTTTTCGGCTTGGGCACCGGGGCTTTTAAATATCCCAATGACAGTGCATGCAACCCCCCGGGTTTTCCAGTTGCTCCACACGGAAGACCGGTTCTTTTTCGCACGTGCAGTATTTATGCACCGGTTGGTGCCTTGTCCATCACGAGCGCCAAAAATCGGGGTTTAACAGGGCGATGATCGCAAGGGTTTCCAGCCGCCCCAGAACCATAGCAATACACAAAACGATCTGGGCCGGCGTATCCAGCATCGCCAATTTGATCGGGCTGTCCCCGGCCAAAGCGGAGAGCGGCCCGGTATTGGTCAACGCAGCCACGGTCAGGATAACCCCTTCATCAAAGCCCACCAGAAACAGCGAGAGCATCATCATGAAAAAGGCCACCGACAGGGCAAAGATCATGAAGTACAGCCACGCCACATAGGCACTGTCCCAGCGGATGCGGCGTGCCGGGTTGCCCGGACTGGCAATCATGCTGGGATGCACCAGACGGGACAGTTCCAACTGGCCATGCTTATACAGCGCATAGACCCGCAGCAACTTGACCCCGCCTGCGGTGGTGGCAACCCCGCCACCGACAAGGGCAAGCCCCATCAGCACCAGACCGGGTGTGGTCAGCCCCGACCAGTTCTGCGCCTCGGGCCAGCTTTCCGAGATAAATCCGGTGGTGGTGAGGAACGACAGGGTCGTGAACATCGCGCCCCAATAGGCCTCAATGGTGCCTCCAAACTGCACCGGCGATGTTACCTCAAGGACCGCGACCCAATGATGTACGAAAATGATCGTCGGTACGGCCAGAACGATGGTGGCGGCAAGTCGCAGTTCCGGGTCTTGATACTTGCGCCGGATGATCGGCGTCGGCATGTCTTGGGCGAACATGCTGCGCGACAGGGCAAAGATCAAAAATACGAAGACGATCACCTCGCCAATAGCGCCTGCTTGAGTATCGCCCAGATCCGCCACGGGCGAGATCCCGCTGGTCGAAAGTGTCGCCATGGCATGACAGACCGCAACGAAGGGTTCTTCACCAGCAATCAACAAACAAAGCCACAGCGCGAGGGTCAACAGGCCATAGATCGGCGCCAAATCCAGCGTGTACCGCCAAAAGCGTTGAATGGGCCGGGCTGTAGTGACGGCGCGCCCCAGCTTTGTGTCCTGGCCGACCTGCTCTGAGGTCAGCACCACTTCAAAGCCGCCCAGTCGAAGCGGGGCCAAAATGGCGATTGCGGCCACCCAGATCAGAAACCCGCCGAGCCAGCCAACGATGCTGCGCCACAGATGGACGGTGGCGGGGATGTGGTCCGGCAGGTCGAACACCGTCGCACCGGTGGTCGTGATGCTGGACACCATTTCGAAATAAGCATTGCGATAACTCAAGCCCGGGACGGCCTCGACCAAGGGCAGTGCCAGCACGACCGGCAAACATAGATAGGCTCCCACCAAGGATAACAACAATCCCCGGGTCTGATTGCCCACCGGCATGGAACGCGTCGCCATGGCCAGCAGGGTCGACAGCGCGAACAACACAATCGCCGCATATAGGAACGGACGGGCGGCATCATGGTCTTCAGTGACACCGCCATAAATGGCTGGCACCATCATCGCAATCGACGCCACCCCGCACAGGATCACGAACAAGGGCACCTTGTCGAACCACATCTGGTGCGGACGGCGAAGCCGCGACATCCCGGGTCTAGAAGTATTCAATCGAAACCTGCAACAGCCGTTCGACATGAGGCACTTCGCCGGACAGCACAAAGAATGTGACGATATCACCATCTTCGATCCGGGTATTGCCGTTTGGAATGAGGATCCTGTTGCCCTTACGGATCGGCCCCATCAGCACGCCTTCCGGAAAATCGATGTCGCGCACAAAGCGGCCTGCCATTTGCGCCGTCTTCAGAACCTGCGCCTCCAGAACTTCTGCCTCACCATCGCCAATCGAATAGACACCTCGGACCCGGCCATGGCGCACATGCCGCAGGATCGAAGACACGGTGGTGGCGCGCGGATTGATATAGGCATCAATATCGAGCGGCCCCAACAACGGCACCAGCGAAGGGTCATTCACCAGCGAGATCGCCATCCGGCATCCCAAAGACTTGGCCCGCACCGCCGTCAGCAGGTTGGTCTTGTCATCATCCGTGACCGTCAGGACCGCATCGGCCTTGGCAATATTGGCTTCCAGCAACAGTGCGGAATTCAGGCCGTCGCCGTTTAAAACGATGGTGCGCTGCAACGCTTCTGCCGCATGTTCAGCCACCCGGCGATCCATCTCGATCATCTTGACCCGGACCCGTTCGGTGCTTTTCTCCAGCGCGCGGGCCACTGCCAGACCGACATTGCCGCCGCCCACGATCACCACACGTTCCTGCCGCGACCGCTTTTTGCCAAAGATTTCAAGCGTGCGATCCATGTCGTCGGTATGCGAGAATACATACACTTCGTCACCGGCGAACAACTGGTCCCGCGCCGCAGGCGTAATCAAGGTACCGTCACGGCGCACCCCGACCACAATGGCGCGCAGAGTCGAAAACAGATCGGTCAATTGGCGCAATGGCGTATTCAGAACCGGACATTCTTCGTCCAGCCCGATGCCCATCAGTTGCGCCTGCCCGTCGAGAAAGCTTTCGATGTCAAAAGTCACCGGAGCTGCCAGACGTTGCAACGCCGCCTCCGCCACCTCTTTTTCCGGGCTGATCACGACGTCAATCGGCAGATGATCCCGGCGATAGAGATCGTCTTGCAACGCATCCAGATAGCTTTGCGCCCGCAGCCGCGCGATCTTGCGCTGTACAGAGAACATCGAATGCGCCAACTGGCACGTCACCATATTCACTTCGTCTGAATGGGTCGCCGCGATGATCATGTCGGCGTCCTGCGCCCCGGCCTTGCGTAGCACATCAGGGTAGCTGGCAAATCCGCTGACCCCTTTCACGTCCAATTGGTCGGTGGCCCGCCGCACCAAGTCTTCGTTGTTGTCGACAATGGTAACTTCATTGTGCTCGCGCGACAGATGTTTGGCGATCTGCCACCCGACCTGACCCGCGCCGCAGATGATGACTTTCATCGAGCGGCCTCATCCTGAAACGTCCGTCGTGCGGCTTGTGTCATGCCTCGTCCTCATCCGGGATCTCGATGATGGCAACCCGGCCGCCCGCGCGGTTCGACGTTACCACACTGAGGGACTTCAGCTTCCGATGCAGCGCCGAGCGTTCCATGCCCACGAAACTCGCCGTGCGGGAAATATTGCCGCCAAACCGGTTGATCTGGGTGAGAAGATATTCCCGCTCGAACAACTCCCGGGCTTCGCGCAACGGCAAGCGTGCGATGGCGGGCGACAAAACCACCCGGTCCTCATCGTCACTCTCGGGGTCTGCCACGGGCAATTCGCGCGCCTGAATGGCGCCGTGATCTGGTCCAAGGATCAGCACCCGTTCAATCACATTGCGCAACTGACGGATATTCCCGGGCCAAAGCATGGTTTGCAGTTGCGCCACTGCCTCGTCGCTGACGGGCCGCTCCGGCAAGCCATCGATGCTGTGAAACTGTCCGATCAGATAGGCCGCGATTTCGGGAATATCGGCGCGACGTTCTTCCAATCCCGGCACGTCAATCGGCACCACGGCAAGGCGATGAAACAGTTCTTCGCGGAACCGGCCTTCGGCAATTTCAAAAGCCAGATCGCGCGACGTGCTTGAGATGATCCGCACATCGACCTTGATCATGGCGGTGCCGCCCACGCGCTGGAACTTTTGATCCACCAGAACCCGCAGAATTCGGGCCTGAGTATCCAGCGGCATATCTGCCACTTCATCCAAGTAAAGCGTGCCCTTGTCGGCCTGCTCCAAAAGCCCCGGCTCCACCTGCTGGCCATTGGTTTCGCGGCCAAACAGCAGATGTTCCATCCGATCTGGCGAGACCGACGCACAATTCAGGCTGACGAAGCCCCCCGTCGCCCGCAAGGAATTGCTGTGCAAGTACCGTGCGGCCGTCTCTTTGCCCGACCCCGGCGCGCCGCGCAACAAGACCCGCCCGTTGGATTTCGTCACTTTTTCAAGCTGAAATTTCAACGCCTTGAACGGTGGACTTGATCCAATCAATTCGCCGTTTGCGACATCCATCCGGCGTAGTTCGGTGTTTTCCCGGCGCAGGCGTGACGCCTCCATCGCACGCCGCACCACCACCAGAAGCTGGTCGATATTGAACGGCTTCTCGATGAAGTCATAAGCGCCCTGCTTGATAGCAGCGACGGCAATTTCGATATTCCCGTGGCCTGAGATGATCACCACCGGAACCTCGGGCGTCTCGCGCTTGACCTTGGTCAGGATATCGATCCCGTCCATGGTGCTGTCTTTCAGCCAAATATCCAGAATCATCAACGCTGGCAGCCCATCGCTGAGAGCTGTCATGCAGTCGTCCGAATTCCCGGCCAGCCGCGTTGAAAAGCCTTCGTCTTCCAGAATATCGGAAATGAGTTCCCGGATATCCCGCTCATCGTCCACTATCAGAATGTCGCTCATGTTCTCGCCTGTTCAGGTCTTATTCTCAAACTCATCGTCTGCTCATTCCGCCGCATTTGATGCCGTCTCGACAAGCTGCAAGGATAGGGTCACCCGCGCCCCGGATGCCGCCCCCGGCGCAAAGGGTGGCGCATCTTCCAACCGGATCCGCCCCCCCTGTTCTTCCACGATTTTCTTCACAATTGAAAGACCAAGTCCAGTTCCGCTATCCCGGGTTGTCACATAGGGCTCGAAAAGCTTCGCGCGATCCGGCGGAAAACCCTTGCCGTTGTCATCAACCTCGATCACCGCCGCCGATCCGGACACGCCGAGACGGACACGCACTTCCGGTACAAAATCAGGCCCGGCGGTGGCGGCATGGGCTTGGGTGGCCTCGACCGCGTTCTTGATCACGTTGATCATCGCCTGAGACGTCAGGGTCGGGTCGAGGTCTGCCAGAACGGCTTGATCGGGGATCGTTCCCGTCAAGCGCACGGTTGGATATCCGGCCGCCTGAAGGACCACCGCATCCTGCACCAGCTTCGACAAATCTTGCAACGACGGCTCAGGTTCCGGCATCCGCGCGAATTTGGAAAATTCATCGACAATGCGCCGAAGGTCGCCGGTTTGCCGAACGATCACATCGGTCAACTGGTCCAAGGTGGCGGAATCCTCGCCGACCTTTTTGCTAAACTTGCGCTTGATCCGCTCTGCCGACAACTGGATCGGGGTCAGCGGGTTTTTGATTTCATGGGCGATCCGCCGTGCCACGTCGCCCCACGCCGCCATACGCTGGGCAGAAACCAGGTCAGTGACGTCATCAAAGGCGACCACGAATCCTTCCAACTTGTGGTCGGTGCCGCGCCGCATCCCCATCCGAACCAGCAAAATGTCCTGAATGCCGCCGCGACGCAGCTTGATTTCCTCTTGCACGGCCTCGACGCCATCTTGGCGCAAGCTTTGAACCAGATGGCTGAACTCGGGTACCAGCTCGGTCAGGTCGCGCCCGGCGAGGGTGTCATCGTCCAGCGACAGAAGACGGACGCCCGACCGGTTAATAAAGTCGACCCGTCCCATAGCATCCAGCCCGATCACCCCAGCCGTGATCGACGTCAGCACCGAATCGAACAAGCGCCGCCGTTGTTCGATCTGCTGGTTGGCATCCAAAAGGGTCTGGCGTTGACGCTTTAACTGCCGGGTCATTTGGTTGAACACACGGCCAAGCACCGCGATCTCGTCATCGCCCTCTTCCTCGCGCACCTGCACATCCAGATTGCCATCCCCGACCCTTTGCGCCGCTCCGGCCAGCCGGCCGACCGGACGCGCCAACCGTTCGGCAAACCAAAGCCCAAGCCAGATCGCCGCCAAGACAAGCATCACGGCAAAGCCAAGATAAAGCAGCCCGAACTCGAACAGCATCCGCCCGCGTTCGCGCTCCAGTTGCAGATACAGTTTCGCGGTCTGTTGGGTCTGATCCAGCAGGTTCAGGATTTCCCCATCAACATCTCGCGATACCAGCAGATAGCGATCAACGAACGCATCCAGAAAAACCAGCGCCCGAAATTCGTTATTGTCCCAATCCTGAATGACCACGATGCCGCCCTGCCGGGCCTCGGCGATCTGATCGTCAGTTGGGGCTTCGAAATCAAACAGATACGACCCCTCGCCGCGAGCATTGATCTCGGCAACGCCATTGATGACATAGGCCTCTTTCAACCCGCGTTGAATCTGGCTCTGGCCTTGGGTCAGAATGACGCGAATATCGCCGTCAGACAAAAGCGCGGTGCGCTGCCGTTGGGCATCCAACAGATTCGCCAGCGCCTGCGCGTCTTCCTGAAGCCCAAGGCGCTGTTCTTCTTCATAGGCTTCGGCGGCGGACAGAGACGCGCCAATCACCTGCCGCACCCGTTCCGAAAACCAGCCTTCAAGGCCGACATTCAAGGTCAATCCGGCGAACACCGCGACAAGAACGGTGGGGATCAGGGCAACCAGCGCGAAGACGCCGGTCAGCCGCAAATGCAGGCGCGAGCCCGCCGAGCGCGACCGCCGTGCTGCCACCATCTGCGCAATCCGGCTCAGAACCAGCGTGGCCACGGCAAGGACGTAGATCAGATCGGCCAGCAACGCCAGCCGAAGTCCCATCGACGACACCTCAAGGCCAAGCGGTCCGAGCACCATGAACGTGGTCACGGCAAGAACGGGTCCCAACGCCACCAAACCAAGCGTCGCAAGGTTTTGAACCCGTTTCCGTTGCCTGATCTGATTGATCTTCAGCCATGTCGCACGACCCAGATCAGTGCGCATGTGACACCCCCGATGTAAGGGGGACATCAGCCCCCGACCTAGGGCGCTGATGTTGCGACACATCGGCCACGCCTCTGTTGCCCTATTACATCAATTTGCGCCGACGTGTCACGCGGATATCCAGATCCGTGATTTTCTTCCGCAGGGTGTTCCGATTGATCCCAAGAAGATCGGCGCATTTCGCCTGATTGCCGCCCGTGGCATCCAACGCAATCTCGATCAGCGGCGTTTCCACCTCTTTCAGAATGCGCTGATACAGGCCCGGGGGTGGCAAGACGCCCCCATGCAGATCGAAATAGCGTCGCAGGTGCGATCCGACCGACGCGGATAACTTTTCACTGTCGGTTCTGCCGGAAAGTGGTTCCCGAGAGGGTTGATTTCCAAGGACATTATCAACATCCGCACGGGTAATTGCGTCTTCGGCGCTGGTCACGACCAACCGGCGCACAGTATTTTCCAACTGCCGTACGTTGCCGGGCCATCCGAAACTCCGGATCATTTCCAGCGCGTCGGGGGCAAAGCTGCGGGCCGGATCGCCATCCCGTTCGGCCCGAGCCAGAAAGTGACTGGCCAAAAGCGGGATGTCATCAACCCGTTCGCGCAAGGACGGTACCGCAATCGTTACCCCGCCCAATCGGTAAAACAGGTCTTGCCGGAACTCACCGGCCTCGATCTTGACGGTCAGGTCGCGCTGCGATGTGGCCATGATCCGCGGCACCGGATCGCTGAAATTATCCAGCATCCGCACAATCCGCGCCTGCGCATCACTGCTGAAATCACCCACTTCATCAAACAAAATCGATCCGCCCCGCGCCCGAGCGGTCAAATTGGCGGGTCCATCGGCCCCATCCAGATCGGCCGCCGAGGCCACAATAAAGGGCATGGAACGGCGGTCACTGAAGTCGTGGATTGCTTTCGCAATCAAGGATTTACCCGTGCCACTTTCCCCATGGACCATGACCGGAAGCTCGGTGTTCATGACCCGGGCGACAAGCCGGTAAAGGGCCTGCATCGCCGGGGTCCGCCCCACCAACGGCAGGTCGTCCTGCGCGGAGTCGGTGGCGGCCTTCGGGGTATGAACCCGGCGCTTGACCTCCAACGCCCGCGAGGCGCGTTTCATCAGGTCCGGCAAATCGAAGGGTTTTGGCAGGTAGTCGAAGGCTTCGGCCTCGGCGGCCTGAATCGCGGTCATGATCGTGTTTTGCGCCGAAATCACGATCACCGGCAGGCCCGGCCGTTCGGCTGAAATTCTTGGCAGCGCCTCCAGCCCATTTCCGTCGGGCATTATGACATCCGAGATCACCAGATCCCCCTTGCCCTCTTCGACCCAGCGCATCAGCGTCACAAGGGACGATGTGGCGTGAACCTTGCACCCGGCCCGGGTCAGCGCTTGGGTCAGCACTGTCCGGATCGTGCGGTCGTCGTCGGCAACTAGAACCGTGCCGTCCATCAGGATATCTCCGTCTCTTTAGGTGCGACCGGTAACGAGATTCGAAAAACCGTGCGTCCCGGCACGCTTTCGACCCCGATCCAGCCTTCATGTTCTGCGATGATCTTCGACACCAAGGCCAATCCAAGGCCGGTGCCGTTTTCGCGACCCGACACAAACGGATCGAAAATGTCACTTGCGATCTCGGGCGGGATCCCCGGACCGTCATCAATGACCTCAACCTGAAGCGGCAAGGGTGCGCCGCTGCCATCCGGACGCCGCAACCGCAGCGAGAGGTCATAGAATGTGCGTAGTCTGATGGTGCCGCCGCCATTCTTTTCAGCGGCTTGAGCAGCGTTCTTCATCAAATTTTGGAAAACCTGAAGGATCTGATCCCCGTCGACGTAAGTATTGGGCAGAGACGGATCGTAATCTTCCACGATCTTCATCTGGGCGGCGACGCCGACGCTGGCAGACCGGCGCGCCCGGTCCAGCAGATCATGCAGATTAAGCGAACACCGCTTGGGCGGCCGCAGGTTTCCGAACTGCTCGACCTGCTCTAGCAGCTTCATCACCCGGCGCGCTTCGGCCACGATCAGATCGGTCATTTCGCGATCTTCGGCACTGAGGCTCATGGCCAAAAGCTGCGCCGCGCCGGTGATGCCCGCCAAAGGGTTCTTGATTTCATGGGCCAGCATTTCGGCCATGCCGATGGCGGATTTCGCCGCTGATTTCGACAGGCTGGCCCGGTCCATCCGATCTGCGATCTGGCGCGGTTCTATCAGTAACAGCACCTTGCCAGAATCGTCCGACACCGGGCCGATCTGGATGTTGCAGTGAACCGGCGGGCGGTTGCCGCTGCTGACATCGACATCGTTGATGAACAGCGCCGAGCCATCAATACGGACCCGGGAAAAGGCCCGCTCTAGCGGCGCGTCGATCATGATCCGATCCCAGACCGGCGTGTCGCGCATTGCCTTGGCTGAGGTATTCAGAAAGACCTCGGCTGACGGCGTCACATCGGCAATTGTATCATCGGCATTCAGTAAAATCGCCGGTATCGGCAGCGACGCCCACAGGACGTCTCCCCATTCTATCGTCATGCTGCCATCTCCATTGAGTGCGCCAAAGCATCGGGCAACAGTGTGTGAACCCCAGCGGGCGTGGTGGCGGTCAGCACGCGCTTGCGAAGGTCTGGGGGAGTTTTGGCGTGATCCATGTACCATCCAAGGTGTTTTCGGGCGACCCGCAAGCCAAGCGTCGGGCCGTAAAAGTCCAGCATGATGCTGTGGTGACGGATCACCATATCGACCAACGCGGCCCCTGTGGGAATGGTGGGCGCATCGGTGCCGTAAAGCTCGGCGGCGATGACCGCCAGTTGCCAGGGCCGCCCCTGAACGCCCCGCCCGACCATGACGCCCGCAGCGCCGGATTGCGCAAGGGCAGTCCGGGCGTCGGCGGGGGTGCAGATGTCCCCATTGGCGACGACGGGGATGGACAGTGCCGCGACGGTCTCGGCAATCGCCGCCCAATCAGCATGGCCTTTATAGAACTGACAGCGGGTCCGGCCATGCAACGTCAGCATCTGGATACCGGCCGCTTCGGCCCGAACCGCCAGCCCGCTGACATTGCGGGTGTTATCATCCCAGCCCAGCCGGGTCTTCAGGGTGACGGGGACTTTGACCGCCCCGACCACGGCCTCAATCAACCGCAGCGCGTGGTCTGGATCGCGCAACAACGCCGAGCCAGACAGCCCGCCAACAACCTTTTTCGCCGGACAGCCCATATTGATGTCGATGATCCGCGCCCCATTGGCTTCGACCATGCGGGCCGCTTCGCTCAGCCAATAGACGTCCCGCCCGGCCAGTTGCACCGCCGTCCGGGTCTGATCAAAGCCCAGCTCGGCCCGCTCACGCGCGCCGGGTTTGGCTTGCACCATTTCCTGACTGGCGACCATTTCGCTGACCACCAGACCGACACCGAATTCTGTCACCAATTGGCGCATCGGCAGATCCGTAATCCCAGCCATCGGCGCCAGAAGCACCGGTGGGGTCATCTCTATATCCGCCACATGAAGTGTCAAACGCCTAATCCTTATGCGAACTGACCCTCAGCTACTGGCAAATGACGCAAACCGCAAAGTCCTGCGCCCAAGAAAGGCGGCAAAAAGTTCGCTTTGCTTAATTTTTGTGCGATTGCCGCATTTAAATGCCTAGCATTGTCACTTGCCTGTACTGCAAATAGTAATGGCCGAAACAGGAGAACCGCCAATGCACGCTGCTGCCCTTATCGTCGCTGCCGGTCGCGGAACCCGGGCCGGCGGGATGATACCAAAACAATATCAATTACTTGACGGAAAAACTGTCTTGGAACATGCTCTGACGGCGCTTGGCGGTCATCCCAATGTCAGTCAAATCGTCGTCGTTCTGCATCCCGAGGACCGGGACCGGTTTAAGAACATGGTCACCTGTCCCAGCCATCTTCCCGTAACAATCGTGGTGGGTGGCGCCAGCCGGGATGCCTCGGTGCGGGCCGGGTTGGAGGCGATCATCGCGCCGTGTGACGCGGTCCTGATTCACGACGCGGCCCGGCCCTTGCTGCCACAGGCCGTCATCGACCGGGTTTTAAACGCCCTGCAGACCGCCCCCGGCGCCGCCCCGGCCCTTGGCGTCACCGATGCGCTTTGGACAGGGGCGCAGGGGCATGTATCGGGCGCGGTAGACCGGACCGGGCTGTTTCGCGCCCAGACCCCCCAAGGCTTTCGACTGGACGACATTCGCGCCGCCCATGCTGCCCATCCGGGCGGTGCCATGGATGATGTCGAGGTTGCCCGTGCGCACGGGCTTGACGTGACGATTGTCGAAGGGGATGAACGCAACTTCAAGATCACTCATCCCGGCGATCTGGCGCGCGCCGAATCTCTGCTGACCGTCGACAAAGGAATGACTATGGATATTCGCACCGGAAACGGCTTCGACGTGCATAAATTCGGCCCCGGCTCTGCCGTCACCCTGTGCGGGGTGGTTGTACCGCACGACCATGGGCTGGTTGGGCATTCCGATGCCGATGTTGGCATGCACGCCGTCACTGACGCGATCTATGGCGCACTGGCCTTGGGCGATATCGGCCAGCACTTCCCGCCCAGCGATCCGCAATGGAAAGGCGCCGCAAGTGAGATTTTTCTGCGCCATGCTATGACCGAGGCCACAGCCCGTGGCTTTGCCCTGTCCAATGCCGATTGCACTTTAATCTGTGAACATCCTAAAATCGGCCCTCATGCCGCGGCCATGCGCGCCGCCATGGCCGCCATTATGGGCGTTGATCTGGACCGGATCAGCGTCAAAGCCACCACGTCCGAACGGCTGGGCTTTACCGGCCGCGAAGAAGGCATCGCCGCGTTGGCCAGCGTCACGTTGGTCAAGGCATGAGACTGTCACGCTGGATCGCGACGGTCGGCGGCGTCGGGTTGATGCGCCCCGCCCCCGGAACATGGGGCTCGGCTGCGGCCCTGCCCCTTGGCTACGGGCTGCATGTCTTGGGTGGGCCGCTGCTGCTGGTCGCGGGCGTTTGCGTCACGACCGTCTTGGGCTGGTGGGCAGCCCGGGCCGAGGAACGCGCATCTGGGGCCCATGACGCCAGCGAAATTGTCATCGACGAGGTCGCGGGCCAGTGGATTGCGCTGGTGCCGCTGTCGTTCGGCCTGTGGCATGCGGGGGTCGATCCTTGGCTGTTTCCATGGCCGGGCTGGGTCGGAGCGTTCGTATTGTTCCGGCTCTTTGACATCTGGAAGCCCGGCCCCGTCGGCTGGGCCGATCGGCAACCCGGCGCAGTTGGCGTGATGCTGGATGACCTGATCGCCGGTGCCTTCGCCGCCATCGGCGTGATGCTGGCCGCAGGAATTGCCCATGGCGTCTTCGCCCTATGAGTGCCGCGCGCGTCCTTGAGGCCGCCCGGCGTAAGGGGGTCATGATCGCCGTGGCTGAAAGCTGCACCGGCGGTCTTGTGGCCGGGGCTTTGACCGAAATCCCCGGCTCGTCCGCCGTGTTTGACCGGGGGTTTGTGACCTATACCAACGCCGCAAAAGAAGATTTACTGGGCGTTTTGCCGTTAACCCTTGCCTCTGTAGGCGCGGTATCAGAACTGGTGGCCGCTGAAATGGCCGAAGGGGCGCTGGCCCGGTCGGGGGCGCATGTGTCGGTCGCAACCACCGGCATCGCCGGCCCCGGCGGGTCCGATCACAAACCCGAAGGTCGGGTGTGTTTTGGTCTGGCGCAGGACGGCAAGCCCACCAAAACCGAAACGGTCGAGTTCGGCGCCATCGGGCGCGCCGCCGTGCGCCGCGCATCGGTCGATCATGCCTTGGCGCTGTTGCTGTCGGGGTTAACGGACGGCGACTGAGCCGTACAGCGCCTCGGCCCGTGCCTCAAACGCACGCACGACCCGCTGCATGGCCTCATTGAACACCACCCCGATCACGCCTTGCAGGATGCGGTTACGGAATTCGAAATCGACGAAGAAATCCACCTCACAGCCGCCATCTTCGCGATCCACAAACGCCCAAGTGGACTTCATATAGCGGAATGGTCCATCCAGATACTCGGTGTCGATCTGGTGCGTCTGCGGCCAAAGCGTCACCCGGCTGCCGAATCGTTCGCGGAAGACCTTGAACGAGATCACCAAATCCGCCTCAAGGACTTCGCCATTGTCGATCGGCGTGCGCCCCCGAATCCGTGCCGCGGCACACCACGGCAGAAATTTTGGGTAGGACGCGACATCCGCGACAAGCCCATACATCTGCGCCGCACTGTATGGCAGGGTCCGTTTTTCCGAATGGGTCGGCATAGCGTACCTTTTTCAGTGTGACAGTCGCCGCCGATATCGTAAAGTTCGCCCGTAAGTACAAGGGGACGATATGTCAAAGCGGCCTTATGCCATCGATCAACTCATTTCTGCCAAGGCCATTGCTGCCAAGATAGAGGACCTCGCCCGCGAAATCGAAACGCATTATGCCGGTGTCGACAAACTGGTCGTCGTCGGCCTGTTGCGCGGATCATTCATTTTTATTGCCGATCTGGTGCGCGAACTTGATCTCGCCATCGAGGTCGATTTCATCGAAGCCTCCAGCTATGGCAATGAAACTGTGTCCAGCCGCGAGGTGCGGATCGTCAAAGATTTGCGCGGCGAGATTGCCGGTCGCGATGTGCTGGTGGTCGAGGATCTGGTCGATACCGGCTATACCTTAAGCCACGTCGTCAGCTTGCTAAAATCGCGCGAGCCAAAATCCCTGCACACCATCGTGCTTCTGGACAAGCCGGCACGGCGGGATGTGGATTTCAAGGCCGACTGGATTGGCTTTGAAATTCCAGATGAATTCGTGGTGGGGTTTGGCATCGACTATGCCCAACGCAACCGCAACCTGCCCTTTATTGGCAAAGTCCGCTTTCTGGACTGACCCCGACGCAAAGCTGCATGGTGCGGCAGCGCCGCACCATAACCGAGGCAGAGACATCCCTGCCCGCGTTACCCCTTTGCCAGTTTCGCCTGCCGCGCATCGCGCAACCGCGCGAAATCATCACCGGCATGATAGCTGGACCGGGTCAGCGGCGTTGACGACACCATCAGGAAGCCCTTGCCATAGGCGGCTTTTTCGTAGGACGCGAATTCCTCGGGCGTGACAAACCGGTCGATCACATGGTGCTTCGGCGTCGGCTGCAAATACTGACCGATGGTCAGAAAATCCACATCGGCAGCGCGCATGTCGTCCATGACCTGCAAGACCGACTGACGGTCTTCGCCAAGGCCTACCATGATCCCAGATTTGGTGAACATGGACGGGTCCAGTTCCTTGACCCGCTGCAACAGCCGCAGAGAATGGAAATAACGGGCACCGGGCCGCACCTCAGGATACAGCCCCGGCACCGTTTCAAGGTTGTGGTTGAAGACGTCCGGGCGCGCGGCCACGACGGTTTCCAATACAGACGGGGCGCATTTCAGAAAATCCGGCGTCAGAATTTCGATGGTCGTACCGGGCGAACGGTGCCGGATCGCACGGATGGTTTGGGCGAAATGGTCAGCCCCGCCATCGTCTAGATCATCGCGATCAACGCTGGTGACGACCACATGGTTCAGCCCAAGTTTTTGCACCGCATCAGCAACCCGGCCCGGCTCAAACACATCCAGAGTGTCGGGGCGCCCGGTGGCGACATTGCAGAAGGTACATCCGCGCGTACAAATCTCGCCCATGATCATCATGGTGGCGTGGCCTTGGCTCCAGCATTCCCCGACATTAGGGCAGCCTGCCTCTTGGCACACGGTCGTCAGCTTGTGTTCAGCGATGATCTTCTGCGTGTTGCGATAGCCTTCGGACCCCGGGGCTTTGACCCGGATCCAGGACGGCTTGCGGGGCTGCGGGCTATCGGCCTTTTTGGCCTTTTCCGGGTGTCGCTCGCCGGGGATTTTCAAATCGCGCATAAGTTTCTCCTCTGGGCGGCGTTATAGTTCGACGGTCGCGGCCTGTCATCGCAGAATGGCACATGGCAGGGTTGCATCCTATGTGCAGCGTTTTGCGCCAAAAGGAAACGGGGTCTTATCGGTCACGGTCAGCGCGTCCGTGCGACAAGACGGTCGCCTGCCGTCTGAAACACTGCGGCCAGCGACGCGAACCAGCCATCTTCGGCACTGGTGGCGCGGCGCACCAGCGACAACTGCCGCCCCGGCGCTGGGGCGGAAAAACGCCGCACCGCCAAGC
This sequence comes from Pseudoruegeria sp. SK021, assembly GCF_002119405.1. Classification (GTDB taxonomy): domain Bacteria; phylum Pseudomonadota; class Alphaproteobacteria; order Rhodobacterales; family Rhodobacteraceae; genus Meridianimarinicoccus. The sequence goes on along the minus strand of NZ_MTBG01000010.1, from coordinate 55,618 downwards.
CCGGCGCCGCGTTCGCTTCGGCCTCCAACGCCAATTCAGGCAGAAACGTCAGCCCGTGGTCAGCAGCCACCAACCGACACAGGGTCGATAAGGATGACGCCCCAAGGTTGATCTGCATTTGCCGACGATCCAACGCGCAGACCTCTAACGCCTGATCGGCAAGACAATGGCCTTCGTCCAGCAGCAGCAACTGGTCCGGGTCGACATCCACCGGGCGCAGATCATCGACCCCGGACCCGATCCGCGCCAATCTGCGCTCATGCCCGGCCAGAAGAAATTGATCCCAGAACAGATCCGCGATCACCAACCGGGCATTCGGATCCGGGCGGGCAATTACGATGGCGTCCAGCTTTCCCACCATCAACTCATCCATCAGCAGGTCGGTCTGGGCTTCGCGGATCCGCATGCCGGCCAGGCTGTGCTGGCTTTGCAATTGCTCCAAGACCGTTGGCAAGAGATAGGGGGCCACGGTGGGAATCACGCCCAGATTAAGCTGGCCACCCAACGCATCACGCCGGGCGGCCGATTCCAACTCGCGCACCGATGTCAGAATGGTCCGCACCTGATCCAGAACTGCACGCCCCTTGCGGGTCAGACCGACATCCCGTGGCAGACGTTCGACCAACGCCCCGCCCAATGCCGCCTCCAGATCCTTGATTTGCATCGACAGGGCGGGCTGACTGATATGCATGCGCGCCGCAGCCAGACCAAAGTTCCGGGTCTCGGCAAGGGCCTCAAAGTAGGTCATTTGGCGCAGTGTAATATTCATCAGAAAAACTTATCGTTATTTGAAGAAAATACAACTTTTAATTATTCCAAACTCAGGTCATCTTGCGCCCAGCAGTGAAGGAGACCACGCCATGACCGACAAACCCCGTTTGACCACAAGCGCCGGGGCCCCCGTGCCCAGCAACGACACCTCGATGACCGCAGGCGAGCGCGGACCGGTTCTGTTGCAGGACTATCAACTGATCGAAAAGCTGGCCCACCAGAACCGCGAGCGCATCCCCGAGCGGGTTGTTCACGCCAAAGGTTGGGGCGCGCAGGGCACTTTCACCGTGACCCATGACATTACCAAATATTCCAAAGCGGCGATCTTTTCCGAGATCGGCAAAAAAACCGAAGTTCTGAGCCGTTGGTCGACCGTGGCCGGCGAATCCGGTGCTGCCGATACTGAACGGGACGTGCGCGGCTTTTCCCTGAAGTTCTATACTGAAGACGGCAACTGGGATCTGGTTGGCAACAACACCCCGGTGTTCTTTGTTCGGGACGCCTATAAATTCCCCGACTTTATCCGGACGCAAAAACGGCACCCCAAGACCAACCTGCGCTCGCCCGAAGCGATGTTCGACTTCTGGGCCGCGCAGCCGGAATGTGTGCATCAGGTCACCATCTTGATGTCGGATCGCGGCATCCCGACCAACCCGATGCATATGAATGGCTATGGCAGCCACACATTCAGCTTCATCAACGCGGACGGCGAGCGCTTTTGGGTGAAGTTCCACTTCAAGACCCAGCAGGGCCACAAGCATTACACCAATCAGGAAGCTGAAACCCTGATTGGCAAGACCCGCGAATCCTATCAAGAGGATTTGTACACCGCCATCGACTCCGGCGAGTTCCCGAAATGGACGCTGTTCGTACAGATCATGCCGGAAACCGATGCCGAGAAAGTGCCCTACAATCCGTTCGATCTGACCAAGGTTTGGCCGCACGGCGACTACCCCTTGATCGAGGTGGGCGAGTTGGAAATGAACCGCAACCCGGAAAACTATTTCCAGATGGTTGAAAACGCGGCCTACAGCCCGTCCAACGTTGTGCCGGGCATCGGTTATAGCCCGGATAAGATGTTGCAAGCGCGCGTGTTCTCGTATGCCGATGCGCACCGCTATCGTCTGGGCACCCATTATGAGATGCTGCCAGCCAATGTGGCCAAAGCCGCCAAGGTTCAGCACTATCATAAAGACGGCTCCATGCGGTTCTTCACCAACGACTTCGGCAATGCTGATGCTTATTATGAGCCGAACCAGCATGGCGGTCCGGTCGCAGATCCGTCGGTTGCTGAACCGCCGCTGCGGATCAATGGCGACGCTGCCCGCTATACCCAGCTGGACAGCGATGCCGATTACGTCCAGCCGCGCGCCTTGTTCAATCTGTTCGATGACGATCAGAAAAAGCGCCTGTTCAGCAACTATGCGGCGGCGATGGGGCCCTGCTCGGCTGAGGTCAAAGAACGCTGGTACGCCGTGCTGGCCCGGGTCCATCCCGACTATGCGGCCGGTGTTCGGGCCGCCAATGAGGCCTCGGATAGCGATGTGAACGCCATCTCGGTGACCGACGAGACGCCGACCGAAACCGGCGCATAAGGCCAACCCATCGGGGGCATTGCCCCCACCCCAACATATGACAGCGCCCAGAGATCATCTCTGGGCGTTTGCCGTTTACAGGGATCGTTTACTTAAATCAGATCGGAACGCGGGGACAGGTGGCCTGCACCATATGTGCGGCAATCTGGTCACGCCGAATGCCCATCATCCGAAGCTCGGCGCCGGATTTCGACTGAAGGCGTCCCGCCTCGCCCCAACACGTCCCGGATCGCTCGCCCGGATTAAACCCGAACCCGACCATTGCCAGCGCTGGGTCGATCTTGGGATCAAACGCCGACGGAATTGTCACCTCAAGGCGGCGTACTTGTGCCATTGGAACCCTCTTACTCGTTACTACGGCTCCCCCCGATGTCCCTATTTATGGTGCTGGGTCGTCGCAACAAGGCCCGATGCTGCATAGCAGCATTGCGCGGCACGCCCCAGCAAAGGCGCCCGACGATCCCGATCAAGCGAAGGTTTGCGCCAAGGCCTTGCCGAACCGGGGCAGTCCGGCCCGCTTCAGAATGTGCCGCCGCTGTTGGTCCGGCTGCTCACGATCCGGCATTGCCGCCATCACCCCTGCCACCACCGCCAAAACCCGGACAGGTTCGTCGGTATAAAGTTCCAGCAACAGCCCATCGGGGTGGCGCGGCAGGATGCCATCCCGGGCCAAGGTCCGCCCGGGAAAATCGCGCATATTCAGGGTGACCAATGCGTCGGCTTCGGCCACGATAGCCGTCGCCAGAACATGGCGATCGTTGTCATCGGGCAAGGACAACCGCGCCTCAATATCGGGATCGGCCGCCACACAGGCAGCCGGAAACTGCGCCTGAAGCAAGGCAATTTCGACGCCCGCCTGAGCCGCATCTGCGGGATGGGTACGCAGGACGGCGCGCCGCCATTCCCCCAGAATGCGCTCGGACCACAGCGGCACGATCAGGCCAGCCTCAGCCACCCCGATCAAGATTTGCCGCAGCACCGTCGGGTATAGGACGCAGGCGTCCAGAACCACGCGCATGTCAAAGAATCCGGAAGAACAACGCCTTCAGATAGCCACTTTCCGCCAATTGCGGGTGCAGCGGGTGGTCAGGGGCCGCCGTCCCGGAATGGATCAGCTGACACTGGCGCCCTGCCCGGCCAATGCCGCGAATCGAGGCCATACGGAACTTATCCAACGTCGCGGCATGCGAGCACGAGCACAGGGCCAGATATCCACCCGGCTCAACCAAAGCCGCGCCCAACCGTGCCACCCGCTCATAGGCGCGCAATCCTGCATCCAGCGCCTTTTTCGACGGGGCGAATGCCGGCGGATCGCAGACCACCAGATCAAAGCTTTGCCCTTCTTCAGCAAGGGCCGTCATCGCATCGAAGGCATCGCCCTTCCGGGTTTCGAACCGGTCTGCGACGCCGCTAGCATCTGCGCCTTGCCGCGCAAGGTCCAACGCAGGCTCGGACCCATCCAATGCAAGGGCATGCACCGCACCGCCCGCAAGCGCGGCTAGGGAAAAGCCGCCGACATGGGAAAACACATCCAGCACCCGCGCGCCCGAGGCCAAACGCTGCGCAAAGGCATGGTTATCACGTTGGTCGAAATACAGCCCGGTCTTCTGACCACCGGTCAGGTCGGCCAGATACGTCGCCCCGTTCATCGGCACAGGCACCGGCGCATCAATTGCGCCCACCAGAACCTGACTGATATCGCTTAAGCCTTCCAAGGTCCGGGCCCGGCCCGCCGCGTTCTTGAAAACATGGCTGACGCCGGTAACTTCTTGCAAAGCCGCGACCAACAGATCGAGGCGCGCTTCGGCCCAAGCTGCGTTCGGCTGAATCACCGCAACATCGCCGAAGCGGTCAATGATGACCCCGGGCAAACCGTCAGCTTCGGCATGAACCAACCGATAGAACGGGGTATCGTAAAGCCGCGCCCGCATCGCCTGTGCCACCGACAGACGCGCGGCAAACCACGTCTGATCGATCTCGGCCTCGGGGTTGCGATCCAACATCCGGCAGAAGATTTTCGAACCCGGCGACACGGCAACCAGACCCAACGGCGTACGCTCGGCATCCTGGAGTACGGCAAGGCTGCCCGCTTCCAGCGATTTGGTGCGTCGGTCGACCACCATCTCGTTGTCATAGACCCAAGGAAACCCAAAGCGGATCCGACGGGCATCGGTACGCGGCATCAATCGGACGGTGGCGGAGGTGGTCACAGGTAAGGTTCCTTTCAGGCTTCGGACCCACTGTAATGCGGCCTGCGCGCGGGCGAAAGGCGCGAACAGAGCCGAATTGTCGATGCCTGCGCGGATGGCCCCCGGAATTCTGGTGGCGCTGGTACCGCTAACGGACTAATCTGTCTGCAAAGAGAACCGGACCAACGAAGGTGATGACATGGCGCTTAACCCAGAAGTTGACCGGGTAACGGATCGGATTCGTGCCCGCAGTGAAAAAACCCGCTCAGATTATATGGCGCGGATGCGGGCCGCGGGCGAGGCCGGACCGGCCCGATCGCATCTAAGCTGCGGCAATCAGGCCCATGCCTATGCGGCCATGGGAGCCGAGAAAGAGGCACTGGCGAGCGGACGGCAACCCAATCTCGGCATCGTCACAGCCTATAACGACATGTTGTCGGCGCATCAGCCGTTTGAAACCTATCCGGCGGTGATCCGCGATGCGGCCCGTGCTGCGGGCGGAACCGCGCAGGTGGCGGGCGGCGTTCCAGCCATGTGCGACGGCGTCACCCAAGGCCAGCCAGGAATGGAACTGTCGTTATTTTCGCGCGACGTGATCGCATTGGCGGCGGCGGTATCGCTGAGCCATAACACCTTTGACGCAGCGGCCTATCTGGGAGTTTGCGACAAGATCGTCCCCGGCCTGGTGATCGCTGCGGCAGCCTTCGGGCATATCCCGGGGATATTCATTCCTGCCGGTCCGATGACCAGCGGATTGCCCAATGACGAAAAGTCGAAAGTGCGTCAGCAGTTTGCCACCGGAGAAATCGGACGCGACAAGCTGATGGAAGCCGAAATGGCCAGCTATCACGGCCCCGGCACTTGCACTTTCTACGGCACAGCCAACTCAAACCAGATGTTGATGGAGTTTATGGGCCTGCACCTGCCCGGCGCCTCTTTCGTCAATCCCGGCACACCGCTGCGCGAGGCCCTGACCCGCGCCGCCACCGAACGGGCGCTGGCAATCACCGGGCTTGGCAATGAGTACACGCCCGTCTGCGACGTGCTGGACGAACGCGCCTTCGTCAACGGCATTGTCGGCCTGATGGCCACCGGCGGCTCGACCAATCTGGTCATCCACCTGCCCGCCATGGCCCGCGCCGCCGGGATCATTCTGGACCTGAAGGATTTCGAGGATCTGTCTGAGGTGACCCCGCTTCTGGCAAAAGTCTATCCAAACGGATTGGCCGATGTGAACCATTTCCACGCCGCCGGTGGTCTGGGCTATATGATCGGCCAACTTCTGGACGCAGGCCTGATGCATCCCGATACCAAGACTGTCGCGGGCGACGGGATGAACCTGTATACCCAAGAACCCAAATTGGGCGACGACGGGCTCAACTGGACCGCAGGCGCAGGCAAATCCCAAAACGACCGGATCCTCCGCCCGACCACGGACCCGTTTCAGAAAAGCGGCGGCGTGAAACAACTGGTCGGCAATTTGGGACGCGGCGTGATGAAGGTGTCGGCCGTGGCACCAGAACGCCATGTGATCGAGGCCCCTGCGCGGATTTTCCACGATCAGGAGTCGGTCAAAGCCGCATTCAAGGCGGGCGAGTTTACCTCGGACACCGTGGTTGTGGTCCGATTTCAAGGACCAAAATCGAACGGAATGCCCGAATTGCACGGGCTGACCCCGACGCTTGCGGTCTTGCAGGACCGGGGCCTGCGGGTCGCACTGGTCACCGATGGCCGGATGTCCGGTGCCTCGGGCAAGGTGCCAGCCTGCATCCACGTCGCCCCCGAAGCCACCGAAGGCGGCATTCTAGCCAAGCTGCGCGACGGCGATCTGATCCGGGTCGATGCAACCGCCGGCGTCCTTGAGGTTTTGACCGACGGGGTCGACGACCGACCCGCCGTCACCCCCGACCTGTCGGCCAACAGTTTCGGCATGGGCCGCGAATTGTTCGAAGTCTTTCGTCGGACGGTCGGCCCGGCCAGCGAAGGCGCTGGTGTCGCAGTTGCGCCCGCTCTGCCAGCCTGACAAAGATTATCAAGTTCTTCAGAATTTAGAAAAAGGTTGACGACATGACCCCTGAATCTGCAAGCAAGCAATTGCTCGAAGTCGCCCGCAAGGCGCCGGTCATTCCCGTATTGGTGATCGACGATGCTGGTCGCGCGCGCGATCTTGCTGAGGCACTGGTCGCGGGCGGTCTCTTTGCGCTGGAAATCACGTTGCGGACCCCGCAAGCGCTGGATGCCATCCGCGCTATGGCCGATGTCCCCGGAGCGATCATTGGCGCAGGCACCATCCTGACCCCGGACGACGCCAGCCGCGCCATGGATGCGGGCGCGACCTTTGCCGTCTCTCCCGGCAGTACGGATACGTTGCTCGACGCTTGCGAAGCTGCCAATTTCCCGATGCTGCCCGGCATCGCGACCTGCAGCGAAGGGATGCACCTGCTCGCCCGTGGATATAGCTTCATGAAGTTTTTCCCGGCCGAGGCCAATGGCGGGGTTCCGGCCCTGAAAGGCATCGGTGCACCCCTGCCGCAGATCACCTTCTGCCCCACGGGTGGCGTGTCTCTTGCCAACGCGCAGTCCTATCTCGACTTGTCCAACACGGTTTGCGTGGGCGGGTCATGGGTCGCGCCGAAAGACATGGTTAACAGCGGCGACTGGGAGGGCATCACCAAGCTGGCCTCTGAAGCCTCCAAGCTGATCGCACGCTGATCCGTTCAGTGCGCTGAATTCTTGCGCCGCCGTTCTGACCTTAGATCAGGATGGCGGTGCCAAGACCCGATTGATGACGGCAGCGGCCGCCTCTGTCCGCTCCGTCAACATCGCCTCCAACGCTGCGAGACTGTCTTGACCGGTTTCGTGCAGCAAGACATCCCGTCCCCCCTGTCCCAACGCATCAGGGTTTAACGGTTGATCCGTCAGCAACCGCGCCGACAACTTGATGGCCGAAAAAATCTGATGCGCACTCAGCAAGGCCGCGCGATCCTCGGCTGAGACACCCTCACAGTCCAAGGCAAGTTGATCCTCAACAGTCCGGCAGGGCGAGCCTGCCAACAACGCCATGGCCTGAGCAAACAGTTCTACATCCTGAAGACCGCCCGCTCCGGCGGCGAAATCCCAGTTGCCGCGCCGAGGCTTTGCCGCCGCCAGTCGTGCCCGCATTTCGGACAGATCACGAAACACATCCTCGCGCAGACGCGGGGCCGCCAGAACCGTCTCGCGGAACGCGTCAATATCGGCCGCGAGGGATGCATCGCCCGCCATTGGCCGGGCGCGGGTCAGGGCCAGATGTTCCCACGTCCAAGCGTCTGTCTGCTGATAGGACTGGAACGCAGTCCACGATGCGGCCGCCGGTCCCTGCCGCCCAGACGGACGCAGGCGCATATCCACTTCATACAGCGTCCCGCCCGCGGTCTGCACACTCAGCCCCGTCACCAGCGCTTTGGTCAGGCGGGCGTAATAGGTGCGTGATGGCAGCGGTTTCGGCCCCACCGATTCCGCATCGGCAGGCGCGTCGTAAATCATGATCAGATCAAGGTCAGAGCGGGCATTCAGTTGCCGGGCCCCCAAGGACCCCATGCCCAGCACTACCGCACCACGCCCCGGAAGCGGGCCGTGTTTTCGCGCGAACTCGTCGCAAATGACCGTCCACATCGCCGCGAGCACCGCCTCGGCAAGATCGGAATATTCCTCGAACGCTTGCGCGGTTCCGATTAAGCCGCGCAATTGGTGGACCCCGATCCTGAAATGCCAATCTTTCTTCCAAGCCCGGGCGGTATCCAACTTACGCTCAAAATCCAGATCCGGGTCGGACAGTCGCGCGGTCAAGTCGGCAGTCAGAGCCTCACGCCCCGGCCAGTGCTGGAAGAATGCCCCGCCGATAACCGCATCCAAGACTTCCGGATGCGCGCCCAAATAGACCGCAAGCGCCGGCGAAGTGGACGAGATATCAACCATAAGATCGATCAACTGAGGATTGGCGTCGAACAGAGAAAACACTTGAACTCCGGCCGGCAAGCCTTTGAGAAAGCCATCAAACTGTACGATTGCTTCATCTTTGTTGGCGGCCTTTTCAAAGCCCTGCAACAGCCGCGGCAAGACCCGGTCGAACAATCCCTGCGCCCGTCGTGACCGCAATGCCGGATACGCCCGCCAACGCGCGATTAATGTGCTGGTGGTTTCTGAGATTTCTGTCTCGGGTTTCTGGGCCGGACTGGGGGTAAAGAAACTCTCGGTTAACTCATGCACCCGATGGAACAGTTCGCGTAGCTCGGCCTGCAAAGCGGGAACATCATCCGCGCCGAGGAACATGGCCATCCTTTGCCAGCCCGCGTCGGTCTGCGGCAGATGGTGGGTCTGAGTGTCCTGAATCATCTGGGCCCGATGCTCCAGATCGCGCAGTCGGCCATAGTCACGGCTCAGCTCAGTGGCGATCTCAGACGTGATCCACCCTTTCTCGGCCAGTCCTTGCAGCCCGGCCCGGGTGCCACGCATTCGCAAGCTCTTATCCCGCCCGCCTGCGATCAATTGCTGTGTCTGGGTGAAGAATTCAATTTCGCGAATGCCACCGCGACACAGTTTGACATTACGCCCGTCCAGAATATCAGTGTCGTACTGGCCTTTGTGATCGCGGATTTTTTGCAGGATATCCTGAATGTCCTGCACGGTGGTAAAGTCCAGATGGCGGCGCCAAATGAAGGGTCGGATGTCTTTTAAAAACCGCCGTCCCACCGCGATGGCCCCGGCGGCGGGTCGCGCCTTGACGAAGGCCGCACGCTCCCATGTTCGACCAAGCGCTTCATAATAGCGTTCCGCCGCAGACACCGATATTGCAACCGGCGTCGCTGACGGATCAGGACGCAGCCGAAGATCGGTACGGAAGACATAGCCGTCGCCGGTCAGATCCGACAGATACGACATCGCCCGCCGCACAGCTTTTGCTTGCAGGGTCCGAACAGTGCCCACATCTTCCGGGTCAAAGCGCTGGTCATCGAACAGGCAAATCAGATCGATATCGGAGGAGTAATTTAACTCTCCGGCCCCCATCTTTCCCATGGCAATGGCCACCAGACCGGCAGCATCTTTGATATCATCCGCAGTTTGGCCGGGGAACTTCCCGCGCGACAAATCCGGCAACAGCGCCGTTTTCAGCGCGGCATCCAGCGCCCGGTCCGCAAATCGAGACAACCCGCCCGTCACCTCCTCCAGCGTCCAGACTCCGCCCAGATCAGCAAGTGCCACCAACAACGACACTTTCTGCTTGGCCAGCCGCAATGCCACCGGTGTCTCGGCATGGGATCCGGGCGTTACCCCATCCAGCACAGAGTCCAAGGCCGCCTCAGGGTCTGTGTCCATGACCTCTTCAAGCCAGTCACCATGCCGGGCCATCAGACCAGCCAGATAGGGGCTACATCCCGCCGTCCCGGCGAGAAGGTCTTTTGTCGGCCCCGTCGCCCATGGCAGGTGACGCAAAGCTTCGCTGGCCATTTCGGGATCAAATGGCAAAGGCGTACAAGTGATTTTCTGGCTGAATGTCATGGCTCAACATGCGGATCTGCATGGCCGGGGTCAACGGCGATGCGTACCTCCGCGGCAGCTTTTCGCACAGCATGTCCGGCCGCGGCCATGCGCGCCAAAAATGTAAAACTATTTTACATACCCCCTTGACCAACGGCCGGGGAATGACAATCTAGGCAATGTGAAACGCATTCACATTGCCCCTGAAACAACATTGGAGACCACGATGAATACTGTCGCCACCTGGCCATCCCAAGCCGAAAACTGGCTCGATCAGCGCGGTAAAGGCGCCTGGATCGCGGCAATGGTCCTTGGCTTTTTTCTGTTCTGGCCTGTTGGCCTTGCCCTTCTTGCCTATATGATCTGGAGCAAACGCATGTTCGGAACCTGTTCAAAACGCACTCGCATGAAACACCACGCCTTCAAATCTTCGGGAAATTCGGCTTTTGACGCCTATAAAGCGGACACATTGCGCCGCCTCGAAGAAGAGCAGGACAACTTCCAGTCTTTTCTGAAGCGTCTGCGCGATGCCAAGGACAAGGCCGAGTTTGACCAATTCATGGATGATCGTGACCGCAAGGCCCAAGCGATCGAACCGCAAGAAACGTGATCACCAACACCCACTGCGCCGCGGCCTATCCGGGCCGCGGACCGCGCATTGGAGGGAGCAAAATGACATCTTCAGAACCGCTTTGGGGTCTGCCCGACCCTGACAGCCACGCCGAATTTTATTCAGGGACTGTCGTCAAACGGTTCCTCGCTTGGATCGTCGATACGATCCTGATTTTGGTCCTATGCGTTCTTGCCCTGCCATTTACGGCCTTTGTCGGCGTATTCTTTTTTGCCGGACTGTTTCTTGCAATCGGGTTGTGCTATCGGATCAGCAGTCTGACGGCATGGTCTGCAACCCCCGGTATGCGCTTAGTGGCGATCGAGTTTCGCAATGGCCGCGGCGACCGGTTCGACCTGACAACAGCCTCGGCCCACACCGTTCTGTTCCTGATCATGACCTCCCTGTTCCCACTTCAGATCCTGTCCATGCTGTCCATGCTGGTCAGTGCCCGTGGCCAAGGTCTGAACGATCATCTGCTGGGCACGGCGGCGATCAATCAAGCCCGGGAATGGTAACCTTTTCCGGAGTTTCAGAAGGGGTTGGCGGCACGGTCAGCTATTGCTAGGCTGGCCGCAAACAGCCTTGGAAACCGATGCGCCACACCCTTCCTCTTGCACCGCAGTTCTATGTGACAGCGCCGCAGCCCTGCCCGTATCTTGCGGGACGGATGGAACGGAAATTGTTTACCGCGCTTCAAGGTGATTATGCCGAAACGCTGAACGATTCCTTGTCGAAACAAGGATTTCGCCGATCTCAGAATGTGCTCTACCGCCCGTCCTGTGCCGATTGCAGCGCTTGTATGTCAGCCCGCATCCGCATCGCGGATTTCGAGCCCACGAAAAGCCAGCGCCGGACTATGCGCCGCAACAGCCATTTGATCCGGCGCGCCAACTCGCCTTGGGCGACAGAGGATCAGTTTCAACTGTTCCGCTCCTATCTTGATTCGCGTCATGCGATGGGGGGCATGGCCGACATGGATATCTTTGAGTTTGCCGCTATGGTGGAAGAGACGCCAATCCGCTCGCGGATCGTGGAATACTCCACCCCGCCAGAGCCGGGATTGAGCCGCGCTGAATTGACCGCGGTCTGTCTGACCGATGTCCTCGATGACGGGCTGAGCATGGTCTATTCGTTCTACGACACGGATTTGGTGCAACAGAGCCTCGGAACCTATGTCATTCTGGACCATATCCAGATCGCGCGCGAAGCCGGGCTGCCCTATGTCTATCTGGGCTATTGGGTGCCCGGCAGCCCGAAAATGGGCTATAAAGCCAAGTTCAGCGCGCTTGAAATCTATAAGAATGGCCTGTGGCAGGATCTTGGCGATCCAAGGGACCACGACAACGAAACCCACCCTTTGTCCGTCGATCCCATCGCCGAACAAGTCGCTCGCATCAGCCTGCCCGACACCATGTCATCACGCTGACGCAGACCGATACCCCCACCGCATCTCTGTGATCCACGCACCGCTTCTAGGCGCAGTTTGCGATCAAGGCGGGCCGTCCAGCGGCCCGCCTTTGGGGTAAGTTCGCGTGGCTCAGTTGCTCAACAGGTTGGGCACAATCGTCACCACCGACGGGAACATCCACAACAGACCCAACCCGGCCACTTGGATCATCACGAACGGAATGACCCCACGATAGATGTGCTGCGTGGTGACTTCGGGCGGCGCAACGCCCCGAAGATAGAACAGCGCAAAGCCAAACGGCGGCGTCAGGAAGGACGTCTGCAAGTTCACCGCGATCATGATGGTCACCCATTTCGGGTCCATCGTGCCGCCATAAATGACCGGCCCGACAATCGGCACCACGATGTAGATGATTTCGAGGAAATCCAGAACGAATCCCAGAACGAACAACACCAGCATCACGATCAGGAACACGACCATTTCGTTGTCGAAACTGCGCAGGAATTGCTGAATGTAATGTTCGCCGCCGAAGGAAATCACCACAAGGTTCAGAACCTGCGATCCGATCAGGATCGTGAATACCATGGAGGTCACCTTGGCGGTTTCCCGCACCACCGGACCCAAGACACCATCCCGCAGCAGAATCCAGCAACTGAACAGAATGCCGAAAACCGCAAAGTGGTAAGTCGCGATGGCTACGATAAAGGCGAAATATTCCTCGGGTAGAACCTGTTCGCGGCCCAACCGAAGGTCGAAATTCACCCCAACGAGGATCATGATCACGATCGAAAAAGTGGCCTGAATGATAATCTTGCCACTTCTGCCCTGATCGGTCAGCCGTCGGTAAGCGGCCAGAAGAATGGCCCCCGATGCGCCTAATGCGGCCGCCGGTGTCGGGTTGGTGATGCCGCCAAGAATTGAGCCAAGCACCGCAACGATCAGCACAAGCGGCGGAAACACCACCCGGATCAGATCATTGCGCCCCAGCCGGATCGCGGCCTCCTTGCAGCCGTACAGCGTCAACGCCAAGGGAATGGCCAGCAGCAGGACACTGGTGCCTTCGGACATCGTCGGACCGATCAGAAAGGCGTCAACTAGGAAAGCAAGCGCAACTCCCAGCAGACCGATCGCCAAAGGCCGCGGATCGGCGCTTGGCGCAACGCCCCGCGCCGTGGTCAGGACCAAGGCGAGGAAAATAAAGCCGATGGCGATTGAAGAACTGATCGGCGCCGCGGCATCGATTTTGTCCAGACGGGCCTGTTGCAACTCGTCCGGGGTCAGCGCGTGACTGGCAACAGCACCGCCCGAGGCTTCAATGGCCTGCTGTTGCGCAATCGCCTGATCCCATTTGTCTTGACCGTGCAATTCGATCATCGATGCCTGACAAGTCGCAGAGACATTGGTCCGCAGCGATGCGGCTTTCGACGCGTCCGACTGGCTGTCTACGGTCAGGTTCTGTGACCCAATCACCCCCACCTGCGCAAGCAGCATCGCGCCGACGATCAGTGCCACTGGCATGCCCAGAAACCATGTCAGCCCGTCGCTGCGGGTGATGACCTCACCCCCCGATGACGCTTCGGTATGGACCGGCGGCGCATGGCGCGGATCGTAGAAGGCAAAGGCAAGGGCATACAGCGCGTACAGCGCAGCCAGCAAAATTCCCGGCAGGATCGCTGCTTGAAACAATGTCCCAACCGACACCACCGCCGCCTGTCCCAGATAGGTCAGCGCGTCGGTACAGCCCGCCGCTTGGGCGCGGACCTCTTGCGCCGCCGCATACAGATCGCCCGCCAACGTCCCAAGCAGCACAATCACGATGGAGGGCGGAATGATCTGCCCCAGCGTGCCCGACGCCGCGATGACGCCGGTGGCCAGTTCCGGCGAATAGTTGTGCCGCAGCATCGTCGGCAATGACAGCAACCCCATGGTCACGACGGTCGCGCCGACAATCCCGGTCGAAGCGGCAAGAAACGCCCCCACCACCACCACCGACACAGCCAGACCGCCGGGCATCGGGCCGAACACCCGGGCCATCGTGGTCAACAAATCGTTGGCGATACGCGAGCGTTCCAACGTGATCCCCATCATCACGAACATCAAGACCGCCAACAGCGTCTCAATGGATTGCCCGGCGAACACGCGCTCATTCATCCGGTTGACGATAAACGACAAATTGCGGTCAATCGCCACCTGCCAGCCGTCCGGGAACAACGCTTCTTGATAGCGCGGCAACTCAGGGTATCGGAAATGCGAAATATCTAATCGAGAGATACCGCTGTCCACCAGCCCTTGATACGCAGCGCTGGACGTATCCACCGCCTGATGCACCAGCACGCCGGCGCTATCCAGCGCTGCGATGATCCCAAACGACAATACACCTGCGCCACCGATGGCGAATGCGACCGGGAAACCGGTCAAAATCCCGCCGAATAGGCATAGGACGACGATGAGAAGGCCGGCCTCGACCCCATCAAGCCCAAAAAGCATAGTCCCCGTCCCTTTTAATGAATGCTGGCAACTTGCTCGGCGATGTCATCGTCCAGCGTGTCGGGATCATGATAGCGCCCGTCAGCCTGTTCACCTTCCAGCAGTTCCAACAAATTCCTATAGAAGAAGGTCATGGCCTGAATCACCATCATGAACACAAAGGCGACGATCAAGATTTTGAACAGGAAATAGGCGTTGAACCCATTGGGCGAGAACCCAATGGTTTCCACATTCCATTTCACAATCCGTGCCTTGCGCATCAAAAGCTCTATCTTGTCCGACGCGGAAATATTCGGTGTGATCAGGTGCCGCCACAGGAAGAACCAGGCGTAAAGCCAGGTCAGTACCAGCACGGGGATCATGAACACCAAACACCCCACCATATCGATGATCTTCTTTGCCCGCCGCGACACCGCGCCATAGACCAGATCAACCCGAACGTGGCCGCCCTGAATAAAGGTATAGGCGCAGCACAGAGCCACGATCGCGGCATTGTAGAGTTTAAGTTCTTCGCTGAACCAACTGAGATCCTTGGTAAACACCTTTCCGAACGGGCCTACCGAAATCTCTGAAACCAGAAACACCCGCTGCAGAAATACGATGATGGTCTGTTGCAGCACCATCACCAGCCCGACCCAAGCTGCCGCGCGGCCGACTGAATTTCCGAACCATTCCCCGCAGCGAACGAAGCCCCAAAGCACCTGTCTTCGCCACAATCCAACGACTGTCAGAACGACAAAGAACGCGAAGAAGACAAAGAAAAGCTGAACCGAGCCGCCGTAATAGGCAAACCTCATGATGGCCTCAGGATTCCCCCAATTTAACCAGAGACCCGGATGCAGGACCGCATAGGCGAAATTGTAGAAGGCCATGACAAATTGAGTCAGAATCCACAGGATACCGTCGAACATCGGAGGTCCTTTCGTCCGCACACCGATAGGGAATTAACCGCGTCGCACCCATCGCGACACGGATAATCCACATACCACTGGTCCCGGAAAAACCGGGACCAGTGGTGCTATCACATGGCCGCGAGAACGCGGTTGCGTTGTAAGGTGTAGAGGCTGTCGGATTTCTGCATCCAGTCCGACGATTCAGTCATGCCGTTCATGGCGCTTTCAAAGACGTCAGCGAAAATCTCGTCATCCATGAAGCTTTGCAGGACCGACACTGAGGCCGCCCCAAACGCGTCCCAAATCTCAGGCGAGAATTCCTGAACTTTGGTTCCGCCTGCCACCAGCCGCTTCATTGCAGGGCCGTTATTCGCAATGAACAGGGCATAGTTGTGCTGATGCGCCTCTGCAGCTGCGATCTCGATCGCTTTTTGATGTTCGGGCGACAGACCGCTGAAAACATCCAAGTTACAGCCGACCGACAGGCCCGCGCCCGGTTCATGGAAACCGGCAGGATAGTAGTATTTACACACTTCCTGAAGGCCAAGGCGTTCGTCCGACCACGGCCCGATCCATTCGGTGCCGTCAAGCGCGCCGCTGGCAAGGGCTTGGTAAATCTCACCGCCGGGAAGGTTTTGAACCGATGCGCCCAATTCGCCCATGGCTTTGCCGCCAAGGCCGGGCATCCGGAACTTAAGACCTTGGAAATCCTCTGGAGAGTTGATTTCCTTTCGGAACCATCCGCCACCCTGAGCACCAGTTTGACCCGCGAGGAATGGGCGAATTCCGAAAATCTCGCCCAGTTCATGGTGCTTGGCCATACCGCCTTGGCCGTAATACCACGTCATTAGCTCTGGCGCGGTCATCCCGAAGGGAACTGCGGTGAAAAACGCCCATGCCGGGCTTTGGTTGACCCAGTAGTAATCCGCCCCGTGATAGATGTCGGCCTGACCCGACGCCACGGCATCGAAGGATTCCAACGCGCCGACCAGTTCGCCGGCACCCTTGGCGTCAATGATTAGCGAACCGCCGGTAATTCCAGCAACATTGTCCGAAAACCGTTCTACGGAATCCCAAACGCCTGCCAAACCGCGCGGCCACGTGGTGACCATGGTCAGCGTTTTTGCCGAACCTTGCGCATAGGCCGGAGCCGCCAATGCTGACGCCGCAGCGGCCGATCCGCCAAGCGCCGAATTCCGTAAGAATGAACGTCGATCCATGTGGTAGTATCCTCCCAGATTTTTGTGATCGGCTCATTACCGGCCGATGCTTATATCGTCTGTCGATACTACGCACGCGCCCCGCTCAAGCAATAAAATTCTTGAACAAAACGGCAATTTTAACACCAAATTCTCTGAATTGTTGCATCCCTATGCAACGACGCGGGCAAGACCTCTTCACTGGGCCAAATTCCTGACATAAGTGTGGCTTCATAGCCCTGCGTCAAACCCGCATCCGTCATCGCCATAGCCGCAATTCGTGCATCATAGGACAGTCGGTGAAAGACCGGGCCGTCGGCGCTGATACTTGCGTATCGCGTGTCGGGGCCCCCGTCATGCGGCGGAATGCCAATCGCCCCGGCATTGATCCAGTCAATCCCCTCAACCCGCCGGTGGAACGCGACACCGCTATGGCCAGCAAGAACCGTATCCACTGGCCCAACCAACGCGCGAATAGCGTCTATTTCGCACATAAAATCTTGATCACAACTATCAGGCCACAAAAATCGGCTGATGTCAGTCGCGCCGCCATGCAGCACGGCACAGCGCCGCCCGCCAACCGTCATCACCAAAAATTCAGGCAGCGCCGCCATCCAGTCGCGGGTATCCGCGTCGATCAAGCGATCCGCATGAGCGAACCAGCCCATCGATAGCCGGTCACAGGTCGATCCCGGCGCAAACCCGCATCCGCAGGTTCCGGCCCCGTCCGCAAGCTGACGCTCGCAATTGCCAGCAATCACCGGCCCACCAGATTGCCGGATCAAACCCACGGTTGCCACCGGGTCAGCACAATAGGCGACTGTATCGCCGGTGCAAATAATCTGAGACGGCGTAAACCCCAATTCCGCCGCGCACCGATAAAGCGCCTGCGTGGCCTGAAAATTGGAACACGCGCCGCCAAAAACCAAAGCGCGTGCGCCCAAATCGCCCAAATCGATCCAACGCTGTTTCATGCGCGCCTCCCTTGCAGTGCCCTGTCCGCGCCTTCATAACATAGCTTGGATTGTACAAACAAAAGCAGAATGGAGTTCATCGTGGCAGAGCTGGATCTGGCATTCTGGGGCACGGCAACCGTAATTGTGCTGCTGCTTGTCTGCTCGGGATTCTTTTCCGGGTCTGAAACCGGACTAACCGCAGCCTCGCGCGGAAAATTGCGCACGATGGCCGATAACGGATCCCGCGGGGCCGGTGTTGCTTTGAAGCTGACCGAAGACACAGAACGGTTGATCGGCAGCATCCTTTTGGGCAACAATTTGGCCAATATCATGGCAACATCGCTTGCCACCGCGTTGTTTACCCGGGTTTTTGGCGATTCCGGCGTTGCGATTGCCACATTGGTCATGACAATCCTCGTGCTGGTTCTGTCCGAAGTCCTGCCGAAGACCTATGCCATTTCAAGCCCCGAAAAGGCGGCCTCCCTGTCGGCGCCGCTGATCAGCGTCGTAGTTGCCGTGTTGTCGCCGGTGGTCGGGATGGTGCGGTTCGTGGTGCGCGGCATGCTGCGGCTCTTTGGTCTGCATGTGGACCCCGACAGCCAAATCCTGTCGGTGCGCGAAGAAATTGTCGGCACCCTGACCCTTGGACATTCCGAAGGCATCGTCGAAAAGGAAGACCGCGATCGCCTTCTGGGGGCGTTGGACCTGCGCGAACGGACCGTCGAAGAAATCATGCGGCATCGGTCTAACATTGAAATGATCGATGCGGCGTTGTCGCCGGAAAAGATACTGGCCCAAGCATTGCAGTCGCCCCACACGCGTCTGCCAGTGTTCAAGGACGATCCCGAGAATATCATCGGCGTCATCCATGCCAAAGATCTTCTGCGCGCTGTACATGAAGAACGGGAGCAGTCAGGCGCCACAGGCGATCAGTTGCGGGATTTCGATCTGATGGCGGTGGCGCGAAAGCCGTATTTCGTACCCGAAACCACAACCCTCGACGATCAAATGCGGCAATTCCTGAAACGGCATACCCATTTTGCCTTGGTGGTGGATGAGTATGGCGATTTGCAGGGGCTGATTACCCTCGAAGATATCCTTGAAGAGATTGTCGGCGAAATCACCGATGAATTTGACACCAGTGTTGAAGATTTCATCGAACGCGCCCCCGACGGTAAGTACCTCGTGGATGGCGCGATGACGATCCGCGACGTCAACCGTGCGCGAGAGTGGTCTTTGCCCGACAACGAAGCCAACACGGTTGCGGGCCTTGTCATCCACGAAGCGCAGATGATCCCGGTGGTTGGGCAGGTCTTTATCTTCCACGGCTTCCGATTTGAGGTAGTCGCACGAGAAAACAACCGGATCACCCAGATCAAGCTGTCTCCGGTTTCAAGCACCACCCGGACCTGACCAACAGGTCATCAGCGCCGCACATCGATCGTTAACCTATTTTTGCCATGATCACAGCAGGATCCATAGCGTCTCGTGCGCTGGGATCGTTCCTCCCTGTTGACTGGCCGCGCTGAAAGGCGCGGTCTTTTTCTGCGCGATGCCTTTCGGCACAATTCCGCTGTTGACCGTTCAATCGAGTCACATTAGCGTTCGCGTCAACGATAAGTCGGCCAGTCCGACAGGGAAAACTAAGGGATAAAGGGCCTCATCGGGGCCCTTTATTTCATTTGAAACCCCCAAATCTTTCGACCTGACAGCCCGACGGCAACGTGGTACCCGAGCAACAGACAAGAACCTTTGGGAGCCCCTTGCATGTCACGTTTGCCTGCCGCCCTTTTGCTATCCGGTATTCTCTGCGCCGTCGCGCTGCCGGCCTCTGCACAAGACACCACCCCTGACGCCGCGCCGGTAGATCAACCTGCCGCAGCCCCCGCCGAGGCCCCTGTGGCCGCCGGTCCGCGCAGCCGTGATGACGTCCAGCCGGGCGAGACCTATGGCGGCGACAGCTTCACCGACTGGGTCAATCGCTGCATTCGCGTCGACGATGCCCCTGACCCGTGCGAGATTCACCAGACATTGATGGACGCGCAAGGCACCCGCACCGCCGAAATCAACATTTTCCCATTGGACCGGCCCGGTATCGCCGCGGGCGCATCCATCATCACCCCGCTGGAAACGCTACTGACGCGCAACCTGACCTTGTCCATCGATGGGGCTGAAGCACGCGTCTATCCTTACACGTTCTGCAGCCAGATCGGCTGCGTGGCGCAAATCGGGCTATCGGCAGAAGAACTGGCTGCATTCCGGGGCGGTAAAGAAGCGAAAATCACAATCGTGCCCGTTGCTGCGCCGAACCAACAAGTGACCGTGAACGTCTCACTGGCGGGGTTTACCGCAGGCTTCAATTCGCTGTCGAAATAACCCAAATGGGGCGCGCCTTGCCAATGGCAGGCGCGTCTCTCAGATACGTTTCAGCGCCAGAACAGCATTCAACCCGCCAAACGCGAAAGCGTTGGACAGACAGACCTCAACATGGGCATCGCGTGCAGTGTTGGGAACAACGTCCAGCGCACATTCCGGGTCGGGCTCTTCATAGCCAATGGTGGGGGCAATGACCCCATCCCGCACCGCCATAATACAGGCCAAAAGCTCAATCGCGCCGGTGCCACCTATGACGTGACCGTGCATCGATTTCGTGGACGAGATCATCAACCGATCCGCATGAGCACCAAACACATCGGCCACCGCCGCGCATTCGGTTTTGTCATTCGCCGCGGTTCCGGTGCCGTGCGCGTTGATATAGCCAACGGCATCCAGCGGAATCCGCGCGTCCGTCACCGCCCCTTGAATGGCCCGCGCCGCGCCTTGCTTGGACGGCATCACGATGTCGGACGCATCCGACGTCATGGCAAAGCCGATCACTTCGGCCAGAATATCTGCACCGCGCGCCCGGGCATGCTCGTATTCCTCGAACACGAACAGGGCCGCGCCTTCCCCTTGAACCATGCCGTTGCGATTGGCGGAAAATGGGCGGCAGGCATCACGCGACATCACGCGCAGCCCTTCCCAAGCCTTGATCCCGCCAAAGCACAGCATCGATTCCGACCCGCCCGTCACCATCGCCTTCGCCGCACCGCAGCGGATCAGTTGAAAGGCCTGGCCCATCGCATGATTGGATGACGAACAGGCGGTGGCGACAGTAAAACTCGGCCCTTTGAGATTATACCGCATGGAGACGTGGCTGGCCGCCGCGTTGTTCATGAGTTTAGGCACGACGAAGGGATGCACCCGGTTTTTTCCGTCTTCATAGACGGTCCGGTAATTGTCATCCCACGTGTTAACCCCGCCACCGGCGGTGCCCAGCACGACGCCCGAGGTCGCCGCCAATTCACCCGCAAAGGTCAAACCAGACTGGGTGATCGCCTCTTCCGCCGCCAGCAAAGTAAATTGCGTGAACCGGTCGTACAATGCGATCTGCTGTCGGTTGAAGCGCGCCTCGGGATCGTAGCCGCGAACTTGTCCGCCAATCTGGATCGACAGACGGTCGACATCGCGAATATCCAGCGGGCCGATGCCGCACCGACCTTCGCGCATAGCCTCAAGGGTTTCGGGAACAGTATTGCCAAGTGCATTGATGCTGCCCTGACCGGTGATGACAACCCGCTTCATTGCGATTGTGCTGCAACCAGGTTTTCAACCGCCTGAACAACAGAAGCCACGGAGGACACGTCAAACTCACCCGCGTGCGGGTCGTTCGCGTTGAAAGGCACCTGAATGTCGAACGCTTCTTCGATTGCGAAGATGCTTTCGACCAGTCCCAGACTGTCGATCCCCAGTTCCTGAAGGGTTTTTTCCGGAGTCACGTCCTTCACATCAAGAACTGCCTGTTCGGCAATGATCTCCATCACTTTGGTCTTAACGCTCATGCCTGCACCCTCGGACCGCATCCAGTGGTCCCTTAGTTGGTTTGGTCACCTTTTAAAACCGCTTTTTGCAAAGCAGCAACCTCTCGGAACAAGCGCGGCAATCGGCGCAGCGCTTTGTAGGATTCGATATGCGTCGCCATTTTCACTGCCGGATAGCCCAAAAGAACCCGCCCAGCCGGGGCGTTTGTGAAAATTTTCGTCCCGCCGCCCGCCACGACATCGTCTCCGATGAATATATTGTCATTCACACCGCATTGTCCCGCAAGCACCACACGGTTCCCGATCCGCGTCGATCCGGCGACGCCGACAAGACCACACAAAAGGCAATCTTCGCCGATCTGGACGTTATGGCCGATCTGCACGAGGTTATCGAGTTTGGTCCCGCGACCGATTGTGGTTGCGCGGATCGTGCCGCGATCTACGGTGGAGTTCGCGCCGATTTCCACGTCATCACCGATCTCGACCGTGCCCAGAGAATGAATTCGGGTCCAAGATTGCGCCAAATTGGCCTTCTCTGCGCCAAGACTTTCGCGCACCCCTTCGACGCGGGATTTTTCAGGCGTCACAAAGGAAAACCCGTCCGCGCCGATCACCGCGCCCGGCTGCAAAATCACCCGGTTGCCCAGCCGCACCCGTGCCCCGACCCGAACACCAGCATAGAGCAGCACCGCGTCGCCCAGAACCGCATCCTCAGCAACCGAAGTAAGCGGCCCGATCCGCACCCCCTTCCCCAGCCTCACACGCGCACCGATGACGGCGTTCGGACCGATGGCAACACCCTCACCAAGCACCGCGCTTGGATCGACATACGCAGTCGGATGGACCCCCGGGGCGATCTCCGGACCCGGATCAAGCAAGGTGGTTACACCCGCCATGGCATAGCGGGGGCGCGGCACGAACACCGCTGCCGCCAATCCATAGGATTTCCAGTCAGCCCCGTCCCAAAGGATGGCAGCCCGCGCGGCGCCTTCGGACAGGCGCGCAGCGTATTTTGGGTCCATCGCCAAGGCAAGGTCCTGCGCGCCAGCCGATGCCGGCTCGGACGCGCCAGAAATACGCAAGCTGCCGTCGCCCTCAATCCGGGCTCCAAGAGCCGTGGCAATCTCGTTCAGACTAAAGGTCATCGGGTCCCCGCATGCGACGCATAGATCGTCGAAGGTTTACCCTCCGACGGCACGAAGGGAAACCCCGGCGCGTGCAAGGGCATCAAAGATCTGCTGATCGCGGCCATAGACGTCGCGACGGAATTGAATCGGCCCTTTCGCTTGGGTGAATGCGGTCTGATAGACCAGATGCACTGGCACCGATTGCTCAAGGTTAACCACCGTTTCGCGGTTGGTGTTCAACTTGGCCTGCATCAACGCCTCGGGTTTATCGCTCTGGCGCGCCAGCAGCGCATGGGCAAAATCCATCGGGTCCCCAAGCCGGATACACCCGTGGCTATAGGCGCGCTGTTCACGGGCAAATAGGGATTTGGACGGGGTGTCATGCAGATAGATATTGTTCGCGTTTGGAAACATGAACTTGACCTTGCCCAAGGCGTTTCCATCACTTGGTGGCTCTTTCAGGCGAAACGGAAAGGTCCGCGCAGTGTAGCTGGTAAAATCGATGGACGTCCGATCCACCGGGGTGCCGTTAGTATCGAGCAGTTGCAAATGCGACACCGCGTTCGGATTGGCCTGCAGCATCGGCAGGTATTCCCGTGTCGTAATTGAGCGAGGCACATTCCACGTTGGATTGACGACAATATATTCCATCACATCCGAAAATTCAGGGGTGCGGTGCGTCGATTGGTTTTGCCCAACAACAGAGCGGGTTTCAAAGGTCGTGCGCCCGTTATCGATAATTCGAACATGGAAATCGGGGATATTCACCCAGATGTACCGGTCCCCCAACGGGAAATTCATCCACCGTTCCCGCTCCATCGCGACGATGACCTGCTGCAACCGCGCTTCGGCGCTTGTGTTCAATTCGCCCAGCGTGCCGGGGCCGACCACCCCATCCTGCAACAACCCATGATCGCCCTGGAATGCCGCAACCGCGCTGCGCAAGGCATCGTCAAAACTGGCCGAGGGGCTTCGGTTTGCATAGCCCATAGCAATCAAACGATTGCGCAGCGCAACGATCTGCGGGCCGGATTGGCCATATTCCATCTTGGTTCCGGGAACAGTTTCCCCCCAGCCGCCAGCATCAATGAGCCGCTCAAGACGAATTTTGTCAGCCATCAATCGGGCGTAATTGGCCGATTGCGGCGGCAATGCCTTGAGAAACGCGCTTGGGACGCTGCTTTCAAAGGCCGTGAGGGTGGTCAGTGGATCGCGTCGGGGAGCGGTTCTTTTGATTTCGTCATTGACCCGGACCGGGTTCAGAACACCACTTTGGACATCCTGCGCATAATCCAAAAACGCCCGACTGAGGATCGCATCGGCCCGGCCTTGGTCCGCAACTGTGCGCGCCGACCGCACCATATTGCTCAAGCGGCCGGGGTCATATGCAGCGACCGGAAGACCGTGATAGCCAGCACCGTCCAATGCGATCATGAGTTCCCGCAGCCTGACCTCATCGACCGGGGCGTCACCGACCCAGAACGGCGCATAGCCGCGCCCCTCATAAAATGTTGTCAAGACGGGATCGGAGGACACTTCAGCGGCAATCGCCTGTCGCAGCGCCACATCGGCACCTTGGGCAAACGCCGGCATCGAAGAAAGGCTTAAAACAAACGCCGCAACGATACGAAATATGCTGGTTTTCGGAAACAATGCAG
The DNA here is from genome assembly GCF_002119405.1 of Pseudoruegeria sp. SK021. Classification (GTDB taxonomy): domain Bacteria; phylum Pseudomonadota; class Alphaproteobacteria; order Rhodobacterales; family Rhodobacteraceae; genus Meridianimarinicoccus. Next base: position 31,345 of record NZ_MTBG01000010.1, on the reverse strand, counting down.
TCATGGTCGTCCCTTGAAATGTCGGCACACAAACACCGTAGTCTCACTCCTTCTTAGCTTTGTACTGCAAACAAAATGCCAACGTGACGATCGAAACCGCCCTGTTTCAAATCTGCAACGAAAGATGGTAACGAAAGATGGTTACCGAATGCCTCAATTTTAAGCAGCATATAGGCAAATTCTTGCCGAGTTTCCACTCTCGCGGCGGCGGCCCAGTATACTCGTTGGCGGAATACGGATCTTGTGCGACGGAAGATGCGGTGGGACAGAAACTTAATAAAGGCTGGAAACTCAGCCAATAAAAGAGGCAGTCAGGATATGAAACGTTCAAGTCAGGCGGGGCAGCCAGACCTACGACGCCGTGGCATTCTTGGGGCATTCGCGGCAAGCGCCGTTGTTGCAGTCCCAACGTATGCCAACGCATTCGGGTTCCTTCGCGGTGCAGGAGATATCCGACGCATCAACATGTATTCCGGCCGAACCGGAGAATCGCTTGACCTGATTTACTGGGTCGACGGCAAATATGTGAAAGATGCGCTGGCCGAGGTGAACTATTTCATGCGCGACTGGCGCGAGAACAAGGCCATCGCCATCGACCCCCGGGCCATCGACATTATGGCCGCATCGCATAAGCTTTTGGAAGTGGACGAGCCCTATCTGCTTCTGTCCGGGTACCGCACGCCGCATACCAATGCGATGTTGCGCGGCAACTCAAGCCGGGTTGCGAAAAAATCGCTGCACATGAACGGCCAAGCCGCCGATTTACGCCTGAAGAATCGCAGCGTGTCGCAAATGGCCAAGGCCGCAGCGGCCGTGTCTGCCGGCGGTGTCGGACGGTACTACAAATCCAATTTCGTACATATGGATTCCGGCCCGGTTCGGACTTGGTCCAGCTAACACCAGTGTCGTCTGGCGGTTTTGGGGTATCGACGTGAAATCCCAAAAACCGCCTTTCGCGGAGATTAGTTGTCCATTAACCGGGCAACTAGCCGGTTTTGGTCGGAAATCGTGCGGGCAAGATCCAGCGTCATAAGCTGACCGCCGGAAACCACAGCGCGCCCCTCGACAAAGAGATCGCGGACCCGCAGCGGCCCGGACAGCAGCAAGGCTGCCACCGGGTCCCACGCCCCCGCCGCCTCAATGCCGGTCATGTCCCAGACCGCGATATCGGCCCTCATCCCCAGACTGAGCTGCCCCAAATCCTGCCGCCCCAAAACCTCAGCGCCACCCCGCGTGGCGATCTCAAGAGTTTCCCGCACCGACATCGCATCGGCGCCATTGGCCACCCGTTGCAGCAACATCGCCTGCCGCGCCTCGGACAACAGGTTGCCGGAATCGTTGCTGGCCGATCCATCCACGCCCAGACCGACCCGAACGCCGGCGTCTCGCATGGCGCGAACCGGCGCAATGCCCGACCCCAGCCGACAATTCGAACAGGGGCAATGGGCCACACCGGTGCGACTGCGGGCGAACAAGTCGATCTCATGCGCGTCCAGTTTAACGCAATGCGCGTGCCAGACGTCATCGCCGGTCCAGCCCAGATCCTCGGCATATTGGCCGGGACGGCAGCCGAAATTGGCAAGGCTATACGCAATATCTTCGTCGTTCTCGGCCAAGTGCGTGTGCAACCGCACGCCCTTATCCCGCGCCAGCATCGCCGCATCGCGCATCAACTCGCGACTGACCGAAAACGGCGAACAGGGCGCCACCCCGACTTGGATCATCGCCCCCGGTGCCGCATCATGATAGCGGTCGATCACCCGGATACAGTCGTTCAGGATGGCGGATTCCGCCTCGACCAGACTGTCCGGGGGCAACCCACCGTCAGATTCGCCGATGCTCATGGCACCCCGCGTCGCCAGCAGCCGAACACCGATCTGCTGCGCCGCATCGATGCTGTCATCCAAACGCGCGCCATTTGGAAAGAGATACAGGTGATCAGACGTTAACGAGCAGCCGCTCAAGGCCAATTCGGCCAGCCCAATCAGGGCCGAGGTCCGGATTTCATCAGGCCCAAACCGTGCCCAGATCGGATAGAGAGTCTTCAACCAGCCGAACAACAATGCGTCCTGCCCGGCCGGGACGACCCGGGTCAGGGTCTGGAACAGATGGTGATGGGTGTTGATCAACCCCGGCGTGACCAGACAGCCTTCGGCAGACACCACCTGCGCGGTCCCCGCCTCTAACCCCTGCCCGATGGCGACGATGACGCCGTCCCGGCACAGGATATCGGCATCGGAAAGCTCGCGCCGCGCATCATCCATCGTCACAACGCAGCGTGCACGCCGGATCAGCAAATCGCTCATGCTGCGGCCTCTGGGCAGGTCGACAACATGGCCAGCGCCTGCGTATGGATCGCCGGATTTGCCGCGGCAAGTACCCGCCCACCACCATGGGCCGGTCGACCCTGCCAGTCGGTAACAATCCCCCCCGCGGCTTCAACCACCGCGATCGGGGCCAGCACATCATAGGGCTGCAACCCGGCCTCAATGACCAGATCGATCTGTCCCAAAGCCATCAGCCCATAGGCGTAACAATCCATGCCATAGCGCGTCAACTTGACTGCCCGGGCAACTGTGGCAAAGGCGGCCCCTTCGTCTTTGGTGCCCACTTCGGGAAAGGTCGAAAACAGGATCGCATCTGCCAAATTCTGGGTGTTTCGGGTGCGCAAAGGTGTCTCGACCGCGCCGCGGCTGAGACGTGCACCGCCGAAGCCCCCCTCAAAGCGCTCGCCGATATAAGGCTGATCAATCACACCGAATATTGGACCCGTGTCATCGCAAACCGCAATCAGCACGCCCCATGTCGGCGTGCCGGAAAGAAACCCCCGTGTTCCGTCAATTGGGTCCAGCACCCAGCGCAACCCCGACGTCCCTGACTTGGGGCCGAATTCTTCGCCCTCAATTGCATCGTCGGGCCGGTCTGCCGCCAGAACCTCACGCATGGCCAGTTCGCAGGCGCGATCCGCTTGTGTGACCGGATCGAAGCCGCCAACCGCCTTGTTATCTGCGACCAGCGCCGGGTTTCGGAAATATTCCAGCGAAATTCGGCGCGCCACATCCGCAAGCCGATACGCCGTGCGCCGCAAGCTTTGAGCCTGCACATCCTGTTCAGTCATACCATGATCCGTCTGATTGGTTTGGCCCGGACGCTAAAGCTGAGCCGACGCAATGTCACGCCCGACAATCATGCTGCGCGGCACAACGTCTTTAACGCCGGTCCAGCATGCAGCCTTTTCCATAGTCTCCCAGAGGCTATACTGAGATCAGTGAGGACAAAGAGGGACCATCATGCGCGCGTTCGAATTGGACAAAATCGGCAGTCCCCCGCAACTGGTCACGCGCCCCCGACCCGAGCCCGCCCCCCATGAGGTGCAAATTCGGGTCGCCGCCTGCGGCTTGAATTTCGCAGATTTACTGATGGTTCAGGGGACCTATCAGGAAAAACCGCCGGTCCCGTTTACCTTGGGAATGGAATTCGCGGGCGAAGTGACGAAAGGGGGTTCCGCAGTCTCGGGTCCGGCACCCGGCACCCGGGTGGCGGTCGTGGCCGGACATGGCGGCTTGGCAGAATACGCCACAGTACCCGCCGACCGCTGCGTCACCCTGCCGCCAAACATGAGCTATGAGCATGGCGCAGCGTTTCAGATTGCCTATGGCACCTCACACCTTGCGCTGGCGCATCGCGCCGCTCTGTTGCCCGGTGAGACCCTGCTGGTATTGGGGGCCGCTGGCGGCGTTGGCCTGACCGCGGTCGAAATCGGGCACAAGATGGGCGCGCGCGTGATCGCCTGCGCCCGCGGCGCGTCCAAGCTAGAGATCGCCAAGGCTGCCGGGGCCGACGAGGTTCTGGACAGCGACCGCACGGATTTGCGCACCGCCTTAAAGGCGCTCGGCGGTGTCGACGTTGTCTATGACGCCGTTGGCGATCCGTTGTTCAGCACCGCGTTGCGCGCCTGCAATCCCGGGGCGCGGTATCTGGTCATCGGGTTTGCCGCCGGGCAAATCCCACAAATCCCGGCAAATTACATTCTGGTCAAAAACATCACAGTGCATGGGCTTTACTGGGGCGGCTATCTCGCCTTCGCGCCTGAGGTCGTGACGGACAGCCTGACCACCCTTTTGGCTTGGTATCAGGACGGGGCATTGTCGCCGCAGATTCACGCGGTGTTGCCTCTGGACCGTGCTGCTGAGGCAATGGAGATGCTGCGCACGCGCCGCTCCACCGGCAAGGTGGTGGTTTCGCTTCAGGCCACCCGCCCCAAGGACTGACCCGCCGAGGTATAGGCCTGACGCAACAGGTCAGCCATCCGGTCCCGCGGCAGCGATTTGTCCCGCCGCGACACATAGAGGTTGATTTGGCGGGTCGGCAGCGTCGGAAGATGGTGTTTAACAGGGATCTCTTCGAGATACGTGGCGGCCATACCCGCAATCATGGCGGTAACCGCCAGATCGGCCGAGACGCTGACCTCAATGGTGCGGGTAGAATCCGATTCGACCGCAATTTCCCAGCCGATTCCAGCCTTATCCAACGCCGCCTGAACCGGCGCACGGAAAATGCAGGCTTTCTCAAACGCCAAACGCAACGGCCGGGTCTTCCACGCCGATCCGCCCGGCGCTCCCACCCAGACCAGCGGCAAATGCGTCAGCGTCTCGCCATCCTCACCATAGGTTTCTTCCGTGGTCAGAATCACGTCGCATTCCCGACGCGCGTACTTTTCCTTTAAGAACCGGGTGTAGGACGACAAAAGTTGCACCCGCATGCGCGGAAATTCGGCGTTAAACCGCTGCATGATCGCCGGGATGTGCGGAAAGACCAGGTCATGTGGCACGCCCAGAACCAATTCTCCTTCAAAATGGGTATCGGTCAGACGGCTGACGATTTCATCGTTCATTTCCAGCATCCGGCGGCCATAGCTCAGCAAAAGCTCGCCTGCCGTGGTCAGGCTGACCGTCCGCGCCGTGCGGTCGAGCAGCGCCACACCCAACGAATCTTCCAGACGCTTCATCTGCATAGAGACCGCCGATTGCGTCAGATTGAGCAGATTCGCCGCCCGGGTGACCCCACCGGCATCGGCAACGGCCACAAAGGATTTTAGGGCAGTTAAATCAAGGGCACGCACCATATCACCGGTCCTATCGTCTCATGTCACACGCCGTTGCCTTTCAGACCAAGGCAAAGAAGGTATCACCATTTCCAATTGGTGATAGTCGTGACATCACAAAAAAGAAAGGGTTTACAGATGCCGCCCGTGCCACTTTCGCTGCCACTCGGGCACAAGAGCGCAGCCCACCTGCGGACCGTCCGCGCCGCAACCACAACATGCTGGCGCAAACCCCGGGCTTTATCGCCCATGGACCGCATGCTTTGCCCCGCAAAAACCAAACGATTCAGGGCGCATCTGCTGACGGGAGCGGTCACTTCTGAGACACCCCGCCACGCAAGGCACCAAAAACCATGCAGAATCGTGTAAATTCATCTAATTTCCGACAACACTTGCTTGAAAAAGGCGGTCTGGTTCCCGATATTCAAAGACAAGTACGGTGCCGTTTTGTGCTCCGTTCATAGGAATGTTCAGGAGGGAATTAATGGCTGATTTTCAAACGATCCGGGCTGGCGCAGGTGCAGGCACCCGGACAGCGCAAATCGACGTAGGCCTTCGCGCTTACATGAACAAAGTCTACGCGACCATGTCGATCGGCATGCTGATCACCGCGCTGGTCTCTTGGGCGGTGTCCGGGCTTGCGGTCACCAGTGATCCGACCGGTGCCGTCGCGCAGATGGGCGCGGACACCTATCTGACCAGCCTTGGCGCTGCGCTCTATATGTCGCCGCTGAAATGGGTGATCATGTTCGCGCCGCTGGCCTTCGTGTTTGGCTTTAGCGCCGGTATCAACCGGATGTCGGCTGCGACCGCGCAGACCGTGTTCTATGCGTTTGCCGCCGTCATGGGCCTGTCGATCAGTTCGATCTTCCTTGTCTTCACCGGCATGTCGATCGTGACAACATTCGTCGTGACCTCGATCGCTTTCGCGTCGCTCAGCCTGTACGGCTACACGACCAAGAAAGACCTCAGCGCGATGGGGACCTTCCTGATGATGGGTCTGGTTGGCCTGTTCGTCGCGATGATCATCAATATGTTCGTGGCGTCTTCGGCCATGTCTTTCGCGATCTCGGTGATCGGCGTGCTGATCTTTGCTGGTCTGACCGCGTATGACACCCAGAAGATCAAGAACACCTACCTGCAGATGGCTGCGACGGGCGATCAGGAATGGCTCGGGAAATCGGCGATCATGGGCGCGCTTAGCCTCTACCTCGATTTCCTGAACATGTTCATGTTCTTGCTGCAATTTATGGGCAACCGCAACTAATCGCGACGCCAAAGACCTTGGATCAGGCCAGCCTTCGGGCTGGCCTTTTTCGTTGCAGAGACCCGCGGGGCCGCACCGCTGCACATGGGACTTATGACCGGGCGCTAAAACGGCCCTGCCGTCGCCTGATCGATGCGGCGGGCCGCTCTGGCGCCGCCCTGCCCTCTGACCGACCAGCACAGGGCGACCGCCCCTTCCATCCACTCTCGGGTGCAGCGTCCGCAATGACGCGCCCGAGGGGTTCCGAAAGACCCCCTGCCGCGTTTCCGAAAACCATAAGCCACACTGCCATTGACCAACGAAAAAGGCCGCGCAAATTGCGCGGCCTTTTAAGATCGTTGGATCAGCAAGATTTACTTAATCTTGCCTTCCTTATACTCCACGTGCTTGCGCACAACGGGGTCATATTTCTTAACCGCCATCTTCTCGGTCATCGTGCGGGCGTTTTTCTTGGTCACATAGAAATGGCCGGTTCCCGCGGTCGAGTTCAGGCGGATCTTGATTGTGGTAGGCTTCGCCATAGTCGTGCTCCTCAACCGGGCGGAAAGACCACCCGTAAAAATCCTTGAAGCCCGCGTTTTAAGGATTAGGGCGCGGGTGTCAAGAGGATAAGAAACGTCAGCGGTGTATCTGTAGAATTAAGCTGGCAGCGGCGGCAGCCCCATGGCGGCGTGCACCTGATTGCGAGCCTCATCACTCAGACCCAAAGCCTGCGAAAGTTGCTTGAGATAGGCAACCTCGACCGGGCTATCGACCTTAATGGCCAAAAGCGAGGTGGAATAGACTTGGGCCTTCGCCGCCCCGGTTGCATCCTTGGCCAGCGCCATCACATCCACCGGCGCTGCCAGTTGCGCTTTGACATAGGCAACTTCATCGGCGGGCGCGTCTTTCAGAGCCTCTAGAATCTTAGCCTGCTCGTCTTTGTCGATCTCGCCATCGGCCTTGGCCGCCTGAATCATCGCCCGGATCATCAGCTTGGCATTGTCTTCGGCCGCCATGGACACCGGCGTATTCTTGAATAGACCGTCCAAAAGGTTATCAGCCTGCTGCCCACCGGCCGCTGCGGCGCCGGTCATCGCGGACATCAAGCCGCCCAATCCGGCTGCCCCGGCCTGCTGGGACGTCCCGCCTGTGGACGCACCGCCCAAACCGAAGGAGGCCAACATATCAGAGACGGCTTTGCTTCCGCCGGGGATTCCCAGCTTCTCGGCCATCTGGCCGATCTGGTCAGTCATACCGCCTGCGCCACCCGGGCCGCTCATACCTTTGAACATCTCTTGCATGCCGGACATCCCGCCCATCTGCTTGTACTTGTCCATGCCCTTTGCCGCAGCGACTCCAGCAGCCAAAGTGGCAAGTGTCTTCATGAAACTCATTGAGTATCTCCCTTCCGAAGGCCTCAGGACGGACCCGTCGAATTGGTAGCACGATTCGCGCGTAGCACAGCCCAATTGCGTCCCGCCGTGGCGGAAATTTGCTGGGAAAATTGTGCGGATGGCCTGTAAGCCGGATTTTGTCCCGGGGTTGCCCCCTTGGATGACCATTCATCTTGGCCCGCCGTTGCCGACGCGCTCTAGCTGCCAACCCGGACCTCTGGGCTGAAGATGCCTGCCGCCCCTAAGGGCAAACGCAAGGTCCCTATTTGGCATTGCTCCCGGTGGGGCTTGCCGTGCCGGTTCTGTTGCCAGTCCCGCGGTGGGCTCTTACCCCACCGTTTCACCCTGACCCGCGGTGGTATCGACTGACGCCGACCCGCCGCTGGCGGTTTGTTTTCTGTGGCGCTTTCCCTCGGGTTGCCCCGGCCGGGCATTACCCGGCACCGTTTCTTCATGGAGTCCGGACTTTCCTCGGACGTTACCGCCCGCAGTCACCCAGCCATCCGCACATGAGGGCCATCTAGGCGCTCGCGCCGCCGCCGTCAACGGGATAGCGCCGCGCCAGCGCCGTGATCAGCGCCCTGTCCACGGCATCTTCGGGTCCACACGCCCAAGGGCGAAAGCGCGACCGGAACGCCGTCAGGCACGCCTGTGAGGCCGCCATTGGGTATCCAAACGCGGCCGCCATGGTGGGGAAGTCCGCCTGCCCGGCATCGCCGTGACCCAACTCGGGCCAAATCGACACCCCTTGCCGTGCCAAACGGCGCCAATCGAATCGCGCACCGGGGTCAAATTTTCGCGTTGGCGCCATATCTGAATGGCCAATCACCCGCTCGGGCGGAATGCGCCAGTCTGACATCAGCCCGGCCAGCAGTGGTTCGAGCCGCGCCATCAACGGCGCCGAGAACGGAGTTTGACCGGAATTATCCAACTCGATCCCGATGGAGCGCGAATTTACGTCCGTCACCGCCCCCCACGACCCGGCCCCAGCATGCCAAGCCCGTTGGTCATCATCGACCAACTGCCACAGGGTGCCATCGCGGCCAATCAGGAAATGGGCCGAAACCTCATGCGCATCAGAACACAGGCGCGCCAGCGCAGCCTCGGCGCTGGCCATGGCGGTGTAATGGATGACAATCAGATCCGGCCTGACGGCTTGCCGCCGCGGCCCAAAATTCGGTGACGGATGCCAAACCGCCCCTTCGCGTGTCACTTAATGGCCTGACGAAACCGCTCGGGATCCCAAGCACAGGCAAATCCGTCGCCATCGGGATCCAGCCCCTGCCCATCCTCTGCCGGACCGCCGGTTTGTAGAAACGCGGCTTGTGCCAGATCGTCAGACGCATAGCGGGCGCAAGCTCGGTCGCTGCGTTCCGTTGAGCTGGCGTTGCGCTGATAGACCGTGGTCCCCGGCGCATGGGTGGTCTCTAGGGCATATCCTGCCACGCTGGGGGCACTGCCTGACGGCCGGCTTGGCACCGGCTTGGGCGACACGACCTGATATGAACTGGGCGCCGCGGTCGATGCCGCCGTCGCCGTGGACGTCAGTGTTGTGGTCTGAACCGGGCTGACACCAGCGGTTTGGGCCGGACTGACGCCTGCGGTCTGAGCCGCAGGATTGACCGCGGCCTCACTGGGAACAGAGGACGGCTGCAAGCCGACGGTCCCGGATGACGCACCGCCGCCTTGAAGTAGCACATCACGTTGGGCGCGGGCCTCGGGCGAGACCGGCTCCAGAAAAACCGGACTTCCCGAATCCGGAACCGACCCACTGCATCCCGCCACTAGTCCGGCCGCAGCCAATGCCCACATCAATCGCATATCTGTCTCCGTTCCGACCCTGTCTTGGCTACCACCATCGCGCCGGTTTGCCGGAAAAGCCAGCCGCCTGTTCCAAAACAAGCGCTTGATTCAGCAACGCGCCCTCTTGCCACGGCTGGCCGATCAGTTGCAGCCCCAAGGGAAGGCCGGTGCTGTCGATGCCGGTGGGCACGCTGATGCCCGGCAACCCGGCTAAGTTCAGCGTGACGGTAAAGACATCGTTCAGATACATTTGCACCGGGTCGCTATCGCTCATTTCGCCCAGCCCAAAGGCCGCCGATGGCGTCGCCGGAGCCAGAATCGCGTCGATCCCGTCGGCAAACACCGTCTCGAAGTCGCGCTTGATCAGTGTCCGAACTTTCCGCGCCCGATTGTAATAGGCATCGTAGAACCCTGCCGACAGCACATAGGTGCCGACCATAATCCGCCGCTGCACCTCGCTGCCGAAACCTTCGGCGCGGGTCTTCTCATACATCTCGGTGATGCCATCGCCATGCGCCAGCTTGGCGCGGTGGCCAAACCGCACCCCGTCATAGCGCGCCAGATTGGACGACGCTTCAGCCGGAGCAATCACGTAATAAGCCGGCAGCGCGTATTTGGTATGCGGCAATGAGATATCAACGATCTCAGCCCCCGCATCGCGCAGCATCTCGGCTCCGTCCGCCCAAAGCTTGTCGATCTCGGGGTTCAGCCCCTCCACCCGGTACTCGCGCGGAATGCCAATCTTCTGGCCGCGAATATCGCCGGTCAGCGCAGCTTCAAAATCCGGCACGGCCAGATCGGCACTGGTGCTGTCCTTGGGGTCATGGCCCGCCATCGCCCCCAGCATGATCGCCGCATCGCGGACGGTCTTGGTCATCGGCCCGGCCTGATCCAGCGAGGAGGCGTAAGCGATGATGCCCCAACGGGAACAACGGCCATAGGTTGGCTTCAAACCGGTGATGCCGGTGAAGGCCGCCGGTTGCCGGATCGAGCCACCGGTATCGGTGCCCGTCGCCGCCAGACACAAGTCCGCCGCCACGGCCGAGGCCGATCCCCCGGACGAGCCGCCCGGCGTCAGGCGGGTTTCATCGCCATCGCGCCGCCACGGGTTGATCGCCGCACCATAGACGGAATGCTCGTTGCTGGAGCCCATGGCAAACTCATCCATGTTCAGCTTGCCCAGCATCACAGCACCGGCAGACCAAAGTTGGCTCGTCACGGTCGATTCATATTCCGGCTTGAACCCGTCCAGAATGGCCGAGGCGGCCTGACTGGCCACACCTTTGGTACAAAACAGGTCCTTGATGCCGATGGGAATGCCGCACATGGCTGGCGCGTCTCCAGCCGCAAGCCGCGCATCAGCAGCAGCAGCCTGAGCGCGGGCGATCTCGGCCGTGGTATGCACCACCGCATTCAGGGCGCCTGCGCCGCTGATCTCAGTCAAACAGGCTTCGGTCAGTTCTGCCGACGTCACGTCTTTGGCGCGCAACCGGTCACGGGCGTCGGCAAGGGTCAGTTTGGACAGTTCAGACATCACTCAACCACCTTCGGCACTGCGAAAAATCCTTCCCGCGCATCCGGGGCATTGGCCAGAACTGCAGGTTGTTGGTCGCCATCGGTGACCACGTCATCGCGCCGCTTCAGACGCATCGGCGTCACCGACGTCATCGGTTCGACCCCATCAACGTCAACCTCGGCAAGTTGCTCGATAAACCCGAGAATGCCGTTGAATTCGTTGGCCAGCGCGGGGAGATCTTGGTCTTCCACCCTGATCCGGGCCAGTTTGGCCACCCGGGCCGCGGTGTCGGTATCAATCGACATCAGCACTCTCCGTTCGTCAGATCCGTGAATATGCCGCCGCTTTAGCGCCCCCTCAGCCCGCCTGCAAGCCGAAGGACACCGCCCCGCCCTGCTTTTGACGAAAGACCTGTCAACAGATGGTCGCTGCCAAATGGGACCGGGGCTGGGACGCCACGCTGCGTTCAGCCGCACCTCGGACCAGATTCAGCGCCCGATCTGAGGGAAATTTCAGTGGATGGAAGCACGTGCCTTACCGCCTGATCTATCGGGCCGCCAATATTGGCCCCCCCAAAAAAACGATCGGCTATTGCAGATTTAGGTTTCCGATCGCGGCTCTGATCACAGAGTTTGTATCATCGCTATCGCCAGACACCGCCAAGCCGACAAGCGCGCCTCTCTCCCCCCCAAACGCACGGGCGTAGTCCGCGACAAGGTCGACCCGTTCATCATATGTGCCCGTGCCCGCTGGCCGTAGGGCAATCGTCACACCTTGGCCGGAGGGTCCGTAGGGCGACGGCATGACTTGCCCGCGCGGATGGCTGCCGCCCCAAGCGTATTGGATGATCCGAACCTTGTCGTTGCCCAGAAGGCTGCGGATATTGGCACCCTCAAGACCCGGCGCCGCCTCTTGTGCCACAAAGACAAAATACACCGAAATATTTCGGTCGTCCCCCCCTTTCAGCGCAAGGTTGGTCGCCGGAACGGACTGGTCTACTGTCCACCGCCATGACGCACCGGACGCGCCCCAATCAGCCCGACCCAACCGGGTCCAGGCGATCGACACGGCCCCGTCCGAAACCAAAGACAGATTTTGTCCAAACGTGTAGTCGTTGGAGCTGAACAGCGACAGTTTCTGCTCTTTCCAGCCTTCCGCAAAGCTGACCGGCCCTGCGGTCGCTGCACTGGTCAGGCCGACAGTGGCGGCAAGTAAAATTGCAAGGCGCATGGGACACTCCTGTTGGACACCTCGCACACCCTATCGCAGTATGTGCCCGAGACCAGCGCAGGGTGCCCAACATGACGACATTGTCAGGCCCGCGTGAACGGCGCGGCGGAGGTGTCAGACGCGCCCGTGCCGTGCGCAATGCCGACCATTTTGGAAGATGCCCGCGCGTCAGCCTTTCAATGGGGCTAAGGACCGCTAGTTCGCTTCGAGAAATTCATAGGCCTCAAGAATTGTCGCCGTCAGCCCGTCAAAAAATCCCGGCACGGTCACATCAACCAAGGCCACGCTGGACCCTGCTTCAGTGGCAGCAGGATCATCCGACTGCGTCACAATAAATGGGCAGTTCGGAGCATTGAGTAACTCGCGATAACTCGCGCCTTTTCCATGCTTCAGAACGTTGACCAACAAATAATAGTGGTGGACGCGTTTTGCTAAATCAGTCTTTCCAGATTGCTTCAACATTGCAGTCAATTTTCGTGAGAACGGACCGCGCTTAAAGTGGTGCTGCATCCGCGCTTCAAAAACTGAGAAGATATCAACGGCCGCGGCTTCAATCGCAGCAGTGGCCTCGCGAAGATCGTCTTGTTGAGCGGTCGAGCCGTCCATCAGTCGGAGGCTCTCAGACACCCGATCTAGGGACGCTTTTGCACTGGCCTGTGCTGCAGTGACCAGTTCTGGTACGCTCTGTGACGGTTCCATCGATCTCTCTCCTACGAACAGGACTTCCCCATACGCGATACTGGCTGAAATGATAGAGGTGGTCGCAGGAATTCGCGCCTGTTGCAAAGGCCTCGCGACAGAGGAAGGCCTGCCCTGAGATGATGAAACGGAACCGCTATTTGGCGAAGTTTAAGGGATCGGTGCCTTGGATGCTATCCGCGAAGGGACGGAGCCGGGCACATTCCGCAAGGCCGTTTCAAAGCCTCACGCCTAGTTATAATTGAGCAAAAGCTCGAAGGTGACGCAGATCGTGTTCTTCCCCCGGGCAAGTTGGCCGTCCGCATAACGACCATCAAAGCCGACTGAGGCCGCGGTCAAATCAACCCCGCTGATTGACAGGTGGCCTGCGGTCAGCAAAACCTCTGTCGCATAACTTTCGATCCCATCCCGGTCCGAGAATTCCGTCCTCACAAGGCTTCCAATGCCTTTGATCGTGGCGCTTGCGATGCCGGCGTCACGGGCGATGTTTGCAATGGCGGGCTCAATCGTTTGGTTGGGCCGCGCGGTCGCAAGGACCGCATTGGGGGTGGTGATCATGCCCGTGCTGACCGGACGAAACAGGCAAAACCCGGTCTCAGGGTCATCTGCACTTTCCATGCGCGCGCCGTCCAGCACCTGCACGTCCACATCGACGGTCTGGCCAATGATCGTCACGTCTGACAGCAAATGCCCCATATGCATCTGCCCCGCCTTGTCGGACCAAATGCCGTGAACATGGGCGAACGGAAGGCCATTGCGGCGACCCAGATGCGCCCCGGCCCGAATGATCCGGGCATCCTCAAGCGTCGTCGTGGCACTGTACCACGCCGCATGACCGTCGCCCGGGGCGGGGGCTGGACGGACAAAGGCCAAGTGACGGACAGTGACGCCTGACAGATCAAACCAAGCGGCATCCGCGCCCCCGGCTTCCACCATCGCCTCCAGCAGCGATGCGCCGGCCCGGAAGGTTGCCTTTTGCGGCGTCGCACGACAGGGCACCGCACAGAACCGCACTGCTGCGGGCGGGCCGGGATGGGTGATCCGGCGCGGATCAGACATCCGGGATATCCCCCCGCGCCACCAATTCGGCCCGGATGATCTTCTTGGTGATCTTGCCATATCCGGATTTTGGCATTTCGGACCAAAACACTACCGTCTTTGGCATTTTGTAGCGCGGCAATCGCGTGCTGAGCCACTCTAGCACGGCTTCGGTGTCCGGGACCGCCCCACGAGCAACACAGACGGCCACGCCGACCTCGCCCCAAATAGGGTCCGGCACACCCAGAACCGCCGTTTCGGAAATGTCGGGATGCAGCAGGATTTTCTCTTCGATCTCGCGCGGGTAGATGTTGGATCCGCCCGAAATGTACATGTCCGACGCGCGCCCGGTCAGGTACAGAAACCCCTCGCTGTCGAAATGCCCCAGATCGCCGGTCAGGAACCAACCATCGCGAAAGCTTTTGGCGTTTGCCTCCGGGTTGTTAAAATAGCCCGCGAAGACCGCCGGCCCGATCACCGCGACCTCACCGGTTTCCCCGGGGGCGCAGTCCCGGCCCGTCGCGTCTTGAACCTGAACCTGCATCCCGGTGCGGGCAAAGCCGCAGGTGCCGATCCGCATGGCGTCATCCTCGGCCGAATGATGCGCCGGGGGCAGGACGGTGATATTGCCCGTCACTTCGCCCAGACCGAAATATTGCACCAGCACAGGGCCAAGGATATCCAGCGCCCGGACCTGATCGGCCCGGTACATCGGCGCGCCCGCATAAATCACATAGCGCAGGCTGGAATGGTCATAGGCATGGACGGCCTCGTGCTCGACCAGCAGTTTGACGATGGTAGGCACGGTGAAGACGTTGGTCACCCGCCATGTCTCGACAAGGCGCCAGATGTCGTCAGGATCAAAGCGCGTCCCGCCGGGTAGGATGGTTTTCACCCCGTGAGCGACCTGCGACAATTGGTGAATCCCTGCGCCGTGCGACAACGGCGCGACCACGATCGAAGCATCCGACGGCCCGGTGCCCGGCATCAAATCGCACAGGTGGTTGGTCACGACAAAAGCCATCTGGCCATGAGTCAGAACCGCGGCCTTCGGCTTGCCTGTCGTACCAGAAGTGAAGAAAAACCAAGCTGGATCATCGCGGTCGACCGTTGCTGGCTCTACTTGCACCCCGCCGTGAGCGGCGACCAGCGCATCATAGTCATCCGCCCCCTCGCCCCCGATGGTGACGGTAAAGGCGATCGTGTCGGCATCGGCGCAGGCGGCGATGTGGTCCGCGAACTCGGCCCCGACCAAAAGACCCTTCGCGCCAGATGACCGGGCAAGCCACGCCACTTCGTCTGGTGTCTGGCGAAAATTCGCAGGCACCCAGACGCAGCCCAGTTTCCAGCAGGCAAAGGCGGCCTCGAACATCTGATTGCAGTTGCTGGACTGGACGAGCAGTCGGTCCCCCTTTTCCATCCCGTACTTGTCGCGGAGGGCTGCGGCAAAGGCGGTCGACCGCGCCTCCATCTGGGCCCAGGTCCATTGCGCCTCGCCCCAGACCAAACCGATCTCGTCAGGGTGCCGCCGTGCGCTTTGGGTCAAGAAATGCGATAGGTTCATCACCCGAGTGGATACAGGGCGCATCACGACACCCGCTCGAGGATCGAGGCGTAATTGGCAACAGCCGCCCCGCCCATATTGAAGACACCGGCAAGCGTCGCGCCGGGGATTTGCATCTCGCCGGCCTCATTCATCAGTTGCATCGCTGCCATGACATGCATCGACACGCCTGTTGCCCCGATGGGATGCCCCTTGGATTTCAGCCCACCCGAGGGGTTCACTGGCAGTCGCCCGCCCTTGGCCGTCCAGCCCTCGCGGATCGCGCGCCCGCCTTGGCCCGGTTCGGCCAGCCCCATCGCCTCATATTCCAGCAATTCAGCGATGGTGAAACAATCATGCGTTTCCACCAAGCTCAGATCAGTCACGCCCACCCCTGCCGCCGCATAGGCGGCGTCCCATGCACGCCGGGCGCCATCGAAACGGGTCATGTCACGGCGGGACAGCGCCAAAGGTTCATTGGTGTGGCTGCGGGCGCGAAAGGCAATCGCCCGGTGCAGGTCTGCGGCCACCTCGGGTGCCGCCAACACCAGCGCCGCCGCCCCGTCTGAGACGAGCGAGCAATCCGTACGGCGCAACGGCCCGGCCACATACGGGTTCTTGTCCGAGATGGTATTGCAAAACGTCACGTCAAAATCACGGCGCATATGGGCAAATGGGTTGGCCATGCCATTGTGATGGTTCTTGGCGGCGATCATGGCCAGTTCTTCCGAACGGTCGCCGTACTTCTGAAAATAATTCGCAGCAATGGTGCCAAACAGACCGGCAAAGCCGCCACCAACGCCGCCTTCCTCTTTCCGGTAGGACGCGCTAAGTAGGATCTCGCCCACCTCGGCACCCGGGGTCGCAGTCATCTTCTCGGCCCCGACAACCAGCGCGATCTTGCCCCGGCCGCTCGCGATGAAATCCATCGCGCCGTGCAGGGCCGCAGACCCGGTTGCGCATGCGTTCTCGAACCGCGTGGCTGGCACCCGGGCCAGACCGTCATTGCCCATGCCGACAAGCGCGCCCTGAAAGTCCTGATCCGAGAAGCCGTTATTGTAGACGCCGACGAAGATCCCATCCACGTCTTCAGGCGACACTCCGGCATGGTCCAGCGCCGGTCCGGTGACCTCTGCCATCAATGCCTCTGTATCGGCGGCATCGCTGCGGCCAAAGGTGCTGTGTGCCCAGCCTACGATGTGGGGATCGGTCATGTCGTTTCCTCCTCAGATGGGGCGTGCGTCAGGCGCCGCGCCAGTCGTGTCTCAATTTCCCGCGCCTCATGGTGCAATATAGCGGCCAGTTCCGCATCGCGGGGCGGCTGCATCCGGCTTTCGATCGCCGCGAGGGACAGCCCCCCGACTACGGTGCCATCCGCGCGGCGCAACGCAACGCCCACCCCCCAACTGCCGGGCACCACCCGGCCGGGGTTCAACGCGAACCCTCGGGCCCGGGAAGTGGCAACTTCGCGGCGCAGGACCTCTGGCGTGATCTCGGGAAAATCTGTGGCAAGCTGGCTTGCATTGTCGGCTAGGACCGTTTCGACCTCGGCATCGGGCAGCGCGGCAAGGATTGCCAGCGATCCCGCACCAACCCCCAACGGGTGCTGCGCCCCCGCCGTCAAGGCGTGGGTCCGGATCGGAAAGGCCCCTTCCTCGCGGTGCAGACAGACCGCCGACGCGCCGCGCCGCATATTCACGAACGCCGTGTCGCCACTGCGCCGCGCCAGTCGAACCACTGCGTCAGCGGCAACCTCCAGCAATCCGTGCCGCGCTGTGGCCTGCGTCCCAAGCACGTAACTTTCTTCGCCAAGGTAATAGAGTCGGCTCTCGGTATCCTGTTCGATCAGCCCGCTCCGCATGAGCGCCAGCATCAGCCGCCGCACCGTCGGCTTGCCCAGCCCCGTCTGCTGGATTAACCCGGTCAGTGACACGCCCTTTGCCCCGGCGCGTCCGGCGATCTTCAAAAGCGCCAGCGCGCGATCCACGGCCTGCGTTCCGCTGGCCTGCGGCATGTCGTCATGGCCTTTCACAATATGGACCAATAATTCCACCTTTTCGCAGCGCCATTCAGCGGTCTCACGAAAACTGCGCATTTACGGCTGTATTGCAAGAAATATCTTGCCCTCTGCGCCAATGTCTGTTCCACATCGTGCCGTCTTAAGGGAGGATTTGATGTGAATAAAGTTATGAAGGCCGGACTGGCCGGGCTCCTGGTGTCAACAATGCTGTCGGGCGCGGCCCTAGCAGAGACGCTACGCCTGTCGCACAACACTGGCGATACGACCACGTGGCAACAAGGCGCTGAAAAGTTTGGCGAGTTACTGTCGGATAAAACCGGCGGTGCCTACGATGTCCGCGTGTTCCCGAACGCCCAGCTGGCGGGCGGCGATCAGATGCGTCAGGCCGAAATGGTGGGGCGCGGCGCGCTTGATCTGGTGGTGACCTCGGCGATCAACGTGACACCGCTGGTGCCTGAGATGGCGGTCTTCTCTCTGCCCTACCTTTATGCCGGATACGATCAGGTCGACGCCACGACCCAAGGCGCACCTGCTGAACTGCTGGAAGAGATCCTGCGCGACAAGGGCATCGAAGTCCTGGCTTGGGGCGAAAACGGCTTCCGTGAAGTCACCAACAATGTCCGCCCGATCATGTCGCCCGACGACATGCAAGGTCTGAACATGCGGGTCGCGGGTCCGATGTATATCGACGTGATGAACGCCCTTGGTGCCAACCCCCAGCAGATGCAATGGGGCGAGACGATGACCGCCCTGCAACAAGGCGTGGTAGATGGTCAGGAAAACCCGATCGGGGCCGTGATCATTCCGCAGCAGGTCTATGAGGTCCAAAAATACCTGACCACATGGCATTACTCCTATGACCCGATTTTCCTAGGCGTGTCGACAAAGCGGTGGGATGCACTTGATCCCGAGACTCAAGCCCAGATGCGCGAAGCGGCCGAAGAAGCCATGGCCTATCAGCGCGAGATCACGCGCGAAGGCACCGCAGAGGGCGTCGCCTTCCTGCGCGAACAGGGCATGGAGGTCTATGAACCGTCCGAGGCAGAACTGCAGGCGTTCCGCGACGCCACACAGCCCGCCTTTGACGTTTGGGCCGACAAAGTCGGAGAAGATATAGTTGGGGCCTTCCGCAAAGCCATCGACGAAACCGGCAACGGCAGCTAAAGCCTGTCGGCGCGGCCCTTGGGAGGGGCCGCGCCTATACGAGAGGAGAACACCTTGCGGTTTATTCTGCGGGAATTTGAAAAAATCGTCTGTGCGGTGCTGTTTCTCGCCATGACGCTTCTTGGCTTTGCGAATGTCGTGGTCCGCTATGGCACGAATTTTTCTTTCGCCGCGACGGAAGAACTGTTGACCTATGGCTTTCTTCTGCTGACCGTCTTCGGAGCCGCCATTGCCGCGCGACGCGGCGAACATCTGGCGGTGACATTGGTACAGGAATCCTTGCCCAAACCGCTGGCCCAGATGGTGTATCTACTGTCGGTGTTGCTGAGCATCGGCCTGCTGGCCGCCTCGGCTTGGTTTTCTTGGGCGTCGCTCATGAACCTGATGACCAGTGGCATGCGCAGCTATGCGCTTGGTGTGCCAGCATGGTGGTATCAGGTGGCCCTGCCGTTCGGATTTGCCTTGGTGATCATCCGCTACCTTCAGCATGCCGCCGAACATATTCAATCGGCCCGCACTGCGCCACCGGCCACCCCCAATGTCTGAGCTTTTCGGCATGGGCGCCGGTACCCAGATGATTGTTGTCTTTTTCCTGTTCATCGCTCTGCGGGTGCCGGTCGCCTTCGCGCTTGGCCTGTCGGCCATGTACGCCATGTGGCGCATCGGCTTCGGCTTTGAACTGGCCGGTGACCTGATCGCCACTGGCATCGGCAAATATGCCCTGCTGGCCATTCCCTTCTTCATTCTGGCCGGCACCCTGATGGGATCGCTGGGCATCGCAGAGCGCATGGTCCGGTTCTTTCGCGTCCTGATCGGCAACCTGCCCGGCGGCATGGGCGTGGTCGGCACGGTCGTCTGCCTGTTCTGGGGCGCGGTATCCGGCTCGGGCCCTGCCTCTGTCGCCGCAATCGGCCCAATGATCATCAAGGGCATGGAGGAAGACGGCTATCCCCGCGCCGCCGCCGCCGCCCTTGTCTGTACCGGCGCCGCATTCTCAATCGTCATCCCCCCCTCCATCGGTCTGGTGATCTATGGCGTGATCGCAGAAACATCGATTTCCGCGCTGTTCACCGCCGCGATTTTCCCGGGCCTGTTCATGGGCTTGTTGATGCTGGTGGTCCTACCCTTCATCAAAGCCAAGGGGCGCGACGCCCTTGACGACCTGTCCCCGGCCCCTGAAAGCGCGGGCTACTGGCGCGATCTGGGCCGCACCTTCCGCGAGTCGTTCTGGGGCTTGATGACCCCAGTATTGATCTTGGGCGGCATCTATTCCGGCATTTTCACCCCAACCGAAGCCGCACTGGTCGCGACGGTTTACGCCCTGGCAGTGGGGGCCTTTGCCTATCGCACCCTGACGTGGCGCGGGCTTTACGATTCCCTGTCCGATGCGGCGGCATCATCGGCAGTGGTAATGCTGGTGGTGGCCTATGCCAGCCTGTTTGGCTGGGTTGTCACCGTCGAGGATCTGGTTGGCCAGTATTCCGGCCAGCTTCTGGGCCTGAGCGACAATTCCGCCGTTATCCTGCTGGTGATCATGCTGATCTTGTTGATCGCCGGCATGTTCATGGACCCGGTGACCGTGATGTTCATCTCGCTGCCGATCTTTATGCCGGTGGTGCGCGAACTGGGATGGGATCCGGTCTGGTTTGGGGTGCTGGTCATGGTCAACCTTGCCATCGGTCTGATCACGCCGCCCGTGGGGATCAATCTTTACGTCGCCGCCAATGTCACCCGGCTGCCCATCGAACGGATTGCACGGGCCGCTGTTCCCTTTTTGCTGGTTAGCCTGATCGGCCTCGCCGTCGTCGCGGCGTTGCCCAGCCTGTCCCTGTTTTTGCCGAGGTTCCTGAAATGAACGACACCGTTGCCCTTGTCACCGGAGCCGCGCGCGGCATCGGACTTGCGACCGCCAAGCTGTTTCACGGCGAAGGACGCCGGGTCGTAATGCTGGACGCCGATGGACCAGAACTTGAACTTGCCGCCAGCGCCCTGCCCGGCGCAATGGCCGTCACTTGCGACATCTCTCGTCCGCAAGAGGTTGCCCAGACCGTCGACAAGATCACCCAGACCATGGGGCGGTTGGACATTCTGGTGAACAACGCCGGCATCGCCGACTTCGGCCCGATGGCAGACACCGATTTTGCCCGCTGGCGGCGGGTCATGGATGTCAATCTGGACGGTGTGTTCCTGATGAGCCAAGCCTGCCTGCCGCTGCTGTCCCGTCAGGGCGGCGCAATTGTAAACATCGCCTCGATCTCAGGGCTGCGGGCCTCCACCCTGCGGATTGCCTATGGCACGTCCAAGGCGGCGGTGATCCATCTGACCAAACAGCAGGCCGCCGAACTGGGCGAGTTGGGCATTCGGGCCAACTGCGTTTGCCCCGGCCCGGTGAACACCAAGCTCGCCCTCGCGGTCCACTCACCCGAGATCCGCGCCGCATACCACGATGCGATCCCGCTGAACCGGTACGGGTCCGAGCAAGAGATCGCGGAAGTCATCGCCTTTCTGGCCAGTGAAAAAGCCAGCTATGTGACCGGGCAAGTCGTGGCCGCAGACGGCGGGTTTGAATCCACCGGCGTCGGCCTTCCGGCGCTGCGGGCGACGACGCCGCGCGACATCTAGCAGGACGGGCCACCCCGACACGTGGGAACGGCGCCCACGTATCGGGGTGGGTTGCGCCAAAGCGCTTCATCAAATCGTTGGAGCAATGACTCAGGGTTACTGTTCGCGCTTGCCATCAATGAGACCAAGAAGCGCCAAGCGGTCGATGACACGGATGCGTCCGTAGCCAAGCTCTAAGATCCCCTCCTTTTGCAGGCGTCGCAGAACCCGTTCTACAGTCGGGACGGAAAGCGCCACGAGCTCGGCAAGTTTGGTTTGCGACAGCTGCACTTCGTAAGCCCCATCCGCGCGGGTTTTGTCATGCATCGCAAGGTGGGCCGCAATTCGCGCATCGGATGGGGCGATAGCCAGGTTGGCGATCAGACGCAGGCCAAGTGCCACGTTGACGTGGCTAAGCTCATAGAAATCGGCATAAAGGCGCGGATCCTCGGCCAACAATTGGACCAATTCGGGTTGTGGTAAGTGCAAAACTTGGGTGAGTTCAGCTGCAACAAGCGAGACCAGCCTTGTCTCGCCAGAAAACTGGGCAAGGTCCCCGATCCAGTAACCTGGGTCTGCTTTGTAAATCGTGATATCCATGCCGTCGGCCCGTGGGATCATGATTTCGAACGAGCCAGACACAAGCCCGAAAATCCCGTTGGCCGGGTCGCCGAAGCGGTAAATGCTTTGTCCTGCATCAAAGACGTGAAGCTTTGCAATATTTGATAGCCGGTCGCGCGTGTGCTGCGACCGCGTAGAGAACCAACCTGAGGACGTGGCGACGGCGATGGCTTCATTCCGAGTTCTGACTGACACGTAATCAAATTCCTACAGATAAAATGGCTCTAACCAATCAGGTGATGGAGTTTTTCAGGTTAACTTACTGTAAAATCGCCCTCGAGCGGAAGAGCCTTGTCTTCCGCAGAAATCTCAAAGGACTCGAGATGCGACACACAGCTTTGATCTTGACCGGCGTGCTTGCAGCGGCTCTTCCCGCTTACGCACAGGACGCCAGCAAGGCGACGATCGCCGCAAACCAAGCGCTGAAGGACTATCTGCCCTTCGAAGATGAAACCGATTTCGAAAATGCGACGCGGGGATTGATCGCAACGCTGGATGAGGCAGAGATCACATTGCCGGACGGCACTGTCGTCTATGACACAGCCCAGTTCGACTTTCTGGAAGGTGACGCGCCCGACACAGCCAATCCCAGCCTGTGGCGCCAGAGCCGTTTGAACGCGGTGAACGGCCTGTTCGAAGTTGTCCCCGGCGGCATCTACCAAGTCCGTGGGTTCGACCTTGCGGTGATGAGCTTCATTCGGGGCGACACCGGCTGGATCGTGATCGACCCGCTGACGGCGAATGAAACCGCCGCCACCGGCCTAAAACTGCTGCGCGAAAACGTCGAAGACCTGCCGGTCAGCGCCGTGATCTTCACCCATAGCCACGTCGACCATTTCGGCGGTGTCAAAGGCATCATCACCCCCGAAGAAATCGCCGAGCGCAATGTGCCGATCATCGCGCCAGAAGGGTTCTTTGAAGAAGCCGTTAGCGAAAACCTGATTGCCGGGAATACGATGAGCCGCCGGGCGTCCTTTATGTACGGCAACGTCATCGAAAAAGGCCCAGAAGGATCGCTGGGGTCCGGGCTGGGCACAACGACCGCCGCTGGAACCGTGACCATCGTGGAACCGACCGTGACGATCTCGGAATCGCCCACCGAGATGGCGGTTGACGGCATCGACATGACGTTCCTCAACACCCCGGGCGCCGAAGCGCCTGCGGAACTGATGTTCTACATCCCCAAGTTTAAGGCGTTGATGCAGGCTGAGGAAATCAACCACACCTTGCACAACCTCTACACGCTGCGCGGCGCAAAAGTCCGGAGCGGTGACAAGTTCGCCAAGTATATCAACGATGTCATCAACCGTTGGGGCGACGATGTCGAGGTCAGCTTCGGCAGCCACCATTGGCCGACCTGGGACAATGAGAACATCGTGGAACTGTGGAAAGGTCAGCGCGACCTCTACCGCTATATCCATGACGAAACCCTGCGCCTTGCTAATAAAGGCGAGACGATGATCGAAATCTCCGAGCAACTGACCCTGCCCGACAGTTTGGCCCAGCATTTCTACAACCGCGGCTATTACGGGTCGGTTAGCCACAACGCAAAAGCCCAGTACCAACTGTATTTTGGCTGGTTCTCGGGCAACCCCTCGGAACTGGATGAACTTCCCCCCGTCGAAGAAGGCATCAAGTTCGTTGAATATGCTGGCGGCGCCGATGCGGTTCTAGAAAAAGCCCAAGCAGATTTTGATGCTGGCGAATACCGTTGGGTTGCGACGGCGCTGAACCATCTGGTCTTCGCCGATCCGGACAACCAAGCCGCGAAAGGTCTGTTGGCCGACACGCTGACCCAGTTGGGTTATCAGGCGGAAAGCGGTCCGTGGCGCAACTTCTACCTCTCGGGTGCGAAGGAACTGCGGGACGGCGTGGTAAAAGCCGCAACACCTGACACCGGATCAGCCGATGTTGTGCGCGGCCTGCCACTCGATATCTATCTGGATTATCTGGCGGTTCGCCTCAACCATCCCGAAGCTGCTGGCAAGGAAATTGCCCTCAACTTCGTGATGCCCGACGTTGACGAGCAATTCTCGTTGACGGTGACCAATGGCGTGATGAACTACACGATCGGCAACCAAGCCGACACTGTTGACGCCACTGTCACCATGGACCGTGCGGTGCTTGATAATGTCAATCTGGGTCAAACCACGTTGATGGATGCAATGACCGATGGCTCTGTCACGGTCGACGGCGACTCTGGCAAGGTTGAAGAATTCGTTGGTTTGCTTGACGGATTCGAATTCTGGTTCAACATCGTCACGCCGTAAGGCAGATAACGTCACGCTGCGGTGCCATTTTTCGCGCCGCAGCGCACAACACGACATCTTGCACGGGCATCGACAAGATTGATGCGTGCATTCAGGCTCTCCACCCATCGCC
Source organism: Pseudoruegeria sp. SK021 (assembly GCF_002119405.1). Taxonomy (GTDB): domain Bacteria; phylum Pseudomonadota; class Alphaproteobacteria; order Rhodobacterales; family Rhodobacteraceae; genus Meridianimarinicoccus. Next base: position 6,981 of record NZ_MTBG01000010.1, on the reverse strand, counting down.
CAGAACGACCGCTGGAAGCATGCCAATGACCGAAATTTTGCGTCAGTTACGATCGGCGCGTAGCAGCCGTCAAAGCTAAGTTCCTGTCCTGCCGGGCTTGTGACAGAGCGCGAATGTCCAACTGGGCCGGTCGACGGGCAATATCTTCTTCGTGTGTCCTTGGGCTGCGAAATGCAGATTGCCCAGTATCTATTCGACCAAAGACCCTCTATGGCTATCCGAAATCTTTATGGGATACCCACATGCCGAAATCTAAAAAACCAAAAGTTAAGCGGCCAGGTGCAAACCCGGCTCAAAAAGCGCCTTTCTACCAAGCGCTGAATGGCGCGGCTGGCCAGCATTCCGGGGCTGCGACCGGCAAGAAAGCCAAAAACAAATCGTCGTAGGCCAGCCTCCCCTCACCCTTGAACGCATACCACACCCTTAAAGTCGGGCGTGGTATGCGTTCAAACCCTCCTGTGCTGGTCATAAGACCCCTCCACGACGCGGTACCACCTGCGCGCTCGGGGCTGGCCCGGATATGTTGGAAGCGTCCGCGAGATATTCGGCTGCCGAATAGATCGACACCGTTGGGTTCGCTTCCTGACGCGAACGACGGCCTCGTCGGCCGCGAAAACAGCCGCAGCCTTCTTCTTGCACGTGGCGAACGTCCGTTAAGAGTGGGAAAATTGCGTTCGACATCCAGCTTGTCCAAAAGTTCCCCACGGGATGTCATAATCCGCTCCTCTTAGATTTCCTCGTTGGGTTTCACCTTCCGAAATGACGCATAGAGAGCCAAGTCTCTGGTCGCGTCATGTCTGCTGACCTGCCCTCCAGCCGGTCTATTCATGGATTTACCGCAGGCTCACGGCTCATTGATTTAGAGTCAAAACAGGACAGTTTCTGCAAGGGCGATTGTGGACAGGACGTCCTTTGGACATCCATCACACCGGGTTACCACGCGGCGCCAATCCGCATTCTATCCTCGAATTCCCAGAAGCCGATCGGCCAATGGCAGGCTGCTTATCACCGCTCACGCCCCGGTGACCGCATGCCGTTTCGTTTTCTGCCGCAAGCCGGGCGCCCTTCAGTGGACCTTGAGATCTGTTGCGTCGATTATGTTCGACGAATTATGGGTCCTATGCTCGGGGCCCGCGGCCACGACACCATGATCCTAGCGAGCCCCCCCCATGGGGCACCTTCGCCTTCATCGATTGTACAGCGCCTTGAGCGAGCCAAACAGGGTGCCCATAAAACGGGCCCCCTCACGGAGCCTGAACCATCACAATCGCCCGAAATCAATGTCGGCAGAACGTAGAATACGGTTCCGAAAATCAGTGAATGATTATATGCCTTAGGCAGCACACACGACGTGTTTTCTGAAACTCTGTTCCGGCTAATGGAAGAACGAATGGAATCCAATCTGATGCGAACGAAAAACCACGATGGCAAGGGCCGTGCTGCTCTGGTTGGCGCGCTTGTCGTTTCGGCACTGGCAAGTCCGGTTTCGGCTGACGAAACGGATGCGAAAGCGATCCTCGCTGCGATGTCCGACTACATGACAGAGCAACAAAACTTTGCCTTCGACTTCGACTCGACACTGGACGTTATCACCATTGAAGGACGGATCATTAGTTTGACAAGTTCCGGAACAGTCGCCGTTGACCGTCCCGGACACATCAGGGCGGCACGCCGAGGCGGGTTTGCCGATATCGAGATGGGCTTTGACGGCGAGACCGTCACGCTGATTGGCCGCCAGGCAAACATCTATTCGCAACTTCCCATTGAGGGTACGATCAGAACGATGATCGAGACCCTGCACACGGACTATGACCTGGTGTTTCCGGCAGCGAACTTGCTGATGGAAGATCCGGTAAGTACGTTGATGGAGGGTGTAACCGACGTGGAGAATTTTGGCGTCGGTGTGATCGGCGGTCAGAACTGTGATCATATTGTGCTGCGCAATTCCGAACTTGATATTCAAATCTGGATCGCACAGGGCGAGATGCCGAGGCCGTGTCGCTATGTTTTGTCAACACGGGACGTGGCGCTCGAACCGCGATACACAGTTCAAATCAACAACTGGCGCAACACCGTTGATCCAGATGAATTGGCAATCGCGATCCCCGAGGGCGCAACCAAATTAGACTCTGACGCACTGAGGGAGTTGACCAAAGACTTCCCGGACAACTTCTCTGTGGGCGCCGAATAAAGACGATTTTAAATCGTAATGCCGCTGGCACCTTAACGAGGGGTGTCGGCACCTTCGGATTGGGAATGCACGACGCTGCAACAGTTTAAAATGATGAATTCCATAACGACGTCCCCGCCATTTTTGGACGTCGTTCCGTCCGACACTGTGCGGTTAATATCTGGTGTTTGGCTTAAGCTGGCCAAACACCGGATACAGCGCTGCGCCGCATCCGGGCGAAGCGCTCAGTCATGGATCGTGCAGCCCTTTGTCAGCCGAAGCGTCGAACACGGCATAGCCAGCCATTGGAGACATGGATGCCAACGTCCATTGTCAGAGGGCGTGTCATGACACTCCCCGAATGGGCTATTTATCTGCGGCGCTGCTGGGTGGATTAGGCATCCGGAAGGTGAATGCGGTTTCGACATCATTCGACGCCACTGACAGCGTCCCCCCGTGTCCCTTCGCGATTTCCATAGCGATGAAAAGCCCAAGCCCAAGCCCCTCGCGGCTGGGACGGTTGCTTGTGCTCTCGAATGGCATGAATATCGTCGGAAGGAGATCTTCGGGTATGGCGTCACCGCTGTTGGCCACAGTCAGAACGAAGTCACCATCGACAAGTCGGGCTGCAACCTTAATGGGTTTTCCTGAAGCACCGTGGGTGACTGCATTTCCCAACAGATTGGAAAACAACTGCGATATGCGTGCGGCATCGCAGAGCACCGGAGTTGGCAACTCAATGGTCATTTTGATCGGTTGCTCTGGCGTTATGGCCTGAAGCTCGGTCGCAATCTGCGCCAAAGATGTCCCCAAGTCCTCGGCTTGGCTTCGCTCAATGACGATTCCGCCACCGCTGCGTTTACGTGCCTGATCCAGAAGGTTTTCGATCAGAAGCCCCATCCGGTTGACAGAGGCGCGCATGAAACCAACAAGCTCAACCGTCGCAGCGTCAATATCCCGGCGCTCTATCATCCGCAGTCCAGAGGCCAGCGCACTGACAGGGTTGCGTAGATCATGTGCCAAAATGGCAATGAACTGCTCCTGCACCTCAGCAAGGTCGCGCTCGTGCGACAGCGCTCCCTTGCTCTCTGCAAGGATTTCATCGGCATCCAAAATTTCTCCGATCATCTTGGAAAACAGACGAAACATTCCCAAGACCCGCTCATCCGTAAGCTTGTGAGGTTGAGGATCGATGGCACAGAGCGTACCAAAGAACGATCCGTCCGCGCGTCGGATCGGGACAGAGATATAGCCGCGGAATCCGTAGCGAGCGGGGCAATGATGGTTGACGTAGATCGGATCGCTGTTCACATCATCGATTACGATCTCCCGATCATATTGCCGAACCTCGTGGCAAAGCGTGCTCTCGACATCAAGCTCATCGCCCGGCGTTAAACCGAATGAGATCGTATCAACAGCCCTGCATGTTACCCAGCGGGCTTCCGTCACCCGTGCCACAGCCGCAAAACCCATGCCCGTCGCAAGCACGATCGTCTCAAGTAGGGTCGGAATAACTGTGCTGCGCCCAATCGCGTCGATATCATCCTGAAAATCGTGGGCCTTAGAAGAAGTATTCATTCAACAGTGTCTCGTTACATTAGAGCTTTTGAGGCCGTTTCACGAACCTACTTCATATTTCCCCCGGTGTCAGTTGTGAACGGCGCTGGTCTTGCCAGAGGTGAGGTGATCCTCGAAAGCTGGACACTGACGTAAGCATTGATTTGCTGTCTGCTGATCTTCACCATTGAGCGGATCGAAGATGTCGAAACGGCGATGTTGCGCCATGCGGGCTTTGACTTAAGCACCCCCATTCCCGCCTGAGTTCAGACGACGGCTGCGATCTCGGCCCTGCCGAGGGCCGAGAAGCGGTTCATGAGTGCGATACGGATCTGGGTTTCGGCGGTTTGGCGGTCGGGGTCTCGTGACATGATCCTTTCGCCGGACAGCTTCAAGCCTTTTATCTTAGCCTCGCCCCTGATTCGGACATGGTCTCTCGCCCATTTCGTCCAAAGCGCCCGCCCCCACCGTTGGATGGCGCGCAGGATCGCGTTTCCTGCGCTGGCCGCAGGGCAGTTCTCTATTCAGGCCCGCCCATTGCGGCGGATGGGCAGTGAGGGCATGACGGCCACCGGTCCGAAGGAACGCCCGAACACCTCGGCACCGCGCTCGATGATCGCGCCATGGCATCGCTGCGTATCGTAAGCGCCATCCGCCGCTACGGTCTTGATCGGCTCGTCGGGCGGGATTTGGGCCAGCAACTCCGGCAACAGGGGACCGTCGCCCTGACGGATCGGCGTGAACGCGACCGCGCGGACTTCTCTGCGTGCCAGACCATGCCGGATCAAGCCAAACCAACGCGGCTTAATCGTCGGGCTGCGGACCTTACTGCCGTTCTGCGACCCAGTTTACTGGTCCGCTTTGCCGACCGAGCATATAGTTGCTTTACGAGCCTACTCGCTGGAACAGCAAAACGTTCCCAAGCTATCGGAGGACTTATGAGCGACCTGCACCAACTTCGGGACTGCTGGCCTATGACACTCGTGCGCCCGCCGCGTCTGAGGTGGGGAGATCGGCTTGCGGCAGTGACCCCGTGCTGGGGTGGACCGTCGTGCTTTCCACAGCGTTTCGAGGCCGGAAAGGCCTATCTGACTAAGAGGTTCGGTCTGGAGGTGGTGGATATGCCCCATACTCATCACGATGCCGACTGGCTCGACTGCCATCCCGAAGCACGTGCGGCCGACCTCATGCAGGCTTTTGCCGACCCAAGCATTCGTGGGATCGTAGCCAGTATCGGCGGAGACGACGCGATCCGGTTGCTGCCGCATCTCGATTTGGACGTGATCCGATCCAACCCGAAGGTGTTCATTGGATATTCGGACGTGACGGTTTTGCATTTCGCCTGCCTTCGGGCCGGGCTGGGCAGCTTCCATGGGCCGACGATCATGTCCGGCTTTGCAGAGAACGCGGGCATGACCGAATTGGCAGCCACCTCCTTCGAACGAGCCACTTTCGACCCCGAGCCGATCGGGCTTCTGCCGACGAACTCCGTAGGATGGACCGTCGAAGCATGCCAATGGCAGGATGCGACTTCGCAAAAGCGGCCGCGCACGCGCATCCCCTCCACAGGATTGGAGGTATTGCAAGGAAACGGGGTAATCACGGGGCGATTGCTCGGTGGCTGTGCGGAGGTGATGGAGATGCTCAAGGGCACGCCCTGGTGGCCGCCCCTCCATGCCTGGGATGGTGCGGTCCTGTTTTACGAGACCTCCGAGGAAGCGCCGGATGCGTCTCTCGTGCTACGCTGGTTGCGCAACTACGCAGCGCAGGGCATCCTCCATCGCCTCTCTGCAATCCTGCTTGCGCGCCCAGGTGGACGCATGACCGATCTTGAACGCAAGGCGCAGAAAGCTGCGGTGCGTCGCGGGCTGGCCGAAGCCGGACTGTCCGACATGCCCGTCCTTGCGGACCTCGACATTGGACATACGGATCCGATCCTGACCCTCCCCTACGGTGCTCGCGTTGAGATCAATGCCGATACTACATGCATACGCTTGCTAGACGCCGGAGTGACGTAGAGGAGTTGGCCCGCAGATGTATTGGTGATCTGCGTTTGTGCGAAACAATTGCGCGGGCGTTTCAACAGGCGTCACAGAGCGAGGTCTGCGATCATCTGAAGTGCACGATCATTGTTTCTAGGTTTACACGAAGAGCGAACCAGCGACAGCAAGGTGCGCATTCGAACTGTTTCTGCATAGCGGAAGTTAGTCAGAACCGCAGCATCCGGTGGCTTGGTTTGGGCTTACTGCCGCCTTCCGCAATGCAGCGTGTGCATCCGGACTGGCCACGGCTTTCACTGCATGAACCGCCCTCTCCGGCCTTTCTACAACGGTCTCAACGCCGCACTACAGCTTTCGTTTTGCCGCCATTCGTTGATTTGGCGGCGTCTTAGCAATTGAAACGTCGGTCAGCGGACGAGGTGTGAATTCGCTCCTGTTGCACCAACGGCGGGTTTCGTCACATTGCGACCGAAGTGAACAAGGTGAAACCTCTTGCGACTACGGCTAGCAAGAGTGATCGCGGTTCTAGCTTCTTCGTTCAATTCCAGTGCAGATGGTCGCAAATACCGGCAAGTTTGAGGTCGGCAAACTGATGTCTAATCAGGCCATAAGTACGCGCTAACGTCTCGGGGGTTTTCATGTCACCCATGTCGATGGCATGAATGCCCCCCGCAACAAAGTACGCGGCAAACCCGTTTTGGGCAGCCCCTTTGATATCTGTCGGCAAGCCATCACCCACAACAAGTATGCGACTTTTTGACAGCGTTCGCCCCGCAGCGATGGTCATCTGCGTTATGGCCGCTTGATAAATTGGTGCTTCTGGCTTGCCTGCATAGGTGACTTTGCCGCCAATTTTTGCGTATAGCTGCGCAATTGATCCCGCACAGATCACCATGCGCTGACCGCTTTTCACGACCAAGTCAGGGTTGGCGCAGACCATATCGACTGCATTGCCCCGCATTTCCTGTAATAATGGTTCATAGATGTCAGCGCTTTCAATCTCGTCATCGAAAGGGCCAGTCAGTAGGCACAGCTTGGCGTCGCGACTGCCGACCAATGGGTGTGTCAGACCATCCAAGAGCGACTGGTCCCGCACCGGCCCGAAGTGAAACAAGGGCGTGTCGGACAGAGGTGGTCGCAAGAATTCGGACCAGTTGCTAAGCTTTAGCGACTGACGAAGGACCGACCTGAGATGACAAAACGAAAGCGCTATTCTGCGGAGTTCAAGGCAAAGGTGGCACTGGAAGCCATCCG
>NZ_MTBG01000009.1 GCF_002119405.1 Pseudoruegeria sp. SK021 | reverse complement strand
CCCCCCCCCTGATCACAGACTCTGTTTCTGACTTTTAAATACGGCGGCGGCAGAGAGAGCGAGATCATTTCATCCGCGCATCACCACACAGCCGGGCGGGAGGCATGAGAGATCGCAACATCGCTGATCTGCATAATCGACTGTATAGATTGAATATTTTGGTGCCCCAAGACGGACTCGAACCGCCGACCTACTATTTACGAAACAGTTGCTCTACCAGCTGAGCTATTGGGGCTACGCGGTTGCCCGTTTAACCGTGAAGGACCCGCCGCGCAAGGCAAAATCACCGAGAGTTTTTTTCCTTCGCAAGCGTTACGCCCTCTCTTTCTGTTTGATGGTGTTTACAGTCATCCCAAGAAAAGCGGGACCCGTCTAAGCCTGCCGCGACGGCACGTCCTCTGGTCAGCGCGGGCGAGATCGCCCAAGCTGTAGCAGAGACCCGTCTCCGGGTCCCGTTGACACCAAAAGTGTAGTTATGAAGCCAGAAATTTTAAACACGGCCCGGACTTACTCCGGACGAAAATTCATGGCCGATCTTGTTGCCGGTCTGACCGTCGCCATGGTCGCCCTGCCCCTCAGCCTTGCGATTGCCATCGCATCCGGCGCGCCACCGGCGACGGGCTTGGTGACGGCGATTGTCGGGGGATTTCTGATTTCGGTATTCGGGGGCAGCCGGTTTCAGATCGGCGGACCGACCGGCGCATTCATCGTGGTCGTGGCCGGGGTCATCGCCTCGTACGGCTATGATGGACTGGTTCTGGCCACGCTGATGGCCGGCGTCATTCTGATCCTAGCGGGCTGCCTGAAAGCCGGAAGTCTGGTCCAATACGTGCCCGAAGCTGTGATTGACGGTTTCACCATCGGCATCGCCATCATTATTGCCACCAGTCAACTGGGCGACTTCCTTGGCCTGACCACCCCCGACCTTCCAGCCGAATTTTTTGCCAAGATTGCCACGCTTTGGTCCGCGCACGAGACCCTTCAGCTACCGACCCTCGCGATTGGCCTGCTGTCGCTCGGCCTGATCATCGGCCTGCGCCGGGCCGCGCCCCGGTTCCCGGGGTTGATCGTGGCAGTTGCAGCCGGGTCCATCCTCGTTGCGCTGCTGTCCCTGCCCGTCGACACGATCACATCGCGGTTCGGCGCCCTGCCCGACCGCCTGCCTGTTCCGCAATTCCCGGCCGTGACATGGACGCGGATCATTGAGTTGCTGCCTTCGGCCTGTGTCATCGCGTTTCTGGCCGGGGTCGAATCCTTGCTTTCGGCGATGGTTGCGGACCGGATGACTGGCGCCCGGCACCGGCCCAATGCCGAAGTTTTGGCCCAAGGTATCGCCAATATCGGCTCGGCGCTGTTCGGTGGCCTTCCGGCAACGGGTGCCATCGCCCGGACCGCCACCAACATCCGCGCTGGCGGCAAGTCCCCTATTGCCGGAATCATCCACGCCGTCATCATTCTTGCGGTGATGATGTTGGCCGCGCCCTTGGCTGGGATGCTGGCAATGCCAGCGCTTGCAGCGCTGCTGATCATGACCGCGTGGACGATGAGTGAGCCGCATAAATGGCGCAGCCATCTGACCGCACCACTGGCGGATCGGTTGTTGCTGCTGCTGACCCTCGTCCTGACGGTGGTTGCGGACCTGACGGTGGCCATCGCCGTGGGGGTCGCGATTGGTTTGGTGCTGCGCCTGTTGCGCCGCAACGCGCCCGCATCAGATTGGACGCCACCGGATCGTTAAGGCTTGGTCCGGGGCCGGAAAGCCTTAGTCAGACAAGCTTTTCAGATAGGCATAGAGATCGGCGGCATCCGCATTGGACCGCACCTTGATGACCATTTTCGACCGGGCCTTCGGATCGTCAAGGTAACCGGCCAGAAACCCTGTCGGGTCCGTGGTGAATTGACTGAAATTGCTTTGGTCCCAGATCAGCCCCGCGCGTCCTGCTGCGTGAAGCCCGCTGGAATAGGCGTAGCCCGCGACGGACCCCGCCGCTGATCCAGCCACCCCGTAAAGGTTTGGTCCGGTCGCAGCATTGCGCCCCGCCAGCACCTCGCCTTGCGGACCGCGAACAACGTGGCAGGCCTGGCACACCCGGAACAGGGTCTGCCCATGGCTGGCATCCCCCACGACGGGGGCGGTGGCATCGGCGTGCGCGTGCGTCAGTGCCAGAAGGATCAAGACGAGCGTGATCGAGAGATGTTTCAATCCAGAGTGTCCTTTGCAGCCATGCAACACCGCGCCACCATGCACGTCCGGGGCGGGACTGCCAAGAAACGGGGTGCCCCGTGATCTGGGTCATGCGCGGATTTGTCACCGAGCCGGGACCGCCATTTGGCCCCCTCCGTCCGGGCCTGTGTCATGTTGTCGGGTGCCGCTTACAGCAACCACCATTTAAAGTCCGGTCTGTCGACAATTGATGTCGTCGGCTGGTTCCCAGTCTCCCACACAGCCGAGCGTTGCCATCCATTAGATGACAGATATGATCCCGGCCTGGGTAAACGGCGAATTGAAGCCCGTCGAGAAGCTACAGGTGCACCAGCAAGGCTTGCGCCACAAAGCCGTCTCAGTGTTTGTGATGAACGGCACGAAAGTGCTAATTCAGCAGCGGGCGCTGTCGAAATACCACACCCCCGGCCTTTGGGCGAACACCTGCTGCACCCATCCGGCATGGGGCGAAAGTTCGGCCGATTGCGCGGTCCGGCGTTTGCGCGAAGAACTCGGGATCACCGGAATTTACCCGGCACGTCGGGACGCCTTAGAATATCGGGCGGATGTCGGTCAGGGAATGGTCGAGCACGAAGTGGTCGATGTTTTTCTTGCCCAAGCGCCAGCGGACCTGACCGTGACACCCAACCCCGATGAAGTGATGCAAGTTTCCTGGGTCGATCTATACGATCTTGCCGCCGAAGTGGCGCGGCGCCCGGCCGGATTCACGCCTTGGCTGCGGATCTATATGGAAGATTACAAAGACAGGATTTTCGGCCCCGACTCCCGGGGCTAGGCATCACCGCCCCCACCGATCAGTCGGGCGCAGGCGATCGGCGGGCGTTGCGGGCACGTTCGGTTTCAGACTTCAACTGGCCACAGGCCGCCATGATGTCTTCGCCCCGCGGCTTGCGGATCGGCGAGGCATAGCCCGCCTTGTAAATGATATCCGCAAAGGCACGAATGCGGTTGTTCGACGACCGCTTATAGGGCGCACCGGGCCATTCGTTGAACGGGATCAAATTGATCTTGGCAGGAATGCCGCGGATCAACTCAATCAGACGATGCGCATCGGCGTCGCTGTCGTTCACACCATCCAACATGACATATTCAAAGGTGATCCGCTCAGAGTTGCTGGCCTTAGGATAGGCGCGCAGGGACTCCAGCAGGTCAGCCAGGGGCCATTTCTTGTTGATCGGAACAAGCTTGTCCCGGACCTCATCGGTGGTGGCATGGAATGAAATCGCCAACATGCAGCCAATTTCATCGGCGGTGCGCGCGATTTCGGGGACAACGCCGCTGGTCGACAGGGTGATCCGGCGGCGGCTGAGGCTGATCCCTTCCGGATCCATGGCAATCTTCATGGCATCGCGGACGGCTTCAAAATTATACAGCGGTTCGCCCATGCCCATCAGAACGACATTTGACAACAACCGTGTTTCATTCCGTGGATTCCGGCCGGGTTCAGGCCATTCGCCCAGATCGTCCCGCGCCAACATGATCTGACCAACGATTTCGCCCGCAGTCAGGTTGCGCACCAGTTTTTGCGTCCCGGTATGGCAGAAAGAGCAGGTCAGGGTACACCCAACTTGGCTACTCACACACAACGTGCCCCGGTCTTCTTCGGGAATATAGACCGTCTCGACCTCATGGCCACCAGCGATCCGAACCAGATATTTCCGGGTGCCGTCTTCGCTGACTTGCCGGCTGACAACTTCGGGGATTTCGATGGAGAATATCTCGGCCAGTTCTGCCCGATAATTCTTGGCCAGATTGGTCATCTGGTCAAACTCGCGCACGCCGCGCTCATACAGCCACTGCCAGATCTGTCCGGCCCGCATCTTTGCCTTGGCCTCGGGCGTACCTGCGCTGATCAGGGCGCTGCGCAGGCCATCCCGGGTCAGCCCGACCAGATTAATCCGGTCGGTTTCGGGCGTTTTACGAGGGATGGTCAGAACATCCTGGGTGATCGGGGCAGATACGGTCATGGCGTCACTCTTTTGACAAGAGCGAGCACATAGCGCATTTTGCGGCCCTTGAAAACAGGGTTGTCGTCCCGCCGGTCAGACGAACGGATCACAACTTAGGAATCGCAGCGTTTTTGCGCATCCTCGATCGCAGCGGTAAAACCCATCAGGGAAAATGTGTCGGTGGTCACCGTGCCACGGCTGGATCGACCAATGATCACTGCTTCTGCACCGCGCTTTAGGGCGGTGGCGATTCGACGGTCATCTTCGGCTGACGCGGCCCACGCGACCTCACCGTCAGTGAACAATTCGAAATCACTATCACCGATCGTCAGCTTGACGGTCGAACCGGGCGCGAACGGATAGCCGCCAAGAAACGACACTTCGCCCATCTGCTCGCTATCAGGCCAGAACGAGACGAACATATAGATGTCGCCGCGATTGACCGCCACGACCTTGCCGTCCTTGGTATTCACAGTCTGTTTCGGCGCCGAAACCACCCAACATTGCGTCGGGTCCTTTTCGACATAGATGCTCCAGTCCGTCTTCGCCGCGACGCGGCTGGTCTGACTGTGAGCGGCAGCCCCGCCCAGGGCGATGACAAGCGCAATCGACGCGCCAATTGTCCAGCGAGAGTTCATGGGTCTCCAAGCCTCCGGCAATCTGCTTGGTCGCACTGTTCAGCCTTGAAGACCTGTTTTAAGTGCGACGATACCTCAATTGCGGCTAGTATAGCCGAATCTCGCAGCAGCAATAAAGGGGAAATCCCGGCCCTTGCAGTCACGGAACCGGAAAACAGGTCACGAATTCGCGTGGCACCCGCCCGCACCCGGGCTGTCGGACGCGCTATCAGCCCGATGGCGCAGCGATCGTTGCCGCCTCACTCCCACCGCCCCGAGAACCCTTTGGGCACCAGCAGATTATCACGGCTCATGGCGCGCACGTCACGTTCACCGCAAAATCCCATCGTCAAATCCATTTCCTTAGCGATGATTTCCAGCGCTCGGGTCACGCCCGCCGCACCCATTGCGCCCAGCCCATAGGTATAGGCGCGCCCAACATAGGTGGCTTTGGCACCCAGCGACAGCGCCTTGAGAGCGTCCTGACCCGACCGGATGCCGCCATCCAGATGCACTTCGACCTGATCTCCGACCGCAGCGACGATGCTGGGCAGCATACGAATGGTGGACAGCGCCCCATCCAACTGCCGACCGCCATGGTTGGACACGATGATTGCATCCACCCCAAGATCCGCCGCACGCCGGGCGTCTTCAACGTCATTGATCCCCTTCAGGATGATCGGCCCGCCCCACAGGTCCCGGATCCACGCCACCCGCGCCCAATCAAGGCTTTGGTCAAACTGCCGACTGGTCCAATCCAGCAAATCGCCCATATGCTCGACCCCGCGCGCGTGGCCAATGATATTGCCGAAGAACCGGCGCTTGGTGCCCATCATCCCCAGCGCCCATCGTGGCTTGGTCGCAATGTTCATCAGGTTTCGCAAAGACAGGCGCGGCGGGGCCGTCATGCCGTTTTTCAGGTCTGGGTGCCGCTGCCCCTGCATCTGCAGATCCAGCGTCAGCACCAGCGCCGACACCCCTGCAACCCGGGCCCGGTGCAGGATGTTTTCCAGAAACTCCTGATCACGCAGGGTATAAAGTTGAAACCAGAATGGCGCGTTCAGCGCCGCGGACACGTCTTCAATTGAACACATCGACATGGTGGACTGGGTAAACGGTACGCCAAACGCCTTTGCCGCCAGCGCGGCGTGAATTTCGCCATCCGGGTGCTGCATGCCCAACAAGCCAACCGGAGACAACGCCACCGGCATCGCCACCGGTTGACCGATCATCGTGCTGGCAAGGCTACGCTCAGCCATATCCACCGCTACCCGCTGCCGGAAATAGAGCTGCTGGAAATCGCTGGAATTCTCACGGAAAGTTTGACCGGTCCAACTTCCTGCTTCCACGTAGTCGTGAAACATCCGTGGTACGCGGGCGCGGAACAGCGGCTTCAGGTCGGCGATTTCGGTGATCACAGGCATCGCGCGCCCCGCGTCAGATCAAAGCCGCCCGGTCGGTCCGCCCCTGCCATAAGTGCACCCATATCGTCCGTCCCTTTGTCAGTATCGCTGTATTCCCCAGCAGTCCCGCCGGTTTTGCGCCATTGAGGCAGGTTCGTTTCAAATGCCGCCACCCCTGACGCGGAACGCACAGGGCGGCAAGGCTACCGCCAAGCCGCCCAGAAAATGCGCCGGTTGGCCGCGCCCAAGTCGGAAACCCGGGCGCGTTGTCTCACCTTAGACAACCGGCGAAATCAACGGTTGGCCCCGCAGATAGGCGCGAAGGTTCTTGACGACCAGATCCCCCATGGAGGCCCGCGTCTTGTGCGTTGCGCTGCCTTGGTGCGGCAACAGCACCACGTTCTCAAGCTTGCGCAAGGCTTCGGGCACATGGGGTTCTTGCGCGAAGACGTCCAGCGCGGCCCCGGCAATGCCGCCCGACGCCAGCATCTCGATCAGGGCGGGCTCGTCCACCAGATCCCCGCGGGCCACATTGACCAACCGACCTTCGGGCCCAAGCGCCGTCAGAACCTTGCGGCTGACAATGCCGCGCGTGCTGTCGGTGCTGGGGGCAATGACCACCAACCAATCCACATCCTGCGCCATGGACACAGGATCAGCGTAATAGGGAAACGGCTGATGCGCCTGCTCGGACCGGCCGTGATAGACCACCTGCATCTGGAACGCCTGACAGAGCCGCGCAATGGTCTTGCCGATCCGGCCCAGCCCGATGATGCCGACGGTTTTCCCGGTCAATTCTTCGGTCAGGGGGAAATTGCCTTCGGCCTCCCAGCGGCCCTCGCGCGTATAGCGTTCAGCTTCGGGCAACCGGTGTGCCAGCGCCAGCATCAGCGCCAAGGTCACCTCCGCCACACAATCATTCAACACATCCGGTGTGTTCGTGACCCGAACGTTGTGTTCGCGGGCGGCTTCCACATCGACAGCATCATAGCCGACCCCGAAGGACGAGATGATCTCAAGCGCGGGCAACGCTTCGATGATCTGGCGCGAGCAGCCGGCGCCGCCCCCGGTCGCAATATATTTCACACCTTCAGGCAGGGCGGCGAGAAACGCAGCCTTGTCGGTGGCATCACACAGCCGGTGCAGGGTGAAATCCTGATCCAGTTGCTGCGTAACACGGTCCCCGAGGGCGGCGACAAGAAGAAGATCGGGTTTATTCATAGAAACAGGTCTTTCGAAGAGGGACTCAGTAAAGGCTCAGGCGTCCGGCATGGCGGGCTTGGGGGATCGTACCCGGCGCACGACCAGCATGACCAGCGGGATCATCCAGATGGCAATGGTAAACATCCCAAGTCCGGCAGAAATTGGCCGTTCAAAGAAGGCGACGAAACTGCCATCGGACTTGATCATTGAGGTCACGAAGTTCTGTTCCAGCATTGGCCCAAGGACCAAGCCAAGAATGGCCGGGGCAATCGGAATGTCATTTTCTTCCATCAGGAAGCCGACGATCCCAAAGATCAGCATCAGCCAGATCCCGAATACCGAATTGTTGATGGCAAACGAGCCGACCATGCAGAACATCAGGATGATCGGCATCAAAACACGGGTTGGAATCGACAGAACCTGCCGTGCCGATTTGATCGCCACCCAGCCCAATGGCAGCATCATCAGGTTGGCCAGCAAGAACACGATGAACACCGCATAAATCATTTGCGGCTGGGTGATGAAGATCATCGGACCCGGGTTCAGGCCCTTGATATACAGCACGCCGATCACGATGGCAGTGATCGAGTCGCCGGGAATGCCAAAGACCAGTGCCGGGATCCATGCGCCGCTCATCGCGCCATTGTTCGATGCGCCCGCCTCGACGATGCCCTCGACATGACCGGTGCCAAACTTCTCTGGCGTTTTCGAGAATTTCTTGGACACCGCATAGGAAATCCAAGCGGCGATATCGGCACCCGCACCGGGAAGCGCGCCAATCGCTGTCCCAAGGACACTGCCGCGCAGCGCTTGAACCGGGTATTTTTTCAAATTGGCGAATTGCTGACGAAAGATGCTGCTGTTGCCGGTTTTCGGCGGCGGCGCCGTATTCCGGCGATGAATGAACCCGCGGATCACCTCGGACACCGCAAACAGACCGATCATCGCGGGAATGAACTGGACCCCGCCCAGCAACTCGACATTGCCAAACGTATAGCGCGGAGCACCGGCCGGGTTATCAAGACCGATGGTTGCGGCGAACAACCCGATGAACAAGGCAATCAGCCCCCGTGCCGCTGAACCGGGCGAGATGAAGACCGCGCAGGATAGCCCCAGCACCACCAGCCAGAAATACTCGAAGGACGAGAACTTAAGCGCGATTTCCGCAAGGACCGGTGAGGCGGTCATCAGCACCAATGTGCCAAAAATCCCGCCAATGGATGAAAAGACCAGCGATGCGCCAAGCGCCAGTTCCGGTGTGCCTTTTTTGGTCAGCGCAAAGGCGTCCTGAACATAGGCGGCGCTGGCGGGCGTTCCGGGCATTCGCAACAGCGTGCCGGGAATATCACCGGAAAAGATTGCCATGGCGGTGGCTGTCACGATGGCGGCGATGGCAGGCACCGGGTCCATGAAGAAGGTGACCGGCACCAACAGGGCGGTCGCCATCGTCGCCGTCAGGCCCGGGATGGCCCCCACGAACATGCCAAACACGGCAGAACAGAAGATGACGCCAAGGACATAGGGTTGAAAGACAAGGCCAGCGGCCTCAATCAAGGTCGACGTCATGAATTCACCACAAGAAAGACAGGAAATCGCTGCGCGGCAGCGGAACGAGCAAGAGCTTGCCAAAGCTTTGCTGGATGACGATCGTGGCGACAACTGACACGATCACCGCGGGGACAAGTCGCGTTCCGAGGGTCAGCATGGCCACAACCAGAACCACAATCGTAGTCGGCACGAATCCGACGATCGGTGACACCAGAATATAGCCCAAGATCAGCAGCAGAACCGTGGCAACGCGCGCCAAAGCAGCACCGCTGCGGGTCCATTCGGCAAAGCGGAAGCCGATGCCGCGATTTCCCGACATGATCGCCTCAACGATCATATAAAGCCCGGTCAACCCGGTCACAAAGGCAACGGCACGAGGCATTGTGCCTGCGCCGTATTCCTGCCCGGGAATGGCTTGAAAGTTCATCGCGGAAAGATAAATCGCAATCCCGCCGAGCAACGTTAGAATGCCCAGAGTCAGATCGGTAACACGCATCACTTAGTCCAGTGCGTCGGTTGCCCGGTCGGCCTGACGGCCCGGATCGGGACAGGAAGAGGAAAAAAGCCGGGGGATCGGCCCGAAAGCCGCCCCCCGGATTTCACGGACGCCGATTACTGGGCCAAGCCCGCTTTCGTCATCACTTCTCCGAAGACGGCATCATCTGCCGCGACGATTTCGGTCGCCTCTGCGCTTCCAGCCCAGCGAAGACCAAATCCGCGATCCTGCATGAAGTTCTGGTATTCGTCAGATTCGTAAGCCGCTGCGATAGCAGCCTCCAACTTGGCCTTCACGTCGTCAGGCAAGCCTGCGGGCGCAGCCACGGACCGCCAAACCGCCACGGACCAATCCGAGCCAGTGGTCTCGGCCAAGGTGGGAACATCTGGGAATGCGTCCTGACGCTCGGGGGACATGGACGCCAGAGGGACCACCCGTCCAGCATCGATCATGGCCCGGCCTTCCGCCAAGGACGACGGCACGATATCAACGCCACCGGCGACCATATCCGTCAAACCCGGTGCCGCGCCCTGACTGGGCACGAAGGTCACCTGATCCGGTGCCAGACCTTCGGACAGCAGCCAGCCGGCAAGACCGACATGCCAGATGCCACCCTGCCCGGTGCCCGACGCTTTCAGCGTTCCCTTTGGCTCGGACTTGATTTTTTCAAGCAAGGCTTCGACCCCATCATAGCCTGCATCCGCCGACACCATCAAACCACCGGCGTCAGAGTTGACGATGGCAAGGATATCGAAATCCTTGTAGGTCAGATCGGTCAGGCCCTGCCAATGCATCATGTCGATCTCAATCGTCATGATCCCGATGGTGTATCCATCCGGTTCTGCCATGGCGAGCGCGCTATGCCCCACCACACCCGAACCGCCCGTGCGGTTGACCACGTTGACCGGCACACCCAACTCTTGCTGAATCTGCGCGCCCAACAGACGCCCGACAGCGTCCGTTCCGCCACCGGCACCCCATGGCACGATCAACTGGATTGGGCGATCGGGGAAATCCTGCGCCTGTGCGGCTCCGGACAAAGCCATCAGACCAGCAAGGGCCGCGGCGAATTTCATGGATTTCATTCTATTCCTCCTCATTCGTTGTCTTGATCCGGCCCTTCCTGCGAACACATCCGCAGCGAAAGCCGGGCAGATCTGTCTGCCGGTCACAGTCAGTGATCATCTCAGTGCCAAGATTTCCTGCGACACGAAACGATCACCGCACATTGAACGCGTCGTCTCGGCGCTCGTCACAGCCGGGTGCCTTCGCACCCACGCTCTTCCAAAGCAGCCTTTGCCGCACACCCGCTGTCTGATTTCTCCCGGTCAGCCTCCCACACATTGACGCTACCTAGCGGGGTGATAACCTTCCAATGAATAATTCGTTCGCTGCAATCGCGAAACACGATCACTTGTCACAATCGGAGCCCCAGTGGACCGCAGTATTACAAATGGACTGAAAATGCGGCATCTGTCGCTCATCGTGGCATTGGCTGACCATCACACGACCCATCGCGCAGCCAGCCAGATGAACATGACCCAATCGACGGCCTCAAAGATGTTGCGCGACGTCGAAGACCTGTTTCAGGCCACCTTGTTCGATCGCGGCGCACGCGGGCTGAAACCAACACCGCTTGGCGAATTTGTCATCGCCAATGCCCGGGCACAATTGTCTCGTCTGGAACGGTTTTCTGATGATTTCCGGGCCCGTCGCGCGGGCGGCTATGGCACCCTGAACCTCGGAGCGATTTCTGGTGCTGCGCCCAGCCTCGTCGCCCGCTCCCTTGCCGATATCAAGCGCACGCGCCCGCAGCTCACCGTTGTGCTGCATGGCGAAACCAGCGACGCCTTGCTGGACATGCTGGAAAACGGTCGCCTCGATCTTGTGGTAGGACGCTACAGCACGGATCGCCATCAGCATCTATTCGACTTTGAACCGCTGGCCTATGAACGACTGACCGCCGTGGCCCGGGCCGGGCATGCGTTGCAGGGCCGCGCACGGTATCGGTTGGCCGATCTGGTGGACCACCCGTGGGTGCTTCAATACAAGACCACACCGACCCGCAAGGCGCTGGATGCGGGCTTTGCCGATGCCGATTTGCCGCCACCGGTTAATACCATCGAATGTGGGTCTATCGTTGCCATCCTCAGCCTGGTGCAGGTGTCGGATGCGGTGGCCTTGCTGCCCGCGGCTTTGGTCGAGGCCCATCTGGCTGCAGGCCTGTTCACCGAATTGCCGCTTCGCCCGGAAATCCGGCTGGACCAGTTCGGGCTGGTCACCCGAAAGCGCGAGCCGCTCAGCGATGCAGCGCAGGAATTCTCGGGGCTGCTGCGGATCAATGCGGCACGCTGGGGCTGGTGACGCCCCGGCGGTCTTTCTATCAGGGCGCGAAGTCCGACCGGGCATAGCCCTGAACATATAACAGCGCCGTCAGATCGCCATGGTTGATCCGCACGTTACATTGCGCCGCCACCGCGGGCTTGGCATGCAGCGCGACACCGGTGCCAGCCAGACCCAGCATCCCCAAATCATTGGCCCCATCGCCCACCGCGATCACATCTTCTGTCCCGATGCCGAGACGCGCGGTGATCTCGGTCAATGCCGTGACCTTGGCCTCCCGCCCGAGGATCGGATCAGTCACGGTTCCGGTCAGAAACCCGCCCGAGGCCTCCAGAACATTCGCCCGATGCTCATCGAAGCCCAGCCATCCGGCCACCACCGTGGTAAAGGCCGTGAACCCACCCGACACCAGCGCCGCATGTCCGCCCGCGGCCTTCATCGTCGCCAACAGCAAAGCCCCGCCCGGCATCGGCTCGATCCGTTCGGCCAACACTTTGCCGATCACCGCCTCATCCAGCCCCGCCAGCAACCCAACCCGTTCGCGCAAAGCCTCTTCAAAATCCAACTCGCCGTTCATCGCCCGGGCCGTGATCGCGGCCACACGCGGGCCAACCCCCGCCTCGGCCGCCAGTTCATCGATGCATTCCTGACGGATCATGGTGCTATCCATATCGGCCAGCAGCATTTTCTTCTTCCGTCCTGCGGCCGGTTGAATCACCAAGTCGACGCCGCGCGCCTGAAGATCGGCCCAGACCGTTTCCGCATTCTCTGGCACCGAGACCAGCGCAATTTCCGCGGCCTCGCCGGGGCTGAGCCATTGGG
The DNA here is from genome assembly GCF_002119405.1 of Pseudoruegeria sp. SK021. Taxonomy (GTDB): domain Bacteria; phylum Pseudomonadota; class Alphaproteobacteria; order Rhodobacterales; family Rhodobacteraceae; genus Meridianimarinicoccus. Next base: position 102,788 of record NZ_MTBG01000009.1, on the reverse strand, counting down.
CATCGCCGCCGCCCCACGCATCACGCAGAGCTTCGACTGTGGCCCGGTCAAGAGAGGGGTTTGCGGGGTCGGTCAATAGGGTGGCGACGAACATCTGGGGTGCTCCGGAACGGGGGGTGGTCCGCCCTTCTATCCCACGCTCGGGCCGGGGTTTCCAGCCTGCTTCAGGACCGGATCTGCCATATCCAACCCTGGAAAGCTTTGGTGTCAGTGCAGGGCGTATCTGGCACCCCTACTGCCGGGTTTTGGCCCTTTCGGCCATGCGGGCGCTAAGGGCGGGGATTGGGGTTAAACCCGCCACCAAGGCCGCACGCTCGACGTCCAATCGCCGCATCAGCCGGGGATGCGAGGCTTGGAATCGCTCGGAATAAGCGATGTTCAGGTCATCACCCAGTTTTCGATGCACCGACCGGGGTGGCGTCTCTGGCAACGGCGCACTGCCGATATGCGCCGATAGGGCCGCCAACAAATCGGCATCCGCTGTGGCCACCATTTGCTCATAACTCAGACGCATTGGCACCAGCCCGCTACGTTGTACCAACGCTTCGCTACGACGCTCCATCCACCGCAAACGCCCGACGTACCGCGCAATGGCCTGCGGATCATAGCGAAACGGCTCGTGCTTTTCCCGGGCGGGCCCGACCAGATGGGCTTGGCCGGTCTGAACCATCCGCGAGGCGGACACGGCTTGGGCCACGATATTTTCCCGGATCAACCAAATCAGTGCTGTCGGGCGCAGCATTGTGAATAATTGGTCCGGTCTGGCAAAGCCCTGCAGCAGATGCGCATAGGTAATTTCCGCCCCGTAGACCCCTTTGGTGGCGTGACGCCACGTCTGACGCGCCACATAAGTGGCCATATCCGTCGCCCCCACCTCGCGCGCCATCGTCGGCATGTGCCCGGGCGCGAAAGATTCGCCCGGATGGCTTAAAACGCGGGTGCGCGCCATCAGATCTGTCAGTCGGGAACTGCCACTTCGCGGCGTAAACAGGATCAGAAACCGACGATCGGGATAGGGGCGCAAACGGACGCGAAGGTCGCTCACGGCCACCGGCGCAATCCCCGCAAACGGGTTGTGCCGCAAGCGCCACGTCCGGTAATAGGCCTCTGCCTTCAGCGACTCGATCCACATTCCGGCAGAGTCACCACAGCGGACCGATCAGCGCAAGGTCCAAGGCCCGCCCCCATAGGAACTGACCGAATTCCCCGCGCCGACCAGTTGGGCGACATCATGAATGGGCGACATCATGAATGGACGCCCCAATCATGTAGCCGCTTTCAACATCCCCAAGACCAAGATAGCGGAACAGCATCGGGTAAAGGATCATCGCCATCGACAGGAACTCGTCGGCCCCGCATAAGTCCAATGCTCTCTCGCTGGGCTTCGGCAAAGCGCCGGATGTCCCTATAGGCAAACTGGATATCGGCCTTCAGCGTGTCAGGCACCCGCGCGGCCGCAGCCGCGTGTCGCTCGGGCGAGACACGGATCTCTTCGGCCCCTTTATCCAGTTTTCCGGCGCAATCCCGGGCCGCATCGTTCCCGCCTGCCACCATGGTCGCGTTCTGGTCATGCCCGTCGTCCTGATCCGTTTCGGCAGTGGGGACGGCTGTCTTAAAGAAGATCATCCCACGGCCTTTCCAGTTACATTCGGCCTTTCCACGGCACGACGCGGCGTTCGACGAACCGGATCAAAAGGTCAAAAGCAAAGGCGATAAAGGCGATCACGATGATCCCCATGATCACCACCGGAGTTTGCAGAAACTGGCTGGCGGACAGAACCATGTAGCCAAGGCCCTTAGTTGCGGCCACCATCTCGGCGGCGACAAGGGTGGTCCAGCCGAAGCCGATGCCGATGCGCATAGCCGTCAGGATTTCGGGCATGGCCGATGGCAGGATGACAAACCGCATGACCTGCCAACGGGTCGCCCCGAATGAATAAGCGGCGTGGATCTGTTCGATCGCCGCCGACTTCACTCCCGACCGGGCGCCCAGTACAATTGGCGCGAAAACTGACAAGAAGATCAGCAAGATTTTCGAGGTCTCACCGATCCCGAACCAGATGATCATCAGCGGCAGATAGGCCAGCGGCGGGATCGGACGGTAAAATTCAATCGGCGGATCAAACAGGCCGCGCATCACCGGGCTCATCCCCATGGCCAACCCCAAGGGCAGACCGATCACGCAGGCAAGAAGGAACGCCCCGAACACCCGGCTGGTCGAGATCGCCACATGCTCAAGGAACGGCGTTCCGGTGAACCCGGTCTGCCAGACCGAGATGAACTTGGTCACGATGTCCATTGGCGCGGGCACAAACAACGGCTTGACCCAGCCCATGGCCGTCACCAACCACCACACAAACAGCAGCACCGCAATGGACAGAACCGAAAGCCACAGGGTGTTGCCCTGCCCGGGAACGCCATAGATCTCGCCGGGCTTGGTCGGGCGGGCGCGGGCAATGCGGGCCAAGACCCCGGGGGCTTTTCGGCGGGATGCAGGAGATCTCTCAGTCATGCCGCAGCCTCCTCATCCGCGAAGATGATCTCAAGAACCTCTTCCCGGATCTCGATAAACTCGCGCGATGCCTTGACCCGACGGGCTGGGGCACCGTCCAGAAATTGCCGCGAAAACGGCAGATCGAACACATGGGTCACCCGGCCCGGACGGGGCGACATCACCACCAGCTTGGTGCCCATGAACAACGCCTCTTCGACGCTGTGCGTGATGAAGAAAACCGATTTATGAGTGTCGTTCCAGATATTCAGGATCAGTTCCTGCGCCTTTTCACGGGTCAGCGCGTCTAGCGCGCCCAAGGGCTCGTCCATCAACAGAAGCCGCGGATCACAGGTCAGGGCGCGGGCAATGCCGACCCGTTGCTGCATCCCGCCCGATAGCGTGTAAACCGGGGCCCCCTGAAACCCGTCCAGCCCCAACATCCCAAGATACTGATTGGCAATCTTATGGCGTTCGGATTTTCCGATCCCCTGAACTTGCAGGCCAAATGCCACGTTATCCAACACATTCAGCCACGGCAGAAGCGCGTGTTTCTGAAAGACAACCGCGCGGTCGGCACCGGGTCCGGTCACCGCCTGCCCGTCCAGCACCAAACGGCCCGAGGTCGGCGACAGAAAGCCAGCGATCAGATTGAGCAACGTCGATTTTCCGCAGCCTGACGCACCGAGGGCCACAACAAATTCTTCGTCGTCAATCGTCAGGTTGATCCGGCTCAATGCGTCGACCGGCGGCCTGCGATCCGCCGCCGGATAGACGACAGAAACGTCCTCAATACTCAGTCCCACGTCGCTGGCTCCTTCGCTCTGTGGCGGCCCTGCCCGGCCTCGTTTCCGGACAGGAACCGAGGCTTATTTGGCGGCTTCGGCGGCGATATTGGTGTTCACGAATACCGAATAGTCGTCCGCCACCGTATCGATACGGCCTGCGGATTTCAGGAACTCCGAGGTTGATTTCATGATGTTGGACGCATTGCCAAGCCATGTGTCGCTGACCTGATCCGCCAATGGCACGAAGGTATAGCCGGTCAGAATGTCGGGAATCTGATCGGCTCCGGCCCCGGTCAGGTTGGCGATTGCCTTGACGCTGTCATTCTCGGCGGTCCATGCGGCGGGATCGTCCAGATAGACCATGTTGGCCGCGTTCATGGTCTTGGCAAAGGCCACCATCTCGGCTTCATGGGCGGCGGCGAATTCGGAATTCACGACCCATGCATTGAAGGTGGGATAGCCCCATTCTGCGGTTTCATCTGCGCCGACGATCCGGGTGCCGGTTTCCAAAAGCTTGGTCTGGACGGGCGGCCAAATGAAGGCGGCGTCCAGCGCGCCCTGCTCCCATGCGGCGGCAATTTGATCGGGCCCCATCGACATGACGGTCACGTCCCCTTCGGACAGCCCCGCATGCGCGATGGCCCCCATCAGGGAATAATGTGCGGTCGAGCCAATCGGCACCGCAACACGCTTGCCTTTGAGATCCTCCAGCGACGTAATCCCCGACCCCTCATAGGCAATCAGGCTTTCGGCTTGGCCGACGGCGTAAGACAGCATAAACATTTGCAAATCTACCCCCTGACTTGCCGCAATCGCCAAGGGCGAGGACCCCAATTCAGCCACTTTCACATCGCCCGATGCCATTGCGGCGATCACCTCTGTGCCCGAATTGAACACCCGCCATTCGATATCCCAGCCGGTGGCCTTTTCAAAGGCATCTGTGCCGCGCACAGCATTCATCGGGGTAGGATCACTGAAGGTGGCAATCACCATGGTTTCAGCGGTCAGCGCCGAGGCCGACAGCGCCATCGCAGCGGCGCCGGTCAGCATGGACTTGATAAGGGGTGTCATTCGTTGGCTCCTTATTGAGAATTCGAGAGCGTGCTCTCGGTGATAGTGGCATCCGGGTCGAGACGAGGACCGATCGTTGTCATTGCGTGGTTGCGGTGGCCAAGGATGCTTTGACCAGGTGGTCCAGCGTGTCAAAGGCGGCTGCCTGCGGCGACACCCCGGTCAGAATAAGCGAGAATTCGGCGCAGGGTCCACCGGGCCATATTCCCATAAATGTTTGATCCGCGACGGCACTTGGGCGTTCTGGTCAACGATCAGCGGAATATGGTCGCTGTCATCCTGCGCCAGCACCCCCCCCCCAAGATTTTCTCCATGATCAGGATGGTCGCCTCCGGCCCCATCCCGCCCAGAATGCCGATCCGCTTCATGGCAAGTGGCCTGCTGTGTCCAGCGCCGCAACCGCATCAAGGATGTGATCCGCCAACAGTGCGCAATCGTCCAGATCAAAGGTCAACGGCAGGCGCATATCAAATAGCCCGGCCAAGATCTGATCCGTCCGGGGCAGATCTTGTGCCGCCACATACCGCCAACTGTGATGGTCCGAGGTAAAGCCGACCGGCTCGGCCGCACCGAACCATTTCACTTCGACGCCCTTGTCCGCCAACCCCGACACCAGCAACTGCGCCCGGTCACGGCTGATCCCGGGCAGACAGAACTGGATCGATGACCCGACATAGCTTTCCGCAGCAGGGCGCCGCGGCAGGTGGATCGCCGCCGAGGTGGCCAGCATCGCTGCGACCAGATCATGGCGGGCGTTCCAGTCGGCAATGCTTTGGGCGATTCCGCGCAGCTGCGGGCGCAACAACGCCGCCCGCAAATTGTCCATTCGCGCCGAGGTATTGGGCGTATCCAGCCGGATGTCGTCGTAAACGTCCGGTGCCGGCCCCGCCCCGTGCCGCGCATACAGCATATATGAGCCCGACAAGATCGTCGCCCGAGCCATGAAGTCAGGATCATCCGAGGTCAGCAAACCGCCTTCGCCCGAATTCATGTGCTTATAGGTCTGGGTGCTGAAGCAGGCCGCCAAACCGAATGCCCCGGACAGTCGGCCATTCCACCGCGCGCCCATCGTGTGGGCACAGTCCTCAAGGATAGTGATACCCAGCTCAGCGGCGATCTGCATCAGCCGGTCCATGTCGCAAAGGTGCCCACGCATGTGCGACAGCAACAGATACCGGGCACCGGACGCAGTGGCCTTTGCGGCCAGATCATCAAGGTCGATCACCAGATCCGCCGTGATCTCGACCAGCGCCGGCTTCGCCCCCACCGCCGCAATCGCGCCGGGAACCGGGGCCAAAGTGAAGCCATTGGTCAGCACCAGATCCCCCGGCACCACCCCGGACGCGCGCAGAGCGATCTGCATCGCCTGCCCCCCAGACGCGACCGCCAGACAATAGGCCTGTCCCTGCCACTGCGCGAACTCACGCTCTAACTCAAAGGTCTCGCCCGGATCCTCCGGCGCTGTATTATAGCGATGCAGCCGGCCCGAGCGCATCACCGCTACCGCCGCCGCGATCGCGTCATCAGGAATCGGCAATTGTTGAGTGAAGCTTTTAGAAAACCGCGCACGGGCCATTCGATCACACTACCTTGAGGGCCTTGCTGCCTTCCGCAAAGACAGCATCATAGCCGAACAACGCAGCCGATCCGCCAATGTGCAAGAAGACCACGCGCTCGCCCTTCTTGAATTTCCCCTTGCGGCAATAGTCAATGAGGCCAGCCGCCCCTTTTCCCGAATAAACCGGATCCAGCAAAATCCCCTCAGGTTGCGCGAACATGCGGATCGCCTCAAGCGTATCGTCGCGGGCGATGCCATAGCCTGCGCCGACATACCCGGTGTCGGCCACCACATCCGACCGCGCTATCACACCTAGGCATCCCAATTTCTCGCCGGTCTAGAGGGCAAGAGCGTCGACATTGACCTCTTGTTTGTCTTTCGGCGCACGAACGCCGATCCCGTTCAGCGGAATACCGGCATTGATCGCTTTCAGCCCGGTGATCAGCCCAGCTTGCGTCCCGGCTAAGCCGTTCGCGGGCACCAGATGAAAGTCGCCCACGTGATGCTGCCATGCAAAGGCGACATGTTTCATTCTACTTTCTAGACAGGCAAGTCGGTCAGCAAATGCAACGGACGTGTGTGGACGCCCCCATGAATGCAAGCACTTTTTGGCACGATCGGGCATGTGATCAGGTGCGGTCGTGTGTCCGGCCTCGAAGTTACGGCCTTTCATGCGCCGCGGGCCTGTATGGAGATATGCAGATCGGGTCCAGTTCGCTTACACGCGCTCAATGGCGCATCGTCCGGAATAATGGTTCTCCCGATCCGGTCTCTTGATCGTTTGCCCTTACGTTCCTCCGTCCTGCTCACATCCGCGGCGACACCCCGGCGATCTTGACCTATACGGTCGCCATCGCCGGATCTCTGTAATCCTCACCCTTGCGCATCAGGGCCCAGGCAGTTCGTGCCATGCGATTGGCCAGCGCCACCGCAACCAGCATCTTCGGCTTGCGTTCCAACATCCGCGCGAGCCACGAGCCTTCGGGTGCTCCCTTGCGCGCAGCCCATCGCACAACCGCCACAGCGCCAATGATCAACAATCTTCGGATGTCGCGCTGACCCATTTTCGATGTTCGGCCGAGCCGCTCCTTGCCACCGCTCGAATGCTGTCTGGGCGTAAGGCCGACCCAAGCCGCGAAATCCCGGCCTTTTGAGAAGGTCTCCATCGGCGGCGCAAAGGTGGTGATCGCCGCAGCGGTGATCGGACCCACACCTGGTATCGTCGTCAGCCGCCGCGCAGTGTCGTCGACGCTTGCGCGGCGGCGCAGTTCAACATCCAAACCTGTGATTTTCTCGCTCAAGTCTGCGATCTGGCCTAGAAGCAAGCGCGCCAAGTCGCGCACCGCCGCAGGCAGGGTGTCGTCGTCCCCTTCGACGATTGCGGCGAGGCGGCCAATATGGGCAGGGCCAGCGGGTGCGACGATGCCCTGCTCGGCCAGATGGGCCCGTAGTGCGTTGATCGTCTGGGTGCGTTGTCGCACCAGAAGATCGCGGGTGCGATACGCCATCGCTGCCGCCTGCTGGGCCTCGCTCTTCACCGCCACAAACCGCATGGTCGGGCGCGACGCTGCCTCTGCGATTGCTTCCGCATCGGCCATGTCGTTTTTCTGACGTTTCACGAAAAGCTTCACGTAGGCAGGCGGGATCAGCCGGACCTCGTGACCGAGATCGCCGATTGTCCGACCCCAGTGATGGGCGCTCGCGCACGCCTCCATCGCCACCACGCAGGACGGCTGTTCACTCAGGAACTTCAGCAACTGCCCGCGTGACAATTTGCGCCGGAATACAACCGACCCGTCGGCTCCAGCGCCGTGCGCTTGGAATACGTTTTTGGCCAAATCCAAGCCGATGATGCGAACCTCTTCCATGGACGCTCTCCTCATAGCGGTGTTTCAACACCCGCTACCTTGGCACATTCGATGCCGCCGGGGGGCGTCCATCCCATCGCTTCCGAATAACCTTCTGACGAATACCGACACCGGACCGTTCAAAGCCGAATGCGGCGCATAGGGCGAACCGGTCGTGCGAACTTCGCGCCAACTCTTTCCATACGACCGGGCGTCGCACCGCTGGCTCCCTCGTCAACCGGCATGCCCAATTCATTCCCCTTGCTCTTTCGACGCGACTCACCTAGAGGCAGCAGTGGGACACCCTTCCCCAACGAAGGGCATATATCTGAGAGGATACCAGCGATGGCTATCGAAGCTCCGGCAACACGCCCGGCGAATATTAACTTTTCGTCCGGCCCTTGCGCAAAACCCCCTCATTGGACTCTCGATGCGCTGAAAGATGCGCCGCTTGGTCGCTCGCACCGTGCCGCCGTTGGCAAAGCCAAACTCAAGGCCGCGATTGAGACCACCCGCGACATTCTCGGCGTTCCCGCCGATTACCGCATCGGCATCGTGCCCGCCTCTGATACCGGCGCGTTCGAGATGGCCATGTGGTCCCTGCTGGGTGAGCGCCCGGCGCAAATGGTGGCGTGGGAAAGCTTCGGCGCTGGCTGGGTCACCGACGTGGTCAAACAGCTGAAGATCGACGCCACGACACACGTTGCCGATTACGGCAAGATCGTCGACATGGCCGCGCTGAATTATGACAACGACGTTTGCTTCACGTGGAACGGTACCACCTCCGGCGTGCGGATGCCGAACGGCGACGCGATCCCGGCGGACCGCGCTGGCCTGACCCTGTGCGATGCGACCTCTGCCGCCTTTGCCATGGACCTGCCTTGGGACAAGCTCGACGTCACCACGTTCTCTTGGCAAAAAGTGCTGGGCGGCGAAGCGGCGCACGGCATCCTGATCTTGTCGCCCCGCGCCGTTGCACGCCTGGAAAGCTACACCCCAGCATGGCCGTTGCCGAAAATCTTCCGCCTGACCAAGGGCGGCAAGCTGATCGACGGCATTTTCGTCGGCGAGACCATCAACACCCCGTCCATGCTGTGCGTCGAAGATTACCTGGTGGCCTTGGATTGGGCCAAATCGGTTGGCGGTCTGAAAGGTCTGGTTGCCCGGGCCGAAGCCAATGCCGGTGCGGTTGCAGCCTTCGTCGCTGCACATGACTGGATCGAAAATCTGGCGGAAGACCCCGCGACGGCCTCGACCACCTCGGTTTGCTTGAAGTTCACCGACCCGCGCATCACCGATGGTGCCGCCTTTGCCAAGGCAGTCGCCAAGCGGCTGGAAGCCGAAGGGGCCGCTTTGGATGTTGGCGCCTATCGCGATGCGCCCGCGGGCTTGCGGATCTGGTGCGGCTCGACCGTGGAAACCGCCGATGTCGAGGCAATGCTGCCATGGCTCGACTGGGCCTTCCAGACCGAGATCGCGGCCCTTTCGGCCGCCTGATTTCGCACACTGATACGGCCGATGCGGGCCACACCCGCATCGGATCAGCCCTCTCGCACGGAACATCGGTCCGACGAAAGTCCGACAAATGTCCGATGCGGTTCCGATCCCAGATTCAGACCATCAGGAGTGCCCCAAATGGCCCCCAAAGTACTCGTTTCCGACAGCCTCAGCGAAACCGCCGTCCAGATCTTCCGCGACCGCGGCATTGAGGTCGATTTCGAACCCAAGCTCGGCAAAGACAAAGACAAGCTGCTGGAGGTGATCGGCAAATATGACGGCCTAGCCATCCGCTCGGCTACAAAAGTCACCGACAAGATCCTTGCTGCCGCCACCAATCTGAAAGTGGTTGGCCGGGCCGGGATCGGCGTCGACAACGTCGACATTCCAGCCGCGTCCAAGAAAGGTGTGATCGTCATGAACACACCCTTCGGCAACATGATCACCACCGCCGAACATGCCATCGCGATGATGTTCGCCGTCGCCCGCCAGATCCCCGAAGCCTCGGCCTCAACCCATGCTGGCAAATGGGAAAAGTCCAAGTTCATGGGGGTTGAACTGACCGCCAAGACCCTCGGCGTGATCGGTGCCGGCAACATCGGCGGCATCGTTTGCGACCGCGCCGTTGGCCTGCACATGAAGGTCATCGCCTATGATCCCTTCCTGTCCGACGAACGCGCCGCAAAGCTGGGCGTGACCAAGGTCGAACTGGACGAATTGCTGCAGCGGTCTGACTTCATTACCCTGCACGTGCCCAAAACCGAAAAGACCACGAACATCCTGTCGCGCGACGCGATTGCCAAGATGAAGCCCGGTGTCCGGATCATCAACTGCGCCCGCGGCGGATTGATCGACGAAGACGCCTTGGCCGACGCCCTGAAATCGGGCCATGTTGCGGGTGCCGCATTGGACGTCTTCGCGGTCGAGCCCGCCACGGACAACGTCCTGTTCAACCTGCCCAACGTCGTATGCACCCCGCATCTAGGGGCGTCCACAACCGAAGCACAAGAAAACGTGGCGCTGCAAGTTGCAGAACAGATGTCCGACTATCTGCTGTCGGGCGCTGTGCAAAACTCGCTCAACATGCCAGCCGTCACCGCCGAAGAAGCCGCCGTGATGGGGCCATGGATCAAGCTGGCCGAGAACCTGGGCGCGTTCGTCGGTCAGATGACGGACGAACCGGTCAAAGCTGTGAATATCCTATACGACGGCATTCCGGCTGACATGAACACCGAAGCGTTGAACTGCGCCACGCTTGCGGGCTTCATGAAGGCCACCGATTCCGAAGTGAATATGGTCTCGGCCCCGGTCATCGCACGTGAACGCGGCATCCAACTATCCAAGACCACTCAGGAGAAGTCCGGCGTTTTTGATGGCTATATCAAGCTGACCGTAGAAACCGAAACCCGGACCCGGACCATCGCGGGCACCGTGTTCTCGGACGGCAAACCGCGGTTCATCCAGATCAAAGGCATCAATCTGGACGCCGAGATCGGTGAGCACATGCTTTATACCACCAACAAGGACGTTCCGGGGATCATCGGGACGCTGGGCATGACCCTTGGCCAGAACGGCGTCAACATCGCCAACTTCACCCTTGGTCGCGACCAGTCGGGCCATAACGCCATCGCCCTTCTGTATCTGGACGAACAACCGTCCGAAGTGGTTCTGGCTGCGCTGAAAGAGACCGGAAAGTTCCAGCAGGTTCGCCCGCTGCACTTCGACGTCGCTTAATTATCAGCCATCTACTTCTGACCCGTGCGGCATCCGCGCCGGACGGGTCACCCGGCACTTGCCCAACCCCCCAAACCTTTTGCAAGATGGCCACATGAAGGCTTCCACCGCTCTTGCGTCACGGCCAGCATGGGCCCCCATTGGACCGCCCAATCCGGCCAAAGGGATCTTTGGCCTTTGGGGTGCGCCGCAATTGACCCTACATCGCTTGGCCCACCCGCGCTGGGACGGACCGGCCCTGCGGATTGCCGTGATCGCCGATCCGCATGTGTGCCTGCCATGGATGACCCCCGACCGAATGCGCGCGATTGTGGATCAGGTCATGACCCTCGACGCCGACATCATCCTTTTGGCCGGCGACTTTCTGGCCGACAGTAAGATGCCGTGCAAGCACCTTCCGGCATCCCTAATCGCACCGCTCTTTGCGCCTCTGGATGCGCCTCTTGGGGTTCACGGCATTCTTGGGAACCATGACTGGAAAGATTGTCCCCGCGCCCGCGCCACCAATCATGCGGAAAACAGCGTCATTGACGCGTTCATTGCCAGCGGTCGCCCCCTGAAAGGCAACGAGGCCACCGCACTACGGCACGGAGATCAGGATTTCTGGTTGGTGACCATGGATAGCCAGATGAGCAATGGTCGAAAGTACCCCGGCCATGAGAACCCTGAGGCGGCGTTTGCTAACGTGCCCGATGGGGCGCCCTGCATCCTTCTCGCCCACGAACCTGATTATTTCGCCAAGGGCGACACCCGCCCCATGCTCCAGATCAGTGGCCATACCCATGGCGGTCAGTTCACAATCTTTGGGCGCAGGCCAATGACCCCGTCAAATTACGGCGACCGATACGCCTTGGGCCATGTGACCGACGGCGCGCGCCACCTGTTCGTCTCCGCGGGGCTTGGCTATTCCGGCCTGCCGTTGCGGTTCTGGGTTCCGCCCGAGGTTATGCTGATTGAGCTTACCGCAGAAACCTAGCCGCAGTTCGGCCAGAAAAATCGCAAGGCAGTGGCGTCATTCAAGTTCTGTTCACCTTATCATCGCACTCTCGGCGGAGGTCGATTGACAGGGGATACCACACTGGATGGCGGAAGAGGCAACTCACGCGCTTGCAGAATTACTGGCCAAAGAGCGACGGGCGCGGCTGGCAGCCGAACGGCTTCTGGATCAAAAGCAGCGCGAACTCTTTACCGCCAATAAGAAACTGGCCGCACATGCCCGGGTCTTATCCGATGAGATCATCGTCAAGCGGGCAGAGGCGAAAAGCCTTGTACATGAAGCCGAGGGTCTGAAAGGCGAAAACACCCAGGTGCGCGAAGACCTGAAACGGGCCAATCATCAAGTGGTGCAGGCAGAACGGCGGCTATGGGAAGCGCTGGAAACCATTCAGGATGGCTTCGGGGTGTTCAACGCCAAGAACCAGCTCGTGATTGCCAATCAAGCCTATATTCAAATGTTTGACGGTATCGAAGCCCTGAAGCCGGGAACCAAGTACCAAGATATCCTGCGCCTGTTTGCCGATGAAGGCTTGATCGATATCGGCATGGATGACCCTGAAGATTGGGTTGCTCGGATGCTAAAGCGCTGGGAACAAGAGGCGATCGAACCCGAGATCATCAAGCTTTGGAACGGCAGTTTCATCAAGCTGATCGATCGTCGTGCCCGCGACGGTGATATGGTTTCCCTTGCGCTGAACATTACCGAAACCATCCGCTATGAAGAACAACTGAAAGAAGAACGCACCCGCGCCGACGCCGCCAATCGCGCCAAATCTGCGTTTCTGGCCAATATGAGTCACGAAATTCGCACCCCAATGAACGGCGTTGTCGGCATGGCAGACCTGCTTTGTGACACGGCGCTCTCCGAAGAACAGCGGCTCTATGTCGAGACCATCAAAAGCTCGGGCGAGAACCTTTTGGTGATCATCAACGATGTTCTGGATTACTCCAAGATCGAGGCGCAAAAACTGAACCTTCATCCAATCAGTTTCGATCTGGAACGGTCCATTCACGAGGTTTTGCTGCTGCTCAAACCGTCTGCACAGGAAAAGTCCGTCGACCTCATGGTCGATTTCGACATGTTCCTGCCCACCCAATTCATCGCAGACCCAAGTCGCATGCGCCAAATTCTGACCAATCTTGTTGGAAACGCAGTCAAGTTCACGCCAAAGGGCCATGTGTTGGTCCGCGTCACCGGCATCGCCGAACTCGCCCCCGAAGGGTTTCAGGATTTACGGATTACGGTCGAGGATAGCGGGATCGGGATCCCCGCCGACATGGTCGATCATATCTTCGGCGAGTTCAATCAGGTCGAAGGTGAACGCAACCGCAAGTTTGAAGGAACCGGCCTTGGCCTCGCCATCACGAAACAGCTTGTCGATCTGATGGGCGGCGAGATTTGGGTGGATTCCATCGAAGGCGAAGGGTCCAGTTTCGGGATCAAGCTGTCGCTTCCGGTCGATGAGGCGCAGGATTGCGACACGCTGCATCCCATCACCCCATTTCGAACCGCAATGATCGTGGATGATCAGCAGATCAACCGGCTGATCCTTGAAAAGCAATTATCGATGATGGGGCTAACGGTGTCGGCATGGCGGAACGCAACCGAAGCGCTTGCCACCGCACCAGGTCAATACGATTTGATCCTGACCGACTTCAAAATGCCGGAGATGGATGGCCTGAACTTGGCCAAAGCGCTGCGCGCCCGCGGCGAGACAGCGCCGGTTTTATTGCTCACATCGTCGCCGAGCGAACATTCGACCCATGCCAAGGAATGTGGCGTCACCAGCATCCTGCAAAAACCTTTGTTGCGTCGAGAATTGTATCGGAGGATTGCGGAATTGGGCGAGGCAATGGAAACGCCCCGCGCTGCGGAACCTTCGACACCGAAACCTCTTGGCACCCAGCGGCTGATGCGCGTCCTCGCCGCAGAAGACAACCGCACCAACCAGCTTGTGTTTCGCAAGATGGTGCAGCATCTGTCGATCGACCTAACCTTCGCCAAAAATGGGCGCGAGGCCGTCGATCTGTTCCAGCAGACGCAGCCCGACTTCATTTTCATGGATATCTCCATGCCGGAAATGGACGGCAAAGAAGCCAGTCGCGCCATTCGCGCTTTGGAAGAGACGGCGGGAACGACCCGCGTTCCCATCTGCGCCTTGACCGCCCATGCGATGGCCGGAGACGAGGATGAAATCCTCGCCGCAGGCATCGATCACTATTTAACGAAACCCCTACGCAAAGCGCTGATTTGCGGAATGATTTCTTCGAACGCGCCGAATACGACCATTCCGCCTGACACGGTGTCAGCCGCGGACACGGCCTAACCCTTAGGCCGCCGCGCTCGCGCTGTCCGCCATTTTGCGCAAGAAGACCGGTGCATCCGGTTCACTGCGATCCGGCGCATAGCAATACCCGCCGATCTCGAAGTCTTTCAGATCATCGACATCAGTCAACCGCTGTTCAACGATGAACCGCGCCATCGCCCCACGCGCCTTCTTGGCATAGAAACTGACGATTTTCGCAACGCCATCCCGGTCCTCCAAAAAGACCGGGGTCACCACCCGAAGCTGCAGCGCCGCACGATCAACCGCCGTGAAATATTCAGTCGAAGCACAATTCACCAAGACCTCAGACTGCGTCTTTTCGGCCTGTTCATTCAACGCCAGAGACAGGCGAGCGCCCCAATATCCATAAAGGTTCGCAGATGACGCGGTTTTCAACCGAGACCCCATTTCCAAACGGTACGGCTGAATCTGATCCATTGGCCGCAGCAACCCGTAGAGCCCTGACAGAATGCGCAAGTGATCCTGCGCCCAACGATGCGCATCAGGATCGAGGCTGGCCGCATCAAGTCCCTGATAGGTGTCGCCAGCAAACGCCATTGCCGCAGGTCGAAGCATCTGCGGCTCGGGGCTGGGATCGAAGGTTCGGAACCGGTCCTGATTGAGCGCGGCAAGCGGGGCCGAGATCCCCATGAGTTTTTGCAACTCGGCCTGCGATAGCCGCGCGGCGACCTTGGCCAATGCAGTTGCATCGTCCTGAAATGCCGGGGACGACACAATATCGACTTCCACCGCATCCCAATTCAGGCGCTTGGCGGGAGAAATCACAACCAGCATGTCAGAACTCCGTCCGAGGTTGGGGGTAAAACTACGCGGCCAATCTGGGCTGGGCGACGGGTGTTATGGCGCATCCAGCACCTCCAGAAAAGCGGCGCCAAAACGCTCTGACCGGCGCTCGCCCAGAATGGCCGACAGGGCCGCCAAGTCCTTTGGGCGGGCTTTGGCGATCCTTGCCAGTTCAGGCACGGTACAACTCAGCGGTCGGTCCATGCCGCTTTTTCCGCGTAAAAGTTCGGCTTGAACCGCCTGCAATCCGTCCAGAACCGCCCCGGATTCGCGACCGGCCAACGCCCGCCGCTTGGGATGAACCGGCGCGGGCAGCGCTCCGGTCAGGGCATCCAGAAAGACCGCGCCGTACCGCTCTAGCTTCTTCGCGCCAACGCCCGATATCCGCGACATGGCATCCAGATCTTGCGGGCGTTGTTCCACCATTTCGATCAGCGTCCGATCGTTGAAAATCACATAGGCCGGCACATTGGCAGCCTCAGCCAATGCCCGACGTTTGGCTTTGAGGGACGATAGAAGCGGCGCATCTTCGTCGGACACAAGAGTTTTGACGGCTGGCCTTGTGGCGAACTTATCCATCACGTCGCGGCGCAGACTGATCTGCGCCTCTCCCTTCAGGATCGGCCGCGCCGCATCGGTCATACGTAATGCGCCGTGCCGTTCACCATCCGGGCGGATCAGGTCGCGCCCCATCATTTGCCGGAACAACCCTTGCCATTGCACCTTTGTGTATTCGCGCCCGACCCCGAATGTCGGCAGCTTATCATGGCCGCGCGCGGTGATTTTTTCGGTGACAGTCCCGGTCAGGATATCGATCAGGTGCCCCGCCCCAAACCATTCGCCCGTCCGCAGAATGGCCGACAGCGCTTTGCGCACTGCATCCGTTCCGTCAATAATTTCGGGCGGGCGATCACAAAGATCGCAGTTGCCACAGGGTTCGGCATCCTCGCCAAAATAGCCAAGCAGCGCCTGACGCCGGCAACCCAAGGCTTCAGCCAGACCCAACAGCGCATTTAGCCGTCCGTGATCGGCATTGCGCCGTTCGACCGGGGCCAACCCTTCATCAATTTGTGAGCGGCGCAGCCGGATATCATCGGCGCCAAACAAGGTCAGGGTTTCCGCCGGTGCGCCGTCTCGTCCGGCACGTCCGATTTCCTGATAATATGCTTCGATCGATTTCGGCAGATCTGCATGGGCGACCCAGCGAATGTCCGGCTTGTCGATCCCCATGCCGAAGGCGACTGTGGCGCAAACGATCAATCCGTCTTCGCGCTGGAAACGGGTTTCGCCCAGCCGTCGGTCGTCCGCGCTCATACCGCCGTGATACGCGCATGTCAGATGCCCGGCCTCGGCCAAGGCCCGCGCCAGTGTTTCCGTTTTGGCCCGGGTGCCGCAATACACGATGCCCGACTGCCCTTTCCGGGCGGCCGCAAAGCCCAAGATCTGCCGTCTGGGATTGTCTTTCGCCGCAAAGGCGAGGTGGATATTGGGCCGGTCAAAGCCGCGCAGGAATACTTGCGGCGTGCTGCCGCCGAACAGCCGCTGAACGATTTCCTCGCGGGTTTCCGCATCTGCGGTCGCCGTGAAGGCCGCAACCGGAACCCCCAACGCGTCGCGCAATGCCCCGATACGCAGGTAGTCTGGGCGGAAATCATGGCCCCATTGACTGACACAATGCGCCTCGTCCACCGCGATCAGGCTGACGCCGATCCGTGTCAGCATTTGCATGGTGCCGGACGCGGCCAAACGCTCTGGCGCCATGTAGAGCAATTTCAAGGTTCCGGCATCAAGGGCCTGAAACACCTCTTCGGTCTCTTCATCGGTATTGCCCGAGGTCAGCGCGCCCGCAGACACGCCGGATTCGCGCAAGCCCCGAACCTGATCCCGCATCAACGCAATCAGCGGTGAGATCACCACCGTTACGCCATCGCGGCACAGGGCAGGCAATTGAAAGCACAAGGATTTCCCGCCACCCGTTGGCATGATGGCCAGCGTGTCCTGGCCCCGGGTCACGGCTTCGACAATCTCAGCCTGTCCGGGTCGAAACCCGGAGAAGCCGAAAACTTGTGACATTAATCCCTCGGGAGAGGGGCTCGACCCGTCTGGCATGGACCCTGCTGTTCTTGGTTTGCTCGCGTTGGCGGCAACTTCTCACGTTGAGCCAAGGCGAGCAAGCGCTGGGTGCCCGGAAATCAGGTCGGCGCGGACGCCTAATAGAAGGCGGCGGCGTTGTTCTGAAGAACGATCCGGATCGCGTAGATGCCGATCAGCACCACCAGCGGCGCCAAATCAAGGCCACCCATCGGCGGCAAGATCCGACGCAGCGGTCCATAAAGCGGCTCAAGCAGGCGGTTCAACCCGAACCAAATCTGGCGCACCAGATCCTGCTGAAGGTTCAAAACCTGAAAATTGATCAGCCAACTCATGATGATATGGGCGATGAGGATGAACCACACCACATCCAGTATGAGCAGCAGAATTTGAAGCAAGGATGTCATCAGGGGTCCTCTGAAGGGGGGAAATACACTGTTGAGGTAAGCGGGAATACCTTGAAGGGCAAGTCTTCGCGCGGGCTGGCCCGGGCCCGACTGGGCCGCGACCCCACGTCCGACTTGACCCCTGACCGGATCAGCAGAACCCTGCCCCGTCAAAATGAGAGTGCGCCTATGTATCCCGTCCTGCGTTTGTGCAAGGAACTGTTCCTCCATCGCAACGCCCCGCCACTGGGCACGTTCGACACCCACCACTCTGAACATCTCTGCTGGCCGTGGGATCTGGATGTGTTTCTGGAGCTTAACAATGGCCGAACGCTGACCCTGTATGACCTTGGCCGGATCGTGCTGTCGCGGCGCACAGGATTACGGCAAATCTTGGCCCGACAAGGATGGGGCGTCGTCGTGGCCGGGGCATCCGTGCGCTACCGCAAACGCATTCTGGCCTTCCAACGCTTTCAAATGCGCAGCAGGTGCGTCGGCTGGGATGACAAATTCTTCTACATGGAGCAAACGATGTGGCGTCAGGGTGCCTGCACCTCACACTTGCTGATCCGCGCCGCCGTCACCGATGCCCATGGGCTGGTCCGACAAGACAGGGTGGCGCAGGTGCTTGATCGCCCCGACAGCCCGCCCCTGCCTGATTGGGTCACCGCTTGGGGGCAAGCCGAGACGTTGCGACCTTGGCCGCCGATGCAAGACGCGCAAGACGCGCAAGACCGCGCTGACCGGGGATAAGGCCGGGCCACGACGGCCCGATCACCGCCCCACATTTGGCCCACCAGACACTTACAGACGCACAGCCAAATTGGTCGCGGACGTATTTTATCGCTTCCTATTGAACCGGCGCTATAACCTTTGGGACCGTGAGACCTTACAGGCAAAGTGACGTCGATTATCGCAGGCTTCCTTGTCGCTTTGGCCACCCGAACCGACTGGACGCCAACAAATGGGCATCACACTTCTGCGTGGCCTCTTCCTTATCGGCCTGATCCTGCTAATCTGGCTCGAAGCGGACAGAGACCGGGAACCCCCATGACTAAAATGCGCACAATTCGTTGGATGGCCTTCCTTGCCGGAGTCGGTGCCGCGAGCATTGCTTCAGCCGACCCCCTTGCCAATCAGTTATTTGGGGCCAAAACCTCTGGGTCGGCCCACGTGCCGCAAGCGGTTGGCACTTATGCCAAAGGCTGCGGCGCCGGATTGGTGCAATTGCCTGAAACTGGCCCGACATGGCAGGCCATGCGTCTGTCGCGCAACCGCAACTGGGGCGTTCCTGAAACCGTCGACTTCATTGAGCGGCTCAGCGCCTTTGCGGCGCGACAGCCCGGCTGGTCGGGTCTTTACGTCGGGGACATCAGCCAACCGCGCGGCGGGCCGATGCTCTCGGGCCATTCCAGCCACCAAGTCGGGTTGGACATTGACATCTGGATGCTGCCACCAAAATCCCTGCGTCTCAGCCAGAACGACCGCGAAAAGATCAGTTCAATCTCGGTCCGGGCATCGGATCAGCGCCGGGTCAATGGCAACTGGAGCGCGCAGCACGCCGCCATTCTGGAAGCCGCCGCCCGCGACGACGCGGTGGACCGAATTTTCGTCACCCCACCTGTCAAAGTTGAGCTGTGCAAATCCGCCAAACAAAGTGACCGATCCTGGATGCAAAAGATCCGGCCACTTTATGGCCATGACACCCATTTCCACGTCCGCCTGAAATGTCCAAAAGGCGACACAGTCTGCGAAACCCAGACCCCGACCGTGGCTCAACTTTCCAAAGGCGGCAATGGCTGCGACGAGACCCTTGAATGGTGGGTCACGGATTATCTGAACCCGCCTAAAGCGACGAAACCCTCCAAGCCGGCACCGAAAACGCGCGGCGTCCGGGAATACACCATGGCGGATCTGCCCAACCAATGCCAAAACGTCTTAGTCTCGCGCTAGTTTGCGCCGCGACGCTGGCCTGCTCCGGGCCCGCCCCGGCATTTCAGCAACTAGAGCGCCTTTCGACCTTCACGTGGAACAATGCCGACGACCCCAATTTTGGGGGATTTTCCGCGCTGGAAATCAGCGACGACGGCCTTAGCTTCGTCGCCGTGTCGGACCGGGCCGGGTTCGTTGAAGGCACGCTTGAACGCTCCGGCGGCAAGATCGTCGGGGTGACGGCTGGACATGTGCGGCCGCTACTCTCGCCCGAGGGGATACCCTTGCGCGATCAACAGTCGGATTCCGAGGGGCTGGCAATCGCGGCAGACGGCACTGCCTATCTGTCCTTTGAAGCCGAGAACCGCATCAGCAAGCTCTCTCTTGCGACCGGAATTACCGAAGCAATCGTCCGCCCGCCTGTGTTTTATGATCTGCAACTCAACTCGGGGCTCGAGGCGCTGGCCCTTGATCCACAAGGGCGCCCGATCACGATCCCCGAACGTTCCGGCAAGTTGGAACGCCCCTTTCCGGTCTACCGGCTTGACGGCACGACGTGGAGCACCCCCTATTCAGTGCGCCGCGACGGCCCCTATCTGATCGTCGGTGCAGATACCGGACCAGACAACCGCCTCTATGTGCTGGAACGGGATTTTTCAGGGATTTTCGGCTTTTCCAGCCGGGTTCGAAGCTTCGCTTTTGGCGACGATAGCCTGAACGACGAACGCCTTTTGATGCAAAGTCGGACGGGCCAGTTTGACAATCTAGAAGGGATTTCTGTCTGGCGCGACGAAGATGATGAGATCCGGGTCACGATGATTTCCGACGACAACCAAATTATACTCCAACGCACGGAATTCGTTGAGTTTCGTGTGCCGCGCGGCGACTCTCGATAAAGCCAATTTCCAGCATTCTAAACAAACTGGCTGCGATTTTAGGCATCTGTTAGGCTCTGTGCTATCTGTTTACCGCAATTCCCGCGTCGACGCTCTCAGCCAAGCGAGGCAGTCATGTTCCAGAACATCCGACGCGCGATCTTTTTGCTGGCGGTCTTCACAGTCCTTTGCCTTGCCGGGTGGTATGCGCTTTCCCTTGGCAGATCGTCTTCCGAACTGGAGTATGTCGGCAGCTATGCGTGGCGGGCACCAGATGACGCGCGCATGGGCGGGCTATCCGGCTTAGAACTGTCCGACGACGGCCGAACCTTCGTCGCCCTCTCGGACAGGCCGGCCCTGATCTATGGAACCTTTTTGCGGCAAGACGGGCGGATTATCGGGGTCGATGCCGACCCGGCGGCGCGGATCGTCAGCGATCTCGGCGCCTTCATCGACACTTTGTCGGGCGACACCGAAGGGTTGGCCTTGGCCTCGGACGGGCGGCTTTACGTCTCACTTGAGGGCTATCATGCGGTGAACTTCATCACCCCGGGCACCGTGATGGTCCAATGGATTCCCCCCTTTCCCGGGTTCCTCGCCCTACCCCGCAATCGCGGCCTCGAGGCGCTTGCCCTCGACCCCGAAGGGCGAATCATCGCAATTCCCGAACTTCCGTCACGGGTCGGCGCGGGCATCCCGATCTTCCGACATGAAGGGAAACCCATCGCCCATATGGACTCCCCGGACGGCACCGGACGACCGCCACCCGACCAGAACTGGACGATCCCCTACACCCTGCGCCGCGATGGGTTTTACCTGCCTGTCGGAGCCGATACTGGACCCGACGACCGACTGTATCTTTTGGAACGCGCCTCGGTCGGACTGGCGTTTTCAACCCGAATCCGCAGCTTTTCGTTCAGCCCTACAGGTCTGACCGATGAACGCTTGTTGTTACAAACCGCCTATTTCACCCATGACAATCTTGAAGGAATTTCAGTCTGGCAGGACGATCAAGGTGCGATCCGGATCACGCTGGTTTCAGACGACAATTTCAATTCCCTCCAACGGAACGAGTTCGTCGAATACCGTTTGCCCGGCACGGCCGCCCCGAAACTGCCTTGAAGACCGGCGCACGCAGGTGTAGGGGGCAGCGTCCCTCAGGGGCCAAGTCTCCGCAACCTTGTGAAAACGGAAAAATACCTATGTCACGTCTTCTTCCAGGCATGATGGCCATGGCGGCCATTGTCGTTGCTTCGAATATCCTCGTGCAGCACTTGTTCGGCCAATGGCTGACGTGGGGCGCATTCACCTATCCACTTGCCTTTCTGGTCACCGACGTCATGAACCGCGTTTACGGGGTTCGGGCCGCGCGCCGGGTCGTCATCGCCGGTTTCATTGTCGGTCTGATCTGTTCACTGATCGGCACCCAAATATCCGGCGAGTTCGGGCCGCTGGTGACATGGCGAATTGCGCTGGCATCGGGACTGGCCTTTCTGACCGCGCAGATGATGGATGTGGCGCTGTTTGATCGGCTAAGGTCGGGCCGATGGTGGCGGGCGCCGCTGGTTTCGACCCTTGTCGGCGCCACCTTAGACACCGCCATCTTCTTTTCCATCGCCTTCTCAGCAAGTTTCACCTTTCTGGATCCCGCAGCAGATGTGGCATGGGCAAACGCGGCATTACCGCTTCTTGGGCATGGTCCCGTGGTGCCGCTTTGGGTGTCTCTGGCCATGGCAGACTGGTCGGTCAAACTTGGGTTGGCGCTGATCGCGCTGGTTCCGTTCCGCATCATCGTCGCACGATTGTTGATGCGCCCGATCTGACATCAGCGGCCCCGCATCAGCGAAAGGCTCTGCAAACGCAATTCCAATGGGCATCAAAACCTACGCAGATCACAAAGTGATCTTCTGCGCCCCTATTGTGTCACATTTTCTTTGACAAATCGCAGGGCCGCGCCACACTCGGATTTAGGTTTAACAACTGAAAGGAGGTGGTCCAGTGTCTACAGAGGTATTGGAGTCAGGTGTCGGGACAATTCAGGGGCAGCGTCGCTAGGCAATCCTATCGGCCATGCGCCGCCTGAATTGGACGGAGGTCCATAACCGACCCCCCTCCTGCTATTCTCGGAAAGAGTCGTCCATCGGACGGCTCTTTTTGCTGTCAGGCATGTGGTTCAACCCAATTCCATAGTGGCAATGGCATAATAAGCCGGCGGCGCCGCAACCGGGGCAGGACCCAAATACATTCGCGCGGTTTCGAACACCGGCACCAACCCCAAATCCTCGGCCAAAGCGCACATATCTTTCCGGTCAGCCGGAATATCGAGGGATATATCAACGGCCCGGTCATGCGGAAGGCAGGCCATCAAAAGTCTAAGCGCCGAAGCCCGGTCCGGCGCATGAAGCGGACCGATTTTTACCCCCGTCCGACAGTCGCGAGCGGTAACAAATCCGAGGGGTCGCTGTGGCAGATCCAGAACAAAAGTTTCCCGATGGCGGGCCCCTTGAAGCCACGCTGCCAGATAAGCCGGTCGCATCACCCCGCAGGCCAGCGCATCCGCCGCCAGCAGTGGTTCCAAATCATTCGTTGTAAATGGGCGCACATCTTGCGACGCCTCCCCCTGCAGCAGTCCAGCATAGCGGATCGTCTGCCCGGTCCGGACAAACCCCGACCTGGCATAATTGGCCTGCTGCGCCGGAACACCGTCCAGACCGACAGACCGCGCCCCTGCCTGCGCCAATCCGGCCGACCAAATTGCCATGCCAAGGCCTTGGCCGCGATAGTTCGGGTGCACCAAATAGAGGCCCAAAAAGGCCTGCTCGGGGCTGTGATTGACAACTGAAATCGCCGAAACCAGCTTTCCGTCCTGTTCACCCACAAGAAAACCGCCCGGATCGGCCGCCAGAAAGGCGGGCGCATCCTCCATGCCGGGGTTCCAACCCTCATCCGCAGCCCAGTTTAAAACCTGCGTCAGGTCTGCCTCTGTCATGGTTCGGATCATTGGACCCTCATCAAAGTCTTGTGCACACTGGGCGTCACCGCGGGGGGCAGCCGCAAACCTGGCGCCGAAAAGAGATGGCACCAATGTGCTGACATCGCGTTTTGGACGGAACATTCGCACCATGCCTGTTCCCTGTTGATCAACCGATCCGTCACTGTCGTCTCCTTCGCCGGGGTCTAATCGTTCTGACGTGCGACAGATCCAAGGCCAAGTTTTCCTGACTGTGGACCGTTGGCGACCCGATTGCATCCGGCTTTATGCCGTAAAACCGCGCACGCCACCACAGAACCGCATAATATTTAATCAATATCCATGCCTTTCGTCCGCCCGCGTTCGGTTTTCCGTCGAACCCTATGAGGTCGTGCCGCAGGGTCGCCTCAACAAAGAGGAACAGATATGGCCGGACCCTCCACCCTTGAATTGATTTCCCTGACCAAGCGCTATGGCACCTCACTGGCAGTGACATCGATCAACCACAAGTTTCGCAGTGGCAGCTATGCTTGCCTGTTGGGACCGTCGGGTTGCGGGAAATCGACCACACTTCGGATGATTGCCGGGCACGAGGCGGTTACCAGCGGATCCATTCTTCTGGCCGGATCTGACATCTCGCACCTGCCCCCAGCCAAGCGCGGCACGGCGATGATGTTTCAGAATTACGCGCTGTTTCCGCATCTGTCCGTCCTCGACAATGTGGCGTTCAGCCTGAAGATGAAAGGCGTCGACAAGCCAACCCGCCATCGCCGTGCCGGTGAATTGCTGGAATTGGTAGATATGTCGAAATTCGGGGCGCGGCTGCCGGCGCAATTGTCCGGCGGTCAGCAGCAGCGCATCGCACTGGCCCGGGCGCTGATCACCCAGCCTCAGGTTCTTCTGCTCGACGAACCGCTGTCGGCCCTCGACCCGTTTCTGCGGATTCGGATGCGTACCGAGTTGAAAAAACTCCAGCGCGAACTGGGCATTACCTTCATCCACGTCACCCATGGACAAGACGAGGCGCTGGCGCTGGCCGATGAGATTGTCGTCATGAACAACGCAGTGATTGAACAGGCCGGACCTGCCCGCGAGGTCTTTAATGCGCCACGTACCAAATTCGTGGCGCAATTTATGGGCGGCCATAACGTAATTGATCTGGCCAATGGGCCGGTCGCCGTGCGCAGCGATGAGGTCAGCCTGACCGACGTCGGGACCGGGGTGCTGCCAGCTGTGGTGACCGCCATCGAATATCAAGGGGCGCATGTTGCACTGATGGCCCGTGCCCACGGTGCCCAAGATATTACTGCGATGATCCCAGAGGCCACATTCTTCAGCGCCCCCAAAGAGATCGGCCAGCCGGTCGGCCTGACATGGCCGGCCGACCGGCAACATGCGCTGGCCGGATAATCAGACGGCCCGCGAACACCCACACCTCCCCCTACGAAACCGGAGACAGACCATGACAGGGACCACCCAACGCCTGAACCGCCGCAGCGTCTTGAAAGGGGCAGCCGCAACGGCAACCCTTGCCGGGGCCAGTACGCTGGGCGCACCGATGATCTGGGCGCAAAACATCAAGAACGTCACCCTGCGCCAGTTCGGCACCGGCGTATCGAACCTCAATGATGTCGGCAATAAGGTAAAAGAAGACCTTGGCTTCACACTAGAGATGACCGCGTTGGACAGTGACAGCGTCACCCAGCGTGCCGCGACCCAGCCGAACAGCTTTGACATCGCCGATATCGAATACTGGATCTGCAAGAAGGTCTGGCCGACCGGCAATCTGCAGGCGATGGATGTGTCGCGCATCGACCTGTTCGACAAGATCGTGCCGATTTTCACCACCGGCAAACTGACCCCGGAAAGCACCGTCGCCCAAGGCACCGCGCCCTCGACCGTGGGCTTTGTAGAGGGCCCCGACGGCACCAGTTTCGCCACTGAGCCGACCAACTGGATGACCCTGATCCCGACCATCTATAATGCCGATACGCTGGGCATCCGCCCCGATCTGATTGGCCGTCCGATCAACAACTGGTCGGAATTGCTGAACCCGGAATTCAAAGGCAAAGCCTCGCTTTTGGACATCTCGTCAATCGGGATCATGGATATGGCCATGGTGTGCGAGTCGATGGGTGAAATCACCTATGGCGACAAGGGCAACATGACCCGCAGTGAGATCGACCAGACGCTGGCGATCTTCACCGAAGCCAAGAAAGCCGGTCAGTTCCGCGCCTTCTGGAAATCCTTCGACGAAAGCGTCAACCTGATGGCATCGGGCGAAGTGGTGATCCAGTCGATGTGGTCGCCCGCCATCACTGCGGTGCGGTCCAAAGGCATTCCTTGCGTCTACCAGCCGCTGGAAGAAGGCTATCGCAGTTGGGGCGGCGGCATTGGCCTGTCCAAAAGCCTCAGCGGTCTCGAACTGGACGCCGCATACGAATACATTAACTGGTATCTCTCCGGCTGGGTCGGTGGCTATTTGATGCGGCAGGGCTATTACTCTGCCGTTCCGGAAACCTCGAAAGGGTTCATGACCCCGAACGAATGGGGCTTCTGGTTCGAAGGCAAGCCCGCAACAGCCGACATCCTCAACCCGCAAGGCGTGGTCATGGAAACGGCCGGGGCGGTTCGCGATGGCGGCTCGTTCTACGACCGGATGGGCGCCGTCGCCTGCTGGAACGCTGTCATGGACGAAAACCAGTACATGGTCCGCAAATGGAACGAGTTCATCGCCGCATGACCATCGCAGGCACAAAATCGGGGGCCGGCAGCGTCGGTCCCCTGCGCAAATCCAGCGGGATCAAGGGGCGACCGGGACTGGTCGGCTGGCTGATGGCCAGCCCACTGGTTCTGGTGTTGGTGTTGTTTCTGGTCATGCCGATTATCATGATCGGCACCGTCAGCTTTTGGCGCGCCACCGAATTTTCGATCATCCCGGCGTTTGACTTTGAAAACTATTCCTTCCTGTTTGGATCGCCCGTCACCTACAGCGTCTTTCTGAATACGCTGAAATACGCCCTGATCACATGGGCGGTCACCCTGACGCTGGGCTATACCGTCGCCTACTTCCTTGCCTTTCATGTGCGCAGCCTGACATGGCAGATCGTTTTGTTCCTGCTATGCACGATCCCATTCTGGACCTCGAACATCATCCGGATGATCAGCTGGATCCCATTTTTGGGCCGCAATGGCATCGCCAACTCTGCCTTGCTGTCCTGGGGGGTAATCGACGAACCGCTGGACTGGCTGCTGTTCTCGGACTTTTCGGTGATCCTTGCTTTTGTGCATCTCTACACCCTGTTCATGGTTGTGCCGATCTTCAACACCATGATGCGGATCGACAAATCCCTGATTGAGGCCGCCCGCGACGGCGGTGCCAACGGGCTTCAAATCCTGTGGAACGTCATCATCCCCCTGACCAAGCCCGGCATCATGATCGGCACCATCTTCGTCGTGACCCTTGTGATGGGCGATTTCGTCACCGTGCGGATCATGTCCGGCAGCCAATCAGCCAATGTCGGACGGCTGATCTCTAACGACATCGCGCTGCTGCAATATCCCTCTGCGGCGGCAACGGCTGTAGTGTTGCTGTGCAGTGTGCTGATTGTGATCGGCATCTTCCTGCGCTTCGTCGATATTCGGAAAGAGCTTTGACATGCACGAAAAACGCCCCAAAAGCTTTTACGTCCTCGCCGGGATCTTCGGCCTGTTCTTGCTATTCCTCTACGGTCCGACCATCACCATCGGCATCTTGTCCTTTCAAGGGCCGTCCGGCGGGTTGACCTTCCCGATGCGCGGCACCTCAATCCATTGGTTTGCCGATCTGTTCGAACAACAGGCGGTCGGCGATATCTGGGGTTCTTTCTGGCGCAGCATCACCCTTGGTCTCATGGTGATGGTCACCACCGTCGTCGTCTCGGTCATGGGCGGACTGGCGTTCCGCAAGCACTTTCCGGGGTCAGGGCTGGTGTTCTACCTGATCATCACCTCTCTGGTGATCCCGTCGATCCTGATCTCACTCGGGGTTGGGCTGATCTTCAATCAATTGGGGCTGCCGGTGCATTGGGCCACGTCCGGGTTTGGATCGCAACTGACATGGACCCTGCCCTTCGGCCTTCTGATCATGTTCGCCGTCTTCAACCGCTTTGACAAAAGCTATGAAGAAGCCGCCCGCGATCAGGGCGCCAGCGCGTGGCAAACCCTGCGCTACGTGGTTTTGCCAATCATCGCCCCGTCCCTGATCGGGGTCGCCCTGTTCGGGTTCACCCTCAGCTATGATGAGTTTGCCCGGACCTTGTTGACCTCGGGCAGTTACAACACCCTCCCGCTGGAGATTTACGGCATGACCACCAATGTCACCACCCCGGTGATCTATGCGTTGGGGACACTGACAACCCTGTTTTCACTGTTGATCATCGCCGTTTTTCTGGTCACCGTGCTTGTGCTGGGTCGGCGCAAGGCCAAGACCGGCTCGGATGCCGGTCAGGGTCTGGTGTGATCCGGCCATGAGCACCATCCTGATCAATCCCAACAGCACCAAAGCCATGACGGCGCGGATCGTGCAAACAGCCCGCGACGCCGCCCCGTACCAAACCTTCGACGGCTGGACCTCGCATCTTGGGCCTGCCTCCATTCAGGGGCCAGAAGACGGGGCCGCTGCGGTGCCGCCATTGCTTCGACTGGTGGATGATGCCAGCGCAGCCGGGGCCGATGGCATCATCATCGCTTGTTTTGACGATACCGGTCTGGCCGAGGCCCGCGCCCGTGCCGCCTGCCCGGTTATTGGCATCGGACAAGCGGCCTATCACCTCGCCGCGCTTACCGGGCAGCGGTTTTCGGTCGTGACCACGCTGGGCGTATCGGTACCGATCTTAGAGGATAACATCCGCGCCGAGGGTTTATGGCATGCCTGCGGCCGGGTCCGCGCCAGCGAAGTGCCGGTTCTTGCGCTTGAATCTGGCGCGTCCGACGTGATCGCGGCAGTGATTTCCCACTGCCGCGCCGCCCTGTCCGAAGACGGGGTCGATTGCATCATCTTAGGCTGTGCTGGCATGTCCGAGGTGGTGGACGCCGTCCGCGCCGCCATCGACGCCCCGATCATCGATCCGGTCGCCGCCGCCGCACAGGTCAGCGCGGCGGCCCGGCAGTTTCGGGTTTAGGGCCGCACCCGCAACCAGTCCACGATCCCGCGCTGCACGACCGATTGGCTTTTCTCGCCAACAAACACCCCAATATGGCCACAGGGCAGTGCCAGTTCGGTGTAATCCGTGCTGCCGACCAGCCCGGCCAGCGCCGTAGAGCAAGGCGGCGGCACGATATGATCATGCTGCGCATAAATGTTCAGGATCGGCAGGGTCAAACTGCCCAGATCTATCCGGGCGCCAGAGATCTCGAATGTGCCGCGCACCAGCCGGTTCTCTTTATAGAGATCAATCAACCATTGTCGCGCCGCCGCGCCGGGATGATGCGGCCGGTCCGCCAGCCATTTCTCCATGCGCAGAAAATTCAACATCCGGGGTTCATCTGCCGCCAAATCCAAGAGATCTCGGTTGTATTTCGTCAACGTCTTCAGCGGAGTCATCGCCAGAAAGACCGCCGCCATAATCTCGCCCGGCAAGTTCCCATAAGTGCCGATCAGCCCCTCGATATCTTCGTCTGCCAGATTGCGGGTCCACAGGTTCACAAACCCATGGCTGGGATCGGCATCCTTTAGATCGCCATGAAAGTCGATCGGCGTCACCGTCAGGATCAAGTTCCGCACTTTCTGGGGGTGCCGGGCCGCATAAAGCGTCGAGAAGACCCCGCCTTCGCAAATTCCCAACAGGGTCACAGCCGAGGCTCCGGTCGCCTGACAGATCTGATCGACACAATCGTCGAGATACCAATCCACATAATCATCAATCGTCAGATATTGATCGGCCCGGGTCGGGTGCCCCCAATCCACCACGAACAAATCCACATTGTCCGCCAGCAGATTGCGCACCAGACTGCGGTCTTCCTGTAAGTCGATCATCCAAGGTCGCCCAATCAGTCCGTAGACGATCAGCACCGGCCCGATCGGTGCAGGCCCCGTGTCAGCGCGGTCATAGCGAAACAGCGTCATGCGGTCCTGTTGCAGAACTGGGTGCTTGGGCGCGGTTGCGATCTGAATATCATCTGCCTCAACATGGGACAGCGTCTCAAGACAGCGCAGGAAATTGGTGCCGACCTCTAGAAGGTCATGCAGACCCTTATTTTCACCCGGACCCGCCGCCATCTGGCCGATCAGCACCCGCTGCCGGGGTGCACTGCCATCGACGCATCGGCCAATTGCTTGCGCAACTCGCGCACTTGGCGGCGCAGCACGTGCAAGGTCAGATGCATATCATCGATCTCGGACCGTGTGGGGATCGCATGCGCCTCGCACCAGCTTTCGATCACGTCGCGTTCCCGCTGACGATAGGCGACGCCCGCCCGCAGCAACATGCGCTGCGCGTCCAAAAAAGGTTCAGAACGTTGGGTCGCGATCAACTCATCATTGGCAATGGCAAGCCAACGGTCCGACAACGCCCGCGGTCCGGACGCAGCCAACGCCGGATCGGCATT
Organism: Pseudoruegeria sp. SK021; assembly: GCF_002119405.1. Taxonomy (GTDB): domain Bacteria; phylum Pseudomonadota; class Alphaproteobacteria; order Rhodobacterales; family Rhodobacteraceae; genus Meridianimarinicoccus. The sequence goes on along the minus strand of NZ_MTBG01000009.1, from coordinate 72,832 downwards.
CACCACCTCCGCGAAAGTTTCAAAGGCCCGCATCCACGCTTGACCCATGACCAAGCGATAGCGCGCACCCGCCTCGCACAACGTCGCCCAGTCTTGGGCGACCGATTGCAATTTGGGATCAGCCGCGCCAAGCCCTGACAGGTTGTGTCCCTCCAAAAGCTTGCGCAGGGTCACGTTAATATCGTCAGAACCAGCGCCCAGAAACTGCGCCGGGTCCAGCATCCGCCGCAAGGTTTCAAGAGCAGTATCATCGCCCGATCCGGCTGGGCTAAGCTTGGAAACCCAATCTGCGCGCAGATGGTTCGCCTCATCCCAGAATGCATTCGCAGCGGCACCATCGCCGCCTGCGGCATCCACGGCCGACCCGACAGCCTTCCAGAACGGCTCTTGCGCCTGAAGAGCCGTGATCTGCGCGCTCAGCAAAGCGTCCAGAAAGGGGCTGAAAGGGGATGCGGACTGTGACATTCCCCTTCCATACAGCGCTTTTACGACGATGTCGCGCGGATCGCAGCAGGAACCGCTCGGACAGATGTATTTCCCATGCGCCGATCCGCACCATGCGGCTTTTCGGGCACTTTCGCGGCCCCGCATTGCCGCGCCAGAAAAACCCTCTCAACACGGCGGCCCAAACGTGTATGACACTCTCGACCCAGCAGGAGTGCCCCATGTCCCGCAAACAGACCCTTGCCCTTGTGGCGCATGATGCCAAGAAATCAATGTTGATCGACTGGGCTCGGCCCCGGGTTGATGTTCTGGCCAAGTTCGATCTTTACGCCACCGGCACCACCGGCGGACGATTACATGACGATCTGGGGCTGACGGTCATCCGAATGAAAAGCGGCCCGCTTGGCGGTGACGCCCAGCTTGGTGCGATGATCGCCGAAGGCCGGCTTGACGGGCTGATCTTCTTCACCGACCCGCTATCCGCCCTGCCCCATGATGTTGACGTCAAATCCTTGCTGCGACTGGCGGTGTATTACGATATCCCCCTCGCCATGAGCCCGGCCAGCGCTGCCGCCATTCTCGGGTTGCTGGCGACTTAGCCGCACGTCCAGCGCGACCCTCTGCCAATTTCCGGTGAATGGCGCTATGAGGGGCCTGAAACGGGGTCGCAAAGGACCAAGCAAAGGGCCGCGCCATGCTGGAAATCACCGATCAAATCGCCCTACAGGATTGGGAGATGACCGAAAGTTTTACCCGGTCCTCGGGGCCGGGTGGTCAGAACGTCAACAAAGTCTCAACCGCCGTCGAACTGCGCTTTGAAGCAGCCAGAAGCCCGAACCTGACCGATCCTGTTAAGGCGCGGCTCAAACGGCTGGCCGGACGGCGCTGGACCGAAGAGGGGGCGCTGCTGCTGAGGGTTGAAGACACCCGAAGTCAGGCCCGCAACCGCGACATCGCCCGCGAGCGCCTTGCCGAACTAATTCGCGCTGCCCTGATCACCCCAAAACGCCGCCGCCCGACGAAACCCACCAAGGCCAGCGTCCGCCGGCGGCTGGCGGGAAAGTCTCAGCGCAGCACGGTGAAATCGCTCCGCGGCAAGGTTGACGATGCAGAATAGGTCGTCTGACGGCCCAGTCGAAGGATCATCAGATAAATCTGATATGGGCTCAATATTTCAGTTTTGAATAATCTTCGCTGCGCCCTGCCCGATTATTGCTATCAAGCAAACGATATCCAACGCTCTTTCCAGAAATTGGACCGTTCCATCGTAAGGGCATCGATCACGCGACTTACGAAATCAACACTTCAACATGACTCCATGCCAAAAATTTATAAACTTTATATGGAACCAAAACCAATTATGGCGCGTTTTGCATTTACCCTGCGTCAATTAATAAAAAGCGCCCCTTGATTACATGAGTTCCGATAAACAATTTTCCGCCATTTAACGATCATCCCTTAAAGAGGGGCTTTTATTTTCAAATTGATCTTTATATAAAAGGATGCATCGGGTGGCTCAATGTTAATTGCCTCCCTACGGAACGCCATCAAACAAAGAAAAGATGACAAGAATGCCAGATAAAGACCTGTCCAAATTGTCGCTGGAAGAACTTAAAATTCTACAGAGCAATGTCAAAAAGGCGATCGACAGCTTCGAAGACCGCCGCCGCAAAGAAGCGATTGCCGTAGTCGAAGCCAAGGCACGGGAAATGGGTTTCTCCGTTTCCGACCTCTATGGCACATCGAAGAAGGACAAGCTTCCGCTTCCGCCGAAATACCGCCATCCGGAAGATCCGTCGCGAACCTGGAGCGGACGCGGGCGCAAGCCGCATTGGATCAACGAAGCCACAGCCAATGGTCAGTCGCTGGACGAATTTCTGATCGCCTGATCCGCGCTACAAATTTCTGGTCGTCGGACGCCTCCCTGTCCGACGACCAAATTCTCGATGCGCATATCCCTGCCAGTGATAGGTGTTAAACCACGACATCCATCGACAGTTGTGGCCCGACATCGAAGACACGCTTATAACGCGCAACCTCGTCATCCGGCCCCATGGCCTTGTTCGGATTGTCGCTCAGCTTGACCGTCGGACGACCGTCAGCCGACACCGCCTTACACACCAGTGAGAACGGATCGAGGGCATTTCCGGGAACCAAGCCCCTGAAGTCATTGGTCAAAAGCGTTCCCCAGCCAAACGACACCTTGACGCGCCCGCGGAACCGATTTTGCAGCTCCAGCATCTTGTCCACATCCAGACCGTCGGAAAAAATCACCAACTTCTGACGGGGATCTTCGCCGCGGCTTTTCCACCATCGGATTGCCGTCTCAGCCCCGGTCGCCGGATCGCCACTGTCGATCCGAATGCCCGTCCATCCCGCCAGCCAGTCCGGCGCCCCGGCCAAAAAGCCCTCGGTGCCATAGGTGTCCGGCAGGATCATCCGAAGATTGCCGTCATGTTCTTCATGCCAATCCGCCAACACCCGATACGGCGCCTGCAGTAACTCTGCGTCACCATCGGCCAATGCCGAATAGACCATCGGCAGTTCATGGGCATTGGTGCCGATCGCTTCGACTTCACGGCGCATCGCGATCAGACAGTTGGACGTGCCGACAAAACTTTGTCCCAGCCCTTCCATCATCGCCTGCACGCACCAGTCCTGCCACAGGAACGAATGGCGGCGACGCGTGCCAAAATCAGCGATCCGCAGGGCGGGATCCTCGCGAAGTCGCTCAACCTTCTCCCACAGCTTGGTCATCGCCCGCGCATAGAGTACTTCCAGTTCGAACCGGCCCATGTCCTTCAGAACCGCGCGGCCACGCAATTCCATCAGCACTGCCAGCGCCGGGATCTCCCACATCATCACTTCCGGCCAACTGCCCTCGAACGTCAGCTCATACTGCCCGTCGCGCTTTTCCAGATGATAGGGCGGCAGGCGCAATTGTTCGAACCATTCCATGAAGTCGGGTCGAAACATCTGCCGCTTGCCGTAGAAGGTGTTGCCGCGCAAAAATGTGCTTTCGCCGCGGGATAGGCGCAATGTCCGAATATGGTCCAATTGCTCTCGCAATTCGCCTTCATCCACCAAATCGGCAAGGCGGATCGATTTCGTGCGATTAATCAGGCTGAAACGGACGATTGTGTCCGGCTTATTGCGAAAGACCGATTGGCACATCAAAAGTTTGTAAAAATCTGTATCCAAAAGCGACCGGACGATTTGATCGACCTTCCACTTATGATTGTAAACTCGCGTGGCGATGTCGACCATCTCACATCCCTCTCCGCCCGATCCTTGCCGGGCTATTGGCTTAGCCGGTGATCGTAACGCCCGCGGCTGTCATATCGCCCATGGCCGCTTCCAGCGATCCCGCCACATTGATCGCGCGGCAAGCCGCGGTCAGCACCTCAACCGTATAACCATGCCGGGCCGCGTCCACCGCCGAATAACTGACACAAAAGTCCAGAGCCAGCCCAACCACCGTGACCGACGTGATCCCTTTGTTACGCAGATATCCGTCCAACCCGGTCGGGGTGGTGCGGTCGTTCTCATAAAATGCCGAATAGCTGTCGACAGCCCGGTTCGTCCCTTTGCGCAGAATCATCTGGGCCCGGTCGCGATGCAGGTCCGGGTGAAACGCCGCACCCGTGCTGCCCTGCACACAATGATCCGGCCACAGTACCTGCGGGCCATAGGCCAGCTCGATCATCTCCATTGGCGCGCGCCCGGGATGCTGACTTGCAAAAGAGCTATGGGCCTCCGGGTGCCAGTCCTGCGACAGCACAACCGTCTGAAATTCCGTAATCAACCCATTGATCACAGGCACAACCTGCGCACCGCCGGGCACAGCCAAACGGCCCCCCTCGCAGAAGTCATTCTGGACGTCGATCACGAGAAGAGCGTCAGTGAGGGGGCGCATCGCGGGTCCTTCCATTTCCGAACATCGGTAAGCAGCCGGAAAACGAAGGTCAACCACCCCCGAAGCTTGCTCTTGCCAGCGCCCCCTCCGGGGATCTACATCGCCGGTCATGCAGATCGTCGCCGCCCTCTATCATTTCACCCGCATTCCAGACCCCGCAGCCCTGCGCGGGCCGCTGGCCGAAGTCTGTTGCACCCAAGGCGTCACCGGCACGTTGCTCTTGGCCCCCGAAGGCATCAACGGCACCATCGCCGGAAGCCGCGCCGGGATCGACACCGTACTGACCCATATCCGCGCCCTGCCCGGGTTTGCTGATCTTGAATGGAAGGAAAGCACCGCCAGCGCCCCTCCGTTCAACCGCATGAAGGTTCGCCTGAAGCGCGAGATCGTGACAATGGGCCAACCGCAGGTCGATCCGCAGGCCGGCACCGGTCATTACGTCAGCCCCGCCGACTGGAACGCGCTGATTTCTGCGCCGGATGTGGCCGTGATCGACACCCGCAATGATTACGAAGTGGCCATCGGTACGTTCTCCGGCGCCATAGACCCCGACACCCGCAGCTTCGGCGAATTCCCGGCATGGTGGCAGGCCAACAAGCACCGCTTCCACAACAAACGGATCGCAATGTTCTGCACCGGCGGCATCCGCTGCGAGAAATCGACCAATTATCTGTTGGGCGAAGGGGTCGAGGACGTCTTTCACCTCAAGGGCGGCATTCTGAAATACCTCGAAGAGGTCCCCGCCGAAACCAGCCTCTGGCAAGGGGATTGCTTCGTCTTTGATGGCCGGGTCTCGGTGGGGCACGGCCTGACCGAAGGACCGCATCTTCTGTGCCACGCCTGCCGCCGACCCCTGCTGCCCGAAGACACCAAGCGGCCCGAGTATGAAGCGGGCGTCGCCTGCCACCACTGCACGGATGAAACCTCCGATGCCGACAAGGCCCGCTTTCGCGAACGACAAAAGCAGATCGCACTGGCCCAAGCGCGCGGCGACCGACACCTCGGCGGCTGAAGGCCCACCCCACCCCGACCATCTCGCGCTACCGCATGGCGGGCACAGCCCGGCATGCCCGGCCCAACCCGGGGCGAGCGTCAGATCGGCCCGGGGCGGGAGCATTTGCCTTTCCGCTCGCGCCACCTGCGCCGCCTTGATATACCGCCCCTATTGCGACCCCGTCCAAGACATCAGCCCGGAAGGACCCCACCATGACCGCGCCGAAACCTGTCGTCCTGTGCATTCTTGACGGCTGGGGTGCCCGTGCCGACACCCCCGGCAACGCCCCGGCCCTTGCGGACACCCCGACCTTTGATCGGATTATGTCCACCTGCCCTCATGCGCTGCTGACCACCCATGGACCGGATGTCGGCCTGCCGTCAGGCCAGATGGGCAATTCCGAAGTCGGCCACACCAATATCGGTGCAGGCCGGGTTGTGGCGATGGATCTCGGAGCCATTGATCTGGCGATTGAGAATGGCAGCTTCTTCACCAACGCCGCCATTCTTGCCTTCACCGAAACGCTGAAAGCTTCCGGCGGCACCGCGCATCTTCTCGGGGTAATCTCGGATGGCGGGGTGCATGGCCATATTACCCATGTGCTGGCCGCCTGCCGCGCCATTGCCGACGCCGGTGTGCCGGTCGCCCTGCATGCCATCACCGACGGCCGCGATGTGGCGCCGAAATCGGCCTTGGGCTATCTCGAAACCCTGACCAAGGCCCTGCCAGATGGGGTCCGCCTCGCCACCCTGACCGGGCGCTATTTTGCCATGGATCGCGACAACCGCTGGGACCGGGTCCAAACCGCCTATGACGCGATTGTGTCCGGTAAGGGCACTGCGACCGCCCCCGATGCGGCAACCGCTGTCGCGCAAGCCTATGCAGCCGACAAAACCGATGAATTTGTCCCAGCCACCGTGCTGGGCGAGTATACCGGGGCCGCGGATGGCGATGGGGTGTTCTGCCTGAATTTCCGCGCCGACCGCGCCCGCGAGATACTGGCCGCCATTGCCCAGCCCGACTTTGCCGATTTCGATGTCTCCGGGCGACCAGACTGGGCCGCCCTGCTGGGGATGGTCGGTTATTCAGACGCCCATAACGCATGGTACGCCACCGCCTATCCCAAAGAAAAGATCGTCAACACGCTGGGCTCGTGGGTCGCGCAAAAAGGCCTGCGCCAGTTCCGCTTGGCCGAAACCGAAAAATACCCCCATGTCACCTTCTTCCTGAACGGCGGGCAGGAAATCCCCGAAGTGGGCGAAGACCGCTACATGGCCCCCTCGCCGAAAGTGGCCACCTATGATCTGGCACCCGAAATGTCCGCGGCGGAAGTCACCCGCGAGTTCGTAAAGGCGATCCATGGCGGCTATGATCTTATCGTGACCAATTACGCCAATCCCGACATGGTCGGACATACCGGCGATCTGGACGCCGCGATCAAGGCTTGCGAAGCCGTGGACCGGGGTCTGTCCGCCGTGACCGAAGCGCTCGACGCGGTGGGCGGCGCCATGATCATCACGGCCGATCACGGCAATTGCGAAGTGATGATCGACCCGGAAACCGGCGGGCCGCACACGGCGCATACCACCAATCTGGTCTCGGCGGCGCTTTATGGCGGTCCCAAAGGCGCGCGCATGTCCGACGGACGTCTGGCCGATCTCGCACCCAGCCTGCTGGAACTGATGGGTTTGCCCTTGCCGCCGGAAATGACCGGTCACAGCTTGATCCAAAGCTAAGCCTGCGCGCCACCGGAACGGGCGGGGTTGCACACATTTTCGGTATCAGATCGCCTTCGGGCTGGCACCCGCCGCCCGGACGCGCTTTATAAGTGTGCAACGGAGTGAAATGAAAGTCGCGTCTTCGGCGAACCGGGGCGCGGTCGGAAAGGACAGACCTGAGATGAGATCCTACGTGATGGCCGCCCTTGGTGGCACCCTGGCCGCAACCGTGTTGACCACCCAACTGGCCGGGCCGCTTTTGGCTCAGGATCAAAAGGACGGCCAGACAGTTTACCAACAACTCGATCTGTTTGGGGACATCTTCGAACGTATCCGGTCCCAATATGTCGAAGAGGTCGACGACACCGACCTGATCGAGGCTGCCATCAACGGCATGCTGACCTCGCTCGATCCGCATTCCAGCTATTTGTCGCCAGACGATGCCGACGACATGCGCGTGCAGACCCGGGGCGAATTTGGCGGTCTCGGCATCGAAGTCACCCAAGAAGACGGCTTCGTCAAAGTGGTGTCACCGATCGATGACACCCCCGCTGCCGCCGCCGGCATTCAGGCTGGCGATTTCATCACTATGGTGGATGGCGAAAGCGTTCTCGGCCTGAACCTCGATGACGCTGTCGAACTGATGCGCGGCCCCGTCGGCTCTGAGATCATCATCACCATCGTGCGCGAGGGCGTCGACGATCCGTTCGATGTCACCATCGTCCGCGACACCATCAAACTGACAGCTGTACGCAGCCGCACCGAAGGCGACAGTGTCGTCCTGCGGATCAGCACCTTCAACGACCAGACTTATGACAACCTCGAAGAAGGCCTAAGAGAAGCGGTCGAAGAACTGGGCGGCATGGACAACGTCAACGGCTTCGTTCTGGACCTGCGCAACAACCCCGGCGGCTTGCTCAATCAGGCCATCCGGGTGTCCGACGCCTTTCTCGACAAGGGCGAGATCGTCTCGACCCGGGGCCGGGACGTGGAAGATGGCGAACGCTTTAATGCCTCTGTCGGCGATCTGACCGAAGGCAAGCCTATCGTCGTGCTGATTAATGGCGGCTCGGCCTCGGCGTCAGAAATCGTTGCCGGTGCACTTCAGGATCACCGCCGCGCCGTCGTCGTCGGCACCAAAAGCTTCGGCAAGGGCTCGGTCCAGACCGTTGTACCGCTGCGTGGTGATGGGGCGATGCGCCTGACCACTGCGCGCTATTACACCCCGTCGGGCCGGTCGATTCAGGCCCTTGGCGTCGCGCCGAATATCATTGTGGAACAGCCTCGCCCAGTGGACGTGGACGAAGACGCCGATGATGCCGCACGGCCCTTCCGCTCAGAGGCCGACCTGCGCGGCAGCCTCAACAATGACAGCTTCACCGAAGACGAGCTGCGCCAGCTGGAAGAGGATCGCGCCATTGCCGAAGCCTCGGCCAAACTTCGGATTGAGGATTACCAGATGGCCTATGCTATCGACATCCTGAAAGGCCTGTCGGCCCTGTCCCCTGCCGATCAGTAAACGGCGCGGCCTGCCCCGTAGGCCCAGACCGACCCAAACACAGGCCGCGCCCCATCCCGGGCGCGGCCTTTTTCATCGCCGGGACCAGCCGCGTTCACAATGCGCTTGAGCCTTCCTGCCACCCGCGCGATACCCCATTCATGGTTAAAACTCTTGCGGTCACATGCAGCCTTGGCGCACTTGGCGCTGCTCTTGCCGTCTGGCTGGGAATGCCTGCGCCATTCCTGACCGGGCCTGCCACCGTCGTTTCTGTTGCCGCCGTTGCTGGGGTGCGCTGCCTGATCCCGGTGCCCCTGCGCAACACGGTGTTCACCATCATCGGCCTGAGCCTTGGCTCAAGCGTCACACCCGATGTGCTGCGCTCGGCGATCAAATGGCCCGTCAGCCTGATCGGCGTGGTGCTGGCCGTCTGCGTCATCATGCTGGGCGGGGCATGGGCCTTGCGCCGCCTGTTCGCGCTGGACCGGGTGACGGCCCTTCTGGCCTCGGCGCCCGGTCACCTCAGCTTTGTCATGGGGCTCAGCCTCGACACCGGCGCGAATGTCACCATGGTCTCGGTGATCCAGTCCTTGCGCGTTCTGGCCTTGACCCTCGTGGTGCCGGTGGCCGTCGCCCTGCTGACCGATGCCGACCTGTCGATGTCCGCGCCGCCCGGAATGACCCTGTCGCTGCCCCACCTGCTTGCGCTGACCGGGCTGGCGGTCGCCACCGGCTTCCTGTTTACCCGCCTGCGCGTTCCAGCCGGCTTTCTGCTGGCCGGCATGGCCATTTCATTGCTCGGCCATGGCACCGGTCTGACCCCGGGGATTGTTCCGCCGGTGCTGTCCACCGCCGCCTTCATCGCCATGGGCACCCTGATCGGCACCCGCTTTACCGGCGTCACCCCGCGCCTGATCCTTCAGGGGGCCCTCAGCGCCCTGTTTCTAACCTTTGGCGGACTGGCGGTGGTTGTGGCCCTGTCCTATGCCATTGTCAGCGTGGTAGATCTGCCGTTTCTGGATGTGCTGACGGCCCTCGCCCCCGGCGCCCTAGAGACCATGATCGCCATGGCCGCCGTGGTCGGGGCAGACACCACCTTCGTCAGCTTCCACCATGTCTTTCGCCTGTTGTTCCTCAGCTTCGCGATCCCGTTTGCCGTGGTCAGCGCACGGGCAAAGTCCCGGCGTCAATCCGACTTGTGACCCCGTCCCCCGATCCCCATAGTTGCGCCATGACCCTGACCATGCCCCATCTGATCGACCTACCGTCCGAGCGGCGCACCGCCAGCCTTGCCCGCACCCTCGCCCCGCATCTACGGGCCGGGGATACGCTGGCGCTGCACGGTGCCATTGGCGCGGGGAAAAGCACCTTTGCCCGGGCATTGATCCGCTGCCGCCTGAACGCAGTTGGGCTGGACGAGGACATCCCGTCGCCGACCTTCACCCTAGTCCAAACCTATCAGGCCGACGATCTGGAGATCTGGCACAGCGATCTCTACCGCCTGACCCATCCCGACGAAGCGTTCGAGCTGGGCCTCGACGACGCCTTTGCCACGGCGCTGTGTCTGATCGAATGGCCCGACCGGCTGGGGCCCGATCTGCCTGCCGAGGCCCTGCATCTGTCCTTTGAGAATGGCGCGTCAGATGACGCCCGCCACCTGACCTTGACCGCGACCGATCCTCGCTGGGCCGCCCGCCTTGCCCCGATCCTTTCCGACTGGACCGCGCATGCCTAACCTCACAGCGTTTCTGACCGCAGCCGGCTGGCAAGACGCCGCCCGCACCCCTCTGGCCGGGGACGCATCCACGCGCAGCTATGCCCGGCTGCGCCATCCCGACGGTCGCCAAGCCATTCTGATGCAGGCCCCGCCCTTGCCCGATGACAGCACCCGCCGGTTTGTCGCCGTGGACGAGATCTTGTCAAACTGGGGCCTGTCTGCCCCGCGCATCCTGTCCGGCGCCCCTGATGACGGGCTGCTGCTGCTTGAGGATCTGGGCGATGCGGTCTTTGCTCCGGTCATCAAGGGTGCGCCAAGCCTTGAACCCTTGCTGTATGGCGCGGCCACGGACTTGTTGGCCGTCCTGCATCGCCACACCGCCCCGGCATCGCTGGCCCATCCGAATGCCGAAGTCCTCGCCGCCATGACCGAACCCGCAGTGACATGGTATGCCGGTCCGACAAAAGTCCGACAAAAATCCGACGAAAGTCCGAACGCCTTTTCCGCCCTGTCCGCCGCCCTTCTGCCGCTGCTGCAAGCCCATGCCATTCCGGCGCGGCCAGTCTTGGTTCACCGCGATTTTCACGCCGAAAACCTGATCTGGTTGCCGAACCGGACTGGCCCGGCGCGCACCGGACTTCTGGACTTCCAAGACGCGTTCGCGGGCCATCCCGCCTATGATCTGGCCTCGCTTCTTGACGATGCCCGCCGCGATCTCGGCGAGGGGATCCGCGCCACTGTGATTGAGCACTACCTGACCCTGACTGGCCTGCCAGAGGCGCCATTCAGGGCCGCCCTCGCGACCCTTGGCGCACAGCGTAACTTGCGGATTCTCGGGATATTTTCGCGCCTATCCCTGCATTTTGGCAAGCCCCGCTACATCGCCCTGATCCCGCGGGTCTGGGGCCATTTGCAGGCCAACCTCGCCCATCCCGATCTGACGGATCTGGCCGATTGCGTCGCCCGCTACCTGCCCGAACCGACCCCTGACCTCTTGCAAGGACTAACCGACCGATGCGGCACGATCCCGACGCCATAATGCTGTTCGCTGCCGGGTTCGGCACAAGGATGGGTGCGCTGACCGCCGACCGCCCCAAGCCGCTGATCCCGGTCGCCGGACGCCCGCTGATCGATCATGCGCTTGGCCTCGCCGAGTTTGTGCCCAAACGGGTGGTAAATGCCCATTATCATTACCAGAAACTAAAAAACCACTTGGCCGGTCAGGCCGTGGAATTGTCCGTTGAAACCCCGGACATTCTGGAAACCGGTGGCGGTCTTCGGGCGGCCCTGCCGTTGCTGGGACCGGCGCCGGTGTTTACCCTGAACACCGATGCGATCTGGACCGGCCCCAACCCGCTCGAAACCCTGCGCCGGGCCTGGGACCCGACCCAAATGGACGCGCTGTTGTTGCTGGTGCCCGCATCGCGCGCCACCGGCCATTCCGGTCCCGGCGATTTTGCGCTGGCCCCGGATCATCAGATCACGCGAGGCCCCGGATATGTCTATTCGGGCGCGCAGATTCTGCGGACGGACAGCCTGACCAGCATCGACAAACCTGCGTTTTCCCTCAATGTGTTGTGGGATATCATGGCGCAATCCGGACGGCTGTTTGGTGCGGTTCATCGGGGCGGATGGTGCGATGTCGGTCGCCCCGAGGGCATCGATATGGCCGAAGCGATGCTGGCCAATCCGCCGGAGTTGCTGCCATGAGTTTCGTCCCGCACAGCCCCGCCCTTTACGGCGTCGCCCCCGGCGTCGACTTTCCCCGCGCACTGGTTGCTGGACTTCTGGAACGGTTTTCAGGCCAGCCGCCCGAAGCCCTCGCTCGGGTCACGGTCTATCTCAGCACCCGCCGGATGGAACGCCGCATTCGCGCCTTGTTCGACGATGGCCCGGCCCGGCTTTTGCCCCGCCTGCGGCTGATTTCCGACCTTGGTTGCGACACGGCCAGCAGCCTGCCACCGTCAGTCCCAAGCTTGCGGCGGCGGCTGGAACTTAGCCAATTGGTCAGCCGGTTGATTGAGGCCGACCCCAGCCTTGCCCCCAAAACCGCGGCTTTCGATCTGGCCACCAGTCTTGCCGCGCTGATGGACGAAATGCAGGGCGAAGGCGTGCCACTGGCAGATCTGGCCGCCCTCGACGTGACCGACCAATCGGGACACTGGGAACGAAGCCTGCGGTTTCTGACGCTTGTCGGCCATTTCCTGTCCAGCGATCCCACCGTTCCGATGGACCCCGAAGCACGGCAACGGCGGGTGATCGAAGACTTGATCCAGCGCTGGAAGACCGCGCCCCCGCGCGATCCGATCCTTGTGGCGGGCTCAACCGGCTCGCGCGGGACCACCCGAATGCTGATGGAGGCCGTGGCGCGGTTGCCCAATGGCGCGGTGGTTCTGCCCGGCGTCGATCCCGGAATGACGCCTGAGATCTGGCGCGGACTGCTGGCACCACATCCCCAGCAGGATCACCCCCAGTACCGCTTTGCGTTGATCGCCGACAGCTTGGGTCTGGATCCGGCGCAGTTGCCCACGTGGGCGGATACTCCGGCCCCAAGCCCGTCCCGAAACGCGCTGGTGTCATTGGCATTGCGGCCCGCGCCAGTAACGGATGGCTGGCGCCGCGACGGCCCGGCCTTGGGGGATCTGATCTCAGCCACCGCAGGCCTGTCCTTGATCGAAGCCCCCGATCCACGGGGCGAGTCGCTTGCCATCGCGCTGCGGCTGCGGCAAGCGATCGAAGATGGCCAGACCGCCGCCCTGATTTCCCCGGACCGGATGCTGACACGGCGGGTGACGGCCGCGTTGGACCGGTGGGGTATCGAGCCTGACGACAGCGCCGGTGAGCCGCTGCGCCAAGCACCAGCCGGACGCATGATCCGGCAGATTGCGGCGCTGTTCGGCCAGCACCTGACCGCCGAGGCGCTGTTGGTCTTGCTGAAACATCCGCTCGTTCACCGGGCACAGGATCGCAACACTCACCTGCTTTGGACCCGGGAGCTGGAACTGCATCTGCGCCGTCATGGCCCAGCCTTCCCGACACACGAGTCGCTGACAAAATGGGGCGAGGCCTATTACGAGAAACGTCAGGCACCCCGAGAGACCGAGACGCCCACCCCTGATCGGCCGCTCAAACCGCGGACAACGGATGACCCGCGGCCATGGATCGAATGGATCTCGCGTTGCATGATCGGGCATGCCGATATCGGCAGCGGCCCGATTGGCCCCTTCGTGGCCCGGCTTTGGCAGGGGATCGAGGCGTTGGCCCTTGGTCACACGGCACCGCCTGAAAAGCTGACCTTCTGGACCGATCGCGATGGCAACGAAGCCCGCAAGGCCCTGAGCCAATTGGCAGAAGAAGCCCATCACGGCGGCGATGTCGACCCGGCAGGCTTTATGGCGCTTCTGAACGCCGTGCTGTCCGGCGAAGTCCGCGATCCACGCAGTCCGCGTGCCGATGTCATGATCTGGGGGACGCTGGAAGCCCGGGTTCAGGGCGCGGATCTGGTCATTCTGGGCGGGCTGAACGACGGCACATGGCCGGAACTTCCCAGTCCCGATCCATGGTTGAACCGGTCTATGCGCACCCGGACCGGCCTGCTGCTGCCGGAACGTAGGGTCGGCCTGTCGGCGCATGATTTTCAACAGGCGATCGGCGCGCCGACGGTGGTTCTCAGCCGCGCTGCCCGCAATGGCGAGGCGCCAGCGGTACCATCGCGGTGGCTGAACCGGCTAACAAATTTGCTCAGCGGATTGGACGATCAGAACGGGGGGGCCGCCTTGGCTCAAATGCGCCAACGCGGCCAACGCTGGGTGGACATGGCGGCGGCGATGGACCGGCCGGCCCAGCCAATGGCACCGGCGTCCCGCCCGTCGCCATTGCCCCCGGTTGCGGCCCGTCCACGACGCTTGTCGGTGACGGATGTGCAAACGCTGATCCGCGATCCGTTCGAAATCTATGCACGGCGGATCTTGCGGTTGTCTGCCCTTGATCCCCTGCGCAAGCGACCAGAACCCCGCGACCGCGGCACCGTGCTGCACGGGGTTCTGGAAGCCTTCGTCCCACGCATGGCCGAACTGCCAGAGCTAGACCGCCGCCAAGCCCTTCTGGATATCGCCGACCGCATCCTGACAGACGAGGTGCCATGGCCGACGGCCCGCCGCCTGTGGCTGGCGCGTCTGGCCCGGATCGCCGATCCCTTTCTGATCGAAGAGGCCGCACGCCAAACCCAAGCCCAACCCAAGTGGTACGAGGTGAAGGGTTATATGGATCTGCCCACGGTCGACACGCGCCTGACCGCCAAAGCCGACCGTATTGATCAGGCGGATCACGGTGGCCTTGCCATCTATGACTACAAGACCGGCACGCCCCCCAGTGAAAAGCAGCAAAATACCTTTGCCAAACAGTTGTTGCTGGAAGCCGCCATTGCCGAAAACGGCGGCTTTGACGGCATCCCGGCGGCACCGGTCTATCGTGCCACCTATCTTGGATTGGGCGGACAATTGAAATCTGTGGATGCGCCGCTGGCCAAATCGCCCGTCACCGAAACACTTGCCGAGTTGACCGAATTGATTGCTGCCTATCTGGACCCCGATAAGGGCTACACCGCCCAACTTGCCCCCGAAACAGAACGCTTCGAAAGCGACTATGCGCAGCTCTCCCGCGCGGGTGAGTGGGATTTGGGTGATGCCCCGGTTCCAGTGAGGGTCGGCCAATGACCGCGCCCTTCGATGACGCCACCCAACGCCAAATCACCGCAGCAGATCCCACTGCCTCGACTTGGCTTGCGGCAAATGCTGGGTCCGGAAAAACCCGAGTTCTGACGGATCGGGTGGCACGCCTTTTGATGGCGCAAGTGCCGCCGCAAAACATTCTGTGCCTGACATTTACCAAGGCCGCCGCCAGCGAAATGCAGAACCGTTTGTTCAGCCAGTTGGGTGACTGGGCGATGAAGCCCGATGCAGATCTGCGCGCCGCCCTGACCAAACTTGGGGTGGAAGGAACGCTGGAAACCAGCCGACTGGATGCCGCCCGCCGTCTGTTCGCCCGCGCCATTGAAACCCCTGGCGGGTTGAAAATTCAAACCATTCACGCGTTTTGCGCATCACTTCTGCGGCAATTTCCGCTAGAGTCTGGCGTCTCTCCCCAATTCACCGAACTGGACGAGCGGACCCAATCCGCCTTGTGCAACGAGGTTCTGGAAGAACTGTCCGACGGCTCAGAAGCAAGCGCCGTTGACGGGATCGCAGCCTATTTGTCAGGCGATGATCTAGACCGTCTGACCCGGGCCATTTTGAAGGACCGAGATAGCTTTGTGCCGCCGCTGGATTTGCCCGCCGCGCTGGAAGCGCACGGCCTGCCCCAAACCTTCAGCACCGACGCCCTGCTGGCGCAAATCTTTGATGGTGACGAAGGCGATCTGATCACCAGCCTCCTGCCCGCCTTGCGCGCCAAAGGCGGAAATGACGCCACCGCAGCCCGCAAGCTGGAACCTTTGGCGGCACGTCCACTGGTGCTCTCGGACCTCGCGGTTATGGAAAACGTGTTCCTGTTCGGCGCCACAGCCAAAGCGCCGTTTGCCGCCAAAATCGACAGCTTCCCAACCGCGCCGACCCGTAAAACCCTTGGCCCGGACCTGATGGATCGCCTCAACGATCTGATGCAGCGGGTCGAAGACGCCCGCCCCATGCGTCAGGCGCTGGTATCGGCCCGCAAGACCGCAACCTTGCACCGGTTTGCCGGCGTCTTCCTGCCTGCGGTCGACGCACGCAAAGCGCAACGTGGATGGCTGGATTTCGACGACCTGATCCTGCGCGCTCGCGATCTGTTAACCGATCCACGGGTGGCCGACTGGGTCCTTTACAAACTTGACGGCGGCATTGATCACATTCTGGTGGACGAGGCGCAAGACACCAGCCCCGTACAATGGGAGGTCATCCGCCTACTGGCCTGCGAATTTACCGCAGGAAACAGCGCCCGCGACGATACCTTGCGCACCATCTTTGTGGTCGGCGACAAGAAGCAGTCAATTTATTCGTTCCAAGGGGCAGATCCGCAGGAATTTGACCGCCTGCGCCAGCACTTCGACGACCGCCTGACCGAGGCGGCACAGCAATTGCAGATCCATGCCTTGGAGCACTCCTTTCGGTCCTCGCCTGCGGTTCTGGAGGTCGTTGATGCCACCTTTGACGGCGCAGCGGCGGCAGGTGTCGGCGGGACGACCCGCCATATCGCCTTTAAGGACCAACTGCCCGGCCGGGTCGATCTATGGCCGCCGGTGGAAAAGCCGGAAGAACCGGATACACCCGATTGGCATCGACCGGTGGACCAGATTAGCCCTCGGCATGAGAACGCGGTGCTTGCCGATGCCATTGCCAGTGAGTTGCGCCGTCTGATCGACGCGGGCGAAACCATCCCTGACGGCAAGGGCGGTCGCAAGCTGCTGTCTGAAGGCGATGTCCTGATTCTGGTCCAGCGCCGCGGGCAATTATTCCGCGAGATCTTGCGCGCGTGCAAACGGGAACGCCTGCGCATCGCCGGGGCCGATCGATTGATCCTGACCAAGGATCTCGCGGTCCGTGACCTGCTTGCGCTTTTGTCGTTTCTGGCACTGCCCGAGGATGATTTGGCTTTGGCCACCGCCCTGCGATCGCCATTGTTTGGCTGGTCGGAAGATGGGCTCTTTCAATTGGCGCAGCCTCGGCGCGGATTGCTGTGGTCGGCCTTGCGCGCCCAGCCGGTTCGCGGCCGCACCATGGCCATTTTGGACGACCTGATCGCCACCGCCGACTTCTTGCGCCCCTATGATCTGCTCGAACGGATCCTAAACCGGCACGGCATGCGGCAAGCCCTGATCGCGCGCTTGGGTCCCGACTGCGAAGAGGCCATCGACGCCCTGTTGGGTGAAGCACTGACCTATGAATCCACCGACATTCCCAGTTTGACAGGCTTTCTGGAATGGATGCGGGCCGAGGATGTAGAGATCAAGCGCCAAGCCGATGCCAGCGGCGAAAGCCTGCGTGTGATGACAGTGCACGGGTCCAAAGGATTAGAGGCGCCAGTGGTTATTTTGCCGGATTGCGCCAGTCGCCGGGCCTCGCCGGGGTCGGAAATTCTGATCACGCAGGATGGCTGGGCGGCGTGGCCCCCCAGCGCCGACGATCTGCCGGATCTTTTGAAATCTGCGAAGGCAGATCTGCAGGCGCTACAGGCCGAAGAACGCTTGCGGTTGCTCTATGTTGCCATGACCCGGGCCGAGGTTTGGCTTTGGGTCTGTGCTGCGGGGGAGCTTGGCAAATCCGGCGACAGCTGGCACGATCTGGTGCATTCCGCCATGGCATTGTGTGACGCGGGACCCATGGAATTTCCGACCGGCAACGGGCTGCGTCATGCCCGCGGTGACTGGGATGGCGGCGACGTCCAAGGGGCAGCAGAGGCCGGGCCTAGCTTGCCCGCCCTTCCGGACTGGACCTCGGGCCCGGCGCCACTTGAGACCGAACCACCGAAACCGGTTGCCCCGTCCAACTTGGGGGGCGCCAAGGCTTTGGCCGGCGATTTGGGGCGCGACGAGGCGACAGCGAAGCTGTGGGGGCGCAGCTTGCACTTACTGTTAGAGCATCTGCCGAACTACCCACCGGCAAGCTGGCCCAACCTGACGCCTGACCTGCTGCGCATGGGGGTCGACGGCGAAACCGATCTTGACCAAGGCGCACTTCTGGCTGAAGCAACACGCGTGCTGACCAACCCCGATCTGGCGTTCCTGTTTCACCCCGACACCTTGGCCGAGGTGGACATTTCCGCGCATCTGACCGGGCTGGATCGCCGCATGCACGGCATCATTGACCGATTGGTGGTGTCACAAGATCGTGTGTTGGCTGTCGATTTCAAATCCAACAGCTTGATTCCGGAACAAGCGGCATCCGTTCCAGATGGACTTTTACGACAGATGGGGGCCTATACTGCGGCTTTGACGGCGATTTATCCGGGAAAAGCCGTTGAGACGGCCTTGCTTTGGACCGCTAGCGCCCGCCTGATGCCGCTGCCGACCACGCTGGTACTGGCCGCCCTCGACCGGGCCGAGCCGCAATGAGCAACCTTGACGCTGCCCGGGATGGTTCTTACCTTCGACATCTGAGTTTTTTCGCCAAGGAGGCACCCATGGCAACCGTAGCAGCCACCGACGACACCTTCGATGAAGTTGTCAAGCAATCCGACATCCCCGTAGTGGTGGATTTCTGGGCCGAATGGTGCGGTCCGTGCAAGCAGATTGGCCCCGCTCTGGAAGAGATCGCCAAGGAAATGGACGGTAAGGTCAAGATCGTGAAGGTCAATGTCGACGAAAACATGAAGACCGCGCAAGAGATGCACATCCGCGGCATCCCGGCGCTGTTCATGTTCAAGGATGGCAAAGTGGTGTCGAACAAGACCGGCGCTGCCCCCAAGGCCGCGCTGCAAAGCTGGATCATGGGCGAGCTGTAATCGCCGCTGGTGATTTCGACAGACCAAACGCCCCGCAGTGCCGGGGCGTTTTCGTAACCGGACCAATCGGGCAAAAGCGCTTGTCGTGCCGCGCCCGGATGCCCATATAGGCCGCCAGAGCATTGGAGGCCCCATGGCAGAGCAACAGTTTCCCGGTTGGCACGGCACCACGATCATCGGCGTTCGCAAGGGCGGCAAGGTCGTGATTGCAGGCGACGGACAGGTCAGCCTTGGCCAGACCGTCATCAAGGGCACCGCCCGCAAAGTGCGCCGGTTATCGCCGGGGGGCTTTGATGTGGTCGCCGGTTTTGCGGGCTCCACCGCAGATGCGTTTACTCTTTTGGAGCGGCTTGAAGCCAAGCTTGAGGCCACGCCGGGCCAACTGGCACGGGCCAGCGTTGAACTGGCCAAGGATTGGCGCACCGACAAATACCTTCAAAAACTAGAAGCCATGCTGATCGTGACCGATGGCACCGAATTGCTGATCATCACCGGCGCGGGCGATGTGCTGTCCCCAGAGCATGACGTGACGGCCATAGGTTCGGGCGGCAACTATGCCTTGGCTGCTGCGCGCGGCTTGATGGAAGCCGATCTGGACGCCGAAGGGATTGCCCGCAAAGCCATGGCGATTGCCGCAGACATCTGCGTCTATACCAACGGCAAGCTGACCGTCGAAAGTATCGACGCGCATTAAGCGGTCGGGCAGGGCGCGCGCCGCAGGGCTTTGAACCCGACCCAGACCAAACCGGAACTGAGCAAGAAATAAACAGCGATCGCGGGCATTTGCCGATCAAACGGAATGCCCGCATCGATCAGCGCGCCGGTCAGGAATGGCCCGATGGCAGTGCCCAGAACCATGATCGCCGTCGCCATCGACCGGTTCGCCCCAAGATGCCGGGTGCCATAGGTTTCGGCCCAGAAGGCCGTCGACAGGGTATTGTTCGCCCCATTCGAAATTCCGATCAAGGCCATACCCATGGCAGCAACGATCAGGCTGTCCGAGCCGCCCAAGATCAGAAACCCCACCGCCATCGGCAGTTGATAGAACGGCATCAGGCGATGCGTTCCGAGACGGTCCAACACTATCCCGGTGGTGATCATTGACGCCACAGCCACCGCGGTGAACAGGGGAAACAACGCCACAAACTGGACATGAGGCCAGCCTTTGACCTCGGCCAAATGCACTTGTTGAAAAAACAGGGCCGTGCCGAATGCCGGTGGCCCAAGGATCAGCGGAATGATGCACCAGAACAGTTTGCTCCGCAGGACCTGCGGCCGCGTCCAGTGACGCCCGTTGAGGCCGGGAGACTGGCTTTGCTGCGCCGCGCTCTGCGGTGTGCGCTCCTCGCGCAGCAAGGCCAGTAGGGCGGGAATGGACAGCAGCGCCATTAGTGCGGCGACCACCCACAGATCGCGCCACGCGAACACCGTCAACAGTGCCGCGAAGATCAGCGGCAGGGACGCTTCACCCAACGACACCCCCAGCGCAACCGTAGACAGCGCGCGGCCGCGTGTGGCCACGAAGTACCGCCCCATAGCGGTGGCCGCGATATGGCTGCTCATGCCCTGCCCAGCCAGCCGCAAGGCCAAGATCACCGGGATCAGCGCCCATGCGGCAGAGACCTGCGACATCGCCAGACTGGCCAGCGCCAACATCGCCAAAACGCAGCTGCCAAGCACCCGAACCCGAAAATGATCCGTCAGGATGCCGGCCCACACCATGATTGTCGCCGAAATTAGGGTTCCGGCGCCATAAATCGACCCCCATTCCCCATGGGAAAGGCCGAATTCCGCCCGGATCTCGCCTGCGAAGGTCGAGATAAAGAACGTCTGGCCGTAGCTGGAGCTGAACATCAACAACGCACCCGCGGCAAGCCAGCGGGCGTTGTCACGCAGAAACGCGATCGAGGGAAGTTTCATATGGAAATGCCTACTGTCGCAGGCGGGACCCTAATGACATTTGCCTGCCTGCCAAGGGTTAGGACCCGCACCCCTGCGAGTCCAGTCCTGACAGATCTCGCGGGGGCGCAGAACGGCCCCCACGACGCGGACTTACAGCATGAAGCGGCTGATATCCGTCGACTGCACCAAATCGCCTAGATGCTTTTGCACAAAGGCGCCGTCCACGACGACCTCACTCCCCGAACGATCCGGCGCGGTGAAGCTGAGTTCTTCGAACACCCGCTCTAGAACCGTATAAAGCCGCCGTGCGCCGATGTTCTCGACACTGCGATTAACCTCTGCCGCAATCTGTGCCAAGGCGGCGATGCCGTCCTCAGTAAAGCTGACGGTGACCCCTTCGGTGCCCATCAACGCAGTGTATTGCAAGGTCAGCGCATTGTCCGTTTCGGTCAGGATGCGGACGAAATCATCTTCGGTCAGGGCGCGCAATTCGACGCGGATCGGCAGACGGCCCTGCAACTCAGGCAAAAGATCCGACGGCTTGGCCACGTGGAACGCGCCGGAGGCAATAAAGAGGATGTGGTCGGTCTTGACCGGGCCGTGCTTGGTGGAAACCACGGTGCCCTCGATCAGCGGCAGCAAGTCGCGCTGCACACCTTCCCGGCTGACGTCGCCACCGCGCGCATCCGCCCGGGCGCAAACTTTATCGATTTCATCGATAAAGACGATGCCGCTTTGCTCCACTGCTTCCAGTGCGGCGCGGGTCACGGACTCATCGTCCAGCAATTTGTCCGCTTCTTCTGACAGCAACAGCTCATAGCTTTGTGCAACGGTCATCTTGCGCCGTACCTTGCGCCCACCCATGGCTTTCCCGAACAGATCGCCAAGGTTCATCATCCCCATATTTCCGCCCGCTTGCCCGGGAATATCCATCATGGACAGGGGGTTTGAGGTATCTGCAACCTCAAGTTCGATCTCATGGCCGTCAAGATCGCCCGACCGCAATTTTTCGCGGAACCGTTCGCGGGTGGCATCCCGGGCATCGGCACCGGCGATCGCCTCAATGACGCGTTCTTCGGCGTTGGCCTGCGCCCGAGATTTGACGTCTTCGCGCATCTGATCCCGGACCATGGCGATCGCGCTATCGACCAAATCGCGGACGATCTGTTCCACGTCACGGCCAACATAGCCGACTTCTGTAAACTTGGTGGCCTCAACCTTCACAAAGGGCGCGCGCGCCAGTTTGGCCAAGCGGCGGCTGATCTCGGTTTTCCCGACGCCTGTCGGTCCGATCATCAAGATGTTCTTTGGGTAAACCTCATCTTGCAGCGACGGATCAAGCTGCTTGCGCCGCCACCGATTGCGCAACGCCACGGCCACAGCCCGTTTTGCGTCCTTCTGACCGATGATAAACCGGTCGAGTTCAGAAACGATTTCGCGGGGAGTCAGGGTGGTCATCAGCTTGGTCCTTGTTGTTCTAGCGCGATGTAAGAGGTTCAGCCGCCGCTGCCAAGGGGAGGCGGCAGATCAAACCGGTTACTTCATGCGCCGCAGGTACACGTAATAGGCACCGTCACCGCCATGACGCAGATGAGCTTGGGTGACCTGTAGGACAATGCTGTTCAGAGGGGGCGTCTGCAGCCAATGAGGCACCTGATGGCGCAGGATGCCGCGCGGGACCGGCACTGGCCCGCCGTCGTCACGATCCTTGCCCTTGCCGGTGATCACCAGAACCAGCCGCTGTTGCCGCGAATAGGCGCCCATCATGAAGCGGTTCAGCACCGGGTGCGCTTGCGACAGGGTCATCCCGTGCAGG
Source organism: Pseudoruegeria sp. SK021 (assembly GCF_002119405.1). Lineage (GTDB taxonomy): Bacteria > Pseudomonadota > Alphaproteobacteria > Rhodobacterales > Rhodobacteraceae > Meridianimarinicoccus. Next base: position 50,352 of record NZ_MTBG01000009.1, on the reverse strand, counting down.
TCAATTCGGGCATCCGGACGCAGTTTGCCGCGCTTTAATTTGGTGTGGGTTTTCGCGTCGACCTGCGGCGGCATCGCTGCAAGCCGCTGCGCCAGGGGCGGAACGAGATCGTGTCCGCGGGTCGAAGGCGGCGCGGCACTGCCGATCCGAAACAGGTGCTGCGCTTTTGGGGGAAGACCCTCATCACGCTTTTGTGGCGACTTGGGTCGCACAACGGGTGGTGCCGTTTTTACTACGTCGTCAATTGGTGCGCTGTTTGGCCGGATCGGGGTGACATTTTCTGCCACCCGTTTCCATAAGGCACGGTCTTCTTCAGACAGCTTTCCAGATCGACGACGCGCCACCAAGTCACCCGAGAACGATCAGATCGCAACCACGGCGCATATTATTCGCCTGTGGCGACAAGATGCCAGTTTGGATCGTCGGTGCCCATAACCCGGCTGAACGTCCACGTATCGCGTTGACGTTTGATTTCCGTCGGGCTGCCTTCAACAACATCACCAGACAGGTTTTTCACCACCGATGTCAGTTCAGCAACAAACCGAACCGTCAGATCGGCCTCGGCGCTGGTTTGGTCGAAGGTCGCATCCATCAATTTGACGTCCCGCAGGCCAACGAATGTCGCTTCGACATTCAGGCCTTGCTGCGTTCGCTCGTCAATAACGGCCGAGAAGCTTTCATACACCTCAGGCGACAGGAAATCTTTCACGCTGGACAGATCACCGCTTTCGAACGCCATGAGGATCATCTCATACGCGCCGCGCGCGCCCTGAAGGAATGGGCCCACCACGAAATCGTCATCGACCTTTTTCATTTCGGCGAGGGCCTTGGCGGCCGCAGAATGCTCGTCCACGTGGTCGATGATATCGTGATCCGGGCCGCCTTCGATCACTTCAAACCCGCCAGCGCGAGTGTTGCGGGTGTCGGGTGTCTCGGCGGCCGGCGTTGTCGGCTTTTCGAACCCCTCCCGGGTGCCCAGCACATTCTTCAGGCGCAGAATCAAAAAAATCGCAACGCCAGCAAGAACGAGTAATTGGAGCAAGGCAGAGCTCATGTTCACCTCATAGGGCAGAAGGATGGTAACAACAGACAGTCTTCCTTATGTAGTTGACGGGGGACGCCAAGTCCACCAACAGACCTGACCTATCGAGGGATACATGCGGCTGCTTTTCATCTTCATCCTCATTCCGCTGATTGAGATTGCACTATTTGTGACGGTCGGTGACCTGATTGGCCTCTGGCCGACCTTGCTGATCGTGCTGGCAACAGCCGTGATTGGGACGTCTCTTGTCCGCAGTCAGGGCCTGAGCGTGATGCGCGATATCCAGACATCGATGGACCGCCTCGACAATCCTGCGGCACCTTTGGCGCATGGCGCCATGATCCTGCTCTCCGGCATTTTGTTGGTGACACCGGGTTTCTTCACCGATTTCGTCGGGTTCGCCCTGTTGGTGCCCAAGGTTCGCGACCACGTCTTCAACCTGATCCGCAGCCGGATCACCATCAACGGTGTTCAAATGAATGCCGCATCGCGTGGACCGGGCAGGGGCAGTGCAGGCCGCGCCGCGGGCGATGTCATCGACGGTGAATTCCGCGAGATCGACCCCGACAGCCTGCCGCCGCGCCCCGGCAACCATCCCTCGGGCTGGAAACAAGATTAACCACACGCGCTGTCCGGTTGTGGTGGCGATACCGACCTGATAATCAGCGGGCAATTCGTTCCTAGCTCTGGAGAGATCTTATGGCTGATGCCCCGAACGGTGCTGCGCCCCAACCGACCCAAGTCAAGATGCAGGTCCTTGGCCAGTTCATCCGCGACTTGTCGTTCGAAAATATCGTGGCCCAAAAGGGCATTAACGGCGATGTGAAACCGGACGTTCAGGTTCAGGTCAACCTCGACGCCAAAAAGCGTCCCGCCGACAAGCAATACGAAGTGATCACAAAATTCGTGGTGACCTCGAAAAACAAGGAAACGGGCGACGTCCTGTTCGCTCTTGAGCTTGATTATGGCGGAATTTTCCTGATCGACGGCATTCCTGAGACTCAGCTGCATCCGTTTCTGATGATCGAATGCCCGCGGATGCTGTTTCCGTTTGTGCGCCGGATCGTGTCGGACGTGACCCGCGATGGTGGCTTCCCGCCGCTGAACCTTGATACCGTCGACTTTATGGGTATCTATCGCAACGAAATGGAACGTCGCGCCAAAGTTCAGGCGGAAAACACCGTTCCTCAGGATGCGCCGATCTCCTGATCCGAACTGATTGCTTTAGGGCTTGGCGGATCCGTCCGCCCGGCCCGCCATAACAGTCCAGACCGCCTTGTCCCCCATGGATTGAACGAAGGCGTCATGTGCCGCGCGCTCCTCATCTGTGAGACGCGGGGGCAGGGGGTTGGGCCGTGGTCGCGGACGCCAGTCTCCGGTCGCCACAGCATCCCGAACCTTAATGGCAGGACGCGCGTCCAGAACCAATCCGGGCTGCCGCCCACCGATCAGTTCCAGATAGACTTCCGCAAGAATTTCCGAGTCTAGCAGCGCCCCGTGCTTTTCGCGGGCCGAGTTATCAATGCCGAACCTGCGGCACAAGGCATCCAGCGACGAGGGCGAGCCCGGAAATTTGCGCCGCGCAATCGCCAGCGTATCAATTGCGCGCGCGTTCTGTAACTTTGGCATCCCGGCCCGATCCAGTTCCGCATTCAGGAATTTCATGTCAAAGGCGGCATTGTGGATCACGAGCTTTGCATCGCCACAGAATTCATGGAACGCCATGCCCACCTCCCGAAAGAGCGGCTTATCCGCCAGAAACTCGGCGCTGAGACCGTGAACTGCGAACGCGTCTGCCGGCATGTCACGTTGGGGGTTGATATACTGATGATAGGTCCGGCCAGTGGGCATGTGGTTCTCTAGTTCGACACACCCGATCTCAACGATCCGATCGCCGTTATACGCATCAAAACCGGTGGTTTCGGTATCAAGAACGATCTCACGCATTCTGGCCTCGTATCTGGTCGATGATTGCCGCGACGGCGGATCTCGCCGTGGGCATATCCGTTGTTTCTATCACATAATCGGCCCGCTGCCGCTTTTCGGCATCGGGGATTTGGCGGGCAAGAATGGCCTCGAACTGGGCATCCGTCATGCCCGGTCGCGCCAAAACCCGGGCACGCTGCACAGCCGGCGGCGCAGAGACGACAATTACCGCATCCATATCCCCGTGTCTGCCCGTCTCGAACAGAAGCGGAATATCCAGAACAACGATATCACTCTCAGCCGCGCTTAAAAACCGGACGCGATCTTCGGCAACCAACGGATGCACCACTGCTTCGATCTGGTCAAAGGCGGTGGGATCGGTCGCGATCCAATCTTTCAGGGCAGGGCGTGACACGGCACCGGCCACGATCGCCTCGGGTCGAAGCGCGCGCAGTGGTGCCACCGCCGCGCCGCCCGCGGCATAGAGACGATGCACTGCGGCGTCCGCATCCCAGACCGCGCAGCCCGCTTCTGCAAACAAGCGCGCGGTGGTTGATTTTCCCATACCGATGGAGCCGGTCAGACCAAGAACGTAAGGCCGCCTCATGGGCGCAACATGACGTCCCGAAGCGCGTCCGTCACATCTGGACGCTGACCAAACCACGCCTCAAAGCCGGGGACCGCTTGATGCAGCAGCATTCCAAGGCCATCTACCGTCTTGGCCCCAGCTGCGGCGGCGGCGATCAGGAAAGATGTATCAAGAGGCGTATAAACCAGATCCGTCGCGATCGCACCGGGCTGTAGCCCGCGCAGGGGCACGTCAAAGGGTGGTTGTCCGCTCATCCCAAGCGAGGTCGTATTGACCACGGTCACAGCCCCGTTCAGGCCGATGCGAGGCGCATCCCAATCGATCACCCGAACTTTTGGTCCGAATGTATGTGCCAACGCTTCGGCCCGGGCCCGGGTCCGGTTCGCCAGCCGCAATTCTGGCACACCTTCTTCCAACAGACTGTCAATCACTGCCCGCGCCGCGCCACCAGCCCCGAACACCATGGCTGGTCCCTGATCTGCCTTCCACTCAGGCCGAGCTGCCTTAATATTCTGGATAAACCCATAGCCATCCGTGCTGTCGGCCGAGATCCGTCCATCGGGATGGAACACCAATGTGTTGGCTGAACCCATTCTGGCGGCGCGTTCTGTCACCTCGTCGGCAAGGGATACCGCGACCTCCTTGTGCGGGATCGTGACATTTGCACCAACGAACCCCGCCAGTGGTAAGGTCCGCAGCACCCGCTCAAAGTCACCCGCGGCTACATCCAACGGCACGTAATGGCCGGAAATCCCGTAGAACTTTAGCCAATGACCATGTAATCGTGGCGACTTGCTATGTCCGATCGGATGGCCGATCACACCTGCCAAAGGTATTTTCATAGTGTCATCCCGGCAAATCTCCTCTTTCGGTCAAATACGCCAGCAACTCTAGAAGCGGAAGACCAAGAACATTGAAATAGTCGCCGTCAACCTTGCTAAACAGACGGATCCCTTCCTCTTCCAACTTGTAACTTCCGACCGAATCTTGAATCCCGGGCCAGTTTCGGTCGAGATATGCGGCTAGGTAGGCGTCACTGAATGTCCGCATCTGCAAACGGACCATCCCAACATGGCGCCAGATTGGGCGACCGTTCTGGTAAAGAACCGCAGCGGACAGCAGATTATGGCGATCACCGCATAAAGCACGCAGCTGCTGTTCCGCCTCCAAGCGGGTTGTCGCCTTTGCCAGCAAGCTGCCGCGATGATCCAAGACCTGATCACAGCCAAGAACCAGACGCCCTGGATGCTTGTCACTGACCTTGCGCGCTTTCATCTCGGCCAAGAGATCTGCGATGTCACGCGGCGCGGCCTGTTCCGCCAGCATACTGGCGCGAACCGAATCTTCATCAATCCGCGCAACACTCACTTCGACCGGGACGCCAGCTTGTTCCAGCAAACGACGTCTGATCTTGGAGCCAGAGGCAAGAAGCAGGGGGGGCTGCATGTGGATATTCCTGTATGGGACTCGGTCTAAGCCTCGTTGATGACAGGGGTGTAACCCGCGTGCCAGCAGCAATGCCGACAGATCCACCGATTTGTTCAGTTCAAGACTCCACGTTAATCCACAGTGGACAAGGTTTTGGGATAACATTTACGAAAGATTAAGATTCACCCATTACCCACCGACTTATCCACAGGCCGCGAACAAGTTGAAATTTTTAACATCTTATTTCAAAAAGATTTTTTTATTTTGTCATGGCCAATCTCTGTCCAAGACAAAGAACAGTCCACATGGGGTAAACCTGTGTGTAACTGTTTAATCCACACTGCCCACAGGACCTACGACATCATCATCTTTTCATTTCTTTCTATATTATAGATAGAGAGGGAGACCGAACGGGGGCCTCCTTGATCCAACTCCTCTCAGACTCGTATTTTTGGACAAAATCTCTCCATGTGATCTCTGTGATCTCTTGGATGGCAGGGTTGCTTTACCTGCCCAGACTGTTCGTCTATCACGTAGAACAGGTTCAGTCTGGATCAGACACAGACCAGTTGTTTCAGACCATGGAACGAAAACTGCTGCGTGCGATCATGAACCCTGCAATGATCGCAACCTGGGTGTTCGGCCTTTGTTTGGTTTTAACGCCCGGTGTTGTCGATTGGAACTCTTTTTGGCCTTGGATCAAGGCGTTATCGGTTTTGACGATGACTTGGTTTCACCATTGGCTTGGATTACGTCGGAAAGATTTCGTTCGCGGGACCAATACCAGAAGCGGGCGCACCTACCGCTTGATGAACGAGGTGCCGACCCTGCTTATGGTCCTGATTGTTGTGTCGGTGATTGCACGGCCATTCTAAGCATTTGGGAAGACGATTGACTCCGCGTAGCGAACCGCCTATCTGGGGACCTTGACGAGCGTTCGCTCTGTTTTCTTCCCAACCCCTTCTCAACGGACTTTGCCGACGATCTGGCAAAGAGGTATGCTCGATGAATATTTCGGTCACTCAGGAAAAGCTGAATCTGGCGGACCTGAAGGTCAAGTCTCCGCAAGACCTTTTGGCGATGGCCGAGGAGCTTGATATCGAGAACGCCTCCACGATGCGGAAGGGCGAGATGATGTTCCAGATTCTGCGCGAACGCGCAGATGAAGGTTGGGAAGTCTCCGGTGACGGGGTGATTGAAGTTTTGCAGGACGGATTCGGATTTTTGCGCTCTCCCGAGGCGAACTATCTGCCCGGACCTGATGACATCTATGTCTCCCCGGATATGATTCGACGGTTCTCGCTTCGCACGGGCGACACTGTAGAGGGTGTGATTCAAGCACCGCTTGAGGCCGAACGTTATTTTTGCATGACCATGGTCACCAAGATCAACTTTGAGGACCCCGAAAAGGCCCGTCACAAGATTAACTTCGACAACCTCACGCCGCTATACCCCGACGAGCGGATGACAATGGAAATCGAGGATCCGACGATTAAGGATCGCTCAGCCCGGATCATTGATCTGGTGGCGCCGATTGGTAAAGGGCAGCGGTCCTTGATCGTGGCACCGCCTCGTACTGGTAAAACGGTGCTGCTGCAGAATATCGCCGCATCCATCGAAAGGAACCATCCTGAGTGCTATCTGATCGTTCTGCTAATCGATGAGCGGCCAGAAGAAGTGACCGACATGCAGCGCTCTGTGAAGGGCGAGGTGGTGTCCTCCACCTTCGACGAACCTGCCACGCGCCACGTCGGGGTTTCAGAGATGGTGATCGAGAAGGCCAAACGACTTGTCGAACATAAGCGGGATGTTGTGATCCTTCTGGATTCGATCACGCGTTTGGGGCGTGCCTATAACACCGTGGTTCCGTCCTCCGGGAAGGTTCTGACCGGTGGTGTCGACGCAAACGCGCTCCAACGACCAAAAAGATTTTTTGGTGCGGCGCGAAACATCGAAGAGGGTGGGTCGCTGACGATCATCGCAACGGCGCTGATCGATACCGGCTCGCGAATGGACGAAGTGATCTTCGAAGAGTTCAAGGGTACCGGCAACTCCGAGATCGTGTTGGATCGCAAAGTGGCGGACAAGCGTGTCTTCCCGGCGATGGATATCTTGAAATCGGGAACGCGCAAAGAAGAGCTTTTGGTTGATAAGGTTAATTTGCAGAAGACCTTCGTTCTTCGACGCATCCTGAATCCGATGGGCACCACCGATGGAATCGAGTTCCTAATCTCGAAGCTGCGGCAGACCAAGTCCAATGCGGAATTCTTTGAATCCATGAATACCTGATATAGTGTAGAGACGAGTAATGGATACCATATATGCTCTAGCTTCCGCTCAGGGCAAGGCCGGTGTTGCCGTTGTTCGTGTCTCTGGCCCCAATGCATTTCTGGCAGTGTCAGTTTTGGCAGGGCGACTACCGGCGGTCAGACGCGCATCGCTCATGTCTCTCCGAGATCAGGAAGGCGGGCTTCTTGATCATGCCCTGGTTCTGGTTTTCGCCAAGGGGGGTAGTTTTACTGGGGAAGAATCGGCGGAATTTCAGTTACATGGAAGTCGCGCGACCGTATCCGCAGTTCTTCGGGCACTGTCGGATATCGATGGACTGCGCTTGGCCAATCCTGGAGAGTTTACGCGACGCGCCCTAGAAAACGGCCGGATGGATTTGACCGAGGTCGAAGGACTGGCAGATCTGATTGACGCGGAAACAGAGGCACAACGACGGCAAGCGCTGCGCGTATTCTCCGGGGCCCTCGGCGCACGCACCAGCAAGTGGCGCGCAAATCTGGTCCGCGCGCTGGCTTTACTGGAGGTAACAATCGATTTTTCCGACGAAGACGTCCCGGTTGACGTTTTTCCAGAAGTGTTGGAACTGGTCACGTCTGTTCGTCAGGATATTTCGGAGCAGGTCGCCGGCGTTGCCGTTGCCGAAAGAATTCGCGATGGATTTGAGGTCGCGATTATGGGACCGCCTAATATCGGAAAATCTACGTTACTCAATGCACTTGCAGGTCGTGATGCCGCGCTGACGTCCGAGATTGCGGGGACGACACGGGACGTGATTGAGGTACGGATGGATCTCCACGGACTTCCAGTAACTTTTTTGGACACGGCCGGCCTCCGCAAGACAGATGATAAAATCGAAGCGTTAGGGATTGAACGCGCTTTAGAACGGGCAGATGCGGCCGATATCAGGGTTGTTCTGTCTGACTCGAAGTCGGATGTCGAAGTCAAGCTCTCCCCGGGTGATATTATCCTGAAAGGCAAGGCGGATCTGTCGATGGAGTCGTCAGATGGTATTTCAGGGCGAACGGGTCAAGGCGTAAGTGATCTTTTGGCTAGAATTTCAAACGAGCTTATGATGCGCACCCAATCGGCTGGGCTAGCGGTTCACGAACGACACAGAATTGCGATGACGATGACCGTAGGGCTTTTGATGTCTGTAGAAAAAGGCATAGTGGATGGCAGTAGTCATACAGAGTTGGCGGCAGAGGATCTGCGGCATGCGGTCACGGCACTCGACGCGCTTGTTGGAAAAGTCGATATCGAACAAGTTCTAGACGAAATCTTCCGAAGCTTCTGCCTCGGGAAATAAGGAGTGTTCCACGTGAAACATATGTTTGACGTTGTGGTCGTCGGAGGCGGGCATGCAGGATGTGAGGCTGCGCATATTGCCGCGCGGATGGGTGCAAAAGTTGCCCTCGTCACTCTCGATAAACGTGGGATAGGGACTATGTCATGTAATCCTGCGATCGGTGGCCTCGGAAAGGGCCATTTGGTGCGGGAGATCGATGCCCTGGATGGGGTTATGGGACGTGTGGCTGATAAAGCGGGAATTCAGTTTCGACTGTTAAATCGTAGCAAAGGCCCAGCTGTCCAAGGACCGCGATCACAATCCGACAGACAGATCTATCGTACACAGATGCAGATTGAACTCAACAATTTGCCTAACCTGACCATTGTGGAAGGGGAGGTCACGGATCTCTGTATGAATGGTTCAATACTGACAGGCGTTTGCCTAGCGAATGGTACTGAGCTAATCGCGCCCGCTGTGGTGATTACGACCGGAACCTTTTTACACGGCATTATCCATATCGGTGATAAGGCGCATCCAGGAGGTAGAATTGGCGAAGCTCCGTCCAACCGTCTCGCTGACCGATTTAAGGATCTCTCTCTTCCCTTGGGGCGGTTGAAAACAGGCACGCCTCCGCGCCTCGATGGCCGCACGATTGACTGGAGCATCCTTGAATCCCAACCCGGTGACGATGACCCAGTTTTTCTGTCCTTCCAGACACAATCCACATCTGCGCGCCAAGTAAACTGTGGCATCACCCATACGAATATTAAGACTCATGAAATCATCCAAGCAAACTTGTCACGATCTGCAATGTACGGGGGGCATATAGATGGCACGGGCCCTCGTTATTGCCCGTCGATTGAAGATAAGGTAACGCGATTTTCTGGAAAAGATAGTCACCAAATCTTTTTGGAGCCGGAAGGCGTGAACGATACGACCGTGTATCCGAATGGAATTTCTACGTCTCTACCCGTTGATGTTCAGGAACAATACATCGCATCCATTCGAGGGCTGGAGCAGGCCAAGATCGTCCAGCCAGGTTACGCCATTGAGTACGATTTTATTGATCCACGTGCCCTTGGCACGTCATTGCAATTATTATCACAACCTGGCTTATATTTAGCGGGTCAAATCAATGGAACCACGGGTTACGAGGAAGCCGCCGCTCAGGGATTGGTCGCAGGGATGAATGCGGTTCGCTTCGCGATGGACTTGGAAGCGATAACCTTCAGCCGATCTCAGTCCTATATCGGCGTATTGATCGACGATCTGACGACCCGAGGTGTGTCTGAACCCTATCGAATGTTCACCTCTCGTGCGGAATTCCGTCTTTCATTGCGGGCGGATAACGCGGATCAAAGGCTGACGCCAATGGGGATGGAGATTGGTTGCGTGGGTGAAAATCGTATCGCCTCTTTCTCAGGTAAACTGGAGCAGTTACAACGGCAGCGCTCGGTTCTTTCGGACGAATCTTGGGCGCCATCCCAAATTCAAGCAGCGGGAATTAGTATCAGCGCGGGTGGCGGTCGACGTAATAGTCTCGATCTTCTGTCATTTCCGAATGTGAATTTTTCACACATTGTAGCGCTGAATCCCGCTCATGCTACGATCCCGACTTATATCCAAGATCAATTGTGGTGCGATGCGTTGTACTCAAAGTATCTTGCGCGCCAAGAAAGAGATGTCGCACTTCTTCAAAGTGAAGAAGCGCTCAGCATTCCCGAAAACTTCGTATTTGACGGACTTCCTGGCCTCTCAAACGAACTAAAAAGTAAGTTGAATTTGGTCCGGCCTTCCTCGATTGCTCAGGCGGGTAGAATTGAGGGAATGACGCCTGCAGCGCTGACCTTAATTTTGTCTCGGATCCGATCGCGAGGACAAGTACGTGGGCTATAATTCTTTGAGGCCATCTGAAGGCGGGGTCGGATTTAAGGTTTCACGTGAAACATTGGATCGCCTAATTATATTCGAGAAATTGGTGCGGAAGTGGACCGCGTCGATCAACCTTGTGTCTAAGCGTTCTCTAGACGAGCTTTGGGTTCGGCATATCGTGGACTCAGCTCAGGTCTTTCAGGTTATGGCTCCGATCAAGGGGCGATGGGTGGATTTGGGCTCCGGTGGCGGATTTCCAGGCGCCGTCGTCGCAATTTTGGCAATAGAGCTGGCACCAGAATTGCGTGTCGTGTGTGTTGAAAGCGATCAACGTAAATCGACCTTCTTAAGGGCTGTTTCACGTGAAACAGGAGCCAATTTTAGCGTGGTGTCGCAAAGGATTGAAGATGTCCCGCCATTGGAGGCTGATTACTTGAGTGCGCGAGCCTTGGCGGCGTTACCGCTGCTTTTGGAACTGAGTGAACGCCATCTTAAGTCCAACGGGACCGGTATTTTCCCCAAGGGTGAATCCGTTGCATCGGAATTGACGGAAGCGCGAAAAAACTGGAGATTCCATCTTGAGAGTATTACTAGTACGACAGACCCAAAGTCTGTTCTCTTGAAGATTGGAGCGTTAACTCGTGCCTGAATTTCCAAAACCCAGGATCGTGGCAATTGCCAATCAGAAGGGCGGTGTCGGAAAAACCACCACGACGATTAATTTAGCGGCTGCACTTGAGAAGCGTGGTTTCTCGAGCTTAATCGTCGATATCGATCCACAAGGAAATGCCTCAACCGGGCTGGGAGTTCACGTCGAGGCCCGTCGGAAAACAACTTATGATCTTCTCGTAGATGGAGCGGATCCGAGCGATGTCCTAATGTCGACTGATATCCCGGGAATCCTGATTGCACCAGCAACAACGGATCTATCGTCGGCTGATATTGAACTGTTCGCGAATGAGCGTCGAAGCTTTCTTTTGCGCGATATTTTGCGAGGTCCAGTGATCTCGGGACTGGAAATCGACTACATCTTGATCGATTGCCCTCCGTCTTTGAACCTTCTGACAGTCAATGCAATGGTCGCGGCACATTCGATTTTAATCCCACTTCAAAGTGAATTTTTCGCGTTGGAGGGCCTGTCACAGTTGATGTTGACGATCCGAGAAGTTCGGCAGACCGCCAATCCGGACCTTCGGATTGAAGGTGTGCTTCTGACCATGCACGATCAGCGGAATCGCTTGGCACAGCAGGTCGAAGCAGATGCGCGGGAAACCCTAGGCGATATGGTGTTTAAGACCGTCGTTCCGAGAAACGTCCGGGTCTCTGAGGCACCGTCGCATGCGGTTCCGGTGATAGACTATGATCCCACTTCCAAAGGAAGTATGGCGTATAAATCCTTGGCAGAAGAGATAATAGCGCGCTATCACAAGATTGACGCATAAGATTGGGGCAGAGACGTGATGAACAGGGATAAACGCGGATTGGGGCGAGGACTTTCCGCATTAATGGCCGATGTCGGCATGCATGATAGCGCTGAGACGCATGCGAGGGTCCGTCCGGAAACTGTGCTCGCGATAGAGCAGATCGCTCCGAATCCAGACCAGCCACGTCGTACGTTTACAGAAGAAAACCTTCGTGAGTTGGCTGAATCCATCCGAACGAAAGGCGTCCTGCAGCCGCTAATCGTACGCCGAAAGGTAACGGGGCAAGCACAATTCCAAATTGTCGCCGGTGAACGGCGTTGGCGGGCAGCCCAGATTGCCCAACTTCATGAACTTCCTGTTGTCGTTCGCGAACTTTCGGATGTGGAAGTTTTAGAAATTGCGATCATCGAGAATATTCAACGGGCAGATCTGAACCCCGTTGAGGAGGCCGCCGGGTTTCGCCAGCTGATGGATCGTTTCGGTCACACGCAAGAGAAATTGGCAGAAGCGCTTGGTAAAAGTCGAAGCCATATTGCGAACTTGCTGCGCTTACTGCAGCTTCCAGAAGACGTTCTGCAAATGCTGGTCGACGGTCGGTTGTCTGCCGGTCATGCTCGGGCACTGATTACGACGGAAGACCCAATTGGATTGGCGCGTATTGTGATCGCAAAGGGGCTATCTGTTCGAGAAACAGAGCGTCTAGCGCGCGATGAAGGTGCCAAGAAATCGGCACCCACTGAGACGGTGACCAACTCACGCCAAGAGAAAGATGCCGACACGCGGGTGTTAGAGCAAGATCTGGCGGCAAATTTGGGGATGAAAGTGTCAATTTCACAGTCATCAGGGCGGGAATCTGGAACCGTGACTATCGCTTATGGATCATTTGATCAACTCGACGAGTTGTGCCGAGTGCTGAGCCTTAGCCCGACGGCCGGGACCATATAAACCCAAGGCAGGCAAGCAGGACCGCGCCTTGGCATGCCAGTAGGGTCGGGCTTAACCCAAATAGGATCGAGCCCGAAAATGCGACGCACATCGAGCCCGTGGCCAGCCATTTTGCTTTTTTGCGGATGGCGCCACGGTGCTGCCAGTCTTCGATATGTGGGCCAAACACTGGGTGGTTTATGATCCAGAAATGCAGTTTCGGTGATGACTTTCCGAAGCAATACGCAGCAAGGATCATGAACGGGACTGTCGGCAATAGGGGAAGCATAAGCCCTATCATTCCAGCCGCGACAGCGACCCAACCCAATGAAAACCATAACAGAGCCATCGTCTAGTCGCTCAATAAGTCGCGAAGAATGGCATTCAGGACCATCCGTCCTGCTTGGGTGGCTTGAAGTTGGGAACCGTTTCTTGTCACCAATCCCAGTTCTTCGAGGTCGATAAGCCGTTGATGGGGGAGAACATGGCCCAGTCGTTTAAGGCGCTCCACATCACTGCCCTCAGACAGTCTCAGGCTCATCATCAAGTATTCGGCGGCCTGATCGTCAGCGCTGAGACGTGTTCTTAAAGATTCCCCATTTCCTTTGATCTCAACATCTTGAAGCCATTTTGTTGGGGCTAGATGGGTTTCTGTTGCGTACCTGCCGTCAGCAAGGGTGAGGCGCCCATGTGCGCCGGGGCCGATGCCAATATAATCACCATAGCGCCAATAGATGAGGTTGTGGCGGGATTCGCTGCCGTCTCGGGCGTGGTTAGACACTTCATAGGCGGGCAGGCCATGGTCGTTACAAATCGACTGGGTCAAATCATAGAGATCTGCTGATAGGCTCTCGTCCGGCAGATCTCTCAGCAATCCACGAGCGTGACGGTCCCCAAACGCCGTGCCAGCCTCTACGGTCAACTGGTACATGGACAGATGATCGGGTTGCATCGCCAATGCTTCGGTCAATTCACGACGCCAGCCTTCAAAGGTTTGGCCTTGTCGGGCATAGATCAGATCAAAGCTTACGCGGTCAAAGGTTGACCGGGCAATATCCAATGCCTTTCGGGCTTCGGTCGCAGTGTGAAGTCGACCAAGCCTGCGAAGATCATCGTCTATAAGTGACTGAATTCCTACAGAAATTCTAGAAACTCCAGCATCCCGAAAGCCTTGGAATTTCCCTATTTCGATGGAGGTTGGATTGGCCTCTAGGGTGATCTCTAGGTCATTGGCGACGGGCCAGAGGCGGCGGATCTCGGCGATCAGTTGACCAACGGCGTCGGGGGTCATCAGGCTGGGGGTGCCGCCGCCGAAGAACACGCTTCGAAGGGTTCGGCCTTGAGTAAGCGCGGCATTGCGCCGTAGTTCGGCCAAGTAGGCGCGGGTCCAACGTTCGTGGTCGATGCTGGCGACGACATGGGAATTGAAATCGCAATACGGGCACTTGGCGGCGCAGAACGGCCAATGCAGATACAGGCCGAACCCGCCGGCCTGCCAGTCTTGAAAATCAGTCAAACAAGCCTGCCTGAAGTTGGGCAAAGGCATCTGCACGGTGGCTCATGGCATGTTTGCGCACTGGATCCATTTCTCCGAAGGTTTCAATTTCGCCATTAGGTTGGAAAATCGGGTCAAAGCCAAACCCTTGAACGCCGCGCATCGGCCAAACCAGCCGTCCTGATACGCGGCCTTCGAAGAGGCGGTCCTCGCCATCTGGCCACGCCACACACAGTGTACAACAGAAATGCGCGGTGCGGGGTTCCGAGGCGGCGCGGTCCTCTAGCATTTGCCAGACTTTCGTCATCGCCATCGGAAAGTCACGACCGTTTGGGGTTTCGGCCCAGTCGGCCGTGTACACGCCCGGTGCGCCGTCCAAAGCGTCAACCATGATGCCGCTGTCATCGCTGAGGGCGGGCAGGCCTGTGGCTTGAGCTGCAGCGTGGGCTTTGATCCGGGCATTTCCTGCAAAGGTGCTTTCGGTTTCATCCGGCTCTGGCAGCCCCAACTCTTTTGCGGACACCGCTGTCACCCCGAAGGGGGACAGGAGGGCTGCAATTTCACGCAGTTTACCAGCGTTGTGCGAGGCAATGACAATCCGGTCTTCGGTTAAGCGACGGCTCATCCTTTGACCGCCGCCTGCTGTGTCGCAACCAGATCGGCTGTGCCGGCTTGTGCTAGGTCCAGAAGCTGTCCCATCTGTTCGCGCGAGAACGTGGCGCCCTCGGCAGACATCTGAACTTCAACCAAGCGACCTGAGCCGGTCATGACGAAATTACCGTCGACACCAGCTTCGCTGTCTTCAGGATAGTCCAGGTCCAACAGGGGTTGCCCGGCATAAATGCCACAACTAATTGCAGCGATTGGGTCGGTCAGCGGATCAGAAATGACATCGCCAGCCTTCATCAGCCGATTGACCGCCAGCTTCAGCGCAATCCAACCGCCGGTGATCGAGGCACAGCGCGTCCCGCCGTCGGCTTGAATGACGTCACAATCGATGGTGATTTGGCGCTCGCCCAAGGCAACACGGTCGAGGCCTGCGCGCAAAGAGCGTCCGATCAACCGCTGGATCTCTTGGGTGCGGCCGGACTGGCCATTTTTGGCTTCGCGCCGCATCCGGCTGTGGGTGGCGCGGGGCAGCATGCCGTACTCGGCGGTGACCCAGCCCAATCCAGTATTTTTCAAAAACGGCGGTACGCGGTCTTCCAATGAGGCCGTACATAGGACATGGGTATCGCCCATGCGGATCAAACAAGACCCTTCGGCATGACGGGTCACATCGGTTTCGATCGAAACCGCGCGAAGTTCGTTCAATTTTCGTCCAGAAGGTCGCATGACAAATCCTTGCGTTGCTGTCGCGTTCCCTTATCTTCCGTATGCTGCACAGTTCAAGCCCGCAGGCAGACCATGCATCCAACTGGGGCAAGAAGGTAGGAATGATCGACCAACGCCACATGATTGAGGGATTGAACGACCGCTCGCGCGAGGTTTTCCGCCGAGTCGTCGAAGCCTATCTGAGCAGCGGGGACCCTGTGGGTTCACGCACGTTGACCCGTAGTATGAATGAAAAGGTCAGCGCGGCGACGATCCGGAACGTGATGCAGGATCTGGAATTCATGGGTCTGCTGGGTAGTCCGCACGTCTCGGCGGGACGAATTCCGACGCAAAAGGGGCTTCGGATGTTCGTGGACGGCTTCATGGAGGTCGGAGATCTGACCGAGGCAGACCGCAAGATGATGGACTCCACCATGGGCAATTCCGTCTCGGATGTGGGAACCATGTTGGACAGTATCGGGTCGGCCCTGTCCGGGATCACCCATGGCGCAAGTCTGGTTCTGACCCCAAAACACGAAGCCCAGATCAAACATATCGAGTTTGTCAGTCTGGCTGCGGACCGGGCCCTTGTCGTTTTGGTCTTTGCGGATGGTCAGGTTGAAAACCGGGTCTTTACGCCGACTCCGGGGCAGACCCCGTCCTCGATGCGCGAAGCCGCGAATTTTGTGAACGCCCTTGCCGAGGGTCGGTCCTTGCGGGATCTGCGCCGGGTGATGGAGCATGAGATCAAAAGTCGTCGGCAAGAGATCGATGTCTTGGCGTCAGAATTGGTCGAAAGCGGCCTTGCGGTGTGGGATCAGGTCTCGGAAGGGACCGAGCGTTTGATTGTTCGGGGTCGGTCAAATCTTCTGGATCAGCAATCCGAGCAAGATCTCTCGCGGATCCGGAACCTGTTTGATGATCTGGAACGGAAGCGCGACATCGCAGAATTTCTAGAACTGACCGATGACGGCGAGGGTGTGCGCATTTTTATCGGCTCAGAGAACAAGCTTTTTTCACTTTCGGGTTCCTCTTTGGTAGTCAGTCCATATATGAACGCTGATCGTAAGATAGTGGGTGCGGTCGGGGTCATCGGACCCACCCGTCTGAATTACGGGCGTATCGTACCAATCGTGGATTATACCGCACAGCTGGTCGGAAAACTGATCTCTGACCGGAGCTAAGAGGAGTTGAGATGGCGGAACCGAAGCACAAGGACGTGACGAGCCTGGATGATATCCCGTCTGCCGCTGGAAATCAGGAGCCGATGGATTTGAATTCTCTGGCCGAAGAAACTGTGGATTACGCGTCTGAGGATCGGCTGACGGCCGAACTGGAACAAGCGCTGGCCGAACGCGATGAAATGCGCGACCGGTTCATGCGTGCGTTGGCGGATGCGGAAAACGCCCGCAAGCGCAGTGATCGCGATCGGCGCGAGGCCGAGCAATTTGGCGGGTCGAAATTGTCTCGTGACATGCTGCCGGTCTATGACAATCTGGTGCGGGCACTGGATGCGGCACCAGAGTCTGACGAGAACACCAAGGCGCTGTTGGAAGGGGTGCGGCTGACGCTGCGCGAACTTCTGAACATCTTCACGAAGCACGGGATCACGCCGATCGTGCCTGAAATCGGGGATCGTTTCGATCCGCAGTTGCATCAGGCGATGTTTGAAGCACCGGTGCCGCAGACCAAAGCCGGGGACATCATTCAAGTGATGACCCAAGGCTTTTTGCTGCATGACCGTCTGCTGCGTCCGGCCCAAGTCGGTGTGTCGTCGACCCCTGCAGGGTCCTGATACACGCAACAGAAGACCACTGATCCGGACGCCGCCGGATCAGTGCTGGTTTGGCCCTGCAAGCGATTTTAGTTCGTACAGCAGGGCAAGTGCGTCTAGCGGGGTCATTTGATCCGGCTGGACGTCTGATAGACGGATCGTGACGGGATCCGGCGCGGCGTTGGGTGCGGGCTCTGCCGGAAGGCGCGTTGCGAACAGCGGCAAGTCATCAATCATCGGCGTGCGTTTGCCGCCTTCCCGGTCGCCTTTTTCCAGCGTTTCAAGCACTGCCCGAGCGCGTGCAACCACGACCGCAGGCAGACCGGCCAACTTGGCCACCTGCACCCCATAACTGCGATCTGCGGCACCGGGCCGGACCTCGTGCAGGAAAATCACATCGCCTTCCCATTCCTTGACCGCCACTGTGGCATTGCTGGCATTGGCCAACTTGTCGGCCAGTGCGGTCAGTTCGTGGTAATGGGTGGCGAACAGCGCCCGGCACTGGTTGCCATCGTGCAGATGCTCAAGGGTGGCCCATGCGATTGACAGGCCATCATAGGTGGCGGTGCCGCGTCCGATTTCGTCCAGAATAACCAAGGCTCTGGCATCGGCCTGATTCAGGATGGCCGCCGTTTCCACCATCTCCACCATAAAGGTGGACCGGCCCCGGGCCAGATCATCCGCCGCGCCGACCCGACTGAACAGTTGCGATACCAGTCCGATATGAGCCCGTGTCGCCGGAACGAAGGCCCCGGCTTGGGCAAGCAGCGCAATCAACGCATTCTGCCGCAACCATGTGGATTTCCCGGCCATATTCGGGCCGGTCAGAAGGCAGATCGCCGCGCCATTTTCAGCAGACAGGGTACAGTCATTGGCAACGAACGACGCGCCGGATTGCCGACGCAATGCCGCTTCGACAACCGGATGGCGCCCTGCGGTGATGTCGAACGCGCGGCTGTCATCCACCACAGGGCGGCACCAGTCGGCCTCGGCTGCGAGATCGGCCAATGCTGCCGACAGATCTATTTCTGCCAAGGCCCGCGCCGCCGCGCCAATCGCCGTGGCATGATCAAGGCAAGCGCGGCTCAGTTCAGTGAAAAGCCGCTTCTCGATCTCCAGCGCTTCGCTGCCGGCGCTGAGGATCCGCCGTTCCAGATCGGACAGTTCGACCGTAGTGAAGCGGACGGCATTGGCGGTGGTCTGCCGGTGGATAAACGTCTCGGAGAGCGGGGGCGCCAGCATTTTCGCCGCATGGGTCGCGGTGGTTTCAATGAAATAGCCCAGCACGTTGTTGTGCTTGATTTTCAGGGCCCCAATGCCGGTGTCCGCGCTGTACGTCGCTTGCAGGCGGGCGATGATGCCGCGACCTTCATCGCGCAGGGTACGTGCGTCATCAAGAGCAGGGTCGTGGCCCGTTGCGATGAAACCGCCATCGCGGGTCAACAGTGGGGGTTCAGCCACCAGAGCGGCATCCAGAAGCGCGTGCAGTGCGCTATGGCCGGTCAGGCTGTCGCTTGCGTCGCGTAGGCGGCTTGGCAAGTCTAGGCCCGATAACATTTGTGCAATCCGGTCCGCCTGTTCCAGCCCATCACGCAGGGAGGTCAGGTCACGGGGACCGCCGCGTTCTAGCGACAACCGGATCAGGGCACGGTCCATATCTGGCACGCGGCGCAGGGCGGTTCGCAGATCGTCGCGCAGGGTTGGGGTTTTTCGTAGATGGTCCAAGGCGTCATGGCGGCTGTGAATTTCGGCCAGATCGCAGGACGGGCTCGACAGGCGTCGGTCCAGCAAGCGCGCGCCTGCGGCGGTAATGGTCCGGTCGATGGCTTGAATAAGGGATCCGTCGCGCCCCCCAGACAGGCTGTGGGTGATTTCCAGATTGCGCCGGGTGGCGGCGTCGATCTGCATCGCCCCACCGACATCTTCGCGCACCGGTGGGCGGATCAGCGGAAGATTGCCTTTCTGGGTCAACTCCAGATAGTCCAGCAATGCCCCCAAGGCCGACAGTTCAGCGCGGCTGAAGGTGCCGAACCCATCTAACGACGAGACCCCGAATAGCGCGCAGAGACGGGCTTCACCGCCGCTGCTGTCGAAACTAGAGGCGCCAAGGCAGGTCACGGCGCATCCGGCCTCGCGGGCGATTTCGGCTAAAACCGGTTCGGTGGCGTCAGTACAGAGCACTTCGCGCGGCGTCAGGCGGGCGATCATCGGTGACAGCATCACGCGCGGGCAAGGCGCGACTTGTTGTTCGCCGGTTGAAATGTCGATCCAAGCCAACGCGCCACTGCCGCGAACTTCGGTCCATGCGGCAAGGTAATTGTGCCGCCGCGCCTCCAGCAGGCTGTCTTCGGTCAAGGTGCCGGGGGTCGCAAGCCGGGTCACGCCGCGATGCACGACAGATTTGCTGCCCCGTTTGCGGGCTTCGGCCGGGTCTTCCAGTTGCTCACAAATCGCCACGCGAAAGCCTTTGCGCAGCAGCGTTTGCAAATAGCCTTCGGCCGCGTGAACCGGCACGCCGCACATCGGAATATCGGCATCGTCATGCTTGCCGCGTTTGGTTAACGCGATATCAAGCGCTGCTGCTGCCGCCACCGCATCGTCGAAGAACATCTCGTAAAAATCGCCCATCCGGTAAAACAGAAGCGCGTCGGTATGCTCGGCTTTGATGTCCAGATATTGCGCCATCATTGGCGTCATGTCGGCCCCCTGAAGGTTGGCCCATTGTGGACCGGGTTTCGCGCGGTTGTAGATCACCTACCCGGATGGAAAAACCGGAAATCGACCCGATTGCCGGGATTGCTGCTGTCGGGTGGCGATTGGGAAGACAGCGGGCCTCGAATATGTAAACTGGGCACCTGGGGAGGAGCCATGTCCATGTCGAACACCAAAGTCACGTCCGAAGAGGCGCTGTCGTTTCACCGCCTGCCGCAACCCGGCAAATGGGAAATTCAGCCCACAGTCCCGATGAGCACCCAGCGGGATTTGTCGCTGGCCTATTCACCGGGGGTCGCAGAGCCGTGTCTGGCCATCGCCGAAGACTCGCATTTAGCCTATGAATACACCAACAAAGGCAACCTTGTGGCGGTGATATCGAACGGCACCGCGGTGCTGGGACTTGGCAATCTTGGGGCGCTTGCCTCCAAGCCGGTGATGGAAGGCAAGGCGGTTCTGTTCAAGCGGTTCGCGGATGTGAACTCGGTGGATATTGAGCTGGATACCGAGGATCCAGAAAAGTTCATCGAAGCCGTCAAGTTGATGGGGCCATCCTTTGGTGGGATCAATCTGGAGGACATCAAGGCACCGGAATGTTTCATCATTGAGCAGCGCCTTAAGGATGAGATGAACATCCCGGTGTTTCACGATGATCAGCATGGCACGGCGGTCATCTGTGCTGCGGGCCTGATTAACGCGCTTTATCTCAGCGGGAAGAAGATTGAGGATGTTCGGATCGTGCTGAACGGCGCCGGGGCTGCCGGGATTGCGTGCATCGAGCTTCTGAAAACCATGGGTGCCCGGCATGATAATTGTATTGTCTGTGACACCAAAGGGGTGATTTATCAGGGCCGGACCGAAGGCATGAACCAGTGGAAGTCCGGGCATGCGGCCAAAACCGACGCCCGAACGCTGGAAGATGCCATGGTGGGCGCCGATGTGTTTCTGGGCGTTTCAGCCAAGGGCGCGGTGACACCTGAGATGGTGGCGAACATGGCTGACAATCCGGTAATTTTCGCTATGGCCAACCCGGACCCGGAAATCACCCCGGAAGCGGCGCACGAAGTTCGGCTTGATGCGATCGTGGCAACTGGGCGGTCCGACTATCCCAATCAGGTCAACAATGTTCTTGGTTTTCCGTATCTGTTTCGCGGCGCTTTGGATATTCACGCCCGAGCCATCAATGATGAGATGAAGTTGGCCTGCGCGCGGGCCTTAGCCGAACTGGCGCGCGAGGATGTTCCAGACGAGGTTGCGGTTGCGTATGGTCGCAAGCTGTCATTCGGGCGCGACTATATCATTCCGACACCGTTTGATCCGCGTTTGATCTGGCGGATCCCGCCAGCCGTGGCTCGCGCCGGGATGGCCACCGGGGTGGCGCGACGTCCGATTGAGGATATGGACGCCTATGAGCACAGCTTGAAAGCGCGGATGGATCCCACCGCGTCGATCCTTGAGGGCTTGCATGCGCGGGCGCGGCAGGCGCAGGCCTCGATGATTTTCGCAGAGGGCGACGATATTCGGGTTCTGCGTGCTGCGGTGGCCTATCAGCGTGCCGGGTTGGGGCGGTCGATCGTGGTTGGCCGCGAGGCGGACGTGAAAACCAAGTTGGAAGCGGCAGGTCTGGGCGATGCCGTGCGGGAAATCCGGGTCGTGAACGCGGCGAATACGACCCATTTGGCAACCTACAAGGCATTTCTCTATGAGCGATTGCAGCGCCGGGGTTATGACCGGAATGATATTCACCGGCTGGCCTCGCGCGATCGGCATGTCTTTTCGGCACTGATGCTGGCACATGGTCATGGCGATGCTTTGGTGACGGGTGCGACCCGGAAATCCGCCTATGTCCTCGATATGATCAACTATGTCTTCGATGCTGACGCTGCCCACGGGGCTGCGGGGGTGACGGCGCTGTTGCATAAGGGGCGGATCGTGATGATCGCGGACACTTTGGTGCATGAATGGCCATCAGAAGTGGATTTGGCGAATATCGCCGAACGTGCCGCCGAGGTGGCGCGATCCTTCGGGTTGGAGCCACGTGTGGCGTTCGTCAGCTTCTCGACCTTCGGCTACCCGAACTCTGAGCGGGCCGAGAAAATGCACGCGGCGCCGCGTATCTTGGAAACGCGCGGGGTGGATTTCGAATTTGAAGGCGAAATGACGGTGGACGTCGCCCTAAACCCAGAGGCGCAGAAGGCCTATCCGTTTTCGCGTCTCACCGGTCCGGCCAATATCCTGATCGTGCCGGCGCGCCATTCGGCCTCAATTTCAGTCAAGCTGATGCAGGAGATGGCCGGCGCAACCGTGATCGGTCCGATCCTCACAGGTGTCGACAAGCCCATTCAGATTTGTAGCACCGGATCGACCGAGAACGACATCCTGAACATGGCCGTTGTCGCCGCGTCCAATCTGGACTGAATGCCGTAAACCGGCCTTTCTGCTGCGGTGAAGGGAGGACCGCAGCAGGAGGGTGGCGATGATTTTGATTCCGTCGGTCGCGCAGGTGCCCCACAATCCCGCTGGCGTTCTCATTAAGTATTTGAAATTACGATATTTTAGAAATTCCTTGATCACGAAACTTGTGAGCACCGTGTCGTTTCCGCAGGGAATTGTGACACCCGGCAGGTTCCGCCGCCAAGAGTTGTTAATATTTGGCGACGAATTTGCAGGCGAAAACTTATATAACACACTGATACTTCCCATATAATTTTGAAAATTCGGAAAATTGGCACGCAAAATAATTGTGCTTCTCGGACTGATACTCTCATCTTTTTAATGTGATGTGCATTTACGCACAGATCGGGGGCTCAGGATCTGCGGTTTTTAAAGTCCTGCCGATGATCCAAATACCTTTCAACGACGCATGAAACGGCCACGGACGGTCGCAGACAGCGCCGTCCAAGATGAGGCCGGATGCCTCGATGAAATCGACGTGCCGATCGTGGCATGTTACTGAAAGGACTATAAAATGTTTAAGAAATCCACACTCGCTGCTCTTGCTCTTGCTGTAACCACCGGCGCAGCTTTCGCTGCCAACGGAGCGGATCAACTGGCTCTGAATGTCGGCGTTGAACCGGGCGCCTATTCCTTGGCTGATCTGGTCGCTTTGAAAAGCGCGGATCAAGATTCCCAATCGCGCAAATCGATCCCTTATATCTTGGAAAACGGCGCAAACGGCACTGTTACCCGCGGCACCACTGCTGACAACGCGCAGTTGTCTGGCGCACTTGGCGTAACGCCCAGTGCTTACTCCACCTTTGAGCTGACAGCGATCAAGGCTGCTGTGAACGATGGCAACGACGAAGAAGCGCGTTACTACACCGACGGCGGCTATGCCCGCAGCACCGGCGCGATCTCGGCATCCGACACGGCCTACCAGGGTCTGGAAGCAACGCTGAACATCAACGCTGACGATTACACCCTTGCCGAACTGATCATCCTTCAGGATGCAGTTCAGGAAAACGACACCTCGCTGGTTCGCGCGTTCTTGAAGTAATAAAACTGGGTCATGAAACCGGTGCGGTCGAACCCGCGCCGGTCCCAGATAGAAAACGGCCCGCACCCCTGTGCGGGCCGTTTTTTTGCGTAGCGGGCTGACTTAAAGACCGGCGAAGGGGGCGGCATCCCCCCACAGCGCTTTGATGCGCTGGTCGCG
The DNA here is from genome assembly GCF_002119405.1 of Pseudoruegeria sp. SK021. Taxonomy (GTDB): domain Bacteria; phylum Pseudomonadota; class Alphaproteobacteria; order Rhodobacterales; family Rhodobacteraceae; genus Meridianimarinicoccus. The sequence goes on along the minus strand of NZ_MTBG01000009.1, from coordinate 26,620 downwards.
GCCACAGCCATCGCGATACTTCTTATAGGCGGCGGCCTTGCTAACCGGGCCAAAGCGGGTCAGGACCAGATCATCCTTTTTATAGTAATCTTGATGGTAGTCTTCGGCTGGATAGAAGGGCGCGGCCGGCAGAACCGCAACCTCGACCTTGTCGACCCCCAGATCAGAGGCGGCTGTCTGAAGCGCTGCAGTGGCCGCCCGTTTTTCCCCCGCGGTGGCCGGGAACAGCGCGGGCGCGTAGACAGCACCCCGGTCACAGAACTGTCCGCCGCCATCCAGCGGATCGATGGACCGCAGGAACAAATGCAGGATCTGGGGATAGCTGATCACGTCGGGATCATAGGTGATCTCGACGACTTCCAGATGGCCGGTGCCGCCGCGCGAGACCTCTTTATAGGTGGGATTTGCTGCCTTTCCGCCAGCATAGCCCGAAACGACGTCGGTCACGCCTTTGACGTGCTCGAAATCTGCCTCGACGCACCAAAAGCAGCCTCCAGCAACAACCGTAGTTTCCAGTGGTGCCGCACGGACCTGCGAACCGACCAGCGTGGCTCCTGCGGCAATCGTTATAGCAACGGCCAGCGGTTTGAGGGAATTCAGGGTTCGATACATGACTTGTCCTCCTTGGGGATACTGAAGTCTGTGCTGCTGCATGGCAGCGGCGCAATCCATTGCTTTGGATTGTCACGCAGGCGTGCGCGGGTTTGACCGCCCGTGTCCAAGAACGGGCCGTGGTTGATGGGGAACTTGGCAATATTGGCGCTAACCTAGAAGCTTTGCCTTTGCCAACCGGCGGATACATGGTTCAAATGGTTTGAACACACGCGGTTTCAAGCAACCTATGAGAGGACACGACACATGAGCAAACGCGACGATCTGATTGCCCTTTATGCCGAAGACCTGCAAACAAAGTGCAAAATGACGCCGGATATGGATCTTCTGACGAAGGTGACAATCGGGTGCGGACCGGCTATTTATAACGCGGATTCGTCGACCGTCGCGGCATTAGATGCCGCCGAGTTGGAGCGGGTCAAGGCCAATTTCCTGATCAAGAAGCTTGGGTTGCCAGATGGCCCTGATCTGATGGCTGGCATCGATGCGGCCGTTGAAACCTATGGGAAATCCGAACGCAGCAAGTATCGGGCCGTGATGTACTATCTGCTCACCAAGCATTTCGGAAAAGAAGCGGTTTACGGATAAGTTTCGTTTAATTTTAGAGGCTTGGAATTTGCGTTTTTGCAGATCGTGCGGTAGGAATACTGTGTCTGGTCAGGATGACTTGGACCCAAAATTCCGAAACACGTGTGGTGCGAAAGCGCGTGGGGTGAAGAAGGGTTCCGGGGGGTCGGAACCCTTCATTTTCTGTGGCCGACATACGCCAGCCCAAAAGAACAGGCGGATTGCCTGTGCGGCCGCGCTCATATCCTCCCAAGTTCTGATCTGTTCAGGTAGAGTGCTGGCATGATGATGAATGACCCAAATATGGTGATCGCTGTAGATGGCGGCGGCAGTGGCTGTCGCGCTGTTCTGTGGCGGGAAGGCTGTGACCCTGTTTTCGCCACCGGCGGGCCTGCTAATATTACCACCGATTTACAGGCGGCCATTGCGTCCCTTGCCGGACTTTTGGACGTTGTGACATCGCAGGCTGGCTTGCCATTCCTGTCCGCAGCAGTCGCGCGGGTGCATCTGGCGCTGGCTGGTCGCGGCGACCACAGCGTCGATACTATTCTTGCAGAGCGACTTGGACTGACGCGTCTGAGTGTTTCTGACGACCAGATCAGTACGGTCGTAGGGGCCCTAAGTGCGCGGGACGGGGCTGTTGCCGGCATTGGTACCGGATCGTTTCTGGCAGTGCAAATTTCAGAAAAAGTTTTATTTTCAGGTGGATGGGGTCCGGTTATCGGGGATCAGGCGTCGGGCCATTGGCTTGGAAGGTCTGTACTTGAGCAAAGCCTTCTTGCCCATGATGGTTTAATCGCAGCCTCGGCGCTGACACGGAATATAATGGACCTGTACGGCGGTGCGCCCCTTGGATTGGTGCGGTTTGCATCGACGGCGCGTCAGTCCGATATTGCAGGCCTTGCGCCGATGGTGGTGGAATACGCGCAATCCGGTGATCCGGTCGCACGGGGACTGATGCAGCGCGGTGGGCGCTATATTATGGACGGGCTTACCGCACTTGGCTGGCGCCCCGGTCAGCGCCTGTGCCTTTGTGGCGGGCTGAGCGCGGAATACGCGGATTATCTGCCCGAAGCGGTGCAGGCGGGGTTGGCCGCCCCGGATGGGACGGCGCTGGATGGTGCATTGCGGCTGGCGCGTCAAGGTTAGACGGTGGTCTCTGTCGGATCCGGGACGCCGGCTGCGTCGATAATGGCCACGGCTTCGGCCGCAGTATCGACGAAATGAAACAGGCCAAGGTCTGCGTCTGAGATGGTTCCAGCTTCGGCCAATGCCTGCCAATTGATGATCTTGCGCCAGAACTCTTCGCCGAACAGCAGAATTGGCACAGGGGCCATGCGGCCGGTCTGAATCAGGGTCAGTGTTTCGAACAGCTCATCAAGGGTGCCGAACCCGCCCGGAAAGACGGTGATCGCAGAGGCCCGCATCAGGAAATGCATCTTGCGCACGGCGAAATAGTGAAAGTTGAAGCTTAGATCCGGGGTAACATAAAGGTTCGGGGCCTGTTCGTGAGGCAAGACAATGTTCAAGCCGATGGAAATGCCGCCGGCGTCAAGTGCGCCCAGATTGCCCGCTTCCATCACCCCCGGGCCGCCGCCCGTGACGATGACATGCTCTTGATTGCCAGTTTTCAGACTTTTTTCCGTCATCAGGCGGGCGAAGGTCCGCGCCTCGGTATAAAAATGGGACAACCGGCCGAGGTTTTCAGTACGGGCCGCGTCTGCATTTTCTGGGGCGGGAATGCGCGCGCCGCCGAACATCACAACCGTCGACACGATGCCGCGTTCATCCAAGGCGATCTGGGTTTTCAGCAGTTCCAGTTGCAGGCGGACGGGGCGCAGGTCTTCGCGGCACATAAAGTCGGTGTCGGTAAAGGCGAGACGATGGGTGGGCGAGCGGGTTTGAGGCGTGTCCGGGATCGCGCGCGCACGTTCCATGTCCTCATGCGCGTCGGGAAGGGGATGAACCTTATGATCTGTCATAATTGCCCTTTCTAGCTGCATCTTGTGGTGCAGTGCCGAACCCTGACCTAGTGCCTTTACAGCAGTGTGGCCAGCGTAAAGCCAGAAGGTTCTCTGGCATGACTTGCCTAACTTGGGCTTGCATTGCGCCGATCCCAGACTGCGCGTATAGCGACACAATAGAAATCAGCCTTTAACGGGAGGCAAAATATGTCGAACGCAGCATTGGAAACCGCGATTGAAGCCGCTTGGGAAGACAGGGACGCGATCACGCCCGAGACCAAGGGGACCGTGCGCGATGCCATTGAAGAAACGCTGGACGCCTTGGATAGCGGCAGCTTGCGGGTGGCTGAACCTGGCGCAGACGGCAAGTGGACCGTCAACCAATGGGCCAAGAAAGCTGTTTTGCTTGGGTTTCGTCTGAAAGACATGGACCTTCAAGAAGGTGGCCCGCAGGGCGGCACTTGGTGGGATAAGGTTGACAGCAAGTTCGCGGGCTGGGGCAAGAAAAAGTGGAAAAAGGCCGGGTTTCGCGCCGTTCCCAACTGTATTGTCCGCAAATCGGCTTACATCGCGCCGGGCGTGGTTTTGATGCCGTCCTTCGTCAATCTGGGGGCCTATGTTGATACTGGCACCATGGTTGATACGTGGGCGACGGTGGGCTCCTGCGCCCAAATCGGCAAGAATGTGCATCTGTCCGGCGGTGTCGGCATTGGCGGCGTTCTTGAGCCGATGCAGGCTGGCCCGACGATCATTGAAGACAACTGCTTCATCGGGGCGCGGTCAGAGGTGGTTGAGGGCTGTATCATCCGCGAAGGATCGGTTTTGGGGATGGGTGTCTACATCGGCCAGTCAACCAAGATCGTCGATCGCGCCACGGGTGAAGTCACCTATGGCGAAGTGCCTGCCGGATCGGTTGTGGTGTCTGGCACCTTGCCGTCGACGAACGGGGTCAGCCTGTATTGCGCGGTGATCGTGAAACGGGTGGATGCAAAGACCCGGTCGAAGACCTCGATCAACGATTTGCTACGCGATTGAGGTCGGGCGCATGACCGAGGACATCGACGTCAAACCAAAGCGGCCGCGTGCAGTCTACACCTTGCTGGTCGAAGTCGGTCGCAAGACCGGTGACGGCCTGCCCAAAGGGGCGACAGGGGCCGCATTGATGTGCTATTGCGCTGGTGTCGACGAAGCCGAGGCCGTGCGTGAAACTGTGGCAATCCTCAAGCAGGCCGATCTCGCCCCTTTGGATGTCACGGGCTACGGCACCTTGGATGAGCGTCTGGAAGAGGGTCATGACATCGACGAGGACGAGCGCGGATTAATGGCACGGGCGCTTGACGAAAACTCGGTCATTGTCGCGCAGGTGACGCCCTTTTTCGACAAGGCGTGATCTTTTAGCGCGCTGCGCTTGGTCGGAGCAGCAGAGAGTTCTCTTGGGCCGGGCGCTTTGCCGGTTGGCCCAAGATCCGTTGCGCGGCACCAGAGGCTGCGCTAGGCCGGGGGCAAAGGAGAGCCGCCCGTGACCCATATTGACCCCGTAGACCTGACCGCCCGCCTGATCCGATGCCCGTCGGTGACCCCAGAAGACGGGGGCGCATTGGACTTGTTGCACGATGTCCTGACGGATGCGGGCTTTGCCTGCACGCGGGTGGATCGGGGCGGAATTTCCAATCTCTTTGCGCGATGGGGGTCCAAGGGGCATCCGCGAAGCTTTGGCTTCAATGGGCATACCGATGTGGTGCCTGTGGGCGATGCGGCGGCGTGGACCTGCGATCCGTTTCAGGCCGAAATCCGGGACGGCATGATGCTGGGCCGCGGTGCCGTGGATATGAAATCCGGGGTTGCGGCCTTTGTTGCGGCAGCGGTCCAACTGGTCACGGGCACCCCGCCAGACGGCGCGGTCATTCTGGCCATCACCGGCGATGAAGAGGCCGATGCAATAGATGGCACCCGGGCATTGCTGGACTGGATGGACGCGGCGGGCGAAGCGATGACCGTCTGTCTGGTGGGCGAGCCGACCTGCCCAGACCGGCTGGGCGAGATGATCAAGATTGGGCGGCGCGGCTCAATGAATATCTTTTTTACCGCCACCGGGGTACAGGGGCACGCGGCCTATCCGCATCGGGCCAAGAATCCTGTGCCCGCCTTGGCGCGACTGGTGGATCGACTGGCACAGGCCCGCCTTGACGACGGCACGGCGCAGTTCGATCCGTCGACCCTTGCGGTGACGACGTTTGACACCGGAAACCCCGCCACCAACGTGATCCCCGCCCAATGCCGCGCGACGGTCAATATTCGCTTTAATGATGCCCATAGCAGTAGCACCCTGACGGAGTGGCTAGAGCAACAGCGCGCCGCGATTGTCGACGAGACTGGGATTGAAATCGACGTGCGGGTTGCGGTGTCGGGAGAAAGTTTTGTCACTCCGCCGGGGACCCTTTCTGATCTGGTGGCGACGGCGGTGACGGCAGAAACTGGTCTGGTGCCGGTGCTGTCGACCTCTGGGGGCACGTCTGACGCCAGATTCGTTCAACGCCATTGCCCGGTGGTGGAATTTGGCCTGGTGGGGCGCAGCATGCATCAGGTGGATGAACAGGTTGAGGTGGCACAAATCCTGGCACTAACGGCGATCTATGGCCGCATTTTAAGAGATTACTTTGCCTGAGCGGATGCGCCCCCGTCTGGTGGTGATGCTGAAAGAGCCGCATCCGGGCCGGGTGAAAACACGGCTGGGGCGGGATATCGGCATGGTGCGTTCCGCGTGGTGGTTCCGGCATCAGGCGGCGGGGTTGCTGCGACGGTTGCGTGATCCACGCTGGGACCTTGTCCTTGCGGTGTCGCCGGATCGTGAGGGCTGCCTTAGTCGGGTCTGGCCCGAGGATCTGCCACGCTGGCCGCAAGGGCACGGCGATCTGGGCGACCGGATGGCGCGGATATTCCGCCAGATGCCGGGCGGGCCGGTTGCGATCATTGGTGCGGATATTCCGGCTGTTGGCAAAGGGCATGTGGCGCGGGCTTTTGCGGCGCTTGGCCGGGCAGAGGCCGTGGTCGGGCCTGCCCCGGATGGCGGCTATTGGCTGATCGGGCTGGCCCGGCGTCGGGGGATCCCGCCCGGTTTGTTCAAAGGGGTTCGATGGTCGACCGATCACGCCCTTGACGATACCTGTGCCACGCTGCCCGGGCACCGGATCGCGGGCATCGATGTCTTATCCGATGTCGATACGGTGGCCGACCTGCCGCGTCGTCGGTTGCCGAAAAGGACGTAAATCCCCAGACCGTCGCCGCTTTCCCGGTGACGGCTGTTTGGCTTTCTGGTAGGCCTCAAGCATGACACGCATCCCAACCAAGGATGAAATCCTCGCCTGGATTTCAGACCATCCCACCCAGACTGCAAAACGCGATATCGCCCGGGCCTTCGGGATCAAGGGGGCTGCGCGTATCGACTTGAAGAAGTTGCTGCGCGAGCTTGAGGCCGATGGCCATCTGGAAAAACGCCACCGCACCTATCGCGACCCCGAACGCCTGCCGCCGGTAAGCGTTCTAGAGGTGCTGGAACCGTCGGATTCCGGGGATATCTTTGCCCGTCCGCTGGAATGGGGGGGCGAAGGCGCAGAACCCAAAATCCTGTTCATTCCGCGGGCGGCTGAACCTGCTTTGGGGGCAGGGGATCGGATTCTGGCGCGTTTGCAGCATGTTGGTGCCGAAGATCATGTCTATGAGGCACGCCTGATCCGACGGATTGGGACAAGCCCGGCGCGGATGCTGGGGGTCTTTCGGGCCCATGAAGAAGGCGGGCGCGTGGTGCCCATCGACAAAAAGGCCAATACCGAGTGGCAAGTGGCCCCCGGTGCGACCTTCGGGGCCAAAGACGGCGAATTGGTTGAGGCCGAGCCTGCCGGTCCGCGCCACCGCATGGGATTGCCGCAAGCCCGGGTCGTGTCGCGTCTGGGTGATCCCAGTGCGCCGCGGGCTGTATCGCTGATTGCGATCCATGAACATGGTATTCCTGATCAGTTTCCTGAGGCTGTTCTGGCTGAAGCCGACGCCAAGACCCCGGCCCCTATGGGCAAGCGCGAGGATTTGCGCGACCTGCCTTTGGTGACGATCGACCCAGAAGATGCGCGTGATCATGACGATGCGGTCTTCGCCGAGGCGGACACGGGCGGCCAAAATCCGGGTGGCCATGTCCTGTGGATCGCGATTGCCGATGTGGCCCACTATGTGCGACCGGGAAGCCGGTTGGATCACGAGGCCCGCAAGCGCGGCAATTCCAGCTATTTTCCCGACCGCGTCGTGCCGATGTTGCCGGATGTCCTGTCGGGCGATCTGTGTTCTTTGCACGAAGGCGTCGAGCGCGCCTGTATGGCGGTTCGAATTCAGATTGATGCGGATGGGCGAAAGATCGGCCATCGGTTCGTGCGCGGCATGATGCGGTCGGCGGCGTCGCTGACCTATGGCGAAGTGCAGCGTGCCATGGATGGGGATCCCAGCCCGCGGGCTGAAACCATGCTCAGCGACGTGATCCGGCCGCTTTACGCGGCCTATGCGGCCCTGCGCAAAGCCCGCGAACAGCGCCAACCGCTGGAACTGGATCTGCCTGAGCGGCGGATCGAATTGAATGACGCCGGCAAGGTCACTTCGGTGTCCTTCCGCGATCGCTATGATGCGCATAAGCTGATCGAAGAATTCATGGTGTTGGCGAACGTCTGTGCCGCCGAGACGCTGGATGCGAAGAAGCGCCCGCTTTTGTATCGCGTCCATGAAGAGCCCAGCCCTGAAAAACTGGACGCGTTGCGCGAAGTTGCCGGGGCGTCGGGGCTGATTTTGGCCAAGGGGCAGGTGTTGCAGACCCGGCACCTGAACCGGCTGCTGGAAGCGGCGGCAGAGACCGATGCCGCAGAACTGATCAACATCTCGACGCTGCGGTCGATGACGCAGGCCTACTACGGGATTAAGAATTTCGGCCATTTCGGGCTGGCGTTACGTCAGTATGCGCATTTCACCTCACCGATCCGGCGCTATGCCGATCTGGTGGTCCATCGGGCGCTGATTACTGCCCATGGCTGGGGCGATGACGGCCTGTCGCCCGAAGAAGAGACGCGATTGGAAGCCACGGCCAAACACATTTCAGAGACCGAACGCCGGTCAATGCTGGCCGAGCGCGATACCACCGACCGGTACCTTGCGGCCTTTCTGTCGGAACGGGTCGGCAATGAGATCACTGGCCGGATCTCGGGCGTCACCCGGTTCGGGTTGTTCGTCAAACTGGACGGAACCGGGGCGGATGGTCTGGTGCCGGTCCGGTCGCTCGGGGCTGAGTTCTTCCACTTTGATGCCGAGACCCAGACCCTGATGGGGTCGGATACCGGCGTGACGATGCGGATGGGCCAGAACGTCACCGTTCGCTTGCTTGAAGCGTTGCCAGTGACCGGTGGGATCGCGTTGGAGTTGCTGGAACTGGATGGGAAAAGCTTGCCGACAGGTCCGCGACGGGCCCGGGGCAAGCCGACCCGACGGCGCGAAGGCAAGGCGCGGGCGAAGGTGGCCAAGACCAAGCGCAAGGTGATCCGGTCGCGCCGCTAAGCCTGGCCGGGGCGACCCGGCGGGCCGGAATGCTCTAGGCGGGTTGATTTATTTTCGCTACATTTTCAAAAAAATTAGCCAAAGGCTTCCAGAGCAGGAGCAGTCGATGCGAACAGGTCTATCCCATTTGAGCCTCTCTTTGTCGTTGGTTTTGGCGGGCGGCACTGTGGCCGTCGCCAATCCCAGTCTCGACGTGCAATCGCGTGCCGTCACTGAATCGCCGCGTCCCTTTACGAGGCCCAGCATGACGCCGAACATGTCCAACACGCCCACTGCTGCGGGATTTCAGGTTTGGGTGGTTGGCTTTAAACAGCGCGCCCGCGAGCAAGGCATTTCAGAACGCACGCTCGACAGTGCCTTTCGCGGCGTGACGCTGGACCCGGCGATCATCGCCCGGGACCAGAACCAGTCGGAATTTACCAAACAGCTGTGGGAGTATCTGGACTCGGCTGCGTCGGAGACCCGGATCGCAAACGGCCAAGCGATGATGCGCAAGCATGGGCAAGTGTTGGCGCAGCTACAGGCGACCTACGGGGTTGATGCCGAAGTGGTCGTCGCAATCTGGGGGCTGGAAAGCGCTTATGGCAGCAATCGCGGGTCGACTCCGATCATCGGCGCCTTGGCCACGATGGCGTATGAGGGGCGCCGGGGTGCTTTCTTTGAGGAACAACTGATTGCCGCTCTGAAAATCCTTCAGAATGGGGACGTGACTCCGCAAGGCATGACCGGCAGTTGGGCTGGGGCGATGGGGCATACCCAGTTTATCCCGACCTCCTATCTCAGCTACGCAGTGGACTTTGGCGGCGACGGTAAGCGGGATATCTGGTCGGATGACCCAACCGATGCCCTTGCCTCGACCGCGGCGTATCTGGCCGAGTCCGGCTGGCAGAGCGGCCACCCTTGGGGTGTCGAGGTGCGCGTGCCGTCCGGGTTTGACTTCGCCCAATCTGGCCATGATACGCGCAAGACGGTCACAGAGTGGACGCAACTTGGCGTGCGGGACATGGCCGGAAATACGGTGCGCAATTATGGGGATGCGGCGATCCTTTTTCCGGCAGGCGCGCAAGGACCAGCCTTCATGATCTTCCGCAATTTCAATGTCATCGAACGGTACAACGCCGCGGATAGCTATGTGATCGCGGTGGGGCATCTCAGCGACCGGATCAAGGGCGGATCAAACTTTCAGGGCAGCTGGCCCCGGTCGGACCGTGCGTTAAAGCGCGATGAGCGCGTCGAGATTCAAGAGCGACTGACAGCCAAAGGCTTTAGCACCCAGGGCGTCGACGGCCGGATCGGGCCAAATACAATTGCCGCTATCCGAGAGTTCCAATTGGCGGCTGGGATGGTACCTGACGGATATCCTTCGGTTTCCTTACTGCAAAAACTGCGCTAAGTTTAAGCAGGAACGACCAATCCTTGATCTAACATTCAAGTATGGTAGATTACGGATAAAATCGGAACCCCCCTATGAACCTTCCATCTTCAGGTCGAGATGACGTGCGCCGCACCAATGCCGACGATGTGTTCGGCGTCTTGCGGGATGAAATCGTATCCTTGGACCTTATCCCTGGTACGAAATTATCCGAAGCGGACCTCGCTCGGCGGTTCGGGGTTTCCCGTCAACCAGTCCGTGAGGCGTTGATCCGGCTGAATCATCAGCGGCTCGTACTGGTTCGTCCGCAGCAAGCCACCGTCGTTTGCAAGATCTCAGCGAAGGATATCTTGCATTCCCGCTTCGTCCGCATCGCGGTTGAGGTTGAGGTTGCGCGTTTGGCCTGCCGGAATGTGACCGACCGTGATTTGAACGCCCTGCAACATAATTTGGATAAGCAGGAAAAAGCGGTCGAGGCCACCGATTATCGACGTTTTCATACGCTGGATTATCGGTTTCATCGCCTGCTGTGTATCGCTGCCCGCGCGGAATTAATCTATCGCACTGTGGCTGAAAGTAAGCAGTATGTGGAGCGGATCTGTTTGCTTGAATTGGCCATACCAGAACGGTTTGCCACAACCTATCAAGATCACAAGGCGATTTTTGCGGCGCTTGTCGAGCGGAACTCCTGTGAGATGGAAGCGCTGCTTCGGGTACATTTGGCCCGGTTAAACGGAACTCTGCAAAGCGTTCGTGCCCAGAATCCCGAATTTTTTGACGACTGATTTGCCGACTTAGGCTGTGATGGCGCGCCCGCCCTTTTGGACAGGCGCGCCTTCGGTGTGGTGCGATCAGGGGTACAGCAACCCCGGCAACCAGAGCGAGACTTGCGGCACATAGGTCACAAGGATCAGCGCTGCCAGAATGGCGAGGTAGAAGGGCCAGATCGTCTTGAGGGCTTCTTCGATCTTGATCTTGCCGACGGCACATCCCACGAACAGGCAGGAGCCCACTGGCGGGGTGCACAGGCCGAGGCCAAGATTGACCAACAGCATGATGCCGAACTGGGTCGGATCCATGCCCAGACCTTTCGCAATCGGCAGGAAGATCGGGGTGCAGATCAGGATCAGTGCTGCCATGTCCATGATCATGCCAAGGATCAACAGGATAACGTTGATCATCAGCAAGATGATGATGGGGTTGTCCGAGATCGACACCAGCAGATCGCTGAGTTGCGACGGCACCTGATACAGCGCCAGCAGATAAGCAAAGGAACTGGCGAAGGCGATCAGGATCATCACCATAGAGGTGGTCCGCACCGCACCCTTGACCGAAATCAGGAACCCTTCAAGGGTCAAGCTGCGATAATAGAACCGGCACAGGAACACCGCATAGAGCGCCCCGAAGGCCCCGGATTCGGTCACCGTGAAGATGCCAGACAGGGTGCCACCGACAATGATCACAGCCGTGACCAGCCCCGGGATTGCATCTGCCGAGGCCCGACCCACTGCCCGCCAGCCGGGAAACGGTTCGGCTGGGTAGTTGTGTTTGACGGCCAGTGCATAGGCTGCGATGGCCAGACAAACGCACATCAGAATGCCGGGCATCACGCCGGCCATGAACAATTTAGAGACCGAGATGCCGCCCCCGGCTGCAACGGCGAAGATGATCATGTTGTGGCTGGGCGGGATCACGATCCCGGCGATGGACGAGGTAACGGTTACGTTGACCGCGTAATCCGGACGATAGCCGCGTTCCTTCATGACCGGAATCAACAAAGAGCCCAATGCAGAAATGTCCGCGATGGCGGACCCTGAGATGCCACCGAACAGCATGCTGGAGAAGATGTTGACCATGGCGAGGCCGCCCTTGAAATGCCCGACCAAGGCCGACGCCAATCGGACAAGACGAATGGCGATACCGCCGTGCAGCATAATTTCGCCGGCGAAGACGAAAAATGGGATGGCCAACAAGGAAAAGACCGAAACGCCAGCGGTAGCGCGCTGGAAGGTGATCAGCATCGGAAAGCCTTCGTACCAGAAGGCCGAGGCAGCGGCGATGCCCATCGCAAAGGCCACGGGCATGCCAATGACCACGCCGACGCCAAAGACGCCGAGAAGAAGTGCCAGACCCATATTTAGAGGACCTTTCCGAATTGAGCGGCGTTGGGGTCGCCAAATGTGAGGATGCGCAGGATGGCGCGCGATCCGGCGAACAGACAAACCAATCCTCCGCAAGACGTGATCGCGAGGGTGCGGAAGCTTTCTGGAATTTGAAGCATCGGCAAAAGCGTGTCCCAACCGAAGCGCATCAATGAGATGCCGGCGATCAGCATGACGGCGCCAAAGATGGCAAGGGTAATGTCGGTCAGGATGATCAGAACGGACCGTGCCGGTTCTGGGACCATATCAAGAAACAGCGTGACCCCAAGATGGGAGTCTTCGTGAACACCGACAGCTGCGCCAAGGAAAGCGATGTAGCAAATCAGAAGAAGCGCAAGTTGTTCGACCCACGTGGGCGTAACGTTCAGGACGTAACGGCCGAAGACCAGCCAGCCGAAAGTGACGATGAGGACGACCAGTGCGCAGGAGGCGACGGTAAGACAGACCCCGCTGACGCCGTTTAGAAAGAATCGGACGCGGGCAACCGTAGCGGACGATACGGGCATTTCGATATCCCTGGAAAATGAGGGTTAAAAAAAATGGCCTGTCGAAGTGACAGGCCATTTTGATGAGGGACGGATCAGTCCGCGTTGCGGATCATGTTGACCAGTTCTACTTGGTCGGGATTGCTTGCCAGATACTTTTCATAGACCGGGGCCATCGCCTCTTGGAACGCGGTCTTGTCGGCGATGGTGTTTACGATCGTACCGCCAGCAACCAGCGTTTCCATGCTTTTCTTTTCACGCTCTTGCCACAGCGAGCGCTGCAATTCGGCGCTGGACTTACCGGCTTCTTTAACGATCACCTGCTGTTCCGGGGTCAGCTTGTCCCATGTGCGCTTGGACATGCACAGGCATTCGGGAATGATCAGGTGCTCGGTCAGCGAGTAGTATTTTGCCACCTCGTAGTGGTTGGTCGACTCGTAGGACGGTGGGTTGTTCTCGGCCCCGTCGACGACACCGGTTTTCAGCGACTGGAATACTTCGCCGAAGGCCATGGGGGTGGCGTTTCCGTCCATTGCTTCGATCATGGCAACATATAGATCGTTGCTCATCACCCGCACTTTAAGTCCGGTAATGTCAGCGGGCGTGTTGATCGGCATTTTGGAGTTGTAGAACGAGCGCGCACCGGCGTCGTACCAGCCCAGCGGGACCAGTCCTTTGGCTTCCATGCCGGCACCGATCGCTTCGCCGACCTCGCCATCCATCAGGCTGTACATGTCGGGAACGCTTTTGAAGATGAAGGGCAAAGACACGATATTGGTCTCTGGGATCGACTGCCCCATCGGCCCAAGGCTGAATTCACCGAAATCGATCGCACCGAGTCGGGTTTGTTCGATGGCATCGGGCTGATCGCCGAGCACACCGTTATTATAGACCTTGCCGGTGATTTCCCCGTCGGTGCGTTCGGTTACTTCATCAAGAAACGCCTGCATGCCGATGCTGACTGGATAATCGTCAACGTGGATATTCCAGCCGCGCAACTCAAGCGCAGAGGCCGCACTTAGGGTCAGGCCCGACACGGCGATCGCGGTGACAGCGCCAAAGCTCAGTCGTGATAGTGATGATGTCATTGGTATTCCTCCCAGAATTTTGTGCTCTCAGTGTCGCACAAGGCGTTCTTCCGAACCCGAAGGGACCGGAAGAACGCCTCGACACTCAAGGCACACTACCATACCAGATAGACATGACAAGCACGGCGTAGGGCCAAGGCTGCAAAACATTTTGCGGGACCCATGCCGCGTTACGTGTCCGATTTCTGGATGGGACGAAGCGTGGCCACCAGACGCTTGCTGGTTACGAATGTGGAACCTCGAACGAGATTGGTCGTTGATACCCCAAGGCCGTGAAAGACGACGCGGTCGGCGCTTCAAATGCGCGGCTTGGCCGTCACATACTTGCGATCATTTTCCTTTTTGCGCGATTGTGCGTGCGATCACATCGTGTCAATCGGAGGCTCGGTTCTTTGAGTTTTGATCATTTATGGCGCACAATTTTCGTTTTTCGTCGATATTTTCGTCTGATTAGTCGTAATCGACCGGTCGGTGTGTTGGACAATTTTTGCCAAAATCGGCATTTTTAGGTTGGAAATTCGCCATAACGAACATAAACGAAAATCAAGTTTTGACAGGAACGGAAAATCGTGATTTCCATAACGGCGAAGTCACCGGGTTGGAGGGGCAAAATGGCGCCGGAAACGCAGGCGAACCACACGACCGATCTTTTTGTTATCGGTGGGGGGATCAATGGCTGCGCAATCGCACGCGATGCCGTCGGACGCGGGCTGTCAGTGTCGCTTGCCGAGATGAACGACCTTGCTTCGGCCACGTCGTCAGCGTCGACCAAGCTGTTTCACGGCGGATTGCGCTATCTGGAATATTTTGAATTTCGGCTGGTCCGTGAGGCCTTGATCGAACGCGAAACCCTGTTGCGGGCGATGCCCCATATCAGCTGGCCGATGCGCTTTGTGCTGCCGTACCACCCGGATATGCGGTTCGAGGGGGAAACGCCGACCTCAAAGGTGCTGAACACGGTGATGCCGTGGATGAAGGGGCGTCGACCTGCGTGGCTGATCCGGTTTGGATTGTTCTTGTATGACACTCTGGGCGGGCGTCAGATTCTTCCCGGGACAACGACCGTCGATCTGACCCACGCGCCGGAAGGCGGGCCGCTTCAGGATCGGTTCGAGACGGCTTATGAGTACTCCGATTGCTGGATTGAAGATAGCCGTCTGGTGGCCTTGACGGCGCGAGATGCGCGCGCGCGCGGCGTGGAGGTCATGACCCGAACGAAGGTGCTGTCCGCCGAGCGCGAGGACGATCACTGGAAAATTACGCTGCAGCCGAAGGATGGCGGTGCGCCGTATGTCCGCCGGGCGCGGATGCTGGTCAATGCGGGTGGCCCTTGGGTGAAGGACATCATCCAGAACACGGTTCGGGTCAATTTGGCGGACGGTGTTCGCTTAGTGCGTGGCAGCCATATCGTGACAAAAAAACTGTTCGATCACCCGAAATGCTATTTCTTTCAAGGTGAAGACGGACGGATCATTTTTGCGATCCCCTATGAGACCGATTTTACCCTGATCGGAACTACGGATGCCGAACATCCGGACCCCTCGATCAAGCCGGTTTGCACCCCTGCCGAGGCAGATTACCTAATGACCTTCGCGTCGAAATATTTCGAGACGCCGGTCACGTGGGACGATGTGATCTGGAGCTATTCCGGCGTGCGTCCGCTCTATGATGATGGGGCTAAATCGGCGACCGCGGCGACTCGGGACTATGTGCTGCATGTCGATCAGTCGGCCGGTGTGCCGTTGCTGAACATCTTTGGGGGCAAAATTACCACGCATCGCCGCCTCGCCGAACATGCTTTGGATAAGATCGTGCCGTTCTTTTCCAAACTGCGCGGGTCTTGGACTGCGGGCGTGCCGTTGGCAGGCGGCGATTTTCCGGTCGATGGCGTCGAAGATTTGGTGGCTCAATTACGCCGCGATCACGGGTTTCTGGATGAGTTCTGGGCGCGACGTCTTGTGCGTGCTTATGGCACCGAAGCCCATCAGCTTTTGAAAGGGGCGAGCAGGCCTCGGGATCTGGGCGTGTCTTTTGGCGGGACGTTGACGGAACGTGAGGTACGCTGGCTGATGGAGCGCGAGTTTGCGGTTGAGGCTGAGGATGTGGTTTGGCGGCGATCAAAGCTTGGTCTGAGGATGTCGAAAGATCAGATTGCAGCGCTGGACGTATGGATGCGGGGCCATCCATACCGCTGATGATTTCCCTGTTCGCGGGGCGTAGTTCCAAATTGCAGGATCGTTCGTGTTCGGCCACGATACGGGGGACGTGTCAGTGACCTTGAGAAGAACCGGACCGGAGGGCCGTATCATGACCTATACCCTTGCTATCGATCAGGGCACGACCTCAAGCCGGGCCATTTTGTTCGATGCGAAGATGAAGAAAGTCGCGATTGAGCAGGAAGAATTTGCGCAGCACTACCCGGCATCTGGATGGGTCGAGCATGAGCCAGAGGATTTGTGGGACTCCACCCTCAGAGTCTGTCGGGCAGTCTTAAAAACAGCAGGGATTTCTGCGAATGATATTGCCGGCATCGGGATCACCAATCAGCGCGAGACAACGGTTGTCTGGGATAAGACGACGGGAAAAGCGATTCATCGGGCGATCGTCTGGCAGGATCGGCGCACCGCAGAGTTTTGCCGCGAGCTGCGCGATGCCGGGCACGAGGCGATGTTTACGGCACGCACCGGTTTGTTGTTAGATCCTTACTTTTCGGCCACAAAATTGAAATGGATCCTCGACCATGTCGACGGTGCGCGAGAGCGGGCTGAGCAGGGGGAATTGTTATTCGGGACTGTGGATAGCTTTTTGATCTGGAAGCTGACCGGCGGTGCCGCGCATGTTACCGACGCCACCAATGCCGCCCGGACGTTGCTCTATGATATTCACAAAGGGCGATGGAGTACGAACATCTGCGCCATGCTGCGTATTCCAACGCAGATGCTGCCAGAGGTCAAGGATTGTGCTGCCGAATTCGGCACGCTGACCGGCGATCTTCTCGGGGCAGAGATTCCGATTTTGGGGGTGGCCGGCGATCAACAGGCCGCGACATTGGGCCAGGCCTGCTTTCAGCCGGGCATGTTGAAATCAACCTATGGCACTGGTTGCTTTGCCTTGCTCAACACCGGCACCGTACCGGTTGCCTCTCAGAACCGGTTGTTGACCACCATCGCTTATCAGTTCGACGGAACGCCGACCTACGCGCTGGAGGGCTCTATCTTCATTGCAGGCGCCGTGGTTCAGTGGTTGCGGGACGGGCTGAAGATCATCGGTGCCGCTCCGGAAACGCAAGAATTGGCTGCCACGGCAGACGAAACGCAGTCACTGGTCTTGGTGCCGGCCTTTGTCGGGCTTGGCGCACCCTATTGGAACGCAGAGTGCCGGGGGGCTGTGTTTGGTCTGACGCGCAATTCTGGGACTGCGGAATTTGCCAAGGCCGCGCTAGAGAGTGTTGGCTTTCAAACACGCGACCTCTTGCAGGCGATGACCGCTGACTGGGAGGCTCAGGGGTGCGAAGATGTGCTACGTGTTGACGGCGGAATGAGTGCCAGTGATTGGGCGATGCAGTTTCTGTCGGACATTCTCGGCGCGCCAGTGGACCGGCCGGAAATTCGCGAAACCACCGCGCTTGGGGTGGCATGGCTAGCGGGGATGCGCGCCGGAATTTATCCGGATCAGGCCGGGTTCTCTGAAAGCTGGGCATTGGAGCGCCGCTTTGAGCCGCAGATGGATGTGGACACGCGAGAAGAAAAATATGCACGTTGGAAGCGGGCAGTGGCGGCGACCATAGACGCGGGGTGATGGCGGCATTGTCCGACCCTTTTGGTTGTGGCGGAAACCTACAGCAGGCGCTCGACCAGCACGCTGCCCGGTCTCAGCGGCTGATCGAACGGGCGCTTCATGGTGAAAAACACATGGATGGCTCCATGGGAAGAGGGTTCCGGGAGGTCGCTTTTTCCAGTCGTTTCAGCGTGCCAGGCCATGTCAGGATCAAACCAAGTCGCATGCGAGCCACGCAGCCTGAGCGGTGCGTTGTCATTGGACCAGTTGCTTGTGTGGTAGCGGACGGAGAAGGCTTTAACATGCGCCTCGGCTAACACATAGGATCCGCTAAATGGTTCATCCTAAGCGATAACCGCATCAACACCTGACGGATTTGAAAAACAACGCGCCCTTAGCTTGGGAGGTCACGTTCCGGAAGGTTGTAAGGCTGTTTCCTGAACCGTTCCTGTTGACTTTGTAGCCGTCTTTCATCGCTTGCACTGGCGTTATTCTGTCCCCGGTTAATCGGGAATCCGCTAGTTGTACTGTCAAAGATAGCGGAGCAGCGTTGTCTCCAATTCTTCGCCAGATCGGAAGTGATGGCTTTGCTGCGCTTGCTCAATGCGACCGTCGATTCTTTCAACCATCCCGTAGGTTCGAGGTGACTTCGGCGGGATCGGGCGGTGCCCGATATCGAGGGCACCGCAGACTGTATCGAACGCGTCTTCACCGGTCGTGTCGCGCTTCTGCAGGCCTAAGATCCGATCCGTGACCCTTTCCCCTTATTGGGCAAAGAGGTGCGTATCAAGGACCGGGAAAGCACACTCCATATCCCGCAAGAAACGCCGTCGTTAGCTGCAGTCTTGGCGCTAAGAATAAGGATGAAGACCCACCGTGTGGCTCGATTGACGGTCACAAACAGGGATCGGCCGCGGGTTTCATCGGTCAACCGCGTCAGATAATCCCCGTCAACGTAGAGGAATTCGGAGTCCTAGGCCCTGAAAGCGCTGTGTCTTGGTCCGGCCGCCTCGGCCGTTTATCGCGCCGGTTTCCGACGCCGTGTCGGGGCAGGCCGAGGTCCAGCCTAAAGATCGAGGGACCCGAGATCAGGAGTTTGCGCACCGGCAGGCAGCAGGTCACCGCGTGCTCGAGCAGCATCGCGGGAAGGGCCACCGCAACGATTTCCTACACCGGGGTCAACGTCGTTTTCAGGCAGTGTAGCGTGAGGCAGCGGTGGCAGTGTTTCCATTTAAGCAACGATTGCCCCGTTATGGCAAATCGGTCCCCCATGGTGGATTAATTAGGACCGATTCATTTTGAATACGATGGAATCATTAGAATAAACTATAAAAAGTCAAAATAATTGCGTGATGCGATAAAATAGGATAAGTAATTAGAGAAGTTGCTGTTTGGCAAGAGATAGGGAAAGCCCTACTTTACGAAAGATAAAGGTTTTGTTCGATAGGATGATTGTATTGGAATAATCAGAGGGGGGAGGCAAAGATGGGCGTCGGTCAAGATATTTCAGCTGGAAATGCCGGTTGGACATTCGGGGACAATGTTCCGGACACGTTCGTTGATCATATCAAGCTATCTGTGCCTCTTTACGAAGATGGACACAAACTCACCTGCCAATTATCCGATTTTTTTGTCAAAAATGACAGTCTTGTTTACGAGATTGGTACCTCGACTGGCGAGTTGATTCGCAAGTTGGCAGTCCACAATGCCATGAAGCGAGGTGCCCGCTGGGTCGGCTTGGACATCGAGCCTTCTATGATCAAGGCCGCTACGGATCACTGCAAGGATGTTCCGACCATTAAGATTATGAAAGAAGACGCTCGTTTTATGGATATGGAGCGAGCGGACATGATCGTTAGTTATTACACGATGCAATTCGTTCCACCACGGTTTCGACAGGATTTATTCACCAAAATCTACGAGACGCTGAACTGGGGTGGGGCGTTAATAATGTTTGAAAAAGTTCGTGGCCCGGATGCACGGTTTCAAGACATTATATCCCAACTGTATAATGATTTCAAAATTCAGAATGGCTTCTCAAGCGAAGAGGTTGTGGAAAAAGCGCGTAGTTTAAAGGGAATATTAGAGCCATTTTCCACGCAGGGGAATTTGGATCTAATGCGGCGTGCAGGATTCCAGGATGTAGTCACTGTTCAAAAGTATCTTTGCTTCGAAGGATTTTTGGCAATTAAATGAATTTCTGAACTGCGAAGTGCCAAATGAAACCGTTGGTGGAATATTGCTTGAATATGGATATATCTCAAAATATCAGTTTGATCTTTAAAAACGGACCTGTCCGAATCCACGCACCTTACGTCAGATATGAGGTTTCAGGATGAACACTATTTCTGATCTGCGCCTCAAGAAGCGAATATTGGTAACTGGTGGGGCGGGTTTCCTAGGATCGCATCTTTGTGAGCGGTTGCTGGCACAAGGAAATGAGGTTTTGTGCATCGATAACTTTTTCACAGGGCGTCGTCAAAACGTTGCACACCTTCTGGGCTGTCCGGATTTTGAATTAATCCGTCACGACGTCACATTTCCCTTTTACGCTGAAGTGGATGAGATTTACAATCTCGCCTGCCCCGCGTCACCGATACACTACCAGCATGACCCGGTTCAGACGACCAAGACCTCGGTACATGGTGCAATCAACATGCTCGGTCTGGCCAAACGAGTTCATGCCAAAATACTTCAGGCATCGACATCAGAGGTTTATGGTGACCCTGCCCAACACCCTCAACGCGAAAGTTACTGGGGTAATGTAAATCCAATAGGATATCGCTCCTGCTATGATGAGGGAAAACGCTGTGCAGAAACGCTGTTCTTTGACTATTTTCGACAACACAAAACCAGAATCAAGATTGCACGAATCTTTAATACTTATGGGCCCCGCATGCATCCAAAAGATGGCCGCGTAGTGTCCAATTTTATTGTACAAGCGTTGGCAAACGAACCAATCAGCATTTATGGGCGAGGAGAACAGTCTCGTTCGTTTTGTTATGTTTCTGATCTAGTCGATGGATTAATCCGACTAATGGATTCTCCAGATAATTTTACCGGTCCGGTCAATATTGGTAACCCGAATGAATTATCAATCCGAGAGCTAGCAGAAATTATTCTATTAATGACATCGTCTAAGTCAAAGCTGGTATTTCAGGAGCTGCCTAGTGATGACCCTTTTAGGCGCATGCCGGATATTACGCTCGCACTTAGTGCTATTAATTGGACGCCTCGGATAAGTCTGCGGAAAGGCCTGGCTTTGACAATTGAACATTTTCAACAACAAAAGCTGCAAGCTCAAAAAGGGTCCGGTTTTATAACAAGAGAAAATTATTGTTATGACCGCGGGGAATGACATGGGGGAATGCGGAGTAAATATGATTTCAGCTCAAGGTAGGCAGATAAGCGTTATCATGCCCGCGTACAACGCAGCTTTATTAATTTCAGACGTATTGACACCATTGTTGCAAATGCGAGAGTCGGGTGAGTTGATAGAAGTCATTGTAGTGGACGACCACTCTGAGGATGATACTTTTCTCCTTGCGCGCCAAACGGGCGCTACAGTCGTCCGGACAAAACGGAATTGTGGTCCTGGAGCTGCGCGAAATCATGCAGCGACTATCGCTAGAGGAGATATATTATGGTTTGTCGACTCGGACGTCCTCGTCGCTAAAGAAAGTGCAAACCAAGTTTGGGCAGCGTTTAACTCTCAGGACGTCGATGCGGTGTTTGGCTCGTACGATTCTAAACCCTCAGGAAAGCCATGGTTCTCTCGTTACAAGAATCTATCCCACCATTTCTACCATCAGCGTGCAAACCGAGAATCGAGTACGTTCTGGGCGGGCTGCGGGGCTATCCGGGCTGATGTTTTTCGGAAGTTGGGTGGGTTTGATGTCGAAACCTATCGTGTTCCGTCGATCGAAGATATCGAGTTGGGATATCGGATAAAGCGGGCGGGAGGTCGTATTCTGTCGATGCCAGACCTACAAGGCAAGCACTTGAAGGTCTGGACGTTAAAGAATGGCATATTTACGGACATTTTCAGACGTGCTTTGCCGTGGTCGCGATTGATGATGTCCTATGGTACAATAGAAAATGATCTTAATGTAGCCTGGGATGAGCGATTAAAGGCTGTAATTTCGGTTCTGTTTTTGTCAAGTGCAATTATTGCGACATTTAATATCACATTATTGCCATTTTTTATAGTTTTCGGAGTTATCACTGTTTGGTGTAATGTAGAGTTCGTAAAGTTTTTTTTTCGATCCGGCGGATTCTGGTTTGCATTGTTTGCGCTGTCCTTTCATCAGTTTTATTATACGTATTCGTCTTTCGCATTTGCTTGGTGTTGGGTGGAACGCCACATATTTAGAGTTAAGGCCAGGCGTCACGTTCCCTGACTGCATGCAGATTATTGTTCATCCACTTCGATAGAAACAAAGCTGAACGGTTTAAACAAAAACTGAAATAAAAGGGTAATCAAATGGATGGGTTCAATCTGGAAAAAAGCACTGAGCTCGGGAACGATATGATGTCTATGAGTGTGATTATTCCGGCATACAACGAAGAATTAGCTGTGCGGCGAACAATTGAGGAGGTTTTTTCTGCTCTGGAGCCGACCGGAATAGAGTATGAAGTGATTGTGGTTGATGATGGATCGAAAGATCAAACGCGGTCCGAAGCGCTCTTGACCCGCGCAAAGGTTACTTGGAATGAAATGAACTCTGGCTATGGTGCTTCATTAAAGCGGGGCATCCGAACTGCAAAATACCCGTTCATAGCAATTTTGGATGCTGACGGTACATATTCAGCGCAGTATTTGCCAGAAATGCTCGAGTTGTGTCGTTACCAAGACATGGTAGTTGGAGATCGGGGAGCTACCATGCGAAATGTTCCGCTGATCAGGAAGCCTGCCAAAGTTGTGCTTAATAGTTTGGCATCATTTTTGGCCGAACGAAAGCTTAACGATTTAAATTCAGGGTTGCGAATTTTCAGAAAATTGGAGCTAATGCCATTTCTGCCACTTTTGCCTCAAAATTTTTCATTCACGACAACAATTACTTTGTGTATGTCCTGCAGTGGAAAAAGGATGGCGTACTTTCCGATAACGTATCGAAAGCGTATTGGTGACTCTAAAATTAGACCTATAGATTTTTTAAATTTTATCATTCTTGTTTTGAGGGTTATTGTTTTGTTCAACCCTCTCCGTGTGTTTATCCCGCTTGGGCTTGCCTTGTTCACCGTAGGTTTTGTCAAACTGTGCTACGATTTAACTAAATGGAATTTGAGTGAATCTGCGATCTTTGCGTTCCTCGCCGCGATAACGATCTGGTCTCTGGGGTTGATCGCAGATATGATCTCACGACTTCATTTGAGGCCATAACGTGGGGTTTCGGGCAAACTTTAAAACGTTAAGAGTGCGGTGGCTATTCCGCACAGCCGGATCGGCGTTGGCCTTAATTATATTGTTTTTGGTTTTGCCAATAGAAACTGTATGGAGCAAACTGGAGAGAATTCCGACGCCGCTCTTTCTCTGGATTATTTTGATTTTTACAATTGGGCATTTCGCGGCCGCTGCAAAGTGGTGGAACTTACTAGGACGTAAGATTCCTTTTATTACGGCTGTGCACGCTCATATGGCAGGCATGGCTGCTAACCTATGTCTTCCAGGCGTAGCTGGTGGCGATGCGGTCCGTGCAGGCGTTGGTTATTCGGGGTATCGGGATGGGGCGAGAGTTTTTTCTGGTTCTGTCGTAGATCGGTTGATGGATTTGCTTGCGTTGGCATGTTTGGGATTGATAGGATTTTTTAAAATAGAAGAAATACCCTATGACGCTGATACATATCTTATTTCCATTGCAGTTGTTTTTTTTATATTTGTTGGCGCTCTATTTGTGTTCCCGCCGCTTGCCTTAATTATTCGCCGCAGGCTGGTCATTAAATTATCTATCCCGCCGATTATCTTTAAGGTGGTGGAGGCTTTGTCCGAATTTGCCAGAATGCCTTTTCTGCTTGCATCAACATTTCTCGCGTCCATTGCAATTCAGCTTCTATTTTTGTCTTTAGCGTATCGGTTGTCGTTAGCTATAGGGCTCAATGTTTCATTCTCTACTTGGTGCTTCGCATGGCCAGTTGCCAAGATTGTTAGTGTTTTACCTATTTCCTTAGGCGGTCTTGGTGTTCGAGAAGCGATTCTCGCTGCGCTGTTGATTCCATTTGGAGCCGACGCGACTCAAGTTGTTGCTGCTGGATTGTCTTGGCAAGCTGTCCTTTTTATAACTGGTGGATTGAGCGGATTTATTCTTATTGCGGGAAACGCAGGAGTAAGGTGGAGAAGAAAGGAATGAAAATTACCTGGGAGATGGAGGATTTATGAAATACGAACCGGCGGATAGTTCATGGGCGACAACTGTTGTGGTTCTTGGGGCAGGACCTGCAGGGATCGCATCGGCATATGCAATGAGCAAGCGGAAACTGGGTCAAATTCAGGTATTTGAATCTGCACCAATGGTTGGGGGGAACTCTTCGTCTTTCATGATCGATGGTATATGGTGTGACTTCGGATCTCATCGTTTTCATCCAGTGGCTGATCCCGTCGTACTCACCGATGTAAAGAGAATGCTCGGTCCGGATCTTTTGCTGCAACCTCGCCACGGTCGAATTCGACTAAGTGGCCGTTGGATTCGCTTTCCATTAAGGATGGGAAACGCAATGTCTCACCTTCCAGTGAGTTTTTTTGCTTCTTTATTTGTGGACAGTATTCTTAAGCCATTCCGTTCGAGGTCGCCAGGTTCTCAGACGTTTTCTTCAATTTTACACGACGGTCTGGGGCCAACAATTTCGAATAACTTTTACTTTCCGTACGTTAAAAAGCTGTGGGGCCGAGAGCCAGACGAGCTGGCTGTAACTCTGGCTGAGCGACGGGTTTCGGGTAATTCTATAGGTAGGATTGCCGGGAAAATCTTGCGTTTTCTGCCAGGGCTTCGGTCGCCGACGACCGGGAGATTTTACTATCCGAAGCGAGGCTTTGGGCAAATTGTTGAGACCATGGCGGACCGCGCAGTTGCTCAGGGGGCGCAGTTCAACTTAAACTCAAAAATTTCAAGAATTGGTCATGAGAATGGCCGTATCACTGAAATTTGTTTTATTTCAAATGAAGCTGAAACGAGCTTTCGAACAAATACTATCTTATCTACCATACCGATCCCGACTCTAATATCGCTCATGGATCCACCGCCGCCATCGAAAGTAAGTGACGCCGCGAAGGCCATTCATTACAGAGGGATGATTCTTTTGTATTTAGTTCTCGAGACAGATCGATTTACCGAATATGATGCGCATTACTTTCCTGAACTCTCAATTCCGATCAGTAGGATGTCTGAGCCAAAAAATTATAACTCGGCTTCCGATCCCGCTGGTCTAACCATATTGTGTGCAGAATTACCGTGTGATCCTGGAGATATTTGGTGGGGGATGGATGATGAGGCTCTTGGCAAGAAATTGTGTGGATGGTTGGGTGAAGTCGGTCTTCATGTCGCGGTTCCGATACGGCGTTGCCACAGTCGTCGTCTCACGCACGCGTATCCGGTGTACGATTTGAAATATTCTGAGCATTTTGAGGTAATGGACGCGTGGTTGCAGGGTATCGACGGGCTTCTTAATTTCGGTAGGCAGGGATTGTTTGCACATGATAATACTCATCATGCGTTCGCGATGGCGTATGCCGCTGTTGAGTGCATCGATAAAAATGGAAAAATCAATCGTGAAAAATGGAAAAATTTTCGTTCTGAATTTAAGAATCATGTTGTAGAGGATTGATTATGGGCGGTGCCGCTGTCGATATTCTGATGTACCATTCCATTTCCAATGATGTAGGGCCGACATCTATAACTCCGCAAGTTTTCTCCAATCAGATGGAAATGGTGGCAGAATCCGGTATCCAAGTTATTTCTATGGATCAATTTTTAGTTTACTCATTAAATCCAAACGCACATTCTGATCGGGCAATCGTTTTGACATTCGACGATGGATTTCAAAATTTTGCAGATACTGCATTTCCCATTTTGCAAAGGCACAAGTTTAGGGCTACGGTTTTTCTTGCCACTGATTATGTTGGTCAGACAGATATCTGGGAGCAATCTAATAGTTCTTCAAAAAAAATTTTACCTTGGGGTGTTGTTAGGGACCTAAGTCGAAATGGAGTAGTATTTGGTAGTCATTCCGTAAGCCATGCAGATTTAACTCTTCTTAAACCCAATACATTGAAGGTAGAGTTAAAAGCTTCAAAGCAAGAGATCGAGTGCAAAATTGGCAAGGCTTGTAAGCATTTTGCTTTTCCTTATGGAAGGACGAATGATGAAGTGAATAATATGGTTTCTAGGTACTATACGAGTTCTGTTGGGACCCGGTTCGATAGGACCACTGTAGGTTCGAGTGTCTATAATCTTCCAAGACTTGAAATGTTTTATTTTAACCATCTCGATCGTTGGCGAGACTATCTGGGTGGCCGTGGAGCCGGATATTTTGCGGCGCGCCAACTTTTGCGTAAACTACGAAGGCGTTTGACGACTTGAATGCCATCGGCGGATAGTTTGTGCTCACGGCTCATCCAATTTGGATGATTGTGATGATTCAGGCTCCGCAAGGAGACTCGTTTTATGAACTGTTTAGGCTGACCGACACACATCCTTTGTGCATTCGTCGGTACTCCTCCAAGGGTCGCGCCGTTTCATGCGTCGATGATATGCACGTTCTGAGCAGCATAATACTCACAAATTTTATAGAACTGCGGTGCTTGGATGCTCCACATGAGTACTCCCCGCCGAAGGCGCTATACAGTCGATGGAAACGATGGTTGTTCATGGGGGT
The DNA here is from genome assembly GCF_002119405.1 of Pseudoruegeria sp. SK021. GTDB lineage: Bacteria > Pseudomonadota > Alphaproteobacteria > Rhodobacterales > Rhodobacteraceae > Meridianimarinicoccus. The sequence continues at coordinate 142 of NZ_MTBG01000009.1, read as the reverse complement.
GTTCGCTCGGATCATCCCAAGTTCGACAAAATCGGCTCGATTTTGGGCAGGATCTTCGAGCCCCAGCATATAGTTTCAATGGGTTGGAGTCTGTGTAAGACTGATTTCGGTGAAAGTCGTGTAGTTACACGTCCTATAACTT
>NZ_MTBG01000008.1 GCF_002119405.1 Pseudoruegeria sp. SK021 | reverse complement strand
GCCAAATCGACCCCAATTGTGGTAATCTCGTTCATGGATGGCTCCCTTCGTTGGTGACTGTTTATAGCACCCAATGTGGCACATTGAGATGCCGGAAGCGGGTGCCATCCACCCCATCAATGGCGCAACCCCTGGCGACCATGAACACCCTTGCATTGCAGGTCCAGCAAGGCCTCGGGCGCGATCCTCATGCCGGGGAGATATTCTGCTTCCGTGGGCGCAAGGGCGACCTGGTCAAGATTTTATGGCACGATGGGGTCGGCACATCTCTCTATTTGAAACGCCTCGAGGCAGCTCAAGTTTATCTGGCCAGTCAGTCGCACGGGCGACGCGGTTCAGATATCCGCAGCCCAGCTCGGTTATCTTCTGGAAGGAATTGACTGGCGCAATCCGCGTTGGACACAACACCCTGCAAAGGTTGGGTAAATCGCGCTTATGACCCGGTGTTGCATGGGCATTCGTAAACCGGCATGGTAGATTTTGACCCTGTCAGATGCCGCCTCCGAGCTCGAGCAACTGCGCGCCGAACTGGCCGCTTTGAGGTCCGAACTGGCCCGCTCGAACGCCGTGGTGTCGGCGTCCGAGGCGCTGATCGCGGGCCTCAAGCTCGAGATCGCCATGCTCAAGCGCGACAAGTATGGCCGCAGCGCCGAACGCACCGCCCGGCTGATCGACCAGCTCGAGTTGCAGCTCGAGGAACTGGAAACCGCTGCGGCGGAGGATGCCATCCGCGCCGAGCAGGCGGCGGAGAAGACGAAGGTTGCAAGCTTCGAGTGGCGCAAGCCGGTGAAGAAGCCGTTCCCCGAGCATCTGCCGCGCGAACGGGTCGTGGTCGAGGCCCCCTCAAACTGCGCGTGCTGCGGGTCAGACCGGATCGTGAAGATGGGCGAGGACATCACCGACACGCTGGAGGGGCTCCGCCCGTTCTTACCTCAAACCGTCCCCCGGACGGTTTGCCGCCTTGCGGACCGGTGCGAACTTCCACGGCAGTGGAAGGTGATCCAGACCGTCCGCGAGAAGTTCACGTGTCGCGATTGCGAGAAGATCAGCCAACCTCCCGCCCCGTTCCACCCGATCCCGCGCGGCTGGGCTGGTCCCAGCCTACTCGCGATGATCGTGTTCGAGAAGTTCGGCCAGCACCAGCCCCTGAACCGCCAGGCCGACCGCTATGCCCGCGAGGGCGTCGACCTCAGCCTGTCCACGCTCGCCGACCAGGTCGGCGCGGTGACCGAGTTGCTGACGCCGCTGCATGCGCTGATCGAAAACCATGTCATGGCGGCCGACCGATTGCATGGGGACGATACCACCGTGCCGCTGCTGGCCCGGGGTGGCACGAAGACCGCGCGGCTCTGGACATATGTGCGCGATGATCGGCCCTTAGGCGGCACCGCGCCGCCGGCGGTGGTCTTCCGCTTCTCCCGCGATCGCGGCGGGGAACATCCGACCGGGCATCTGATGGGCTGGCAGGGCATCCTGCAAGCTGACGCCTATGCCGGATACAACCAGCTTTATGATCAAAAGCGCTCGCCCGGACCGGTGACATCCGCGCTCTGCTGGAGCCATGCACGCCGCAAGTTCTTCGAACTCGCGGATGTCGAAAGCAACATCCGGAAGGGCAAGTCGCCCAAGGAGATCTCGCCGATCGCGTTCGAGGCGGTGAAGCGCATCGACGCCCTGTTCGAGATCGAGCGCGACATCAACGGCAAATCCCCCGACGAGCGGCTCGAAGCGCGACAACGCCAGTCGGTCTCGTTGGTCGCCGATCTGGAGCGTTGGCTGCGCGAAGAACGGGCGCTGCTCTCGAAGCACGCCAAGGTCGCCAAGGCGATCGACTACCTGCTGTCGCCGAAGCACTGGTCAGGATTCACCGCGTTCCTCGAAGATGGCCGCATCTGCCTGACCAACAATGCCGCCGAAAGATCGCTGCGCGGTGTGGCCCTCGGCAGAAAATCATGGCTCTTCGCCGGGTCCGAGCGTGGCGGACAGCGCGCCGCCGCCATGTATTCCCTAATCGGCACGGCAAAGCTGAACGGCATAGATCCGCAAGCATGGCTTGCCGATGTCATCGCGCGCATCTCTGACACACCGGTCTCACGCCTGCACGAGTTGCTGCCGTGGGAATGGAACGCAGCAACGCATCAGGTCAAGGCTGCCTAACCTCCGTCCTCGGCGGATGCTTACGTCCGACGCTCAAGGGACTACTGTTCCCCGCACACGCGGGAATGAACCGGCGATCTCTGATATTAGGGGCTTTTCTGTGTCCTATCAGCACATCGCGAACACGGGGACGGCGAGCTGCCGCTTGCAACATCCGCTGACACTCCACCCTATCTCGACGATTTTCTAGGGAATGTCATTCCAAAGGATTGACGAAAGTCAATCGGAATGGTATTCCTATCGCCATGACAACATTGCGTGACCTTTCTGGCTGGATCGAGAACACTTTGGGTGGTGATGCGCCTAGGGTAAATTCACTCGTCAAGCTTGTGCGCGGCGAAGGTCTCTTTTCCTCAGGCGGGCGCGGGCGAAATGCTCCTTTAATGCGCCCGTCTGACTTTGCAACTGCAATCGCGTGTTCTCTGACGACCGCTGTACCTACGAAAGCGGCCGCTGAGGTTCAGACTATCCTTGGCCTGAAGAGAGCCGGGATAGCCATAGACTACTGCGATGGCGAAGGCTTTGTCGGTCATGATCATTGTGACCAAGTGCTTGGTTCTCATGATGTCGATTTTTTCAGAGATAACGAGCGGCCCCCAGAGCTGCCCACGTTTCCGCTCACCCTTGGGGGGGCGCTGGAAATGTGGGCGGAGCATTTCATAGAACACTCCTCAGATGGAGTGTCACCATATGACGAGATCGTTCTGCGAACCGAACCGTCAAAGCAGGTAGTGATGCAGATTTGCAACCCGTCTTGGTCCAGTTGGAAGTACGTAAAGCCGAATGCAGAATCACAAACCTATGCTTGGACTCTGAGGTTTGAGCCATACGAAAAACATTCCAATCAAACAGGCCGCGAGGTCTGGACCAAACTCGATGGCGTAGCTTTGCTCGCACTGGCTAAAATGGCGGGCGACAATGCCGCGTCCTAATCCGCTTATTCCTGAAGACTTGACTTCTCTTGCAAAGACACTCAACGACGAAGCCTTTCTTTCAGGCTGCCTTAAAGCAAACCTTGATCGCTCATATTCGACTTTTCAAGGGAATGACGATGGCACGCATGCTACGGCTTTTTCGATGGGTAAATGGTTGCTGCGACGCGAAGTGTTAACTAAGCGGGCCAACTGTGTGCGGCCCAAGTTGGCGAGCGGCAGGAGCTACTTTCACTTCTTTGCTTCGCGGAGTGGTTCGAAATTATGGGAAGATGACCAAACCGAACGGAACGCCGCCGATTTTCACGTCGCCTATAAGGTCATCCGACATAACTTCGTGGGAACGTCTGTGGATTTGGACGATGCCATTTCTTGTCGGGCGACTCCTCTAAGGGCGGATGTTGCTACGGGGGGTGATCTGAATAATTTTGGGTCAGTTTTCAATGGGGGTGCCGATGGCGACGCCTAGCTCTCAAGCCTCAGCCAAAAACCTGGCAATGACTCTGCTCCGCGAAGCACGGGCAGCAGGGTGGGCGAGGGCAAAACTTGAGGTCAGGCCTGATGGAAGTGTGACTGTCGACGCCGGGATGACGGACCTGAACGGCGATGATGACTTCATGAGTCGCGATCTAAGGATGGGCAAATGACTAAGAATATCTTGCCTAAATACGTGTATCATGATCGAGGCTATATTCGGTTCATTCGGCGAGCGCGCAGTCAATCGGTGATGATGAACGAGGATCCTGGAACGCCTGAATTTTGGGACCACTACAATCGATTGCTTAAGGGGCGCATGCCAGTCGCAGCAAAGCGCAACTTTGAAGCACTGGCCTTAAGCTACTTCGAGAGCGACGCATTCACCAAGTTGAAGCCACGCACAAAGTCGGACTACCGAAAATACATCGAGCACATTCGCAAAATTTGGGGCACCAAAGACCCTCAGAAGATTGAAACAAAACACATTTTCTCTCTTTTGCAAGCCAACAAAGGCCACTGGCGGCAGGCGAATTATCTGGTTCAGGTACTGGTGATTCTGTTGAACCATGCCCGGTTGATCGGGTTCCTAAAGAAAGAGCATGGTAACCCGGCGAAGGGCATTCCGCTTTTGAAGCAACAGGGCGACGGCTGGGAGCCATGGCCTGATGACGTGCGTGAAGAATTTGAGGCGATGGCGTCGTCTCGTGCCCGGCTTATCTATGAACTCTGCATTGGCACAGGCCAGCGTATCGGAGACATACTCAAAATGCGCTGGGACCATGTCACAGGCGACGAGATTTCCGTTACCCAAGGCAAGACCGATAAGCCGTTGCTGCTTCCAATGACAGACTGACTTGCTGGCCACCTTGCGAATCTCAGAAAGACGGGACTGACGATAGTAACCGGCGCATACGGCGGCCCTGCCAGCTACCGTTCAGTCGCGGATGAGATGCGCAAGGTCAAAGGCAGCATGGGCCACCCTGATGCCATGAAGTACGTGACGCACGGCCTGCGGAAGAACGCGACTATAGAACTCTACGAGGCGGGTTGTAGTGACGAGATGGTGAAGGCCGTCACCGGTCACTCAGGCGTAGAAATGCTGAAAAAATACGGCGGAAGGGTTCGACAGATCGAACTGGCCAAGCAGGCGCAGGTGGCGCGAAACCTATTTGAACAGAACAAGACCAGAACGTGAATGTTTCAACAGGTGTTTCAAAAACTCCAACCGATGAGGCTAAATATGACGCAACCCATTGAAAATATTGGAGGCGAGTATGAGAATCGAACTCATGTGCACGGATTTGCAATCCGCTGCGTAACCACTCCGCCAACTCGCCGCCGAGACGGCTTATGACGCCGTTCTCGGGGCGTTTCAACACCTGTTTGCGATTTTGAGACAGGTTCTGATGCGGGGGCCATCGCGACGAGCCGGGCTGCGCCCGTTTTTGGGGCGCCAGACGATGAGAGGGGGGCTTTATTGCTGGTTTTTTCGCTGCCATGTTGTGTCGCGCCTGCAAGCCTGCTTCAATCGAGGTTTCTGCTACCTTTGATCTGCCCGGTCGACATTGGTCGTTGGCGGGCCCGACCCGGACAGGACCGCGCGTGATATGAAACATGACTTCCCCCGCATGGTCGGCACGGCGTTCACCCCGGATTGGTTCGACGGCATCAACGTCAATCGCTCTGCGGCCGAGCGCCGCGCCGCGACCCTGACCACCCGCCGTAGCGTCAAAAAAGAATGGCAGGCGGCATGGCTATTGAAAGCGATCACCTGCATCGATCTGACCACGCTGGCGGGCGACGACACGCCCGGCCGGGTGCAGCGTTTATGCGCCAAGGCCCGCAATCCGGTGCGCGCCGATCTGCTGGAGGCGATGGGGGTCGGCCCGATTACCACGGGGGCGGTCTGTGTCTATCCAACGATGGTGCCGCATGCGGTCAAGGCGCTGGCGGGGACAGGCATTCCCGTGGCCTCGGTCGCGACCGGGTTTCCCGCCGGTCTGACGCCGTTGCCGATCCGGCTTGCCGAGATCACCTATGCCCGGGAGCAGGGGGCGCAAGAGATCGATATCGTCATCACCCGGGAGTATGCGCTGACCGGCCAGTGGTCCGCGCTGTATGACGAGATCGCGGCAATGCGTGAGGCCTGCGGCGATGCGCATATGAAGGCAATCCTTGCCACCGGCGATTTGTCGACCCTGACCAATGTGTATAAGGCGTCCATGGTGGCGATGCAGGCCGGGGCCGATTTCATCAAAACTTCGACCGGGAAAGAGGCAGCAAACGCGACGTTGCCGGTCTCGTTAACCATGGTGCGGGCGCTTCGGGATTTTCGGGACCGCACTGGCCAGATTGTTGGCTTCAAGCCTGCGGGCGGTCTGTCGACGGCCAAACACGCGATGGCGTGGCAATTTTTGATGAAAGAAGAACTGGGCTCGCGCTGGTTGGAAAATGATCTTTTCCGCATCGGCGCCTCATCTCTGCTGGGCGATATCGAACGTCAGTTGGAGCACTTTGTCACTGGCCGGTACTCGGCCTCCAACCGCCACGCGCTGGCCTGAGGATCCCCGATGCCGTCGATCAAGGACATCATGCAGACCATGGATTATGGCCCCGCACCCGAAAGCAACACCGAGGTCAAGGATTGGCTCAGCCGCCATGCCGCGGGGATTGGTCATTTCATCGACGGAAAATTTGTGGTTCCGGATGGGCCGATGGTCGATGTGATCGATCCGGCCCATGACACGGTTCTGGCCAAACTGGCCATCGCGGGACCGGCAGAGGTGGACGCGGCGGTGAAAGCGGCCCGCGCGGCTGGTCCAAAATGGGCGGCGCTGCCGGGGCATGCCCGTGCCAAGTACCTTTATGCCATCGCCCGCCACGTGCAAAAGCGCGAGCGGTTTCTGGCGGTGCTGGAAACGATGGATAACGGCAAAACCATTCGCGAAAGTCGCGATCTGGATATCCCGTTGGTCGCCCGTCATTTCTATCACCATGCCGGTTGGGCTGAGTTGCTGGAGTCTGAATTTCCGGATCACGGGCCCGTTGGGGTCTGCGGTCAGGTGATCCCGTGGAATTTTCCGTTGCTGATGTTGGCGTGGAAAATTGCTCCGGCGCTGGCAGCGGGCAATACGGTCGTTCTGAAACCGGCTGACCTGACGCCGTTGACCGCCTTTGCCTTCGCTGAAATTTGCGCCGAAATCGGCCTGCCGCCCGGTGTGGTCAATATTGTGCAGGGCGATGGCGAGACCGGCGCGTTGATCACCGGCCACAAAGATGTGGACAAGGTCGCCTTTACCGGATCGACCGACGTGGGCCGGGCCATCCGCAAGCAGATTGCCGGGTCTGGCAAGAAGCTGTCGCTAGAATTGGGCGGCAAATCCCCGTTCGTGGTGTTTGAGGATGCCAATCTGGATGACGCGGTTGAAGGGGTTGTGGATGCGATCTGGTTCAATCAGGGCGAGGTTTGCTGCGCCGGTTCGCGCATATTGGTTCAAGAGGGCGTGGCTGAGACGTTTTTTGCCAAACTGCGCGCGCGACTAGAGACCCTGCGGATTGGCGACCCATTGGACAAATGCGTGGACGTGGGCGCGATCGTCTCGCAGAAGCAACTGTCGCGGATCAATGATCTGCTGGCGCAGGGTGCGGCTGAGGGGGCTGTGCTGCATCAATCTTCGGCGCAGCTTCCCGGCACGGGCAGTTATTGCGCGCCCGGCTTCTTTACTGGGACTGCGCCTGCCCACACCGTCAGTCAGGTCGAGATTTTCGGTCCTGTCGCCACCACCACGACCTTCCGCACCCCAGCCGAGGCGGCGATTTTGGCCAATGACACGCGGTATGGCCTTGCGGCGTCGATCTGGAGCCAAAACATTGACCGGGCCATCGATCTGGCGGCCTCGGTTAAGGCCGGGGTGGTTTGGATCAATGCCACCAATCTGTTCGATGCCGGCGCGGCTTTTGGTGGCTATCGCGAAAGCGGTTTTGGCCGTGAAGGCGCGCGGGAGGGCCTGTTAGAATATCTGGTGCCAACCGGGTTCAAACAGGGCAAATCCCGCCCCGCACCGGTTCTGACCCCAGATGTGACGCCTTTTGGCGGCACCTCGACCGCGCCAGAAATCGACATTACCGCAAAGCTGTACATTGGCGGCAAACAAGTCCGTGCCGATGGTGGGCAGAGCTACACGGTGATGGGAAAGTCCGGCGCGGTGGGTCAGGCCGCTTTGGGCAATCGCAAGGACATCCGCAATGCGGTCGAGGCGGCGGCCAAGGCGTCCGGCTGGTCCGGTGTCACCGCCCATAATCGGGCGCAGGTGCTGTATTTCTTCGCCGAGAATCTGAGTCAGCGCCGGGCGGAATTTGAGACGCTTCTGACCGACTGCACGGGCGTTTCGTTGAAAGCCGCCACCGAAGAGGTCGAGGCGACCATTCGCCGGGCGTTCTGGTATGCGGCCCAAGCTGACAAGTTCGACGGCGCGGTGCATGCCACAAAATCGCGCCATGTGACCTTGGCCTTGCATGAGGCGTTCGGCGTGATGGGGCTGGTCTGCCCGGATGAAATGCCTTTGCTATCAATGATGTCTCTGGTGCTTCCGGCGGTGGCCATGGGCAATCGGGTGGTGGTCATCGCGGCGCAAAGTCACCCGCTGATTGCGGCGCGGCTGTATCAGGTGCTGGAAACCTCGGACGTGCCTGCGGGCGTCATCAACCTGATCACCGGCGCACGGGACACGTTGGCCCGGACCTTGGCCGATCACACCGAGGTCGCGGCTCTGTGGTATTGCGGCGATGCCAAGGGGACGGCGATGGTCGAAGAGGCATCGGTGGGCAACTTGAAAACCGTTTGGACCGACGGTGGCATGATGCGGGATTGGCGCGATCCAGTGCAGGGGCAGGGCCGGGACTTCCTGTGCCGGGCCACGCAAGTGAAAACCATTTGGTTGCCCTATGGGGCGTGATCTTTGGATTGCGTCACCGCAATAGATCACTGGCGGCGATGTGACAGCAGCGCCGCCAGATCACGATGCAGCCTCGCAGCGCAAGAATCGCTCTCACAGCTGCGGTTGCGACGGCTGGCGCTGGGACTGATTTGATTGTGAGATGGGGAAGTACGCCATGGTAGCCCGTAGGGGAGTTGAACCCCTCTTTCCAGGTTGAAAACCTGGCGTCCTAACCGATAGACGAACGGGCCATCACATGGCGTGTTGGACGTTTAGGCAAACTCGCTGCGAGGTGCAAGGGGGTTTGATGCAACCAATGGCATTCGCTCTTAGAAATTTATCGACAAGACCCATACGTACGGCGCGTCTTAGGTCACCGATATCGGTTTCTAGGGCGCTGTCATTCTGTGGGGAAAAACACGCCATGGTAGCCCGTAGGGGAGTTGAACCCCTCTTTCCAGGTTGAAAACCTGGCGTCCTAACCGATAGACGAACGGGCCATCACATGGCGTGTGGGCGGTTTAGGGAAACTGCGCCGGAGGCGCAAGAGGATTTTCTGGCCCTTGCGCGAAAAAATTCACGGTGTCGCCGCGTCTTCCAATCGGATCTGCACGCGTTGGCGCCCGCCCCATGTATTCAGCTCTAATCTGCCTGCCAAATGCACCCGTCCGCCCCGCATCCGTTCCAGTTCCGGGCCAAGTGGGCCATCGAATGCGCCAAAACAGATGCCATCCAAACGGGGGCCACTGCCATCGCTGACTGTCAGTTTGAGATGGGTTTCGCCGACGCGCCGGGTGTCGTGCAGCAGCGCGTCGGGAAAGGCGAATCGCGGGGTGGAGGCCCCGGCGCCAAACGGCCCTGCGGCTTCAAGGTTCTGGACCAGTTCGGGTGTCGCTGCACCGGCCATCAGCATCCCATCTAAGGTCAAGTCACGGGGGCCAAGATCGCCTGCCCCTTGCCGTGCCAGCAATTCGGACAGATGCGCCATGGCGGTCTCAAGCTGATCGCGGTGCAGGCTTAGCCCTGCCGCCATCTTGTGACCGCCGCCGCGCTCAATCAAGCCATTGGCGGCGAGGCGGTGAATGGCTGCGCCAAGATCAATTCCAGCAACGGACCGGCCCGAGCCTTTGCCTGTGGTGCCGTCAAAGCCGATGACGACGGCCGGGCGATTGGTGGCTTCTTTCAGGCGGGCGGCGACGATACCGACCACGCCGGGGTGCCAGCCTTCGCCTGCGGCCCAGACCAGCGGTCCATCGCTGCTCCGTTGCTCGACCTGCTCAAGGGCGTCGGCGCGCACCTTGGCTTCGATGTCGCGACGATCAGTATTCAGCTCTTCCAGTCGGGCGGCAAGGCCTGCTGCCACTTCTGGATCGTCGGTGGCCAGCAGGCGCGCCCCAAGGTCTGCTTTGCCGACCCGGCCTCCGGCATTGATCCGCGGTCCGAGAACAAAGCCCAGATGGTACGATGATGGCGCTGTGTCCAGTCGCGCGCTGTCGGAAAGGGCGGTCAGGCCAACGTGTTGACGCCGGGCCATGACGGCCAACCCTTGCCGGACAAACGCGCGATTGACTCCAATCAGGGGGGCGACATCGGCCACGGTGGCCAGTGCCACCAGATCCAGCAGGGCAATCAGGTCCGGGCCGCTTTGTCCGGCCTCGCGTCGTTGGCGATTGGCTTCGACCAGCATCAAGAACACCACGCCCGCGGCGCAGAGATGGGCCAGATCGCCGGATTCGTCTTGCCGGTTCGGATTGACCACCGCCACTGCGGGGGGCAGGGTTTCGCCGCCAAGATGGTGATCCAGCACAATGACATCTGTCGGGGCCGCAGCTGCCAGCGGCTCGTGAGACAGGGTGCCACAGTCAACGCAGATGATCAGGTCGTGATCGCGTGCAAGGGCGGTCATGGCCGGAACATTGGGGCCATAGCCTTCGTCGATGCGGTCGGGAATGTATAGCGTTGCGGTTTGGCCAAGATCGCGCAGCCACCGGATCAGCAGTGCAGCCGACGCGCCGCCATCGACGTCATAATCGGCAAAAATGGCGATCCGTTGCGCGCGATCGACGGCCATGAGGAAGCGACGCGCGGCCGCTTCCATGTCTTTCAGACTGCGTGGGTCGGGCAGCAGATCCTTGAGGCGCGGCGCCAGAAATGCCGCCACACCGTCAGACGGCACGCCCAGCCGCGCCAGTACAGAGCAAAGCGGACGCCCGTGTCCGGTGAGCTGCGCCATTGCTTCGGCAGCCCGGTCTGTTTCCACGGACGGTCCAACCCAGCGGCGCCCGGATAGTGACCGGGCGACCCCTAGAAATCCCTCTGTACCAGTCACGAATTAAGCGGTCGGGTTGCGATAAGTCATGCGCCGAACCGATCCGGTCTTGGACCGCATCAAGATCGTCTCGGTCGTCACGAAGCCGACCTCACGCTTGATCCCGGCCACCAGCGACCCTTGGGTCACCCCGGTCGCGGCAAAGATCACGTCATCGGTGACCAGATCATCGCGGGAATAGATCCGGTCCAGATCGGTGATGCCGGCCTTTTCGGCGCGGCCGCGTTCGTCATCGTTGCGGAACAGCAGTTTGGTGAACATCTGGCCGCCCATGCATTTCAGGGCTGCTGCTGCCAACACGCCTTCGGGCGCGCCGCCGCTGCCCATGTACATATCGATGCCGGTCACTGCAGCTTCAGCGCAGTGAATGATGCCTGCGACATCGCCATCAGGGATCAGCCGGATCGCGGCGCCGGTGCCACGAAGTTCGGCCACCATTTCGTCGTGGCGCGGCCGTTCCAGCACGCACAAGGTGATGTCGGAGGGCTTGCAGCCTTTTGCCTTGGCCAGTGCCTCGACCCGCTGGGTCGGGGTCATGTCCAGCGTGACGACGCCGTCATCATAGCCCGGTCCAATCGCCAGCTTGTCCATGTAAACGTCAGGCGCATGCAGCATCGAGCCGCGCGGCCCCATGGCGATCACGGTCAGGGCGTTGGGCCAGTCTTTGGCGGTCAGCGTGGTGCCTTCCAGTGGATCCAGCGCGATATCCACAGCCGGGCCGTTGCCGGTGCCGACCTCTTCGCCGATATAGAGCATCGGTGCTTCGTCCCGCTCGCCTTCGCCGATAACCACGACACCGGCAATATCGAGCATGTTCAACTGGGTGCGCATGGCGTTAACAGCGGCCTGATCAGCGGCCTTCTCGTCGCCGCGACCGATCAGACGTGCCGAGGCAAGGGCTGCGGCTTCCGAAACTCGGGCAAGCCCGAGAGACAACATACGGTCGTTGAAATCTTTAGGTGTGGTCATCGGCTTCTCCAAGCGGGCTAGGGCAACGGCTAGGTGTGACGTTTACGAAATATACCAGACAAAGCCCGGCGTCAGACATTCTCGATTCGAATTGCGACCGGATTGTCGGAAAGCACTCCGGTTCCGGCAAATTCATCAATCGCGATGTTCAACGCCTCACGATTCGTCTTGTGGGTGACGATAAGGACAGGGACGGACTGTTCCTCGTGGCCATACTGACGCATCCGGTCGATCGAGATACCTTGATTGCCCAAGATGGTCGCAATCCGCGCCAGCGCGCCGGGTTTGTCGTGAAGATGCAGGCGCAGATAGTAGCGCGCGGGCGTCGGCGCGACGGCAGGCGTCGCGATGGTCAGGCTGGCTGCGGGTTGGCCAAAGGTCGGAAGGCGCAGCCCCCGGGCAATGTCGATCACGTCGGACAGCACCGCAGAGGCGGTCGGCCCTTCGCCGGCACCGGCACCGCGCAGTACGATCTGGCCGCATGCGCTGCCTTCCAGAACCACCATGTTCATCGCGTTCTCGAGCCGGCCCAGCGGCGAATTCAACGGCACCATGCAGGGAGTCATGCGTTGTTCCAGACCGCGACCCGTCATCTGAGCCACCCCCAGCAACTTGACGCGAAAGCCCATATCCTTGGCGCGGTGAATGTCCTCGATGGTGATCCGTTCGATCCCTTCCAGCGTGACATTGCCGAAATCCACCTGAGTTCCGAACGCGATGGAGGCCAGAAGCGCCAGCTTGTGACCGGCGTCGATCCCGCCGACGTCCAAGGTAGGGTCGGCTTCGAGATAGCCCAGATCCCGGGCCTCTTGAAAGACGGTGTCATAGGGCAGTCCGGCGGTTTCCATGCGAGTCAGGATGTAATTGCAGGTGCCGTTCATCACGCCCATGATCCGGCTCATCCGATTGCCGGCTAGGCCTTCGGTCAAGCATTTGACCACCGGAATACCGCCCGCGACGGCCGCTTCAAAGCGCAGGGCGCATCCGGCATCTTCAGCTTGAAGTGCCAAAGCCTGTCCGTGGATGGCCAGCATCGCCTTGTTGGCCGTCACCACATCTTTGCCATGTGCGAGCGCAGCCTCGGTGGCAGCTTTCGCAGGGCCGTCCGATCCGCCCATCAATTCGATGAACAGATCAATGTCGTCGCGGCCGGCCAGCGCCACGGGATCGTCTTCCCAAGCATAGGCGGACAAATCAACGCCACGGTCCTTGTCCCGGTTGCGGGCGGAAACGGCCACAATTTCAATGGCGCGCCCGGTGCGCGCGGTCAGCAAAGTGGCGTCTTGCTGCAAGATGCGGATTACACCTGCGCCGACCGTGCCAAGTCCAGCGATCCCAAGGCGGAGGGGAGGGGACATCGGCAAACTCCTTCAAAAAACCGGTTCCGACAGCCTGTTACCCGCTTCGCCGTGGCTGTGCAACGCGGTGGTTGGCCGGGGTTAGGGGGCGGCGGCCCGGATTGCCTCGGCGCGGGCGCGGAGATCGGCGCCGCGCTGTGCTAGATCGGGGTCGGGATCCGCGGCGGCAGGCAGATCGGATTCGGCCAGTAGAAGCAAACTGTGCAGCGGCAAAATTTCCGGCATGGCAAGCGTGTCAATCGTGCTCGAGTGGGGGTCGTCGGGCAACCCTTCCGGTGTGCAGGCCGACAGCCACAAGATCACAAAGAGTATCAATAGGCGCATGTCCGGTGGTCCAAATTGTCCGGGTCGCGCCGATGGCGCTGTGGGTCTGGGCAATCCTTACACGGACCTGCGGCCTGGGAACAGGTCGTTCCGCAGCTGGCGCTTTCAGGGGGGCGGCGGGCCGTATGGGGATCAAGGCCCGCGGCCGGGTTGGTGCCCGCCCCGTTACGCGCGGCGTCCCCGGCGGTTGGCGGCCCGGTCTTGGTGTTCATGGTGATTGGCAGAGGCCGTCCACAGCGCGCGGACGTTGTGCATAATCGCGAGACCGACTAGAGCGAAGGGGATCGCACAGGCCAACGAATGCCGCTGCGCACCCGTCTTGTACGCTTTTCTAAAGGATGTTTGATGACCCAGATTTTGGCCACTTTGACCCCATCCCCGGTCCGCAGGGTCGCGGCGATCGTTGTGTTGGTTGCGACGGCCGGGATGATGCTTTGGGTGGCAGCCAGCCGTCCGCCGGAATCGTTGGGGTGGTTGGCCTTCCTGATGGGCATGGGTAGCCTGTTGCTGTGGCTTGGCTGGGCATTGTGGCAAGCAACCGAACGCAGCGTCAGTTTGACGGATGATGGTCTTTTCGACAGCGATGGCCGCTGCTTGTGCCGGATCGACCAGATCGCGGGTGTGGACAGCGGTGCCTTTGCGTTCAAGCCGTCGAATGGGTTCGTCGTCCGGCTGACCCGTGATGCCGGGTCTGCATATGCCTGGGCACCGGGACTGTGGTGGCAGATCGGCCGCAAAATGGGCGTCGGTGGCGTGACACCCAAGTCGGGGGCGAAACAGATGGCGGATATCCTGACGTTCCGATTGGCCGAGCGCCGCAACGCCGCGTCGGAATAAACCCCAGTTTTAGGGTATCTCTAATATCTTTGTTCTGTAGTGTGTCCGGATGGACTGCCTGTTTTCAGGGCGGTTTGTAAACCGGAGGACCCCCATGACCACGATGCAGAACCCGGGCGCAATCAAAGAGCCAAGTTTTCGCGAATCCGTTGATCTGATGTTCAACCGTGCGGTTGCGCTGATGGACCTGCCACCCGGTCTGGAAGAGAAAATCCGGGTGTGTAACGCGACCTATACCGTGCGGTTTGGCGTGCGCCTGCGGGGGCAAATCCACACCTTCACCGGCTACCGGTCGGTGCATTCGGAACATATGGAGCCGGTCAAGGGCGGCATCCGCTATGCCTTGTCCGTCAATCAAAACGAGGTTGAGGCGCTGGCGGCGCTGATGACCTATAAATGCGCGTTGGTCGAAGCGCCCTTCGGGGGCTCCAAGGGCGGGCTGTGTATCGATCCACGGGACTGGAACGACGACGAGTTGGAACGGATCACGCGCCGGTTTGCCTTTGAGTTGATCAAGCGCGACCTGATCAATCCCAGCCAGAACGTGCCTGCGCCAGACATGGGCACGGGCGAGCGGGAAATGGCGTGGATCGCGGATCAGTATCACCGGATGAACACCACCGATATCAATTCGCAAGCCTGCGTGACCGGCAAGCCTTTGCATGCCGGGGGTATTGCCGGACGGGTCGAGGCGACAGGTCGGGGGGTGCAGTACGCCCTACGTGAGTTTTTCCGCTATCCGGAAGATGTGGCTGCGGCACAGCTATCGGGGACGCTGGATGGCAAGCGGATCGTCGTCCAAGGCTTGGGAAATGTGGGCTATCATGCGGCCAAGTTTCTTCAGGAAGAAGACGGCGCCCTGATTGTCGGGATTGCCGAGCGCGATGGCGGGTTGTTCAACGCCGCCGGCCTGAATGTCGAATCGGTGCATGGCTGGATTGCCAAGCATGGTGGCGTGACAGGATATCCTGATGCGACCTTCGTCGCCGATGGCGCCAGTGTTCTGGAAGAAGAATGTGACATCCTGATTCCAGCTGCATTGGAAGGTACGATCAACCTGAACAACGTCACCCGAATTCAGGCTACCCTGATCATCGAGGCGGCCAACGGTCCGGTGACGGCTGGGGCTGACGAGTATCTGCGCAACAAGGGTGTGGTGATCATTCCGGACATGTACGCCAATGCGGGCGGGGTCACGGTCAGCTATTTCGAATGGGTCAAGAACCTCAGCCATATCCGGTTCGGCCGGATGCAGCGCCGGCAAGAGGAATCGCGCCATCAACTTGTGGTGGATGAACTGGAGCGGTTGAACCGGAATATCGGCGATGCGTGGTCGATCTCGCCCGATTTCAAAGCCAAGTATCTGCGTGGTGCTGATGAGTTGGAATTGGTCCGCTCTGGGCTCGACGATACCATGCGCGCGGCCTATCAATCCATGCGTGAGATTTGGCATGGCCGGGATGACGTGACGGATTTGCGGGTGGCAGCTTATCTGGTGGCGATTTCCCGGATTGAACAAAGCTACCGCGCCAAGGGGCTGTGACGCGGTAGCTTATCATTCTTGGTCTGGCGCGGGACAGCATTCGCGCGCCAGCACTGAGAGATTTTTGACCTCTCGGCCGTCTCGGCATGGTCATGGCGGCTTTACACCGCTGCCCGGCGGGCCGATATTAGGTGCATGAGTCTCCCTCCCGGTTTCCTTGAAGAATTGCGTGGCCGGTCGAGCCTTGCCCAAGTTGTTGGTCGCAAGGTGATTTGGGATGCGCGGAAGTCCAATCAGGGCAAGGGCGACATGTGGGCGCCATGTCCGTTCCATCAAGAAAAATCCGCCAGCTTTCATGTCGATGATCGCAAAGGTTTTTATTACTGCTTTGGCTGTCACGCCAAGGGCGATGCCATTTCCTTTCTGCGCGAAACCGAAAATATGGGTTTCATGGAAGCGGTTGAATTGCTGGCCCGCGAGGTCGGCATGCCAATGCCCGCCCGCGATCCACAGGCGCAACAGAAGGCGGATCGCCGGACCGAACTGTCCGATGTCATGGAAGCAGCGGTGCAGTTCTATCGCTTGCAACTGTCCTCGGCGGCAGCGGTTGAGGCACGGGCCTATTTGGACAAGCGGGGCTTGCGGGCTGAGGCGCTCAATCGATTCTGGATCGGGTATGCGCCGGATACACGGCAGGGGGTGTTCCGCCACCTGACTGCAAAAGGCATCGCGCCGCAAATGGTGATCGACGCAGGTCTGGCGGCGCTGCCGGATGGAGGAGGGGCGCCGTATGATCGGTTTCGCGGCCGCATCATCTATCCGATCCGAGACCTACAGGGCCGGTGTATCGGCCTTGGCGGGCGGGCGATGGCTGCCGACGCCAAGGCGAAATATCTGAACTCGCCCGAGACCGAGCTTTTTGACAAGGGACGAAGCCTTTACAACCAAGGTCCGGCGCGCGAGGCGGTGGGCAAGGGCGCGCCTTTGATCGTCTCCGAAGGTTATATGGATGTGATCGCCTTGGTCGAAGCTGGGTT
Organism: Pseudoruegeria sp. SK021; assembly: GCF_002119405.1. Classification (GTDB taxonomy): domain Bacteria; phylum Pseudomonadota; class Alphaproteobacteria; order Rhodobacterales; family Rhodobacteraceae; genus Meridianimarinicoccus. Next base: position 99,422 of record NZ_MTBG01000008.1, on the reverse strand, counting down.
CGGCGGGGCTGTGGCGCCGCTGGGGACTGCAATCACCGAAGATCAGCTTCAATTGCTGTGGCGGCTGTCGCCAGAGCCGATCATCGCGTTGGACGGTGACCGGGCCGGGTTGCGCGCCGCGCAACGACTGATCGATCTGGCGCTGCCGCTTCTGGAGGCGGGCAAGAGCTTGCGCTTTTGCCTGATGCCTGAGGGGCAAGACCCGGATGACCTGATCCGTGCACAAGGGGCCGCTGGGATGCAGGCCGTTCTGGATGCCGCCCAGCCTATGGTTCGGCTGTTATGGCAGCGCGAAACGGAAGGGGTCACCTTCGACAGCCCCGAACGTAAAGCCGGGTTGGACAAGATCCTGTTTGAGTTGACCGGCCGAATTCAGGATCAGGGTTTGCGGCATCATTACCGTGAAGACCTGCGGCGGATGCAGTGGGAGTTTTTTAACCCTCGGCGGACCAATACGCGACGCAGCGGTAAGCCTGCGGAACGGGTGCCCAGCCTCTCGACGCGCACCTCGCTTCTGGCTTCCCAATCGGCCCGCGCTGCCGGGGACGCCTTACGCGAAGCCGTCATCCTTGCATCGGTTTTGAGCGCGCCGCAAATTCTGGACCGTCTCGCTGAGCAACTTTCTGAGGTCCCGATGTCTTCTGTCGATCATCAGCGCATTCTGAACGCTTTGCTGGACTGGCATCGGCGCCCGGCTGGCATTGCCCGGGACCATGTCGTGGAAAAAATAGGCAGAGGCCCCGTTGACACCGTGTTTTCCCACGCCCATGTGCAAGTGTCTCCGGTCGTGCGGAAGCCCGGGGATGCCGAAATTGCTTATCTTTGCGCGTCTCTTGAGCTTGCCAAGCTGGCGTCGCGCCGGGGGGTGGCAGAAGAGATCGCAGAACAAGCGGAAGATTTCGCTGGGTTTGCCGACGATGGGGCCGCAATGAAATGGCGCATCGCGCAGGCCAATCTTGCGCGCCATCAGGCGGATCTGGGAACCGGTGACGACAAGACAGATTACGAGACCGGTCCCAACGGGGCCGACCTGAACAAAGACGAACGAAGCGCGCTGGATCGACTGATTCGCGATATTAGCTACTCGAAATCGGGGCCGAACTGAGTGTTTTCGGCATTTTAGTGAGGAAACATTCGTAGATTCCCGATAGGTGAGTCGCGAATCACCGTGACGCTGATTATATGATTCGTATTGACCGGCCCCGCCCCGCCAGTCCCAAACTAGGAGCCCCAAATGGCCGCCAAAGACACAGACGAGCGCAAACAAGACAATTCCGAGGCGGAACCGATGCTGGACATGAGCCAAGCCGCGGTCAAGAAAATGATTGGCGATGCGCGCGAACGTGGCTTTATCACTTATGAGCAGCTGAATCAGGTTCTGCCGCCCGATCAAGTTTCGTCCGAGCAAATCGAAGACGTGATGTCGATGCTGTCTGAGATGGGCATCAATATCATCGAGGAAGAAGAGAACGAAGACGGCGATTCTTCCAAATCCACTGACATCGTGACCACCGCCGGTTCGCGTGAAGTGACGCTAGCGGCATCCGAGACTGAAAAGCTGGACCGGACCGATGATCCGGTGCGGATGTATCTGCGCGAAATGGGGTCGGTCGAGCTTCTAAGCCGGGAAGGCGAGATTGCGATCGCCAAGCGGATTGAGGCCGGTCGGAACACCATGATCGCGGGCTTGTGTGAAAGCCCGCTGACTTTTCAGGCGATCACGATCTGGCGCGACGAGCTTTTGAGCGAAGACATCCTGCTGCGCGATGTGATTGACTTGGAAACCACCTTCGGCAATTCCTTGGAAGAAGACGGCGAAGGGGCAGCGGTTCCTGTGGTGGCCGGACTGGCGGCCGGGCTTGACGCTGCGCCCAGCAGTTCTGACGGAAAATCTGCCGAGCCTGCCGCAGCGTTGGACGCCGACGGCAACCCTATTCAGGTCGATGACGACGACGATGAAGACGAACAGGCGAACATGTCGCTGGCCGCGATGGAAGCCGCGCTGAAGCCTCGGGTCTTGGAAACCCTAGACCGTATCGCCAATGACTATGTGGATTTGGCGGCGTTGCAGGATCAGCGGATCTCGGCAACCCTGAACGAAGACAAAAGCTTTGGTGATGGCGACGAAGCCGGATATCAGAAGTTGCGGTCCGAAATCGTTAAGCTGGTGAATGAGCTTCACTTGCACAACAACCGGATCGAAGCGTTGATTGACCAGCTTTATGGCATCAACAAGCGGATCATGTCGATTGACGGCGCAATGGTGAAGCTGGCGGATCAGGCCCGGATCAACCGCCGTGACTTCATCGACGCCTATCGGGGCTGCGAACTGGACCCGTCCTGGGTCGAACGGATGTCCGAAAAGCCCGGTCGCGGCTGGCAAGCTTTGATCGAACGGTCGCTGCCCAAGGTTGAAGAACTGCGGGCGGAAATGGTTCAGGTCGGTCAGTATGTCGGCCTGGATATTTCTGAATTCCGCCGCATCGTCCAACAGGTTCAGAAGGGCGAAAAAGAAGCCCGGCAGGCCAAGAAGGAAATGGTCGAAGCGAACCTGCGTCTGGTGATCTCGATTGCTAAGAAATACACCAACCGTGGCCTGCAATTCCTGGACCTGATTCAGGAAGGCAATATCGGCCTGATGAAGGCTGTGGACAAATTCGAATACCGTCGCGGGTATAAGTTCTCGACCTATGCGACCTGGTGGATCCGCCAAGCGATCACCCGGTCAATCGCGGATCAGGCCCGGACCATCCGCATCCCGGTGCATATGATCGAGACGATTAACAAATTGGTCCGCACCAGCCGCCAGATGTTGCACGAAATCGGCCGCGAGCCGACCCCGGAAGAATTGGCCGAAAAGCTGCAAATGCCGCTGGAAAAGGTTCGCAAGGTGATGAAAATCGCCAAAGAGCCGATTTCGCTGGAGACCCCGATTGGCGACGAAGAAGACAGCCAACTTGGCGACTTCATCGAAGACAAGAATGCGATCCTGCCACTGGATTCGGCAATTCAGGACAATTTGAAAGAGACTACAACCCGGGTACTGGCGTCGCTCACGCCGCGCGAAGAGCGGGTGTTGCGGATGCGGTTTGGTATCGGCATGAACACGGATCACACATTGGAAGAGGTCGGCCAGCAGTTCAGCGTCACGCGCGAACGGATTCGGCAAATCGAAGCCAAAGCCCTGCGCAAGCTGAAGCATCCGAGCCGGAGCCGGAAATTGCGGTCCTTCTTGGATCAGTAATCCAAAATGACGGTGCCCTCGGGCGCGGCGGTCTCTGACACCGCCGCGCGTCCAGTCTTTACCTTGACGGTGATGGTGACGTCGGACGGGTTCATCGCCCGCGATCCGTCTGATAACCCGGCGATCTGGGCCTCCCCGGAAGAGCAGGCTCTGTTTTTTAGCGATGTAGACGCGGCAGACTGGGCGATCATGGGCCGGCATACCCATCAGGTGGCTGATCGCCCTGATCGACGCCGCATTGTGCTATCGAGCGCGGGCGGTGGCTGGAAGCGGCCAACACAGCTTTGGTTGGACCCGGCTGGGATCGGCCCGGCTGATCTGCGTGCCCATGTCGCCCATCGGCACCCGATGCAGAACGGGTTGATCCTTGGCGGCACGCGGGTGCATGATTGGTTTTTGGCCGCGCGATGCATTGACCGTGTGCATCTTACCATTGAGCCGCTGACATTTGGCACCGGCGTGCCGTTGTTTTCCAATCAGGTTGGGGCCGATCCAGAGGCGATCCTGATCAGCGCAGGCTTTGGCCAGCATTCAGGCCGGATATTGAACCGCCTCGGCACGCGCCATCAGGTTTGGCTTCCTGCCGAAGCGGCGGGTTCTTAGGACAAATACTGATTGAACCAATCGATGGTCCGTTGCCATGCGAGGTCGGCCATCGTTGCATCATAGCGCGGCGTGCTGTCATTGTGAAAACCGTGGTTCGCGCCCTCATAGATATAAGCTTCGAAGGTTTTGTCATTCGCCAAAAGCGCGGCCTCATATGCAGGCCAGCCTTCGTTAATCCGTTCGTCTAGCCCAGCGTATTGCAGCAGCAACGGCGCTTGGATCTTTGGCACGTCCTCCGCTGCCGGCTGCCGCCCATAAAACGGGACGGACGCGGCAAGTTCTGGATAGGCCACGGCCAAGGCGTTACAGACGCCGCCGCCATAACAGAAGCCGACACAACCGACCTTTCCTGTGCTATCTTCGCGGTCCATCAGGTGCTCAAACCCGGCGAAGAAGTCGTTCATCAACTTGGTGGAATCGACGGTTTGCTGCAATTCGCGCCCTTCGACATCATTGCCGGGATATCCCCCGACCGAGCTTAGCCCGTCTGGCGCCAATGCCATAAAACCGGCCTTGGCGGCCCGTCGTGCCACATCTTCAATATAGGGATTGAGGCCGCGATTCTCGTGGATCACCAGTACTGCGGGCAGGGGGGCGTCGGTATTCGCCGGTCGCACCAGATAACCGCGCACCTCGCCATGCCCGTTCGGCGACGGATAGGTGATGTATTCCGCAAGGATGTCGGGATCGTTGAACGACACTTGCTCGGCCAAAGCGTAATTCGGACTGAGCATTTTCAGCAATGTAACTGCGGTCAGTCCGCCAACAGCGAAGCGCCCGGCCTTATCTAGAAATTCGCGCTTTGAAATTTTCCCATGCGCATAGAAATCGTAAAGGTCCAAGAGGTCTTGGTCAAAGTCCTTGGCAGTCATCCGTGTCATGCTCGGTCCTTCCGAAATGCTGTGGGGGCTCGCCACAGCAGTAAGTCGCGAAAACCCCTGCCGATCAAGCAGTGTGACCCACAAATTTTTTCACGGTTCGGTGCTTGGGGTTGCGGTTCGGCTGTAGAATTGCCATTTTCCGGCATTAGGCCTTCGTTCCGGATTGGATACTCCCATGCGCCGCCCGTTGATCCTTGCAGCAGTTCTGGCCCTTGGTGCCTGTGCGCCTGATTCCGCCGAAGTCAGGATGCAAAGCGTTTACATGACATCGAACAATATGCGGGTCGTTCCTTCTGCTGATCCGGCCAGTTTCGAAGTGCTGTCCAACGCCGGGTCCGGAGGGCCGAATTTCTTCTGTGCCGCAGCAGATTATGCCTATTACCGTCTGAATGCAGCCAATAATGCGCGGGTCGTTCTGCGCGCTCCGGTCGGTCCGAGTGTGGCCAACCCGGGTGGCCGCAGTGCGTTTTTTGATGTCGTGCCGCAAGGCAGCGTTCCTGAAACGGACGGCTTTACCATCAATATGCGCCGCGCCGGAGAGAATTTCAGCGTGACCCATGCGCTTGCGTTCTGTCCGCCGATCTTAGGCAACCTATTTGGCAGCACGTGGGGCTGACGTCGGATCAACCGCGCACCGGGTTGCCGTCCCAGACCTGCTTCGAGGTCGCAACCTGCGGCATCGGCTTTTATCCGCTGACGGACCGGGTCACCGCATGGGTGGCAGGGCAAAAGGCCGCCACAGGCCTTCTGACGCTGTTCCTGCGCCACACCTCTGCGTCGCTGATCATTCAAGAAAATGCCGATCCCGATGTGCAGCACGATTTGCTGACCTATCTGGACCGGCTTGCGCCTCCTGCGACAGATCCATCCATGTCTTGGATGCGGCATACGTTGGAAGGTCCGGATGACATGCCTGCACATATCAAGTCGGCGTTGCTTCCTGTCAGTTTGTCGATTCCGGTCTGTGATGGGAAGTTGGTTCTGGGAACATGGCAAGGTATCTTCCTGCTTGAACACCGCCGCGCCCCACATCGTAGACACGTGGTCCTGCATCTCAGCTGATCGGCGCGGAAACTTCATCTGGTAGGTCAATTTCCCCCCTACCCAAGCAGTGGCGGTATCCCTATACTGATCGCGGATGGTTCGGGGTTTGCCCCCAGACATATGCGACAAGGATGACCCGATGCGCTGTCCGTTCTGCGGAAACGTCGATACCCAGGTTAAGGACTCTCGCCCGGCGGAAGATCACGTGGCGATCCGGCGGCGGAGATTTTGCCCCGAATGCGGTGGCAGGTTTACGACCTATGAGCGGGTGCAGTTGCGCGATCTCGTTGTGATCAAGACAAACGGGCGTCGTGAGGATTTTGATCGCGACAAGTTGGAACGGTCCATCCGCATCGCGTTGCAAAAGCGGCCCGTTGATCCGGAACGGATGGAAAAGATGATTTCCGGGATCGTGCGGCGGCTAGAATCCCTTGGCGAGCAGGATATCCCCTCCAAAACGATTGGTGAGATCGTCATGGAAACGCTGGCGCGGATCGACACCGTTGCCTATGTGCGCTTCGCAAGCGTTTACAAGAATTTCCAAGCCGCAGACGATTTCGACAAGTTTGTGTCGGAACTGCGCCCGGACGTTCCGCCAGAGCCGTGACTTTAGATGCCGCGATTGATCGGCGCTTCATGGCCGTCGCCCTATCGCTTGGGGCGCGCGGGCAGGGGCGGTGTTGGCCCAATCCAGCAGTTGGGTGTGTGCTGGTACAGGGCGGGCGCGTGGTCGGGCGCGGCTGGACCCAGCCCGGCGGACGGCCACATGCCGAGACCCAAGCGTTAGCCCGGGCCGGTGCTGCTGCCCGGGGCGCTACTGCCTATGTCACTCTTGAACCTTGCGCGCATCAAGGCCGAACGCCGCCCTGCGCCGATGCCCTGATTGCCGCGGGAGTGGCGCGGGTGGTTGTGGCCCTGCGTGATCCCGATCCGCGTGTCGATGGTGGCGGCATTGCGCGGTTGCGGGAGGCTGGGATTACGGTTGAGGAAGGCGTGATGGGCCGCGAAGCCCAGTACCAGCATGGCGGATTTCTGCTGCGGGTGACCGAGGGGCGCCCTTGGCTGACGCTCAAGCTTGCCAGCAGTTTCGATGGCCGGATTGCGACCGGGGCTGGCGACAGCCAATGGATCACGGGACCCGAGGCGCGGCGGCAGGTCCATGCCGATCGGGCGCGTCACGATGCCGTTCTGGTGGGGGCGGGGACGGCGCGTGATGATGATCCGTCATTGACGGTTCGGGGGCTTGGAATCGTGCCACAACCAGTGCGGGTTGTGGCCTCGCGCAGATTGGACCTGCCCGAAACCGGGGCCTTGGCCAGAACTGCCAAGGACATTCCGCTGTGGCTACTGCATGGTGCTGATGCGGATGCTGACCGCGTCGCCCGCTGGCGAGCCCGAGGGGCGCAATGCCGGTCTGTGCGGTTTGGCCCGGACCGGCAACTTGATCCGTTGTCTTGCCTGCAAGCGTTGGGCGCGGCGGGCCTGACACGCGTCTTTTGCGAAGGTGGCGGCAGTCTGGCGGCTGCGCTTTTGTCCTGTGATTTGGTGGATGAACTGGTGGGCTACACCGCTGGGCTGGCAATCGGGGCCGAGGGCCGCCCCAGTCTAGGCGCGATGGGAATTTCTGCTTTGGCCGATGCGCCGCGCTTTGTGCTGGCCGAGACTGCGTGCATCGGCGGCGACGTCATGCATCGCTGGAGGCGCGCGTCGCTGTCCGGGGAAGGTGCGTGTGCGCACAGCCCCACTGGCTGAGATATGCATTGCGCAAATCTTCTTGGGCCATAAGTCTGTAACCTGAGAAATATGCGTCGGCACCTCCGTGCCGGGTCGCCCCTACGGTGTGGCCGCAGGGTTTGACCCCCGTGCCGGCAGATGATTTGGAGAGTATCTTGAGCGCAATTGTATCTGTCGTGAATTTGACAAAGGCTTATGCCAGCGGCGTCCACGCTCTGAATGACGTCAATCTGGAGATTGAAGAGGGCGAGATTTTGGCCCTTCTTGGGCCGAACGGCGCTGGCAAAACGACGTTGATTTCGACGATTTGCGGCATTGCTATGCCAACCTCGGGCCAGATCGTCGTGGGTGGCCATGACGTGGTGACGGCGTTCCGCCCGGCGCGTTCGATGATCGGTCTGGTGCCGCAAGAAATCGCACTGGAGCCCTTCACAACCGTCGAGGCAACGGTGGCGTTTTCGCGTGGCCTGTTCGGCAAAGCGCCAGACCCGGCCTATATAGAGCAACTGTTGCGGCAGTTGTCGCTGTGGGACAAACGCAGTGCCAAAACGCGCGAATTGTCCGGCGGGATGCGGCGGCGGGTCCTGATTGCCAAGGCGCTGGCGCATGAACCCCGCGTGCTGTTCCTTGATGAACCGTCGGCCGGGGTCGATGTCGAACTGCGCCGGGACATGTGGAATGTGGTGGCAGGCCTGAAGGCGCGCGGCGTGACGATCATTCTAACGACCCATTACATCGAAGAGGCAGAGGCCATCGCCGACCGGGTCGCCGTCATCAATCGCGGGCGTATCCTGTTGGTCGAAGACAAAGCCAGTCTGATGAAGCGCTTTGGCAAGAAGCAGTTGCGGCTGGACCTGCAAGTTCCGGTGGAAACGATTCCCGAGGCTCTGTCGGGCTATGATCTGCAACGGGTCGACAATGGCGCGACGCTGGTATTTTCGTACGACACCCGAGGCGCGCGAACGGGGATCACCCGATTGCTGGCCGATCTCAGCGCCGCAGGGCTGGTGCTGCGCGACCTCCAAACCCAAGAAAGTACGCTCGAGGACATTTTCGTCGGGCTGTTGAGTGAGGCATCATGAACAATCGGGCCGTTCTGACCATCTATAAATCCGAGATGCACAGGTTTCTGAGAACCCTGTCGCAAAGCCTGTTTTCGCCGGTCCTGTCGACGTCATTGTATTTTGTCGTCTTTGGTGCGGCTATTGGCAGCCGGATCCAAGAAGTTGAGGGAGTATCCTATGGCGCCTTCATCGTTCCGGGGTTGATCATGCTCAGTGTGATGACCCAGTCGATCTCGAATGCGTCCTTCGGAATCTACTTCCCGAAATTCATCGGCACGGTTTACGAGTTGTTGTCCGCGCCGATCAACTTTCTTGAAATCGTGCTGGGCTTTGTGGGTGCGGCGGCCACCAAGTCGTTCCTGATCGGGCTGATCATCTTGATGACGTCGTTTTTCTTTGTGGATTTGCACATTGCGCACCCGTTGGCGATGATCGCGTTTCTATTGCTGACGTGCCTCTCCTTCAGTCTGCTGGGCTTTATCATCGGAATTTGGGCTGACAATTTTGAGCAATTGCAATTGATCCCTCTTCTGATCATCACGCCGCTGGTCTTCCTGGGGGGCAGTTTCTATTCGATCACCATGTTGCCGCCGTTCTGGCAGTCGGTGTCGATGTTCAATCCGGTGGTCTATCTGATTTCCGGGTTTCGCTGGTCGTTCTTTGGGCAGGCTGATGTCAGTATCGGCGTCAGTTTGCTGGCCATTGCGGCTTTTACTGCGCTTTGCATCGGCGTGATAGCGTGGATGTTCCGCACGGGGTATCGCATCCGGCAATAACCGAACCGGGTCCGGTCAGCGGCCTATAAGCCGATGGCCGGACGGGCCCAAGAGGGCAGGCGCGAGTTCTGCACCAAAGACACCGAAGGGGCATAGCGGCCACCAAGGGCCAATGTCGCTTTGCGCAACATGTCGATCCCTTCATCCGACCGGCTTGGCAAGGCGGATGCCGGGATCGGATCGCCGACCGTGATTCGAAACGGTTGCTTATGCTTGTTCAGGGTCTCGTGAAACAGGGTGATGTCGCGCAAGGTCGGGTGGATCAGGTCGAACAGATAGAACAGCACTGAATTGCGCGCCCGGATGTTGACCGGAATGACATCCAAGTCGAACTTCCGCGCGATCATCGCCGCCGACGCCATCCAAGGACGTTCATACAATTTTAGCCCCCGGCGCTTGGCCAGACGTCCAGCCGGGAAAATCACTCCAAGCCGCCCGTCATCGACAGCCTTGCGGGTATTGGCCATGGTTTCCCGGGTTTTGGCATGCGACCGCTTTTCCAGGCGCCATTCGACCGGCACAATCACCTCGTTCATTTGCGGCAGGACCCGGAGGATATCGCTGTTGGCATAGAAAAAGGCATCGCTGCGTACTTTGGCAATGACCGCATTCAGCAAGATGCCATCGGCAATCCCGGTAGGATGGTTGGCCACGATCAGGGCGGGTCCGCTGCTGGGAATGTTCGTCAGGCCAGAGACTTCAAGGTCCCTTGCCAAAAGCCCGGCCATAACCTGCATGATTTCACCCGCTGGCCGCTCCCGCAGGAATTCGGCCAGACGTATGGTTCTGTTATACCCCAGCATCCCGGTCAGCACCGTACGAGACGGGGCAGACCACGGGTGTCCGGCAAAAAGCCAGGGGGCGCGTTCAGAAATCAGCGGGTCTATTCGATCTTTCATCCGCACACTCAATCACGCTCATGCGAAGCCAGTATGACATGACATTACGCATAAATTAGAGGCATGGCAAACACACCACCGTTGATCGGCGGAAGAGTGTGTCCCTCCGGTCATCCTGCCAGAATCCGGCTCACCATTTCTTGGGTGTCACGTGACAGACCCTCCGTGCGCCCGATTCTGTCTAGGGCCGCGCGCATCTGCGCCTGTCTGGCTGGCGCGAACCGTTTCCAAGTGTCGAACACGGTGATCATCCGGGCGGTTGTTTGTGGGTTGATTGGATCAAGCCGGATCAGCCAGTCCGCGACCAGCGCATAGCCGTCACCAGACGGATCATGGAATCCGGCCGGATTGGCCGCAAACCCGCCAATCAACGCCCGGAACCGGTTGGGATTCTTCCAATCGAAGTCCGCATGCTCCGTCAGCTTTTGGGCGGTCTCAACCGCGGCGTCTGCCCGGGCGAGGCCGGCTTGCAGACCGAACCATTTATCGATGACGAGACGGTCCTGATGCCATTGGTCATAAAATGCCGCGCATTGGGCCGCGCCGCGCCCGGTGTCCAAAAGCGCTGCCAACGCCGCCAACTGCTGGGTCATGTTATCGGCAGCATCGTATTGCGCGGTCGCCCGGTCGCCGCCGTCGCGCCGCGTCAACAATCGCAAGACGGTATTGGCCAAGGCGCGCTTGCCAGCGGGTTCGGCATCGGGGCTGTAGGGTCCGGGCACCTGCATCGCGTCATAGAGGCGCTCCAAGGTGCTGCCAAGTTGTGCGGACATGGCATCGGCTAGCGTTTCTTGCGCCTGATCGATCGCAATCGGATCGGGCGTTTTGCCCGCCGTCATCAGGGCTTGAGCGATATCTTCTTGCCCCGGCTGGCTGAGAACCAACGCTTGAAAGGCAGGGTCGAGACTGGAGTCGTCCAGAACACTACCAAGCGCCGACAGGTAGTGCGGGTCCGGTGCCGCGCCGGTGTCCAGCATGGCGACAAGGTTAGCCCGGGCGAGGCTGCGTCCCGCTTCCCAGCGGTTGAAAGGATCGGTGTCATGGGCCAGCAAAAACGCGCGCTCTGCCGGATCAGACTCGCGCGCCAGAATGACCGGCGCAGAAAAGCCGCGCAAGATCGACGGAACGGGACGCCCGGCAAGCCCGTGGAACTGGAATGTCTGCTCGGCTTCAGTCATTTCAAGGATGGTGGTCTGCACAACTTCGTCGCCATTGGCGCTGAGCAGGCCAACCGCAATGGGGATCACCAATGGCTGCTTGTCGGTCTGCCCCGGGGTCGGTTGCACGGTCTGCCGGAACGACAATGAATAGGTGCCGTCGCTGAAGGCGTCCGACACGCTGAGGCGCGGTGTGCCCGCTTGCGAGTACCAGCGTTTGAACTGAGACAGGTCCCGATCGGTGGTATCCTCAAACACCGCCAGCCAATCTTCGATCGTGCAGGCTTGGCCGTCATGGCGGTCGAAATACAGGTCTAGGGCCGTGGCATAGGCGTCGTCGCCCACCAACCTTTTCAGCATGCCGATGACTTCGGCGCCCTTGTCGTAAACCGTCGCGGTGTAGAAATTATTGATCTCGACAAAGCTTTCGGGCCGAACCGGATGGGCGAGGGGGCCATTGTCTTCGCGGAACTGCCGCCCGCGCAGGGACAGGACATCATCAATCCGCTTGACCGCCGGGCTGCGCATGTCGGCAGTGAATTGCTGGTCGCGGAAAACGGTCAGCCCTTCTTTCAGGCACAATTGAAACCAATCACGGCAGGTGATCCGGTTGCCGGTCCAGTTGTGAAAATACTCATGGGCGATGATGGATTCGATGCGTTCGAAATTGGCATCGGTGGATGTTTCCGGCGAGGCAAGGACGCAGGACGAATTGAACACGTTCAGTCCTTTGTTCTCCATCGCGCCCATGTTGAAGTCATCGACCGCGACGATGTTGAACACATCGAGATCATATTCGCGCCCATAGACCCGTTCATCCCAATCCATGGACCGGATCAACGCGTCCATCCCAAAGGCACATTTGCCTTCGTCGCCGGGTCGGACCCAGATATTGAGATCAACAGCCTTGCCCGATCTGGTGGTGAACTTTCCGGGATGAGCGATCAGTTCCCCGGCGACCAAGGCAAACAGATAGGCCGGTTTCGCCCAAGGATCGTGCCATTCAGCCCAGCCCGGGCCGCTTGCGCCGGGATTGCCGTTAGACAACAGCACAGGAAGTGCGCCTTCGATCCGCACCGTGAACGGGGCCATCACATCGGGCCGGTCGGGGTAATAGGTGATTTTGCGAAAGCCTTCGGCCTCGCACTGGGTGCAGTACATGCCGTTGGACATATAGAGGCCTTCCAGCGCGGTGTTGGTTTGCGGGCTGATTTCGACTTCGGATTCCCAGACAAACGGCGCATCTGGCGCTGCGCAAGTCAGCCCCGCGTCCGTCAGGTCAGGTGTGATCGGCGTGCCGTCGATGGCGGCTGAAATCAGGGTCAGGCCCTCACCATGCAGGGTAAACGGCCCCGGGGCATCAGGGTTGGGCCGGAACCGGATCCGGCTGAGGACCCGGGTGGCGGTTGGCGCAAGCCGGAAGGTCAGATGAACTTCGTCCACCCAAAAAGCCGGAGCGGTATAATCGGCCAGATAGATTGTCTGGGGGGCGGCATCGCGCATCGCGGTCTCCTGTTTCAGTGGGTTGGTCCAGATGTAACCGGCAGCGGGCGGTGTGCAAGGGTGAAGCGCCGATTGCGCCGCTGCGTGCGGTGACCGATGCTGGCCTTCCTGCAGAATACCTGCCCAAAAAAACAGCATTTCGCAGGATTGCACACCTGAGACTGTGCTGGTGCATCTCGACCTCGGGCGCAAATGGGACTAACAGGTGCACGATAAATTCAACGAGGGATACATGGACCGGCCAGTCATCGGCATTATCAGCAACAGTCACCAATTGAACGACCAATACGCGGTCCACGCGGGCGGATTGATGAATTCGCAGGCGGTGGCCGAGGTGGCAGGTGGGTTGCCATTGTTGATCCCCGCCGACCCCCGTGTGGTAGCGGTCGAAGACCTGCTTGAGGCCTGCACCGGCTTTCTGTTCACCGGTGGGCGTCCGAACGTTCACCCGGAAGAGTATGGTGAATGTGAAACCGCCGCCCATGGCGTGTTCGACCGGGCGCGGGATGCGATCACCTTGCCGCTGATCCGAGCCTGCATTCAGCGCGGCCAGCCATTTTTGGGCATCTGCCGTGGGTTTCAAGAGGTGAATGTCGCATTGGGCGGCTCGCTCTATCCAGAGATCCGGGATTTGCCGGGCCGGATGAACCACCGGATGCCACCGGACGGGACGCAGGAAGAAAAGTTCGAGCTGCGCCATATGGTCAAGTTCACGCAAGGCGGGGTGTTTCACCGTTTAACCGGTGCGCAAGAAGTGATGACCAACACGCTGCACGGTCAGGGCGTGAAGGCGCCGGGCAAGCGGATCGTGATCGACGGCTATGCGCCCGATGGCACGCCCGAAGCCCTGTATGTGCAAGATGCGCCGGGATTTACCCTTGCAGTCCAATGGCATCCTGAATGGAACGCCGCGAACGATCCAGTATCGCGTCCGTTGTTCCAAGCCTTTGGCGCGGCAGTCAAAACTTTCGCAGCGGGGCGGGTTGCTCGGACGTTGTCGACGGCGTGATCTGGCCTGCAAGACGCTTGTCCATGCGAAAATTCGTCAATGACACGGCGCCCCTTTGCACCTCTTGCCGGGCCAGTTCCCGCCAGCCCTGACGCAGAAAAAAGCGCCGGGCGAGGAGGCTGGCTTCGGTGGTTAGGCGGGTCATGTTGTGATCTTCGGCACGGGCAAGCAGGCGGTCATGCAGGCGGGCAGCGATGCCTTTTCCCATCCAATCTGGTCGGACATAGGCCAGATCGAGATGGCCGTCGTAACCCAAGGTCATAAAGCCGATCAGGCCGTCCGGATGCTGGGCGACCACGGTGATCTGATCGCCCAGACGCCGGGTCCAGACCGGTGAGGCGGTGACGGCTGAGGCCCACGCATGCCGCTGTGCCGCGTCATAGGCGCTGGCCGCGCCTTCCTGTACAGACCTTTGAAAAACAAGCAAAAGTTCCGGCGCATCTGCCGGTTCAAATGGCCGAATTCGGATCATAATCTCGGGTCCTTGCGCGGAGATTTGGTGACGGCGTGCAGATCAAAAAGCAGGACGTTTGGCACATCGAACCTCTGGAGCGGCCGGGAACGGGACGCGGATTTCATCGCCAGCATGAGCGAAACTTCCCCTGAAATCCAGCGTCGGACTTTTATCGGACTTTCGTCGGACTTTTGTCGGACTGGTATCAGGCCGCGCGCCCGCCGAGCGTGGGATTTTTGCAAAGCGTTAACCGTGATTGGCGGCGTCACGTTGCCGTTGCGGCCCATTCGGGGTATCATGGTTGGCAAAATTGGCTCGGGCACTGACATTTCGGATTGGCGCGGCGACCGCCGGGTGCGATCCAGATCAAACTCGACTGCGCGCCTAAAAGACCGAGCCCAAAAAAGATCGCTTGAGACGGCAATCTGGAGCAGGACACTATGGTGAAATATTTTCTGTTTGGCGGAGTTGCGTTGGCATCGGCGGCGTTGGGCTATGGCGTGTCTGAACTGACCGCGACGCCCGTGCCGCTGCCGCTGCCGCTGCCGCTTCCTGTTGCGGTCAGCCCTGCGCCAGTGGCGGCGCCAGTGTATTCGCCGCAACAAGTGGCCCGGGTGGCGGCCAAGGCCAGCTTGAGCCGGATCATGGAGCCGGCACAGGGCGACGGGTTTATGGCGGTGTGCGAGACGCCGCGCGGGGAATGTACCGTCGGCCCGCAGCCGATCAATTCGGGATGTTATTGCGGCGAGACACCGGGTCGGATCACCCGCTGACCACCCCTGTCCTCGACCTGCCATCTGCCGCGCGGGTTAGATCAGTTGCGACCGTCGAGGGCCGCATCTGTGAGGGCGCAATCGGCGGCCCGGAATGAGAAGGTGAGATCGGTGTGATCATCGCCTTCACTGGTCCAGACCGCCAAGCGCCCGCTGAGTTCTAACGCCGGTGTCAGGCGTGTGGTCTGGGCGGCCTGCGGGTCGGCGGATGCGGCGGGGGGCGGCGGTGCAGCAGCGGCGACGGTTTCGATAAAGCGTGGGTCCGGGCGTAGGCCCGCGATGGTGTCGGTGCGGAAGGTGGCCAGAATGCCCAGCATGTCGGGCATCACCTCAATCTTGTCGGCTTTCACATCGTCCAGCGTCACCACGGTCGAGCGCCACAGCCGTTCGCCGGGAATGACGAGGGACAGGTCGCCGCAAGCCGGAAGCCGATACCGGTCGCGTAGGGCATTTTGGTTGATCCGCGGGCCGGTCACCAGATTACTGCCAATCACCAGCCCATCCAGCGCCGAGTAGTCGGGCGGCAGGTTGAGGCGGAAGTGGCGCTTTTCAAAGCTGGGCATCAGCGCCGGAATGCGGTCATCAAGCACGAGGTCGTTAAAGGCGCTACGGTCGTAAGGCGCGTTGTCGATGTCGAGAAACCCTTGCCAGACATCCAGCTCCAGACTGTCGAGATAGGCCGGGACCGAGACGATGACCAATTGCGAGGCCATCATCGGCTGTTTCGGGCCGTCCTTGACGATGGCCCATCCGAAATCAAACAGCTTGTCGAGATCGCCCTTGTTGTCGTGTCCGCCCCGGCCGGAGGCGAAGTTGATCATGCTGGGCTGGGCCTCGGCCTGGCGGGCCCGTGCGGCATCGCCGACGGTGGCCCGGGCCGACAAGCCGGGCACCCCGTCCAGCCGCCCGGCCACCGACGAGGTCGACAGGGTTTCGGTGACGACGCCGGTGACATCGCCGCGCGGAAAAGCGGCGTAGGTGTAGCTTTCCACCTCGGTCATGCGGCGCAGGAAGTAATAGGCACCAAGGCGCAGTTGAATGCTGTCGCCGGGAAAACAGCTGGAGGCATAGCCGCTGCTTTCGGCGGGCGCGGTGGCCCCGAAGTAAAACCACGGATCGTATTCAGAGGCGCGCCCGAAGCACAGTTGCGATCCGGTGGCCTTGGTCAAAAGCGCCTCAAGGGCGGGCCGGGTCAGGACGCTGTCCACCGCCTCTTTGGTGGAGGCGGCGAGGGATTGCGACCGGGGTTCGACCCAGATCGACTTGGAGCGGTCGGCGCAGGCGTCGGCATCGCAGTCGACCTGAAGCCACCCGGCTTGGGACGGATCGTCTGGTCCGGTCTTGCGGGTGCCGGGGCTGGCCGGGGCGGGGTCACTGGTGACGAAGGCCAGCGGCACCTCCAGCCCGTCGAGGGTCAGATTGATCGCGACCTTGCAGAACAGCTCGTCCTCGGCTTGCAGGTGGCGCAGCTTGAGTTGGAAGAGCTGGCCCCATGGCAGTGGCAGCTGGAACGGTTGGGCCTTGGGCCGTTTGGCCAGAAAGTGTTCGATGGTGATGTCGGCATCGCCTGTGGCGCAATCGCGCCCGGCCTCGTCATAGACCCGGTTCAGAAAATCGGTGCCGATTGAGATTTTTTCGGGCGGCAGGCGCAGCACATAGGACAGCGCGTCGTCCACGGCGTGGGTTTCTGCAAAGACCTTGGCAAGGAAATCCCGGGCTGATGGGGCGAGGACGGTGCCGGTGCAAAGCGTGCGGTCGGCCATGACAAGGCCGCGGTTTACCGCGCAGAGATCGCCGCGCGCGACATTCTTGTGATCGTTCAGCCGCTGTTCGATGCTGCTGCGCCATTTGTCGAAATGCCGGTCGAGGGTTTGAACCGTGGTGATGTCGGTGCCGTCGGGGTCCAGATCGCTGTGCAGGCTGATCGGGCTGGACCAGCGGCCATAGAGCGGCGCGAGGTCTTCGAGGCTGCGATGCAGGGCATCGAGGGGGTTCGAGGTCATCTTGACGATGACGGCGGGGCTGAGGACGGTATTGGCCCCCGGCAGGACGGCGGTGTCGAACTTCAGCCCGAACACGGTGTTGCCGCTGAGGTCGTGGCGATCGTCGAGGGCGTTTTCGAGGATGCGCTGGCGGATCTCGTCGCGGGCGGCGGATTGCAGATCAAAGCGGGTGCGGAACGACAGATCGGCACTGTCCGGGATCACCGGTTGGCCGGGGGTCGTATCGGTGGCTTGGGGGGAGGCGGCGGCGGCAGGGCCAAGGCTGAGGGTGATGCCGGCATCGCGAAACTGCTGCTGCACGCTGTAGATGTCGATGAAGCTGGTGTCAGGGTCGTCGATTTCCGCCAGCTTGGCCCGCAGCCACGCATCCTGCCCATAGCGGTCGTTGACCAGCCGTTGCCGGGTATAAACCTCGGGGCTTTCGACGAAGACCAGACCGGCGGTGGTGGCGGGGCGGGTCAAAGCGGTGCGGATGGTTTGGGTCGCTTCGGCCAGATAGGGAAGGGCGAAGGCGGCGGCGAGCACCGCAATGGCGGCGACAACCAAGGTGGTAAGTATGAGGAGCGGCGTTTTCCACATCCCTGAACGGTGGCACGGGAACGCGGCATTGTCGACTAAAAGCTTGACCTAAGGGAAGGCGGCCAAAGCCCCCCGGACCGAGGCTGGGTCCGGTCCGGGGGGATAGCGGGTGTTACATCTTGCACTCGGCGACATAGGCGTCGGCCCGGTCGGCCAGTGCGACGCCGAGGATGCGGTTGGTGTAGACGTCGCCTTCCTTGATCACCTCGCGGACATAGAAGTCCTGAACCGGGTGGTGGTTGGGGGCGAATTCGAAATCGCCGCGCACCGAGGCGAAATCGGCCTCTTCCAACGCCGCCTGAAACGCGGCGGCATCGTGGACGTCGGCCTTGTCCATGGCGCTGAGCAGCAGGTTGGCGGTGTCATAGCCTTGGCTGGCATAGAGCGACGGCAGGCGGCCATAGGTGGCGACGAAGGCGTCGACGAAGGCGATGTTGGCCGCGTTGTCCAGATCCTTGCCCCATTGCGAGGTGTTTTTCACCCCAAGCGCTGCATCGCCGACGGCTTGCAGGATGCCTTGGTCAAAGCTGAAGGCCGGTCCGATCAACGGAATTTCCACGCCGCTATCGGCATATTGCTTGAGGAACGAGATCCCCATGCCGCCGGGCAGGAAGAAATAGACGCTGTCGGCACCCGACGCCCGGATCTGAGCGATCTCGGCGGCGTAATCGGTCTGACCGAGGGTGGTGAACAGCTCACCCGCCAACTGACCTTCGTAGAACCGCTTGAAGCCTGTCAGCGCGTCCTGACCGGCCGGATAGTTCGGGGCCAGCAGGAACGAATTTTTCAACCCGGCCGAATTGGCATAGGCGCCGGCCGCTTCGTGCAGGTTGTCGTTCTGCCATGCGACGTTGAAGTAATAGGGGCTGCATCCCGCGCCCGCCAAAGCCGAGGGGCCAGCATTGGGCGACAGATAGAATTTGCCCTGTGCCACCGCCGCCGGCACCACCGCCATGGCGAGGTTGGACCAGATGATTCCGGTCATGACGTCGACCTTGGTGCTCTGGATCATTTCATCGGCCAGTTGCACTGCGATTTCAGGCTTTTGCTGATCGTCGGCAATGACCAGTTCGATATCGGGGGCGTCGGCCATCTCCAGCGCCAGAAGGAAGCCATCCCGGACATCGATGCCCAGACTTGCGCCGCCCCCGGACAGGGTTGTGATCATCCCGACTTTCACCGGCTCGGCCACGGCCAGTCCGGCCAGCGACATGACCGTGGTCGCGGCACCTAGCATGTGAAGAAGTTTCATTCGTCTGTCCCTTTGTTCTTGCCTGCCTCAGAACGCCTTGAAGGTCAGCGTTGTCAGCGTCCGCTCGATTCCTTTGATGTCAAGCAGATTGTCATTGATGAATTTTCCGATGTCCACGCCATCTGGCACATATAGCTTCAGGAGCAGGTCGAAATTTCCACTGGTCGAGTAAAGTTCGGAATGCAGTTCGCGCAAGGTAATCTCGTCGGCCACTTTATAGGTGGTTCCGGGCACGCATCGGATTTGCACAAAGACACAGTTCACGATTGCCAACCTTCTTTTCGGGGCGCAAGAGCCCGGGGGGATTTCCGCCGACACTGCGAATTTCCGCATGTGTTAGAGCAAGCCGGACCAATCGTCCATCACTGTTGGGGCAGAAACCCCGATGGTTTGAAGATGTGAACGTGATAGAGCTCTGGCTTGCGCGGCAGATCAGTGCGGCGCCTGTCCTTAAGAGAAGAGCCGCCGAGATGAGCGAGATCACCAACCACCTGCCGACCGCAGCCCTGCAAGCGTTGGATGTAGCGCACCACATGCATCCCTTCACCGACGCCGAGGCCCTTGCGGCCAAGGGCGCGCGGGTGATTACCCGGGGCGACGGGGTGTTTCTGACCGACAGCGACGGCAATCGCATTCTGGACGCAATGTCCGGGCTTTGGTGTGTCAACTTGGGCTATGGCCGCGAAGAACTGGCCGATGTGGCGGCGCGCCAGATGCGCCAGCTGGCCTATTACAACACGTTTTTCCAGACCACCCATGTGCCTGCCATTGCCTTGGCGGCGAAGCTGGCCGAACTGGCACCGGGTCATTTGAACCATGTGTTCTTTGCCGGGTCCGGGTCGGAAGCGAACGACACCAATCTGCGCTTGGTACGGCGGTATTGGGACGTGAAGGGCAAGCCGTCGAAGCAGATCGTGATTGGCCGCAAAAACGGCTATCATGGCTCGACCATGGCCGGGGCGTCGTTGGGCGGCATGGCGGGGATGCATGCGCAGGGCGGCTTGCCGATTCCCGGCATCGTTCATATCGACCAGCCCGATTGGTATGGCGAAGGCGGCGCCGCCACCCCAGAGGCCTTTGGTCTGGCCCGTGCCCGTCAGCTTGAAGCGAAGATCGCGGAATTGGGCGAGGACCGGGTGGCCGCCTTTATCGCCGAGCCGATCCAAGGGGCTGGCGGCGTCATCATCCCGCCTGAGACGTATTGGCCCGAGATTCAGCGGATCTGTGATGCGCATGAGATCTTGTTGATCTCGGATGAGGTGATCTGCGGCTTTGGCCGGACCGGGCAGTGGTTTGGCGCGCAGACCGTGGGGGCGCGGCCTGACATCATGACCATCGCCAAGGGGCTGTCGTCGGGCTATCTGCCGATTGGCGGCTCGATCGTCAGTGACGAGATTGCGCAAGTGGTGGGATCGGCGGGGGATTTCAACCACGGTTACACCTATTCCGGGCATCCGGTGGCGGCGGCGGTGGCACTGGAAACCCTGCGCATCATGGAAGAGGAACAGATCGTCGACCGGGTGGCCGGTGTCGTGGTCCCCTATCTGGCGGCGGCATGGGCGAGGTTGGCCGCGCATCCGCTGGTGGGCGAGGCCCGCACCGTCGGCATGATGGGATCGCTGGCCTTGACCCCGGACAAGGCCCGGCGGGCCCGGTTCGCCGCCGATGCAGGCACCATCGGCCTGCGCTGTCGCGAGCAGTGTTTTGCCAATGGTCTGGTCATGCGCCATGTGGGCGACCGGATGATCATCGCGCCGCCTTTGGTGATCACCGAAGACGAGATCGATCAACTGGTGGACCGGGCGCGGCGGGCGCTGGACCAGACGTTGCAGGCGGCGCTGGCTGATGGGCTGATGGTGGCGGCGGCCTAAGCGCTTAGGCCGACCGCGCCCGGCTTTCCGCCACAGGCCGGATGGTCCGCATCAACAGCAGGGCAAGGACGCTGCAGACCAGCACGCCGACCGCAACCGGCAACGGCGTGCCGTCAAACATCAACCCGACCGGCACCGCGATGAGGACCGCGCCAACGGTGCTGACGGCGCTGATGATGGAAGAGGCGGTGCCCGCAATATGGCCCATCGGCTCCAACGCCATGGCGTTGAGATTGCCAAGGATCAGGCTGACGGCGGCAAAGACGCTGATGCCCCAGACCATGAAGGCCGGGAACAGCAGGGCTTCGGGCCAGAGATGCAATTCGCTCATCCCGACATAGACCACGCCAAGCGCGACCTGAACGATCAGGGTGCGCATGATCACGTCGCGCATTCCGATCCGCATCACCAATTGCGAATTCAGAAAGCCGCCGAACGAGCCGCAGAGCGCGATCAGGGCGAACCACAGCGGGAAGCTGTCGGCTTTGCCGAAGCTCTGGTCGAAGATCATCTGCACCGACGAAATCGTGCTGAACATGGTGCCAAGTACGAAGGTCTGCACCAGGATGGACCGGCGGACCAGCGGGTGGGCGATGACCTCGCGGGCGGCGGACATCACTGGGCCGAACCGCAGCGGGCGGCGACGCTCGGGCGGCAGGGTTTCGGGTTGGCGCAACATCAGCCAGCTGACCGACACCGCAGAGAAGATCAGGAAAGCGACGAAAATTCCGCGCCAACTGGTCACCAGCAGGATCGCGGCCCCCAGACTTGGGGCGATGGCCGGGACGAGGGTAAACACGATGATGACGAAGGACACCATCTGCGCCATTTGCCGTCCGGCATAGAGATCGCGCACGATGGCGATGGCGATCACCCGTGAGGCCGAGGCGCCAAAGCCCTGAAGGACGCGGGCGGCCAGCAACATCTCTAACGATTGCGCCTGCGAGGCAAGGATAGCGCCAAGGCAGAACACCACCGCGCCGCCAAGCAGCACCGAGCGGCGTCCGAAACTGTCTGACAGCGGCCCCATCACAAGGGTGCCGAGGCCCATGCCCAGAACGAAGCTGGTCACCACCAATTGCGCCTTGTTGGGGAAGTCTGGCGTCAGTTCCGCCGCGATCTGGGGCAGGGCGGGCAGCATGGCGTCGATGGACAGCGCCAGCGTCGCCATGAGCATGGCCATGATGCCGATGAATTCGGGTTTGGACGGCTGGGGGGGTGTGAACATTTGCAACTCCGGTCTGGCCTCCGCGATAGGACAGGCGCGGAGGCCATGCCAGCCTTAACTGCCCTGCGTCAGCGCAGGGGGGCCTGTGCGTGGCTTCAAGTCTCGGAGGTCGCTATTTACTATTACTTGTTACTTCAATGACATAAGCGCCAGTCTGGGGCTGGTTTGGGTCAGCCGGCTTGCGCTTGGATCACCTGTGCCATGACCTGACGCCATAGGTCGGTTGGCTGTGCGCCGGGAACCGCGTGTTGCCGGTCAACGATGAAGGTCGGCACCGAGTTGATCCCCATCTCGCGGGCGTGGGCATCGCGTTTCAGCACTTCGTCGATGTCTTCGTCGGTGGCCAGCAACCGCCGCACTGCCGCCGCATCGATGCCGGCGGTGTCGGCGATATCGGCCAGAATATCGGTATCGCCAATATCGAGACCCTGCTGGAAATAGGCCTCAAAGAGGGCGTCCACCACGGTATCTTGGCATTGCTCGATATAGGACCAGTGAATCAGGCGATGCGCGTTCAGCGTGTTCGGCGTGCGTTTGATCGCGCCAAAATCAATGGGCAGATTGATGGCCTCGGCGGCTTCGGCGATCTGGGCATAGACCCGGACCGCGTTTTGTTTGCCGCCAAATTTGGTTTCCAGATAATCGCGGCGATCCATTCCCTCACGGGGCATGTCCGGGTTCAACTGGAACGGGTGCCATTCGATCTCGAAAGGCTGATCGGTTTGCTGGGCCAAGGCCCGGTCGAGATTGGTTTTGCCGATATAACACCACGGGCAGATCGGATCGGAGAAGATATCAAGTTTGACCATGTGTCGTGTATGCCTCGAAGCTCCGGCGCGGGGGGGTGGCGCAGGATCATGTCAGGGGCCCTGCATGGCAGAGCCGGGGAATAGTGATAGAACTTGCAGCACTTGTAGCGCGGCAAGCGTGCGGAGGCAAATGTGCCTGCCTCCGCGATGTGCGGGGCCAAGGCCGCGCTGGGACGGCGGGGGTTACTCGGCCTCAAACCACCAGACATCGGGCTGGAACCCGGTCCAGTCGCCGTAGACGGGCAGTGCGTCGGGGTAATGCAAGCTGCTGGAATGGGCGATGCGCGAGACATTCGAGAACCACAGCGGAATGACATAGCGCCCGGTGGTCAGGATGCGGTCCAAGGCCCGGGCGGCATCGGTGAAGTCTTCATTGGTGGTGGCGGTCAGCATCGTGTCGACCATGGCCTCAGCGGCGGGGCTGTTGACGCCCATCCAGTTGCGGGTGCCCGGAGCGGTCACCCCTTCGCTGCCCCAGTATAGTGTTTGTTCATTGCCCGGCGAGAGCGACAGGGCGATATTGTAGAAGGTCATGTCGAAATCATACGCGCTGGTGCGTTGGTTGTACTGGGCGCTATCCACGGTCGTCACCGTGGTACTGATGCCGAGACGGTTCAGCGCCTGCACGTAAATATTGACGATGGCCTGATATTCGGCCGAGCCCTGCCGCAGCAAGATGTCGAAGGTGAACGGTTGCCCGGCGGCATTGGTCAGCACGCCATTGACCGGGGTCCAGCCCGCCTCGCGCAGCAGATTGGTGGCGATGACGATGTTGGCGCGGTTGCGTTCCGATCCGTCCGAGACCGGCAGGGAATAGCCCTCCAGCGCGCCGGGCAGCAGGTCATCGGCAAAAGGCTCCAGCAAGGCCCGCACGCCGTCGGAGGCAGGCCCGTCTTGCATGGCCAGTACCGAGTTGCCGAAATAGGACGGGATGCGCGGGTCAACGCCGCCGGTCTGGGTTTGGGCGATGAATTCATAATTGAAGGCGTGCAGCAGGGCGTCGCGCACCCGCCAGTCAGCAAAGATGTCCCGGCGGGTGTTGAAAACCAGCCCGGTCATGCCGGTGGGGCGGCGATGCGCGATTTCGGATTTGGTGATCCTGCCGTCATGCACCGCGTCGAAATCATAGCTGTCGGTCCAGCGGGCGGCGTTGCCTTCGCGATAGGACGTGATCTCGCCAGCCTTGAAGGCTTCGAAAATCACCCCCGCATCGGCGAAGAAGTCATAACGAATCTCGTCCAGATTATGCTGGCCGCGATTGAAGTTCAGATCGCGCCCCCAATAATCCGGGTTGCGGGTGAAAGTCAGGCTGCGTCCGGGGATGGCTTCGGTCACAGTATAGGCCCCGGATCCGATGGGCGGCAGCATAGAACTGGCCGCGAAATCCAGCCCCTCCCACTGCGCCTTCTGAAAGATCGGGCGCAGGCCCATGATCAGCGGCAATTCCCGGTCGGCGGTGTTGAAGGTGATCCGCAGCGACCGTGGCCCGGTCTGGGTCATCTCGGCAATCTTGGCATAGGACGAAGCGAATCGCGGGTGGCCCTCGGTGCCCAGAGTGTCGATTGACCAGATCACATCGTCGACGGTGACAGGGCTGCCATCGGAAAACTGGGCCTCGGGGCGCAGGGTGAAGTCTACCCAGTCACGATTCGGTCCGGTTTCGACTGATTCTGCCAAAAGACCGTAAAGCGTGAAGGGTTCATCCCAGTTTCGCCCGAGCAGCGATTCAAACACATGCAGGCGCATTCCCCATGGCGCGTTGCCTTTCAGGATGTGCGAATTGAGCGAATCGAATCCCCCCCGTTCGCCAAAAACGATTCGTCCGCCCTTGGGGGCGTCGGGATTCGCATAGGGTAAGGACACAAAATCCGGTGGAAGGGCCGGGTCGCCATACATAGCTATGCCATGACTGGGCTCGGCCGCGACGGGCGGCGAAACATTAAGAACTATTAACGCAATAAGGGTGCAAAGCGCCTTGGTGACGGATTTATGGGGGGTCATCGGGGTCCTGCCTGTCGTGGTGTTGGCTCAGAGCTTATCGAAAGTTTTATGGTTTCTCAAACTTTTGGGTTGGAGGTCGTGCATCTATTGCTTATATTGAAATCACTGCTCGATAGGTTTCTTGCCTGTATGAAACCTGCCTCAATAACTTAGCGCCCGCCTTGTGCGGGCGTTTTTTTTTGGCGTTTGGGTCTGCGGGTTTCCATGGTGTTTGCCGGTTGGCGGACGCAATGTCGCAAAGGCGTGGGGAAACAGGACAATTCCGCAGTTGCCCCTGTTCATTGCAGGCGGACTGGATATCCTTTCGGCGACATTCAATCGGAAGGGACTTCCATGACTCTCAAAGGCAAGACCGCAGTCATTACCGGGTCGAATTCGGGAATCGGTTTGGGCATCGCCACAGAAATGGCCATTGCCGGTGCCAATATTATTTTGAATTCCTTTTCCGACAGTCAGGAAGATCATGATTTGGCTGAAAAGCTGGCAAAAGAGCATGGGGTCGAGGTCCGCTATATTCAGGCGGACATGTCGAAAGGCGATCAATGCCGGGCGCTGATTGAACAGGCCGGGCGTTGCGATATTCTGGTTAATAATGCCGGTATTCAGCATGTGGCCGCGATTGACGAATTTCCGGTTGAAAAATGGGACGCCATTATCGCGATTAACATGAATTCGGCGTTCCACACCACCGCTGCCGCGCTGCCGATCATGCGTAAGGCGGGCTGGGGCCGGGTGATCAACATCGCTTCGGCGCATGGGCTGCGGGCCTCGCCGTTCAAGTCGGCCTATGTGGCGGCAAAGCACGGGCTGGTGGGCATGACCAAAGTGGTCGCGCTGGAGACCGCGCGCGATCCGATCACCGCCAATGCGATCTGTCCCGGCTATGTGCTGACCCCGCTGGTGGAGGCGCAAATTCCTGACACGATGAAAAAGTACGACATGGACCGGGAGACGGTGATCCGCGACGTGCTGCTCGAGCGGCAGCCGTCCAAGGAATTTGCGACCACTGAACAGTTGGGCGGCGTGGTTCAGTTCTTATGCTCGTCTGCGGCGGATCAGATCACCGGCACCACGATCAGCGTCGATGGGGGCTGGACGGCGATGTAGGTCGGGGCGGTGCCGGGCGTGCCGTCATGACCCCGCTGTCGATCAATCTGGCGCTACAGGGCGGCGGGGCGCATGGCGCGTTCACGTGGGGCGCCTTGACCCGAATTCTTGAAGACCCCGAGATCGAGATTGCCGCGATTTCGGGAACATCGGCCGGGGCCTTGAACGGAGCCGCCCTGAAGGCAGGCTTGACCAGCGCGCCGGGGGACGCGGGGCGGCAGGCCGCGCTGGACAATCTGGACTGGCTTTGGGCGCAGATGGGGGCGGTCAACGATCCGGGGCTGCAAGCCTGGCTGGACGCGATTTCGCCGCCGGCGGCGCTGATGTCCCGGGCGCTGGAATATTCACTGCCGGTGGCGATGATCGATGCCTATACGCGGGCGATCAGCCCCTATGCTTTGGGCGCAGCTTATCAAAACCCGCTGCGCCGAATCGTGGATCGGTTTCGGTTTGACCGGGTCTGTTCCCATGCGGGCCCCGCGTTTTTCGTGAACACCACCCGGGTGAGCAACGGCAAGATCCGGGTGTTTACCCAAGACGAGATGTGCACGGATGTCATTCTGGCTTCGGCCTGTCTGCCGTCGGTGTTTCAGGCGGTTGAGATTTACGACACCGAAACCGACCGGATCGAGGCGTTTTGGGATGGCGGCTATACCGGCAATCCGGCGCTGTTTCCGCTATTCGACCCGGCGTTTTCCCGGGATGTGGTGATCATCAACGTCAATCCGCTGGAAACCGAGACCCTGCCGCGCACGCCGATGGAGATCCAGAACCGGATCAATGAGATCAGCTTCAACTCGTCCTTGCTGCGGGAATTGCGGGCCATCGCCTTTGTGCAGCGGATGCTGACAACGGGTGCGTTGACCCCCGGCACCATGCGCGATCTGAACATCCATATGATCTCGGATGACGTGTTGATGAATGCGCTGTCGGTGGCCACAAAGATGGTGCCGCTGCCCACGGTTCTGGGGCAGTTGAAAATCGCAGGCTATGACGCGGCGGCCAAGTTTCTTGACGCGCATAAAGCCGATCTGGGGGTCAAGAGCACAGTCGATCTTCCAACAATGTTCGGCTAGAATTCGCTTTAGCGTCGGTTGCTTGGCCGGTGCCCACATAAATAAAGGAAGACGGAATGAGGTTGAGCATTGTGATCGGGGCGCTGCTGGTGGCGCTGGCGGGATGCAACACGGTCGAAGGGATGGGGAAAGACATCCAGTCCGGCGGTCAGACCATCGAAGGGGCTGCGAAATCCGCGCAGTAATCAGGCGAGGCCGTCGTGAAGCAACGCGGCGGCCAGTCCCCACATCACCAATGCGATGATCAGATCAAGGATGCGCCATCCGGTGGCGGTGCGCAGCACCGGGGCCAAAAAGCGCGCGCCATAGCCCAGACTGAAAAAGAACACGAACGACGCCGTCGCAGCCCCGAGGCCGAATGCAGCTTTGGTTGCCACGTCCGGGAACTGGGTCGAGATCGCGCCGATCAGCCCCAGCATATCCAGATACACATGCGGATTGCCCCATGTCAGCGCTGCGGCGATGGCGAGGGTCTTCCACAGGCTTGGCGACTGCCCCGACAGTTGCAGGCTGTAATCGCCGCGCCATGCGGCGTGCAGGCGCATGGCACCATAGGCGATCAGGAAAGCGGCCCCGCCCAGCATCAACAGGCGCGGCACCAGAGGCCATGCCGCGCTGACTGCGCCGAAGCCAAGGATGCCCAAGCCAATCAGGATCGCGTCAGAGGCGGCACAGAACAGGCACAGCGGCAGGACATGGGTTCGCAGCAGGCCCTGACGCAGCACAAAGGCGTTTTGCGCCCCGATGGCCAAGATCAACGACAAGCCCGTGGCGAAACCGGTGACGAGGGCCGCATTCATCGGGCGGCCCCGCAGGATAGACGTAGATCAGAGGTCATGGATGGCAGGCGTTCAGCGCCAGCTTTCCCGGGCAGTTTGGTCCGGGGTTGGCATCAGTGGCACCTCTTGAGGAAGTTTTTCGACGGGGTGGACCAAGCCCGCGGAAATGACCATTTTTGCCGCGTCTTCGATGGTCATTTTCAGTTCAGTCACTTCGCTTTTCGGCAGGAACAGCAAGAAGCCCGAGGTCGGGTTTGGCGTGGTCGGCACGAAGACGCTGAGCAGCGGTTCATTGGTGCCGGCAATGCGGTTGACCTCGCCCTTGGTGACGGTCGAGATGAAGCCAATCGCATAGATGCCCTTGCGCGGGTATTCGATCAGGCAGGCCTTCTCGAAGCTGGTCTCTTGTTGGGCAAACACGGTTTCCGCAATTTGCTTGAGGCCGTTATAGATGGAGCGAACCACTGGCATCTGCTCGACCAAGCCTTCGGCCCAGCCGATCAAGGACCGGCCAATCAGGCCCTTGGCGATCCAGCCGACCAACACGGTAAAGATCAAGAAGATGATCACGCCGACGCCGCGCAGATTGATCCCGATATAGTGCTCAGGGCGCCACGGGCCGGGCACCAGCGGCAACACGAACCCGTCGACCAATCCGATCACAGTCCAGATCAGGTACAGGGTCAGGCTGATCGGCGCGATCACGATTAACCCGGTCAGGAAATTCGCGCGCAGCTTGCCGATCAGACCCGGCTTGCGCCGTTCGATCGGGGGAAGGTCAGGGGTTTCAAGCATCAGGGGGCTTTGCACTCTATGGCGGTCGCTGGAACGGCTTGAATGTAGAAGGTCGCGCCGGGCTCTACAATGGGGCAGGCCAGAGCGCGGCAGCCGGAACTTGAATTAACCACGAAGTGCGGTGAATTGCTGGGCGATTTGGGCGGCCAACCGGGCATTGTTCAAAACGAGGGCAATATTCGCCTCAAGCGACCGCCCCTCGGTCAGCTCAAACAAGCGGGCCAGCAAATAGGGGGTTACGGCTTTCGCGGTGATTCCGTCAGCTTGGGCTTCGGCTTGGGCCTGTGCGATCAGCGGGGCCAGCACCTCGGCGGGGATCTCGTCGGCTTCGGGGATCGGGTTGGCGACCAATTGGCCACCAGACAGCCCGAGGGCGGCGCGGGTCAGGGCGGCGCGGGCGATCTGCTGGGGGCTGTCCAGACGCAAGGGGGCGGCAAGGCCCGAGGCGCGCGACCAGAAGGCGGGCAATTCGTCCTGCCCGTTGACGATGACAGGCACGCCAAGGGTTTCCAGAACCTCAAGCGTCTTCGGCAGATCGAGAATCGCTTTGGCCCCGGCGCAGATCACGGTCACCGGCGTGCGCGCCAGTTCCTGAAGATCGGCGGAGATGTCAAAGCTCAGTTCGGCGCCGGCATGAACGCCGCCGATACCGCCAGTGGCGAACACATCGATGCCGGCTTGGGCGGCGGCAATCATCGTCGCGGCGACGGTGGTGGCCCCGGTGCCGCCAGTGGCGATGCAGACCGCCAGATCGGCACGGGACAGTTTGGCGACATTCTTGGCTTGGGCCAGCGCCGTCAGTTGGTCGGGGTCGAGGCCGATATGCAGGGTGCCGTCCAGCACGGCGATGGTGGCGGGCACAGCCCCCTCTGCGCGGATCACAGCCTCGACCGCACGGGCGGTTTCGACGTTGCGGGGGTAGGGCATCCCATGGGTGATGATGGTGCTTTCCAGCGCCACGATTGGCGCGCCACGGTCACGGGCGCTGGCAACTTCGGCGGAAAAGTGAAGGGGCAGGGAGGTCATGGGCTGTCAGTTCCTGAAACATAGGTGGCGGCGGCGTGAATCGCGGCCCCAAGCGCGAAGGGGCGTTGGTGACCGGCGGATTCGGCGGCAATATGGGCCGCGACAAAGGTGTCGCCCGCGCCGGTGATGCGGCGGGGTTCGATCTGGGGCGGATGGGCGGTATGGACTTCCTCGGGGCAGGCGTCAGTGGCAGCCTGTGCGCCATGGGTGACCAGCACCCGGGCGCTGCCCGCCTTGACGAGGGCCGAGGCGGCCTCGGCGCTGCTGCGGAAGCTGGTTTCAGCCAGAATTTCGGCCTCTTCCAGATTAAGGTACAGCGTTGCGTTGGCCATGGTCAGCAGTGGCCGCAGGCGCGTCGCCTTGCCGGGCGAGGCAGGCACGATGCGCAACGACGCCTTGGCAAAAAGCGGGCTGTCGGCGATTTCGGTCAGGACGTCTTCGGACAGATTGCCATCCAGCACCATCGCCCCGGAAAATGGCGCGTCGGCAGTGCCCAGACGGCCATCTGCCAGCGGCGCGAGGATGGCATTGCCGGCAGCTTCCAGAGACTGCGCATCGGCAATGGCCGCGATCAGGCCGTTCAGCCCTTCGATGGCCATATAGCGGTCGGTGGGCAGATCGCTGCGGCGCAAGGCGTGGCGGGTGTCGATCCCGAGCCGGGCACATTCGTCGATCAGGTGGTGGCCATCCGCGTCGGTGCCGATGGCGGTCAGCACGGTCGGCTGCATTCCGAAGCGGACCAGTGTCATCGCCACGTTCAGGGCTACGCCTCCGGGCAGGCGGGTGATTGTGCCGGGCCGGTCGGCGCCAAGGCCCATGGCATGGCCATGCCGTCCGATGATGTCCCACAACACCGAGCCGATACAGGGGATACAGGGTTTGCCACTCGTCATAGCAAATGTCTGGCGACTTGGCGCAGCAAAGGCAAGCCCTGCTTGGGGTGGGTCGCTGCGCCAATGTGGGCGCTTCGGACTTGCAATCAGGTTGGAACTGGCCTATGGGGCGGCTTCACTTCGCAGGCGGGACTTGGGCCATTGGGGGAGACATCCTCAAAGGTCCGCCGGTTGGGGCATCCGCCCCTCACACCCCGCCGTGGCGCAAACCGGAAAAGGAAAAGGCTATGACGCCCGATTTCTCAATGCGTCAGCTTCTTGAAGCTGGCGTTCACTTTGGTCACCAGACCCAACGTTGGAACCCACGCATGGCGCCGTATATCTACGGCGACCGTAACGGGATTCACATTCTCGACCTGACGCAGACTGTCCCGATGCTGGACGCTGCGCTGAACGCTGTGCGCGACACGGTTGCTCGTGGCGGCCGCGTGCTGTTCGTTGGCACCAAGCGTCAGGCACAGAACCCGGTGGCTGAAGCTGCTGAAAAATGCGCCCAGTACTACATGAACCACCGCTGGCTCGGTGGCACGCTGACCAACTGGAAAACCGTTTCCAACTCGATCAACCGCCTCAAGGCGATCGACGAGCAAATGGAAAACGGCGTCAGCGGCCTGACCAAAAAAGAGCGTCTGGGCATGGAGCGCGAGCAGACCAAACTGCAAGCCTCGCTGGGCGGTATCCGGGACATGGGCGGCGTTCCTGACCTGCTGTTCGTCATCGACGTCAAGAAAGAAGACTTGGCGATCATGGAAGCCAAGAAGCTGGGCATCCCGGTTGTGGCTGTGGTTGATTCGAACTGCTCGCCCGATGGTGTGGAATACATCATCCCGGGCAACGACGATGCGGCACGCGCCATTGCGCTGTACTGTGATCTGGTTGCACGCGCGGCGCTGTCGGGCATGACCGCACAGATGGGTGCCGCTGGCATCGACCTGGGCGAGTTCGAAGATGGCCCGGTCGAAGAAGCGCTGGACGACGCGACCGAAGTTGTCGAAGCCGCCGCTGCCGAGACCGTCGAGGGCTGATCGCCCCCGCCATTACATTTTTGACACACGCCGTGGCTACCACCACGGCGTGATCATACGTGAGAATTCAGGAGAGCCGAAAATGGCAATTACAGCTGCACTGGTCAAAGAACTCCGCGACAGCACTGGCGCGGGCATGATGGACGCCAAGAAAGCCCTGACGGAAACTGATGGCGACATGGAAGCAGCGGTCGATTGGCTGCGCACCAAAGGTCTGGCCAAAGCCGCCAAGAAGTCCGGCCGCACCGCGGCTGAGGGCCTTGTGGCCGTTGCCGTCACCGACGGTAAGGGCATCGTGGTTGAAGTGAACTCCGAGACCGATTTCGTCGGCAAGAACGCTGAGTTCCAGGCCATGGTGAAAGATATTGCCACGGCTGCGGTTGCTGTTGACGATCTGGAAGCGCTGAAGGCGGCCAAGATCGGTTCCAAAACCGTTGAAGAAACCATCACTGCCAAGATCGCCACCATTGGCGAAAACATGTCGGTGCGCCGGATGGCGGTTCTGACTGGCGGCACGGTTGTGTCCTACATCCACAACTCGGTGACCGAGGGCATGGGCAAAATCGGTGTTCTGGTCGCGCTGACCGGCGACAATGCCGAATTTGGTCGTCAGGTTGCCATGCACGTGGCTGCGATCAACCCGGCCTCGCTGAGCGAAGCCGATATCGATCCGGCCATGGTTGAGCGTGAAAAGCACGTCCTGACCGAGCAAGCGCGCGAAAGCGGCAAGCCCGAGCAAGTGATCGAGAAGATGATTGAAGGCCGGATGAAGAAATTCTTCTCGGAAGTCACCCTTCTCAATCAGGCATTCGTTGTGAACCCTGACCTGACGGTCGCGGCTGCTGCGGCAGAAGCTGGCGTTGAAGTCACCGGTTTCGTCCGTCTTGAAGTCGGCGAAGGCATCGAGAAAGTGGCAGAAGATTTTGCTGCTGAAGTGGCGAAAGTCGCACAGGGCTAATCAGGTGTCGCGCCGGCCCGGTTCGGGCTGGCGCGAGATTGTGAAAAAAGGGGCGGTATCGGCAAAGTGCTGATACCGCCCCTTTTTTTTGTTTAAAGATATGACTTGAAATGGGGAGAGGGCATGCGTGCGTTAAGGCGCTTGTCCCGACTGGACGCCGGGGTGCCGTGTTCCGGCCCCGTTAGTGACCGCGCCAGATCCAGCCGCCGCCCAGCACGCGGCTGTCGCCGCCGGAATAGAAGACGCAGGCTTGTCCGGCGCTGACGCCCTCTTCCGGGGTCAGCAGTTCAACCTCGGCTTCGGTGGCAGACAGAGGCCGGATCAATGCGGGCCGGGGCGGGCGGGTTGAGCGGACCTTGACCTCTACCTCCCAGACCGCCTGACTGGTCAGGGGTGCATCGCCAAGCCAGTTGATCTCGCGCACGGGGACGATCCGGGTGCTCAGCGCCTCTTTCGGGCCGACTACAACCTGCCGTGCGTCGGGATCAAGCCGCACGACGTAAAGCGGATCGACCAGACCGCCGATGCCCAGACCGCGCCGCTGACCGACGGTGTAATGAATCACCCCGCGATGGGTGCCGAGGACGGTGCCTTCCATATCGACGATATCGCCGGGATCGGCCGCGCCCGGGCGCAGTTTTTCAATCACGCTGGCATAATCGCCGTTGGGCACGAAGCAGATGTCTTGGCTGTCCGGCTTGTCGGCAATCGCCAAGCCATAGCGGGTCGCCAATTGGCGGGTCGCGTCTTTCGACGGCAGGTGGCCCAGCGGAAAGCGCAGATAGGACAGCTGTTCAGCGGTGGTGGAGAACAGAAAATAGCTCTGGTCCCGGGTCGAATCAGCGGCGGCGTGCAGCTCTGGTCCCAGCGCGCCGGACTTGCGCTGAATGTAATGGCCGGTCGCCATACAGTCGGCATCCAGATCTTTTGCCGTCGCCAGCAGGTCACGAAACTTAACGCGCTCGTTGCAGCGGATGCAGGGAACTGGTGTGGCACCGCCCAAATAACTGTCCGCAAATTCGTCGATCACGGCTTCGCGGAAGATGTTTTCGTAGTCCAACACATAGTGCGGGAATCCCATCTCTTCGGCCACCCGCCGCGCATCATGAATGTCGCGCCCGGCACAGCAGGCGCCCTTCTTTGCAAGGGCCGCACCATGGTCATAAAGCTGCAGCGTGACCCCGATGACGTCATAGCCTTCCTCGGCCAATTGTGCCGCAACCACGGAACTGTCGACGCCGCCGGACATGGCAACGACCACACGAGTCTCGGATGGCGGCTTTGCAAAGCCGAGTGAATTCAACGGGTAGGTCATAAGGGAGGGGTCCGGGCAACAGGGTTAACCTATCGGAATATAAGAAAATCTGAGGTATTTTCAAGGGTTGGTTTCACCGCGTGTTTAACAGCTGCGCGCATTCCTGAGGGTGGTGGTAACGAGGGGAACCAAAATGTACATCAAGAAAATCGACGGCCCACGACTGGTCAGCCTTCCGGACGGCACAACTCTAACCCGGGCGGACCTGCCCGCTGAGGACACAATCCGTTGGGTGGCCAGTAGAAAAGCGGTGGTGGTTAAGGCCGTGAAGCACGGATTGATTACCCGGGACGAGGCGAAATCGAAGTATCAGCTGTCGGATGACGAACTGGACAGCTGGTCGATTGCCGTGGATACGCATGGAGAATCTGCTTTAAAAACAACGGCTTTACAGCGGTATCGACAAGTTTAAGTTGTATTAGGTCCTGTTTGTGACATAGTAACCTACGATTAACCTCTTTTGTTCACGTTAGCTTTAATTGCAATCTTAACGGAGGACGTGAGATGCGCGTGTTGCTAGTTGAGGACGACCCGACCATTTCGAAAAGCATCGAATTGATGCTGACCCACGCCAATCTCAACGTCTATTGCACGGATCTTGGGGAAGAGGGGATCGATCTTGCCAAGCTATACGATTACGATCTGATCCTGCTCGACCTTAACCTTCCCGATATGAATGGCCACGATGTCCTGCGTCAGCTTCGTCTGGCGCGGGTCGAAACGCCGATCCTGATCCTGTCTGGCGAAGCGGATACTGAAAACAAGATCAAAGGCTTCGGGTTCGGTGCGGATGATTACCTGACCAAACCGTTCCACCGTGAGGAATTGGTGGCGCGGATACATGCGATCATTCGCCGGTCCAAGGGCCATTCCCAGTCGGTGATCCGCACCGGCCTGATCGCGGTCAATTTGGATGCCAAGACCGTCGAGACGGACGGCGGACCGGTGCATCTGACCGGCAAGGAATACCAGATGCTGGAGCTTTTGTCGCTGCGCAAGGGCACCACTCTGACGAAAGAAATGTTTTTGAACCATCTCTATGGCGGCATGGACGAGCCGGAACTCAAGATCATCGATGTGTTTATCTGCAAGCTGCGCAAAAAGCTCAGCGAAGCCACGGGCGGCAACAGCTATATCGAGACCGTCTGGGGCCGGGGCTATGTGCTGCGCGATCCCGAAGCGGAGCAGCGCGGCGTTGCTCATCTGGCGATTGGGGTTTGAGCGGATCGTGCCGTCATCGGCAAAGAAACCCTATGGCGGACTGGACCTGATCGCCAAGCCCTCCTATCACGTCGTTGGAAACGAAGGACGGGATCGGGCGTGTGGCAGAAGCAACCATCGAAACGTTGACAGAAGATGCGGCGCGGCAGGAACTGGCCGAATTGGCGCAGCGTCTGGCCGAGGCGAACGAAGACTATCACGGCGCAGATTATCCTCGGATCGATGACGCCACGTATGATCGGCTGAAGCGGCGTAATCAGGCAATTGAAGCACGGTTCCCGCATCTCAAGCGGAGCGACAGCCCGACCGACGCGGTTGGCGCACCGGCGTCTGACGCCTTCTCCAAGGTCGCGCATCAGCAGCGCATGATGTCGTTGGGCAACGCGTTTGACGCCGCGGACGTTGCCGATTTCGACAGTTCGGTCCGGAAATATCTGGGCATGTCCGCGGCCGATCCGTTGGATTATACGGCCGAGCCGAAGATCGATGGCCTGTCTTTGTCGCTGCGCTATGAGGATGGGCAATTGGTTCAGGCGGCGACGCGGGGCGACGGGCGCACCGGCGAGAACGTGACCGCGAACGCCCGGACCATTGCCGATATTCCCCAAACCCTGACCGGGGTCGGCGCGGTGCTGGAGGTGCGCGGCGAAGTCTATAT
Source organism: Pseudoruegeria sp. SK021 (assembly GCF_002119405.1). GTDB lineage: Bacteria > Pseudomonadota > Alphaproteobacteria > Rhodobacterales > Rhodobacteraceae > Meridianimarinicoccus. The sequence continues at coordinate 63,682 of NZ_MTBG01000008.1, read as the reverse complement.
GCATCAGGACGATTTCGCGGCGCTGAACGTCCGGCAGGCCGAGGTCGGCGGCAAGCCGTTCGCCAATCCGCGAAATGCCGCGGCCGGATCCTTGCGCCAGTTGGACGCCACAATCACAGCGCGCCGTCCGCTGCGGTTTTTTGCTTATGGTTGGGGCACGCTGTCCGAGCCATTGGCCGACACGCAATTTGACGCGCTTGAACGCCTCGGCGCGCTTGGCTTTTCGATCAATCCCCTGACCCGGCGCTGCCCGTCCCCGGACGCGCTTTTGGCGCTTTACGCCGAGATCGCGCAGCAGCGCGCGACGCTTGGCTATGACATTGATGGCGTGGTCTACAAGGTGGATGATCTGGCGCTTCAGGGGCGGCTTGGCTTTCGGTCGACCACGCCGCGATGGGCGATCGCCCATAAATTCCCCGCAGAACTGGCTTGGACGCGGCTGGAGGCGATCGACATTCAGGTGGGACGGACCGGGGCGCTGTCTCCGGTGGCGCGGCTTACGCCGGTCACCGTGGGGGGCGTCGTCGTATCCAACGCGACCCTGCATAACGAAGACTACATTGCTGGCCATGGCGCTAAGGGCGCCGAGATCCGGGACGGCAAGGACATCCGTGTCGGTGACTGGGTTCAGGTGTATCGCGCTGGCGATGTCATTCCAAAAATTGCGGATGTTGATCTGTCGCAACGGCCAGAGGACGCGGTGTCGTTCGTGTTTCCAACGACTTGTCCGATCTGCGGCTCGGACGCGCCGCGTGAGGCGGGCGATGCGGTGCGCCGTTGTAACGGTGGGCTGATCTGTCCGGCGCAGGCGGTGGAAAAGCTCAAGCATTTCGTGTCCCGGGCCGCATTCGATATTGATGGGCTTGGCGCGAAACAGGTGGAACAATTTGCCGAGGACGGCTGGATCGCGGAACCTGCCGATATTTTCACGCTAGAGGCGCGTTATGGCAGTGGCCTTCAACAGCTAAAAAACCGCGAAGGCTGGGGCGAGAAATCGGCGCAGAACCTGTTTTCCGGGATCCGCGCTAAACGGCAAATCCCGCTGGACCGGTTGATTTTCTCGCTGGGTATTCGGCACGTGGGCGAGGCGGGGGCCGCGCTTTTGGCCCGGCATTTCGGCACGTGGGAAGCACTGACTGCCGCAGTGGATGCCGCCAGCCCCGAGAATGAGGCTTGGGCAGACTTGCTGTCGATCGACGGCGTCGGCAGCGTCATGGCGGGCTCGTTGGTCACGGCATTGGGGCAAGCCGCCGAGCGGGCGTCGATTGACCGGCTCGTGGCACATTTGCAAATTCAGCCGGTGGCCCGTCCGAGCGGTGAGGGAAGCCCGATTGCCGGCAAGACCATCGTGTTTACTGGCAATCTGGAACAGATGACCCGGGCCGAGGCCAAGGCCCGTGCCGAGGCTATGGGGGCGAAAGTGTCCGGGTCGGTCTCGGCAAAAACCGACATTGTCGTGGCCGGGCCGGGGGCGGGGTCGAAGGCCAGCAAGGCGGAAAGTCTTGGGATTGAGATCATGGACGAAGCGGCGTGGATGGCCCTGATCGGTGCGGCGTGAGCGGCCGTCCGCCCCAGCTTTTCCCCTTGTTCGCGGGGCTGGAAACCTTGGATGGGGTCGGCGCGAAGACCGCCGCGCATTTCGCCCAGATGGATGTCAGCCGCCCGCGGGATCTGATCTTTACCCTGCCGCAAGGCATCATTGATCGGCGCCTGCGCGACAGTGTGGTGGGGGCAGCAGCGGGCAGCGTGGTGACGGTGAAAGTGCGGGTGTTGCGGCATCAGGCACCGGCGCAAAAGGGGCGGCCCTATCGGGTCACGGTCGAGGATGCGGGCACCAGTTTGTCTCTGGTGTGGTTTCGTCCGAATGAGGGCTATCTGAAAAATCTGCTTCCGGTCGGCGAAGACCGGATCGTCTCGGGAAAGCTGGAACTGTTCGACGGGTTGGCACAGATTGCGCACCCGGATCATGTTCTGCCGCTGACCGAAGCCGCCACGATCCGCCCGTTTGAGCCGGTCTATCCGCTGACCGCCGGGATCGGTGGCCGGGTGATGAGCCGGGCGATCACCGCGGCGTTAGCACGGGCGCCTGGCTTGGACGAATGGATTGATCCGGCGCTGAAAGCACAGCGGGGCTGGCCCGACTGGCAGCAGGCATTGGCGGCGGCGCATGATCCCAACGGGGCCGACGATGTGTCGCCGCGTAGTCCAGCCCGGGAACGTTTGGCCTATGATGAGTTGTTTGCGCATCAAATGACCTTGGCGTTGGCCCGGGCGCAGGCGCGGTCACCGAAAGGCCGGCCCGCGATCGGCACCGGCATCATGCGGGACAAAGTGCTGGCAGCGTTGGATTTTTCTCCCACAGCTGCGCAACGTCGCGCAGCGGCTGAAATTGCTGCGGATATGGCCAGCGACCGGCGGATGTATCGCCTGTTGCAGGGGGATGTGGGCGCGGGCAAGACGCTGGTGGCCCTTCTGGCGCTGGTGACGGCGGTGGAGGCGGGCGGCCAGGGCGTGCTGATGGCCCCGACCGAAATTCTGGCGCGACAGCACCGGGACGCGCTGGCGCCATTGGCCGACGCGGCAGGCTGTCGGTTGGAGGTGTTGACCGGGCGCGATTCCGGGCAGGGGCGGGCCGCGAAATTGGCGGCGCTGGCGGCGGGTGAGATCGACATTCTGGTGGGGACCCATGCGGTCTTTCAGGCCGATGTGCAGTTCGCGGATTTGCGACTGGCTATCGTGGATGAGCAACATCGGTTCGGCGTCCGGCAGCGCCTTGAACTGGGGGAAAAGGGTGCGCGGACCGATTTTCTGGTCATGACGGCCACGCCGATCCCGCGCTCGCTGGCCATGACCCAATATGGCGATCTCGACCTGTCGGTTCTGGATGAAAAGCCGCCGGGCCGCAAATCGGTCAAGACCGCCTTGATGGCGGTGGACCGGTTGGACGATGTGGTGACGCATCTGCGCAAAGCGGCAGATGAGGGGCGGCAGGCCTATTGGGTCTGTCCGCTGGTCGAAGAAAGCGAGTCGGTGCCCATGGTCGCGGCTGAGCAGCGCTTTGCTCAGTTGCGCGCTGTTCTGCCAGAGGGCACCGTCGGTCTGGTCCATGGCCAGATGCCGGCCGAGCGCAAAGATCGCGCCATGGCCGATTTTGTCGCTGGGGTGACCAAGGTGCTGGTGGCGACAACGGTGATCGAGGTGGGCGTCAATGTCCCCAATGCTTCGATCATGGTGATTGAGCAGGCGGAAAGCTTTGGTCTGGCGCAGTTGCATCAGTTGCGGGGCCGGGTCGGGCGGGGGGCCGCCTCCTCGACCTGCCTTCTGTTGTACGACACGCCGTTGTCGGAAACGGCGGCGCGGCGTTTGATGTTGCTGCGCGATACCGAGGATGGATTTCGGATTGCCGAGGAAGACCTGGCCATGCGCGGCGCCGGGGATGTGATCGGGGTGGCGCAGTCCGGCATCCCGCGTTTCCGAGTTGCGGATCTGGAGACTCAAACCGATTTGATGGCGTTGGCGCAAAGCGATGCCCGGGCCTGTCTGGCACGCGATTCCACTTTATCCAGCCCGCGTGGAACTGCGATCCGGGCGCTCCTATGGCTTTTGGAACAGGATAAGGCACTGAAATTGCTGCATGTCGGATAATTTCGCGCCCCGGTGTTCCACTTGTGTTCTTAATTTTTCTTTACAAAGGTTAACGGAATCGGCATAAGAACATTATAGGAACACAAAGGAGCCGAGACGATGATCGAAGATGTCAAACAGGCCATTGAGCGATCCGCCGCAACTATGTGGCGCGACCTTCTGGGGGCAATTTCGCTCTGTATCGCCTTCTTTGGGTTTCTGTATCTGCCGGGACTTCTGCCCGCTATTTGAACTGCCCCTGCGGGACCCACGGACATCTGCCATCGCCTAATGGCTCGCCTGTCTCTGGTCTTTGCCCTGTCCAGAGCCTGTCCTGTCCCGCACCACTTGCGCCGCCTCCTGCCCCGGAGTGCGGCGCTTTTTCTTCGGCGGTGGGATCAGACGGCGTCAGACGCAGTCAGTTGCGACGGCAGCATCAAAGGCCTGTAGGCTTGCATCCAGACTGAGCAGGATGGAGCCGCGGCGGTTGGCATAGTCGCGCGCCGGAAGCAGCACTTCAAACTCCGCGAAAGGCGCGTCCGGCACCGGGCCTTCGGATTTCAGCATCGCTGCCAGTTGCGCCCGGGCGGCGGCGATCTCTGCGCGGTTCCGACCGAGAATGTCAGCCCCGACCACGGCGGCAGCGGCCTGACCCAAGGCGCAGGCCTTCACGTCCTGTGCAAAACGCACAACGCGGCCATTTTGCACATCCAGATCAACAACCACGGACGATCCGCACAGCGGCGCCCGGCAGCGCGCGGTGCCCATCGGCGCGTCAAGGCGCCCGGTCAGGGGAATCTCAGTGGCGAGCCGCAGGATGCGCTTGGAATAGAGTTTGATAAGATCAGTATCGGCCACGGCGGCTTTTCCTTCTGGAGCAGGTATTGTACATAGCGGTGCTGTGCCCTGTTGCAAAGGATAACCCATGAGTTTCGATCCCGACAGTCTGGTTTATAATGAGCAGGGCTTGATCCCGGTCGTCGCCCAAGACGCGGTCACCAACCAAGTTTTGATGGTGGCCTGGATGAATTCCGAGGCGGTCATGCGGACGTTGCAAAGCAAGCGGGTGACCTATTGGTCGCGCTCGCGCCAAGCTTTCTGGGTCAAGGGTGAAACCAGTGGCCACGTTCAGCATCTGGAAGAGTTACGGGTGGATTGCGACCGAGATTGCCTGCTGGTGCGGGTCCGGCAGGTCGGTCCGGCGTGCCACACCAATCGGAAATCTTGCTTTTACACTGCCGTTGACTTGGATGGCGAGCACGAGCTCATGGCGCCAGAGGACTAAGCCCGACCAAGGCGCGAATGTCTGCTGGCGTTGCGCCCATGTCCCGGTACAGCCGGATCGCGCGGGCGTCATCACGTTTGGCCAGCCGTTTGCCTGCCGCATCCCGGATCAGCCGATGATGGTGATAGGTTGGCGTTGGTAGCCCTAAAAGCCGTTGCAGCAACACGTGAATGACCGTGGCCTCAGCCAGATCGGCCCCGCGCACCACATGGGTGATTTGCTGCGCGGCATCGTCCACAACCACCGACAGATGATAGGACGTGCCCATGCCCGCCCGCGCCAGCACCACATCGCCGATGGTGTGGGCCAAATGCGCGAGAGGAACGTCGGTGGAACCGTGGTTTGGGCCGGGCCCAGTCTCGACCACATGCAGGACCGGCGCAGTGGGTTCACCGGCAAGCACTGCCACGGCCCGGCCGATGTTTAGCCGGTAGGTGCCGCTTTTCGGGCGCGGCTGGGTCGGCGCGACGGCGTCCGGTGCAGGGCGGCAGGTGCCGGGATAGATCGGACCGTCGGGGCCGTGGGTTGGCACGCCTTCCTGCGGCGCAGACAGGGCATCCGAAATGTCACGGCGCGTACAGGTGCAGGCATAAAGCAGCCCCCGTTGCCACAGATCGTCCAGCGCCGCCTCGTAGGCCGTCATGCGGTCTGATTGCCGAAGCACCGGCTCTGGCCAGCGCAGGCCAAGCCAGTGCAGGTCCGCGAAGATCTGCGCCTCCCATTCGGGACGGGCGCGGCTGCGGTCGATGTCTTCCAGGCGAAGCAAGAACGTACCCCCCGCCGCCCCGGCCATGTCTTGGGCAAGCAGCGCTGAATAGGCGTGACCCAGATGCAGCGGGCCGGTGGGCGAAGGGGCAAATCGGGTGATCATGGGCATGGTTGCGCAGCCAGTTGGTTCCGGCAGGCGCCGATCAGGGGGCCACGCTTTTTTGGTGAATCAAGAACCATGCCAGCAGGATGAACATGGGGTGGGTCAGCCCGCCCGAGAAGAACAGGGCGGGGATCCAGATCAGGAAGGTGATGATGGCAACTATCCAGCGACCGGTGAACAAGATCGCCAACGGGGGCAGAAAGATTGCGAGAATATAGTTCATGTCATGTCCTCGTCACAGGTGGGCGTCTGGGGGGCTGGGGCTCAGGCCGCCCCGGTTTTGGGCAGATCGAGCCAGTCCTGCCACGCGGCTTTGGCCCGGTCAGTATAGGCTTTGTAGCGGTCTTTGCGGCCGCGACGTCCGCCCTTGGCGTCGATCGGGGGGAACAGACCAAAGTTGACGTTCATCGGCTGAAATGTCTTGGCGTCAGCCCCGCCGGTGATGTGGGTCACCAGCGCGCCGGTCGCGGTATCCGCAGGCGGGTGGGTGATCGGGCGGCCAAGGATCTCAGCTGCGGCAAGGCGACCGGCAAGCAGACCCATCGCGGCGCTTTCCACATAGCCTTCGACCCCGGTGATCTGGCCCGCGAACCGGATATGCGGCTGGCTGCGTAGGCGCATCTGCCCATCCAGCAAGGTCGGTGAGTTCAGAAAGGTGTTGCGGTGGATGCCGCCCAAACGGGCGAAGCTGGCGCTTTCCAGCCCGGGGATCATCCGCAGAACTTCGGTCTGCGCACCGTACTTCATCTTGGTCTGAAAGCCGACGATGTTGAACAGGGTGCCAAGCGCATTGTCGCGGCGCAACTGCACCACGGCATGGGCTTTGATCTGGGGTTGGTGCGGATTGGTCAGGCCAACAGGTTTCATAGGACCGAAACGCAGAGTCTCGCGTCCGCGTTCCGCCATAACTTCGATTGGTAGGCAGCCGTCAAAATAACGGGCGGTCTCACCCTCTTTGAATTCGGCTTTTTCGGCGCTTAAAAGCGCGTCGATGAACGCCTCATAGGTCTCCTTGTCCATCGGGCAGTTTAGATAGGCGGTGCGTTCTTCTTCGGTATCGCCCTTGTCATAGCGTGATTGGAACCACGCTTTCGACATGTCGATGCTGTCAGCGTACACGATGGGGGCGATGGCGTCGAAAAAGGCCAGCGCATCTTCACCGGTCTCGGCCCGGAGGGAATTGGCCAAGGCCCCTGAGGTTAGCGGTCCGGAGGCGATGATCCAATGGCCAGATGTGGGTAGGGCGGTGATTTCGCCGGCTTCTACCGTGATCAGGGGGTGGGCGTGGATACGCGCAGTTACGGTCTCGGCAAACGGATCGCGGTCCACCGCCAAAGCCGATCCGGCTGGCAAGGCGTGGGCATCGGCGGATTGAATGATCAGCCCGCCAGCGGCGCGCATTTCCCAATGCAGCAGCCCGACCGCGTTGGCTTCGTCATCGTCGGAGCGGAATGAGTTCGAGCAGACCATTTCGGCCAGATTGCCGGTGCGGTGCGCGAAGGTCTCAACAGTGGGGCGCATCTCGTGCAGAACTACGGGCACGCCCAGTTCCGCAGCCTGCCAAGCCGCCTCGCATCCAGCCATGCCGCCGCCAATAATGTGAAGGGTCTCTGTCATGTCTGGGCCTTATCTTGGATAGGGTGCGCCCGGGTTGGCGCAGGCGCGTTCTGTGCCAGAGGATGGTGGGTCAGTACAAGCTCTCGCAGGCGGGTTTCCAGCACATGGGTATAGATTTCCGTGGTGGACAGGTCCGCATGGCCCAGCAATAGTTGGATGGCCCGCAGATCGGCGCCGTGTTCCAACAAATGGGTGGCGAAGGCGTGGCGCAAGGTGTGCGGGGTCACCTTCTGCGGCGAGATGCCTGCGGCGACGCACAGATCCTTAAGCATCAGGAAAAAGCTCTGTCGGGGCATGTGACCGGCGGCGGCCCGGCTGGGAAAGAGATAGGGTGAGGGTTTGGTGCCGTGTTCCTTGCGGGCCAGATCCTCGGCGGCATCGCGATGCGCCAGCCATGCGGTCAGCGCGCGGCGGGCCGGGGTGGACAGCGGCACCATGCGTTCCTTGTTGCCTTTGCCGCGCACCAACAGCACCTGCGGATCGCCGCGAGTGGCCGCCACCGGCAAGGTCACCAGCTCTGTGACCCGCAGGCCGGTGGCGTAAAGGATTTCCATCAAACAGGTATTGCGCAGGCGGTCGGCTGCGGCGCGGCCATGGGTGGTGGCGGCGGTCAGCAGGGCGCTGACTTCGGCTTCGCTGAGGGTGCGGGGCAGGCTTTTGGCCTTGCGGGGGCCGCGAATGCGGATCGCCGGATTGTCAGCGCGCAGCTTTTCTTCGAACGCAAACCGATAGAGTTGCCGGATCGAGGCAAGCCGCCTTGCCCGGGTGGCGGCGGACAGGCCTTGATCGTTGCAGAACGCCAGATAGGCTTCGATCTGGTCGCGACTGGCGGTCTCGAAGCCGGTGTCGTGGCGGACCAACCATGCCAAAAAGTCCTTCAGGTCGCGGCCGTAAGCAAGTTGGGTGTTGCGCGCGGCATCCAATTCGGCGGCTTGGGCTTCCAGAAAGCGGCTGATCCATGCCGTCCCCGTGCTGTTGCCGGGAGCGGGCTGTGTCATTGGCGCGGCTCGATGCGCAGGATCTGCAACGCAGCTTGCCGGGCGGTGGCCTCTTGCCCCAAGGCGCGCAGAAGTTGCAACGCCTCGGCAATGTCCATCGGATCGCCTTCGCGGCCATTCACCAAGCGCGCCAGCGCGGTTAGCAACGCCTCGCCGGTGCGACCATCCTCGATCATCCGGGCATAGGTGGGGGGCAGGTCCGGACTGAGAAGCGCGGCGCGAATCGTCGATTGCCAGTCGTCCACCGGTGTCGCCCGTTTCAGATCGCCGGTGGCGAGGGCGGCGGCGAAGGCCAGGTCGGGGGACAGTTCGACCCCGGATGGCGGCGGCGCCAGTGCCGCGGCACTGTTCGAGATCAGACCAAGCTCATAGACCATCCGGGCGGCCTCGCCCTGAAAGCTGAGCCGGGACAGGCGCGGGGCCATCATTTGGGCGAACACGGCCTCTAGGTCGGCCTCGCGCATGGCGTTCCACGCGAAGGGCAAGGTCATGGCCGCAGCCGTGGCGTCACCTGCAGCGATCTCAATGTCCAATTCTTGCAACAGCGTCACCCGATCCCAGACCCCGCCAGAGGCGGCAGGGCGGCGGGCGGTGTAGATCCCCAGCAGGGTGTTCACCGGCAACGATCCGACCCGTGCCAGCCGTTCTGCGGCATCCAGTTGGGCTTTCCAACCGATCACGTGGCGCAGGTCGCTTTGCGCGAACGCCAAGGGGAGGCCGCTGGTGGGCACCGGCTCGCCCACGGCTTCGAGAATGCGAAAGTCCAGCGGTGTGACCGGGCTGGGGCGCGGCGCGGGGCCGTCGCCTTCAAAGAGTTCGGGATCGAGAAACCGGGCCAGACGGTCCCGGCTGTCCGGGGTGATCCGATCGAGCGCGGTTGCGGTCTCAAGGGTCAGCGCCGCAGTGAGCCAACGCCCCATCCGGGCCAGACAGAAGATCCGGGTCTCATAGTTGGGGGACAGTTCGGGTTTTTTGGCCAACGTCGCGCAGGCGCGATCTTCGGTGCCATTGAGCAGGGAAATGTCGAACCAACGGCGAAACAGGGCCGGCGTGTCAGGGCCCGCGCGCTCTAGCAAGGCTTGCGCCGGGTCCAAGGCACCGCGCAGCAGCAGGGCGTCGATCCGGGCCAGCAACAAGTCAGAGCCATCTGCGGCGGGCGGCGTCGCTTCGAGCAACAGCAGCCCATCAAACACCTGTTGCAGGGCGGGCTGCGGCAGCAGAGGCATGGCGCGTACCAGCCGGGTGAGAACCGCCCCCTCTGATCCGGCCCAAAGATCCGCCGGAAGCCCGGTCACCGCAGGTGACAGCAGGCCGGTGGCAGCCGGGGTGGGCGCATCAATGGCGCTGACGGTGATGTTGTCCGATTCGGGAACCGGGGCGGGGGGCGCTTCGCGCCGGCGGATGGGGCGATATTCCAGTGTTTCGGACAGCCACGGAATCGCGGACAGCGGCGCTGTTGGCGAGGGCACGCTGGCTGTCGGCGTGGTCTGGGCGTTGGACTGCACGGCGCTGAGCAGTGCTGCACATGCAGTAGCGGCCAGAAGGCGCGTCGCGCTATTCGCCATTCATTTGCACCGGAATGCGGACCTCTGACCGTTGCGGGCTGAGATCGCCCAGAAACGCGAAGCCGACCATGCCAACGACGGCAAGAAGAATGAGAATCAGAATGATCTTGAATAAACGCACGATTGTGTTGCCTCTCGGATGGAATGCCAGCCCTGTTTTTTTCTTTTATATATGGGAAAAGCCGAGAGATCACGTCATAGAAGTGCAATCTTTGAAGGCAGGACATAGTCGGTTGGGTGTGGAGTTAAAAAAGACCGTCGTGCTGGTGGGCATGATGGGGTCAGGCAAGACTGCAGTTGGGACTGCGGTTGCGCGTCATCTTGGCGTGCCGTTCGTGGATCAGGATGACGAAATTGAGGCGGCGGCCAATCGGACCATTGCTGAAATTTTCCGGGATCATGGCGAGGCATTCTTTCGCGAAAAGGAAACTCAGGTACTGGGGCGTCTGTTGGACGGCCCGCCCTGCATCCTGTCGACCGGGGGCGGTGCGTTTATGTCGGAACGCAATCGCGACCTGATCCGGGATCGGGGCGTGTCGGTCTGGCTGAATGCCGAGTTGAATTTGTTGTGGGCGCGGGTGCGATACCGCAACACGCGGCCCTTGTTGCAAACCGACAACCCGTATCAGACCTTGAAAACGCTGTATGATTTGCGCTGTCCGATTTATGCAGGGGCGCAGCTTCATGTGATGTCGCGTTCAAATTATTCAATCGAAGATATGGCGACAACAGTGGTTAAGACCCTGTCTCAACACCCAGAAATTTTGAAAGTGTCCCAGAATGTCCGCGATTGAAACCGTCCATGTGCCGCTTGGCGATCGCGCCTATGATGTTGTCATCGGGCATGGGTTGATCGCCTCTGCCGGGGCGCGGATTGCGCCGTTTCTGGCCCGACCGCGGGTCGCCGTAGTCACCGACGAAACGGTGGGCGCGTTGCATTTGGCGGCGTTGCAGGCCGGGTTGGCGGCGGCTGGGGTTGAGATGGTGGCGCTGACGCTGCCGCCCGGCGAAAGCACCAAGGCTTGGCCGCAATTCACCCGCACCGTCGAATGGCTGCTCGAACAAAAGATCGAGCGGCGCGACGTTGTGGTCGCCTTCGGGGGCGGGGTGATTGGCGATCTGGTGGGATTCGCGGCGGCGGTGCTGCGCCGCGGGGTCCGGTTCGTGCAGATCCCGACCAGTTTGCTGGCGCAGGTGGACAGTTCGGTTGGCGGCAAAACCGGCATCAACGCGCCACAGGGCAAGAACCTGATCGGTGCCTTTCACCAGCCGACGTTGGTTCTGGCCGACACGGGTGTGTTGACCACATTGACGACCCGGGATTTTCTGTCCGGCTATGGTGAAGTGGCGAAATACGGCCTGCTTGGCGACGCGGCATTCTTCGAGCAGCTCGAGCGCGACGGCCCGGCTATGGCGGCAGGCGACAACACCGCCCGGATCGCCGCGGTGCGCCGCTCGGTCGAGATGAAGGCCGAGATTGTCGTGCGTGATGAGACCGAGCAGGGCGACCGGGCCTTGCTGAACCTTGGCCATACCTTCTGTCATGCTTTGGAAGCTGCGACGGGCTATTCCGACCGGCTGCTGCATGGCGAGGGCGTGGCCATCGGCTGCGCGCTGGCGTTTGAATTGTCGGCGCGTCTTGGTCTGTGCGCGCAGGAAGACCCCAGCCGGGTCCGCGCCCATCTGGCCGAGATGGGCATGAAGAAAGACTTGGCGGATATTCCCGGTGATCTGCCGGATGCTGATGCGCTGATTGCCCTGATGGGGCAGGATAAAAAGGTCGTGGATGGCAAGTTGCGCTTTATTCTGGCGCGGGGGATCGGGCAAGCTTTTGTGGCCGATGATGTCGATGCGCACACCCTGCGCGGCGTGCTGACCGATGCGCTTCGGGTGGTACCTCATACCGCCTGACAGGCGTCAGGGGCGGGGCACCCACTGGGCTTCGTTGGTTTCGATGGCGGTGATCCGGGCTTGCACATCCGGGTGGCTGAGAAACCACGCTGGCATGGTGCCGCGATTGGATTGGGTCAGCGCGTCCAGCTTGTGAAACAGGGCCTTTTGCGGCGCTGTCCCGAACCCGGCCTTGATCAACAGGGCTGAGGCATAAGCGTCGGCCTCGAACTCGTCTTTGCGGGACATATGCGCGGCCAGAAGGGATGACAGCCCATTGGCAATGATCAGGCCCAGCCCCGGCAGGATCCGCGAAAAGACCACCGCCAGCGCGGTGCGCAACGCATTCTGACCCGAGAAATCGATCATCCGCTTGCGGGTATGGCCCAAGGCCACATGGCCAAGCTCATGGGCGATGACGCTGGCCATCTCTTCGCCGGTGACATCGCCTGCGCGATATTTGTTGTAAAACCCCCGGGTGATGAAAATGCGGCCATCCGGGGCGGCCAATCCGTTGACCGGTGCGATTTCATAGACATGCACCGTGATCTTGGGCAGATCGAGGGCCGCCGCCAAGCGGTCGGTATGGCGGGTCAGCCCCGGATCCACCAAGACTGACGACTTGGTGTCCAGTTCGCGTCGGGTTCGAAACGCCGACATCATGTACATTGCGACGCCGTAAAGGATCGCCAGCAGGATCGGGGTGAACTTTAACATACTGGATAAATGGGGGCGGGGGCGGGGACCGGCAAGCGCAAATCGACCAGAACCGGGCGTGCGGGTCATGGCGGCGATTTATTTGATGGTGTGAGGATGCTCGCCGCCTGAGATGTCATCGTTAGAGCCGCGGGCGGCCATGCATTCGTGGGCATCGCCGAGACACACTTTGTGTCCGGCCGCATCAACGGCCGGACACATCTGCGGGGATTTCCGGTCTGATCTTGCGATCAGGCGGACCGGGTCCGCCGGCGGCGCATCAGACCGAGCGATGCCATCGCGCCCGCCAGCAACGGCAGGGCAGCGGGCAGCGGCACGGGGGTGGTATAAGCCATGGCATCGGTCACGATGGTGTTGTCGATGCGAAACTCCAGACCGGTCAGACCGGTATTCTCAAAGAAGACCAGATCGAAGTCCACCGGGGCCCCGGTGCTGGTGAAGGTTGTCCGAGTGGTGCCGAAGTTGCGCAGGCCCGAATATGAGGCAATGCTTGCGCCATTGAAGGACAGCCCGAACCCGTCATCCGACCCGACGGCAATGCTGTGGGTCCCGGCGGCAAGGTCCAAGGTACCACTAAAGCGAAAAACCGATCCCATTAGCCGTGTGTTTTGCGCCCCGGAGAGCGAGGCGGCATCCCGACCAAGGAACCTCGTCAAGGTGTGGAAGTCACTTTGCGATTGGGTCCGGCCGGGGAAGTAATCCACTGCGGTCGAGGTGAAGGTCGCCGTGGGAGCTTGTCTGGACACGATTCTCTGGGCAGAGGACAAGGATGTTACCGATCCCCGAACATCCCAGAATTCGCCAAGAAAAGACGCGGCGCTGGCGGCGTTCGAGACGGAGAGGGCAAGGATCGCGGCAGCGGTCACACGAGTGAAAAAATGGATCATGACAATAGTCCCTTACAAGGAAAAAAGATCCGGCTCGGGACGGCGTGGGTGCCCCTGATGGTGGGGGTGGCGCCAAGGCCCCGCTCCGGACGGCGGATAAGGGCTTGTACGGCGAAGTTGGAATAAATTCAGTTAAAACTTATGGTTAACGTCTGATTGATCGGTGAAATGGTTAACGGAAGCGGTCTGAGGTGGCCTCTGTCTTGGCTCCGGCCTCAGGCGGTAAGTCGCCCGTTGCGGTATCCGTCAGCGTCCCAAAACCCGCATGCCCCGGGTGAGACCGTCCAGCGTCATCGGCACCATGCGCCCGTCGAACAAGTCGCGGATCAGGCCGATTGTCTGGATGCGCGGCCAATGGGGTTCAGGGACCGGGTTGATCCACAGATGATCCGGCCAGTGGTCGCGGGCGCGGGTGAGCCAAGTCTCGCCGGTTTCGGCGTTCCAATGTTCGTTTGCGCCGCCGGGATAGAGCACCTCATAGGGCGACATGCTGGCATCGCCGACGAAAATGCATTTCCACGACGGCCCATAGGTGCGCAGAATATCCCATGTCGGGGTCTGCTCTTGCCAGCGTCGGGCGTTGTCGCGCCAGACCCCCTCATAGAGGCAGTTGTGAAAATAGAAGTGGTCCAGATGTTTGAACTCGGACCGGGCGGCCGAAAACAGTTCTTCGACGATGCGCACATGCGGGTCCATGGACCCGCCGGAATCGAGCAGCAGCAGAACCTTGACGGCGTTGCGCCGCTCGGGCCGGGTCTGAACATCCAGATACCCGTGCTCGGCGGTGGCCCGGATGGTCCCGTCAAGGTCCAGTTCATCGGCGGCCCCATCCCGGGCCCAGCGACGCAGACGTTTAAGCGCGACCTTGATATTGCGGGTGCCAAGTTCGACGGAATCGTCCAGATTGCGGAACTCGCGCTTGTCCCAGACCTTGACGGCGCGTTGATGGCGGGAGGCGTCCTGCCCGATCCGCACGCCTTCTGGGTTATAGCCATAAGCGCCAAAGGGCGACGTGCCTGCGGTGCCGATCCATTTTGAGCCGCCTTGATGTCGGCCCTCTTGGTCTTTCAGGCGTTGTTTGAGGGTTTCCATCAGCTTGTCAAAACCGCCTGCCGATTGAACTTCGGCCATTTCTTCGGGCGACAAGGTTTTCTCGGCCAGTTTTTCAAGCCACGCGGCCGGGATGTTTGCCGCGTCCAGCATATCGGCAACCGATACAGCTTCCAGCCCTTTGAAAGTTTCGGCGAAGGCCCGGTCAAAGCGGTCAATGAACCGTTCATCCTTGACCATTGTGGTGCGCGCCAGAAAGTAAAACCCGTCGACATCATAAGTCACCAGACCGGCGCTTAGCCCTTCCAGAAACCCCAAAAATTCGCGCAGTGAAACCGGGATGCCCGCTGTGCGGAGGGTTTCAAAAAAGCGCAGAAACATCAGCTTACATCATGCGATTGATGAAAATCGTCGCGAACAGGCCGATCACCGCGAACGCCATGGCGAAAGTGGCCGCATATTGGGCGATGTCGTATTTGTTGCCTTTACGTTTCGCGGCCAGCCAAGCCCCGTAAGACCCGCCAAGGATCGCACCTGCGATGATAATCATGTTCCCTCCTGAGGGGTCGGCACCAATGCGGCAATCTCGGCCGCCCGGCCAAGGATGACCTCGTCCGAACGCAACCCATACCGGCCCCATCCGTAACTGTCGAGCCAAACGGACCGGGCCTGTGCGGTCAGGCCCTTGGCATCCAATGCCGACGCCTTGACCATCAGAAAATCGCTCATAAGGGCGGCGTTCTCGGCTTTTTTCGCGATCGGAATATTGGTGTTGGCGATGCGGATGGCCGCGTCCATCTCGCCGGCCACAAGGGCAAAGGCGGCGATTTGGATCGCGACATTGGCCGCCTGAATGGCGGTGTCGGGGCTTTGGCCATAAACATCGGCAGCTTCAAAGAACGCGTCCAGCCCCAGACTGCCGTCATCGGCCTCAGCCAACCGGCCAACGGTCAATAGCGATAGCCCGAGACGCGTGTCCTGCCAGCCTTCGGTTCGTGCGATGTCCAGCGCTTTATAGGCGGCGCGCCGGCGGGCCGGGTCGCGGCGTCCGTTGGACAGGGCGTGCTCAATGGCGTCCACCCAATCCCGGGGGCTGGGCCGATAGGGCCGGGTGGCGATGCGTTCGCCGCGCGGATTGATCCGCGCCAGCAGCGGGGGCAGGACGGCGGCCACCTCTTGCCGGGTCATGCCGTTACGCAAAGCCGGATCATAGGTCGCGCGCAGGATCATCATATCGAACCCGGTCAAAACCGAGCGCATGTTGTCATCGTTGAAAATCGAATCGTCCAACCGGTACAGATCATTCACCGGCCCAAGGGCTTGGGCGATTTCCTCATGCAGGCAGTCGCGGATTTCCTGTGGACTGACATCGGCCGGAATGAAAACGGTCGCGGCGTTGCGGACCTTTAATTCCGTCCAGTTCAGATCGCGCCGCCGGGTGTTGCGGGTGAACTCGTCCCAACTGATCCGCTGGGGCAGAACGAAACAGGCGGCGGTCGGGACGACCCGCTGCAATTGCGCTTGGCTGATGGCCTCGACCGTGATCGATGCCGTGGCCGGCGTATCGGTCCGGCGGATGTTCACGCCCGCCTCTCGCCGCAAGCGGCCAATCAGGCGGTCCAATTCTTGGCGGAAGATCGGGGTCAGCTTGCCGGTCAGGCCGATGGTGATCGGCTGTTCGAAACGGGTGAAAATCGGCAGATCGCGGCCGTTTTCCAATTGTAAGCTGAGGTCGATGAAGTCCCGGCCGATTTCGGTGTTCGAGCGATCCGGTGGCGTTGGATTTGGCGCGCCGAATTGTTTCATCGCGGGCATCGCCACGGTCGCTGTTTGGCTGGGTTTCGGTGCTGTCGGGCGCGTTGGTGCCGGGCTACAGGCTGTGACCACAAGGGCAACGGCCAATGCGCCGAAGGGGCCGAGCCGCGCGGTCACCCGATCAAGACCGCTGGTACTTCAGGAACGGGGTTTCACGCCCGACCCGGTCGTAAAGTTGGCGGGCAGTGGTGTTGAAGCTTTGTGTCAACCAATAGACATTGGCCGCTCCGGCGGCATCGGCGGCGGCATAGACCGCTTCGATCAGGGCGCGTCCCTGACCCGTGGCGCGGGCGACAGGGGCGACATAAAGGTCCTGAAGATAGCAGACGTCTTCGGCATGCCAGCCGTGGCGATGAAAGACAAAATGCACGATCCCGACCAGTTGGCCATCAATCTCGGCCACGATGCCGTTGAAATCCCGGGGGTCATCGCCGATCAAACGCGCGAATTGCAGATCGAACTGCGAGTCTGGCAAGGTGGCCTGATAAAACTCCAGATAGTCTCGCCACAGCGCGGTCCACTGGTCCTTGTCGCTGGCCGTGAGCGGGCGAAGGGTGGCGGTCATCGGTGCTGCCTCCGCGCCATGAAGGCCATGCGTTCGAACAAATGGACATCCTGTTCGTTCTTCAGAAGCGCGCCGTGAAGTTTCGGCAGCGCGTTCGCGGGATCAGCCATCAGATCCTCTGGGGACAGATCCTCGGCCAGAAGCAGTTTGAGCCAGTCCAGCACTTCTGAAGTCGAGGGCTTTTTCTTCAAGCCGGGCGTGTCGCGCAGCGTGTAGAATTGGGTCAGCGCCGCGGTCAGCAAAGCTTGCTTGATACCGGGGTGATGCACTTCGACAATTTTGCGCAGAGTGTCGATATCGGGAAAGCGGATATAGTGAAAAAAGCACCGGCGCAGGAACGCATCGGGCAATTCTTTTTCATTGTTGGACGTGATGATGACGATGGGCCGTTGCCGGGCCACGATGGTCTCACCGGTTTCGTAGACGAAGAACTCCATCCGGTCGAGTTCCTGCAACAGGTCGTTGGGAAATTCGATATCCGCTTTGTCGATTTCGTCGATCAGCAGCACCGTGCGGGTCTCGGCGGCAAAGGCCTGCCACAGCTTGCCACGCCGGATGTAATTGCCGACATCAGACACGCGGGGATCGCCAAGCTGGCTGTCCCGCAAACGGCTAACCGCGTCGTATTCGTAAAGCCCCTGCTGTGCCTTCGTGGTCGATTTAATCGACCACTCAATCATCGGCAGCCCAAGGCTGTTTGATATCTGCCGTGCCAGTTCGGTTTTGCCGGTGCCGGGTTCCCCTTTAACCAAAAGCGGACGTTCCAGCGCCACTGCGGCATTCACCGCGACCGTCAGATCCTCGGTGGCAACGTAGGTTTCCGTTCCCTCAAATCGCATCATTCAATCCTGCTGCCCGCCCGGTCGTTCTGCAAACCCTACCACACCCCGGAGGGGCTTCAAGCGTGGATAAATTTGCGATGAATATGCGTGACATGAACAAGACTATGGGGTATGCGACCGGCATAGCTGGGCCCCCCATTGCCCGAAAGGATGAATGAATTGTCAGACCGTTCCATCGCTTCGGACACCGGGCCAAAGATGGGAGCTAACATGAAAGCCGAGGCATTTCTACCCGACGACTATCGTCCCGCCGAGGACGAGCCGTTTATGAATCACCGCCAGCTCGAGTATTTTCGTCGCAAACTGATTGGTTGGAAGAATGAACTTCTGGCTGGCAGTAAGGACACGATCGAGGGTCTACAGGACAGCAGTCGGAATTTTCCCGACGTCTCTGACCGGGCATCTGAAGAAACCGACCGCGCGCTAGAATTGCGGACCCGGGATCGGCAGCGCAAAGTTGTCTCCAAGATCGATGCGGCGCTAAGGCGGATCGACGAAGGCGAATATGGCTATTGCCTAAGCACGGGTGAACCAATTTCGTTGAAGCGCTTGGATGCACGCCCGATCGCGACAATGACGCTGGAAGCACAGGAACGGCACGAGCGTCGTGAAAAGGTGCATCGCGACGACTGATCGCCTGCGGCGGAAGACAAGATAAGGCATCCGGGGTGGCTCGGGTGCCTTTTTCTTTGAGGCAGACATGACAGGAGGCGGAGCGTGCTGATCGGACAGCAGGTCACAGTAATTGGCGCGGGAATAGGTGGGCTGTCGGTGGCGCTTGCGTTGGCGATGCGTGGTGCGCAGGTCCGCGTTTTGGAACAAGCTAGGCAGATCTCTGAGGTGGGGGCGGGGGTGCAGATCGGGCCCAATGGCATGGCGGTGCTGCGGGCGCTGGGCCTTGATGCGGCGCTTGCCGCCCGGTCGGTCCGGGCCCGTTCGGTCCGGCTGTTGGATTACCGCAAAGCCGCGCCTGTGCTTAGGTTGGACTTGGCCAACCTCCGTCCCGATCAGCCCTATCTGTTTGTTCATCGGGCCGATCTGATTGATGTGTTGGCCGACGCGGCGCGGGCCATGGGGGTTGAGATTGCCCTGGGGCAGACGGTCGCGTCGGTTGAGCCAATTGGCGATCGTGTGCGGCTGGGGCTGCTTGATGGCACCGTGCTTGAGCCGTCTGTTGTGATCGCTGCGGATGGGGTGAATTCTGTGGCGCGGCCGGCGCTGGGGGATGTCCCAACGGCGGCGTTTACCGGTCAGGTGGCGTGGCGCGCGACGGTGCCGATGGGCGCACAGCAAGACCCGGATGTGCGCGTGTTTATGGGGCCGGGGCGGCACTTGGTGGCCTATCCGCTGCGGGATGGCCGCTTGATGAACCTCGTTGCGGTGCAGGAACGCCACGATTGGGCGGCAGAGGGCTGGCAGGTGCGCGATGATCCGGCCAATATGCAGGCAGCCTTTGCAGGCTTTGCCCCCGAAGCGCGCGCGCTTTTGGCTCAGGTGACGGACGTGCATCTGTGGGGTTTGTTCCGCCATCCGGTGGCTGAACACTGGCACCGCGGCAGACTTGCGCTGTTGGGTGATGCGGTGCACCCAACCTTGCCTTTTCTTGCGCAAGGGGCGTGCATGGCGCTGGAGGATGCTTGGGTTCTGGCCGATAGCTTGTCCCAAGGCAGTGATATCACGTCTGGATTTAGCGCGTTTCAGGCGCGGCGCCGGGCGCGTTGCGTCCGCATTGTGGCGTCCGCCGGGTTCAATGCCCGCGCCTATCATCTGTCTTGGCCGCCGCTTCGCTTGGCGGCGCATAGCGCACTGCGGCTGGGCGGCTGGCTGGCTCCCAGCGCACCGTTGCGCCGGTTTGACTGGCTCTATGGCTGTGATGTGACGGCGGGCTAATCCGGCCCCCGGGCGTCAGGCCGCCAGATTGATCCAGACCGGAACATGGTCTGAAGGTTTGTCCCGGCCCCGAAACTCACTGTCGATCTGGGCATCGGTCAGCAGGTCTGCCGCTTGCGGGGTCAAGAGAAGGTGATCAATGCGGATGCCGTTGTTGCGGGTCCAAGCCCCGGCTTGGTAATCCCAGAAGCTGTAGTGGCCGGGGGGCGGGGCTGGCGGCATATGCGGGTGAATGGCGCGGAAGGCGTCGGTCAGGCCAAGATTGACCACCTTGCGAAACGCGGCGCGGCTTTCGGGCCGAAACAAGGCATCCTCGCGCCAACTGTCAGGCCGGGCGGCATCTTCCAGTTGCGGGATGATGTTGTAGTCGCCGCAGATCACCGCCGGGTCTTCGAGGGCAAGCAAGGTTTGCACGCGGTGGTGCAGCCGTTTCATCCACGCCAGCTTATAGTCGTATTTCGGACCCGGCACCGGATTGCCATTCGGCAGGTACAGACCGCAGAGTCGAATGGCCCGCTCGCCGACCACCGTGGCTTCGATCCAACGGGCTTGCTCGTCAGGTTCGCCGCCGTCCGGATCCGGCAGGCCACGGGTCACGTCTTCCAGTGGCAGCCGCGACAAGATCGCAACCCCGTTAAAGCCCTTCTGGCCGTGGGTTTCGACATTATAGCCCAAGTCATTGAAATGGCTAACCGGAAATCCGTCATCGACGGATTTGATCTCTTGCAGCAACGCCACATCTGGGCTTGTTTCACGCAACCAATCACTCAGGGCGGTGATCCGCGCCTTAATGCCGTTGATGTTAAAAGTGGCGATCTTCATGGGTCGGTCCACCGTGTGGGAAGGGTCGAGGCCTGACTAGGCCATCGCGTCGGGGCGCGTCCAGTGCTTTCCGGCTCTCGGTCTCCCGCAGCACACCCGGCGCGCCGGATCTTGGGACGCCCGGTTTGTGGTCTGTTCCAAGGTCAGCACCTGCGGCTTGGGCTGACGGATTCACCGCAATCGGTGGTGAAATCGCGACCCCCCGCGACAATCTGACGTGGGCGAAAAAACTGATTCCCGTGCGATCCCCGTGCCTTGGCATCGGGTTTACACGGCCAGTCTACATGATAGGCTTTAATGTGAAGGCACGCCCATTCGGGGCCTGCCAAGCGAACCCCCAAACACACGTTCTGAACTGGAGATCCCAATGACCGCAGTCAAGGCAGGCGACACTGTTAGTATTCACTACACTGGCACCCTCAGCGATGGCACCACATTCGACAGCAGTGCAGGCCGCGATCCGCTGACCTTCGAAGTCGGCTCTGGCCAGATTATCCCGGGCTTGGATAAGGTTTTGCCGGGCATGACCGTGGGCGACACGAAGTCGGTCACGATTGTGCCGGAAGAGGCTTATGGCCCGGTCAACCCGCAAGCCCGCCAAGCCGTGCCGCGCACCGACATTCCGGACAACATTCCGCTGGAAGTGGGTCTTCAACTGCAAATGCAGACGCCGCAGGGTCAGGCTGTGCCGGTGACGGTGGCGGAACTGACGGAAGACACCGTGACGCTGGACGCCAACCACCCGCTGGCCGGTAAGGATCTGACGTTCGACATCGAACTGATCACCATCGCCGCCTAATGGGCACTGGCCGATGTGGGGGCGTCCATGGGCGTGCCCACACCGGCCAAACTGACGCGGCCTAGCTTACATTGAGAAGCTGGTGCCGCAGCCGCAGCTGGATGACGCGTTCGGGTTCTCGATCACGAACCGTGCGCCGATCAATTCGTCGGCAAAATCAATCACGGCATTGCCAAGGAAGGGCAGGGACACGCTGTCCACCACGACCTTCTGGCCGTCTCCTTCCAGCACCAGATCATCGGCAGCCGGATCATCCAGCTTGATCTCATATTGAAAGCCGGAGCAACCGCCGCCCTCGACGGCGACCCGCAGCGCCTTGGGACTGTCGGCTGCCTCGTTGATCTCGGCCAGCCGCGCGAAGGCGCGGGCGGTGACTTTTGGCGGAAGTTGGAGATCCATGGCGAAGCCTTCATGTGTTTGTATTGGCGCAATGTTCAATATAAGCACCAGAGGCACGCGCCACAAGCGTGTCAGGAAGAAGGCAACCCGATGCAACAGCCCTATGCCTCCGATCCCGCCCAATCCCGTGGGCGTCTCTATCCCGAAGCGGAAAGCACCTTTCGATCCTGTTTTCAGCGAGATCGTGACCGGATCATCCATGCGTCGGCGTTTCGCCGTCTCAAGCACAAGACCCAAGTGTTCGTGGAACATGAGGGCGATTATTATCGCACCCGGCTGACGCACTCTATTGAGGTGGCGCAGGTGGCGCGCACCATCGCCGGGGTGCTGGGCTTGAACCTTGCCCTGACCGAAGCCGTCGCGCTGGCGCATGATCTTGGACATCCGCCGTTTGGTCATACGGGCGAGGATGCGCTCAATGACCTGATGGCCCCTTATGGGGGCTTCGATCACAACGCCCAAGCGGTACGGATCGTGACCGGGTTGGAACGGCATTATGCGGAATTTGACGGCTTAAACCTGACATGGGAAACCTTGGAAGGGCTGGCCAAGCATAACGGGCCCGTAACCGGCGAGCTGCCCTATGCTTTGGCGGATTACAACGCGCGCCACAATCTTGAGTTGGGGACATTTGCCAGCGCAGAAGCGCAGGTCGCGGCCCTGTCGGACGACATTGCCTACAGCCATCACGATTTGCATGACGGGCTGCGGGCCGAACTGTTTTCCACCGATGAGCTGGCCGAACTTCCGATTTTGGATCGCTGCTTTTCCGAGGTTGATCGTCTCTATCCCAACCTGAACTATTACCGGCGGCGGCATGAGGCTTTGCGCCGGTTCTTTGGCGTTCTGGTCGAGGATGTGATTGAGCAGGCGCAGGCAGCGCTGGCCGAGGTTGATCCGCAATCCGTCGATGATGTGCGCAACGCAGGCCGGTCGGTGGTGCAATTTTCGCAGCCGATCTGGACGGATTTGCAGGTGCTGCGCAAGTTCCTGTTCACCCGGATGTACCGGGCGCCGCAAGTGGTGATCGAACGCAAGCGCGTCACCAAAGTTGTAATGGAACTGTTCCCGCATTTCATGGCCCATCCCGACCTTCTGCCCAAGCAATGGCGTAAGGATGTCGCGGATGCCGACGGGGAAACGGCACTGGCGCGGATCGTGCTGGACTATATTGCTGGAATGACCGACCGATTTGCGATTCAGACCCATGAAGAGCTGATCGGCGCGGCCTAGAAATGGCGGGTGTTGGCGATTGCGTTTTGCGCGCACGCCATGCTACGCCCCTGTGCGGAAGACGAGGGCCGAAACGATGAACCTGTTTGACGATATCCGGACTTTGGTGCTGGACGCATTGACCGCCACGGTACGCGACGGAGGCTTGCCTGAGGGGCTGAGCTTCGACGCCGTAACCGCAGAGCCGCCGCGCGATGCGGCCCATGGCGACGTGGCCACCAACGCGGCCATGGTGCTGGCCAAGCCTTCGGGCTTGAAGCCGCGTGCGATTGCCGAGGCATTGGCCGAGCGTTTGCGGGCCGACCCGCGCATTGCCGAGGTCGAAGTGGCCGGGCCGGGCTTTTTGAATCTGACCCTGACACCTGCCGTCTGGCAGGGTCTGGTCGGGACCGTGCTGCGCGATCAGACCGGGTATGGTCGGTCGCAACTTGGCGCAGGCAAGCGGGTCAACGTCGAATTTGTGTCCGCCAACCCCACAGGTCCGATGCATGTTGGCCACACGCGCGGCGCGGTTTTTGGCGATGCCTTGGCATCGCTGCTGGAATACGCCGGACATGATGTAACCCGGGAATACTATATCAACGACGGCGGCGCGCAGGTCGATGTCTTGGCCCGCTCGGTCTATTTGCGGTATCTCGAAGCGCATGGTCAGGACGTGGCCTTTCCCGACGGGACTTACCCCGGCGACTATCTGATCGAGGTCGGGCAGGCGTTGAAGGACAAGGTCGGTGACGCCTATCTGGACAAGGGTGAGGACGTTTGGCTGGAAGACCTGCGCGACTTCGCCACTGCCGCCATGATGGAATTGATCCGCGATGATCTGGCGTCGCTTGGCGTCAAGATGGACCTGTTCTACTCCGAACGCTCGCTCTACGGCACCGGTAAGATCGAAGCCGCGCTGGCCGATCTGGATGCCAAGGGCCTGATTTATGAGGGCGTGCTGGAGCCGCCAAAAGGCAAGCTGCTGGAAGATTGGGAGCCGCGCGAGCAGACCCTGTTCCGGTCCTCGCTGCATGGCGATGACGTGGATCGCCCCGTCAAGAAGTCGGATGGCGGCTGGACTTATTTCGCCCCGGACATCGCCTACCATTATGATAAGGTTACCAGAGGCTTCGACGCGCTAATTGATGTGTTCGGCGCCGATCACGGCGGCTATGTCAAGCGGATGAAGGCGGCGGTTTCGGCCCTGTCCGGCGGCAAGGTCAGTCTGGATGTCAAGCTGATCCAGCTGGTCAAGCTGACCCGCAATGGCCAACCGCTGAAGATGTCAAAGCGGGCCGGAACCTTCGTCACCCTGCGCGACGTGGTCGATCAGGTTGGCCAAGATGTCACCCGGTTCGTGATGCTGACGCGGAAGAACGATGCGCCGCTGGAATTTGATTTCGACAAGGTCCTAGAGCAGTCCAAGGACAACCCGGTTTTCTATGTGCAATATGCCCATGCCCGGATTTGTTCGGTGCTGCGCAAGGCCGAAGCGATGGGCGTCGATGTGTCGGACGCGGCCATCGCTGCGCAGGATTTGTCGGACATTTCGGATCCTGCCGAACTGGCCTTGATCAAAAAGCTGGCCGAATGGCCCCGTTTGGTTGAGATCGCGGCCCGCACCAACGAACCGCATCGGATCGCGTTTTACCTGTACGAACTGGCCAGTGAATTCCACGGATTGTGGAGCCGCGGCAATGACGCGACGGGCTTGCGCTTCTTGCAAGAGGACGATCCGGCGCTTACCGCGACGAAAATTGCCCTGCCTAAGGCCGTATCCGTTGTTATTTCCGCAGGTCTTGGTATTCTCGGCGTCACGCCGTTGGAGGAAATGCGCTGATTTAACAGGCGCCCCCGCGGTTCGAGCAGGCAAATGAACCGGTCACGGCCTCAGTTGGGCGCACGTGGCTGGTAAAATTGGGGCAAATGATATGGCGTATTCCGAGTCTTTGCATCACGGTCTTGACCGGGATCCCCGTCGCGTTTCCGTCGGCCTTCGGATCGTGCGCTGGTTGGGGGCCCTAAGTTCGATCGCATTGGTCGGCGGCTTGTCGTTTTGGACCTATGACTTGGCGACACGCGATGCGCGTTCGGTCCCTGTGGTGCTGGCCATGGAAGGGCCGAGCCGCGAACAGCCGGAAGATCCCGGTGGGTTTCAGGCGGCGCATCAAGGGTTGTCGGTGAACCGGATCGCCTCGGACACGATCGACGCGCCAATCGCTGAACGGGTTATTCTGGCGCCCGAGCCGATGGGGGTCACCGAAGAAGACCAGCCGCAGCCCGAGTTGCTTGAGGCGGTGGCCGCGCCAGAGGTGCCGCTTGACCCGGACGCCGCCTTGCGTCTGGCGGTCGAGGGTGCGTTGACGCAGGTTTTCGGCAGCGAAGACATGGCCGAGGATGACGGCATGTTCGAGATGCAAACGGTGCCGCGCGATCTGTCGGGATCGGTGCGCGGGGCAGGGATCGGCCCACGGCCGCGGCCGCGTCCCGCCATGGACATCGCCACCCGCGCCACTGCCAACCCTGAGGTCGCAAGTTTTGCCGCGCAAGCGCCGGCGGTGGCCTTGGACCTGTCGCCAGCCGACATTCCGGCGGGCACGCGTCTTGTGCAGTTGGGGGCCTTTGACAGCGAAGCAGAGGCGCGCCAAGGCTGGATCGAATTGAGTATCGCGTTTGAGGACTACCTTGGTCCCAAACGCCGGGTGATTGAGCGGGCCGAGGTGGGCGACAACGTGTTCTACCGTCTGCGGGCCTATGGCTTTGCCGATCTGATCGAAGCCCGCAGTTTTTGTGCGGTGCTGATCGCCGACCACGCGGACTGTATCCCGGTCCTGACACGCTAGAATGCAGCGGGGCGCGGCCCCTTATCAGAAAGCTAACAATGACGACCTGCGGTGCATATATCTTTGGGTGCGCGGGACCAGTGCTGACAGCACAGGAGGCTGCGTTTTTTCGGGACGCAGACCCTTGGGGCTTCATCCTGTTCGGACGCAATGTGGACACGCCGGACCAACTGCGCCGGCTGACCTCGGACTTGCGCGCTGCGGTTGGCCGCGATGCGCCGATCTTAATCGACCAAGAAGGCGGCCGGGTGCAGCGCATGGGGCCGCCGCATTGGCGCGGGTGGCTGCCGCCGTTGGAACAAGTGGTCTGCGCCGGCGACGCCCCGGCTCGGGTGCTGTATCTGCGCTATCGCCTGATCGCGGCAGAACTGCGGGCGGCGGGCATTGATGTCAATTGCGCGCCCCTAGCCGATGTGGCCGCGGATGAGACCCATCCGTTCCTGCGCAACCGCTGTTTCAGCGCCGATCTGGACGAGGTGGTGTCAGCGGCACGGGCCAGTGCCGACGGGATGTTGGCCGGGGGCGTTCTGCCCGTCGTCAAACATATTCCCGGTCACGGGCGGGCGACCCTTGATAGCCATCTGAATTTGCCGCGCGTGGCGACCCCCTTGGCCGCGTTGCAGGCCCGCGATTTCGCTGCATTCAAGGCCTTGGCGGATCTGCCGATGGCGATGACCGCCCATTTGCTGTTCGACGCCATTGATCCAGTGCATCCGGCGACCCAATCGCCGGCCTGTGTTGCCATGATCCGGGACGAGATCGGGTTTGACGGCCTGCTGATGACAGATGACCTGTCGATGCAAGCGCTGTCCGGAACGATGCAGGAGCGGGCGGCGGCGTCGATGGCGGCAGGCTGTGATCTGGTGCTGCATTGTAATGGCAAGGCGGATGAAATGCAGGCCGTGGTCTTGGGCGCGGGAACACTGCAGCCCGAGGGCGTGGCCCGTGCCGAGCGGACGCTGGCAATGCGTCATGCCGGGGATACGGTCGATTTGGCGGCGCTGGATGCGGAATTGGCCGCATTGATGGCTGGGGCTGCGCGTGGCTGATCCGGCGTCTGCGCCGCCGAGCAACGTCACCCAGATCGAAGCCCGCCTCGCCGCCGAGGCGTTGATTGTGGATGTCGACGGCTTTGAGGGGCCGCTGGACCTTTTGCTGTCGCTATCGCGGACGCAAAAAGTTGATCTGCGGCGGATTTCGGTTCTGGCGCTGGCCGAGCAGTATTTGGATTTCGTAAATACGGCGACAGAGCTGCGGATTGAGCTGGCTGCGGATTATCTGGTCATGGCCGCGTGGCTGGCCTTTCTGAAGTCGCGTTTGCTGCTGCCACCGGACCCGGACGACGAGGGCCCCTCGGGTGAGGATCTGGCCGCGCATCTGGCCTTTCAGTTGGAACGGCTGGAGGCCATGCGCGATGTGGCCTCGCGCTTGATGGCGCGTGATCGACTGGGCCGGGATGTCTTTGCCCGGGGCCAGCCTGAAAACGTGGCACGGGTCCGCCGGACCACCTTTACCGCGTCGCTGCTGGACCTGATGCAGGCCTATGCCCGGTTGCGGACCCGGGATGAATTTCGCCCCTTTGTGCTGGATCGCCATGCCATCCTGACCATGGAAGAGGCGTTGGAGCGCATGCGTGGGTTAATCGGGTTTGCCGGGGACTGGACCGACCTGTCGACCTATTTGCCGCCCGGCTGGGAAATTGATCCGGCGCGGCGACGCTCGGCCATGGCGGCGACCTTTGCGGCCTCATTGGAACTGGCGAAGGCGGGTAAGTTAGAAATTTCGCAGATCGAGGCCTTCGCGCCAATCCGGTTGCGGCGCAGGACAAGCAGGGATGACGGGCAATGACGCAGACCGAGGCCAATGACAGCACAGGCGCGGGCCTGTTCGACGTGCCGTCTTCGGCCGAGCAAGACCGGATGGTCGAGGCAATCCTGTTTGCGACGGCCGAACCGGTCAGCCTGAAAGAACTGATTGCCCGGCTGCCGCAGGGCTCAGACCCGGCAGCCGCGCTGCTGCGGTTGCGGCATGTTTATGACGGGCGGGGGGTTCAGTTGGTGCGGGTGGGCGAATCCTTTGCGTTTCGCACCGCCCCCGATCTGGGGTTTCTGATGCACAAGGAAACGGTTGAGACCCGGAAATTGTCGCGGGCCGCGATCGAAACGCTGGCCATTGTCGCCTATCACCAACCGGTGACCCGTGCCGAGATCGAAGAAATCCGCGGCGTGGGCGTCAGCCGCGGCACCATTGATCAATTGCTGGAACTGGAGTGGATCCGTCTGGGCCGTCGCCGCATGACCCCGGGCCGTCCGGTGACATTCGTGGTGACCGAGGTCTTCTTGGACCAGTTCAATCTGGAATCGGCGCGTGATCTGCCGGGCCTGAAGGAACTGCGCGCGGCGGGACTGTTGGATAACCGGCCGCCGCCAGACCGCTTGGACGCAGGCTCTGACGGGGATGAAGCTGGCGACCAGATCACCCAAGACGAACCAGAAGATGACGAGAGCGAGGCCTAACAAGCCCGCCTATCGCCGGTGCCTGTGCCCGGTCTTTTGTGCGAACGTCCCGGTTCTTAATTGGCTCTGTCAGTTCCATTGGTTCCAAAAATACCTGCAATTGCCTCGGTCGCGCAATTCGGCTTAGCTGGGCAGAAGAATTCTGGATCGCGCAGGGAGATCGCTGATGGGATTGGTCGGAATACTGCTGTCTTTGGGGCTTTTGATGTATCTCGCCTATCGCGGGATCAACGTGCTGATCCTTGCCCCGATTCTTGCCTTGTTCGCGGTGCTGATGAGCGGCGATTTACCGGTTCTTGCGACCTATACCCAAGTCTTCATGACCGCACTTGGTGGCTATGTCATCCTGTACTTCCCGCTGTTTCTGTTGGGGGCGATCTTTGGCAAAATGATGGCCGATAGCGGCTCGGCACGGGTGATCGCGCAGCGCATTGTCGATGGTGTGGGCGCAGAGCGCGCGATTACGGCGGTGGTGCTTGCCTGCGGGGTGCTGACCTATGGCGGGGTGTCGCTGTTTGTCGTCGCCTTCGCGATCTATCCCATTGCCAATTCGCTGTTCCAACAGGCCGACATTCCCAAACGGCTGTTGCCGGCGTCGATTGCGCTGGGGTCTTTCACCTTCACCATGACGGCGTTGCCGGGCACACCGGCCATTCAGAACGCCATCCCGATGCCATTTTTCGGCACGAATGCCTTCGCCGCGCCCATTCTGGGCACCTTGGCCGGGCTGATTATGCTGATCGGCGGGGTGTTATGGCTGAACCGGCGGTCGGCATCGGCTAAGACCAAAGGCGAAGGCTATGGCACCCACAAGGTCACGGCAGCCGATGCCGGTCTGGCCGGTGACATCCAGCTTCCCGGGTTTGCAATGGCGATTGCGCCGGTAATTTCGGTGATCGCCTTGAACGGGATGTTCACCTATCTGGTATTTCCCAATGTCGACGCGGCCTATCTGGCCAAGCCGGAATATGGCGCCACCACCCTCAGTTCGGTGGCCGGGATCTGGGCAATCATCGTGGCGTTGGTGGCGTCGATCCTGCTGGTGCTTGTCGGCAATTGGGCCAGGTTTGAGGACGTAAAGGACAGCATCAATCAGGGCACAATGGGATCGCTGCTGCCGATCTTTAACACCGCCTCGGAAGTGGGCTATGGCGCGGTCATTGCGTCGCTGCCGGCGTTCCTGCTGGTGCGGGATGCGGTGCTGGACCTGTTTCCCGACAATCCGCTGGCGTCACTGGCGGTTGCGGTTAACGTTCTGGCCGGGATCACCGGGTCGGCGTCGGGGGGGATGTCGATCGCCCTGAATGCATTGGGCGACCAGTTCGCGGCGATGGGCCGGGCTGACGGGATCAGCATGGGCCTGATGCACCGGGTCACGGCCTTGTCGTCGGGCGGCTTCGACGCGCTGCCGCATAATGGGGCGGTCATCACGCTGCTGGGTATTTGCGGACTGACCCACCGGCAAAGCTACGGCGACATCTTCGTGTGCGCCGTCGCCATCCCGGTTGTCGCGACCGTCACGGTGGTTGTGCTGGGGTCAATGGGCTTCTGAGGCCGGGCCTTCGACCGCAAAGGCCTTTGCGTCAGGATGAGCAGCTTGCCCCGCCCAGCACGCAGAATTTGGCGCAGTGGCGATGGTTAAGTTGCACGGACCGCTCGGCCTCTTGCAGGGTCGTGCCCAGTTCGAACTCGGGCGCATAGGGCAACAGGGTGCAGGCCAGAACTGACGGCTGTGCTGCGCCCTTGCGTTTGACCACCATGCGGCTTGACGCACACATGACGCTGTCGGGGTGCTTGTTCAGGATGTCCCAGCACCCGCTGGTGATTTCCGGCACATCGACGGTTTCGTCCATTTCCGGGAACAGAACCGTTTGAGCCGGATCACGTGGGTCAATGGCGAAATCGTGCCGGGCATAGAACGCGCCATAACCATCCCGGGCCTCGGATTCGCTCTCGGCCCAGACCGAGCGCCCGGCGACCGTCATGCGAATGCCGGTGTCGCGCAGCCAAATCATGCCCAGTTCGGTCTTTTCAAACGCCCCCTTGCCGCGTTCCTTGTCATGCAACTCTGGCGACCAGTGGTCGACCGAGATCCGAAAGGTGATCTTGCCGGGGTAGGCCGCGTTCAGTTGCACCAGCCCGGATTTGACAGACGGGCGCATCATCGGGCGCATGGCGTTGGTCAGCACCAGCACGTCATAGCCGCGGGTCAGTGCCGCTTCGATTAGGGTGTTCATCTGGGGGTTCATGAACGGCTCGCCGCCCGTAAAGGCAATTTCACGCACCCGCCATTCCCGCGCGTCGAGTTGATCAAGGTAGCCATTAACGTCGTCTGGTGTAAGATAAACCAGCGCATCGTTCGACGGAGAACTTTCAATATAGCAGTTGGCGCATTCGATATTGCACAGGGTTCCGGTATTGAACCACAGCGTTTCAGGATGGGTCAGTGCCACAGAGGCCCTGTCGTCACCATTCGCCGTGACAAACGGATCAGTGAATTTGGCAGGATGTGGCTGACGAAAGTCTTTCATGGAACGGAACCTGTAATTGTCTCAAGTATTATTGGTACCTGTGTGACATAGTTCCTGAAAGCCATGAGGATGCGGAGTGACGCAGTTGTGATGATCGAAAACTCTGATATGACCGATGCGGGTGTATATTGTTTGCGCTACCACCGCGTCCACGAAAGGCAGGTTCTGCATGGTCTCTCGCGTCATTCCCGTTGAAACCTTCGATCTGGTGATCTTTGGCGGGACCGGGGATCTTGCCCGCCGCAAAATCCTTCCGGGTCTCTTTCGGCGCTTTCGCGTCGGCCAAATGCCAGAAGAGGCACGGATCATTGCGGCGGCGCGCGGCGATATGGACCGTGCCGCGTTTCAGGCGATGGTGCGCGACGCGCTGATCGAATTCGTCGAACCCGAAGCACGGTCGTCCGAGATGATTGAAGGCTTTTTGAACCATCTCGACTACGCCAGCGTCGATGCCATGGGCGAAAGCGGCTGGGATACCTTGCGCGGCAAGCTGCGCGACGGCAAAATCCGGGCGTTCTACTTTTCGGTTGCACCGTCCTTGTTCGGGGCGATTGCCGAGCGTCTGAAAACCTATGGTCTGGCCAATGAAGACAGCCGCATCGTGGTTGAGAAGCCGTTCGGGCGGGATCTGGAAAGCGCAAAAATTCTGAACAAAGGTTTGGCCGAGTACTTTGACGAAAGTCAGATTTACCGGATTGACCATTATCTGGGCAAAGAAACGGTCCAGAACCTGATGGCGGTCCGGTTCGGCAATATTTTGTTTGAGCCGCTCTGGAACGCACAATACATCGATCACGTGCAGATCACCGTGGCAGAAACCGTGGGCGTCGGTGGCCGGGGCAGCTATTACGACAAATCCGGGGCGATGCGGGATATGGTGCAGAACCACATCATGCAGTTGCTCTGCCTCACCGCGATGGAGCCGCCAGCCCGGTTTGAACCGGATGCCGTCCGCGACGAAAAGCTCAAAGTGATCCGCGCGCTTGATCCGGTGACGGTTCAGGATGTGGTGCGCGGCCAGTATCAGGAAACCTCTGACCTGGCAGGTTATCTGGAAGATAGCGAAAACCCCGACAGCAACACGGAAAGCTTCGTGGCGATGAAGCTGGAGATTGCCAACTGGCGCTGGCAGGGGACCCCGTTCTACATTCGCACCGGCAAGCGGTTGCGGGCGCGGATGTCTGAGATTGTGATCCGGTTCCGCGAAATTCCGCATTCGATCTTCGGGGCCGACTCGGGCAGCAAAGCCAACGAGCTATCGATCCGCTTGCAGCCGAATGAAGGCATGGACCTGCGCGTCACCATCAAAGAGCCGGGGCCGGGCGGGATGCGTCTGGTGGATGTGCCGCTGGACATGACCTTTGCCAAGGTCCTCGGGCCGGATGCCGATGATGTTCCGGATGCCTATGAGCGCCTGATCATGGATGTCATCCGGGGCAATCAGACCCTGTTTATGCGCGGCGACGAAGTTGAAGCGGCTTGGGCTTGGACCGATCCGATCATCTCGGCATGGGAAGAAGCTGACAAACGCCCGGCACCTTATGATTCCGGCAGTTCCGGCCCGGAAGAGGCGCTGGCGCTGATGCACCGCGACAATCGCCGATGGAAGGAGATCCGGTCATGAACGTTATCGAATACGCAGATCGCGACATGATGATGATCGAACTGGCGCAATCTTTGGCCGGGGAGTTGAACGCCGCGTTGATGACCCATGACACGGTGTCGATCGCCGTGCCGGGTGGCACGACCCCCGGACCGGTATTCGACAGCCTGTCGGCGGTGGAACTGGACTGGGAGCGGGTGACGGTCCTGTTGACCGATGAGCGCTGGGTGCCCGAAACCTCGCCCCGTTCAAACACGGGTCTTCTGCGCGAGCGTCTGTTCACCGGCAAAGCGGCGCGGGCGGGCTTTTTCAGCTTCTACACCGATGACGCCACGCCTGAGGCGGTTCTGGAACAGAAATCACAAGACATCCTGCCACATCTGCCTCTGTCGATATTGCTGTTGGGGATGGGCACGGACATGCACACCGCGTCGCTGTTTCCGGGCGCAGACCGGCTGGATGATGCGCTGGACCCCAAGGCACCGGCTTTGATGGCCATGCGGGCCCCGGGCGCGCCAGAGCCCCGGATCACTCTGACGGCCCCGGTCTTGCGCGGCGCGATGTCGATCCATCTTCTGATCACCGGTCACGACAAACGCCGGGTGCTGGAAGAGGCCGCCAAAATGGAAGACGAGCGACTGGCCCCTGTGTCGGTTATCCTGAAAAATGCGACAGTCCACTGGGCGGAGTAAATTAATTATGTCACGTATCTGGGATCAACTGGATAGCCACCATACCGGTGTGAAGGATCGGTCGATCCTGTCACTGTTCGATCAACCGAACCGGGCGGCGCAATTCTCGGCGCAACTGGGCGAAATGGTGCTCGACTTTTCAAAGACCAATCTTGACGACGAGGGTCTTGCGCTGTTGCTGCAACTGGCCGAGGCGTCAGATGTGGCCGCGCGGCGCGACGCGATGTTCGCGGGCGCACCGATCAACGAGACCGAGGGGCGGGCAGTTCTGCACACCGCTCTGCGCGATCTGGATGCATCCGTGGTGGTTGACGGCGAGGACGTGATCCCCGGCATCAAAGCTACGCTGGACCGGATGGACGCCTTTGCCGAGGATGTTCGGACGGGTAGGTTCACGGGGCAGGGTGGCGCGATCACCGATGTGGTGAATATCGGCATCGGCGGCTCTGATTTGGGGCCAGTCATGGCCACGCTAGCATTGTCGCCATGGCATGATGGCCCGCGGGTGCATTACGTCTCAAACGTGGATGGCGCGCAGATCGCAGAAACCCTGAAAGGGCTGGACCCGACCACCACGCTGGTGATCGTGGCATCCAAAACCTTCACCACCATTGAGACCATGACCAATGCCGACACGGCGAAGGTCTGGATGGCCACCAAGGTCAGCGATCCGTCTGCCCAGTTTGCGGCTGTGTCCACTGCTGCGGACAAGACAGCGGCCTATGGCATTGATCCCTCTCGGGTGTTCGGCTTTTCGGATTGGGTCGGTGGGCGCTATTCTGTCTGGGGGCCGATTGGCCTTTCATTGATGCTGGCAGTCGGCGGTCCGGTGTTCCGCCGGTTCCTTGCCGGCGGTGCCATGATGGACCGCCATTTCCAAGAGGCGCCGCTGGCCGAAAACCTGCCGGTGCTTCTGGCGCTGGTGGGGATCTGGCACCACCAGATCTGCGGCTATCCCAGTCGCGCGGTGTTGCCCTATGATCAACGTCTTGCCCGATTGCCTGCCTATCTTCAGCAGCTTGAGATGGAGAGCAACGGCAAGCGCGTTGCCATGGATGGCAGTGACTTGCCGCGCGTATCCGGCCCGATCGTCTGGGGCGAGGCAGGGACCAATGGCCAGCATGCGTTCTATCAGTTGATCCATCAGGGCACCGGCGTGGTGCCGTGCGAATTCTTGGTTGCGGCCAAGGGGTTCGAGGATGACCTGACCCATCATCACCAATTGCTCGTCGCCAACTGTCTGGCGCAGTCCGAAGCCTTGTTGCGCGGGCGGTCCTTGGCTGAGGCGACCGCGATTATGGCCAAAAAAGGACTGACCGGGGCCGAACTGGACCGTCAGGCCCGCCACCGGGTGTTCCCGGGCAACCGGCCCTCGACCGTGCTGGCCTATCCGCAACTGACCCCAGAAGTGTTTGGCGCCATTGTCGCACTGTATGAACACCGGGTTTTTGTCGAAGGCGTGATCCTCGGGATCAATTCGTTCGATCAGTGGGGGGTAGAACTGGGCAAGGAACTGGCGACCGCGCTGGAACCGGTGATGCGCGGCGAGGCTGGAACCGAGGGCAAGGACGGCTCGACCGCCATGCTGGTGAATTTCCTGCGCCGGGCCTGAGCCTGCGGCAATCCATGACATCTACCGGGACTCGAAGCGCCGCTTCGGGTCCCGTTTTTGTTCAGGCCGTGGAGCTGTCGACATCCGGTGAGGGCTAGGTAAATTCTGCGACCTGAAAGCCGGGCGAGACCGTGTACGAGACCGACGTTAAGTTGCCGTGTCTGTAGGTCAATTGCCTGTGATCCAGGCCACTTCCCGGCCAGGCCGGATGCGAAAAAGCCCCCGAGGTGCGGGGGCTTTTTGCGTCGTGTCGTCGGTGCGCTGCGATCAGCGCTTCAGGATCGAGCGGCCTGCATATTCTGCGGTTTCACCCAGGGCTTCTTCGATCCGGATCAGTTGGTTGTATTTTGCGAGCCGGTCAGACCGTGCCAGCGAACCGGTCTTGATCTGGCCGCAATTGGTGGCAACAGCAAGGTCCGCGATGGTGCTGTCCTCGGTCTCGCCCGAGCGATGGCTCATTACGTTGGTATAGCGGGCGCGGTGGGCCATATCGACGGCCTTCAGCGTCTCGGACAACGTGCCGATCTGGTTAACCTTGACCAGCATGGAGTTGGCGCAGCCCTTGGCAATGCCGTCGGCCAGACGCTCGGGGTTGGTCACGAACAGATCGTCCCCGACCAGTTGGATCTTGTCGCCAAGCGCGTCGGTCAGGGCCTTCCAGCCATCCCAGTCGTCTTCGGACATGCCGTCCTCGATCGAGATGATCGGATAGTCTTCGACCAGTTTTGCAAGGTAGGCGACGTTCTCTTCCGAGGTCAGCGAAACGCCTTCGCCCTTCATCTCGTACTTGCCGTTCTTGTAGTATTCGGTCGCGGCGCAATCCATCGCAAGGTAGATGTCTTTGCCCGGAATGTACCCGGCCTTTTCAATGGATTTCAGAATGAAATCAAGCGCGTCACGGGTGGAGCTGATGTTGGGGGCAAAGCCGCCCTCATCGCCGATCCCGGTGGACAGACCCGCTGCCGACAGTTCTTTTTTCAGGGTGTGGAACACTTCCGACCCCATGCGCACGGCCTCGCGGATAGTCTCCGCAGAGACCGGCATGATCATGAATTCCTGAATGTCGATCGGGTTGTCGGCATGTTCGCCGCCATTGATGATGTTCATCATCGGCACGGGCAGGATGCGGGCCGAGGTGCCGCCAACATAGCGATACAGCGGCTGCCCGGTGTAATCGGCGGCGGCGCGGGCGCAGGCAAGGCTGACGCCGAGAATGGCGTTGGCACCAAGGCGGGCTTTATTGGGGGTGCCGTCCAGTTCGATCATGGCCGCATCAATGGCGGCTTGTTCGGTCGCGTCCATGCCGACCAAGGCTTCGGCCAGCTCGCCGTTGACAGCTGCCACGGCTTCCAGAACGCCCTTGCCCATGTAACGGGTTTTGTCGCCATCGCGCTTTTCGACAGCTTCATGGGCACCGGTGGAGGCCCCGGATGGCACCGCAGCGCGGCCCATGGTGCCATCTTCCAAAATCACGTCCACCTCGACGGTCGGGTTGCCCCGGCTGTCCAGAATTTCGCGGCCGATAATATCAATGATCGTGCTCATAATGTCGGGTTCCTCATCCGTGGCAGTTCGCCGTCACCTTATAGGTCGGGGGGGCCGGAGGAAAGACGTCGCTGACGTGCGCGTTCCTCTCTGGCGAAGGTATAAAGCCCCGATGCGATGATCAACGCAGAGCCGGTCAGGGTCCAGAAATCGGGCCGTTCCGAAAACACCAGCATGCCGATGATCAGGGCAAAGATCAGGCGGGAATAGCGGAAGGGCGCGATGGCGGACATGTCCCCCAAGCGGGTGGATTGGATCAGCGCGTAATAGCCCAGAACACCCATGGTCAGGGCGCCAAACAGCATACTGATCTCGATCGGGCTGGGGATGACCGGCGGCCGCCCGAATGGCATCACCAGCAGTCCGGACAAGATGGTCGTGCCATAGGCCCATGCCGACAGTTGCATTGAGGTGATATGGGCCGGAATGGCGCGGGTGGACACGTCACGCGCGGCGATGAAGACGACGGCGGCAACAGCAAACAGGGATGCGGGGTTGAAGCCCGCCAGCCCCGGACGGACCACCATCAAGACGCCGCAAAAGCCGATGGCGATGGCGGACCAGCGCCGCCAGCCGACAGGTTCGCCTAAAAACACCGCAGCGCCAAGGGTGACCATCAACGGCGTGGCCTGAAGAATGGCGGAAGCGCTGGATAAGGGGGTCAGGACAATGGCCAGAATGAAACAGATCGCCGACGCCATTTCCGATAGGTTTCGGATCATTGCAACCGGATGCCAGATATCCCGGGTCAGCAACCGCTGGCCTTCGCGATAGACCTTGATGCCGAACGCCAACAGGCCGCCGCAGCCGAGCAGGAACAGGACCTGTCCGACCGGCAGGTTCGACGACAGTGATTTGACGAACATGTCTTCCAGAGAGAACCCTGCCATCGCTGCGATCATCAGGCCTATTCCGCGCAGATTTTCCATGTCGTCCTCCCTCTCATCACCTGAATGTGGCGGTACGCTAACTGAACGGGCGGTGCCAGTGGCGACGCGGTCCAAATCGGTGCGCCGGCCTAGAAGCTTGATGGCTGTGGGTCAGAATGCTAACGCCAGTTCTTGGGCTTGAATGAATTACATCATGACATGGGGCAAATTTTATGACGCAAATTGGTATGGTGGAGCTGATATGAGCAGTCCGGGATCACATAGTGGCAGCCTTTCGACTTGGACATGGGTGGCGCCGGTGGCCGCGGCACTGTTTCTGGGACTGCTGGCAGTGGGCGTGCTCAGCGTCGGGTCGGTCTGGGTGATCGTCTTGGCCGCGCTGTTGCTGGCCGGATCGGTCTTTGCGTCGGTGCAGCATGCCGAAATGGTCGCCTTGCGGGTGGGCGAGCCGTTCGGGTCGATTATTTTGGCGGCGTCGGTCACGGTGATCGAGGTGTCGCTGATCGTGTCCTTGATGCTCAGCAGTCCGGAAGGCGGCACTGAAATTGCCCGGGACACGGTGTTTTCGGCGGTGATGATCGTTCTGAACGGTGTGGTCGGCCTGTGTTTGCTGGTAGGCGGCATCCGGCATCACCAGCAAGAGTTTCAAATTCGGGGGGCCGTGGGGTCTTTGGGGGTGATCGGCACGCTGGCGACGCTGGCCCTGATCTTGCCGAATTATACCCTGTCGGTTCCGGGTCCGATTTTCTCGCAGGCGCAATTGGTGTTTGTGGGGGTCGTGTCGCTGGCGCTGTACGGGTTGTTCTTGTTTGTCCAGACCGTTCGCCACCGTGAGGATTTTCTGGACGCAGAGGGCAGCCATGGCGCCCACGCCAAACCCGACGGTCGCACGACCCTTCTGAGCGGTGGGTTGTTGCTGCTGTCGCTGGTCACGGTCGTCTTGCTGGCTGAAGACCTGTCGCATCCGGTAGAAGAGGGGATCGCGTCTTTGGGCTTGCCGCTGAGCTTCGTCGGGGTGGTAATCGCTGCGGTGGTGCTTTTGCCCGAAGGGTTGTCTGCGATTGCCGCCGCCCGTGCGAACCGCCTTCAGACCAGTTTGAACCTCGCGCTGGGCAGTGCCATGGCCAGTATCGGCCTGACCATCCCCACGGTTGTTGCCGTGTCGCTATTCATGGGAACGCCGCTGTCGTTGGGATTGGATCCCGAACATATCGTTATCCTTGTTCTGACCCTGTTCATGTGCACGCTGTCATTCGGCGCCGGGCGCACTACGGTGCTGCAGGGCGGGGTGCATTTGGTCATTTTTGGGGCATTTCTGGTGATCGCCGCGGTTCCGTGACCCGTCGGCGTCATCGCCGGATTATTTCTTTAAGGGGACGCCGTAGAGTTCAAGGCGGTGTCCCTTCAACCGATACCCCAATTTGGCAGCGATGCGCACCTGCAGCGCCTCGATCTCGTCATCGACAAATTCGATCACCTTGCCAGAGTTGAGGTCGATCAAATGGTCATGATGATCGCGGTCGGCAGATTCGTATCGCGCCCGACCGTCGCCAAATTCGACTTTTTCCAAAATCCCGGATTCTTCGAACAGCTTGACCGTCCGATACACCGTGGCGATCGAAATGCGCGGGTCTCGGGCCGAGGCGCGATTGAAGACTTCTTCCACGTCCGGGTGATCATCGGCCTCTTGCAAGACCTGCGCGATGGTCCGGCGCTGGTCGGTCATGCGCAGGCCGTGCTGTTCGCAGCGATCAATGATGGTTGTGGTCATCTGAAGGGTCCGGATCAGCGTCTCTCAAGGTGGTAGGGGATTTTTCGCCCCGGCTCCACCCTGAATTGCGGTAAACCCGAGACGCCATAGTCACAAGGCCATCAGGTGCCGCAGAAGGTCTGTCGGACTTCCTGTCCGGGGCCGGGCGGCAGGGCCAGATCCGGGTCCGTCAGATTAAACGGCTGGATTGTTGCCGCGTGCAGGTGATGGAACGGCGCGAAGTCACCGCCGACCGCCGCGGCGATCATGGCTTCGATCTGGTGATTGCGCGGAATGATCAGGGGATTGGCCCGGGTCATCGCGTCCGTGTCGACGTCGCCCGGCTGGCGATCCAAGCGGGCTTGGTAATCCTCCAGCCAAGGGTCCAGTATCTCGGGCTCGTGAAAGGCGGCGGCGGCGGTGCCGTTGGCCAGTCCGGCGAAGGTGTTGGTGAAATCGGCGCCGCCGGCCTCCATGCGGCTGAGCAGGCTGTCGATCAGCAAGGCGTCATTGGCCTCGGCAGTGTTCAGGCCCAATTTGGCGCGGAACGTCGCCTGCCAGCACTCGGCAAAGCACTGCGGGAAGCGGTGTACCGCCTCAGAGGCCTGATCCACCGCCTGATCCCGGTCATCGCTGATCAGGGGCAGCAGACACGTGGCGAACTGGGCCAAGTTCCAGACTGCGATATCGGGTTGCTTATCATAGGCATAGCGCCCGCCCCGATCGATTGAACTGAACACTTTGCCGCCCTCGTAGCGGTCCATGAAGGCGCAGGGGCCATAATCAATCGTTTCGCCAGAGATCGCGCAGTTGTCGGTGTTCATAACGCCGTGGATAAAACCGACCCCCAGCCATTTGGCGATCAGGTCCGATTGCGCATCGATCACGGCGTCCAACAGACCGAGCGGGCTAGTGACGGTGGGATAATGGCGCGCAATGACGTGATCGGCCAACAGGCGGATCGCCTCGACATCGCCGCGAGCAGCGAAATACTGGAAGGTGCCAACCCGAATATGGCTGGCGGCGACCCGGGTCAGAACAGCGCCGGGCAGGGGCCGTTCGCGTAGCACGGTTTCGCCGGTGACCACGGCTGCAAGGGCGCGGGTGGTTGGAATGCCCATCGCATGCATGGCTTCCGAAATTACATATTCGCGCAGAACAGGACCAAGCCATGCGCGGCCATCGCCCATGCGCGAAAACGGGGTGCGGCCCGAGCCCTTAAGCTGAATATCCCGGCGCTGGCCGGATTGGTCCACCACTTCGCCCAGCAGCAAGGCGCGACCATCGCCCAATTGCGGTGACCATCCGCCGAACTGGTGGCCGGCATAAGCCTGCGCCAGCGGATCGGCACCCGTCGGCGCGGCATTGCCAGAAAGCATCGCGATGCCGTCGTCTGTGGCCAAGGCGTCAGGATCAATGCCCAACGCGCGGGCGAGATCAGCATTGACCGCGATCAGCGATGGCGCGCGCACCGGGTCGGCGGGCTGACGCGCGAAGAACCGCTCTGGCAGACGGGCATAGCTGTTATCAAAGGGGACGTGCAGGGTCATGGAGGCGCCTTTCTCTTGCGACATAGATAGGTGCAAAAGGCGTCCGGTGCCAGTCGGGGTGGCGTCGCGGCATCACACGCCGGGCTTGGGGTCTGGGCGTCATGCCAATAGGTCGGGTCTGCGGGGGGCCGAAGCCAACCCGCGCGGGCCCGGTCAAAGGCGAGCGATTCGCTCGGTCAGCAACGCAAAGAAGCCGTCGGCGTCCACATCGCCGATGAACATGGCGTTGGCGACGCGGTCCGTGACGCCCCACCAGTCGGCCACGGTCATGCCCCGTGTCAGATCGGATTGGGTTTCAATCTCGACATTGATGTGACGGCCAGAAAATAACTCAGGTTTCAGCAGCCACGCGATGACGCAGGGGTCATGCAGCGGCGCGCCGGGGCTGGCGTACTTGTCCTTGTCGAAACGTTGGAAAAAGTCGGTCCAAGCGGCGACCGCGTCGCCCACCGGGGTGCCGAAGTCGCGAAAGGCCTGCACCCGTGGTTCTGTGGTCAGCGCCTTGTGCGTGACATCCAGCGGCATCACGGTCAGCGGCGCCCCGCAGGCGAACACGGCCTTGGCGGCTTCGGGATCGACATAGATGTTAAATTCGGCTGCGGGGGTGATGTTGCCGACCTCGAAATAGGCCCCGCCCATTAGCACGATCTCTTTGATCCGGGCGGCAATGTCCGGGGCCTTGTCCAGCGCTAGCGCAATGTTGGTCAGCGGCCCGAGCGGGCAGAGGGTGACGGTCCCGGCGGGTTCGGTGCGCAGGGTGTCGACGATGAAATCAACCGCATGCCCGGGTTGCAGGGCCATGGTCGGCGCGGGCAGGGCCGGGCCGTTCAAGCCGCTATCGCCATGGACGTGTTCGGCGGTGCGCAGGGGGCGGGTCATGGGGGCGTCTGCGCCTGCGAAGACCTTGATCTCGGGATGGCCTGCCAGTTCACAGACGGTTCTGGCATTGATCGCCGTCAGGGCCAGCGGCACATTGCCTGCAACTGCCGTGATCCCAAGCACCTCGATCTCGTCGGGCGAGGCAAGGGCCAGCAGGATGGCAATGGCGTCGTCTTGACCGGGATCGGTGTCGATGATGATTTTTGCGGGGGGCATGGGGCGGCTCCGAATAGGACGATGCCGCGAAAGTGGACCGGGTCCGCCGCGATGTAAAGCGGCGGACCCGGTGCCGTGTCAGTTGGGATCAGCCGTCGAAGTTGACTTCTTCAACAAGGCGCAGCGCATCGGCGCGATACCCCGGAAGTTCGGTCAAAGGCAGTGTGTCGGCGGTGAAGGTTCCCCATGATGCCACCACCGGCGACGGGTCAACCGCTGGCGACACCGGGTATTCCGAGTTCTCGTTGGCATAGAGGCTCTGGCCTTCGGGCGAGGCAAGGAATTCCATCAGTTTGATGGCATCGTCATGATGCGGTGCCGCAGCGGTCAGCGCCATCGCCGAGACGTTCACATGCGTGCCGGCATTTTCAAAGGTCGGGAACATGATGCGCACCGAATTGGCCCAATCGGATTGTTCGGCATCGGCCAGCATCAAGCCCATGTAATAGGTGTTGCCGACAGCGATGTCGCATTCCCCGGCCCAGATGGCTTTGACCTGCGCACGATCATTGCCCTGCGGCTTGCGCGCAAGGTTGGCTTTGAACCCTTCCAGCCACGCTTTGGTCTCGTCCGCGCCGTGATGGGCCAGCAGGGCAGAGGTCAGGTCGAGGTTATAGTCGTGGGTGCCCGAACGGGTACAGATGCGGCCTTTCCACTTCGGGTCAGCCAAGTCTTCATAGGTGGTGATCTCTCCATCAGCGACCCGGTCGTTGCTGGCATAGATCACTCGGGCGCGGTTGGTCAGGGCGAACCATTGATTGTCTGCGCCGCGATATTGGGCGGGGATGTCGGCGATCAATTCAGCATTGTCCACCGGCTGGGTCAGACCGGCATCGACGATTGCCGCCATGCGCGAAATGTCGGTGGTCATGATCAGATCAGCAGGTGTGCGTTTGCCTTCGGATTGCAGCCGTTCCAGCATGCCATTGCTGAGAAAGACGACATTGACGTCGATCCCGGTGGCTTCGGTGAAAGCCTCAAACAGGGGCGCCGTCAGTTCCGGTTGGCGGTAGGAATAGACATTCACTTCGTCGGAATGCGACGGGGTGGCTGCGGCGATCAGCAGCGCAGCACATAGCATGTAATTCATTCGGGCAAGCATGGGTGCTCCTTAAGCTTCTGGTCGGCCTGCGCGGCACCGGCCTGCAGGGTGTTGCCCTTAAAGATGAGTAAAACACTCGGGTCAACAGCCTGCGGCCGGAAAGTCGATTGATTTAGTCGGAAATTATGCCGCACCCTCGGACGCAGCGGCCTTGGCCGCTTTCTCGGCAATTTTGACCGCATCCCAGATGGTGTCCATCTCGGCGAGGCTGGCCTGTTCGGGGCGACGGTTTTCGCGGCTGAGCTGGGCTTCAATCGCCTCGAACCGGCGGGTAAACTTGGCATTGGCGGCGCGCAGAGCGGTTTCGGGATCCAACCCAAGGTGCCGACCCAAGTTGGCCATGACGAACATCAGATCGCCATATTCCTCGGCGATGTGGTCCTGATCACCCGAGGCGCGGGCCTCGGCCAGTTCCGCGGTTTCTTCGGCGATCTTGTCCAGCACGGGCCCGATGTCGGGCCAATCAAACCCCACCCGTGCGGCCCGTTTTTGCAACTTTTCCGCCCGGGTCAGGGCGGGCAGGTTCAGGGCAACGTCTGCCAGAACGCCGCCCTGCGCCCGGCTGCGGCGTTCTGCGGCCTTCAGAGTTTCCCAGTCGCGGGTCTGCGCCTCTGGTGAGGATGCGCCGCTGCCTTGCGCGAAGACATGCGGGTGGCGGGCGATCATCTTGTCACTGATGGCGACGGCGACAGAGTGGAAATCAAACAAGCCGCGCTCTTTGCCGATCTCGGCGTGATAGACGGCTTGCAGCAGCAGATCGCCCAATTCGCTTTCAAGGTGAGCCCAATCGCGCCGGGCGATGGCGTCTGCGACCTCATAGGATTCTTCGATCGTGTAGGGGGCGATGCTGTCGAAATCCTGCACGATGTCCCAAGGGCATCCGGTGTCGGGATCCCGCAGGCGGCGCATGATCTCTAAAAGGCGGGGCAAGCCGG
This sequence comes from Pseudoruegeria sp. SK021, assembly GCF_002119405.1. GTDB lineage: Bacteria > Pseudomonadota > Alphaproteobacteria > Rhodobacterales > Rhodobacteraceae > Meridianimarinicoccus. Next base: position 20,167 of record NZ_MTBG01000008.1, on the reverse strand, counting down.
GCGCGGTATCGTGAATGGGGTCGGGCATGGGCGTAGGATCCAGATCTGCTTTAAGACCGGGACAAAAGGGCAGAGCTGCGCCAAGATGTCCAGCCGCTCGCCGCAGCATCGGCGACCTGATCGACGGCCTTGCGCCGAGTGGGATCGGTGGTAAGGATCGGGCGAAACAGCAGGTGGGACCGCCATGACACTGAGTGATGCATCGCATGACGTTGACGCAGCCTTCACCCGCGAAGGCTTGCGCGGTCACGCCCATGAGAACACCTTTGGCGGGGCGGTTTCGTTCCTGCGGCGGCGCTATACCAAGGATCTGACCGGGGTCGATCTGGCGGTGACCGGGGTGCCCTTTGATCAGGCGGTGACCAACCGGCCCGGGACGCGCCTTGGGCCGCGCGCTATCCGCGAGGCCAGCGCCTTGCAGGCGGTCGACGCCCCCTATGGCTGGGACGTGGACCCGATGGTCGATATCGCCATGGCCGATTTCGGCGATCTGGCGTTTGATTATGCCCGGCCCGGCGATTTCCCAGCGACGCTTGAGGCGCATATTGCAGGTATTCTGGGCGCGGGTGCCGCCGTGTTGACCCTCGGCGGCGATCATTCCATCAGCCATCCGATCCTGCGGGCGCATGCGGCCAAACATGGGCCGCTGGCATTGCTGCAATTTGATGCCCATAGCGATACTTGGCCCGATGACGATCTGGGGCGGGTCGATCACGGCACGATGTTCGGCAAAGCGGTGCGCGAAGGCCTGATCCTGCCCGATCGCTCGGTTCAGGTTGGCATCCGAACCAGCAATGCGGATACGATGGGCATTACCATTCTCGATGCGCCCGAGGTGCACCGAACCGGCCCAGAGGCAATCTGCGCCCGGGTGCGCGAGGTCGTGGGCGATCACCCGGTCTATCTGAGCTTTGATATCGATTGTCTCGACCCGGCCTTTGCGCCCGGCACCGGAACGCCGGTCTGGGGTGGGCTGAGTTCAGCGCAGGCGGCGGCAATCCTGCGCGGCTTGGCGGGCATCAATGTGGTCGGCATGGATGTGGTCGAAGTGTCGCCGCCTTTCGATCCCGCAGGCATCACCGCAATCGCTGGTGCCCATGTTGCGATGGAATTGGCGTGCCTGTGGGCCACGCGGCATCTTGCGTGACTGGGGCCGGGCATTGGCCTGTGTCCGGGGCCGATCTGGCGAAAACTGAAATGCACGGGCTGGAGGTCGGATGAAAATGGTGGTGACGCTGATAGCGGGTCTTGCTGTAGTGGTGTTGGGGCTGGGTGCGTATGTTCGCCTTGCCCCCAGTGATCCCGCATACTGGTCGGTGGATCCGGAGCAGATCGCCAATCCGGTTGATGAACGGCATTTTTTGCTGCGGCCCGTCGATGGGGATGCTGCGGGCCCGGTCTATGGGGTGTCGCCTGAGGCGGTGTTGGCGGCCTTTGATGCGGTGGCGCAGGCGGCACCGCGGACATCGGTGTTGGCAGGGTCTGTGGCCTCGGGGCAGATCACCTATATCAGCCGCTCGTCGCTCTGGGGCTTTCCCGACTACATCTCTGTGCGCGCGGTTCCGGTGGCCGAGGGGGCGGCGTTGGCGATCTATTCCCGCAGTCGCTTTGGTAAGTCTGACCTTGGGGTCAATAAGGCGCGAATCGAGGATTGGTTGGCACAGCTGGACGATTCACTCGGCAGACGCTGATCCCTCTTGACCGCAGCTTGTGCGCAGGTAACACCCCTCGACCATGGTACCCAACGACACTTTGCATCAGATTATCGCCCGGTTCGAGTTTATCGAAGCCCGGATGTCCGCCGGCGTGTCCGGTGACGAAATCGCGGCTCTTGGTCGGGAATATGCCGAATTGCGCCCGGTGGTGGCGGAGATCGCCCTCTACCATCAGTTACAGCAAGACATTGCCGAGGCGACGGCGATGCTGTCTGATCCCGAGATGCGCGCGCTGGCGGAAGAAGAACTGCCCGATCTGACCCGTCGCTTGCCAGAGGTCGAACATGCGCTGCAATTGGCGCTCTTGCCCAAGGATGCCGCCGATGCGCGTCCGGCGCTGATCGAAATTCGGCCCGGCACCGGCGGCGAAGAGGCGGCCTTGTTCGCGGCTGACCTGTTGCGGATGTATCAACGCTATGCCGAAGCGCAGGGCTGGAAGTTCGACATCCTCGAAGAATCCGAGACGGAACTGGGCGGCATCAAAGAGGTGGTCGCCCATGTGAAGGGCGACGGCGTCTTTGCGCGGTTAAAGTTTGAATCCGGCGTCCACCGGGTCCAGCGGGTGCCGACAACGGAATCGGGCGGGCGGGTGCATACCTCAGCCGCGACGGTTGCGGTGTTGCCCGAGGCCGCAGATGTCGATGTCAGCATTAATCCCGGCGATATTCGGATCGACACCATGCGGGCCAGCGGCGCCGGTGGGCAACACGTGAACACCACCGACTCGGCGGTCCGGATCACCCATATTCCCAGCGGGATCGTGGTGACCAGCTCGGAGAAGTCCCAGCATCGGAACCGCGAAATTGCCATGCAGGTGCTGCGCACCAAGTTGTATGACCAAGAGCGCAATCGAATCCACACGGAACGTGCCGCAGACCGCAAGTCGCAGGTCGGTAGCGGCGATCGCTCGGAACGCATCCGGACGTATAATTTCCCGCAGGGCCGGTTGACGGACCATCGGATCAATCTGACGCTGTATCGTCTGGATCAAGTTGTTGCGGGTGATCTGGACGAAATCATTGATGCGCTGATTGCGGATGATCAGGCGACACGCTTGGCCGAACTGGGCACATGACCGGGACCCAAGCGGTGGTCGCGGCGGTGGCGCGTCTGCGGGCGGCGGGGATCACAGATCCGGCCCGGGATGCACGGCGGTTGTTGGCCTATGCCTTGGAGATCCCGTCTGACCGGGTCACGCTTTGCCTTCCTGAGGCCATGTCCGATCTGGCACAAACCCGATTCGAGGCGGCGATCAGCGCCCGCTGTCTGCATCAACCCGTGGCGCAAATTACCGGGAAGCGGGCGTTTTATGGCCGGATCTTCAAAGTGACGCGCGATGTGCTGGACCCGCGTCCAGAAACTGAAACACTGATTGCCGCTGCGTTGGAAACCCCGGCCACACGTATTCTTGATTTAGGAACGGGGTCGGGCTGTATCTTGCTGACATTGCTGTCAGAGTTCCCGAACGCGGTCGGGATCGGAACCGACCTGTCCGAGGCTGCATTGACCGTCGCTGCGGCGAACGCCGAACGCCTCGGCGTCGCTGATCGGGCGGATTTTCAACAGGCGGACTGGACTGACGGGCTGTGTGGCCCGTTCGATCTGATCGTGTCGAACCCGCCTTATATTGCAGCGGACGAAATGCCGGGCCTTTCGGTCGATGTGCGGCAGTGGGAGCCGTCGATGGCCCTCAGCCCCGGTGGTGACGGTCTGGCACCCTATCGCCGCATTCTTCCTGACGCGATGGGCCTATTGGTGGACGGCGGCCGGGTTCTGGTTGAAATTGGCCCGACCCAAGGCCCTCAGGTTGCGCAGATTGCAAAAGACAGCGGCTTGGTGAATGTCCGGATCTTGCCGGATCTGGACGGGCGCGACAGGGTTGTGACCGCACAGCGCGGTGGTTTGGTATCAACCTGACCGGGCCAGCAGTCAGAGAATTTCCAGTGAAATTCCAGAGAATTTGATGTATGCTGGAATTTCTGCTTGTTTTGCTTCCCCCTACGTGTTTAATCCAACCGTCGGCTAGGCGGAGCAAGCGATGCGCCCCTCGACACCAAGCCAGAGATTGTGCAGCCAAATTTACGACACACGTCGTAGTGCACGACATTCAGGGCTGCATGCAGAAACAAGGCTGAGAACCAGTTCAACATGAGATCAAGCAAGTCACGATCGCGGTCTAAATCGAACCGCACCCGTTCTGGAACCATGGGCAACATCCTGAACAGGGTGTTCGAAAGCTCTGGTCCGGAAGGCAAGGTTCGCGGAACACCGCAACAGATTATTGATAAGTATAATCAATTGACCCGGGATGCGCAGCTCTCGAATGATCGCGTTGCGGCTGAGAATTTTCAGCAACATTCTGAGCATTACACCCGTCTTTTGGGGGAAGCGCAGCGTGAGGCTGACCAGCGGCGCGAGCAGCAGGAAAGTCAGGGTCAGAACCGTCAACGCGATCACGATCAGCGCGGCGGTCAGGGCTCTGATCCGTCGGGATCGTCGGAAGATGCGCAGCGGACGAACCAGTCCCACGCTGGCGATGGTGCCCAACCCGAGATCAACGACCGGCCGCGCCAACATCAGGACACGCCCCGTCCGCGGCATCAGGATGACGCGTCTGACCGCCGGCAAGACCGGTCCTCGGATAACCGCGCGCATGAACAGGGACGCCCGCAAGGGGACCCGTCCGAACGTGCGCCGCAGCCAGAGGGCGCCAACCCTGCCGAGCGTACGTCGGATGACCGCGCCGATGCTGGACAGGCCCCGACACAGAAACCCAACCGACAGCGCCGGAAACCGGTCAAAACCGCATCAATGATGCCGGAGTTGCCGAATTTCGTGGCCGCGGATGATGGCAGCGATAGTGGTCTGGTCGAAACGCCGGAAAATGGGGATAAGCCGCAGCCAGAGGCCGCGCCGAAACCGCGTGCGGCCCGTAAGCCGCGTGCGCCTCGCGCTCCCAAAGTGGCAAAGGCCGAAGCATTGGATGCCGAGTCGCAAGACAAAGCTTCGGACACGGATCCCCGGGAAGCCGCCGAATAATCACCACGATTTTAATATCTGGTTGGAATTAAGGGCGTCTGTGAAAGCAGGCGCCCTTATTCTTTGTGGTCAGGATTGGGCATCAACGACGCGGGAGAGGGCACAAAACGCCTCTAGCGACACAGTCTCGGCCCGATCGGTCGGCGAAATGCCCGCCTGCAACAACAGCGCGTCAATATCTGGCGAGATCGGCTTCAGCGCCGACCGCAGCATCTTGCGCCGCTGATTGAAGGCGGCCGCGACCACCCGGGACAGGGTTGCCGCCCGGGCCGGAAAACGAGGTTCGGGCAAGGCTTGCAAATGCACGACCGCCGAACTGACCTTGGGCGGGGGCGTGAAGGCCTGCGGCGGAAGTTCCAACACCACCCGGGCATCGCAGCGCCACTGTGCCAACAGCGCAAGCCTGCCATAGGCTTTGCTGCCCGGGGGGGCCACGATCCGCTGCGCCACTTCCCGTTGGAACATCAAGGTCAGACTGGTCCAGTATGGTGGCCATTCGGGCGGGGTCAGCCAGCGCACCAGTAGCTCTGTCCCGACATTATAGGGAAGGTTGGCGCAGATCCGCACGGGGCCGGTCAACTGGTTGAGCGGATCTATCGCCATCGCGTCGCCGATCACCACATCAAGCCGACCGGGATAGGCCTCGGCAATCTGCTGCAATGCCGGCAGGCAGCGGGGGTCTTTTTCAACGGCGAGCACACGGCGCGCACCCATGGCCAGAAGGCCGCGGGTCAGACCGCCCGGGCCGGGTCCAATTTCGAGAACGTCATGGCCGGTCAGATCGCCCGCGGCCCGGGCAATACGGGCCGTCAGGTTGAGATCGAGCAGAAAGTTCTGGCCCAAGGATTTCCGGGCGCTCAGGTCATGCGTCGCAATCACCTCGCGCAGCGGGGGCAGGTCGTCAATCGCGCTCATGTTTGGGGGCCTTTCGGGCGGGCGGCGCGGCTGTGGGCCATCCGCTGGGCCAGTTTCAGGGCGGCGATCATGCTGGTCGGATCGGCAATGCCGCGCCCGGCGATGTCAAAAGCGGTGCCATGATCGGGCGAGGTGCGGATAAACGGTAAGCCCAGCGTCACGTTGACCCCGCTGGCAAAATCCAAGGTCTTGATCGGGATTAGCGCCTGATCGTGATACATCGCCACCGCCACATCATAATTCTGGCGTGCAGCGGCGTGAAACATGGTGTCCGCCGAAAGCGGACCGGTCAGGATCATGCCTTCTTGGCGCAGCGCGGCCAGAACGGGTTCGATCACCGTGATTTCTTCGTGGCCCATGGCGCCGCCCTCGCCAGCATGCGGGTTCAACCCCGTCACCGCGATCCGAGGCCGCGCGATGCCGAAATCCCGGGTTAGGGCGGCGGCGGTGATCTGCAGCGTCTGGCTCAGCAAGTCAGCGGTCAGCGCGGCTGGAACGTCGCTGACCGGGATGTGGATGGTGGTGGGCACAACCTTCAGCGCGTCGCAGGCCAACATCATGACCACGCGATCCACTCCGGCCAGATGGGCCAGATATTCGGTATGGCCGGGAAAGGCGAAGCCCGCGCCGTCCTTGAGCGCCTTTTTGTGAATCGGGGCGGTACACAGCGCACTTGCGGCGCCATCCATGACCAGCGATACCCCGCGCGCGATGGCTGAAATAACCCCCGCGGCGTTTTCGGGGGTCAGAAGGCCGGGGGTGGCGGGGGCGTCAAACGCGTGGGCCAGCACCGGCAGGCCGTGGCGGCTCGCCGCGATGGCCTCGCTTGGATCGTCGATGATTGCCACGTCTGTGCCGGGGGGCAGGTGACGCGGATCCCCGATCAGAAAGAACGGCAGGCTGCTGCCAAGGCTGCTCCAGGCCCGGGCCGAGATTTCAGGGCCGATCCCTGCGGGATCGCCACATGAGACTGCGATTGGTGCCGTCACTTGGTCATCTCGATGAACGCGTCAGAGCGCAATTCAGACAGGAAGCCCTCGGCATAGCTGTTCAGCCTCTGGGCGGTCAGCCTCCGCGCCACGTCTTCGCGGGAGAGGTCTTCGTTGGCGGGCGCTGAGCGCGCGCAAAGCATGATGATCGATCCTGTATCGCTGCTGCCCTGCGGGGCAAGGACACCGAACTCACTGGGGTCAAGTTGATCCAGCACGCCGACGACCGATTGCGGCAGGCTATTGCGCAACTCGGCCACGCGCTGCAATTGCTCGGGCGGAGCACTTTTGAACAGCCCATACAGATCGTCGCATGTGTCGGCCTCGGTCATCAGGCGCACCCGTTCCTGTTGCAAATCCGTGCCGGGGGCAAAGCGCAGTTGCGCATAGTCCAGGGTGACGTTTTGGGCGCGCGGCGCGGCCACGTCTTGCAGGCCGCGAAACTGAAACAGCGCGACGGCCGAATCCAACCGCAACGGTGCCGTGACCTGACCGGGTGTCATGGTCAGGAACAGCGGCGCAATTTGGGGCGGCAAGTCAGACAGCGAAGTCCATTCTAGACGACCGCCATTCGCCCGGCTGGGTGCGATGGAAAATTGCCGGGCAGCGTCTTCAAACTGCGAGAAACTGGTCATCTGGACGATCGCATTGGCGCGCTCTTCCGAGATCGCTGCGACTTCGGGTGCGATCGGCAAAATGATCTCTGACAGCAGCACTTTCGCTGTGCCTTGGCCGGTTCCAAGCGCCAGCGCGCGCTCAATTTCAGAATCGCTGACCTGCGCCCGCGAGGAATACTTGCTGCGCATCAAATCGCCCCAAGCCAGACTGACGAACACGTAATCGGTCAGGGTTTCCGGCTCGATTCCCATGGGGCGCACGGCCTGAATGAATTCCTCGGAGCTGAGATTGGCCCGGCTCGCGAAGTCCTCTAGGCCAAGTTGCACCTCTTCATTGGTGGGGTCGATGCCAGCCTTCTTGGCGGCACTGATTTTCAAACGGTCATCGACTAGGGAATTCATGGCCGTATCGGCATCGGCACCCGGCAGGCGCAGTAGGTTTTGCAAGCGTCGCCGTTGGTCCAACTCAAACCGGGTGATTGCGCCGTCATTGACCCGTGCCACCACCTCGAAAGGCGATTGTGCCACAGCTGGCGTTGCCAGAGATGCGCCCAGCAGCAGTCCCGATGCTGCGAGTAGCGTCCGCAGAAGCTGTTTCGGAAGATTGGCCATGTCCGCTCTGTCCTCAGTTTGTGCAGGTGCGCCGATAACGCGCCTGATTGTCGTTGTTTCCAAATCCGGCCAAAGTGACGGTAAGGTCAAAGCTGGTGCTCGGCTCGATATTGTCGTCTTCGTCTGTTCTAAACTTGCGTAGAGCCGAAAGATCAACCCTCACGCACTCGTTGGTGTAAATCAGCCCCAATCCGGCTTGGTTGGTCTGGTCGCTGATGAAGTCGCGGCGCAGGTCCAGTTCGGCGCTCCATCTCAGGCCCAGATCGAAAGCCGCTTCAAAAGACACCTCAGAGATGTCATCTGAAATGTCGAAAGCTGCGTCTTCCCGTTGCCAGATATAGGTGCTGCTGAGTTCCAATGCCGGGCTTTGCCAACTGAGACGCGTTTCATTCAGGGTCGGCTCAAAGCCGTTGTCCATCAGGGTGAGGCTGCGCAGTTGCAAGCGCTCGCCAAAGTCCAGATCGGCTTGCGCCAGCCAATTGGACGATGCCCCCGCCAGACCCGTGCCGTCGGGAAATTGCCCAAGATCCTCAAACCGGAACACCCGGCCGCCGGTCAGCCCCAGTGACCAGCCGTCAGGCGCATACCGGGTCCAGCGCAGGGCGGCATTGATCCGGCCACCTTCCTCTTGCCGATCAAGCCCGGGAAACCGGTTGAGATCAAACATGTTGCCGGCGTCAAATGCGGTCAGGGTGCTGTCGTCGTTCGGACCTTCCAGCGTGTCTTTCGCTGTCCAGACGAACTGGCCAATCGGCTCAAGCAAATAGCGCGCGCCTTGGGCGGATTGCCGTGCCATCGGATAGCCGACCGCCAGTGCCGCGGTTGGGGTCAGGGCGACTTGGGTCGTATCATAGCGGTCATCGTTACCGATATATTTGAGGTCGCCATTCACCCGGGCGTTGGTATCGAACCGGAACCCGGCATCAGTGGTCCAGATCTCGGACCATGTTACGCTGGCGCGGGTTTGGGCCATATCGCGGCCAACGATGTTCATCTCAGAGGGGCGGATATGCGCATGACCAATCAGGTCAACGTCCAGCCAACTGTCGACGCCCGGCATGAAAAACCTGCGGTTCCATTGACCATCCGCAACATAGGTCGGCTGTTCGGCCTCAACTTCGTCCGAGCGTAGGGATTGGAAATAGACCAACTCGCCTTCAACGCGTTCGTGTTCTTGGGTGCGGAACAGGCCGATGGAACTTTCAAGGCGATCTTCGCCGGAAAAGTCGTAATCGCTGAGGTATTCGTCATCACTGACGGTCTGAACCGTCAAAGTCAGGTCAAAGTCATAGGGGATGTCAAATTCAGCGTCGCCGAAAAAATAGGCGCGGGTGGTGTCTGGCAGAATGGAATCGCGGGTGACCGCAGTATTGATTTCCAGATCGCCATTGGCGAAGGCCTGACGATAGCGCCCTTGCAGGGTGCGGGTGTATCCGTTGGTCAATTCATAGCCGAAATCGGGCGCGACATACGGGGTAAGGGTCAGGTCGGCATGCTCGCCCAGCGTGATGAAATACGGCAGCTTCAGACCCGGCCCCAGTTCCGAGGTCTGGCGATAGATCGGGGCCAGAAAGCCGGTAACGCGCGGGTCGGTGCCGTCGGGCACCCGTAGCATAGGAAGATAGAATACCGGCACGCCCGCGATCCGAAAGCGGGCGTCGTAGAAGTAAATCTGCTTGTCCAGTTGGTCATGAATGACGCGGGTGGCCCGGATTTCCCACAAGGGGGCCTTGCCCGCGATGCACACCTCGCAACTGGACGCCACCACCCGCTTAAGATCGCTGAACCGTCCGTCTGTCCGGGACATTTCGGCCCCCGCGATCTGAAGTTGCTCTTGCAGGACCAGACGGGCACCGCGCAAAATGCCGTTGTTAAGATCGGTGTCCAGTTCGGCCTGATCGGCCAAAATTAGCGTGCCATTTTCATCTTGCAAGACAATCGGCCCGTCGATCACCAGCCGATCGGTGGTCTGGTCGAAGGTCAGCTTGCTGGCGCGCAGGCGGCGACCGTCCGAGAACACCTCGACATTGCCGCTGGCGATCAGGCGCTGGCCGTCGTCAATGCGGACAACATCGGCAACCAGCGATGTCATCATCGTCGGATCCGGCGTGCCTTGGGCCAGCAGACGCCCGGGCAAGCCAAGGCAGACCAGAACGATCAAGGCGCTGGCGGTAAGGCGGCGGGCAGAGACTTGGGGCAACAGGCGGGCTGGCAACGTCATCCATCCTCAAAGTGCAAAAGCATACTCAGGGCTAGCAGGATTGCGGCGGCGGGGGGACTCCAGACTGCCAGCATGACGGGAATCTGGCCGCTATCGGCCATGACCTTGGTCAGGTTGCCGGTGAAGAACAGGGTGAAGCCGGCAAGAACTGCAAATAGGACCATCAATCCGGTATGCCCGAACCGGGTGTGGCGGAGAGTGAAAATCGCGCCCACCAGCACCATGGCGACAAAGCTGAGGGGGCGGCACAATTCGGATTGAAGCCAGACCCGATGACTGCGCGCAGAAAAGCCCGCGGTTTCCAGCGCTGTGATGAAGGCTGGCAATTCCCAGATCGGAATGCCCGAGGGGGTGCCAAAGCTGTCTCGGATCTGATCGCGCGTCAGATCGGACGGCAGCAGCAGGGTGGGGAACAATTCAGCTTCCGCTTCGGGGTTTCCTGCACTTGAAAACGACCAGCGCTTGGCGTTTTGCAACGACCACGCCCCAGTTTCCAAAACGGCTTCGGCAGCGTCGATCCGGAAGGTCGGTCGCGAGGATTGATCAAAGCCGTAAAAAGTCACTTCGAACAGATGTGTGCCGTCCAGATTGGCGCTGTCGGCGTGAATGGCGATCTGCTGGTCGGTTTTTCCTTGCCGCAGCCACAGACCTTCACGGCTGATGGAGACGATCTGCTCGGATCCGCGCAGGCGGTTTTCTTCGAGATTATAGCGTTTGGACATTGTGGCGACGACCGGGTTGATGACGGCGACGGTGAACACCCCCAAGGCAAACGCGGTCAGGATCGGGGCAATCAAACTGCGGATCGCTGACCGCCCGGTTGCACGGGAAATCACCAACTCGCTGGTTCGCGCCAGCGTGATGAACATCATCACCGTCGCCAGCAAAACCACCAATGTCAGGATCTGGTACAGCACCTGAGGCAAATGCAGCAGCGCCATATAAGCGAGGACCGCAAACGAGGTCTCGGACGTGTCAAACCGCCGAAGATGCTCCAGCAGTTCCACCAGCCACATGAACACGCTGAACCCGCCAAGGATGCCGAGAAACGTCATCAGAAATTTGCGCGCGAAATAGAAATGCAGCGTCATGCTGAGCGCCTCCGGCCAAGCCGTGTCAGGAGCGTGCCATTGCCAAGGTACAGCAGCAGCAAACAAAGCAGCGCCGAAAACACGCTGGACAGATAGACAATCGGCCATTTTGACGGATCGTTTTTGGCGATGTCGATGGCGGCATTGTCCAAGAGTTTCACCAGCACCACGAGGCCGATCGCAAGAATGATTTGCCGCCACAGGCCGAACCGGCTGAACCCTCCGACCATCAGAGCTGCGAATCCAAGGGCGGTGGCCCAGATCGACAGCAATGCTTGGGTGATGCGCAGATGGGCTTCGCGTTGCAGAAACTCTGGGCTGCGGCGACTTTGATCAAGAATCTCCTGACTGGGGGCGAGAAGATCACCGGTGGAAAGTTGCCGATAATCCAAACGGCGGTTCGACGATGTTTCGATCATCCCGCCAAGAGAGATGGTGAATTCCTCGAACGCGGTGGTGGACAGACGGTCGCCCGGCCGTTCCAAAGTCTGCGCCATTCCTTGCAGCATCACCAATCGCGGCCCTTCGGACGTGCCCACCAGCACAGCCGAGGTCGCGCTATAGGTCGACTCGCGGTCCGGGTCACGCCGATCCGCCACAAGAAGTGAGTTCAATGTTCCGTCGGGCTGGATGTCCCGCACGTAGACCGTGACGCCTTTTGTCGGGCTTTGGAAGGTGCCGGGCACCAATAGGCGGGCCGAGATCGCATCCAGCAGTTCGGCTTCAAGATCGTTCAGTTTACTCATACTGACCGGGACGACCACATGAGCCAGAACCGACAGCAACAGGGCCACCAGCACCGAAAACATTAAAAACGGACGGGCCAGCCGGTAATTGCTGAACCCGGTGGCCTGCATGATCACCAGTTCGCCATCGGCATAAAGCCGGTTGGTAGCAAACGCTGTGGCCACGAATCCGGCGATTGGCAGCACGATCACCATAATGCTGGGCAGGCTGAGCAAGGTCAGTTCCAGCACCATTGTGCCGCCCTGACCTTCGGACAGGTAGCGATCCAGCAGGATGACCGCCCGGTTCACCCAATAGACGCCAACAAGGATCAGCGCGAAAAACCCGAAGACCCGCATCAATTGTGTCAGGATGTATCTGTCAAACCGTCCCAAGCCGGACCCTTCGCGACTGCTTTCCACCGCTCTTATCTGATCTGTCGCGAATGGAAAACTGCTCTCTGGCCAAGGCGGGGCCTGAAAGCTAGGTATGAGCCGAAACATTTAAGAGGCTGTCATGACCAAACCGGTATCGATCCGTTTTCAAGAGTTGTCCCTAGACGAGATCGCGGCTGCGACCGGCGCAGTGGTGGTCTTTGTCGGCGAGGATGGCAAATTGGATCGTGGCGCCGCGCGGGTGAATCGTCTGGCCCGTGGTGCGGTGGCGCGCCTTGTCGAGAACGCGGCTTTTGCCGATCTCAATTCGGGGGACGTGCTGGAACTGGCGTTTCCTGCCGGGCTTGCGGCTGACGGGGTGCTTGTGGTCAAGTTGGACCGCCGCTGCGGCCACGACATCGCCCGAAAGGCCGGTGTCAACATCGCCCGCCTGAAACGCGGGCGGCCGATGCTGGTGCTGACCGGCACGCATCGGATGGGCGATGAGATCGCGCTGGGTCTGGCGCTGAGGTGCTATGAGTTTACCGACCACAAGACGCCCAACGCGCGCCCCGAAGGGGATGTGACCGTTATGGGCGTGACCCAGCCGGACGCCGCGCTTGACGTCGCCGCTCGGGCCGAGGGCGTGTTCCTGACCCGGGATTTGACCAATGCGCCGGCCAATATCCTGACGACGCAAACTTTCGCAGAGCGCTTGTTGGCGCTGTCTGATCTGGGGCTAGAGGTTGAAGTTCTGGATGAACCGGCGCTTGAAGCGCTGGGGATGCGGACGCTTCTTGCGGTGGGGCAGGGTTCGGACAGCCCGTCTAAGGTCGTGATCCTGCGCTGGAATGGCGGCGGCGATGAGGCCCCCTTTGCCTTGATCGGAAAAGGGGTGGTGTTCGACACGGGCGGCATCAGCATGAAACCGGCGGCGGGCATGGAAGAGATGACCATGGATATGGGCGGCGCTGGCGTGGTGGCGGGGGTCATGTCGACCTTGGCGCGGCGCAAGGCGAAGGCCAATGTCGTGGCCTTGGTCGGGCTGGTGGAAAATATGCCCGATGGCAAGGCGATCCGCCCCGGAGATGTCATCACTACGATGAAGGGCGACACGGTCGAGATCATCAACACCGATGCCGAGGGGCGAATGGTTCTGGCGGATGTGCTGTGGTACGCGCAAGACCGTTTCAAGCCCAGTGGCATGATTGATCTTGCAACCTTGACCGGTGCGATCGTGATCGGTCTGGGCCACCATAAGGCCGGGGTGTTCTCGAACGATGATGCGCTCTGCAATGGTTTTCTGGACGCGGCAAAGGACGAAGGCGAAGGCGCGTGGCGCATGCCGCTCGACCCGGTCTATGAGCCACAACTGAAAAGCCGCGTCGCCGATCTGCAAAATGTTGGCGGACGCCCGGCGGGGGCCGTCACGGCGGCACAGTTTTTGCAACGGTTCGTCAAGGCAGGTGTCCCGTGGATCCACTTGGATATCGCAGGCGTGGCCAGCACGCCAAGCGACTCGGTCTATGCGCCCAAAGGGGCCAGCGGTTGGGGGGTGCTGAGCATCGACCGGCTGATCCGTGACCGATATGAGCGCTGAGGCGCTGACCTGATGGGCACGGCGCGGTTTTACCACATGACCCTTGCTCCGGTAGAGGCGACGTTGCCCAAGCTTTTGCTGCGGGCACTGGATGCGGGGTTGCGGGTAGAACTGCGCGCGACGTCGCCGGAACGGCTGGTCTGGCTGGACGATCTTCTCTGGCAGGGCGATCCGGCAGGGTTCTTGCCACATGGGCTGGCCGGGGGGGCGCATGACGATCTTCAGCCGGTGTTGTTGACCGTCTCAACGACACTGGCCGCGGCGACCAAATGTTTGATCAGCGTCGATGGCGCGCCGGTGGAGCCAGAGGATGTGTCGCGCATCGACCGGGCGCTGGTGTTGTTTGACGGCAATGACCCCGAGGCCGTGGCCCATGCCCGTGGTCAGTGGAAAGTGCTGTCTGGCGCAGGGGTCAGCGCGGAATACTGGAGCGAAGACAGCGGCCGCTGGGAGAAAAAGGCCGCCGTCAACGCCAACTGATCCCCTTGACTGGCCATTCAGGGGGTCAAGGTCATCGTGCCGTCTTCGATCCGAACCGATGCAAACCGCGATAAATACCCCATCCCCAACAGCGATCCGGGCATTTCGCCTTGGCTGACCCGGGCCGAGATATTCTGGTCCGAGACCGGCCCAAGGCTGACGGTCGCAATTCGGACCTGTTCGGTCTGGACGGTGCCATTGGCCGTACGGGCTTGGTTGAGAAAGCGCATCTGGTCGGGGTCGAGGCCAATCCGCCGGGCATCCTCCAGACTTAGCACCATGTCGCTGGCCCCGGTATCGACGATGAACCGGACCGGCACATCGTTGAGATGAAGGGTCAGGTAATAGTGGCCGCCCGGACCGCGTGGCACCACAATGTCACCCGCCTCCGAAAAGCTGGCTTGGGTGTCGGGCACGGTGGTGCGAATGTCATCCCAAAGGCCAACTGCGGCGATCACACCAATGAAGATCAGCCCCCAAATCGCCGCCTGTTGGGCGAGAACCCCAAGTCGGTGGCGATTTTGCAGCAGCAAGGCGCCGCCGACAACTGCCAGCAGCACGCCAATATAAAGGAGGGATCCAATGTTGTCGGCTGACATCCACGCGCTCCGGTCACTACATCAAAGATAGGGGCGCCGCGGCGCGATGGAAGGGGTCAGCCGGTTAGAACGCCCAGATCGATCAGCCCGTTCAAGACAAATTGGACGGACAGCGCCGCCAGAAGCATGCCCAGAAGCCGGGTCACCACCAAGATGCCGGTCCGGCCCAACAGGCGGGCAATGACGGCGGACAGGAAGAACAGGATCAACACCAGTCCCACGACCGTCAGCATCACCAACTGCACTTCCAGCCGGTCGAGCCACGTCACCTCGTTGCCAGAGTTCAGCAGGATCATCGCGGCCATTGATCCCGGCCCCGCGATCAGCGGCGTCGCCAACGGAAACACTGATGGATCGTGGTTGTCCGCGTCGGCCTCGCGGCCTTCGCGGCGTTCGGTGCGTTTTTCGAACAACATGTCGACCGCGATCAAAAACAGCAACAGGCCGCCAGCAATCCGAAAGGCCGCCAGTGAGATGCCCAAGGTTGACAGCAACGCGTTGCCGAACAAGCCGAACACCATCAGAATTCCTGCGGCGATGACACAGGCCCGAATGGCGACCGCACGGCGATGTGCGGGGGCCATGTCGCTGGTCATCGCCACAAAGATCGGGGCCATGCCCACCGGATCGATGACCACAAAAATGGTCGCGAACGAGGTTAAGGCACTGGCCAGATCCATGCTTATGCTTCCGCGGTGTCGAGTTTCTCCAGTGCAGTCATCCACATGGCTTCAGCGCGATCAAGGGCGTTCATGACTTCGGCGTATTTCTTCTGCCACACATCCGCTTCTTGGCCGCGGGTGTCGTCATAAAGCGCCGGATCCGCCAGTTTCTTGGCCAACCGGTCGCGCATCTCGTTCAGCTTGGTCACGCGTTCTTCGCATTTGCGGGCATCGCTGCGCAGGGCAAGAACGGCGTCGCGGGATGGCCGGGCCTTTACGGGGGCGGGTTTCGGCGTGGTTTCCCGGGCGGGTTTGCTATCGCTGGACAGCAGCATCCGGCGATAATCTTCCAGATCGTCCTCGTAGGGGGTGACGTTGCCGTCCTTCACCAGCCACAGCCGATCCGCGACCATACCCAGCAAGTGCATGTCGTGACTGATCAGAATGACCGCGCCGGTATAGGTCGACAGCGCTTCGACCAGAGCCTCCCGGCTTTCCATATCAAGGTGGTTGGTCGGCTCGTCGAGGATCAGCATATGTGGCGCATCAAGCGTCGCCAGAAGCAACGACAGACGTGCCTTCTGTCCACCCGACAGGCGCTGAACTTGGGTGTCAGCCTGCTCGGCGGCCAGACCAAAGCTGGCAAGGCGGGCGCGAAGCCGGGCCTGACCTTCTTCGCGACGGGCGCGTTGCAAGTGCTGCAACGGGGTCTCGTCGGGTTCCAGTTCGTCCAACTGGTGCTGGGCGAAATACCCAATGCGCAGCTTGTTCGAGGTGATCATCCGGCCAGAGAGCGCCGTCAGACGCCCCGATAGCAACTTGGCCAACGTCGATTTGCCTTGGCCGTTCTTGCCCAGAAGCGCGATCCGGTCGTCCTGATCGATCCGCAACGAGAGCTTGCGCAACACCGGCTTGCCGTCATAGCCGACCTCGGCACCTTCGAGGTTGATGATCGGCGGCGACAGTTCTTCGGGTTGTGGAAAGCTGAACACCCGGCGTGCCATTTCTTCCGGCGCGGCAATCGGGGTCATCTTTTCCAGCATCTTGACGCGGGACTGGGCCTGCTTGGCCTTGCTGGCCTTGGCCTTGAACCGGTCGACGAAGCTTTGCAAATGCGCCCGGCGCAGATCTTGCTTTTTGGCCTGCGCGGCTTGAACGGCCCGCTGTTCGGCCCGTTGGCGGGCGAACTGGTCATAGGGGCCTTGGTAGTACGTCAGGCTTTGGTCTTCGAGATGCAGAATGCCGCCGACTGACCGGTTCAACAGACCGCGGTCGTGGCTGATGATCAGTACCGTATGCGGGTATTTGGCCAGATAGTTTTCAAGCCAGACCGCGCCTTCAAGGTCAAGATAGTTGGTCGGCTCGTCCAACAGCAGCAGATCGGGTTGCGAAAACAGCACGGCGGCAAGGGCGACGCGCATCCGCCATCCACCGGAGAAATCCGAACAGGGCAGGATCTGCTGGTCATCGTCAAAGCCGAGACCCTTCAAGATCGAGGCGGCACGGGCCGGAGCCGACCAAGCGTCGATATCCGCCAGCCGGGTTTGGACCTCGGCGATCCGGGTCGGATCGGTGGTTTTCTCGGCCTCGTCCAGCAGGGCGGCCCGTTCGGTGTCTGCGGCCAGCACGGTGTCGATCAACGACGTCGCAGACGCAGGCACCTCCTGCGCGACGCCGCCGATGCGCGACCGTGATGGCAGGCTGATGGACCCGCCTTCCAAGACAAGCTCGCCCCGGATCAACCGGAACAGCGTGGTTTTGCCGCTGCCATTGCGCCCAATCAGGCCGACTTTGTGGCCGGTAGGAATGACTGCACTGGCGCCGTCCAACAAGGGCCGGCCTTCTACAGAGTAGGAAATGTTGTCGATACGAAGCATGCGCCTGCCTTGCCGCACAGCGGGCGGCGCGTCAATCGCAGCTTTTCAACCAAACCGCCACATGCTAGCAGACCGCCAAGATGCGACGGGCACGGGGCCCAACGCTTGTAAACTGAAAAGAGGGCATTTCGTATGGCCACCGAACGCACACTGTCGATCATCAAACCAGACGCCACCCGTCGCAACCTGACCGGCAAAATCAATGCCAAGTTCGAAGAAGCGGGTCTGCGCATCGTCGCGCAAAAGCGGATTCAACTGTCCAAGGCGCAGGCTGGTGCATTCTACAGCGTCCACGCTGACCGCCCGTTCTATGACGAGCTGTGCACATTCATGGCGTCCGAGCCGGTTGTTGTGCAGGTTCTGGAAGGCGAAAGCGCCATTGCCAAAAACCGTGAAGTCATGGGCGCCACCAACCCTGCCGATGCAGCTGCTGGCACTGTCCGCGCAGAATTTGCTGAGTCGGTTGGCGAAAACTCGGTCCACGGATCGGACGCGCCGGAAACCGCTGCTGAAGAGATTGCGTATTTCTTTTCGGGACTTGAACTGGTCGGCTAACGCGACCCAGTCGGGTCTGGCCTTCGGGCGATGACCCCAATCTCTGCAAGGGCTGCGTCCAGTTGGGCGTGGCCCTTTTGCTTTGGTGATGATGTTTGTCGGGCGGACTTGATGGCATCGAACTGTGCACGCAGAGCCAGCTTCTCATCTCCGGTGCAATCGTTCCAAGGTCGGCCCTGTAGCCCCATCACCAGCGCGTAGAACATGATGAAATGAGGCCGGTGCCCGTTTTCTAAAAGCCGCGTGTAGGCAGCGACCGCGCCGATGCTGCGCAGATCTTCTGCGGTCGTAATGCCGACTTTTTCCAACGAAAGGGCCACCGCCGGTCCGACGTTGCGAATGGTTGTTACTGGTTCGGTCATGGCGGCCTCCGGCCCGGACCGTGCCTGCGGGGCGTCATGCTTGCAAGTGGATTAAATCATCGCCCAGTCGGTGAACTTGAAGGTCGGTCTGGGATGCGGTTTGGGGCGGTTGGGCGCCGGAAAAAGCACGGGGCGGGGAAGAGAATGATCGCTATGGTTGGACATGGTCTGCCTCCTTTGCTGTTTAATTACACGATAAAATTGATGCAAATTCAAACAGCATTGCGACAATTGGTTACCACTGTTCACGGCGAAACCCATCGTGAGACGCATCGCACCCGGGGGTGGGGCAGCATTGAGAGCAGGGCCAAGCGGGTCTTGGGTTGCCCCGGATCATCGGTGCCATAGCGAATCACCTGCGCAACTTAAGCGGCGCGTTGCCGGAGCGCCGGTTCCTCGATGCTGATCAAAAGACGCCGGTATCGCACATCCCGCAATTTGCAAGAGCGGCGGGTCGGATTGTTTGCGGATTGGTATACATTGTGCGTCCGGACATTTGGCCGCAGGTGTTTGAGAGTTGGCAATATTTGTAAGCTGAGTGGGCGCGAAATCCGGTCGTATCACCCAGAAATGAGGTTGTTTTTTAAGCTCTATATTTAGAAGTCGAAGTGGAATTTTCATTACTTAAGATTGCAAAACAATGGTTTGTATGGCTTTTGGGCGAATTTCGTGCAAATATTAGGCGATTGTCCCGAAGTCGCGGTTCAGCTTCGAACGCGATTTTAAAAAGTTGATGGTTCAGTCAGGTCGATCTATAAAGTATCCATACCGGAAACAGTGGGTTCTGAACTTCAAGGATGTGTGGTGTGATAAGTTTTCAAAAGTTTGCAAAAGTTTGTATCTTGGTTGCGAGTGTCACTCCAGGGTCGGCATTCGCGGCGTCTTATATCCCATACTCTACCGGGGATTCCCTTCAATTCGGAAGTACGACTGTATTGATCTCTGACGGGGAAACGATGGAGGTCAATGAGACCGGGCTGGGATTTGAAATGACCTCGGATGGCAGTGATCTCGTAAGTTTTACGCCTTACGAAATCGTCCCTGCTTCGGCGAGTTCGTCAGACAAACCTGCTTACTTGTCGCCGGAAGCCGCGGGCAATGGCAATCCAATTCTAGGGTTCACGTCATTCATTTTCAGCACGAATTTTGGTGAGAGTCTTTTAGCTTCCAACACCTATCTTGGTGTTCTGGTTAATCTATTGCCCGATGAGCCCTATCAGACGGTGTCCATCTTGTTCAAAAATATCCCAACGACCGGGGCAGTGGTCGGATTGCCGGGATATGAGGCTTACACGATCATGACCTTCGTGACCTACAACGGCACAAGCCTCGTGGGCGCAGTGACTTCCGGTGAGATCCTTTCTGTGGTGGTGAATGGTGCGGTCACAGCAGTCCCCATCCCAGCCAGTGGGTTGATCCTGTTTTCAGCTTTTGGATGTTTGGCGTCGCTGCGCTTGAAGTCGTCTCGCAGGAAGGCCAGTCAAGTTTGAGCTGATACGCTGTCATTCCATGACAATTTCGATCAGATCAATGGCCTCTCATGTCGTCGCAAACATGAGAGGTTTTTTTTTAACCTCTAGGAATTAGGACTGGGTAGGAAACGCGCATATTGCACTGAAAACTTCAACTTCTCTTTAACGATTTGCTCACATTGAGGGATGGGACTATGTCGGAAGAAGACCACACAACTGAAGAAGATCACAGCACTCACGACGAATACGACGTTCACGACA
>NZ_MTBG01000007.1 GCF_002119405.1 Pseudoruegeria sp. SK021 | reverse complement strand
CGCCTACAGCCGCTTCACCCGCGCCGTGGCCGAGGCTGAGCTGACCCGTTTCCTCAAGGCAGATCTGCAGGCCGACCGGTTCAGCTGGAGCGTCGACGATGACGCCATCGCCCGGGCGGAACTCTTCGATGGCAAACTCGCGCTGATCACCAACGCCACCGACCTCACACCTGAGGACGCCGTCGCCCGATACAAGGCACTCGCCGACATCGAGCGCGGCTTCCGGGTGTTGAAATCCGATATCGAGATCGCGCCCGTCCATCACCGGTTACCCGATCGCATTCGCGCCCACGCGCTGATCTGCTTCCTCGCCCTCGTGCTCTACCGGATCATGCGCATGCGCCTGAAGGCCAGCGGTCATTCCGCGAGCCCCCGCACCGCGCTCGACCTGCTCGCCCGCATTCATCGCCATGACGCCAAGATCGCGGACCGCAAGCTCGAAGGCATCACCACCCCAAGCCCTCAACAACTGGAGCTATTCGACACCCTGAATCTGCCAAAACCCGCCTGATCATGCTCGTGTAGTTACATTTTGGCCCATTCGGCTATAACGATATCAATTACTTACTCGTTTTGCTGTCGAACTTGGGGTGTCTGATTGCTGCAAACCGTTGACTCATTTCAAAGCCGACATTGGCGCTGCCGCAGCGAATGACCACAAAGTCCGGCTCTGCCGTCACTCGTCCTTCGAAAATGCTGCGCCGTGATTGAATGGCCGGTCTCGTGAAGCTGCAACGCGGCATCCAATCGGCATGCCAATTTCCGGACAGGGCCGATCACACCGTCCAGTATTTCCTACGGTGCCGACTTTGGAGAGATCGATATCAGGGTACAGCCGATCCTCGTGTCCGGTAACGCGAAGGTTGCCCCTCTCGCCAGAGTCGAGAGGGCGAGACTTGAATAGCTGTGAGCCCGATGAGGCCCGCTATGCGAGTCTTGCTGCAGTTGCCGCCCCACGCCGCCCCCGCGGGCCCGCTCCCCGCCCGATCCTTGGTGTGTCGGATCACCCCAATCCGCCGGGGCCATCCCGGTGCAGTTCTTCCCCTTCCTCTCTCGCGGTTTCGGTCAGGTCGTCGCGCCTCAGCCAAGCCTGCACCCGCTCCATCATCCGGTCCAGAGCGCTGCTGCGGGTTTCGGTTTCGTGGATCCTTCGCACCAGCCGCACTGCGCCTTCCATCAAGCGGTCCCGCAGCGGCTTTGGGGCGGCCCAAACAACTGGGAGTTTATCCAGGCGGACCTTGCCGGTGTTCGGGTCAACACGCATGGTGCCAGTCGCGATCTCCCCCACGACGCTTTCCACGGCCTTGATCCCGGCCACGCATTCTTCCTGCAACGTCCTTGCCTGATCGATTGCCTGAAGCGCCCGTTGTTTTGTCACCTTGGCCTCAGCCCGCTTTGTCGCGGCGTCCGCCCGATCTGCATCCACGTTCTTCCGTTCTTGAGCGACGCGATCTCGTCTTGCGCCAGCTTGTGCTGTCTGCCTGCCAGCGCTTCCTGCGCTGCAGCGAGGTCCTGCTGGCTCTGCGCCGTCCGGGCCGCGACCTCTGCCATCTCCTCCTCCTTTTTGGACGAGCGGGCCGCATAGACCTGCAGCCTCTTCTCCTCCTTTTCGTTGAGCGCGCTTTTTCTGGTCAGTTTCTCCATGTGACGCCGTGTGTTCGCGGCAGACTCTTCCAGTTCTGAGGCCTCGCGCCGAAGTGCCTCGAGACGGGCCTCCTTTTCCGCGATTTCTTCGGGCAGGTCCCGGTGCAACTGCTTCACACTGCGATGCAACGTGTCAGCAAAATCCGCCCCGGCCGCCAGACGATCCGTCTTGCGGTGATCCCGCTGGATGCCGGGATGGTAGCGCTGCATGACCTCCGCCGCGATGTCCTGAAGTTCGCTCTTCGTGCGCTTGCCGGTGATATTGCTGACCGGGTGGCCGTCGTCAGTATAGGACCGGATCATGAAATGCGTGTGGAGCGTGGTCTCGTCGAGGTGAACGACCAGAGATTCAAGGCAGGTATTTAGTCGGACCGCAATGGCCTGCGCCAGTTCCCGGAACGCTGCATCTTGCTGGTCGGGCGTGAGCTCTCCGAACAACTCCGCCGCCTGATGCCCGAAAGTGATGATCCCGGATGTCACAACGGCGTTGGATTTCATCGCCCGTGTCACCCCTCGCTCTTGTCTCAGGGCGGCGTTGTCATCCCAGATTTCGGTCAGCGGGCGCAACTCCAGCAAGCACCGGTTCAGGTCGCTGCGCCTGTCGTCAACGTATTGTGGCTGTGGTCCGATCCTGAAATCATGCCTGTGCTGCCCCCGAGCTTGGCTCATGGTGCGCGCCTTGATGCGGACAGAAACAGCCAAGGGGTTGGCTTTTGCGGATTTTGCCGGTGTTTCGAATATCACATGTTTCATGCGGAAAGACTCGGCGGGATCGGTGAAAATCCAAAACGAAATTGGGGCCGAGTTTTCCCGGAATGACCGAAGGTTTGGCGGTATCGTTTAACCTACTAGGCGTAACACTGCCCTCCGGGTCACTGTTACGCCTTTCCGGCGAAGGGGGATCGCTGCGCCCCCCTTTCGAAACCCCCAGACTCGCTATCCGGAACCATTCCCGGTTCTCCCAAACTTTGGGGATAACCTCCTGTTCTGATTGGTGAAACACCGGGTGTTCAACATATGACTCCTACGGCATGACCATAGGAGGTTTCGATATGCCCTTTGACACTGAACAGAAATTCCGCCTGATCGACCGCTGGGCGGTCATCGATATGCTTGGCATCAGCGAGTCCACGCTGGAACGGCTGATGGTCAACGACGAGCGGTTTCCGCAGCCGCGCCGCCTCGGCACGCGCAGCATCCGCTGGCTCCAGCACGAGGTCGAGGGCTACATCCGTGGCCTGGAGCTCGTGGACTACTTCTCCGGAAATGACTGACCTGCAGACGGCCCGGTCCTATGCCCTGCGGCTGGGTCCAGGCCGCCCGCAGGGTCGGCTACAGCTGGTCGCGCAAGCGCGGCGGCATCTGGCCACCCGTCAAGTAGTCGGCCCAGTCCTGCATCACCGGGCGCCGCTCTTCGAGCAGGTCGTCGCGCATGTCGGCCTGCACCAGCTGATCCTTCTCGTGCGACAACGCGGTTTCCATAACGTCATGGGGATAGCTGCCGGTTTTGCGCATCCACGTCCGGAACGTTGTCCGCATCCCATGCCCGGTGATCGCGGGATCGAACAGCTTGAACTCCCGCAAAGCGCGGTTCTCGTCCAGCACCCCGGACTTGTTGCGGGGACGGGCAAAGACGCATTTCTCATCCCCCGTCAGAAGGCGCATGTTCTCGAAGATCACGGCCAGCTGATCGCTGATCGGGACGCGATGCGCACGCCGTCGTTTCATGTGTTCGCCCTGGCTGGTCCAGATCCGCGAGGCGACATCGAGATCACCCCCATTCGAGCAGCCGCATCTCCTTGGTGCGCTTGCCGCTCAGAACCATCGCCATCATCACGTGGCGCACGTCTTCCTCGACATCGTGCCGCAGCAGCCATGCCCAGAGCTCAGGCGCGCGGGGCCAGTCCAGCGCGGGCTGGTGGCGGGTCTCTTTGATCACGCGGCCAAAGGCGATCTGCTGATTGAAGTCGGCCGGGTTGGCCCCAACATGCTCCAGCAGTCGGGCCAGTTCAAAGACCTCTCGCACCGGCCCAGCGTCCGCTTGGCGGTCTCATGCTTGAGCCGCCAGATCGGGTCAAAGACAGCGATCACATGGCGTTGCTTGATCTCGTCGAGCGGCATCCTTCTCAGTTATTGGAACACGTAGGTCGTGAGCGTGGTCCAGTTCTGCTGGATGGGCTTGCCGTTGGACAGCCCCTGCTTCGTACGGTCAAACCAGACCTTGGCGAAATCGCGAAACAGCGGCACCTGCGGACCCGGTTCAGGCAGATCGGGCGTCAGTGCCGCCCCTATCAAGCGTGGCGTATCAGGGTCGAGAATTGCGGCCCGCTTCAACGCCGCCCGCACCCGCGCATCGCGCAAAGACATCTCCGGGTAACCGCCAAGGCTGATCCATTCAGCTGCGCCCCGCGCAGGTCATGCGCAACTGAAAGATCTTGCTGCCGCCTTTGTTGAGGCGCACATACAACCCATTGCCATCCGACAGACGCATGGGCGATTTTCCATACTGCGCAGCTTCGATCTGCTTCACCGTCAACATACTTGTTTCTCCTGCGCCCGAGCGCCAGAACAGGGTGCAAAACGGCATTGGCCTGCCACAGAGCAAGCTGGGGCCGCATGACGGCATCAGGAATAAAAACTATATGAATACAGAGCTTTGCGAGGCAACCTGTGGGGGTTTACGGGGGCGACTGAGCCCCATTCTCCGCATTCTGTCCCTCCGCCATACACCCTGTGTATCGCATGACGACCAGTCCCAGAAAGTATTCCGCCGACACCCTGACCACCATCGCATCTGCGACGGGCAGCGCGTGATATAGGGGCGCTGACAGGCTGCTCACCGACGCTGCCATGCGGCTGACCTGTTATTGAACCGCTGTTCCAAAGACGTCGGCCACGTTTTTTCTGGCCCGCAGGAGCGCGCCTTTAACATCCTCACGTACCTCGGGAAATCGTGTGGACGGCACCGGAACCGAGATCGCGTAGTAACTGCCGCTCCAATCTTGAAACGCGAAGCCAATCGCAGAGATCCCCTGACTGTGTTCGTCGGTATCATAGGCTAGCCCGGTTTGGCGGATGATGGCCAGAAGTGCCCGCAGATCAGCCAAATCCCCATGCTGCCCACTGCGGCGCCATTCTTGGGTCGCAAGCTGCAAGGCGTCACTTTCAGGCATCATCGCAAGGCAGGCGCGGCCATTGGCGGTCGACGTCAGCGGGAACACGTCCCCGACGGACGAGACCGTGCGCAACCGATGCAGGCCGGGCACCTGATCGAGGAACACCATCCCCTCGCCGCGCACCACCGCAAGGTCAGTGGTCTCGCCGGTTTGATTCGTGATTTCGGTCAACAGAAGGCGGCACCGTTCGACAATGCTGTAATTGGCGGCCTCGGCCAAGGAACCCAGTTCCGGCCCCAGCCGCAAGCCGCCCCCCGAAGGATCACTGATGATCAGCCCTTCGGTCGCCAATGCGCCGGTGATTCTTTGCACGGTGGATCGGGGCAGACTGACGGCCGCAGCGATCTGGCCAAGGCTCAGCCCTGAGCGGTGATCTTTCAGAACCCGCAGGATGGCCGCAGCGCGGGCGATGACCTGAATGCCGGACCGATCTGTTTTCTCTACCATGTCAACCATTCACGTCTGGGCCTCTGTTTGCAGGAACACGTCTTTGTTTGAGATTTCTTACCTTATGTACCGCAATGCGGTGCAAAGCAACCATAAGTGAAGTCTTTATTGACCGCGATGCGGTGGGTATGTATCACTATACGGGCTAGAGGGGAGGAGCTTCTCTGCAATTTCAGGACGCAAAGACGCCTTTCGGGCGAACAAGGGGATGTATCCAATGGTCAAAGTGCGCGGGATCGAGTTTCAGGGAAACACCGACAATGACATGGGGCTCGAGTTCTATAATCTAAGCCACCGCTTCGGCTTTCAGAACCCGAACTGGCCGTATTTTCAGGACACGAAAATCGAGCGGATCCATTACATGGCCAAATCCGGTGTGCTGAGCCAACGCATCACCACAACCATGCATGCCACCACCCATATCGACGCCCCTGCACATGTGGTTCAGGGCACGCCGTTTATCGATGAAGTGCCGCTGCCACATTTCTTTGGCACCGGCATCGTGGTCAGCTTGCCCAAAAAGAAATGGGAGCCGATCACCGGCGAGGATCTGGAAAAGGCATGTGGCCATGTCATCCGCAAAAACGATGTCCTGATCATCAATACCGGCTGGCATCACGACTACGAGGACGGTGATTATTTCGCCTATTGCCCCGGCTTCGTGGAAACGGCCGGCGAATGGATGGTCGAAAAAGGCATCAAGGTTGTCGGCCACGATACGCAGGCCAATGACCACCCGCTGGCCACCGCGATCGGCCCACAGCGCAACGGTCCGCTGCTGCCGCATCTGGAAGAAGAGTACAAGGAATGGTCCGGCGGCGTGGATTGGAAAGACGCCTTCCCGAAATGGGAACCGGTGCACCAGATCCTGTTCAAGAATGGCATTCTCGGCATCGAAAACGTCGGCGGCGATCTGGATGCGGTTACCGGAAAACGTTGCACCTTCGCGTTCTTCCCATGGAACTGGGACCGTGGCGATGGCTGCATCATCCGGCTCGTGGCGATGATCGACAAAAGCCAGAACTTCCGCATCGACGACGGCGCCGAGTTCTAAAGACCCGTTGACCGGCCGCCCGAGGAGGGGTGGCCGGTCTTCCAACCGGGGTGATCAAGGGAGGAGATACCATGCACCTGAAGCGATTTCAGGACGCACAGCCATACAACGCTGTGAACCATTTCGGCTGTCACGGTCTGCGGTTACAGGGTTTTGAGGACAACGGTCCAAAGAACCAGTGGATCGGCTTCAGTCAGTTTCTGCCCGGTGGCGGCGCAGGGCCGGATTCAACCCCGTTCGAGAAGGTCTATATCGTTCTTGAGGGCGAAATGACCGTGATCGTCGACGGCGTCGAAACCGTTCTGCGCAAGTACGACAGCTGCACCATCCCCCCGATAGAAGTGCGCAAGATCGAGAACCGCAGCAACGATGTCTGCAAGATGCTCGTCGTTATCCCCTACCCCTCGACAACCTGAACGGAGGCCAAAGACATGACTGCAATGGCAAACCCCCTTTCCATGTTCGAGGTGAAAGATCAGGTGGCGCTGATCACTGGCGCCTCTGGGGCCTTCGGCATGGTCGCGGCCCGAATTCTGGCAGGCGCTGGCTGTAAGCTGGTTCTGGTCGCAGGCAACCAAGCCGCCCTCACGGATATCGCGGAAGTATGCCGCGGCATGGGGGCCGAGGTCACGGCGATCAACACCCGCCCCACCGACGAAGACATCTGCGCCGATCTGGTGGCACAGGCGATCGCGGCCTATGGCAAGCTCGACATTCTGGTTGTGGCGTCGGGCATGAACAAAGTGGCGCTGATCAACGACATGACGCCAGAGACCTTCACCTCGGTCATGGATGCCAACGTCACCCAAAGCTGGCTTTTGGCCCGGGCCGCCGCCGGTCAGATGAAAGCGCAGGGCCATGGCGGCAAGATCGTTCTGGTGTCTTCGGCACGCGGGCTTCTGGGTCATCCGGCAGGCTATACTGCCTATTGCGCCTCAAAGGCGGCGACAGATGGCATGGTCAAGGCGCTTGGCTGTGAACTTGGTGCGACCGGCATTACGGTGAACGCCATTGCGCCGACGGTATTCCGCTCGCCCCTGACCGCTTGGATGTTTGAAGACACCGAAAAGGCTGCGGCAGTGCGCGCCGGATTTCTGGCACGCGTGCCCAAGGGCCGTCTGGGCGAACCCGAAGACCTTGCCGGGCCGCTGCTGTTTCTCGTCTCGAAGGCCAGCGATTTCTACACCGGGCACATTCTATACGCCGATGGCGGCTATACGGCGGGTTGATCCATGGACACGCACCTTCAGATCGCCGTGATCGGCGCCGGGCTAATGGGGCACGGCATTGCCCTGACGCTGGCACGGGCCGGGCACAGTGTCACTCTTACCGACCCGCATGACGACACCCTACACAGCGCCCCTGCCCGCATCTCGGCCAGCCTGAAAGCGTTGGGGGCGTCAGATGCTGAGACCGGCGCAGCGCTGGCAAACGTTACCCTTAGCGCCACGGTCGAGGCGGCAGTGGGTAAAGCGGATGTCGTGTTTGAAGCCGCGCCTGAAAAACTGGCGCTGAAGCAGGCGATCTTTGCTGAGATCGAGGCGTCTGCGCCAGCCGAAGCGATCCTTGCGTCCAACACCTCGGTCATCCAGATCACCAAGATCATGGACGGGCTTTCCGGTCGCCACCGCGCCCTTGGCACCCATTGGTGGAACCCGCCGCACATGATCCCCCTCGTCGAGGTGATCAAGACCGAGTGGACCGACGCCGCTGTGGCCGATCGGATGCTGGCACTGCTGGCTGACGCCGGCAAGACGCCGGTGATGGTCGAAAAGGATGTGCCGGGGTTCATTGGCAACCGCCTGCAACACGCGCTTTGGCGCGAGGCGATCAGTCTGGTCGAAAACGGAATCTGTGATGCCGCCGCTGTCGATACGGTCATCAAATCCAGTTTTGGCCGCAGACTGGCAGTGCTTGGCCCGCTAGAGAACGCCGATCTCGTCGGCACGGACCTGACGCTGGATATTCATGAGAACGTCCTGTTCGACCTTGAAAGCCGACAAGGCCCCTCGCCCTATTTGCAACAGCTTGTCACGGAGGGACGGCTGGGCATGAAATCAGGGGAAGGGTTCCGCACATGGACCCCGGAAGAGGCCGATGAGGTTCGTGCCCGGGTCGCGCGACACTTGACCCGGCTTGAAGGGATTCTGCACGACTAACGCAGGCACCGCCACAAGGTGCCACTTTCTGGGAGGAGAGAGAGATGAAGATAACATATCCATCGCGCCGCAGCTTTTTAACCGGGGCAACCGCCCTGATCGCCGCCCCGGCGATCCTGCGCAGCACACGCGCCTATGCCGCTACCCCGACCCTGCGCATCGGCCATGTCAGTCCGCGCACAGGCCCGCTGGCGGGCTTCGCCGAGGCGGACGATTACGTCCTCAGCGCCATTCAAGAGGCCTTTGCCGCCGGACTGGACAATAACGGCAAGACCTGGACGGTCGAGATCATCTCGAAGGACAGCCAGTCGAACCCGAACCGCGCCGCCGAGGTGGCCGCGGACCTGATCCTTGGTGATGAGGTTGATATCATCGTTGCCGCCTCAACCCCCGATACGGTGAACCCGGTCGCGGATCAGGCCGAGATTAACGACGTACCCTGCCTCACCACGGATTGCCCGTGGCAGCCTTATTTCTTTGGCCGCAACGGCATTCCGGGCGAAGGATTCCGGTCTACCTATCACTTCTTCTGGGGTCTTGAGGATGTCATCGGCGCGTTCCTTGATATGTGGGACGGATCGGGCGTGCCTAAGACGGTCGGCGGCCTGTTCCCGAACGACGCCGACGGCAACGCATGGGGCGACGCCGAGCTTGGCTTGCCGACACCGCTGGCAGCGGCGGGCTATACGCTGATCGATCCGGGCCGGTATCAGCCATTGTCGGATGATTTCAGCAACCAGATCGCGGCATTCAAGGCGGCTGGATGTGAGATTGTCACCGGCAACATGATCCCGCCGGACTTTGCCACCTTCTGGAGCCAGGCAGCCCAGCAAGGCTTCAACCCCAAGATTGTCACCATCGGCAAGGCGCTGTTGTTCCCATCGGTCATCGACAGCCTTGGGGCCCGGGGCAATGGCCTGTCGTCTGAAGTCTGGTGGTCGCCGAACCATCCGTTCGCGTCGTCGCTGACCGGGGCCAGTGCCCGGGAATTGGCGGAGGGATATACGCTCGCGACGGGGCGGCCTTGGACCCAACCCATCGGGTTCAAACACGCGCTGTTTGAAGTGGTGGCCGACGTGATCCAACGCGCCTCTGATCTGGAAGACCCCGAAGCCATCGTCGAGGCGATTGCCACGACCAACCTCAACACCATTGTCGGGAACGTGGATTGGGCAACCGGTCCGATCAACAACGTCACAAAGACCCCGCTGGTGGCTGGACAATGGCAAAATGACGGCGACGGTTTCGATCTGAAGATCGTGGCGAACGCCTTGGCCCCTGAGATCCCGCTGACCGGTGAATTGGTCCTGCTCAACTGATCGTCGGCGGGCACCGGCCGTTCCGGTGCCCGCGTCACAACCTCCGAGGACCGAAATGTCGACGATTTTGAAATTGGACAACGTGGCCAAGTCCTTCGGCGCGGTCACCGTTGCGGACAATCAAAGTTTTACCTTGGCGCAAGGCGAAGCGCTGGGCGTGATCGGACCGAACGGTGCGGGCAAGACCTCCATGTTCAACCTGATTACCGGCACGTTGATGCCCGACAGTGGCCGGGTGCAGTTCGATGGCCGCGATGTCACCGGCCAATCGGCCGCTACCCGCAGCCGCGCCGGGATCGCGCGCAGCTTTCAGGTGCCGCAACCGTTCTCTGGCCTGACGGTATTCGAGAACGCGATGGTGGCCGCAACGCAGGCGGCGGGCCTCTCCGGCGCGGCGGCAGAGCGCCTTTGCCTTGAGGTGCTGGACCAGACCGAGCTGTTGGCCAAAGCCAATACGCTGGCCGGCAAACTGACGCTGCTTGATCGCAAGCGGCTGGAAATGACCCGGGCGCTTTGTGCCAAGCCCAAGCTGCTGTTGCTGGATGAAATCGCCGGCGGACTGACCGAGGCGGAATGCACATCGCTGGTCCGCACCATCAAAGACATTCACGCATCCGGCGTGTCGATCATCTGGATCGAGCATGTGGTGCATGCCTTGCTGGCGGTTGTCGATCGGCTGATCGTTATCGATTTCGGCAAGAAGATCGCCGAGGGCGATCCCAAAACTGTCATGGCCAGCCGCGACGTGCAGGAAATCTATCTGGGGATTGAAATTGATGCCTGAGCCCATTCTCGACATCCGTGGGCTGGATGCCCATTACGGCGATTTTCAGGCGCTCTATGGGCTGAACCTGACACTTGCCCCCGGCGAGGTGCTGGCGATCATCGGATCGAACGGCGCGGGCAAGACCACATTGCTGCGCTCGATCTCAGGCCTGATGTCCAACGGGGCAGCGCAAATCCGGTATCGCGGCACGCCCATTGGTGCGTTGCGGGCCGATCAGGTGGCCAGTCTTGGCATCGCCCTTGTCCCCGAAGGCCGGCAGCTTTTCCCGTCACTGTCGGTCGAGGAAAACCTGCTGATCGGTGGGCGCGTCAAACGGGCTGGCCCGTGGTCCTTGTCCAAAGTCTATGAGTTGTTTCCGATCTTGCAAGACCGGCGGCATCAGGCCTCAACCTCGTTGTCCGGCGGGCAGCAACAGATGGTGGCTATCGGTCGGGCGCTGATGGCCAATCCGGACCTGATCCTGTTCGACGAGATCAGCCTTGGCCTTGCGCCGATTATCATCCGGGACATTTACGCCGCCCTGCCCGGCATCGTTGGCGGCGGTATGAGCGCGGTCATCGTCGAGCAAGACATCAGCAAGGCGTTGTCGGTATCGAGCCGCGTCTATTGCCTGCAAGAAGGCCGAGTCTCGCTGGAAGGTGACTCTGCAACTGTATCGCGCGACGACATCAGTCGCGCCTATTTCGGGATCGCATGACATGGACTGGGTAAACGCTGTCATTCAAGGGGCATTGCTGGGCGGGCTCTATGCGTTGTTTGCCGCCGGGTTGTCGCTGATCTTTGGGGTCATGCGACTGGTCAATATTGCTCATGGCGATCTGATCGTTATGGCGGCCTATCTTGGGCTGACCACCTCGGTCGCGCTTGGCGTGCATCCGCTTCTGGCGCTTGTGCTGGTGATCCCAATGATGGCCGCCATTGGCTATGTCCTGCAACGGGGCATCCTGAACCACACGCTGGGCGATGATCTTTTGCCGCCGCTTCTGGTTACGTTCGGTCTGTCGGTCATCATCCAAAACGTGCTTTTGGAAGGCTATTCCGCCGATCCGCAAAAGATGAACGGCGGCGCCTTGGAAACGGCCAGCGTGTCGGTCGGAAGCTTGTCGCTGGGCCTGCTGCCGATCTTGACATTCGTTGTCGCTGTCGGGGTGATCGCCGGATTGCAGTGGATGTTCTACCACACCGCGCTTGGTCGGTCGTTCCGGGCGGTTTCTGACAATCAGGACATCGCCCAACTGATGGGGCTGAACAAACGGCACATCTTTGGTCTGGCCATGGCACTGGCGCTGGCAGTCACCGCGATTGGCGGGATTTTTCTGGGTATCCGCACCAGCTTTGATCCGTCCATCGGCGGCGGGCGGCTAATCTTCGGGTTTGAAGCGGTGATCATCGGCGGCCTTGGCAATCTGTGGGGCACGTTGGCGGGTGGCGTCATCTTGGGGGTCGCGCAGACCGTCGGGGCCAAGATCGATCCCGGCTGGCAAATATTGGCGGGCCACA
This sequence comes from Pseudoruegeria sp. SK021, assembly GCF_002119405.1. Classification (GTDB taxonomy): domain Bacteria; phylum Pseudomonadota; class Alphaproteobacteria; order Rhodobacterales; family Rhodobacteraceae; genus Meridianimarinicoccus. Next base: position 107,486 of record NZ_MTBG01000007.1, on the reverse strand, counting down.
TCGTCTTTCTTCTGATCCTTGCGGTGCGTCCCAATGGTCTGTTCCCACGGGTGTCGGCATGAGCGTGCAAGGCTATCGCGTCACGCGCGGATCCAACGCCTCCCGGTTGGCGGGGCTGCTTGGCCTGATCATCCTGCTGATCCTGATCGCCGCCCCGTGGTGGGCAGGCCGCGCCGATATGCGCTTGATGGGTGAGGTATTCTTGTATCTCGCGCTGGCAAGCTTGTGGAACCTGATGGCCGGATATGCCGGATTGGTGTCCGTAGGCCAGCAGGCCTATGTCGGGTTCGGCGGCTACATGTTGTTCGCGTTGACGATCTTTGGCGGGTTAAACCCGGTGGTAGCAATTGCGATTGCGGGCCTGTTGGGGGCGGCGATCTCGGTTCCGGTGGCGGCACTGATCTTTCGGTTGCGCGGGGCCTATTTCGCCATCGGCACATGGGTGATGGCCGAGGTTTTCCGCCTGAGCTTTGCCCAAGTGTCCGCGCTTGGCGGCGGATCCGGGACGTCGTTGCCCGCAAACATCGTTCGCGCCATGGCCGATGGCCGCGACGCGCGTGAGGCGCTAAGCTATTGGCTGGCACTGGGCATGGCCGTTCTGGTGGTCGCCGCGGTCTACCTGTTTCTGCGGTCGCGCAACGGGCTTGCCCTGACCGCGATCCGTGACAACGAACTGGCGGCGCGCAGCCTTGGTATCGACATCTTCCGCACCAAGTTTCTGGTCTATATCGTGACCTCTGCGATGACCGCCATGGTCGGCGCGTTGATCTTTCTGCAAAAGCTTCGGATCTCGCCCGACGCCGCATTCAGCGTCAATGACTGGACCGCGTTCGTGATCTTTATCGTCGTCATCGGCGGCATTGGCACCATTGAGGGTCCGATCATCGGCACCTTGGTGTTCTTTGCCCTGCGCGAGACGCTGGCCGATCTCGGGACGATCTATCTGATGGTTCTGGGGCTGGTCGCCATCGTGATCATGCTGAAGGCGCCCAAGGGCATCTGGGGCCTGATCAAAGACCGGTTCAACCTTCAACTCTTTCCGCTCGGGTATCGCGTTGTGCGCCCCGACAGCACCCGCGACGACCAAAAAGGAGCCTGACCATGGCACGCCAGAAAACAATCATCACCTGCGCAATCACCGGGGCCATTCATACCCCAACGATGTCAGACTCCCTGCCCTATACCTATGATGACATCGCCAAACAGGCGATTGAGGCTGCCGAGGCTGGCGCGTCGATCTTGCACCTGCACGCACGCAATCCTGAGACCGGCGCGCCTTCGGTCGATATCGCGGATTTCTCGCCCTTCTTGCCACGGGTCAAACAGGCGACCGATGCGGTGATCAACATCTCGACCGGGGGTTCGCTTAGTCTGTCGATTCAGGATCGGATCACCCCGGCAAAAACCTTCAGCCCTGAAATGTGTTCGCTGAACATGGGGTCAATGAATTTTTCGTTCCATCCGCTTGCCAACCGCTACAGCGACGACGATTGGAAGTTTGACTGGGAAAAGGATTACGTCAAGAATTCGGACGGCAACATCTTCCGCAATACGTTCCGCGACATCAAGGAAGCCGCCGATACGCTGGCCCCGCATGACATCAAGTTCGAACATGAATGCTATGATGTCGGCCATCTCTATAACCTGAAATTCTGCATGGATATCGGGCTGTTCAAAGCCCCGGTCTTTATCCAGTTCATCTTTGGCATTCTTGGTGGCATTGGCCCTGAGGTCGACAATTTGGTCTTCATGAAGCGCACCGCCGACCGGCTGTTCGGCACCGATTATCGCTGGTCGGTGCTGGGTGCAGGCGGCGCGCAAATGCCGCTTGCCACCACCGCCAGCCAGATGGGCGGCAATGTGCGGGTCGGGCTGGAAGACAGCCTGTTTCTGTCGCGGGGCAAACTGGCTGAAAGCAACGCAGCGCAGGTCACCAAGATCCGCCGGATTGTCGAAGACCTTGGCTGCGAGGTCGCAACCCCAGACGAAGCCCGCGACATCCTTGCGCTGAAGGGCGGCGATCGCGTGGCGTTCTAAGCATCAACGTTCCACATCTCTGGGAGGAGAACACCAATGACACTGAGAACAACTGTTGCGATCGCTGCGCTTCTGGTCGGCGCAAACACCGCTTCGGCCAATACCCGCCTGTTGGTCAATTGCTTTTGGCCGTCGAGCCATTTTGCCTGTAGCGAAATCCTGCCCGGTTGGCTGGATGAGGTTGAGCGGGTGACCGATGGCCGGGTGAAGGGCAACATCCCGCCCAATTCGGTTGCGCCGCCACCGGATCAACTGTCCTCGGTGGAAAATGGCATCGTCGATGTGGCCGTGCAGTTTAACGGCTTGATCGCCAATCGCGTACAAGGCCCACTGGTGGCGATGCAGCCGTTCATCGGCACACATGACGCCGAGCAGATGTCCCGGGCGCTGTGGGCAACCAACCGCGCCTATTTCCCGGACGAGTTTGACAGCGTGCAGTTGCTGTCGCAGTTCGTGATTTCACCGGGCGAGTTGTACAGCCAGACCTCGGCGCCGATTACGTCGATTGCGGATCTGACGGCGCGCAAGATGTGGGCGCTGCCGGGGCCATTGGCCGAGATCCTCAAGCAACTGGGGTCCGGTGTCGTCTCGACCCCGGCGGTTGCGGCAAGCGAGATCATCTCGCGCGGGGTGGTCGACGGCCATATCGGGCTGGACCCGCAGGCGCTTCAGGCGTTCCAGTTGATGCCCTACACCAAATCCAACACCGCATTTGAGGCTGCGGTTTACACCACGTCCTTCTCAGTGGTGATGAACGCCAATACCTGGGCCAGCATTTCCCCCGAAGATCAAGAAGCGATCATGAGCATCTCCGGCGACGTGTTGGGCGCATCTTTCGGGGCGCGCTGGAACGCCGCCGCCGCCGTGGCCGAGGCGGCCTATCCAGAGGCTGGATTGACCGTGGTTCAGGCGGACCCGGCATTTGAGGCCGCTCTGGTCGATGCGTCTGCTTTCGTCACCGAAGGCTGGATTGCGGATGCAACCGCGACCGGCATCGATGCGCAAGCCGCGTTGGGTTTCTACCAAGCGCAACTGGCCGAGTGATCGTCCGTTTCCCCAGTTAGATGGAGTAAGATCATGGCGGCAATTATCCTGACCCGCATCGTTCAAACACTCGAAGTCCTTGCGAGTCTGGTGCTTGCCGGCATGATGCTTCTCACCTTTGTCGATGTGGTCGGCAGATATGTGTTCGGCGCGCCGATCTTTGGCGCAACTGAAATGATCAGCACCATGCTGGCGCTGGTGATTTTTCTTGGCCTTGGACTTGCCAATGCCCAAGATAAGCACGTGGTGGTTGAACTGGTCGATGGCAGGGTGCGCCAGCTTGCGCCCCGCCTGTATGACATCCTCGTACAGGGCTTTTCGATCCTGACCATGTGCCTGATCGTCTATGTCCTGTTCAACCAGGCCAGTGAAGCGGCCCACCGCGGATCGACAACCATCGTTCTAGAATGGCCGCTGCCATGGATTTCAGGCAGTGTCGCCGCCTTAGCTGCGCTTAGTGTCCTGTGTCAGGTTCTGGGCCTGATTGTCGGCAAACCACCCTCCTCAGACCCAACCCCGGAGACCCTTTAATGGCTATCGCGCTGGTGGGCTTCGCCCTGCTGCTCACCCTGTGTTTCTTGGGGTTTCGTGTCGGATTTGCGACCCTTATCGTTGGCTTTCTTGGTTTTGCCTATATCCGCGGCATTGGGCCATCGCTGGCCATGGTCGGTCAGCAGGTCTTTCACGACAGCATGAACTACAATCTCAGCGTGATCCCGCTATTCATTCTGATGGGCGTGTTCATTGTCCATGCCCGGATCAGCAGCGATCTTTATGATGCGGCTTATGGCGCACTTGGGCGGTTTCGCGGCGGGCTCGCGCTGGCCACGGTGCTGGCGGCGGGCGGGTTTTCGTCGGTCTGCGGATCAACGCTGGCCACCGCGGCCACTATGGCCAAGGTCGCAATGCCGCCCATGCGCCACTATAAATATTCCGATCAGCTTGCGGCGGGGACTATTGCCGCTGGCGGCACGTTGGGGATCATGATCCCGCCCTCTGTGCCACTGGTGATCTATGGGTTGATCGCCGAGCAGGATATCGGTCTGCTGTTCATCGCCGGGATTTTGCCGGGACTGTTGCTGGTCACCTTGTTCATGATCGCGGTCGGGATCACCGTGCGCCGCAACCCGGCCTCCGCTCCGCCAGCCCCGCCGCTGGATGCCGCACGGCACAAGCAAGCGGTGCGCGGCACCATGCCGGTTTTGATCCTGTTTCTGGTGGTTCTGGGCGGGATTTACACCGGAGCCTTCACGGCGACCGAGGCCGCCGGGATCGGGTCATTCGGCGCGGCGGTGATTGCCTTCCTACGCGGCCATATGCGCAGTCTGGCCGAATGGCGCGCCTGCCTTGTCGATGCCACAACCACCACCGCGACGATCTTTATCGTGCTGCTTGGCGCCATCGTGTTTTCACAATTCATCAACCTGTCGGGCCTGCCCTATGATCTGTTGGACCTTGTCGATGCGTGGCAGATGTCGCCGTTCCATCTGGTGCTGTTTGTCTGCCTGATCGCGATCGTTATGGGCATGGTCTTTGAATCGATTGGCATTCTGGTCTTGTTGGTGCCGGTGTTCCTGCCTGCACTGTCGATCAGCGGCGTCGATATGATCTGGTTCGGGATCCTTGTGGTTCTGGTGTCCGAGATTGGCCTGATCACGCCGCCCATCGGGATGAATGTCTTTGTGGTCAAATCGGTGCTGCCGGATGTGCGGCTTGGCGCGATTTTCAATGGCGTTTTGCCTTATATTGGCGCGCTGGTTCTGGCGCTGTTAATGGTTCTGATGCTGCCCGGCATTGCGACCTTCCTTCCGGGTCTGATGAGGTAATCCCATGACCAAGATCAAGATCAAGAATATCCTGTTCATCATGGCAGACCAACTGCGCTGGGATTATCTGGGGTGCTATGGTCATCCGCACTTGAAGACGCCCAATATCGACAAGCTGGCAGCGAAAGGCCTGCGCTTTGACCGGGCCTTTGTGCAATCGCCGGTCTGCGGGCCGTCGCGGGCGTCGTGCTACACTGGGCGTACTGCGTTCAGCCACGGCGCGACATGGAACCGGGTGCCGCTGCCCATCGGCGAGCTGACCCTTGGGGATTATCTGCGGCCCTTGGGCATGCGCACTGCTGTGGTCGGAAAGACCCATATGATGCCGGATCGGGACGCGATGGCGCGGCTGGGCATCGACCCTAAGACCGAGATCGGCATGATCGTCAGTCAGCCCGGGTTCGAATCCTATGAGCGGGATGACGGCCTGCATCCGACGCCGCTGTTGCGGAACAAGGGCGGCAAGCTGCGCTATAACGATTGGCTGCGCGACCACGGCTATTGCGGCGAAAACCCTTGGAACGATTATGCCAATTCGGCAGAAGGCCCGGACGGCGCGTTGTTGTCTGGCTGGCACCTGCAACATTCAAACCGTCCGGCCCGGGTCAAGGAAGAGCATTCCGAGACCGCCTATATGACCGACCGCGCCCTCGAATTTATTGCCGAGACCGGCGAGCAGCCTTGGCTCTGTCACCTTAGTTATATCAAGCCGCATTGGCCCTATATGGCCCCGGCCCCCTATCATGACATGTATGGCCCCGAGACGTTCCTGCCCGTCCACCGCGACGAGGCCGAGCGCCGGAATCCAAACCCGGTCTACGCTGCCTTCATGGACATGGAGGTCAGCCAGACCTTTTCGATGGACGGCGCCCGTGACGTGGTGATGCCGGCCTATATGGGCATGATCACCCAGATCGACGATCATTTGGGCCGCGTGTTTGCCATGTTGGAAGAGACCGGCAAGGATCAAGAGACCATGATCGTCTTTACCTCGGATCATGGTGACTACTTGGGCGACCACTGGATGGGCGAAAAAGAACTGTTCCACGAAGCCTCGGTTCGGGTGCCGCTGATCATCTATGATCCCCGCCCTGAAGCCGACGCAACCCGCGGCACCGCCACCGACGCCTTGGTCGAAGCCATCGATCTTGTCCCGACGTTCCTTGATGCCACTGGCGCGCCGCCGGCGGATCACCGTCTCGAAGGCCGGTCCCTGATGCCCCTGATCTGCGGCGAGACACCGGCAGATTGGCGCGATTCGGTGTTTTCGGAAATCGACTACGCTTTCTACGCCGTGCGCGAGGCGTTGGACGTCGGCCCATCTGATGCCCGGGCCTACATGCTGCGGAGCGCGCGATGGAAATACGTTTATTTCCGGGGGTTCCCGCCACAATTGTTCGATCTGGAGGCCGATCCTGACGAGTTCTGCGATCTGGGCCGCGATCCGGCCTATGACGGCGTGCGCAACCAGATGCAATCGGCGCTTCTTGATCGGCTGACGGGGCGCAAAAACCGAGTTTCCATGACCGACGCCGCTGTCTTTGCCATGCGCCGGGACGAAGATAATTCAGGCATCATGATTGGCAAATGGGGTCCAAGCCTGTGACCCCCTGACGAGGCCGGGATGTGTACGATGGGACCCGGCGAACTTCCCGGTTGCCAAACCATGCGGCATCGCTATGGATACTAGTATCCTAAGCAATGTCCATCCGAGGGAGTCGTTCAGGGACCGTCCCGTTTTCCGCCACTGGATCGCAAGACCGGCACCGGAATGGTCCTGTCTGCACGGATCCGACCCGCATTGGCCGAAGGCAGACCCCAAGCGCCCGTACCGCCCTCTTTCAACAGAAAGCACTCCCATGAAAATTACCGATGCAAAAGTGTTCGTCGGCGGGCCCGGCAAAAACTATGTGACCCTGAAAATCATGACGGATCAGGGCATTTATGGCTTGGGCGATGCGACGCTGAACAACCGTGAAACCCTGCCGGCCACCTATCTTCAAGAGTATCTGATCCCGGCGCTGATCGGGATGGACCCACGCAACAGCGAAGACATCTGGCAATACCTCTATCGCGGCGCCTATTTCCGCCGTGGTCCAATCGCGATGGCCGCCTATGGTGCCATCGACATGGCGCTGTGGGACATCAAGGGCAAGCTGGCGAATATGCCCCTGTATCAGCTCTTTGGTGGCAAAAGCCGCGAGGGCGCGATGGTCTATGCCCATGCGACCGGCTCTGATCTGGAAGACCTGATGGACAGCATCGCCCATTATGTCGAACAAGGCTACAAGGCGGTTCGGGTCCAATGTGGCATTCCCGGCATGCCCAGTGCAAGCTACGCCGTTCCAGAGAAACCCGGTGAGGGAAAGCATTACATCAGCGATTTCAGCGGCATTCGGCCCAAGGTCGAAACGTGGGATAGTGGCCGATACATGCGGTATATGCCCGGCGCACTGGCCGAGATCCGTGCACGCTTTGGCCCGGACCTGAACATTCTGCACGACGTGCATCATCGCCTGCTGCCGCGCGAAGCCGCCGAGTTTGCCAAAGCGGTCGAACCGGTCGGTCTGTACTGGCTGGAGGACCCGACCCCCGCCGACGATCAGGACGCCCTGAAATTCCTGCGCCAGCATTCCACCGTTCCCATCGCCATTGGTGAGGTGTTCAATTCGATCTGGGATTGTAACAAGCTGATTGAAAACGAACTAATCGATTTCATTCGCGTCGCCGTCACCTATGCGGGCGGCATCACCCACGTCAAACGCATCGTCGAACTGGCGGGCCTGCATCATGTGCGCACCGGGTTCCACGGCGCACCCAGCCATTCGCCGCTGTGCATGGCGGCGCAAGCCCACTTGAACGCATGGGCGCCGAATTTTGGCATTCAGGAATATCTTGTTCTGGGCACGCCCGAATGTGACGCCCTGTTCCCCTCTGAGCACCGCATGGAAAATGGCATGGTCTATGTCAGCGATGCGCCGGGTCTGGGCGTGGATTTCGACGAAAAAGAAGTGGCGCGGTATTCCTATAAACCCGGCAGCCATCCGATCGTCCGATTGGAAGATGGCACGCTTTGGAACTACTGAAACCAGACCCACGATAAGGCGGTTGTTAGCGGCAGGGGCATCCCTGCCCTTCGCCAAGCCCCGGCAACGCCAAGCCGGGGCCTTCCGGGCATTTCCTATGGGGCGCGTTCGCCCATAACTCCCCGCTGCGCATGACGCATCGGTGGATGTGCTGGCTCATTCTGTGCGTGGTGATCTGCCAAAGGCCGCAGAAAGACCATAGGCCCCGAAGATCACCGGGGCCAACTTAGGTTTTTGATGCAATCAGACGAAAATCTGACTGCGGCTGGCCTGGGTGCCCGCGCCCGTCATCGGTTCGACGTGCGGCGCGGGCATCAGACTTACTTTTCGAGCTTCAGGAAATAATCAAAAATTTCCGGGACGTTGCCGTCACCCAGTCCGGCCTCAACAGCGGCCTGAAGGTTGTGCGATGTGCCCTCGGCAATCTCGGCCCGTGTGCCCAGATCCTCGGCCATCTTGAGGAAATAGCCCAAGTCCTTGTTGGCGTTGTTGATCGAGAAGCCCAGATTGCTGACCCCATCCACGGCGTAATTCTTACAGAACCCCATGAAGGGCGAATTCGACGGACCGGTCGACATGATGTCGAACAACTGCTGGCGATCAACGCCGGCGCGCTCGGCCACGGCAAAGGCTTGGCTCATCGCGCAAACGGTGGTCATGCCCATGAAATTGTTGATCAACTTGGTCGTGTGACCGGCACCCAGAGCGCCGAGGTAGAAGATGTTCTCGCCCTGATCTTCAAGCACGGGCTTGACCTTTTCGAAGGTCTCTTTGTCACCGCCAACCATGATGTTGAGCAGGCCGTCCGTCGCATGCGCAGGCGTGCGTCCCAAAGGCGCGTCCAGCATGCCGACGCCTTTCTTGGCCAAGTCGGCGCCAATCTTGCGGGTCGAGGCCGGGATCGACGTGCCGAAATCGATCAGGGTCATGCCGTCCTTAAAGCCCGCCAGAAGCCCGTCATCGGCATAGACGACCTTTTCGACGACTTCGGACTTGGTGAGGCACAGCATCACGATGTCGCTGACCTCGGCCAGTTCTTTGGCCGATGCGGCTTCGCGTGTGTTGCCACGGTCGGTGGCAGCCTTCACGGCGTCCTTGTTCAGGTCCATGACGACCAGTTCGTAGCCCTTCTTCTGAAGGTTTTCTACCATGTTGGCGCCCATGAGGCCGAGGCCGATAAAGCCGATGACGGGTTTGGTCATGCCGTATTCTCCGTAAATTGTTCTTGAGATGTGTTGGATCAGAGGAAGTCTTCGCGGTGTGGCGTGAAGATATCCAAAAGCGTGCCTGCCTCGAGGCAGGTAGCGCCGTGTTCGATGTTGGGTTGCTTATAAAGCGAGTCGCCGGCGGACACGATGTAGGTGTCGTCGCCAACGGTGAATTCGAACTTACCTGAAATGACATAGGTAATCTGTTCGTGCGGATGGTGGTGACGCGCCGCCACAGTGCCCGTCTCGAAATGGACTTCGACGCACATCGCGTTGTCGTTATAGGCGGCAACCTTCCGTGTCAGTCCGCCCCCGACATCGACAAGCGTATTTTCAGCAGCGGGGAAGTAGTTCTTTACAGTCATTCTTGAATCTCCGGGACGTATTTTGCGGTCAGGCACCGGCCCATGCGGGCCCGTGCCTCTGGTCGCGACAGGTCAGGTGTTTGCCAGTTTCTTCATCACCACCTTGAAGGTGTTTTCGTCGACATCGGTGAAATAGAGATCGGCGTCATAGCCCTGATCGTCCATGAAGTGGAAAATCCGCTTCGGATCGTCCAGTTTGTAGGGCACCAGCAAGGTTGCAATCCGGTGCCGCGTCGATGCCGGGTATTTGGCGTGCAAGCAGGTGCTGACCGGCAGGCCTTCGTATTCTTTCGGATCGACCTCGGGGAAGCCGGTCACTTGGCTGAGTTCCGGTTTGCCGGCCTCGGACCAGACCACCTGCCCGTAAAACCCTGCCCGTTCGCCGGAATAGCGGAACGAGGTTTTGCCAAGGTCATAGGGTGCGTTGGCATGCAGCAGCCAGTCGATGGTCACCGGTGTGGCGGCATCCACCTTGTCAACGATCACGAAATAGCTGTTGCGGACGAAATAGACTTCGCGCTCGGCCAGCGTCACTTCAGGCGACAGGCTTTGGTAAGCCGCCGTCGCGTCGCCCTTGATATAGATGTGATCTTCGCGCTGTTCGGCGGTAACGATCTTGCCGGTGGACGCCATCGCCTTGGACTTGTCCTTGTCCGCGTACTGACCCTTGCCGTTGATCAGGATCGCGTTTTTGGACACGGTCTGGCGCCGCCATTTCTGGTGCATGGTCGAATTGAACGCCACATAGTAGCCCGACTGAATCGCCAGATCTTCGCCATAGGCGGCCATGCAGAACGCATTCTGATCGCCGTGGCTGTGGCTGATAGACCCGAACGGCGACGACTTCATCACAAACTGAACGTGCTTGTCCGGGTCCGCCATTTCGTGCTGAATGCCGACCCAGCCGATCCCTTTGAAGTGGCGCATCCCGCTTTCAGGTGCGGTGGCCTCAACTTGCGGGTAATCGGTGAGATAGGTCAACTCGTCGAAATTGGTGTCCCACCATCCCCAGTTATAGAACGCCATTTCAGTGCCGGGGTTGAGACGGTTCAGTTCCTCGAAATACCACTGATAGGCGCCGTTCCCGGTCACGCCTGCATATTGGCGCAGGTTGATACCGGTCTTCACGCAAGGCAGATCGCCTTGGGTGCTGTCATCGCCAAAGGTCGCGCGGCGGGTGCCCGGTGCTTTGCAGAACAGCGGGAAGTCCCCGGTATTGCGGAAGAACGGCCGCTTATAAAGATCGATCCCGGTATAGGATTTCAGACGGTTCGCGGCTTCGATCAGATAGGCCATGCCCATCATCCAATAGTTGGTGCCTTCAGCCCAACCGCCATCGCTGTCGCCCCAAGGGGAATAGACCGTCGACAAAAACTCGATGCAGTAATTCAGCCAATCCCGGGCTTCATCGGTCTCGTCATCGCCGAGCAACGCAATCAAGGCCGGAACCAAGGTCAGCGACACCGACCGTACCGCATGGCTGTCATAGGGGAACAGATGGATTTTGGCGCTGATGATCGCGTGCTCAGCGATATCACGGGTGCGCTCTAACAAGGCGGCGCGAACTTTGGCGCGCTCGGCCTCGTCCATTTGGTCGTAAAGCCAGTCATAGCCCCATGTCAGCGCGTTGGTGGTCCGATAGGCCCATTCGTCGGTATAAGCGCGCGACGTGGTGCCCATGGGGTCCCATTCGGCAACCGACAACAGCCATTCCTTGGCGCGGGCCAACATGGCCGCATCCTGTGTCACCTGCCCGCCGATGGCAAGATGGCGGATCGCATACATCACCTCTTGCAGGTCGATATAGGTCTGACGCCACACCGGTGCGGTGCGCTGGTGGCCCGGGTAGCCTGCTGGCTCCGGAGTGATCTCACGGTCCATCCAAGGCAGGACGGATTTCTCGTAGAAATTGGCCCAGCTGCAATGGTTTGGATCGGCCTTGACCGCCGCGCGGAAGTCTTTCAAGCGATCGGCGGTCAGCCAGAGCCGCGGATGGTCAAGCGTCGACGCGGCAAACCGAACGTCGCGGGCCGGTAGCGGCGTTTCCGGCAGTTCTGCGGTGATGGTGAAGGTTCGGGTCGAGCTCCAAGTCGTCGCGGGCTTGCCGGTGGCTGGATCGTAGACCGCGTAGGTCCAATAATAGTCCCCCGGCGCAAACGCCACGTCTGGGGTAAAGAAATTCAGCGGAATTCCGGGGAAAACCTGTGTGGATGTTTCGGGGAATTTCGGATCCGTCGAGACGCGCAGCACGTATTGGGCTTCGTCCTCGATCACCGGTAGCCATGTAAAGCGCGGTGGGTTCTCGAAAATTTCAGTGGTCGCTTCGGGCGCGTATTGGATCGTCAGGCGACCGGTCTTGGGTTCGTCAAGTTTGATGGTGGCGGTGCCGGGCATCTGTCGGTGTCCTGTTGCTGGCGGAAAGAGGGAAGGTGCGGCCTGTGTCGGCCGCACCCAAAGTCAGAAAGTACAGCGCAGATTAACCGTACTGACGCTCATAAGCCGTGTTCATGACCTCGATCACTTTTTCGAAGCCCATCTTGTTGAGGGTCGCGATATACGCATCCCAATCGGCTTCGACGTCGCCCGAGCCCAAGATCCAAGCTTGCTGACGCTCCAGCATGTAGGTTTGGATCGACGGCCAGTACTTGTCGTAGACTTCCTGTTCTTGCTTGTTGAAGGCCACACCCAGGAACTGCTCGACCAGCAGGTCTTCGGTGTCATAAAGTTCGATGCCTTCACGCGCTGCGGGCGAGGTCCACTGCCACTCATAGCGGTAGTCCTGCGGATACCCGCGATAGATCTGTGCGCCTTCCAGATACATCTGGCTGTTCACAGGAGAGTCGCTGGTCAGCACTTCTTCCTTATAGATCGGCTCGCCGTCCACCATGTCCCATGTCTTGCCTTCGACACCGAAGTTGGCAAGGTTGCTGCCTTCGGGGGAGAAGAAGAAGTCAAAATACTTGATCGTTTCGACAGGGTGCTTGTTGGTATAGCTGATCGCCCATCCATCCGGTTTGATCGGAATGCGACGGTGCTCTTCCATCCGGACGCCACTGGCCGATTTCGGAGGCAGGTAGGGCACGAAGTTGAAGCCGTCGATCTTTTCGGAAAGCGCCGCGTTGTAGCCCGAGGTCGATGCAAACCAGTCATGGGTCATGCCACCAAGGTTTTCACCCAGCAGATAATCCCGCGAGCTGGAGCCGCGTGTAAAGATCTCCGCGTCGATCAGGCCTTCGCTGTACCACTGGGCAAGATTGGCCATGGCGTCGCGATAGGCCGGTTGCGCATAGGGATGCGCGATCTTCCCGTCTGGGGTGACATAGAAGTCGTGATACGTGTCCGACCCAGAAGTCCGGGCATCCCACAGCGTCATCAGACGCAGCACTTCTTCCCATTCACGGGCGAAATAGGGCACTTCGTCCTTGCGGCCGTTGCCGTTGGGATCCTGATCACGGAACGCCACCAGCACTTCGTGAAGTTCGTCGACATTGTCCGGCTGTTCCAGCCCCAATTTGTCGAGCCAGTCTTGACGGATGTACCATGCCCGACCGTATTTGCCGTCCGGCAGGTAGGGAATGTAGTAATAGTTGCCGTCATAGGCCGAAATCGCCTCGACCAGTCCGGGGTGCTCATCCCAGAATTTCTGGATGTTCGGGGCGTGCTCTTTCACCAGGTCATTCAGTGGCACAAATGCGCCTTCCGGACCGTATTGGTTAACCGGCTGCTGGATGCGGTTGCCACCAACAATATCCGGCAGATTGCCCTGCGCCAGAAGCAGGTTCATCGCCTCGTAGTTGTCTTTGGTGTTCCGACCAGAGGTCTGATCGATCAGGGAGATGCCGGTCATCTCGCGGGCGGCTTCCTCAACCGGGTAGATCTTGCCGACATCACCGCCAACGCCGTAGCCCTGCGCGCGGGGCCAATGCATGTGGATGGTCAGTTCCAGCGGTTCGTCAACGATCATGTGCGTGTCGTCAGCGAATGCCGGAGCCGTTAACGCAGTGGTGCCGAGGATGGCCAAAGATAGTGACAGTTTTCGCATGGTGTCCTCCCTATTGCGATATTCGATATTCATTCTTTCACTCCGCCCAGAAGGATACCCTTCGAGAAGTACTTTTGGAGGAAAGGGTAGATGAGCAAGATCGGAATGATGGAGCAAACGATGATCGCGGCACTGACGGTCTCGAACGAATAGGCCGATGTCAGCAATGTGTTCGCGAACTCTTCATCATCGGATAGATCGGCAATGACCTTCCGCAGATAGACCTGAAGCGGGATCTTGTCTTCGTCCTGCAACAGAACCATCGCCCAGAAAAACCCGTTCCAGCGTGATACGATGCAGAACAGCGCAACCGTCGCGATGGCAGGCTTCGACAGGGGCATGTAGACTTTCCACAGCACCTGAAACTCATTGGCGCCGTCCATCCGTGCGGCCTCTTCGAACGATTGCGGAATGCCCTCGAAGAAGTTGCGCAGCAGGATGATGTTGAAGCCGTTGACCGCGAAGCCGATGATAATGCCGAAATAGCTGTCCAAAAGCCCCAGATCCCGCATGTTCAGGAAGAAGGGGATCAGGCCGGCATTGAACCACATGGTAAAGGCGACCATCAGGTTCCAGAACCGGCGTCCATAAAGCTGCGACCGGGACAAGGCATAGGCACCGGGAATGATGAACGCGAGGCTCATCAATGTCCCGAAGATCGTGTAGATGAACGTGTTCATGTACGACGTCCAGAACAACGGTTCCGACAGGACCTGCTTATAGGCCTCAAGCGTGAAGCCAACCGGGGTCAGGATCACGTTCCCGGCCCGCGCCTCGAACCCGGTACTCATCGACAAGGATGCGATGTAGATAAACGGGTACAGCGTCGAGAGCGTGAACAGCGCGATCAGCACCATGTTGATGATGACGAATAGCTTGTCGCCGCGTGAATAGAGATTCATGTTGGTCATGGTTTTCCCCCCTTACCAAAGCGACGTGCGCGAATAACGCTTCGAGATCGTGTTCGCGGTCATCACCAGAACGAAGGCCACCACGGCGTTGAACAGGCCTGCGGCTGCGGCAAGGTCGTATTGGCCGCCCTGAATACCCTGACGATAGATGAACGTGTTGACGACGTCGGCGGTCGAGTATGTTGCTGGCTGATACAGCAGGATGATCATCTCAAAGCTGACTTCAAGCATGTTGCCGATGCGGATGATCAACATGATGATGATCGTCGGCAAGATCGATGGAACGGTGATCTTCCACATCATCTGCCAGCGGCTTGCCCCGTCCACCACTGCGGATTCATAGAGTGTCGGTGAGACACCTGCGATGGCCGCAAGATAAACAATCGACTGGAAACCGGCCTCTTGCCAAATGCCCGTCCCGACAAAGATCGGACGGAACCATTCCGGCTTGGTCAAGAAGTAGATGGACTCCATCCCGAACCACCCCAAGAAGGTATTCACGATACCGGCACTTGGAGAGAAGGCTGTAATCACGATCCCGGCGATAATCACGGATGACACGAAGTGCGGCAGATAGACGATGGTCTGCGCGGTTTTCTTGAACGTCTGGACCAGAATTTCGTTGAACATCAGCGCCAAGATAATCGGCATCGGAAAGCCGAAGATCAGACCATAGAAGCTGATAATGATGGTGTTTTTCAGGGCGCGAATGAACTGATCATTTCCAAAGAGCGTCTGGAAATGCTCCAGCCCGATCCAAGGGCTACCCGCGACACCGCGGAAAATCGAATAATCTTTGAACGCGATCTGAAGCCCGTACATGGGCTTGTAGAGAAAGACCAGCAACCACAGGATTGTCGGGATCAACATGACATAAAGCTGCCATTCCCGCTTCAGGTGGTCGCCCACCCGCTCCAATTGGCCGACCTTGCGGTGGCGCTGTGCTTCGCGCGCCTCGACAACCAGCGTCTCCGTTTGCCCAACGGTGGGATCTTGCTCTCGGGTCATTGGGCCAGCACCTGTCCGGGCAGCGCCTCACCGGTTTTGGCGTCGAACACGCGGATCAAATGCGGTGCGATCGTGATGCCGGAAATGCCATCAAGGACACTCATCTGGCCAACGGTTTCGGTGCGCACTACAAACGGCTCGCCCATCAGGCTGCCGTGGATCAGTGCTTCGGATCCCAGCGTTTCGATCAGATCCACATCAATGGTCACGCGATCGGTCGATCCTTCTGGCGCAACTTTGACGAATTCAGGGCGAATACCCAGCGTAACCTGTTTGCCGACCGCGTCTTGCAGCGACGGGATCGCCTGCAAGGCCAGACGTTCGCCATTGAATTCCGCAACCGGGCCATGTTCTCCGGCAACGATGGTTGCCTTTACCATGTTCATCGGCGGTGAGCCGAGGAAGCCAGCAACGAAGGTGTTGGCGGGATTGAGGAACAATTCCATCGGCGTGCCGACCTGCTCGATCCGGCCGTCATGCATGACGACAATCCGGTCAGCCAGCGTCATTGCTTCGACCTGATCGTGGGTCACATAGATGGAGGTCACACCAAGACGCTTGTGCAACCGCTTGATTTCGGCCCGCATCTGCGTCCGCAGTTTGGCGTCGAGGTTTGACAGCGGCTCGTCAAACAGGAAGACTTTCGGGCGGCGTACAATCGCGCGGCCCATGGCGACGCGCTGACGCTGACCACCCGACAGGTCGGCCGGACGACGTTCCAAATAGGGCGTCAGGCCAAGGATCGTCCCGACCTCCTCTACCGAGGCGGCGATGTGCTCTTTGCTTTCTTTGCGAATGCGCAGGCCAAAGGCGATGTTTTCGGCGACATTAAGATGCGGGTACAGCGCGTAGTTCTGGAACACCATCGCCACATCCCGATCTTTCGGGGCGACGCGGTTCACGTGGCGGCCGTCAATCGTCAGGTCGCCGCCGCTGATTTCTTCCAGCCCTGCGATCATCCGCAGTGTCGTGGACTTGCCGCAACCCGAAGGGCCAACCAGCACGACGAATTCCTTTTCCTGCACCTCAAGGTCGATTCCATGCACCACCCGCACTTCACCATAGGCCTTTACGATGCCCTCCAAACGTACTCCTGACATCTTTTCTCCTCCTGTAGGGACTAACGTCCGGCTTATGGGCGACATTCGCAGCCCCACGTAAAGCCACCAGCATTCTGATGGAAAAGTAAGGCGATTCGTAGAAAACTTTCGACTGGTATACTAGTAAGGAATCTGGAATACTAGTAGAAACTCGATGATCTGACACAGCAAAACCGGTCTGAATCCGGACGAAAGGGCGGCAATGACAACCGGCACCGCGACGTGGACTGTGACCCTTATCGGCGCGATGTCTACCGCGAACAAATTGCTGTCACCCCATGCGTACCTTCGCAGTTTTGAGCCTAGTCATACTGGGCTGAAAAACGCCATAGACCACTTCATTACCGCCCGGCCCGCGACGGACGGAACCTGCATATTAACGGACGTGATGCTGACTTAAGTCCCCGATTTCATTCGAGAGGTTCCCAAATGGAAAGCCCCCGCGATAGCACCGAAAACTCGGCAATTGGCGATTCCGGAAAACATGACTATAAGCGGGCGATACAAAGGGAAAACCGACGAATGCAGCAAGGCTCGGGCACGGACCGCCGAACAACAGTTGATGAAATTTTTGACCATCTCTTTTCCGAGATCAATGCGCTACGCCTATTGCCCGGGGACCGGATCTCGGAAGCAGAGGTTGCGGCGCAATTTGGCGTGTCGCGCCAACCGGTGCGCGACGCCTTTACCCGCCTTGCTAACCTTGACCTTCTGTTAATTCGCCCGCAACGGGCCACCGAAGTCAAAAACTTCTCGTCACGTGAAATTGAAAAGTCCCGCTTTGTCCGCGCCTCGGTCGAAGCCGAAGTCTTGCGCCGCGCCGCGCACCGCATCGATGCGGCGGGCAAGGACCGGATCGATGCGTGCTTGCAACGGCAACGCGCCGCCATCGCGAAAGCGGATTATCACGCGTTCGGCAAGCTCGACTACGAGTTCCACCAGTGTTTATGCGATCTTGCTGGCGTGGACTTTGCCTTCGAAGTCATTTCGGCCGAGAAAGCCAAGGTTGATCGGCTCTGCATGCTAGGTCTCGCCAAAGAAGACCGGATGCCCCAGCTTCTGGAAGATCATGAGGCCATTGCCGCCGCGATCATCGCTGGCGACGGAGATGGGGCCGTTGAGGTTGGCATGCTGCATTTGTCGCGGCTCGACGCCACCATCGAGATGATCGAGACAACCAATGCGCGGTACTTCGAGCCCTAAGAGGCCCGAGGTCGACCCTAGAGCAGGTCCGCACCCGCGCGCCCTTCCCGCTTTAGCGTCAAGTCACCCGGCCTGCCGCGCCTGCGGTGGCGGCCTTGACGCAGTGAACATTCGGCCTGACCGGCCTGCGAAAGACTGACCCAATGATCATCCACCCGCGCATCCACGACATCCCGTCGTCGCGTGCCGTTTTTAGCCTTGCTTGGCCGATGACCTTTAAGGCCATCATGCTGTACGGGATTGTGGTGATCGACACGTTCCTTGTCTCGTCCCTTGGCGAATCTGCGGTGGCCGTATTGGGCCTGTCGGCAACGATTGCCGGCCTTCTGATCGGGCTTGTCATCGCCTTTTCCAATGCGACGCAAATTCGAATCGCGCAGGCCTACGGGTCGGACGATCCGGTCTTTCTGAAATCGGCCCTGCTGTGCGGCTTGACGATCAACGTCACCGTCGTGCTGTTCGGGCTGATCGGATTGGGCCTGTTTGCTGGGACGGTCATCGACGGTCTGGCCCATGACCCATGGATCGCGGCCGAAGCGCGGCGCTATCTTCTTGTATTCGCGATTGTCATTCTGGCTGAGTCCGTCGGTCAATGCCTGACCAGTTTCTTCAATGGGTGCGGCGAGACCCGCATGCCTGCGTTGAGTTATTTGGTGGCGGTTCCAGTCAATGTCGCGGTCAGCGTCGTTCTGATCCACGGTTTGCTCGGCGCGCCAGAGATGGGGGTCGTGGGCGCGGCGATCGGCAGCGCGGTCGCATCGGTGTTGCAGGTCGGTTTCCTGGTGACCGCCTTGCTGATCCGGCGCGCCCAACTTTTGCGCGTCACCGGCTGGCGCAATGGAACTTTCGCCGCCTCGGTACGTCGCCACCTGATTTTCGCCCTGCCCATCGCCGCCACGTTTGCCAGCGCGGTCATTGCCGTGAATGTCAGCGGGTTGATCTACGCCACATTGCCCATCAATCAATTCGCCGCCATGACGATCATCATGCCGTGGGTCAATGTGGCGGGTACGGTTGGCATGTCTTGGGCGCAGGCCGTGGGAATTGTCGTGGCGCAACTGCTGGCGCGGCGTACCCCTGAGGACCTGATGGACGGCTTCATCGCAATGGCCCGAAAGGGGGCGTTGATCGCCGCCGCCATTGTGGCCGTGATCTTTGCTGCTGTTTGCTTGTCGTCGCCGTGGGTTTATGCGGATCTACACCCTGATACGCAGAAAACCTTGCTCAGCTTCCTGCCCGTTCTGCTGATCTTGCCCTTTCCGAAAGGATTGAACTCCATCTGCGGCAACGCGCTGCGGGCTGGGGATGATACGGTCTATGTCATGCACATCTTCATCTGGTCGCAATGGCTGTTCCGCGTCCCGGCGACGGCGGTGATGGTGTTGTACCTCGACGTATCGGTGACGTTGGTGTTCTCGCTTTTGCTGATGGAAGAGCTGGTCAAGTTTCCGCCGTTCCACCTGCGGATGCGCAAAGGATCGTGGAAGCGGGCGCCGATCCCCCAGTGAGGCAACACGCGTGTGTGCCGGGCGCGGCCTGTGTGCACGCCCGGCGAATGCGGCCTATGCCGGATAGCGCCAAAGACCGGCGCGGGCGCCCTCGGTCAGACCCAGCACGATGTGATAGTGTAGCCGGCTCAAACCTTCTGGCCAGACCGCCTGCCCGCTTGCATCCACTTGATTGATAAACCCGGCGCGCCCGGCGAAATACTGCTGGAACATCACCAAGGCCAACGCCTGCGCTTTATCGGCGTAATCGCCCTGCCCGGCACGCACCGCATGCGCTTTGATGGCTTCGGTCTGCGGCCAGAGCAGGAACCGGTCTTCGCGCCAGCTGACATCGGCAGAGACCGCATCAAAGGCCGCGCCCTGCATGACCCCGGTTTTTGCAAAGCCATGCTGGTCGGCAAAGGCCAACATCCGAGCCGCGACCTGACGCATCGCCGGATCGCCGCCCAAATCCGCCTCGCGGATCAGCAGCCACGCCCATTCGCATTGATGGCCAATCTCGCGGCGCTGGCCATCGCGCCCGGGCAAGATCGTCAGTGCCGGGGCCAGAAATTCGGTGATCGTGCCCGTTTCAGGGTCGAGGAAATACTCCAAACCTTTGGCGCGTTTCGCCGCCGCCCGGTCCATCCAGACCGGCTTTCCGGTCATTTCATAGGCTTGAAGCGCAGCTTCATAAAGATGCATATGCGGATTCTGCGCCCGATTGGGGGCCTCGTCTGCCGCCGGATCACCCACCCCGTCATGTTCCAGCATCAGCCCGGTCACCGGATCGGTCAGCAATGTCTCGACGGCGGACCAGCAGGCTTCCAGTTCCGGTTCTACGTCCTCGTCCGGGTTCAACTTGCCCCATGTCGCCAATCCGAGCACCACAAAACTCTGATCATAGCTGGTTGCCAGGGCGTCGTCGGAATTACCGGTCGCCTGACCGGTCCGGGTTGTGGCGCGGCAATACAGCCCCGGCGCCTTGCGGAAGGCCGGCAGCGCATTCCGGGCAATCTGTGCCGCGTCGCGATAGGCTAAATTACCAGACACCAGCGCCAGATGAGAAAACGTAAACAACAGCCGGGCCTGCGCCAGCAGAGTGCGCCGATCGGGCTGCAACGGCTGCGCCTGCGCATCCAAAAGATCGAAAAAGCCAAGGCCGTCGGAATCTTGGGCGCGGTCAATCCATCCGGGCAGGAACGTCGCCCAATACCAGTCGACCCAGTCTTGCGCGGAGGTCGGGTTGTTTTGAGGATGCGCGGCGATGGCGTCGCCGGAATTTAAGGGGGTCTGGGTCACGTGAGGGCCTCAATATGGTCAAAATAATCCGGATATGCGTCGACGATCCGCGGCAAATCCTTTTTGAATTCCCGCAGGTGGATGCGCATCGCCTGATCGGCCGCATCCGCGTCACCGCGGCGGATGGCGTCCACTACGGCCCCATGCTGATCGACCAGTTTTCCGGGGGCAAACTGCCGGGCGCTGATGTTGCGCACCCGGTTCATCTGAACGTTCAGATTGTCCAGATAGTCCGAGACATCGGGGGCATCAGCGAAGGCGGCCAACATCCGGTGAAACGTCTCATCAAGGCGCATGAAACCAGACGGATCCCCGGCTTCGGCGGTGCCGCGCTGTTGCACGACTTGGTCTTCCAGCGCCGTCACCATTTCCGGCGTCGCACGCTCAACCACCCGCCGCACCAGATCGGCCTCGACCGCTTCACGGATAAACCGCGCCGACAGTGCCGCCGAGACCGAGATCAGCCCGACATAGGTGCCGCGTTGTGGGCGGACGCTGACAAGGTTCTCACCGGCCAGTTTGATGAACGCTTCGCGCACTGGTTGGCGTGACACCCGATACCCGGCGGCGATGTCGGTTTCGGAAATGCGTTGCCCCGGTTCCAACTCACAACTGATGATCCGGTTGCGCAACTGCCTGTGTAGCTGAGGCGCGACCGCACCCTCCTGTGGCAATGGCGCGACTGCGTCGATCCTCATGGGCGTGGCTCCTTGGATTGCGGGCCATGTACCGCCATACTTCCATACTTGTCAACTGGTATGGAAGTATGTTAGCGCCAGCCCAACACTTGCAGGAGGACGATCGATGCAGCAAACGTGGCGCTGGTTTGGGCCGAATGACCCGGTTTCCATTGATGATATGCGGCAGGCAGGCGTGCAAGGCGTCGTCTCGGCCTTGCATCACCTGCCGCCCGGCGTGGTTTGGTCGGCGTCCGAGATCGCCCAGAGGCAGTCCGAAATTGCCACAATGCAGGATGGAACGCCGTCCGGTCTGGGCTGGGACGTTGTCGAAAGCCTGCCGGTTTCCGAAGACATCAAACGCCAAACCGGCGATTGGAAGGCCCATCTTGAGATCTATAAAACCAGCCTGAAAAATCTGCACGCGGCTGGGATTGAGGTGGTGTGCTATAACTTCATGCCGGTGCTTGATTGGACCCGCACCGATCTGGCCTATCGGCTGGATAATGGCGCCACCTGCATGCGGTTCGACCTGATCGACTTCGCAGCCTTCGATCTTCATATTCTGCAACGGCCCGAGGCAGTGAACGACTTCCCCGAGGCGGTTGTCGCCGCCGCCGCAGAACGCTTCGCGGCCATGACAGACGATCAACGCACTGCTCTGGCTGGAAACGTCGTCTGCGGCTTGCCCGGCGCGGCAGAAGCCCTAACGCTTGAAGACGTCCGCCGCCATTTGTCGGCCTATGATCACGTCTCTGCCGAACGCCTGCGCGCCAATCTGATTGACTTCCTGTCCGAGGTTGCACCGGTCGCCCAAGACCTTGGCATGCGGCTGTGCTGTCACCCCGATGACCCGCCCTTTCCGCTGCTCGGCCTGCCGCGCGTGATGTCGACCGAAGCCGATTACCGTCAGGTTTTGGATGCCGTCGATCTGGCGGCAAATGGGGTCACGCTTTGTTCTGGCTCGCTGGGGGCGCGGCCCGACAACGATCTGCCCGGCGCGATGGAGCGGCTTGGGGATCGTGTGCATTTCCTACATCTGCGCAACGTCCAACTGGAAAGCCCGGACGTGATGGGAAGCTTCCATGAGGCCGAACATCTGGGCGGCAACACTGACATGGTGGCCCTGATTGCCGCCGTCGTGCGCGAAGAACGCAAGCGGCGTGCCGCTGGGCGGCGTGATGCGTCCATCCCGTTTCGGCCCGATCACGGTCAGAATATTCTTGACGATCTGACGCGCCGGACCCAGCCCGGCTATCCCGCCATCGGTCGCCTCAAGGGCTTGGCCGAATTGCGCGGCATTATGACGGCACTTGAACACTCAAGCCAAGGCACCCCGCTATGACCGCCGCACGATTGACACAGCTGACCGATCTGACCGGTCCCGCAACCCGTCCGGCCTATGACCCGCAGGCCCATGGCGCGGGCATCGTCCATCTGGGGATCGGCGCCTTCCACCGGGCGCATCAGGCCGCGATGACAGATGACGCGCTGGCGGCAGAGGGCGGCGACTGGCGTATCATCGGCGTCAGCTTGCGCTCAAAAGAGATCGCCGAGAACTTGAACGCCCAGAACGGCCTTTATACGCTGATTGAGCGGGGCGCATCGGGAACCTCGGCCCGGGTGATTGCTGCGATTGACCACGTCATTGCCGCCGATGCCGAGGCCACACTCGCCGCGCTGTGTGAGCCGGCCATTCGCATCGTGACGTTGACCGTCACCGAAAAGGGCTATGGCATCGACCATGCCAGCCGCCTGCCCGACCAGACCAACCCAGTGATTGCGGCTGATCTGGCAGCACCGGACACGCCGCAGGGTGTTTTGGGGCTTTTGGTGGCCGCAATCCGCCGCCGCCGCGCTGATGGGTCGGTGCCCTTAACCTTCTTGTCTTGTGACAACCTGCCAGAAAACGGCGCGTTCCTGCGTGACGGCGTCGTCGGTTTCGCCCGCGCATTGCAAGACGACGCGTTGGCCGATTGGATTGCGGCCACCATCGCCTTTCCCTCGTCGATGGTAGACCGGATCACACCGGCGTCGACCGATGCAACACTGGCCGAAGCGCGGCACCAGACCGGCTGTACCGATTTGGCGGCAATCGAAACCGAACCCTTTACCCAATGGGTCATCGAAGATCATTTCCCGTCAGGCCGCCCCAACTGGGAAGCCGGGGGGGCGCTGTTTGCGGCTGATGTGACGCCCTATGAGCGCATGAAGCTGACGATGCTGAACGGCAGTCATTCCATGCTGGCCTATGCGGGTTTTCTGTCCGGACGATCTTTTGTGCGCGATGTGATGACTGACCCAGACCTGTCGGCACTGGTCAAACGGCATCTGGGCGCTGCGGCTGGGCTGTTGTCCCCGCTGCCGGGGGTGGATTTCGACGATTACGCCGCCGCCTTGGCCGACCGGTTTGCCAACCCCGCGATTGCCCATGAGACCTTTCAGATCGCGACCGACGGCACGCAAAAGCTGACCCAGCGGATTTTCCAACCGGCGCTATCGGCGATGGAGGCCGGGCAAGACCTCCGCCCCTTCGCCTTTGCCACCGCCATGTGGATGCGGTTCTGCATAGGACACCTGGATGACGGCACCGAGTACGCCTTGCGCGACCCGCGCGCGGACGAGGTGATGGCGATGATCCGCCAGACCGAACAGACCGCGCCCGCGCTGTCCGAAGGGTTTCACAAGCTTGCGCATCTGATCCCCGACGCCCTAGCTGGCAATCCGCTCTGGCGCGGGCATATTGAGGATGTTCTGTCCGTGGCACTGGCCGATGGTTGCCACGCGGCTATCCGCCAAGAAGCCCTGCGGACGATGCAGCAGTAAACCTTTGGCGACCGGAGCCACGCGCCATCCCAGCGCCCTCTGGTCGCCAACACCTCTGCCGACCTGCCGCGTTCTATTTCCGGGCGCGTCGGCTTTGCGCCCAAGCAAAGCGTCCGATGCGTAGGGCGAGACATTTACACCCAGCGGCGACGGTGGCACTTGGGGAAAGACGCTCTCCCATGAAAGACCTCCCGATGTTTCCGAGTGCCGCGCCCCGTGTCCTGCTCGCCATCTTCTGTCAGCTCGGAAGTCCCCAAAGACACGCGCCGTCGCTTAATGGCTCAAACATTTACTGCAGGGACCGGCAAAATGCCTGATCCAATGGTCATTTTCAGCCTGTTTCTAGTATTATGCGCGGCTGGGGCCATCGCTGGCATCATCTCGGGATTGCTCGGCGTGGGCGGCGGCATTATTCTTGTGCCCGCCTTCTATTACGCCTTCAACGGACTGGGCTTTCACCCCGACCAACTCATGCAAATCTGTGTTGCGACATCTACGGGGACGATCATCGTCACCTCGCTTCGTTCGGTTACATCACATTTCAAGCGCGGCGCGGTCAGTCTTGAGCTGATCCTCGATTGGGGACCGTTCGTGGCGTTGGGGTCGATCCTTGGCGTCTTAGCCGCCGCCAGCCTGCGCAGCCAACAACTTCAGCTTGTCTTTGGCGGCATTGGGGTCAGCCTTGGCCTATATATGCTGCTGGGAAAGCGTAGCTGGCGGATTTCAGAGGCCTTGCCGGGCCGGATATTAAGCGCCGTCTATGGCACGCTTATCGGGTTTTTCTCGGCGCTGATGGGGATCGGCGGCGGCAGTTTCACAGTGCCGTTGCTGACTGCCTATAACGTGCCGCCGCACCGGGCCGTGGGCACTTCACCGGGGTTCGGGCTGATGATCGCCGTTCCCGGCTTCATCACGTTTCTTCTGACCGGCTGGGGCCTGCCTGACAAACCGCCCTTCACAGTGGGGTATGTCAACCTGCCAGCCGTCGCGCTGATCATGGCCATGTCGGTGGTGACGGTCCCGATCGGCGTCGCGTTGGCGCACCGGCTTAGCCCAGCCCGGCTGCGACTGGTGTTTGCCCTGACCGTGCTGATCCTGGCCGGAAATATGTTGCGCAAGGCCCTGATGGGGTGAGCTTTGGGTGTAAATTCCTTGGCCCAGCTACAAAAAAATCAGCCGAGCAGTTCCTGACACAGTTCCAGCGCATCCAGCAGGACGTCTACCTCGGCTTCGGTATTGTAAAGCCCGAACGAGGCGCGGCAGGTAGCACTAACATTCAGATGCTCCATCAACGGCTGCGCGCAATGATGGCCAGCCCGAACCGCAATGCCCCTTTTATCCAGAATGGTCGAGATATCATGGGGATGCGCGCTGCCGTTCAAGGTGAATGAGAAGATCGCAGCTTTGTCGGCAGCGGTGCCTTGCAGGTTCAACCAATTCAGTCCCGAGAGCCGAGACATGGCATAATCCCGTAACTGCGCCTCATGGGCCGCGATGTTCTCCATACCAAGCGCCATCATATAATCCAGCGCGGCGCCAAGCCCGATCATCTGCACGATCCCGGGGGTTCCGGCTTCGAACTTCATCGGCGGGTCGTTATAGGTCACGCTGTCGCGGTGAACTTCGCGGATCATGTCGCCACCGCCCAGAAACGGTCGCATTTCCGCCATCCGCTCGGGCGTGACATACATTGCGCCGGACCCTGAGGGGCCATAAAGCTTGTGTCCGGTGATCGCATAGAAATCACAACCGATTTCTTGAACATCCACCGGCATGTGCACGGCGGCTTGCGAGCCATCAACCAGAACCGGAACGCCGCGTTCTTGCGCCGCTCGGGTGATGGATTTCACATCAACTATTGTCCCTAAGACATTGGAAACTTGAGTTATCGCCACCAATTTGGTCTTAGGGCCGATGGCGTCAATCACCTGTTGCGGATCAAGATTGCCTGCGGCGTCCACATCGACCCATTTCAGAACGACACCCTGACGTTCCCGTAAAAAATGCCACGGAACGATATTGGCGTGGTGTTCCATCACGCTGAGGACAATCTCGTCCCCGGCCTGCATCCGCGGCATGGCCCAGCTATAGGCAACCATGTTGATGCCTTCCGTGGTGCCGGAGTTCATCACGATGTCATTTTCGCTGGGTGCGTTTAAAAACCGCGCGATGGTGCCGCGCACCGCTTCATAGCGATCGGTTGCAAGGTTCGACAGATAATGCAGGCCGCGATGCACATTGGCATATTCCATCGAATAGGCCTGTGTTACCGCGTCAATCACCACTTGCGGTTTCTGGGCTGACGCACCATTATCCAAGTAAACCAGTGGCTTGCCGTTGACTTCTCGTGTTAAAATCGGAAAGTCGGCACGGATGGTCTGGACGTCAAACATTCGGCACTCCGGGGGTTATGACGCCGACCAAGGTCAGCAGCAATGTAAGGGCGAAAACCAGTCCAAAGGTGCTGACAACGATCATGACAAAGACTGGCGTCAACGCTTTGAATCCGTGTTGGACGGCGACGAAATTGGTCAGCAGCCAAAGGAACATCACCAGACCGACGATGCCAATCAGATCGGCAAACAGCGGCGAAATCACAACCACCACGGTCTGAAGCGTCTGCACCCCAAGCAACACCACTTGCAGCCAGACGATCAACGCCAGCGAGTCATAAAACTGCCCAGTGCCGCCAAAAGCTCGGCCGATCCGGTGAATGGCCACGGCGACCACGGCGAGGATGGCAAACATCAGCACGCACATGGCGAAGGGGCTTGCCAAGATCACAACCGGACCTTCGACATCGCCGCGCAGAACCAGCGCAAGTCCATGAATATACAACATCAGGACCGACACGACGACCACGGTTTGCAAGCCAAGCCACAAGACCCGGCCGGAAAACTTCTGAGCCATGATGAGACGCGCACCCTCTTGCGGGTTGGTCATTGTGGCAATTGCCGCGCGCGTCAAAGCCGGCAGAGAGAATTCCAAATGTTGCGGGGTCATGCCCGTTCCTTTATCTGAGCACCGTTGCCCTTGCGGTCCGGGGTCTGTTCAGCTTCGATCAGCGCCGAGATCCACAAAATTGAGAACACGCCGAGCAACAAAGCACCCGTAGCAGTCAACGCCGGTCCGGCACCGATAAACCCCGCAACCAGACCCTGCAACAGCCATATCGGGCTGACAACCAGCAAGGTCCAGAACAGCGCGAAACGGGCCGAAAACCACGTTCCGCCGCCGCCGAACATCCGTGCCACCAGATGACTCAGCGCCGCCAGAAGGTAGAACACCAGCGGCATGAAAAACACCCATGAGAACATGGTTGCGCCGATCATCGCATCCATCGGCACGTCGCTGCCCATGGCCACGTCACGCGACAGGCGCGGCCACTGGGCGACAAAAATCATGCCGCAGGCCAACATCAGATAGACCAGCGCCCGGTCATCCCGGACGCCGCTCTGTAATTGGCGACGGACAACCCGGCGGGGGTGCCGATAGGCCGCCAGCATGTCCGACGTGACCGACATCAGGACCGTCGACGTGCCAGCCAGCCCTGAAGCCGCGACAACAGATCAGCCGCCAAAGCGGGGTCATCGATCTCGTCGATGGCCTCGGCCAGAAACGCCAGCGTCATCAGATCGGTTGCTTCAGCCACGGGAACCCCGCGCGAGCGGAGGTAGAACAAGCTGTCGGTATCAATCGCCCCAGAGGTCGATCCGTGTGAACAAACCACGTCATCGGCATAGATTTCCAGCTCCGGCTTGGCTAGAAACTGACTGTCCCCGTCCAGCAGCAAGGCTTGACTGATCTGATAGCCATCCGTTTTCTGGGCGTCTTTCTTGACAAGAATCTTGCCCTGAAACACCCCGGTCGCGCCGTTGCGCAGCACTTTTTTGAACACCTGACGGCTTTCGCAATTCAAGGCATCATGGGTAACGAACACGGTGTCATCATGGTGAAAGTTGCCATCGCCGACACTAGCACCGGCCACATGCGCCACCGCATCGTCGCCAGTCAGTTCGATGATGCATTCATTGCGGGTCATCACCCCATTCACCGTCAGGGTAAACGATTTGAACCGGCTTTCCGTGCCCAGGCGCGCAAACGTGTGGGTCACGGCCCGACGTTCGTGGTCGCGCCCTTGCGCCTGAACGTGATGGAACGCCCCGCCATCGCCGATTTCGACTTCCATGACCTTGTTGAGACGGGCCGCACCGGGGCCTTGCTCCAGCAAGGTCAGGTCTGCGCCCGCGTCAATCCGGATCACATGATGCAAAATCGCATCCGATGTGTCGTTCTCATGCAGATAGCTGATCGAAACCGGCTTTCCCGCCTTGCCTGTCACATGCAGCACGATCCCATCAGTGGCAAAGGCGGTGTTCAGCGCCGCCAAGGGCCGGGCCACGGGTGTCTGGCCTGCCGTTTCCAGCTTGCCATACACCTCTTTCGCCCAGTGGATGTCGCGCTGTTGCACCTCTGCCAGCCGCTCGATCACGATCCCGGCCAATGCCGGATCGTCCGACGCCGCCGGATCGAAGACGCCGTCGACAAACACCAGACGAACCTGATCGATCTCGCCAAACATCGGCGCGTCGTCATGGGCGAAGACCGCAGCGGTTGGCACTTCGGCCTGCGTCAGGGTGTCGGGCCGGGTATAGCGCCAATATTCGTCCCGCCGTGTCGGCAATCCGGTTGCGCGCACCCGCGTCAGGGCATCCGCCCGCGCAGCCGCCAGACATCCCGTGTCCGAGACCGCGCCAAGGGCGTCGATCAAGGCGACGACGCCTGCGTCTTTTGGTTGGCTCAACGCCATCAGACCCGCTCCTCCAGAAGATCGGCATAGCCGTTGTTTTCAACTTCAAGCGCCAGCTCGGGTCCACCGGTCTTGATGATTTTTCCATCCGCCATGATGTGCACAACATCCGGCTTGATGTGATCCAGCAGCCGCTGGTAGTGGGTGATCACAAGGAACGACCGCCCCGCATCGCGCAGCGCATTGACCCCATCGGCCACCAATTTCATCGCATCGACATCAAGGCCGCTGTCGGTTTCGTCCAAGATGCACATCTTGGGCTCAAGCATCGCCATCTGAAGGATTTCGTTGCGCTTTTTCTCGCCGCCCGAAAACCCGACATTGACCGGACGCTTCAGCATCTCTGCGTCGATCTGAAGGTCCTTGGCTTTCGCACGAATTACCTTAAGAAAATCCGTCGCGCTTAACTCGTCTTCGCCGCGTGCCTTGCGTTGTGCATTCACGGCCGTGCGCAGGAAGGTCATGTTGCCAACGCCCGGGATCTCAACTGGGTATTGGAACGCCAAGAACAGACCTGCCGCAGCGCGCTCTTCCGGCTCGAGGTCCAAAAGATCGGTGCCATTCAGGGTCGCCGCACCTTCGGTGACCTCATAGCCGCCACGCCCGGACAGGACGTAGGACAAGGTCGATTTGCCCGACCCGTTGGGGCCCATGATCGCGTGCACTTGGCCTGCGCCCACGGTCAGGTTGACACCTTTCAGGATCTGCTTGTCTTCTTCTTCAAGTTTGACGTGCAGGTTTTTGATTTCCAACATTTTCTTTTCCGTTCCGAAATTCGTCTCGCCGCATGTAAGCGGCGGTGATTGTCTGAGGTTGCGTCAGGGACGTCAGGTCAGGCCGTGCGGCCCGTCACCCAACCGACCCTTCAAGGCTGATCGCCACAAGCGCCTGTGCTTCCATGGCAAATTCCATCGGCAAGGCTTGAAGCACCTCGCGGCAGAACCCGTTCACCACCAAGGCGACGGCTTCTTCCTCGTCCATGCCGCGCTGACGGCAATAGAACAGCTGATCGTCATCAACTTTCGATGTCGTCGCCTCATGCTCAACCCGGGACGAGTTGTTGCGGACCTCGATGTACGGCACCGTATGCGCCCCGCAATCGCCACCGATCAGCAAGCTGTCGCACTGGGTGTAATTGCGGCTGTTCTTGGCCTTGGGGTGCATCGACACCAGACCGCGATAGGTGTTCTGGGCTTTGCCGGCGCTGATGCCTTTAGACACGATCCGCGATTTAGTGTTCTTACCCAAATGCACCATCTTGGTGCCGGTATCAGCCTGCTGGTAGTTGTTGGCGATGGCGATGGAATAGAACTCGCCCTGGCTGTCATCGCCGCGCAGAATGCAAGATGGGTATTTCCACGTCACGGCCGAGCCGGTCTCAACCTGCGTCCACATCACCTTGGCCCGGTCCCCCCGGCAATCGGCACGTTTGGTCACGAAGTTGAAAATGCCGCCTTTGCCGTTCTCATCGCCCGGATACCAGTTCTGGACGGTGGAGTACTTCACCTCGGCATCTTCTTCGATGATGATCTCGACGACTGCCGCGTGCAACTGGGTGGTGTCGCGCTTAGGGGCGGTGCAGCCTTCAAGATAGCTGACATACGAGCCCTTATCGGCGATGATCAGGGTGCGTTCGAACTGGCCGGTATTCTCGGCGTTGATCCGAAAATAGGTCGACAGTTCCATCGGGCAGCGGACACCGGGCGGCACATAGACGAACGAGCCATCCGAGAAGACCGCCGAATTCAACGTTGCAAAGAAGTTATCCGACGGCGGCACGACTGTTCCAAGATATTTTTTGACCAGTTCGGGATGCTCGCGGATGGCTTCCGAGATCGAACAAAAGATCACGCCGGCCTTTTTTAACTCGGCCTGAAAGGTGGTGCCAACCGAGACAGAGTCGAACACTGCATCGACAGCCACTTTACGGCCTTCTGCGGGCACATCTTCCGCCCCTTCGACGCCAGCAAGGACCATCTGCTCTTTCAGCGGAATGCCCAGCTTTTCGTAGGTCGCCAGCAATTTCGGGTCGACATCGTCCAACGACTTCGGCTTGACGTCCATGCTTTTTGGACGGGCGTAGTAATACTGGTCTTGGTAGTCGATCGGCGGATAATGGACCATCGCCCATGTCGGCTCGGTCATTTTTTCCCAGCGCGCGTAGGCCGACAGACGCCAATCGGTCATCCACTCCGGCTCTTCATTCTTGCCGGAAATCAGACGTACGATATCGGTGTTCACGCCTTTGGGGGCGTAATCCATCTCGATATCTGTATTCCAGCCGTATTTGTAGGTGCCAGCCATCGACTGCACCGTTTCGACGGTCTCGCGGTCGACGCCGTCGCGCACTTCAGTCTGGTTATCCAAGGCAGTCATGCCGTCTTTCCCTTCGTCTGGCACGCATTCGTGCCGGTAACAGTTAGTGCCCAACCCCAGATAAATCCGGGCTATCAGGCTGCCCGCGCATCGTGGCGAGCAAAGCTTTTCAACCAAGCCTGCGCAAAGCGCCGGACCTGATCTTCGGTTGTGTCGGGGCCGATCGACACCCGCAGCGCCGAAGCGGCCGCCGTATCGTCAAGCCCGATCGCACGCAGCACCCGGCTTGTCCGAACCTTGCCGGAGGAACAGGCCGACCCCGCTGAAACGGCAAATCCCGCCAGATCCATTTGCATGACCTGCGTTTCACCCTTCCAGCCCGGCGTTGCCAGACATGTGGTGTTCGGCAAACGCGGCGCACCTTTCCCGAGTAAAATAGTCTTATTTGCGGCGTCGTCCAGTTCTAATTCTAGAATGTTTCTAAGTTGGGCCACTTCGTCCCAGCGTCCAGCGTCAAGATCCCGCTGCGCCGCCGCCGCTGCCGCGCCGAATCCAGCGATGCCAATCAGGTTTTCGGTGCCCGACCGGCGGCCCATTTCCTGCCCGCCGCCGCGAATTTGGGCCGGCACTTCGGTACCGCGCCGCACCACAAGCGCGCCAACCCCCTTTGGCCCACCGATTTTATGGGACGATATCAGCGCCATCTCGACCCCCGACCAGTCAAAGCTGACCGGCACTTTGCCAAAGGCTTGGGTGAAATCACACACGGCCAGTCCCGGCGGTACCGTTTGTAAGATGCCCGTCTCGCTGTTGGCCGCCTGCACACACGACCGCGCCGGGTCGGGGATCTTTATCTGCCCATCCGGGCCCATCGGCAAGTCCGCCGTTATCCAACTGTGCACCGCGTCGTGCTCAATCTCGCCACCCGACAACGACCGACCGGCCAGCGCCAGAGCGGCGGCCTCGGTCGCGCCAGAGGTAAAGATGATGTCCGCAGCTTGCGCCCCGAAGGCCACCGCCACTTGCTGCCGTGCCCGTTCCATCACAGAGGTCGCCGCCCGCCCCTCGGCATGCACCGAGGACGGGTTGCCCACCAAATCCATTGCGTCGATCATCGCCGCACGGGCCTCTGGCCGTAACGGCGCCGTGGCGTTCCAATCCAGATATGTGCGTCCAGCTTTGGTCATTCGTCGACAATCGCAAAGATATTTGGCACCGCCGGACAGGGCGCAAGATCATTGGCAATCACATCCGACAAACGCGTTTGATGCAAAAACACATAGACATTGGCGCTGAAGCCTTCCCACAACCGATTGGTCAGGGATTGCGCCCGACTGCCCGACAAGCCGCCCGACGCGCCCAGTCCGGTATGTAGTGCGCTGACGGTTTCATCGACGGCTTCGAAAATTTGGCTGACCCGAATCTCGCTTGGCGCCCGCGCCAGACGATAGCCGCCACCTGGCCCGCGCACAGAGTCGACCAGCCCGGCCCGCCGCAGCTTGACAAACAATTGCTCTAGATACGCCAAGGAGATGTTCTGCCTCTTGGCGATTTCGGCCAATGTCACCAGCCCTTCGGCGCTTTGAAGCGCCAGATCGGTCAATGCCACCATGGCGTACCGACCTTTTGTGCTAAGTTTCATGGATGTACCCTCGCTGTCCCATTGACCAATCTCTACAGGATAGTTACTTCCAAAACTCCCGGAAAAGATCTGTCCGAACCCAGTAAGTTAGAATAGTTCTAAAACGGGCTCCGAGGGTCGTCAAGACAGAAGACCAAGACCCACACAGGCAAAGAGAGACCAATCCGACCATGCCAGAGGTAATCTTCCCCGGCCCAGAAGGCCGCCTTGAAGGACGCTATCATCCTCAGAAGGCAAAGGATGCGCCGATCGCGATCGTGCTGCACCCCCACCCACAATTCGGCGGCACGATGAACAATCGTGTGGTCTATAACCTGCATTATGCCTTTTATAACATGGGCTTTACCGTCCTACGCTTCAATTTCCGTGGCGTTGGGCGCAGCCAGGGTGAATACGACCAAGGCATCGGCGAATTGAGCGATGCTGCCTCTGCGCTGGATTATTTGCAGTCGATGAACCAGAATGCCAAGCATTGCTGGGTTGCAGGCTTTTCCTTTGGCGCGTGGATCGGAATGCAATTGCTGATGCGCCGTCCTGAGATCACCGGCTTTATTTCGGTATCACCGCCCGCGAACATGTATGACTTTTCGTTCCTTGCGCCCTGCCCGTCTTCAGGTCTGATGATCAATGGTCTGTCGGACCGGGTTGCGCCACCAGCGGATACGAAAACCCTTGTCGGCAAGTTGCACGAGCAAAAGGGCATCACGATCACCCATCAGGAAGTCGAAGGTGCTGGGCACTTCTTCGAAGATCCGCATATGGACACGCTGATCGATTCCGTCGGCGGCTATGTGAAGAAACGCCTGACTGAAACGTCCCGATGACCCAAGATACGCGCCTGTCTCAGCAACTGACCTTTCTTCTGGAAGCGGACAAGCTGAAACAGGTGCTGAGGGCATCGCCGCTTTGTGACAATTCTCGCCGGGAAAATTCCGGCGAGCATTCGTGGCATATTGCGTTATTTGCGATGGTTCTTGCCGATCAGGCCGGGCCAGATGTGCAAATTGATCGCGTGATCCGAATGCTGCTGATCCATGACATTGTCGAGATCGACGCCGGAGACGCGCCAATTCACGGCAAGTTCGATGTCGCAGCCCAAGAGGCCAAGGAACGGGCGGCGGCTGACCGCCTGTTCGGCCTACTGCCGCCCGATCAGGCGGTCAGCTTTCGGGCGTTGTGGGACGAGTTTGAGGCCGCGACAACCCCGGATGCCGTGTTCGCCAAATCCATCGACCGGGTTCAGCCTTTGCTGTTGAACGAATCCTCCGGCGGCGGCAGCTGGACGGAATATAACGTCACGCTGGACCAGATCGACAGCCGGGTTGGGGTGAAGGTTGCCAAAGGCGCCCCGAAGTTGTGGACGTTCGTGCGCGCCCGGATCGCCCCGTTCTTCTCCCGATAAGGGACCCACGCCTGCCGGGATCCCGGCAGGCTGTGACAATGACACCCGCCGCCTAGAAGTATACAATGGCATACCGCGCTTTGCAGGCCGCATCGAATGCGTTATCAGGCGGGTGAACACGACTCACCCAAATAGCAGGAGGCTCTCCCCAGTGACCAAGATTAAGGTGGACAACCCGGTCGTCGAACTGGACGGCGATGAAATGACCCGGATCATCTGGCAGTTCATCAAGGACAAGCTGATCCTGCCGTATCTGGACATCGACCTGAAGTATTACGACCTTGGGATCGAAGCGCGCGACGAAACCGACGACCAGATCACCGTGGACGCGGCTGAAGCGATCAAGAAATACGGCGTTGGCGTCAAATGTGCGACCATCACACCGGATGAAGACCGCGTCGAGGAATTCGGCCTCAAGCGCATGTATCGCTCGCCCAACGGCACGATCCGCAACATCCTTGGCGGCGTCATTTTCCGTCAGCCGATCATCTGCCAGAACGTGCCGCGCCTTGTGCCCGGTTGGACCAAGCCGATCGTCGTTGGCCGTCATGCCTTTGGCGACCAGTACCGCGCCACCGACTTCCTGTTTCCCGGCAAGGGCAAGCTGACGATGAAATTCGTTGGCGAGGATGGCACCACGATTGAACGCGAAGTGTTCGACGCGCCGACCTCGGGCGTTGCCATGGGCATGTACAACCTCGACGCCTCGATCATCGATTTCGCGCGCGCGTCGATGAACTATGGCCTGAACTTGGGTTGGCCCGTTTACCTGTCGACCAAGAACACCATCCTCAAGGCCTATGACGGCCGCTTCAAGGACCTGTTCCAGAAGGTTTATGAGGAAGAGTTCGCCGACAAGTTCAAAGCGGCTGGCATCACCTATGAGCACCGCCTGATCGATGACATGGTTGCTTGCGCCATGAAATGGAGCGGCGGTTACGTCTGGGCCTGTAAAAACTACGATGGCGACGTTCAGTCCGACACCGTGGCACAGGGCTTTGGCTCGCTCGGGTTGATGACTTCGGTTCTGATGACCCCGGACGGACAGACTGTCGAAGCCGAAGCGGCCCACGGCACCGTGACCCGTCACTACCGTCAGCATCAGGCTGGCAAGGAAACCTCGACCAACTCGATCGCGTCGATCTATGCGTGGACCGGTGGTCTGAAGCACCGCGCCAAGCTGGACAACAACACGCCGCTGATGAACTTTGCAGAAACGCTGGAAAAAGTCATCGTCGACACCGTGGAGTCCGGCTTCATGACCAAGGATCTGGCGCTTCTGGTTGGACCTGAGCAGAAATGGCTCTCGACCATGGGCTTCCTTGAGAAGATCGACGAGAACCTGAATAAGGCTTTGGCCGGCTGATCTGGTCCGATCCTGATTGATTGCGCGAAAGGTCACCCTCCGGGGTGGCCTTTTTCATAAGCGCAATGTCCAAGCACGAACATGGTTTGCCCATTTCTGTGGCGCGGCACCCTTACGTGGTCACAGGCGATAACGAATCTCTGTCCCGGCCTGTATCTCTCGCGTAGATCAGACTTATGCCTGCATCCGTCCCCATCCCGGTTCCTCATACCGTCCGCCACACGCCGCTTGAGGACCTCCAAGGTCTCAGCATCGGCGTGCTGTTAAGCTCGTTTGGGATTGTCCTGTTGGCCCAACTGGGGTTTTTCACCGGGCAGACCGCAGGCATTGCGCTGATCGTGTCCTACGTCACTGGCCTGCCGTTTGGATGGGTCTTCTTTACCATCAACCTGCCGTTCTATTGG
This sequence comes from Pseudoruegeria sp. SK021, assembly GCF_002119405.1. Classification (GTDB taxonomy): domain Bacteria; phylum Pseudomonadota; class Alphaproteobacteria; order Rhodobacterales; family Rhodobacteraceae; genus Meridianimarinicoccus. The sequence continues at coordinate 71,424 of NZ_MTBG01000007.1, read as the reverse complement.
CTTGCAAAACAGCGGTTGGGTTGGGAATTTACTCTTAAATCCTTGGGCTGCGTCGCGGCCCTGTCGGTGTTAACCGAAGCCATGCCCCACTGGGTATCGTTCAATTACCTGAACCCCTATCTGGGCGCTTTGCTGTTTGGCGTGATGGTCGGCCTGGGTCTGCTGGCGCTATTCCGGCACAAGGGCAGCATGGGCGGCATTGGTGTTGTTGCCTTGATGATTCAAGACAGCACCGGATTTAAGGCCGGCTATGTCCAGTTCATCGTCGATGCTATTATCTTCACGGTGGCTTTGTTCTTGTTCGACACGCGGGTGGTTTTGTTTTCTTTACTTGGGGCGATCTGCCTGAATGGCGTGATCACGTTCAATCATCGCCGAGACCGCTATATCGCCCCGTGATCTGTCGCAGGCCTTGCCATTCACGGCAGGCCAAGCCGAGTAACCACTAAGACCAGAAGTCATTGGAAAGCGCGACAAAATGCGGTTCGCACTGGACACTGATGCAGTCTACTATAGCGGCAGCTTCCAGCATGGCTTGACCGGCATCCGCCCGAAAGTGCGCCCTGTCGTACGTGGGGTCCGGTTATTTTTTGAGTATTTTTTGACGAGTGAGGTTTCTGACCGCATGAAACTAGATGATATTGACCGAAGAATTCTGTCCGAGTTGCAGGTGGACGCAAGTCTCGCTTTGGAAACCTTGGGTGAGCGGATCGGACTGTCCCGAAATGCCTGTTGGCGCCGGGTCAAAATGCTGGAAAGCAGCGGGATCATCACCCGCAGGGTCGCCATTCTTGATGCCGATGCCATCGGGCGGCCATTGACGGTGTTCATCCAGATTCGCTCCGGACGCCGCGATCAAGAGTGGGTCAACAGCCTGCATCAGAAAATCGACACCATCCCCGAGGTCACCGGCCTGTTTCGCATGACCGGTGATCAGGACTATCTGATGCGAGCGCAGGTCGAAAGTCTGGTCGATTACGACCGACTTCGGAAAGAGTTGATTGCCAGACTGGATCTAAGCGATATATCTGCGAACTTCGTGATGGAACGTATAAAGGACACGACCGCTCTTCCGGTCTGACACAGAATGGCCCTGCCCTATTTCTTTTTGATTCTCGCCATCGCGTCCGAGGTGATGGGCACGGTTGCGTTGCAATCGACGCAGCAATTTACCCGGCTGGGGCCGTCGATCTTCGTTGCGCTGTCCTATGCGCTGTCGTTTTACTTCCTGTCGCTCACGTTAAATCACATTCCTGTTGGCGTCGCGTATGCCATCTGGTCCGGGGTCGGGATCGTCTCGATTGCCGTCATTGGCTATGTTGTTTTTGCGCAAACATTGGATATGCCCGCCATTCTTGGCATGGTGATGATCCTGTGCGGCGTTCTGGTCATCAACCTATTTTCGTCCAGTACAGTGCATTAAACGCAACGTTTCCGCAGTAAATCCCCCCCTGCGACCCGATTCCCACTGGCCAACGCCGCGTCGCCGCATTAACGAGCGGTCAACTTACCCCTTCAAGGCACAATACTCATGGACCTGCGAAACATCGCAATCATTGCGCACGTCGACCACGGCAAGACAACTCTGGTGGACGAGCTACTCAAACAATCGGGCACCTATCGCGAGAATCAAGCGACGACCGAACGCGCGATGGACAGCAATGATCTGGAACGCGAGCGCGGCATCACGATTCTTGCCAAGGCGACCTCGGTGGTTTGGAACGGCATCCGCATTAACATCGTGGACACTCCCGGTCACGCCGATTTCGGCGGCGAAGTCGAACGCATCCTGTCGATGGTCGACGGCGTTGTTCTGCTGGTTGACGCGGCCGAAGGCCCGATGCCCCAGACCAAATTCGTTACCTCGAAAGCACTGAAGCTGGGCCTGCGCCCAATCGTGGTGCTGAACAAAGTCGACAAGCCTGACGCCGAGCCGGACCGTGCGTTGGACGAATGCTTTGACCTGTTTGCTGCGCTGGATGCCAATGACGAGCAGCTAGAATTCCCGCACATGTACGCCTCTGGCCGGTCGGGTTGGGCGGATATGGAACTGGACGGTCCCCGCAAGGATCTGTCGGCGCTGTTCGATCTGATCATCAAGCACGTGCCCGCCCCCAGCCAGGTTGCGCGCAAGGACGAGCCGTTCCAAATGTTGGCTGTGACCCTTGGCGCCGATCCGTTCATTGGCCGCCTGCTGACTGGCCGGGTCGAATCCGGCACGCTGAAGACCGGCGCATCGCTGAACGCACTCAGCGTCACCGGCGAGAAAGTCGAATCCTTCCGCGTGACAAAAATTCTCGCTTTCCGTGGCCTGTCACAACAGCCCATCGATGAAGCGGTTGCCGGCGACATCGTTTCCATTGCTGGCATGAGCAAGGCAACCGTGGCCGACACGCTTGGCGATGCGTCCCTGACCACGCCTATCCCGGCGCAGCCGATCGATCCGCCCACGATCACTGTGACCTTCGGCATCAATGACAGCCCACTGGCAGGCCGTGACGGCAAGAAAGTTCAATCGCGCGTCATCCGTGACCGTCTGTTGAAAGAAGCCGAAACCAACGTCGCCATTAAAGTGACCGACACCCCCGGCGGCGAAGCCTTCGAAGTTGCCGGTCGCGGCGAACTTCAGATGGGCGTTCTGATTGAGAACATGCGCCGTGAGGGGTTTGAGCTGTCGATCTCGCGTCCGCAGGTTCTGTTCCAAGAAATCGACGGTCAGCGCCACGAGCCGATCGAAGAAGTCACCATCGATGTCGATGATGAATATTCCGGCGTCGTGATCGAAAAGCTGACCGGTCCCCGCAAGGGCGATCTGGTGGAAATGCGTCAAGCCGGTGCTGGCAAGACCCGCATCATTGCGCATGTGCCGTCGCGCGGTTTGATCGGCTATCATGGCGAGTTTCTGACCGACACCCGCGGCACTGGCGTGCTGAACCGGGTGTTCCACGCATGGGCGCCGCATCGCGGGTCGATCCCGGGCCGCCGTGCCGGTGTGCTGATCTCGATGGAGAACGGCAACTCGGTGCCGTACGCTCTGTTCAACCTCGAAGATCGTGGTCGGATGTTCATTGGCGCGCAGGTGCCGCTTTACACCGGCATGATCATTGGCGAACACAGCCGTGAGAACGATCTGGAAGTGAACCCGCTGAAGGGCAAGAAGCTGACCAACGTCCGCGCATCGGGTACGGACGAAGCCGTCCGCCTGACCACGCCGATCACCATGACGCTGGAACAGGCCATTGCCTATATCGACGATGACGAACTGGTCGAAGTGACCCCGAACGCCATCCGTCTGCGCAAGCGGTATCTCGACCCGAACGAGCGCAAGCGCATGTCCCGCGCCGCAGGCTAAGGCCACGCAGCAAGAGCTTTTCAAAGCCCCTCGGTCATTCCGGGGGGCTTTTTGCTGACCCATTATCTGTGCGGGTGACGCCCGTCACACGAGGGATTTCGGCAACCCACGGGCACAGCGCAGGCAGCCGTGTGGTTCGAACAGGCCAACGCGGGCGCGCCGAGAAGCGCTGACCGTTAAAGTGTAACAGTGCACGACGACCGATTAGTGATCGCCGTCGCCACCATCGCCGCCGGAATCAAATTGGGCGGCCGTTTGGGCCAGCGGCTGGTATGGACCGAACTTCGCTCCCTGACCGTCTCGGGCCGCAACCTGCGCCAGTCCTTCACCGCCGCGCAACCAAATATCCCGTTGCGGGAACGGAATCACGATGCCTTCTTCGGCAAATCGCTTGGCAATGGCATGGTTGATGTCCGATTGAACGTTCAACAGGAAATTCACATCGCGCAGAATGACCCGCACTTCGAAGTTCAGCGCATGTTCGCCAATACCCCGGAACAAAATTTGAGGTGCCGGGTTCATCACCACAAGTGGTTGGTCTTCAGCGATTTCGTTTAGAATCCGTTCTACTTGCCGAGTATCGCTGTCGAAAGCGACCCTGACTGGCACAATGGCCCGCCCAATCAGATTGCCCCGGGTCCAGTTCGTGACCATCCCTGAGACCAAATCCGCGTTCGGCACGATCACATCGGTTCGGTCGAAGGTTTCGATCCGCGTCGCGCGCACCGAGATTCGCTTAACGATGCCCATCTGGCCGCTGACCTCGATCCAGTCGCCCTCTGACACCGGGCGCTCAATCAACAAGATGATGCCCGACACGAAATTAGAGACGATGGTTTGCAGGCCGAAGCCGATGCCGACGGCCAAGGCGCTGGCCAAAATGGCCAAAGACGACAGATCGATCCCCGCCGTGGTGAAGGCGATCAGACCGGCAAGAAAGACACCGATATAGCCGATCCCGGAATCGAGGGCTGTTCGCGCCCCAAGATCCAACTTGGTCTTTGGCAGGATGGTATTGCGCAGTGCGCTTTGCAGAACGCGCGTGGCAATAAGCATCGCCATGAAGACCAGCAGGAAGGAAAAGATCACTCCCGGTGACACGGTCACACCGCCGACCACCAAACCCGCCTTAAACTTGGTCCAAGCTTCCGTCAGATCGGTAACCCGTCCGCCCCAAAGCAACACTAGGAACGGCAGTGAGGCCAACCCCAATGCAGCGCCAACCAAGGTCGGCAAGAGCGCGCTCTCGTTCGGGGTTTCGGGCGGAAACACGAGATCATAGAATTCATCGACGCCGCGCTGCAGCACCGCCACCAAGCCAAACAGCAAAAAGCTAAACCCGCTGGCGAAAATCAGACGTTCACTCAGCGCCAGATAGCCAACCGCGCCCGCGACCGGCGCGAACAAGCCGATCGCCATGCCCAAATTGGCCAGTACCACGTGGACCCGTGCCATGAACGACACTTCGTCCGAACTGCCTGTGACGTGACGATAGTTGCGCTTAAAGATCCGCGCGATAAGGAACAGCGCGTAGGACGACACCACCGTTAGCGGAAAGAACAGAAAGTTTTCGCTCAGTTCGGGCAGATCGACCTGTTCGGACATCGCCGAAAAGCCGCGACCAAGCGACAGGGTGATCACCAGGATTGTCGAAATCCACCGCGCGAACGCCATCCGACTGGGCTTGAAGCCAAACGGACTGTCGCCGTCGTCATCCAACGGGAACATCTGCCGCACTAGCCAGATGCCGGTGATTACACAAAGGCCAAAGACGCCGAGACTATAAAGCGTGGCCGAGCCGGTGATGCCGAGCACCCCGGTCAGGTTGATCGCCTGCAGAATAAGGACCAGCCCGCCCCAAGGCAGCGCCAGTTGCAGCAAAGCGCTGAGCAGGCGCAGCAAACGGCGCGAGGCCTTGGATTTCACCCGTCCGATGGTGGGTTCAAAGTGCAGGGCCCAAGCCCGTGGCCGGAACACCAAAACCATGCCCAGCAACAGGGCTGCGATGGCGGCGGGTGTGTTCCCGAGGATCGTGTTTGTATCCTCCTCGGACGCGAGGTTCGCCCTTGCTTCGGACCAGAGCTGCACCACAACCGCTTCCACATCGGCCAGCGGCGCCCCCCAGTTCAGCAGGTTGAGGGGACTTGGTCCCCGACTAAGGGTTTCCCGTGCGGCACGATCGCGGATGGTGCGATCAACCCGAGAGACCAAGGCATCGGCCTGAACATAGGCCTCATTGGCCCGCAACATCGGCGCATTGAGACTGGCCATCTGATCCGACAGCTGTTGCCGGCGCAGCGCCACTTCGGGCGGATCGCTTTCCCCGTCTTCGGGCACAGGCCCCAGCGCGCTGATCTGTTTGGCAACCTGATCGACTTGGGTGCGATTGACGTTCTCGGCAGAATTGAACTTGTCGCGATATCCAATCAGTTCGCTGCGTAAGCGTTGCAGCGTGACCTCTTTGGCCTCATCTCTCTCGAAGACCTCTTCAACCCGGTCCACGAAGGTGAGCCAATTGTCGTAATCAGGGCTCGCGGTTTGGTCCTGCGCCAACCCTGCGCCCGCACCAAGCAGCAAGCTGAAGCAAAGGGTCAGGGCCAGCACAACCGGCGCCCAGAATGAACGCACGGTCTGCGATTGTGACATCATTGGTCCTCGAAGGCGTCCGGCAATTGGCGCCACGGCCCATCCAGCCAGCGCGGTACGGGCAAGCCTTTGGACTTCAGGAACGCTGGGTTGAACAGTTTGGACTGATAGCGTGACCCGTAATCACACAGCACCGTGACGATGGTGTGGCCGGGGCCCATATCACGGGCCATCCGCACGGCGGCGGCGATATTAATGCCCGACGACCCGCCAAGAACCAACCCTTCATGCGCCAGCAGGTCAAAGACATAGGGCAGCGCTTCGCTGTCCGGGATCCGATAGCAAAGGTCTGGGGTGAACCCTTCCAGATTGGCGGTGATGCGGCCCTGCCCGATGCCTTCGGTGATCGAGTCGCCCTCGGAGGCCAAGGTGCCGGTCGTGTAATAGCTGTACAGCGCCGCGCCTTCGGGATCAGCCAGTGCAATCTTGACGCCCTTGGGTTGCAGCGCCGCTGCCACCCCGGCCAAGGTCCCGCCCGAGCCAACGGCGCAGGTGAAGCCATCGACCCGGCCCTCGGTCTGGGCCCAGATCTCTGGACCCGTAGTCTCGATATGGGCTTGGCGGTTGGCGACGTTGTCGAACTGATTGGCCCAGATCACTCCGTTCGGCTCGGTCCGGGCCAGTTCGGCCGCCAATCGTTCGGAGTAGCGGATATAGTTGTTGGGATTGCGGTACGGCGCCGCGGGCACCTGCACCAGTTCCGCCCCGGCCAGACGGATCATATCCTTCTTTTCCTGGCTCTGGGTTTCGGGAATGACGATCACCGTCTTGAACCCCATGGAGGCCCCGACCAGCGCCAGACCGATGCCGGTATTGCCTGCGGTCCCTTCGACGATGGTGCCCCCCGGACGCAGGTCGCCGCGGGCCACCGCATCGCGGATGATATAAAGCGCGGCGCGATCCTTCACCGACTGACCGGGGTTCAGAAATTCGGCCTTACCGAGAATTTCACACCCCGTCGCGTCGCTGACTGCGTTCAGGCGGATCAGGGGGGTATTGCCGATGGCCGAGGCCAGATCGTTATAGACGTCCATGGTGACCTCCGAAAGTTGTCCCTGCCTGTCTAGGCAGGGACGCGGAGGGATTCAACCAGCGCCGCGCACCCGGCTCAGATTAGCCTCAAGCCAATAGGCGGAAATCAGCAATGGCGCGTTGCGGATCTGACCGGCGCGCACGCGGTCCATAAACACGGTGCGCGGCAGGATATGGCCACGGATATCCTCGCCCTCGGCGGCGACCCCGCCCAAACCCGCGGCCCCATCCGGCAAATCCGTCAGGCCGATATAAGAATAGACAAATTCCGAAAAGCAGCCCGTCGACGGATAGTAATCCGCCACCGAAAAGAGCTGGCTGAGCGTCACACCGGCTTCTTCTTGCGCTTCTTTATGGGCGGTCTGCTCAGGGGTATCACCCGGTTCGATCCTGCCAGCCACAGCTTCCAGCACCCACGGCTGCCGGTCGCCCCGGGCAATGGGGGCAACCCGGACCTGTTCCACCAGCAGCACCCGGTCGCGGACAGGATCATAGGGCAGTACCGTCACCGCATCCGCCGCAATCATTGCGGCCCGCTCAACGACGGGGCTTTCGCCGCCGTCAAAACGGGTATGGCTAAAGACGTATTCTTCCAGCGCGAAATACTCAGAATAAGGCCGGCGCACCGTCACCATATGAATATCGCTGTGATCCAGACCGCTTTCCCCGCCATGGGTTGTCTGTTGCGCCAGAACCTTGGCATCGGCACGGGACAAGATCATGCCAAGACGCGCTGCCACCTGCTGCGGTGTGCGATCGCCCAGATAGGTCAGGATCTCGGTCGATGCCTCGCGCAAGATCGCGGGCCATCGCCCGTCGCGGCGGACCGATTTCGCGGCTGCCGGGTCGACCTTGAACTGAATTGCCGGGATGGCTGTACCGTCCCGCGTGACTTCAACCGTCGCGGGGTCCAGTCCGAACACCGCCGCCAGATACCCGGCCCGCGTTGCGACCGTTTCGGACACTTGCCATAGCGGCCAAGACTGATCCGGTCCCGCCATGGCAACGTAACGCGGTGACGGTTCCTGCGCGTCCTTGGTCGCATCGCTTGTCGGTGCGCTGGCCAGCCCCTGAACCAGCGCCTCATCATCAAACGGAAACTCGGCAATCACATAGCGGGACATCGCTGCACTCCAGTCAAAAACGGCACAGCGCCCCCTCTGTGGCACGGGCGCAGCGGCGTCCAGTTGACAGATGGTTGCAGGCGGCGTTGGCCTACCGGTTCAGCGGGAAGGTGCACGCATGGTAATTTGCGTCACATCACAGACGCCGCTTTCAAACGCGGCAGCGCAGGAGGTCAGATAGTAGGTCCACATTCGCCGAAACCGCTCGTCAAAGCCGATCTGGGCCAGATCATCCCAGCGACTGTTGAACCGATCACTCCAACGGCGCAGGGTTTGGCTGTAGCTCGGGCCAAATTCGATCGAACCGTCCAACAGAAGCCCGGCGTGTTCAATCTGCGCTTGCAGCACCGATGGGCTGGGAAGAAACCCACCGGGAAAAATATATTTTTGAATAAAATCAATTTGTTTTCTGTATGTCTTAAAGCGCCTATCTTCGACCGTGATGACCTGAAGGGTGGCCGCGCGGTCAGGTTTCAAGTTGCGGCGCAGGGTCTGAAAATAGACCGGCCAAAAGCGCTCGCCCACGGCCTCGAACATTTCGATCGAGGCGATGCCGTCATATTGCCCGCGTTCGTCGCGATAATCCTGAAGCTTAATCTCCACCCGATCTGACAGGCCCGCTGCGGCGATACGCGCCCGGGCATAGTCATGTTGCGCCGCACTGATGGTCAACGCGGTGACCGTGAGCCCTCGTTCGCGGGCCGCATATTCGGCAAATCCACCCCAGCCGCAGCCAATTTCAAGCACATGATCGCCGGGATTCGCCCCCATCCGATCCACGAGCGATGCATATTTCGCGGTTTGCGCCGCCTCGAGGCTTTCCTGTCCCGTCTGAAACAGCGCCGAAGAATAGGTCATCGTCTCGTCCAGCCATGCCCCGTAGAAATCGTTTCCGAGATCATAGTGTTGGGCGATGTTGCGCCGGGCCTGACTGCGGGTATTGCGCGCCAGCCAGAACCGCACCCGTTCGACCGCGCGCACCAGCGCAATGCCGGGAAAGCCCGACAGCATTGCGTCGTTCTCAGAGTGGATCATATCCATAAAGGCTTGCAGGTCTGGGGTCGACCACCAACCATCCATATAGGCCTCGGAAAAGCCGAGATCGCCGTCACGAAGCAGCCGTGCGAACAGATCGGGATTGTGCACGGTCACTTCCGCCACCGGCCCGGGCTGCGATCCTTCGATCCGAAAGCGGCGACCATCAGGCAAGATCACTTCGAGACGGCCATTTTGCATGGCAGCGGCTTGGCTGAAAACCGCGGCGAAATAACGAGGCAGATCAGCTTGGCCGGCAACACTGGTCAGGGGGGGCATAGACGAGGTCATGGGCGCTCCGATAGGGTTCGGTCAACAATGTGAGGCGCGCGGCCCAGTTGGCAAGATCACAGATCGTCGGACGCGTCGGTTTTCCGGCCCGCATAGGCCTCCAGCGCCCGATCCCGCCCGTCTTTCAGGCTGATGACCGGATCAGGATAGGGATCGGTGGGCGACATCCCCCATGACTGAGGAATGGCCTCAAAGTAGGACAGCGCCTCGGGTGCGGGCTGGGACCGGCCTTCGGCGATCCAGCGGTCGGCATAGCCGCCCTTGGGATCGAACTTGTCCAATTGGGTCACCGGATTGAAGATCCGGAAATAGGGCGAGGCATCGGGCCCCGATCCGGCCACCCATTGCCACCCCATGGCGTTCGAGGCTGGGTCCCAGTCGATCAGACATGCGGCAAACCACGCCTGCCCGATCTTCCAATGTGCCAGAAGATGCTTGGTCAAATATGAGGCGGTGATCATTCTGGCCCGATTATGCATCGTGCCGGTCACATAGAGTTCGCGCATCCCGGCATCGACGAACGGAATGCCGGTGCGGCCCTGCTGCCACGCCCGGATCGCCGGATCGCTGGCATCGGTTGTCCACGGGAAGCCGTCCCAGTCGGGTTTCCAATTGCCGGTGATCAGATGCGGCGTGTGATAGGCCAGATGGTGGGCGAAGTCGCGCCATGCCAGTTCCCGAAGGAAAGTCTCGGTCCCGGGCACGCCGTCATAAAGGGCACGGCGGGCTGCGTGCCAACAGGTGGCGGGGCTGATCTCGCCATAGGTTAAATGCTCACTGAGGCCAGAGGTCCCATCCAAAGCGGGCCGGTCGCGGTCTTGCGCATAGGTGGCGACCCGTGTCTCAAGGAACGTGTCGAGCCGGTCTTGAGCGGCCTCCGCGCCGGGGCGGGCATGACGGGCAACGATTGCGGCGCCGCGATGCATGCCAGCACCCAACTGCCACGCGTTCAAATCGTCCGAGGCAGGCCAACGCTCTGGGCTGGGCCATCTGCACGGTGCCGGTTGCGGCTCGGCCACTGGCCGGTCGCGGACGTTGCGCCAATAGGGGGTGAAGACGCGGTAATAGCCGCCGGTCTTGGTGGCGACCGTCCACGGATCAAACAACAAATGGCCGGAAAAGCTGCGCGCCTCGACGCCCTCGGCGGTCAGCGCGGTTTTCACCGCCGTGTCACGGGCGATTGCGGCAGGATCAACCAGACGCGACCAATAGACCGCCTTTGCCCCGGTCTCGGCGATGAGTGCGCGCAAACAGTCCAACGCCACGCCGCGTCGCAGGACCAAACCGCTTCCATGATCGTTGAGTGTCGTGGCAAAGACGTCAAGCCCCAGCCCCAGACGCCAGCGGGGCGCCGCGCCAAGGTCCTCGGTTTCCGCATCCAGCACAAACACCGGGATCACTGGCCGACCTGTGGCCACAGCCGCCGTCAGCGCCGGGTTATCGGCCAACCGCAGATCGCGGCGCACCCACCAAATTACCGGCGCCCGATCAGCCATCATGGCACCAGCGCACCGGGACCCAGCACACGGGGACCATGTCCGGATCGCAACTCATTTCCGGACATCAACGACCACGCGCCCTTGCACCTGGCCCTTCAGGATATCAGCGCCAAGTTGCGGCAGATCGGCCAAGGTTGCGGGCTGAACCATCGCCTCAAGCTTGTCCATCGGCAGATCAGCCGCCACCCGTTGCCAAGCCCGCAGGCGATCAGGATAGGGTTTCATCACGCTGTCGATCCCCAGCAAGTTAACGCCGCGCAGCAGGAACGGGATTACGGTTGCAGGCAGCGCGGTGCCGCCGGCCAGACCCACCGCCGCCACCGACGCCCCATATTTCATCTGTCCAAGGATCCGAGCCAGCATCGCGCCGCCCACCGCATCAATGCAGCCTGACCACGTTTCACTTTCCAACGGGCGTTTGATGGTGTCGGCCAGATCAGCGCGCGGAATGATTTGGCTGGTGCCAAGGCCGCGCAGATAATCGCCGCCCTCTGGCCGCCCTGTCACCGCTGCCACCTCATACCCAAGATTGGCCAGAATGGCGGTCGCAACCGAGCCGACGCCACCAGAGGCCCCAGTGACCAGCACCGGACCGGTCCCCGGCTTCAACCCGTGATCTTCTAAAGCCATCACCGCCAACATCGCAGTAAACCCGGCGGTGCCCACGGCCATGGCTTGCGCTGTGCTCAGCCCCTCGGGCAATGGCACCAACCAGTCGGCCTTGACCCGGGCCTTTTCGGCATAGCCCCCCCAATGCGCCTCGCCAACGCGCCACCCCGTCTGCACCACCTTGTCACCGGGGCTGTAGCGCGGATCATCCGACGTCTCGACCGTCCCGGCGAAGTCAATTCCGGGCACATGCGGATAGGTCCGCACCAACCCGCCACCCGGACCGATACACAAGCCGTCTTTGTAATTGACCGTGGAATATTCGACGGCAACGGTCACCTCGCCCGCAGGCAAACGATCTTCGGACAGGGATTGCACCGATGCTGTGGTGTCGCCGCTGTCGGATTTTTCGACCAGTAATGCCCTGAACATTGGTGTCCTCCTGTGTGACGTCACACCGACGCCTGGATTGGTCCATCAAGCGGATCCACGGACCCGACCGTCGAACGGTTTGGTGCCAGCCGCAGTCCTGTCGCAGGTCCGGCCAAGTTCTGAGACTACAGTTGGCCCATTTTACGGGCGTTTTAAAGGGTGTTGAGGCGAAAGGCACAGAAGTTGTCCTGAGCGAAGAGTTTTCGCTTCCCGCAAGGCAACCCTGCCCCTATAGATTCGGACGCCTTCACATCCGGAGAGATTTCATGGCGTCATTTTCCACCCGTTTCCTCTGCAGCACCGCTGTCGTGCTGGGCCTGTCCGGCCCGCTTCTGGCCGCCGATTCCGAGCTTTTGATCTTTGACTGGTCCGCCTTTGAAACGGACGGATTTTCAACCCTTTACGGTGAGACTTACGGGGTACACCCGACCTATACGTTCTTTGGTGACGAAGAAGAGGCCTTTCAAAAGCTACGTTCGGGCTTTCGCGCCGATGTGGCGCATCCCTGTACGCAATCCATCTCGAAATGGCGTGCGGCAGACCTGATCGAACCCTTTGATCTGTCCTTGATCCCCAGCTATGGAACAGTTGCCGAAGTCTATCGGACCAACCCGATTTTCGCTGATGACAGCGGGGTTTATTTCATCCCCACCGACCTTGGCGCAACCGGGATCGCCTATAACAGCGCCGAAGTGCCCGAGGCGGATGTCCAAACCTTGCAGGTCTTTCAGGATCCAAAATATGCCGGGCGGATGTCTTTGCCCGACAATGTCGATGATATCTACGCCTTGGCCTTTCTTGCCAATGGTGTGACCGACTGGACCACGGCCACCCCAGACGATGTCGAGGCCGCAAGCGCGTGGTTGCGGCAAGTTCATGAAAACGTGCGCGCTTATTGGACCGATGGGGCGGAATTGGCCCAACTGATGGCCACCGGCGAAATTCTGGTGTCGTGGTCGTGGAATGAAACCCCAGCGATGTTGAAGGCCGAGGATTTCCCCGTCGCCTTTGAGCGCGAGCCCGTCGAAGGCTCGTCACTGTGGTTCTGTGGTTACGTCAACTTGAAGGACGGCCCGGGCAGCGAAGAAAAGGCGAACGTCTTCGTCGAGAGTTTTCTGCAGCCGTCCGTTGCCGACCACATGCTGCAAGAACTGGGCTATGCGAGCGCGAATACAGACGCCATGGCGGACATCGATCCGATGCGTCTGGAAGAAGCCGGACTGAACCCGATCTCCGTGCCGATCCTTGCGCAACTGCCCATGGACAACGCCATCCGCGAAAAGATGATTGCGGATTTCGAACGCATTAAAGCCGGCTTCTAACCAATTGACTTCAAACAGGTGACGCCCCGCTGACCGGGGCGTTATCCGCTACCGATCAAGACACCAGCGGCCAGAACTAGCGCGCCTCCGATCACCACTTGCAGCGACGCCCGGAAAAACGGCGTGTCCATATATCGGCTCTGGATCCATGCGATGGCCCAAAGTTCGACGAACACGACGATCCCGGCGATGGTGGTTGCGGTCCAGAAGTGTGGAATGAGATAAGGAAGCGCGTGACCGAGGCCACCGATGGTCGTCATGACCCCTGACGCGATCCCCCGCTTCAACGCGGATCCCCGCCCTGACAGTTGGCCGTCATCGGACGCGGCCTCGGTGAAGCCCATAGAAATGCCCGCACCAATCGACGCCGCAAGGCCGACCTGAAAGGTCTGAAAGGTGTCTTGAGTCGCGAAAGCCGCCGCGAAAATCGGCGCAAGCGTCGACACTGACCCGTCCATCAAGCCCGCCAGCCCCGGCTGCACCCATGTCAGAACAAACTTGCGATGTCGGGTTTGGTCCTCATGGCTACGGGCGTCGTCAGGCAAGTGCGTTGCGGCCAGATCGGCAGCGATGTTTTCATGTTGAGCCTCGGCCGCGGCCAACTCGTTCAACAGCGCACGGGTGTTGGCATCACTTGAGCGTCGCGCCGCAAGTTCATAAAAACGCTGGGCTTCCTGCTCCATCCCTTCGGCTTGTCCGCGAATATCATCCAATGACAGCTTGTCGAGCAACCAGATCGGCTTGCGGGCGTAATACCCCGCCACATGTTCGCGCCGGATCAAGGGAATGGTGTCGCCAAACCGCTGCTGATGCAGTTTGATCAGGCGCTGATTGTGGCCCTCTTCCTCGGCGGCCATGCCATCGAAGATAGCCGCAGTCGCCGCATAGTCCGCCCTAAGCCGAGCCGCAAAACTGCGGTAAATCCGGGCGTCGTCTTCTTCGGACGAAATCGCAAGGGCCAGAACCTCTTGTTCACTGAGATCCGCAAACCGTCGGCGGGACGAGAAATAGGACAGCATGGGCGCTCCATCAATTTGGAATGGTTCTAAGTTGAAAGCATTTTAGGCGGCATGCAAGAGCTTTAAAGCCGCATCTTTGCATCGAAGGGGATTGCAAATGCCGGCACGCCACCCTAAATCTGAATTGTTCTTCGGAACTATGGTGATAAACGCGCTCGTAATAAGCGGCTCGGACCCGGGGGCGGTACCCGGCGACTCCACCAAACGCCCTTCATTTGGGGCCATGGGGTCGAAACAGGATCGACGAACGTCTAAAGGGGTTTGCTTTTGCCCGGTGAGGAACCACCGTTATCGGTCCGTTAAAGCTAGTTGCAAATGACAACAAAGCTCCGATGGCGCTCGCAGCGTAAGCTGTGCGCAATATCAAATCTTAAGTCCTTGCCCCTAGCAGGGTAAGGCGGGGTTCGCAGGTACCTGGCAACAGAAACCTGCACTTACACCCACATCTTCATTCAATCGAACGGCCGGTTTGCCGTGTCGTCAACTTGTCACAAGATGGCGTGTTGACAGACATGGGCCGGACTTGCCATCTGGGGCTGCGGTCGACCCTGCGGGGTCGGTGCCGCATCGACCCTGTCTTTAACAGGCCCGCACATCCCCTTGATCCCGGGAAAGAGACCCTGATGGCCGCCCATGCGACGACCAACCCGCCGCCCCAACCAAAGGCCGCGCCGGACACATCCATCATTCCTTTGCGCGAGTTGGTGCGGGTGTTTCTCCGTATCGGCCTGCTGTCGTTCGGCGGACCTGCCGCGCAAATTGCGGTGATGCATCGCGAACTGGTCGAGGAGCGGCGCTGGCTGACCGAGGACCAATACCTCGGGGCGCTGTCGTTTTGCATGCTGCTGCCCGGCCCCGAAGCGATGCAACTGGTCACCTATGCCGGATGGCGGCTGCGCGGCACCCTTGGCGGATTGATCGGCGGGTTGCTGTTCGTCTTGCCCGGCGCGGCGGTCATGGCATTGGTTTCGCTCTGTTATGCGTGGTACGGCGCGGTGCCACTTGCAGCGGCAATGTTCTTGGGCATCAAGGCAACGGTGGTCATCATCGTATTGCAGGCGCTTTTGAAAGTCAGCCAGCGCGCCTTGAAATCAACGGATCGCTGGGTCATTGCCGGCCTGTCTTTTGTGGGCATCTTTGCCCTGAACTTGCCGTTTCCGCTGATCATTCTGGCGGCTGGCGCCTATGGGTACTGGCGCGCCCCGGCGGCCACCCTGCCGCCGCCGGATCTGGCATCGCCGCGCACCCTGCGGACGGTGGCGATCTGGGGTGGCTTGTGGCTGGCTCCGGTCGCGCTGCTATGGGCGTCGGGTGCCACTTTCCTGACAGAACTGGCACTGTTCTTTTCCAAACTGGCCGTCGTGACTTTTGGCGGCGCTTATTCGGTGTTGGCCTATATGACCCAGCGCGTCGTCACCGATCTGGGCTGGATTTCCACCGCACAAATGATGGACGGTCTCGGTCTTGCGGAAACCACCCCCGGCCCGCTGATCCTTGTCACCCAGTTCGTCGCGATGCTGTCAGGTGTTCAGCAGGGCGGCACTGGTCTGGCGCTGTTGGCGGGCGCGATCGCCCTTTGGGTGACGTTCGTGCCGTGTTTTTTATGGATCTTTGCCGGCGCGCCTTATGTCGAATGGATTGCCACACGGCCACGCTTGTCCGGCGCGCTGTCGGCCATCACCGCCGCTGTGGTTGGCGTCATCCTGAATTTGTCGATCTGGTTTGCCTTACATGTATTCTTTGGCACCGTCGAGACAACGACCCTTGGGCCAATTCAAATCGCCTTACCCCATCTCACCAGCTTTGATCCGGTCGCCGCAGGTTTGGCGGTTCTGGCGGGGTTTGCCCTTCTGCGCCAACGCTGGTCACTGCCCGTTGTTTTGGCGCTGGCGGCGCTTGCCGGCGCGCTTGTCGAACTGCTGGGCTAAAAAACGTGATTTCACGGCCCCGGCCCCTTTTCATTCCTCCCCACATTCCGGTAAACCGGTCGGCAAGAAAACAAAGGTCGCCTCGCCATGTCCAGAACAATTGACTACGGCAATCTCATGCACCGCGCCATGCGGTCCCTGATTCAACAGGTATTGCAGGGAATTGCTGATACCGGCCTGCCCGGCGATCACCACTTCTTCATCACCTTCGACACCATGCATCCCGATGTCGAAATCGCCGATTGGCTGTCTGATCGGTATCCTGAAGAAATGACCGTGGTCATCCAGCATTGGTTCGACAATCTGACCGTGACCGACGAAGGCTTTGCCATCACCCTGAATTTTGGTGACAGCCCCGAGCCGCTGTACATCCCTTATGATGCGATCCGCACCTTCGTTGATCCGTCGGTCGAATTCGGTCTGCGCTTTGAAACGCAAGACACCGATGGCGACGACCCCGAGCCCGAAGGCGCGCCGATGATCGAGGATGTCGAGGCGGATAGTGACAGGACCACGCGGGACGCCGAAATCGTGCGCCTGGACAGTTTCCGGAAATAGGACGCGGCGGCCATCCGCCTGCCCTGACCCTCAAGACGGCTGCCGCGCGCAGCCGTGCCCCTGCCTTAGGAGTTTCCCGATGACCGAGACCCGTACCGAAACCGACAGCTTCGGCCCGCTCGAAGTCCCTGCCGACAAGTATTGGGGCGCGCAGACGCAACGCTCGATCCTGAATTTTCCAATCGGTTGGGAAAAGCAGCCCATCGCGATTGTCCGGGCCTTGGGCGTCATCAAACAGGCGTGCGCGCAGGCCAATATGGCCAATGGCGATCTGGACACCACGGTTGGCGAGGCCATTGTGCAGGCCGCGAGCGAAGTAGTTGCCGGTAAGTTCGACGACAATTTCCCGCTGGTGGTCTGGCAGACCGGCTCCGGCACCCAGTCGAACATGAACGCCAATGAAGTCATCGCCAACCGTGCTATCGAAATCCTTGGCGGCGTCATCGGATCGAAAGACCCGGTCCACCCGAACGATCACTGCAATATGGGGCAGTCGTCGAATGACACGTTCCCGACCGCCATGCACATCGCCACCGCGATGACGGCGCGGGACGTGCTGATCCCCGGCTTGGAAAAGTTGCACGCCGCCTTGCAGGCCAAGGTCGAAGAGTTTGACGGAATCATCAAGATCGGCCGCACCCATACGCAAGACGCGACGCCGCTGACCCTTAGTCAGGAATTCTCGGGCTACACGCATCAGGTTGCCATGGGCATCAAGCGCGTCAAAGCTGCGCTGGCGCATATCAATGAATTGGCGCAGGGCGGCACCGCGGTCGGCACCGGCTTGAACACCAAGCACGGCTGGGCCGAGACCGTCGCAGCCAATATGGCCGAGATTACCAGCCTGCCCTTCGTCACCGCGCCGAACAAGTTCGAAGCCTTGGCCGCGCATGATGCCATGGTCGAAATGTCGGGCGCGTTGAAAACCGTCGCCGCCAGCCTGTTCAAGATTGCCAATGACATTCGGCTGCTGGGCTCTGGCCCGCGCTGCGGTCTGGGCGAGTTGATCCTGCCCGAGAACGAACCGGGTAGCTCGATCATGCCGGGCAAAGTCAATCCGACCCAGTGCGAGGCGCTGACCCAAGTGTGCGCCCATGTCTTCGGCAATGACGCGGCGGTTGGATTTGCGGGCTCGCAAGGGCATTTCGAACTGAACGTCTATAAGCCAATGATGGCCTATAACGTCTTGCAATCCATGCAACTTCTGGGTGACAGCGCCAGCGCCTTCACCGACAATCTGGTGGTCGGCCTGCAGGCTGACAAGGTGCGGATCGAAAAGCTGATGCATGAAAGCCTG
The DNA here is from genome assembly GCF_002119405.1 of Pseudoruegeria sp. SK021. Lineage (GTDB taxonomy): Bacteria > Pseudomonadota > Alphaproteobacteria > Rhodobacterales > Rhodobacteraceae > Meridianimarinicoccus. The sequence goes on along the minus strand of NZ_MTBG01000007.1, from coordinate 53,280 downwards.
ATGCTGGTGACAGCACTGGCCCCCAGCATTGGCTATGACAACGCGACCAAAGTTGCCAAGACGGCGCATAAGAACGGCACCACCCTGAAGCACGAGGCAATCGCGCTTGGGTTCGTGGACGAGGCCACTTTCGACGCGGTGGTGCGGCCCGAAAACATGATCGGTCCGAAGGGCTGATCCGTGGCCGAAGGGCCCATTAACCTCAACCGGGCGCGCAAAGCGCGGGCCCGGGCGGCGGCCAAGGTGCAGGCCGACAGCAACGCGGTGAAATTCGGGCGCAGCAAGGTTGAACGCAATATCGACGCCGATAAGGCCGCTCGGGACGCGCAGCATCTGGACGGCCATCACCGAGACCGTCCAGAATGACCGGAAGCCGGCCCCGCAAACATTCCCTGACATTGCATAAGCATCAAACCAGCGTGTCGTTGGAGGATGACTTCTGGCACGCTTTCCTGACCATCGCCAAAGAGCGCGGCCTGTCGATCAACGCCCTTGCTGCCGAAATCGATGCCGAGCGCGGTTTGGAAATGGGGCTCGCCACCGCCATCCGCCTGCATGTGCTGCGCTATTATCGGTCGCGCGCCGAATCCCGCGACACGCCTTGAACTGACCCTGAAAACCCGGCAAACATGCAATGCCCTGCCGGGAAGGAACTGCACACATGGCCGACATCCGGATCGACACGCTGCGGGGGTTTACCCTGCCGGCCTCAGTGCCATACCGGCGCGATCCCGTCGTTCCCGAGGCATTCCAGACCGACAAATATCGGCAGGACTATGACGATCGCACCTTGTTTTATGACTGCTGCACCTTGGATCAGTCCGGGCAAATTCTGTTGACCGCGCCACCGTTGTCCGGCCTGTGGCCGCTGGTTCGCCGGGCACTTCGTATCGATGGCAAACCGGTTGGCTGGATGCGGCAACGGCGGTCAGGGCGCAGCGCGCAAGTGCTGCTTCGCGCCCGTGCCGGTGCCAGCGTGGGGCTGGAAATCGACGGACAGACCTATCCACTGGCACCGCGTCCGTCGCTTGCGTCGATGTTTTCTGGCCTGAATTGCGCGGTCACCGTCAATAAAAACAACGATTTGAACTGGATCCGGGATTGGGTACGCTATCACATCTCGGCCCATGGTCTGGAAGGGGTGGTGATCTTCGACAATGGCTCCACCGCCTATGACCCTTCGGCGATTGCCGAAGTTCTGGATCCGTTGCCCGGGTTGAAATCGGCAGCAATCCTGTCCGCTCCTTATCATTGGGGCGGCAATGTCGACGGGCCGACCGGCATGGTGCGCTATAAGTTTCTTCAAACTGCGCTGATCAATCTGGCGCGGCGGAGCGAAGTCTCGCAGGCGCGGGCCGTGATCGGCATGGATATTGATGAACTGGTCTTGGGCCCTAATGGTGCATCCGTCTTTGACGCCGCCGAATCGCGGTGGCTGTCCTATGTCAAGCTCGGCGGGCAATGGGTCTTTCCCGAGGCCGCCAATGGTGCGCCCACCGGCCAGTCAGACCATGTCTACCGCCCGGAACCGGCACGACCCTGTAAACCAAAATGGTGTGCGCGCCCAGATTCTCTGTTGAGCCGCTTGGGCTGGAACGTCCACAATGTCGGCGCCGAGCAGGGCCGCAGGGTCAAAGCCGACCGGCAATTTTCACTGATCCATTGCTCGGCATGCAGCACGGGATGGAAGCCGGCCTCGCGCCGCTATTCGCCGCCCGCAGCGGTGGTTCAAGACCCGGCCCTTGTCAGATTGATGGCGCGGCACCTGCCAAAGTTGGCCGACGATGCGTGATCCTGTCGCCGGCCTGACTGTGCCGCTCTCAGGGTTCACCCTTCCCGAGGGCAGCCCGGTGTTGCGCGATCACGTCCGCAAACCCAAGCGTCGGTCGGACCATTACCATGCCGCCTTTGACCGTCGGACCCTGATCTATGATTGCGTTTGGCAGCCAGATCACAATCGCTATCTGCTGATGACGCCAATGTTGAGCAACCTGTGGCCAACGTTGCGCGATGGGTTGCGCCAGAACGGCGCGCCGGTTCAAGGCTTACGCCGCAAGCGGATGGGGAAATACGATCTGGTGATGGTGCCGGGGGCGAAAGTGGACCTCTCTCTGGTCCTTGGCGACAAAGAGTATCCCCTGACGCAGCGCGCGTCGGTGGCTGAAAACTTCGCCGGAATGAACTGCGCCGTAACGATGAACCGGAACAATCCGCTGGATTGGATCACCGATTGGGCCGCATGGCACGTGGCGTTGCACGGCTTGCAGGGGGTGCTCATCTTCGACAATGGCTCAGACGCCTACAGCCCTGATGAACTGGCGGCGGCCTTGGCCGGGGTGCGGGGACTGCAGCAGGTGGTCGTGGCCAGCGCCCCCTATCCCTATGGCACCACCGACCGGGTGGAGCGCGGTGAAATCCGGCCCAATTTCTTGCAACCGGCGATGCTAAACCTTGCGCGAACCGATTTTCTAAGGAAGGCGCGTGCCGTGTTGAATGCCGATTTTGACGAGTTGGTGATGAGCCGGGATGGCAGTTCCGTCTTTGATGCGGCGGTGGCCCGACGCCATTTGGCGGTTCGCCTTCCGGTGTATTGGGCCTATCCCGACCCCGATGTGTCCGGCCCTGCCCGCCAGCTTGACCACCAGTTCCGCAATGATCCGAAACGGCGGACGCCGCGCAAATGGTGCGTCGCGCCGGGGGGCCTGTCCAGCCGCTTTGGTTGGCACGTCCACCATGTCGGCGGCGAAGTGTTCAAGCTGAACCGCGAAAGCACCGATCATGAGGTGATCCATTGCCGGGCGGCATCCACCGGCTGGAACGCCCGGCGGGGCCGCCATCAAACTCTGGAACGGCGGGTGCCGGATCCGGAACTGACCGAATTGATGGCGCGAATGCAGTGCCGCTTCGACGAGGGCGCACTATGAGCGGCACCGCCATCGGCCAGGTGATCCACAGCACGGGGCGGGTTTTGCCCGAAACCAGTGCCCTATTGCGCGACCATGTCCGCCCTGCCGCCCGCCGAAGCGCGCATTATCTCGACCGGTACGACCGGCACACCCTGTATTTCGACTGCGTGTATCTTCCCGAAGACGGCAGCTATCTGTTCACCGCGCCACGGCTGCTCAATCTCTGGAAACCGTTCCGCGCCGGTCTGTCTGTGGACGGGAAACCTGTCGGCAGGGTGCGCCGCCGCACGTGGCTGCGCTATGAGCAGGTCACGGTGCGTGCGCCAGCGGGACGTCTGCGACTGAATTTTGACGGCGATGATCAGCCGGTTGTGGCGCGGCCGTCGCTTGCTCCGGCGTTCGCAGGGTTGAACTGCCTGTTGACGGTCAACAAGAACAACGATCTGGACTGGATCGCGAACTGGGCCGCCTATCATGTCGCCGCCCAAGGCGCCAACGGAGTGATCCTGTTCGACAACGGCTCGACCGCTTATGGGGTTCAGGACATTTGCGCCGCGCTGTCCGGGCTGGCCGGATTGAAAACCGCCGTGGTCTATGCGGCACCCTACCCTTATGGCCCCTCCGACAAGTCGAGCCGCTTTGAAGTCAGTCCACGCTTTTTCCAAAGTGCGATGCTGAACATTGCCCGGCGCGATGCTTTGTCCGGGGCACGGGCCGTGCTGAACATCGACATTGACGAAGTGGTGCGCCGGACTGATGGCGGGCCATCGGCGTTTGATCTGGCGACGCAAAACCCATTGGGAATGGTGATGATTGACGGCACATGGGCCTATCCCGGCCCAGAGGCCACCGGCCCGGTTGGCCACGCAGCGCATGTCTGGCAACAGGTGCCGCCGCGCGGCTGTAATCCGAAATGGTGCGCCGTACCCGGTGGCTGGATGAGCCGCCTTGGCTGGTCAGTGCATCAGATCGGGCCGGTGAGGGTGCCGCCGACCACCGCCCAGACACAGGTGCAATTGCTGCATTGCCGCGGCACCTCGACCGGCTGGAAATCACAGCGGTTCAAGACGCCGAAGACGCTGGAACACTCCGCCGAATTGGCCCGGTTCATGGCGCGAAACTTTCCGTGCATATAACGGCGCGTATTAGCCAAGCGCCGCAAGACCCGGGAAGGTTTCCAACAACCACCAGCTGAAGGTGGTGAACGCCCCTGTCAGCAAAGCCAGACCGACCAGCAGCAGCAACGCCCCCATGATCCGTTCAATCAGGCGCATATGCCGTTTGAGCCGCGTCATCACGCCCACTGCCCGGTTCATGAACAGCGCCGCCAGCAAAAACGGGATGCCCAGTCCCGCTGCATACACCCCCAACAGCGCGGTGCCGCGGGCGATGGATGCCTCAGAGGCGGCAATCGACAGGATCGCCCCCAGCTGCGGGCCAATACAGGGGGTCCAGCCGAACGCGAACGCCAAGCCAAGAACATAGGCGCCGAATGCCGATCCGCCGCGATCTCCGGCATCGACCCGCACATCGCGATCAAGCATCGGAATGCGGAAGACGCCGAGAAAATGCAGGCCAAATACAATCACCACCAGCCCGGAGATTTTTGAAAACAGATCCTGATTCTGCAGGAAGAAGGCACCAAAGACCGATGCGGTAAAACCGAGGAACAAAAAGACCGTCGATAGCCCCATGACGAAGAACAACGCCGCGAGCAGCGCCTTGCCCCGCGCAGCACGACCGTCCCTCATGTCGCTGACAGAAATGCCGCTCATATAGGCCAGATAAGGCGGCACGATCGGCAGCACACATGGGGACAGGAAGGACAACATGCCCGCAAGCAGCGCCACGATGATCGCCGGAAGCAGACCGGCATCGATGAGTTCAATTCCAAACATGCCGCAAGCCATAACGCATGGTGCGCCGAGCGTCATCGCCCGGATTGTCACATTCGCGTGGCCTAAGCTGGCGCGCGCCGTTGCCAGCACCGGTCGGACGAAACTGGGCCGAGGCGCACAAGCACGGACGCCCCTGCGACAGTCATAAAAATGCCCCGCTTCTGATCAGAAGCGGGGCATTTTTGTTTTCAATTCGCTAGGTTGGGCGATGCGGAGCGGTCGTTGCGCCGCGTGCTTTACCCCCGAAGGATCAGGCGGACCACCACCCGCGACGCTTGGGCTTTTCTGCCGGAGCGGGCTCTGGCACGGCGGCCAATTCCAACTGCGGTTCCGGCGTGACCTCGGCTTGTGCTGGCACCTCTGCTGCGGGTGCAGCAGCCGGTTCGGCCTCAACGCTGGTCTGAACGGTTTCTGGCGCAGGCGCGGCGACCACTGTTTCAGCCGCAACGGGTTCCGGGGTCGGATCGGCCTGAACAGTCTCTGGCGCGGCAGGTGCCGGAGCGGCCTCTGCCACAGGAGCCGGCTGTTGCACGGTTTCCGGGGCGACGTCGGTTGCATCGGCCTCAGCATTGGCAACGGGCACCGTTTCGACGGCAGGTTCTACCGGCGCAATTGCCACCTCTGTGACCGGTTCGGCCGGAGTGTCGGTTGCGGGGCTATCGCCGCCGACAGGGGCAGTCTCTACCGGCACCGTGTCGGACTTTGCAGCCTCATCGGCAGCAGCAGGTTCAGCCTCGGACACGGCAACCGGCGCGATGCCCTCTGCTGCAACAACGCCCGCGACGGCGGGATAGGTGCTGCGATCTGCATCAGACGACGCATCGCCCTCAGCTTGATCGTCACCGTCCCCATTCGAGCCGTTTTCATCATCCGCACCACCCCGCCGCCGACGACGCCGACGACGACGCTTTTTCGGCTTGGGCTGTTCGTCTTCCGCACTGGGCGCTGGGGCCGGAGCCGGGGCCTCGGCCGCCGCTTCCGCCTCGTCGGCGGTGTCCTGATCGTCTTCGTCTTCGATCTCGGGAAGCGCTTCGTCGTCTTCGTCTTCCATCATCGCCGAATAGCTGGAGATGACCGGAGCCAGAAGTTCGACCTTCCGCGTCGCCGTCTTGAACTTCTCAACCGAGAAGTCAGGATTGATCATCTTCGGGTCGGCTTCGATCCGCACCGACAGACCATACCGGCCTTCGATCTGGGCAATGTGGTCGCGCTTGGCGTTGATCAGGTAATTGACGATGCCAATGGGGGCCCGAACCAACACTTCCTTGCTGCGATCCCGCACGCCTTCTTCTTCCAACTCGCGCAGGATGCTGAGGGCGAGGCTGTCATCCGAACGGATGAGCCCGGTGCCGTGGCAGTGGTGGCACGGTTGGGTCGTGGCCTCAATCATGCCGGGGCGCAGACGCTGGCGCGACATCTCAAGCAGACCGAAGCCTGAAATCCGGCCAACTTGAATGCGGGCGCGGTCGGTCTTCAGCTTGTCTTTCAGGCGCTTTTCGACGGCAGCGTTGTTCTTGCGTTCGTCCATGTCGATGAAATCGATCACGATCAGACCGGCAAGATCGCGCAAACGCATCTGGCGGGCCACCTCTTCAGCGGCCTCCAAATTGGTCTTCAGCGCGGTATCTTCGATCGACCCTTCTTTGGTCGATTTGCCAGAGTTCACGTCAACCGCCACCAAGGCTTCGGTGACGCCGATCACGATATAGCCGCCGGACTTCAGGCGCACCGTCGGATTGAACATCTCGGTCAGATACGTCTCGACCTGGAACCGAGCAAACAACGGCTGCGGGTCAATATAGTGTTTTACGTTGCGCGCATGGGACGGCATGATCATTTTCATGAAGTCCTTGGCGGTGCGATACCCGGCCTCGCCTTCGACAAACACCTCGTCGATCTCACGATTGTACAAGTCGCGGATCGAGCGTTTGATCAGGTCGCCTTCCTCGTAAATCTTGGCCGGAGCCACCGATTTCAGGGTCAGTTCCCGGACCTGCTCCCAGAGCCGTTGCAGGTATTCGTAGTCGCGCTTGATTTCAGCTTTGGTCCGCTTTGCGCCAGCGGTACGGACGATCAGGCCCGCGCCTTCCGGCACATCAATTTCGGTCGCAATCTGCTTCAGCTTCTTGCGATCAGCAATGTTGGTAATCTTGCGGCTGATGCCGCCGCCGCGTGCCGTGTTCGGCATCAACACGCAGTAACGACCGGCAAGGCTGAGATAGGTGGTCAGGGCTGCACCCTTATTGCCGCGCTCTTCTTTAACCACTTGCACCAGCAGAATTTGCCGGACTTTGATGACTTCCTGAATCTTGTAGCGGCGCGCCCGCGGACGGCGCGGCGGGTTGATGTCTTCGGGCGTGTCATCGTCGGCAACGGATTCGATGTCGTCAGCCGGTGTGTGGCTGTCATCGTCGACCATGTCGTTGCGGGCTTCATCGGCGGCCGGGGCTTCGTCATCCTCTGCGGCGGGCGCATCGGCGGTCGCTTTGACATCCGCGTCACCTTCCGGCGCGGCAGCCGGTTGTTCTGCCGTAGCGACAATGCCGCTGTCGTGGTCGGCCCCGTCCTGGTCTGAACCCAGATCGACCACATCCATTCCCTGAATGCCGGTCTTGGTTTCGGCACCGCTGAGGTCTGTGGCGGCAACCGCGCGGGTTTCCACCGCATCGTCGCTGTTGGACTTCGCGGCGCGGGTGCGGCTGCGGGTCCGGGTGCGTCGTGGTTTTGTGGCTGGTTTGTCCTCGGACGGATCGGCCTGTGCGGATGTATCCGACGTGTCGTCAGCATCGTCTTCTGCACGAAGCGAGTCCGTATACGCCTTTTCCTCGGCCATCAAAGCCTGACGGTCGGCGATCGGGATCTGGTAATAATCCGGGTGGATCTCTGAGAAAGCCAGAAATCCGTGGCGATTTCCGCCGTAATCGATGAACGCCGCCTGCAAGGACGGCTCGACCCGGGTTACTTTTGCAAGATAGATGTTGCCAGATAACTGGCGTTTATTTTCGGATTCAAAATCGAATTCTTCAACTTTGGTTCCGTCGACAACAACCACGCGCGTTTCCTCGGCGTGGGTGGCATCGATGAGCATTTTTTTGGCCATGAAGTCTCTTCGCACCATTGCCGCGAGGGCGGATGCCGATGGCGATCGGTCCCGGACGACAGGTGTCTTGTTGATGCGATGCTATGGACGATCAGGACATCGGACCCACGATCCGGCTGGTGAGCCGGCGCTGTATCCAAGATGTTCCTTATGGGTCCCATCGCGTTTTTCCTTGGCACATGACTGTGCCTGTGAATGTGTCCGTCTCTCCGATCTGGGAGCAGGACAGAGATTTGGCCCAGAGGTCGGGCGCCTTTCAACTGCTTCCGCGTCGGCCTAACGTTCTGGACCAAGGCGCGAAAAAACAGGGAAATCCTGATGACGGGAGTCCCGCCATTCCCCCATTAAACCTGTCAAGCGCCCGATGACAATGGCGATTATCGTCTCAGCGCAAATTCACAGGTAATCTGACCGGGTCAGACCGTATTTTGCCATCTTCTCATTCAAAGTCCGCCGCGGCAGGCACAGCTCATCCATGACCTTGGCCACCGCCCCTTGATGGCGGCGCATGGTATTGTCGATCAGCATCCGCTCAAACGCTTCGACATACTCTTTCAGCGGCTTGCCCTCTGGCGTCAGAGTGACTGGCACCGCTTCGTTATCGGCGATGAGAAGCGAGGTGATCGAGCCCGACCCGCGACGGCTTTGCAACACCGCGCGTTCAGCCACGTTCATCAACTGGCGCACATTGCCCGGCCATGGTGCCTGCAACAGTTGCGCCGCCTCCTGCCCGCTGACCTTGGGTGCGTCACAGCCATACTCATCCGCGAAACTGCTGGTGAACTTATTGAACAGAACCAGGATGTCATCGCCGCGATGGCGCAGCGGCGGCAAGCCGAGCTTGAGTTTAGAGATGCGATGGAACAGATCCGGGCGCAGGGTTCGCTCGCAGCGTTTGTCCATTTCTTGCGAGCTGCAGATCGAAATGATCCGTGGCAGCACGCCGTCATCGGTATTCAGCACCGCCAGCAACCGGGCTTGGGTATCGGGACCGAGGCTTTCGGCATCTTCCAGCAACAAGGTGCCGCTGCGGGCTTCAACCAAGGCGCCGCCGGGTTGATCATCGCCATCGGCACCGAACAACTTTTGACTTTGCTCGGCGTCGCTCCATTGGGCGCACATCAAGGTCACCAAGGGGCGCGCCGCCCGGGCACCCACCGCATGCAAGGCCCGTGCGACAAGGGTTTTTCCGGTGCCGGTTTCGCCGTCGATCAGAACGTTGCCGTCGGCCTGTCCGATATCCAGAATATCCTCGCGCAGACGCGACATCGCCCCGCTGGTCCCCAACAACTGGGTCATGGCATCGGTGCCCGTGGCCAGTTCGCTGCGCAGGGCGCGGTTTGCCAACGCCTGCTTGCGCGCTGCACAGGCCCGGGTCACGATCTCGGTCATCCGGTCGGGATCAAACGGCTTTTCCAGAAAATCGAAAGCGCCGATCCGCATCGCCTCGACGGCCATTGGCACATCGCCATGTCCGGTGATCAGGACCACTGGCAACGCACTGTCGAGATGCATCAGACGCTTGAGAAAGCTCATGCCGTCCATTTCCGGCATTTTGATATCGCTCAACACGATTCCGTCATACCCGGCCTTGACCGTCGCCAAAGCCTCGCGGGCGCTTTTGAACGTCACAGTCTCGAAGCCCGACAAAACCAGCCATTGGCTGATCGACTGGCGCATGTCGAGTTCATCGTCCACGATTGCGACCTGCATTTTTGTCTCTCCGTTCATTCTTCCGCCAGATCCTCCTGGCCGTACAGGGGAAGCTGGACTTCAAACGCTGCGCCGCCGCCTTCCCGATTCCGGGCCATCAATCGCCCATCAAGATCGGAAACTATGCTGCTAGAGATCGCAAGGCCAAGCCCAAGCCCCTCACCTGGGGATTTCGTGCTATAGAACGGTTCGAACAAGGCTTCCAGATCTTCGATCCCAGCACCGTTATCGAGGACCATAAAGGACACTTTTCTGCCGATGGACAACACCAGACCGATTTCAGGGTCGTTGTTGTCACGGGTGGCGTCCACCGCATTGCGCAACAAATTGACGATCACTTGCTCCAACCGGAACCGATCCGCCAGCACCGGCACCTCGGTGTTCGGCTGGGTGATGGTGATGCGAATCCGGCGACTGCGGAACTGCGGCTCCATCATCGCCACCGACGAACTGACCGCTTCGCGCATGTCGACCCGGCGCAACCGGTCGCTGCTTTTGCTGGCATAGGATTTCAGCTGACGGGTGATCGCCGCCATACGGTCGATCAAGTCGTTGATCCGCTGCAGCGAGGCCACCGCCTCGTCCGACCGCCGTCGTTGTAACAGCAGGCGCGCCCCCGCCAGATAGGTTTTCATTGCGGCAAGCGGCTGATTTAACTCATGACTGACCGCGGCTGACATTTCGCCCAACGCGGTCAGTTTCGACGATTGAGCCAGCGTCTGCTCGGCCACTTCCAGATTGCGCTCGGCTTTTTCCCGTTCTGAAATCTCGCGCTGCAGCATGGCATTGAGCCGCTTTAATTCATCGGATTCCCGTTGCAGCCGGGCCGAGTGCCGTTCAGCCTGACGGGTGGTGAGATAGAATACGCCCGCCGCCAAGATCGCAAAGCCCATGACTTCCACAGCAATGGCAGCGCGCACCCGTTCCCGCACCGGTCCGAAGGTCGAATAGCTGACGATCCGCCAGCCTTGAAACGGGATCAGCCCTTCGCTGCGCATCACGCCCGCGCCGCCTAGAACCGGATCATCGTCGCGACTGAACCAATTGGCCCGCGCCCGGATCGCCCGCAGAAACGCATTTTCAGCCGGGCCCGTCCCCAAGGCCTCGGTTTCGGTGCGACCGCGCCAGCGTGGTTCTGTGGCCAGCAAGATGCGGTCCGCACTATCCTTGACGATCACCGCTTCGGTGATCCCGGCCCAACTGCGTTCGTATTTTTGCAGATCCACCTCGACCACGATCACGCCCATTTCCTCGCCCTGCCGGTCGATTTTGCGCGAAAAATAGAATGTGGGCAGGCCATTGTCGTTCAGTACAGAGGTGAACACCGTGGTATTAGAGACCACCGCTTCGACCATATAGGGCTGCGACAGGTGATCCGAAGCCAGATCGGCCCGGTCGCTGGACGCCACCGTCAAGCCGTTTCGATCCAGCAGCATGATCCGGGTCGCCCCGATTTCTTCGCGGTATTCGATCAAGCGTTGCGAGCTTTGGGAATAATCGCCCGACCCCAAAGCGCCAATCAGCAGCGGGTCCCGGGACAGCAACTGCGGGACAATCGAATTGCGCCGCAGCTCACTCATGACGCTGCCGGAAAATAGCGCCAGACGGACTTCGGACTGGTTGCGCGTGGTGGTGGTGTAACGCTCGGTCAGGACGGCGTTGGTAAACCAGATGATGACCGCGGCTGCCACAGTGAGCAGTCCAAGGAACAGCCGCAGACGATGGCGCGTCTGCGCTGGCGGCACTGGGGTAGGATTCGGAAGTGACGCATCAGCGATTTGTGTCATTCTTCAAGCCATATCCGGGGCGAACGGGAAATGACAACCACAAGATGGAGCCGCGCCTTGGCGGGCGAAGGCTTGCTGATGGCTGCCGGAACGAATGTCCGGCAGCATCAAATCAGGCGGCGACGAGGGCTTGTGCAACAGAGGCAAAGACCCCCCGCCCGTCGGTGCCGCCAAGGGCCGCATCTACCGCCCGTTCGGGATGCGGCATCAGCCCCAATACCCGGCGATTTTCCGACAGAATGCCGGCGATATCGTCCACTGACCCGTTTGGGTTGTCGACATAGCGGAAAGCGACGCGATCTTCGTCGCGCAGCTGCGCAACCAATTCAGGCGACGCAGTATAATTGCCGTCGTGATGCGCCACCGGAAACACCGGCGTATCGCCGGTTGAAAAGGCGTTGGTAAACGGGCTGGCCGAAGTGGCCACGGTCAGTGCAACCGGCTTGCAGACAAACCGGATCCCGCTGTTGCGCATCAGGGCGCCCGGCAACAAACCGGATTCGGTCAGCACCTGAAAGCCGTTACAGATGCCCAGAACGTGCCCGCCACGATTGGCAAATTCGACAACCGCGCGACAAATCGGCGACCGCGCGGCAATGGCGCCGCAGCGCAGGTAATCGCCAAACGAAAACCCACCCGGCACGCCGATGATATCGAGACCTGCGGGCAAGCTGGTGTCTTTGTGCCAGACCATAACCGGGTCGGTCCCGGTCAGTTCGCGAAAGGCCGCGGCCAGATCCCGGTCGCAGTTTGATCCCGGAAAAACGATGACTGCTGCGCGCATCAGACGATCTCGACCCGGTAGCTTTCGATCACAGTATTGGCGAGCAGCTTTTCGCACATCTCAGCCACCTGCGCCTCGGCAGTTTTCGGATCATCACCCGCAAGCTCAAGTTCGATGACTTTGCCCTGCCGGACCCCATTGACCCCATCGAAGCCCAAGCTCCCGAGGGCGTGGCGCACGGCCTCACCTTGGGGATCCAGGACTCCGGGTTTCAACATCACATGCACGATTGCCCTCATGACGGTTCCTTAGTTGATCAGTGTCGGCTTGGTAATTGGTGTGGACATCTTTGGCAAAACGCCCAGACGCCGCGCCAGTTCAGAATAGGCATCGGCAAGTGAGCCGAGGTCTTGGCGAAACACATCTTTGTCCAGCTTCTCGCCGGTTTTGATGTCCCACAGACGGCAGTTATCGGGGCTGATCTCGTCAGCCACCACCAACCGCTGGTAATCGCCATCCCAGATCCGGCCAATCTCAATCCTGAAATCGACCAGGCGGATACCGACGCCCATGAAGACGCCGCCCAGAAAATCGTTACAGCGCAGCGCCAGCGCCACCATGTCGTCCAAATCTTGCTGACCGGCCCAGCCAAATGCCGCGATATGTTCTTCGGTGACCATTGGATTTCCCAATGCATCGTCCTTGAGATAGAACTCTACGATCGGGCGCGGCAACACAGTGCCCTCTTCCAGACCCAACCGTTTCGCCAACGACCCGGCTGCCCGGTTGCGCACCACCACTTCTAACGGAATAATCTCAACCGCACGGATCAACTGCTCGCGCATATTCAGGCGGCGAATGAAATGAGTCGGCACACCGATCCCATTGAGGCCGTCCATGAAAAATTCCGACAAGCGGTTGTTCAACACGCCCTTGCCTTCGATCACTTCATGCTTTTGCGAGTTGAAGGCGATCGTATCATCCTTGAAGTATTGCACAAGTGTACCGGGCTCGGGACCTTCGTACAAAATTTTGGCTTTGCCTTCATAAACCTTTTTGCGGCGTGCCATGGGGTCTCCGATCTGGGAAATGGCGCGCAGTGCAGCGCCGGTCATCCGGCCGTATACGGCAATGCGGAATGTGTCGCAAGAACAGCAGGCGTTGGGCCTTGTCGCCGGGGGGACAAGACACCATAACTCAGGAAAGCAAACCGCTAGGAGGACCGAAATGACCACCTTTGACGATCGTGAAAACGCGTTCGAAGCCAAATTCGCGCATGATGAAGAAATGCAGTTCCGTGCCGTTGCCCGCCGCAATCGCCTTGTCGGCCTCTGGGCCGCCGCCCTTCTGAACAAGACCGGAGACGACGCAGACGCCTATGCAAAGTCCGTTGTCAAAGCAGATTTCGAAGAAGCCGGCCATGAAGATGTGGTGCGCAAGCTTGTCAGCGATCTTGGCACGCGGACCGATGACGCCACGATTCGGGCCAAGCTGGAAGAATGTCTGATTTTGGCCAAGCAACAGCTGGCAACCGAGGCCTAAGGCCGACACCCTCTGCTTGCGCCGCCGATCAGGCGGCGCTTGTGGCGGCAGCGGTCGTTATGATCCGCTCGACCATGGCCCGCAATCCATTGGACCGCTGGGCCGACAGATGGTCGTTCAATCCCAGACGCGACAATTCCCCGTTGGCATCGACCTCAAGCACGGCGCGCACGGACAGACCAGCATACAGCGCATGCAAGATCGCAATCAGCCCCCGCACGATCATAGCATCGCTTTCACCCTGAAAGTCGAACTGCGCGTCAGGGCCCTGCCCGTCAATCAGCGGTCTGATCCAGACCTGACTGGCGCATCCATCGACCTTGGTGGCCGCGACACGAAACGCAGGATCAAGCGGCGGCATCGCCTTGCCAAGCTCGATCACGTGGCGGTACCGGTCTTCCCAGTCATCCAGAAACTCAAATGTATCAGCAATATCTTCAAACGCGGGACTAGCCATGAACAGACGCTCCTTTCAGGCCCCTCAGGTAAGCCGCCCGGCCCCCGAGGTCCAGTGGTCGCGACGGCTTTCCATAGCGTGCAGTTTGGGCTAGCACAGGCGCAGGAGACCTGCTGATGACACGACGCCTTGTTGTAATTTCCCTCACCGCCCTGTTGTTGCAGGGATGCTCTGGCAATTCCGGAGGCTGGTTTTCCGAACCCGTCGCCACCAGCCTCGAGCCGAAAGACGGCTATGCGCCGGAAACCGTGGACACACGGCCGCTGATCGATGATATCACCGCGCTGCGGGTCGAACCGACGGTGGGCGGGCTTATCCTGTGGGCAACCGGGCTGCCACCGACCCAAGGCTATTGGGATGCCACATTGGTCAAGGTGGGCGACGCCGACACGTCAGCCACCGCCCTGACCTATGAATTCCGCATCCGACCGCCGGTATCGCCGCAACTCACCAGCAGCCCGGATTCGCGTGAAATTCAGGCCGGCGTCTTTGTGTCCGACATTGCCTTGCGCGACATTCGAACCTTGACCGTCATCGGCGCGCGCAACTCTCGCAGCGTCAACCGCTGACCCGCCAAGGCAAGATCGGCGCCGGACTAACCAATCATCGGACCAAAACGTCCGTGGGCGTCCAAGTAGTGCCGCTTCAGGCGTTGCAGGGCGATGCGCAAAACGATCTTCCCTGACCGCGCCGACCAGCCCATCGTTTTTTCGGTGGTCTCGATCCCTTCCAAAAAACAGCAACAGCGTAAGGCCACATCGCCAAGTCCGGGTCCAAGATCGCTCAGCGCATGGGACACCCGATCACGGGCACCTTGCGAACCGCCACAAGGGGTTGATCCGCCCGCAGCGCCAGAGGCGCCGCCTCCGGTCAAGAACCGCTCCCAATTCTGGGTCACCCGCGCGCCCATCTGCGCCAGTTCAAAATCTTCCCGCAAACGCTCGCCTGCGGCGATTAGGTCGTCTGACAGAAACGGCTCGCCATTCTTGTCCTTGCGGCGTCCCATCGCCGTCAATGGCGACTCGGCAATGTTGTGCTTGACCCGGCGCATTTGATGCGTGTCGGGGTCCGCGATGCGGCGGTCTTCATACTGCCGCGGCCCATCAAATGTGTGGGCAGCTTCGCTCAAGCCTTGAGGCGCCTGTTCATGGCGCATCAACCGCTTCAGCGCGTCCCGGCCCTGCCCTGTGATCCGATAGCGGGCGATCCGGCCCGGCTCCGAGCAACTGATCCAGTCGTTCAACGCCATGACCTCGGCAATCTCGCGGTCGACGATGGTTGTCCGCGTCGTCTTCCCTCCGGGCAATTCGCGCACCACGACGGCCTTATCCATGTCTTTGGCAACCGCCAACACCGCGCCGGTTTCGGCCAGACGCCGGAGCACCCGTTGCGTGTCCGCAGACAGGCTGGCTGTGTCGGTCTTGCTGAAGTCTACCTGAAGAGATGCATTCATCTTGGAAGGTTCCTTTTTCTCACACCCAGAAAGGTCTTTGCAGACCTTGGCAGCACCAAGCCGGTCGAGCGCACCATCCACCAACGGATCGTCCCGGCGGTTTTCATAACGGCGAACCCGCCGCAGAATGGTTGACGGATGATGGCCACTGTCACGCGCGATATCCCGCAACGACCGCCCCAACTGTATATGGCTTAAATAATGTATCGCGGAGTCCGGGATCCCGACCTCGTCAGACTGCTCCTGCCTTGCCGTCTTCGCGCATTTCACCTGCAACCGGCTGTCCCCCAAATTCTGCTTTTGCACTGACGAAACTCACTGCAACTGCGCTTCAGCAACCTGAAGTCGATTGTCTTTCAGGTTTGTTAAAATTGTTACAATCTTAAACATTGTTTATATTAGCTAAATTATCGTGATGGGAACGCCCGGGAACATCCGGGAAATGCAACACCCACAGCTTGTGCAGGAAACTCGGTCCAGTAACGGTGAAAGGAACCACCCATGACCGATGTTCTGACCCTGCTGAAATCCCTGCACAGACCCCGCCTTCTGGTGCGCGCTGCCCGCTTTGCCCAATCTGATTATCGCCGCGAGATTGTCCTGCGCCGGCTGCTGAAAGCCCCGCTTCCAGCCGGATCTAACGAAGTCGTCATCCGGCTGCTGGAAATCGAAGCCTACCACGAAGAAACCCGTCAGTTGGGCGAGGCCCGCTACAGCGCCCTGCGCCATATTGAAGTTCTGGCCGCCCTGATGGTCGAATTTCGCAGACTGCAAAGCCGGGTATTGCCAGCGCTGATGTCGGACAGCGCCCCATTGCCCAAAACCTGATCCCTCTGCAGTGGTGCCGCGCACAGGGTGCGAAAAAGACGCGGGGTCGGCACCTCTGGGATCTTGAATTGCACGCGGCTTGGCCCTAAGCCCACGCAATGACCCAGATCGCCCATGACCGTTTGCTTATCATCGACTTCGGCAGCCAGGTAACGCAGCTCATTGCGCGTCGCCTGCGTGAGCTGAATGTCTATTGTGAAATCCACCCGTTCCAGAACGTGACGGATGCCTTTCTGACCGAATTCGCCCCTAAGGCGGTCGTGCTCAGCGGCGGACCGGCCAGCGTTCTGGACCCGGACTCGCCGCGCGCACCACAATCGGTGTTTGAACTTGGCGTTCCAGTTCTGGGCATCTGTTATGGCCAACAGGTGATGATGACCCAGCTGGGTGGTGAAGTCAGCCGTGGTCATGGAACCGCCGAATTCGGTCGCGCCTATGTCACCCCGTCCAACAACCGCCTCGATCTGCTGGACAAGTGGTTCAAGGCCGGACCGGAACAGGTCTGGATGTCGCATGGGGACAATGTGCGCGCACTGGCCCCCGGGTTCGAAGTGTTCGGCACCTCGCCCAATGCCCCCTGCGCCATTGTCGCTGATCCGGCACGGCACTTCTATGCCGTCCAGTTCCACCCAGAAGTCTATCACACGCCGAACGGGGCCAGCCTGTACGAGGCCTTTGTCAAGCTGGCCGGGTTTACCGGCGACTGGACCATGGGCGCGTACCGCGAAGAAGCCATCCGGCAGATCCGCGAACAAGTGGGCGATGCCCACGTCATCTGCGGCCTGTCCGGCGGCGTCGACAGTTCTGTTGCTGCCGTTCTGATCCACGAAGCCATTGGCGACCAATTGACCTGCGTATTCGTCGATCACGGTTTGCTGCGCATGGGCGAGGCTGATCAGGTTCTCAGCATGTTCCGGGACAATTACAACATTCCGTTGATCCATGCGGACGAAACAGAATTGTTCCTGTCAGCATTGGACGGCATGAGCGATCCTGAGACCAAGCGCAAAACCATCGGCAAGCTGTTTATTGACGTCTTTGAAAAACACGCAAAATCCGTCGGCGGCGCCAAATTCCTTGCGCAAGGGACGCTGTATCCCGACGTGATTGAATCGGTCAGTTTCTCGGGAGGGCCGTCGGTCACGATCAAGTCCCATCACAATGTCGGCGGATTGCCCGACCGGATGGATATGAAGCTGGTCGAACCGCTGCGCGAATTGTTCAAAGATGAAGTGCGCGCGCTGGGTCGTGAGCTAGGATTGCCGGAAAGCTTTGTCGGTCGGCACCCGTTCCCCGGCCCCGGCCTTGCCATCCGCTGCCCCGGCGAGATCACCCGCCCTAAGCTGGAAATTCTGCGTCTGGCGGATGCGGTGTATCTGGACCAGATCCGCAAGCATGGCCTTTACGATGAGATTTGGCAGGCATTTGCAGTCATTCTTCCTGTCCGTACCGTGGGCGTCATGGGTGATGGCCGGACCTATGATTTTGCCTGCGCATTGCGTGCGGTGACGTCGGTCGACGGTATGACGGCGGATTACTATCCATTCTCGCACGAGTTTCTTGGCGAGACCGCGACGCGGATCATCAACGAAGTTCCCGGCATCAATCGCGTCACTTACGACATTACGTCCAAACCTCCGGGCACCATCGAGTGGGAATAGCCACTTTATTAGCCGTTTCGATTTTCCGCGTCTCGAAACGGCTGACATCACCGCTTCCTTAACACAATCCATGTTACCCTCCGGCCCAACTAATCGTTGGGTCGTTGTCCGTTTAGAGGGGCTGTTGTGGCGAGGTTTTTCCGTTGTTTAAACTGCAATCACCGAATGCGGCAGTCGGGTGACCGCTGTGGAAAATGTCTCACTCCTAAAAAGATGATCCAGACGAATGCGTTTCTGGTGGTTTCTATGGTGGCCCTTGTCGCCTGTTTTGCACTGATCGCGCTTCTTGCCGGGACGGTGCAACAATAATAGGCACAAACGGCATTCTGCCCGTTGACAGAGGCCCGCAGTCGGGCGACCCATGAGGCATGGAACATTCCCGTCAAAGTGTTGGTTTCTCTCCGGTTCTTAAAGCTGCGTTCTGGATGGCCGGGACGATCACGGCCTTTTGCTTTATGGCCATTTCCGGACGAATGGTTGGCAATGCCCTCGATACGTTCGAGATCATGGCCTATCGCTCGCTGCTTGGAATTGGCATTGTGGTGGCGGTTGGGGCCTTTTCGGGAAAGCTTCACCAAGTGAAGGTCAATCGCTTGCCGTTGCACCTTGTGCGCAACATCAGCCATTTTACCGGCCAAAACCTGTGGTTTTTTGCCCTCACCGTCATTCCACTGGCCCAACTGATCGCGCTGGAATTCACCTATCCGATCTGGGTAACTATTTTGGCGCCGTTTTTTCTGCATGAACGTCTGACGCGCATGCGGGCACTGGCCGCAGTGGTGGGCTTCATCGGCATTTTGATCGTGGTCCGGCCAGGGATGACGACCCTGAACGTCGGCACCATCGCGGCGCTGTTCTGCGCGTTGGGCTTTGCTGGCTCGGCCATGGCCACCCGCAAGCTGACCGAAGATCAAAGTATTCTCTGCATCCTGTTCTGGCTGGCGGTCATGCAAGCGGTGCTTGGCTTGATCTGCGCCGGAATCGACGGCGATATCGCGCTGCCATCGCTTGCTGTTGTGCCGTGGCTGATCGTGATCGGCTGTTCGGGGCTGACCGCGCATTTCTGCCTGACCAACGCCCTCGCGCTGGCACCGGCCACAATCGTCACCCCGATGGATTTCGCCCGCCTGCCCGTTCTGGCTGTGGTTGGCGCCGTGTTCTACGGCGAAGCGTTGGACCCGTTTCTGTTCCTCGGCGGGGCGATCATTTTCGCCGCAATCTATACGATTTTGGTGTCTCCATCCGCACCTAAACCACCCAAACCCCTTTAGCCCGTCGCCCCGTGCTGGGCGGCCCAAGACCGGGCAACGCCTCCTAAGAACAGCGGCGCCTCCAGCTGCACTCCGGTTTTGGCATCCAGACCGGTCGTATCAATGCATTTCCCGTTGAACCCCCTGCCACGCGCCTGATACGAAACGCCGATACCGCAGAACAGGAACCGGCAATGGCGATACCCACAGCGGCGCAGTGGCGCGGAACGGATCACAAGCAGCTGCTGCTATTCGGCATGTCTGGTTTGGGAAAGACCCATGTCTCGAACCTGCTGCGCGCCACCGGCGGCTGGTTCCACTACTCGGTCGATTACCGCATCGGCACCCGGTATATGGGCGAGCACATTGTCGACAACTTCAAGCGCGAGGCCATGCGCAACGCCTTTCTGGCCGAATTGCTGCTGAGCGATTCGATCTACATCGCCTCGAACATCACCTTCGACAATCTTGCGCCTCTCTCGACCTATCTGGGCAAACCCGGAAACCCCGACAAGGGCGGGCTGCCTTTCGCGGAATACCTTCGCCGGCAGGAACAGCACCGGACCGCAGAGATTGCGTCCTTGCTGGACACCGGGCATTTCATCGAACGATCCCGCGACATCTATCGCTATGAAAACTTTGTCTGCGACAGTGGCGGGTCGATCTGCGAAGTGGTGGACCCCGAAGATCCCAACGACCCGGTTCTAACCGCGCTGGCCAGCCAATCACTGATGGTCTGGATCGAAGGCACCGAGGCGCATACCGCAGATTTGATCCGCCGGTTCGACCGCGCCCCGAAGCCGATGTACTATCACCCCGACTTTTTGACGGCAAAATGGGCCCAGTATCTCAGTGAAACCGGGCACACCGAGACGGAAGTGGACCCCGATGCCTTTGTGCGCTGGACCTATGCGCAAGCGTTGGCCCATCGTCATCCCCGCTATGCCGCGATGGCCCGAAATTGGGGCGTCTCTTTGCGGGCCGCCGACCTGAACGGCATCACCTCGGCCGCCGAGATCAATGCTTTGATCGAACAGGCCCTTGAGGACCGACAGCGCGATCGTTAAATACGCCCCCCTGACTGTTCAAGGATATCCAAGATGCCCATCAAGATCCCCGCAGACCTTCCCGCCTTCGACGTGCTGTCACGCGAAGGGGTCATGGTCATGTCGGACAACCGGGCCGCGACGCAGGATATCCGGCCATTGCAGATCGGCCTGCTGAACCTGATGCCGAAGAAAATTCAGACCGAAACGCAGTTTGCCCGCCTGATCGGGGCGACGCCGTTGCAGATCGATCTGACCCTGATCCGCATGACCGAACATGAAAGCAAGAACACCTCGGCCGAGCATATGGAAGCGTTCTATCGCCCATTCGAAGAGATCAAGCACCGCAAGTTTGACGGCTTGATCATCACCGGTGCGCCGATTGAACATATGCCGTTTCAGGACGTCACCTATTGGGACGAACTGTGTCAGGTGTTTGACTGGACCCAGACCAATGTCCAATCCACCCTCGGCGTCTGCTGGGGCGGCATGGCGATGATTCACTATTTTCATGGGGTCGGAAAGCACCTGCTCGATCACAAGGCCTTCGGCTGCTTCCGCCACAACAATCTGGAACCAGCCTCGCCGTTCCTGCGCGGGTTTTCCGATGATTTCGTGATCCCGGTTAGCCGCTGGACGGAAATGCGCCAGTCCGAGATCGATCAGGTCGCGGGCCTGACCACCCTGCTGGGCAGTGACGATGTCGGCCCCTGTCTGGTCGAAGATCCGGCCCATCGCGCGCTCTATATCTTCAACCATTTTGAGTATGATCGCGGCACTTTGAAAGAAGAATATGACCGTGATGTCGAGGCTGGCAAACCAATCAACGTGCCGGGCAATTATTACCCGAACGACGATCCCAGCCGCGCGCCTCTTAATCGCTGGAGATCCCACGCGCACCTTCTATATGGCAACTGGTTGAACGAAATTTATCAATCTACCCCGTTCAATCTGGATGATATCGGGACCTAACCACATGTCACTGGCCGCCACTGCCGCCGTTCTGTCGCTCTGTATCGGGGCGGTCTGGCTGCGCGCGGCCCGGAACGAGGCACAGGCTGAAGCGCAATTCCCCCCCGTGGGACAGATCCTTCAGGTGAACGGCACCCCGGTCCACGTGATGATCGGCGGCACCGGACCCGATCTGGTGCTGATCCACGGCGCAGGCGGCAATTTGCGTGACATGCGCTTTGATCTTCTTGCCCAGTTGCGCGACCGCTATCGCGTGATCCTGTTTGATCGTCCCGGCCATGGCTATACCGGCCATCCCGGCGACGCCCAGCGGCGGCGCAACGAAAGCCCCCGCGAACAGGCCCAATTGTTGCAGGCCGCGGCGCAGCAGTTGGGCGTGAAGAACCCGATCGTGCTGGGGCACAGCTTTGGCGGTGCGGTGGCGATGGCATGGGCGCTGGAGTTTCCGGCACAGGTCTCGGCACTGGTTCTGTTGGCGGGGGCGACGCTGCCGTGGGACTGCCCCCTCAAACCCAGTTACCGCATCAACGCCCATCCGCTGATTGGCGCGGTGGTCGTGCCCCTGATCACTGCGCTTGTGCCGGACCGCATCACCCGGCGCGTGATGGCAGCGATCTTTGCGCCGCAAGAAATGCCTCCGGGCTATCTGGACGCTTTCGGCCTTGCCCTGACCCTGCGCCGCGACACGATGATCGCCAATGCCCGTCAGGTTAACGCATTGCGCGCCCATCTTGCTGAGATGTCGGTGCACTATCCCTCGATCACGGTTCCTATCGAACTGTTGCACGGCACCGCCGACCGTATTGTCGGTCTGGATGTCCATTCCAAAGCGCTTGCCGCTCGGATGCCAAACGCGCACCTGACCGTCCTAGAGGGCATCGGCCATATCGTGCATCATGCCCGGCCCGCCCAGGTCACGGCTGCAATTGATCGCGCCGCGTCGCGTGCCGGATTGTCAGCTTCGGCGCAGGCGGCTAGTCTGAACGAATGACTGATCTCACCTCCCTGCCCTTCGGGGGCGCCATCACCGAATTTTACAAAACCGAAGCGCCGGATCGGATCCGAAAGGCGGTCAAGAAGTCGGATGGGAAAACCATCCTGACCGATGGCTACCCCTATGATCGCCGCATGGATGCGGACGAGTACGAAGACACCCTCTACGCGCTTCAGATCGAACTGGCGAAGTTTCAAACTTGGGTCCACACATCGGGCGCCAAGGTCGTGGTTCTGTTCGAAGGCCGGGACGCCGCTGGCAAAGGCGGCACGATCAAGCGCTTCCGCGAAAACATGAACCCGCGCGTGGCGAAACTTGTCGCCCTTCCCAAACCCAGCGAAGCAGAACAAACGCAATGGTATTTCCAGCGTTATATCAGCCAGTTGCCCTCGGCAGGACAGATCACGCTGTTCGACCGCTCATGGTACAATCGCGCCGTGGTGGAACGCGTGTTCGGGTTCTGCACCGACGATCAGGCCGATCTGTTTTTCCAACAGGTCCCGGGGCTTGAACGCGCCTTGCAACAAGATGGCGTGCGTTTGATCAAGCTCTGGCTCAATGTCAGCCGGGCAGAACAGTTGCGCCGGTTTCTCGACCGGGAACACGATCCGCTGAAGCAGTGGAAGCTGTCGGATATTGACGTCAAAGGCCTGCGCCGCTGGGATGCCTACACCAAGGCAATCGAGGAAATGTTCGACCGCACCCATCACGACACGGCACCGTGGACGGTGATCCGGTCCGATGACAAACGCCGCGCCCGCATCGCCGCCATTCGGGCGGTTCTGTCCCAAATTCCCTATGAGGGGCGCGACAACACCGTGGTGACGCCCCCGGATCGCACGATCTGCGGCGGCCCCGACATCTGGAATGCCTAAACGCGGATATCACCACGGAAATCTGCGTCAGGCATTGGTCGACGCAGCCTTGGTGTTGATCGCTGAACGCGGACCGATGGGCTTCACCCTGTCCGAAGCTGCCAAACAGGCTGGCGTCACGCCAGCGGCGGTGTATCGGCATTTCGACGGGCGCGAGGACCTGATCGCCGAAGGGGCGCTTCAGGGCTATGCCATCTTTGCGGATCTGATGGATTACGCGTTCGACACCGGGCAACCTTCGGCCTTGTCGGCCCTAGAATCAGTCGGACGGGCCTATTTGGCTTTCGCCCGAAAATACCCCGGCCATTACATCGCGATGTTCGAAAGCGGCGTCTCGGTCAATGCCTCACCAGCGCTGGCCGCAGCATCGTCCCGGGCACGCGGGGCCTTGGAACGGGCGGCCCGAAACCTCTCAGACCACATCCCGCCCGAGAAACGGCCCCCAGCCGCCATGATCAGCGATCACATCTGGGCCCTCAGCCACGGGGTTGTTGAGTTGTTTTCACGGGGCGCACCCGGATCGCAATCACCCTATCCGCCCGAGGACCTGCTGGAAGCCGGAATTGGCATCTATCTGCGCGGGCTTGGCCTGATCGCAGCCGACGCCTGATCGGACCCATCCATCACGCCGCATCGAAAACGATCAACGCGCCCGGCTCCCATGCCAAGCGGGTCCGCGCGCCAGCATCCAGCACTGGCCTGCTAACGAGGTTCTTCATCGAACAGGTCACCGGGGCGGTGCCGCCATCCAGCAGCACCTCGTAATAGGTCATGTCACCGTAATAGGCGCGCTCAACCACCGTGCCGTCGACAAACTTCCCGGTCGGCAACTCACCATTGAAAACCAACGACATGGATTCCGGCCGGATACCGAAGGTGCAGTCCCCCGGTCCCTGCCCGTCGGTCAGTAAATCGGGCACAATCGGCAACCGGCCTAGCCCCGGAATGTCGCCGATCATCTGCGACCCGTCACGATCCATGCGTCCCGGGATCAGGTTCATCATGCCAATAAATTCCCCGACACGGCGGCTGTTCGGCCTCAGATACAGGTCCTGCGGCGTCGCCAGTTGCGCAATTTCGCCCTCAAACATCACAGCGATCCGATCCGACATGATCAACGCCTCTTCCTGATCATGGGTCACCAGAACGAAGGTGATGCCAACCTGTCGCTGCAACTGCCGAAGCTCCGATTGCATCTGTTCGCGCATCTTCTTGTCCAGCGCCGATAACGGCTCGTCCAGCAACAGCACCTTCGGTTTCAAGATCAGCGCCCGGGCCAGTGCCACCCGCTGGCGTTGACCACCGGACAGGGCATGCGCGGCGCGCGCGCCATAGCCGCCCAACCCGACCATTTCCAACGCGGCCCCAACCTCTCGGGCCTTTTCCGCCTTGGTCAGATCGGACCGGCGCAGGCCAAATCCGACATTCTGGGCCACCGTCAGATGCGGGAAGATTGCATAGCTTTGAAACACCATGTTGGTGGGCCGCCGGTTCGCCGAGACCCGGGCCATATCGCGCCCGTCGATGGTCAAAACGCCTTTATCCGGGGTCTCGAATCCGGCAATCGTGCGCAGCAACGTGGTCTTGCCGCACCCGGACGGGCCGAGCAGCGAGAAAAACTCGCCGCCCTCAATCTCCAACGAGATGTCCCGCAGCGCATGATACGTGCCGTAATACTTGTCGATTCCTGAAAGCGAAATCAGCGCCATTACAAGAAGCCTCCGTTATCTTGTTGTCCACGGCGGGCCACGCCGCGCCGTCGCGCCACTTCGGCGATTGTCAAAAGCACGACCGAGGCCAGCACCAGCAACGTCCCCAAGGCCATCACAACCGGCAGGCGCTGCGGAAACCGCAACTGGCCCCATAGGTAGACGGGCAGCGTTGCTTCCGACCCGGACAGGAAAAACGCGATGATGAATTCGTCCATGGAGATCGTAAAGGCGATCAACAGCGACGAAATGATCCCCGGCATCACCAGCGGCAGAATGATCAGACGAAAGGTGCTCCACCCGGTCTCGCCCAGATCAATCGCCGCCTCTTCTAGGGAAATGTCCAGCGATTGAAACGCCCCATTCAAGATCGCCACACAAAACGGGGTGCAGATCAGCACATGCCCCAGCACCACGGTCAATGATCCCAACGGCAGGCCGATCTGAAGGAACACCACCAGCAGCGACACCGCCACGATGATTTCCGGCAGGACCAGCGGCAGCATAATCAGCCCCATAATGGTTCCCTTGAAGGCAAACCGGTACCGCGCCGCCGCCCGTGCCGCGCACACCCCCAGCAGGGTCGACACCAGTGCAGTCAGCACCGCAATCTTCAAGGACACCCACAGCGCATCCCGCAATGCCGGAACACGCGGCAATTCCGCAAACCATTCGGTGGTAAAACTGGCCAATGGAAACGCGATGATGGTTGAGGAATTGAACGCAAAGACCGGCAACAACAGGATCGGCAGATACAAAAAGACCAGATAGATCACCGCATAGATGCGCAAACCGCCGCCTCTCATGATCGGCCCTTCAAAAAGCGCCGGTTCAGCAGGACAAAGGCCGTGGCGACCACCGTAACCATAATCATTGCAATCACCGCCAAAGCGGCCCCCATCGGCGCGTTGTTCAGCTTCAGAAACTGGGTCTGGATCATGTTCGCTATCATCAGTCCGCCGGGCCCGCCCACCAATCGCGGCGTCACGTAATCACCGATGGTCGGGATGAACACGATCAACACCGCTGCAACAATCCCCGGCATTGCCAGCGGCAGCGTCACCCGTAAAAAGGCACTGACCTTGGTCTCGCCCAGATCCAGCGCGGCTTCCAGTAGTGATCGATCAATGCGCTCCAGCGACACGAAAATCGGCAGAATTGCGAAGGGCGCAAAGGCATGCGCCAAGGTAATCACCACCGCATTCAGATTATACAGAATGAAGGTCAGCGGCGCGTCAATGACACCGATCCCAAGCAGACCCGAATTCAGAACCCCATTATAGCCAAGGATCACTTTCCACAGGAACACCCGGATCAGGTAAGAGGTCCAAAACGGGATCGTGACGAGGAAAATCCACAAGGATTTATGGCCCGGCGCCACATGGAACGAAATAAAATAGGCGATGGGAAAAGCCGTGACCACGGTGATCACGGTGACCACCAACGAAATCCACAAGGACCGGGCCAGTAGCTGGCCATAGATCGGGTCAGCCGCGGCTTCGCGATAATTTTTGAGGGTCAGGGTGGTGTCCAAGTCCAGATAAGACTGGCTCCAGAAGCTGAACATCACGATGGCTGCAACCGGCACTGCCAACAGCAGAACGGCATACAAGAACGGCGCGCTGACCAAGGCAAGCCCTGACCGCTGTTCTGACGAATAACCCGATTTCATTTATGTTGGGCGCCCCTGCTCGGCCTGATTTGCTCCAGACTATTCACATTCGGTAACGCTATGTAAACTGAAACCGAGATAGCTCTTCTGAAACAATCGCACCGCCGGAGTGTTTGCTTGTTTTCATTGCGGCCGATCGGAAGCGCGCGTCTGTCTCTGACCCTTGGATAAGAAGACGTTATAGGACTGATCATGGTGCCCAAACCCAAGGCAGACGATGACGACCGTCTCTGTGTGCCCCGCATCCATTCTTACAAGCAGGGCGTTACCGTTCAACAAACGTAAAAGGGACCGCAAATTGCGGTCCCTTAGCAGAAGTATGTAGCGGATCGTACCGAAGCGACTTAGCGCTTGGAGAACTGGAAGCTCCGACGTGCTTTGCGCTTACCGAATTTCTTCCGTTCGACGACGCGGCTGTCGCGTGTCAGGAAGCCGGCAGCTTTCAGCGCAGGCCGCAAGGACGGATCATAAAGCTGCAGTGCTTTCGAAACACCGTGCTTAACCGCACCTGCTTGGCCCGACAGACCACCGCCCTTAACCGTAGCGGTGACGTCGAATTGACCGTCGACGCCAGCCACCGAAAAGGCCTGACGCAGGATCATCTGCAGAACCGGACGCGCGAAATAGTCATTCAGCGCCTTGCCGTTGACCATGACCTTGCCGGAACCGGGACGGATCCAGACGCGGGCAACCGCATCTTTCCGCTTGCCAGTTGCATAGGCACGACCCAGCTCGTCACGGACGGGCTCACGGTGGATCGTAGCTTCGGCCAGCGCTGCAGTTGCGGTCACGGCTGCCGGAGAAGAAGCGACAGCGCCCTTGAGCGCGTCGAGCGATTTGATATCTTCAGCCATTCTCAGCTCCGGGTGTTCTTAGGATTCATGGATTTCACGTCCAGCACTGCAGGCTCTTGTGCCTCGTGCGGATGCTCGGTCCCGGCATAAATGCGCAGGTTGGTCATCTGCTTGCGGCTCAGCTTGTTGCCCGGCAGCATCCGCTGCACAGCCTTCTCAAGCACGCGACCAGGGAATTTTCCGTCCAAGATTTTATCGGCAGTGACCGACTTAATCCCGCCCGGGTGACCGGTATGGCGGTAGTAGACTTTGTCGGTACGCTTGCGACCGGTCATCTGCACCTTATCGGCGTTGATGACGATCACGTTGTCGCCCATATCCATATGCGGTGTGAACGTCGCTTTATGCTTGCCGCGCAAACGCATCGCAACAATCGACGCAAGCCGACCCAGAACGACGCCTTCGGCATCGATCAGGATCCATTTCTTGTCAATATCAGCCGGTTTGGCTGTAAAGGTTTTCATAGTGCAGGCCCTTTGTGGCGGGGGCCAGGCCGATGCCTGGACCCGAAGAACTGATGTCCGGGTTCTAACGGTTTCTGCGGCACGGTCAAGGCACATAAATCTGAAATAAATACGTAATTTCAATCACTTATAAATTAGGTATCATAATACCCTATGCCTATTGCCTTAACCGCTGATTGAAAGAACCCGACAGCCCTAACCGTCACCGACGATGAACGACGCGGCGCAAAGCGTAAAATGCCCCGAACAATAAAATCAGCGTGTAAGGCAGCGGCACCGCCGCAATCTCGGGTGTGGGCGTCAGTTTCCCTGAGGACCCACCGATGGTGCCACCCGACCCGCCGCCGAAATCGCCGCCATTGCCGCCGCCGCCAAAGCCGCCGCCCCCGCCAAGTCCAACCGATGATCCCGGCGTTGCGGATGCCGGGATTAGCCCGGCTGGACCACCGACAATGGCGGGGATTTTGAAGGGTGGAACCGGCCCAGCGACCTTTTCGCCGACCGCTGCGCCATCGGCAAAGACACCTTTTGGCGCAAGGCTGGCAATATCCACGATCAGGGCACGTCCAGACGATAGATCGGCAACCGTAATCGCCTCGTCTTCCGATGCGCCACGTGCGGCCCCGCCAAGATCGTCGCTCCGCAAACGGACCAAAAGACCGTCATTTGCGGCACCGCCGGCTTCAAGCGCAGCGGCGGGCGAAACTACCGGCGCTGTCACCGCGGCGGCCGCACAGCCGCCACTTTGATCTATCATCGTTACAGTTGGCGGCGATGTCAGGCTGACCCCAGGAGACAGGCTGAGCAAAGGACACCCATCAAGATACACATAAAATGTATCGACCACGGTCTCATCGCCATCCCGGACCAACCGTTCAGTTGAGGGTGCCGTCAGCAGCATTTCGGGGGTCGGTCCAATATCCTCAATCGCGACAGCTTCGCCGTCCGCCAAAGCGGCTCCAAAACTTAATCCCATTACAAGACCAGTCAAGGCGAAGGGCACACGCCCCCAGAAACGATGTGTCACCACGGCAAACCTCCCAAATCCTTAAGGATCGGCTTAGATCATAAAAGCAGAGTATCGATTAAATTCGGATTAATCTGACACGTGAAACTCGCAACCCATTTATCGGGGATGCAGAACCCTTAAATCAAAAACAAACTTCGCATTTTTCGCAGCCCAATTATCAACGCAGTGAAAAGGCGCAGAGAGCATTTGGATCAAACGACGTAGAAAACTCACTCTTGATCGCGGTAGCCAACAACGACCGGATCAGCATGATTAGGTAAATGACTATATAGGTATAGTCGGTCTAATTTCAATAGACTGGTATTGAATAGGTTAACGATGCCCGGGCAATTAGCCGATTCATATCGTTTTCGGAAAACACTTTTACGTCAACGACGGCAAGCGTCTTACCAAGCTTCAACAAATCGGCTGTGGCGATCATATCAATTTCCGCCGCCGGTTTGCGCATAAAATCAATAGACGCACTGGTGGTCACAGCCAAAGCCACCGGGCCGATTTGTGACAGAACCGCCAAATAGGCCGCCACATCGGCCAATTCAAACATTGCCGGTCCAGAGACCGTACCGCCCGGGCGCAATTGCGCCGGACCGACGTGCAATCGAAGGCTCACCCCCATAGCGCGCACATCGCTGAGCGCAAGCCGTTCGGCAACTTGCGGAAATTCAGCGCGCAAAAATGCGTTCAGCGCAGCATGCGTCATTTCCGGATCAATTGGTGTCGACATCCCGGCTCAGCGCCCTTCGAATTGGGCGGGGCGTTTTTCTAAAAAGGCCACCACGCCTTCCGCAAAATCCCGGGTCTTGCCGCACCGGCCTTGAAGTTCGGCCTCTAGCAGCATCTGCTGATCCAACGTGTGATCATAAGTGCCACGCAGGGCCTGCTTGGCCATGGCATAGGCCAGAGTTGGTCCATTGGCCAAATGATCCGCCCGCCGCGTGACGTGGTCGGAAAATTCGGCATCCGGGACCGCCTCCCAGATCATACCCCAATCGGCCGCTTGTCGGGCTGGGATCGGCTCAGAAAATAACGCCGCCCCCATCGCCCTGGCCGAGCCGATCTGCCGCGGCAACCAATAGGTGCCACCAGCATCTGGAATTAACCCAATCCGGGTAAAGGCCTGCAAGAAAACCGCCCGCTCGGAGGCAATGACCACATCCGCCGCCAAGGCAAGATTGGCGCCCGCACCGGCCGCCGCGCCATTTACCGCCGCGATGGTCGGGATCGGACAGTCAAGGATCGCCCGCACCATCGGCGTGTATTCATCCCGCAAGACCTGCTCGATATCCAAACTGGCCGCAGAGCCATTGCCGCCCAAATCCTGCCCCGAGCAAAAGGCATCCCCGGCGCCGGTTATCACCAGCACCCGCGCTTGATCTTGCGCCACCTTGACCGCATGGGGAATTTCGGCCCGCATCTGACTGTTGAGCGCGTTCTTGACCTCAGGCCGGTTCAAGGTCAGACGCGCAACCCCGGCCGCGATCTCAAGCTCAATCGTCTGATAGTCCATCCAACGCCCCCGGTGGTTCCCTGCGTCCTCGCCGCAGATTGGAACCCTAACGCCGCATCCCCCACATGGGAATAGAAACGCACCGTCACATTCGGCGGGCCCCGGGGTCAGTCCTTGAGAATTTGCTGCAACCGGGCGGTTTCCTCGGGTGTCAGACTGTCAGAATCGTCCGGCGCATCGGCCCGTCGCCGCAGCGATAGCACCGCAATGGCCAAGCCCGCAGCCAACATGGCCGGTCCGGCAAGCCACAGGATCAGGTTCACGCCGTTGGTCTGCGGGGTCAGCAGGACATATTCGCCGTAACGGTCGACGACAAAGGCCATCACTTCGGGGTCAGTATCGCCATCCACCAGACGTTCGCGCACCAACAACCGCAAGTCCCGGGCCAGATCGGCGTTGGATTCGTCGATATTCTCATTACGGCACACCAGACACCGCAGCTCTTTCGAGATCTCGCGCGCCCGGGCCTCCAAGGCGGCATCCGGCAAAATTTCGTCCGGCTGCACTGCCAGCGCGGCCATCGGCGACAAGCACAGCACCAACGCGAGCCTCAGAATGGTTCTACGCATGGCCCTACTCCGCCGGAATCGCAGGGCGCACAGGCGTTGCCCGCGCCGCCCCGGCACCAACGCGATAGCGCCGGTCCGACAGGCTCAATCCCCCGCCCAGCGACATCAGGATGGCCCCGGCCCAGATCCAGTTGGCGAAGGGCTTAATATAGGTGCGCACGGCCCATCCCCCCGCAGCTTGCGGATCGCCGATCACCAGATACAGGTCCCGGAACACGCCGTTATCAATCGCCGCCTCTGTGGTGCCCATCGAGGCCACCGGATAGAACCGTTTCTCAGGATGCAACTCTGCCACCTCGCGGCCCGCGCGGCTGACCCGCATCTCGGCGATGGTCGTGCGATAATTCGGTCCCTGCGCCTGAGACACATCGGCCAGCGTCACCTCATAGGCGCCAACCGCGAAGGTCTCGCCCACCTGTGCGACGCGGATATCTTCTTGCTGCCACGCGGTCATGGCCGAGATACCAAGGATCGTCACGCCCAAACCAATATGGGCGAACGCCTTACCCCAATCGGCACGCGGCAACCGGGTCAACCGGCCCAACCGGTTGGCCACAGATCCGCGACCACATCGCGCCAACAGATCAGCGATCGATCCGGCAATCACCCAAACCGCCAAGGCGCAGCCCACCGGGGCCAGAATGCTGCGCTCTGTCTGCAAGGTCCAGATCAGGGCCGCGACCAGAAACGCCAACACCAGCGGCAGCGCCGCCAGACGCAAGGCCCGATCCAGCTTGGCCCGCTTCCACGGCAGCACCGACCCCACCGGCAGGATCACCGCCAGCGCGATCATGAACGGCGTAAATGCGGCATCGAAATAGGGCGGACCGACCGACAATTTGCGATCAAACAACAGCTCCGCCACCAACGGCCAAACGGTGCCGACGAATACCACCAAACACGACACTGCCAGCAGAATGTTATTCGCGACCAAGGCGCTTTCGCGGCTCACCAAGCCGAAGACACCCTTCGCCTGCATCACCCCGGCCCGCGCAGCAAACAAGGTCAACGCCCCGCCAATAAACACCGCAAGGATCAGCAGGATGAACACCCCCCGCTCGGGATCGGTGGCAAAGGCATGCACACTGGTCAAGACGCCCGACCGAACAATGAAAGTGCCGATCAGCGAAAATCCGAAGGCCAGAATGGCCAGCAGGATGGTCCAGGCCTTCAGGCTTTCACGCTTTTCGACCACCACGGCGGAATGCAACAAAGCTGCCGTTAACAACCACGGCATGAACGACGCATTCTCAACCGGGTCCCAGAACCAATAGCCGCCCCAGCCCAACTCGTAATAAGCCCACCACGAGCCCAAGGCGATTCCCACAGTTAGAAACAGCCACGCCGTCAGGGTCCAAGGCCGGACCCAGCCACCCCAAGCCGCATCGACGCGCCCCTCAATCAAGGCAGCAACCGCGAAGCTAAAGGTCAGCGACAGGCCGACATAGCCCAGATACAGAAACGGCGGATGAAACGCCAAACCGGGGTCTTGCAACAATGGGTTCAGATCCTGCCCGTCCAGCGGCGGGATCGCCATGCGCAAAAACGGATTAGACGTGAACAGGATAAACGTAAAGAACGCCACAGCGATAGATGCCTGCACCGACAGCACCCGCGCCTTCAAGGTCGGCGGAAGGTTGCCGCCGAACCATGCGGCCATCGCGCCAAACAGCGTCAGGATCACCACCCAAAGCAGCATCGACCCTTCGTGATTGCCCCAGACACCCGAGATCTTATAAATCATCGGCTTGAGGCTGTGCGAATTCTCGACAACCACTTTCAAAGAGAAATCCGACGTTACAAACGCATGGGTCAGGGCCGCAAAGGAAAACGCAGTGAGGAAAAACTGCGCCGACGCCGCAGGCACCGCCAGCGCCATCCAGCCCTGCCAACCTTTATATGCGCCAATCATCGGCACGACGGTCTGAACCACTGCAACAAGCGCGGCAAGGATCAGGGCAAAATGTCCAAGTTCTGTAATCATGCAGGCGTTCTAATCCTCGGCACCGACATCGCCAAGCCCGTTCTTCGCCACAGTCCGCCACAGTTCACAGCCGGCCCGTGGTCTTGGCCGTGTCCACCGCGCGATTATTGGCCGTTCTGGGGGATCTCATGGCGATCCAAGCGCCGCCTGCGGCCGATCCTGCCCCGCGGCACTGCCGGACTTCACGATAGTTTGACCCGGGCGCGATCCCAAGCCCAAGACGCCGCGCTCGACGCCCTTTGCTAAAATCGGCCCGACAAAAGTCCGACGAAAGTCCGATAAAAGTCCGACACCAGATTTTGGCCGGTAAAACGCTCCGCCCGAACCCCTTGATCGGCGTTCGGCCCGCGCGGGTTTAAAGGTTGTGCGGCGGGTTTAGCTGTCAG
Organism: Pseudoruegeria sp. SK021; assembly: GCF_002119405.1. Taxonomy (GTDB): domain Bacteria; phylum Pseudomonadota; class Alphaproteobacteria; order Rhodobacterales; family Rhodobacteraceae; genus Meridianimarinicoccus. The sequence continues at coordinate 19,899 of NZ_MTBG01000007.1, read as the reverse complement.
TCTCTTTATAGGTGCCTTGCGCTTTCAGCGCATCAATCACCTCTTTTGGCATGTAGGTTTCGTCATGCTTGGCCAGAATTTCAGTCGCGGCAAACACGCCGTCGACGTAATATCCCGTGCCGACCATGCCTTGGCCTTCTTCGAACAAATCCGGCAATACGCCCGTGTAACTCACCGGAATGTTTGCGCCGCCATCGGTCACTTCGAACGTCACCGTTTTGCCTTGGCCGCGCACCAATGTCCCGGTTTCAACCAGCCCCCCGATCCGAAATCGCTCGCCCGGGTGGGGCGGCGATTCCGCGATCTGACTGGGGCTGCGGAAATAGTTGATGCCGTCGCGCATAGCATAGCCAACCAAGCCCGTCGCCGCGGCAAGCGCGATGCTTGCCACAACGATCAATTGAATACGGCGCTGTTTTTTCAGTGTTTTCATAACGTCAAGGAAAGACCGGGGCCAGCATCAGACCGGCGGTCTCGTCTTCTCCCAACATCAGATTGGCATTCTGAAGCGCTTGGCCCGACGATCCTTTGGTCAGGTTATCCAACGCCGCCACGATCAGGGCACGCCCGTCTCGCCGGTCAGCGACCACGCCAAGATGGACGAAATTCGATCCCCGCACATGCCGGGTCGATGGCAGCTCGCCCTTGGGCAACACCACCACGAACGGCTCGTCCGCATAGGCCTGCGCCAGCGTCGCGTGCAGCGTGTCGGCATCGCCGCGCACATAGACCGTCGCCAGAATGCCCCGGTTGGCGGGTATCAGATGCGGCGTGAACTGAACCTCGACAGGTCGCCCGGCCAGTTTCGAAAATTCCTGATCGAACTCGCCCAGATGCCGGTGGGTGCCGCCCGCCGCATAGGCATGGGTGCCTTCAGACAATTCAGCGTGCAGCAGGTTCTCTTTCAACGACCGCCCGGCCCCGGACACCCCGGCTTTCAGGTCGATGATGATGTCGTCCAGATCGATCACCCCGGCTGCGATCAGCGGACGCAGCGCGAACTGTCCGGTCGCCGCGTTGCATCCGGTACCTGCCACCAGGCGCGCAGTCTTGATCTCTTCGCGGTAAAACTCGGTCAACCCATAGACAGCCTCGGCTTGCAGGTCGACAGCATCATGGGCCTTACCGTACCACTTCCGATAGGCCTCAGGGTCGCGCAGCCGGAAATCAGCGGACAGGTCGACCACTTTAACGTGACGAGGCAACTCACTGATAACGCTTTGAGACGTCACATGAGGAAGTGCACAGAACACCAGATCAATCGCACTGAAATCGATCTCGGAAATGGTGACCAATGACGGCAGGTCCAGATGGCGAAGATGTGGAAACACCTGCCCCATTTCCATCCCTGCCTTACGATCGGCAGACAAGGCCTTGATCTGCATTGTGGGATGCGTGGCGATCAGTCGGACCAGCTCAGCCCCCGTATAGCCGCTGGCGCCCAAAATGGCGATCCTGTGGGTCATGCGCAGTCTCCTGTTTGGTACGATGTATTTAAGGCGCGCGGCCTGCGGCTGCAATCACGCAGCCTGAAAGGTGATCTTGCGGCGCAAGAAAAGGGTCGCCTTGTTCGACACCTTCGCCGGATCGCCGGTGGTCAGGAACATCGGGGCTGGACCGGTTCCCAGCATCCCCGGATGCCGGCGCAAATAATCTTCTAGGCTGGCCGCGACCAGATCGGCTTGGGAATAGACCCGGACATCTGCGCCAAGCGCCGACTGAAATGCGGCCGCCATCAACGGATAATGGGTGCAGCCAAGCACTGCGGCCTCGGGAAACGGCATCCGGCGCTTCAAGGCCTCGACATGGCTTTGCACCAATGCCTCGGCCAATATTTCATCTCCAGATTCGATCGCATCGACAACGCCACCGCATGGCTGGGCTTCCACATCCACCCCGATGGCGCGAAACGCCAATTCGCGTTGAAACGCCCGGCTGGAGACCGTGGCAGGCGTTGCGAACAGGGCCACGTTTTTCAGGGCGACCTCGCGCGGCGGCGAGTTGTCGCCCCATTGCCGTTCGGTCAAGGCCTCGATCAGCGGCACCATCACGCCCAGCACGCGCTTTCCCTGCGGCACCCCGGCCTCCTGCATGCGGCGCAGCGCCGCCGCCGAGGCGGTGTTACAGGCCAAAATCACCAGATCGCAGCCCGCCTGCCACAGGCGGTTCACCCCGGCCACGGTCAGGGCGTGGATTTCATCGGCGCTGCGAACCCCGTAGGGCGCATTGGCGTTGTCGCCCAGATAGACGAACGGCACCTCGGGCAACCGCCGCGACACCGCATCCAGTACTGTCAATCCGCCAAGCCCGGAGTCGAATATGCCAACCGCCATCTACTGTTTATACCTGTCTTCGAATTCGAATCCGTAGCCGAATTCCCGGCCCGGAACAGATGACAGCTTGTAGGTCTCGCTGCGCAGAAAGTCCATCATCGCACGGGTGTCGCGCGCGTGGCGATCCAGCGCGGTGCGATCGATGGGCTGGCCGATCACCACATCCACCGGCTTGTTCACGCGGGCATTGAATTCCTTGATCAACAGACCCAACCGCAAGGTGTTGTGCAGATGACTGGCAACCTGAAACATCCGGGAATTGTGGCCGCTGAAATAGATCGGCACCACATGCGCCGGCGACCGAGCGATCATCCGGGCGGTAAAACCGCGCCAGCCGGGATCCAAGGGTTCGGAAAACGGCTTCGCCGAGGTCGAGACGGTCCCACCCGGAAAAATGCCAATCGCGCCGCCTTGCGCCAGAAAGCCGAGGGCGGCCTTGCGGGTGTCGAGGTTCTGCTGCATCGCCTCGCGCGTTTCATCGAACGAGATCGGCAAGATCACCCGATCCAGATCCGCCGCCTTGCGAAACACCTTATGGGCCAGGATACGGAAATCGCCGCGCAGTTTGGACAGGATCAGCCCCATGATCAGCCCGTCACAAATGCCGAATGGGTGATTGGCAACCAGCACAAGCGGCCCTTCGCGCGGGATGCTGTCCAAGCTGCCGCCGATCACATTGATGCTCAGCCCATACCGTTCGGCCATCACCTCCCAGAAGTCGCGCCCGCAGGCGACCTCGTCTTCATATCCTCGGGCCTGCCGGATCAGTTTGAGCCGCCCGGTCGCATTTTCCAAAGCGCGGATCATCACCCGACCGCTGCGCGTCTGGGCGCCGTGGGCATAGCTGATTTCGCGCGCGACTTCATGACGGTGCTTCATGGACTCTCCCTAGGAACGGCACGCCGGTGCGATCGAATATCACTTCGAATGGCCAACTATCAAGACAGAGCGTCAGGCCGGTACGATGCCAAAAATGTCGCGATCCTCGGGTGGTAACGCAAGGCGTATTAAAAGCACCCGCCGGCGCCGGCCCCCGCGTTGCTGCACAAACCAGCCACGGGGCAATCCACCGATGTCGGGTTCGATTGCGGATTAAAGGACCGACGGCGCGAAAAATCACAGAATTTCAAATGTGTAAAATGGGGCAGATCGAAAACCGTATCATGTCAGCAACGACTCCGTGACTTCTAGGACGGCAAGATAGGTGTTACAGCCATGATCGGATACTATGAGCAGATCCCGATATCGTGATGTCGGGAAGGGCGTTACAAGTGAGGACCCCATGGACTGGGACAAATTACGGATTTTTCATGCTGTCGCCGATGCGGGCAGCCTGACCCATGCAGGGGATGCGCTTCACCTGTCGCAATCGGCTGTCAGCCGCCAAATTCGTGGCTTGGAAACCAGTCTGAACACCACCCTGTTCCACCGCCACGCGCGCGGGTTGATTCTGACCGAACAAGGGGAGTTGCTGTTCGACGCCACGGTGGCTATGGCCAAGCGCCTTGATACAGCGGCCGCACGCATTCGCGACAGCGAGGAAGAAGTGTTCGGTGAATTGCGGGTCACGACCACGACCGGCTTCGGGTCCTTATGGCTTGCGCCGCGCCTGTCCAAACTGTTCGAACGGTTCCCGAATCTGAAAATCGACCTGATGCTCGAAGAACGCGTTCTCGACCTTCCCATGCGTGAAGCCGATGTCGCGATCCGAATGAAAGAGCCCAGCCAAGCCGACCTCGTGCGCAAACGCCTTATGAATGTGCAAATGCGGCTCTATGCGTCGCCGAAATATTTGGCCGCGCGGGGAACCCCCGAAACCGTGACAGATATGAGACACCACCGCCTGATCTGTCAAAATCCGAAAAGTGTTCAGGTCACAGCCGCCGCGCAAATGGTGCAGACATTGCTGGCCGATGACATCACCTCGCTCTTGACAGTCAATAATTATTTCGGGGTGCTGCAAGCGGTCATCAATGACTTGGGAATTGGCGTTCTTCCAAACTACATCATCGAAGATTTTCCAACTCTTGTCAGAGTCTTACCAGACTTCCAAAGCTCGGAAGTTCCGGTGTTCCTCGCCTATCCCGAAGAGCTTCGGCAATCGAAACGTATTGGCGCATTTCGGGATTTCGTGTTGGAAGAACTGGCCCAAACCCGACGCGTGACGCAGGATTAGGCAGCGTAAGAATCCCCGTCCGGGCCCCTCTATGCAGTCAGTGCATACCTGTCATGCTGTCTTTGCGGCATGTTTATCCTTGATTGCCCAACCTTGCGTGACTAGTTCGGGGTCAGAAGAGTGAAGTAATCCTTCCTTTTCTACCTCCCTGTTGGACTTAGGCCGAGCATTGTCTCGGCCTTTTTTTTGCGCCACGCACCCTGCCCGCGCTTCATGCACGGTTTCTACGCAGTGGACCGCATCCATTTGAGGCAGTTTTTTAACAGCTGACAGCCACATTCCTGCGGGCCAGATCATACGCTTGACTGGGCACGCGCCGATTTGCGCTTTGCCCTTGGCCCTCCCATGTCATAAGAAGCCCCCGTCATAACCAGAACGGGTCCCAAGATGCCGCTTTCCGAGCCCCAGATCACCGAAGACCTTATCGCCAGCCACGGGATCAATCCCGAAGAGTATGCGCGCATCCTCGACCTGCTTGGCCGCGTACCCAGCTTTACCGAGTTGGGGATTTTTTCCGCCATGTGGAACGAGCATTGCTCCTATAAATCGTCGAAGAAATGGCTGCGCACCCTGCCAACCACCGGACCGCAAGTGATTTGTGGGCCGGGTGAGAATGCGGGGGTGGTGGATATCGGCGATGGACAGGCCATCGTGTTTAAGATGGAAAGCCACAACCACCCGTCTTACATTGAGCCCTATCAAGGCGCAGCAACCGGTATGGGCGGGATCCTGCGCGACGTCTTTACCATGGGCGCCCGCCCGATCGCGGCGATGAATTCGCTTAGCTTTGGCGAAAAGTCCCACCCGAAGACCTCGCAGCTTGTTCATGGCGTCGTGGCGGGCATCGGCGGTTACGGCAATTGCTTTGGCGTCCCCACCGTTGGCGGCGAAGTGCGCTTTCACGCCGCGTATAACGGCAACTGTTTGGTCAATGCCTTTGCAGCGGGCCTCGCGGATGCCGATGCGATTTTTTACTCGGCGGCGTCCGGCGTCGGCATGCCCGTCGTCTATCTTGGTGCAAAAACCGGGCGTGATGGCGTCGGCGGCGCGACCATGGCCAGCGCTGAATTTGACGACACCATCGAAGAAAAGCGCCCCACCGTGCAAGTCGGCGATCCGTTCACCGAAAAATGCCTGATGGAAGCCTGCCTTGAGCTGATGCAGACCGGGGCGGTGATTTCCATCCAAGACATGGGCGCCGCCGGCTTGACCTGCTCGGCGGTCGAAATGGGCGATAAGGGCAACCTTGGCATTCACCTGATCCTTGATCAGGTGCCAGTGCGTGAAAATGCCATGTCGGCCTACGAGATGATGCTGTCGGAAAGCCAAGAGCGAATGCTCATGGTCCTGAACCCCGACCGCGAAGATCTGGCCCGGGCCGTCTTTGATAAATGGGACCTCGACTTTGCCATCGTCGGCCACACCATTGCCGAGGACCGCTTCCTTGTGGAACTGAACGGCGAGATCAAAGCCGATCTGCCGCTAAAAGCCCTGTCCGGCACGGCGCCAGAATATGACCGCCCTTGGGTGGAAACCCCGGCCCCAGAGGATATGGAGCCGATCCCAGAGGTTGATGCGATCGACGCGTTGACCGCGCTGCTGTCCAGCCCCAACTATGCCTCCAAGCATTGGGTCTATGAGCAATATGACCAATCTGTCATGGGCGACACCATTCGCACTCCCGGCCTTGGGGCGGGCTTGGTGCGGATCCACGGAACCAACAAAGCCGTGGCCTTTACCAGCGATGTGACCCCGCGCTACGTGCTTGCCAATCCCTATGAGGGCGGCAAACAGGCCGTGGCCGAAGCCTATCGCAACCTCAGCGCCGTAGGCGCATTGCCGTTGGCCTCGACCGACAACCTGAACTTTGGCAACCCGGAAAAGCCGCAGGTCATGGGCCAGTTCGTCGGCGCGATCCGCGGCATCGGCGAGGCCTGTCTGGCCCTCGACATGCCCATCGTGTCGGGCAATGTCAGCCTCTATAATGAAACCGACGGCACCGCCATTTTGCCCACCCCGACCATCGGCGCAATCGGCCTGCTGGAGGATGCCAGCCAAGTGATCGGCACCGCCCCCAACGCAGGCGATCTTGGCCTCGTTATCGGCGACAGCCATGGCCATCTGGGGCAGTCGGCGCTGTTGGCCGAGGTGTTCAACCGTGAAGACGGTGACGCGCCAACGGTCGATCTGGAAGCCGAGCGGCGCCATGGCGAATTCCTGCGCGCCAACCGTCACCTAATCACGGCTGCAACCGACCTATCCGATGGCGGCCTCGCCATGGCGGCGTTTGAAATGGCCGAAGCTGGCGACATTGGCATCACGCTGGATGCGGCAAACATGGCCGAGCTTTTTGGTGAAGATCAGGCGCGCTATCTTGTGTCCTGCATATTCGATGCCGCTGAAGGCCTGTTTGTGGCGGCGGCGCAGGCTGGCGTGTCCATTCATGCGGTGGGCCGGTTCGGCGGCGACAAGGTGCGCATGGGCGGATCGGAAGCCGATCTGACGGTCTTGCGCGACCTCTATCGCACCAGCTTTGCGGCCTCGGTCACCTGACCAAAGCCCTCCGGAACAAATCCCTCTGCCCATGGTTGAACCCCCAACACCATGGACAGAGGAGCACATTAATGACCGATCTGAAACACGAGTTCTGGGATCGAATGAGCAAGGTCCGGGCCGGAATGCTTGGGATCAAAAGCCAAAACCGGCTGGTCGCCATGTCGCCGCAGATCGACGCTGATCATCCCGGGGATGTGTGGTTCATCACCGCCAAGGGTACCGATTTGGCGGTGGCCGTTGAAACCAGCCCGCAACCGGCCCGACTTGTCATCGCGGATACCAGCACCGGCCTGTACGCCGATGTGTTCGGCACCCTCGCCCATTCCGCTGACCGTGACACCTTGGACGACGTCTGGAACTTCGTCGCCGATGCGTGGTTCGAGGGCGGCCAGACCGATCCGGATGTTCGGCTTCTGCGCTTTACCCCGGCCACTGCCGAGGTTTCGGTCACGCCCGGCGGTGGACCACGTTTTTTATATGAGATCGCCAAGGCCAATATCACCGGCGATAAGCCCGACGCGGGCCATCAGGGTACCGTGACCTTTTAAGTCCTCAGCACAGCTTGGCCTCGCGGCGTGAATACGGCCTGACGGACCCAAGGCCCGGCGATCCCTAGGGCGCCGGGCCTTAATCTTTTGGGGCGCGCTGCAATCGGTCGTGTTGGGAACTGATTGGGAACTGATCTTGCAGCCGCGGCGCGACGGGCCTACATTCAAGGGGCAACGAAGGATCCCCGTACTATGCCCATGCAAGCCCAGGAAATCGAAGCCCTGCTGAAGCAAAGCTTCCCGGACGCCCGGATCACGATCACCGATATGGCAGGCGATGGAAATCATTTTGCAGCCGAGGTCATCGACGAAAGTTTTCGTGGTCTGAACCGGGTGCAACAGCAGCGCGCCGTCTACGCAGCCCTGAAGGGCAAAATGGACGGTGCCAATGGTGATTTGCACGCGCTGGCCCTGACCACAAAAGTGCCGGACTGACGCCCGGACACGTTAGCTATTCCCCCGCTTCCGACTATCGACGCCCGCGTCGCCCGACATCGCAAGGATACCAAGATGACGACTACCGCCGAAGACCAGATCAAGGACACAGTGACCAAGAACGACGTGGTCCTGTTCATGAAAGGGACCAAGTCCATGCCGCAATGCGGGTTTTCCAGCCGCGTTGCCGGGGTCCTGAACTATATGGGCATCGACTATACTGATGTGAATGTCCTTGATAACGCCGACATTCGTCAGGGCATCAAGGACTATTCGGATTGGCCGACCATCCCGCAATTGTACATCAAGGGCGAGTTTGTCGGCGGCTGCGATATCATCACCGAAATGACCCTTTCCGGTGAGTTGGATCAGCTTTTGTCCGCCAAGCAGATCACCTTCGACACCGAAGCTGCCGCGAAAATCCGCGAAGCCAACGCCTAATCTTGAAGCGCGGCGCCCTTAGGACGCCGCGTCTTCCTCGATCTCGTCATCCTCGTCTGATGGCGCGGTCTCGTCACCTTGATCACCGTTTTGATCGTCATCTTGAACACCATTACGGATTGGTGCCGCGTCATGCGACCGGTCGTCGATGTCGGACAACAAGCCTGCCACTTCCACGTCGCCTTCTTCCATTTCTGCCGCTAACGCTTCGGCCCGCGTGGCAAGATCGGCCATGGTTGCGCCAACCGCTGCCGGGATCACTGGCACCTCGACCCGCTGCGGAGGCCGCGACTTCAAGTCCGCAATCAGCGCGTCCCGCCGCGCCACTTGCTCGGTCAGATCGGCCATCTGGTCGTCAATGCCCACGACCTTATCGGCCAGCATCAACCCAGCCATCAGCAGCATTCGGCTTTCCGGCAAGCGCCCGATCTGCTCGGCCATGACCGCAGCCTCGGCGTCCAGAAGTTTTGCCGCCGCTTCCAAGTAAGACTGCTCGCCCTCTTGGCATGCCACCTCGAACACCCGTCCGCCGATGGAAATATTCACTTCAGGCATCTTCAGTTTCCTCTACCAGCGACTTCAGCGCCGCGAGGACGCTGTCGATTTCAGCGCGATCCGCCGCACGGACGGCCTGCAAGGCTTCGATCTCGGCTTTCAAACTGTCATTGACCAGTTCCGGGTCCGGCAATCCGGCTTCATGGAATTCCCGAAGCGCAGCATTGTTGCGGCGCAACTGACCGTTTACTAGTTGCAACTGTTGCAGTGCGATCTCAAGATCGGTGATCCGGCCTTGCATTTCTTCGGTCAATGCCCCCGCCTGCAAGTCACCCAGACGGCCGCTGGCCTGCGCGGCCACCTGCACCCGGGTCAGACCAGCAAGAGCGGCCTTATCGGCCTCGCTCTCTTCTGTGATGGCGGCGACCTTGCCCTGCTCGACCTCAAGCGCTTCGGTCACGGCCTCTACTTCGGTGCGGGCGGATGCCAATTCGTCTTGCAGCACTTCGATCTGCGCTTCGCTCGCGGTCAGGGCCTCGGCCAGACTGTCCCTCTCCTGACGCAGCGCGGCTTGCACTTCGACTGCAGATGTCGATTGTGCCTCCAGCCGCGCTTGTGCGGCCTTTACCGCCGCATGGGTCGCTTGATGCGACTTGCGCATGCGGTCCAGCGCGCCGGTCAGCCGCCGCTCCAGATCGGAAATTTCGGTCATCGGATCTTCCTTCGACTGCCTTGCCACTGCGCCCCGCTGTCCTGTTGCATTCTTTCGGGCCGCACCGGCGAGCCAATCGGTACATCCACGTCGTCTGCTAGGGGCGCGATTCGCCTCAATTTTATCGAATCAGAGAACGGCGATTTGAACAAGCCCCGCCACCGGATTCCTACGAAGACTTGCACTTCTGCGCCCAGTCGTTAAGACGCTGGCGTCAAGCATCCATCATGACACGATGTCCATTCCATAGATGTTCTGCGAATAAAGAACAACAGATCAGGAGCTGCCCCAGTGAACCTACAATCCCTGCGCGAGCGCAACCCAGACCACTGGATGAAAGCTTGCGCCATCCGCACCCTAACCCTTGACGCGGTTGCTGGTGCGAATTCCGGGCACTCAGGTATGCCGATGGGCATGGCCGATGTTGCCACCGTCTTGTTCGAAAAGCACCTGAAGTTTGATGCCGCCGATCCAGCATGGCCCGACCGCGACCGGTTCATCCTGTCGGCTGGGCATGGCTCAATGTTGCTGTATTCGCTGCTGCATCTCACCGGCACCGAAGACATGACCCTCGACCAGATCAAGGCGTTCCGCCAATGGGGTGCTAAGACGGCCGGTCACCCGGAATTCGGTCACGCGGCGGGTATTGAAACCACGACCGGCCCCTTGGGTCAGGGTCTGGCCAATTCCGTCGGGTTCGCCTTAGCCGAAGAAATCCTGCGGGCCCAGTTCGGGCGCAAAGTGGTGGATCACTACACCTATGTCATGGCTGGCGACGGCTGCTTGATGGAAGGCGTAAGCCAAGAAGCCATCGCATTGGCCGGCCGTCAGGAACTGAGCAAGCTGATCGTGTTCTGGGACAATAACGGCATCACCATCGACGGACGGGTCGATATCGCCGACTCCACCGATCAAGTGGCGCGCTTTAAGGCCAGCGGCTGGTCGGTGCATGAATGCGACGGGCACGACCCCGAAGCAATCGACGCTGCGATCGTCGCTGCCAAGAAGACCGCGCAACCGTCGATGATCGCGTGTAAAACCCATATCGCCATCGGATCCGCCGCGCAGGATACGCCGAAAGGCCACGGGGCGTTGACCGACGCGAAAGTCGTTGCCGACACCAAAGCCGCTTACGGCGTCGACTGGCCCGCCTATCACGTCCCTGCGGACATCAAAGCCCAGTGGGAAGCAATCGGCCAACAAGGCGCTGCTGCCCGCGCCGACTGGCAAGACCGCTTTGCGGCCCTGTCCACAGCGCGCCAAGCTGAATTCACCCGTATGATGTCGGGCGGCGCCCCCAAGCGCCTGTCCGCGACCATCAAGGCGTTGAAGAAAACCTTTGCCGAGACCAAGCCCGCCGTCGCCACACGTCGGTCGAGCGAAATGGTGCTCGAAGCGGTCAATCCGCTGATGAAGGAAAACGTTGGCGGTTCGGCGGACCTGACCGGATCGAACAACACCAAGACCGCGGATCTGGGTATTCATCTGCCCGAGTCGCGCGACGGCCGCTATATTCACTATGGCATCCGCGAGCACGGCATGGCGGCGGCGATGAACGGCATGGCCCTGCATGGCGGCCTGCGGGCCTATGGCGGCACTTTCATGTGCTTCACCGATTACGCGCGCCCCTCCATGCGCTTGTCGGCCCTAATGAAGCTGCCCGTGACCTATGTCATGTCCCATGACAGCATCGGTCTGGGCGAAGATGGCCCGACCCACCAGCCGGTCGAGCATCTGGCAATGCTGCGCGCCACGCCCAACATGAACGTCATCCGTCCTGCCGACGCCGCTGAAACGGCCGAAGCGTGGGAGCTGGCGCTGACCAGCATGGAAACACCGACAGTTCTGGTCGTCTCGCGCCAGAACCTGCCGACCCTTCGGACCGAGTACAAGACCGCCAACATGGTCTCCAATGGCGCCTATGTTCTGGCCGAAGCAACCGGCAAGCGCGAAGCCATTTTGCTGGCAACCGGGTCGGAAGTGGCCATCGCCATGGCCGCCCGCGACCTGCTTGAGGCCGACGGCATCGGCACCCGGGTCGTCTCCATGCCATGCTGGGAACTGTTCGAAGCCCAGCCCGAAACCTATCGCCGCCGGGTTCTGCCCGCAGGCCCGGTTCGGGTTGCGGTCGAAGCCGCTGTGCGGTTCGGCTGGGACCAGTGGCTGTTTGGCGAACGTGGCCGCCGTGACAAGGGCGCCTTCGTCGGCATGGACGGCTTCGGCGCATCGGCCCCGGCAGATGTGCTTTACAAAGAGTTTGGCATCACCGCAGAGAACGTGGCCAACAAAACCCGCGCGTTGCTTGGCAAAGGCTGACACCAGCCCTCAGTGATCAGACTACAGACGGGTGCCTGCGAAATCAGGCGCCCGTTTTGCGTTTCGGGACCGCGCCAGATGTGTCGCCATGGCCGGTTCACCACAGCAGTCATCGCGAAGAATTGTAGCTCGCCCTGCCGCTGCCTGTCACAGGACGGCCTCGCGGTCTTGACCGTCCACTGGAAATCAGCCAGTTGGCTAGGGTCGGCCCGATCGGGCAGGATTCCAATGGAGGACATGATGACCGTCAAACTAGCCATCAACGGATTTGGGCGCATTGGCCGCAACGTGCTGCGCGCCATCGTCGAAAGCGGCCGCACCGACGTACAGGTTGTGGCTATCAACGACCTCGGTCCAGTTGAAACCAACGCTCACCTGCTGCGCTATGACAGTGTCCATGGCCGCTTCCCCGGTCAGGTCAAGGTTGACGGCGATACCATCGATATTGGCTACGGCCCGATCAAGGTTACGGCGATCCGTGATCCGCGCGAATTGCCTTGGGGCGACATCGACGTGGCGCTGGAATGCACCGGCATCTTCACCGCCCGCGACAAGGCCGCAATTCACCTTGAGAACGGCTCCAAGCGGGTACTGATCTCGGCCCCCGGCGCCAATGCCGACAAGACCGTCGTCTTCGGCGTCAACGACAGTGTGTTGACCGCCGATGACCTGGTGGTCTCGAATGCGTCCTGCACCACCAACTGCCTCAGCCCAGTGGTCAAAGTTCTGAACGACGCCATCGGCATCGAGTGGGGCTTCATGACCACGATCCACAGTTACACTGGCGACCAGCCGACGCTCGACACCATGCACAAGGATCTCTATCGCGGCCGCGCCGCAGCCATGTCGATGATCCCGACCTCGACCGGTGCTGCCAAGGCAGTCGGTCTTGTGCTGCCAGAACTGAACGGCAAGCTGGACGGCGTTGCGATCCGGGTTCCGACCCCGAACGTGTCGGTTGTCGACCTGACATTCCAGACCCCGCGCGATACGACCGTCGAAGAGATCAACGACGCGATCCGTGCCGCAGCGAACGGTCCGATGAAAGGCATCCTTGCCTACACGGACGAAAGCCTTGTCTCCATGGACTTCAATCACGACCCGCATTCTTCGACCTTCCACACCGACCAGACCAAGGTGATGATGGGCCGCAACTGCCGGATCCTGACATGGTATGACAACGAATGGGGCTTCTCGAACCGCATGGCCGACACAGCCGCTGCGATGGCAAAGTTCCTCTAAAGCCGCAACGCAGCATAACTGACTAAAGAGAAAGCGCCTTGGAAACAGGGCGCTTTTTTATTTGGCGCGCTAAAAAAACTGAAATCCCAGCCATGACATTGCTGCAATGCGGCATTGCCGAACTGTGCGTTGTCCACCGGCACATGGAGGTCCATTTAGAGATCAAAGAGAACAACCAACAACTGGATATCACAATGACCTTCATCACCCGTTTGCAATCCGCAGTCTCCAAGCGCGCTGAGTATCGCCGCACTTTGTCCGAACTGAACCAAATGGACGCCGGCACTTTGAACGACCTCGGCCTGTCGCGGAACCGCCTGCCCGAAATCGCACGCAACGCCGTTTACGGCAACTGATCAATCGATCAGTTTGCGACACCATCACAGCTCGCTCCGCCACGCGCGGAAGCGGGCTGATGTAGGTTTGATTATGATGACAGCCGGGCGATCAATGCGTCGTTGACGGCTGGCGAGACAAATTTTGAGACATCGCCGCCCAGTCGCGCGATTTCTTTCACAAGGCGCGACGCAATCGCCTGATGTTGTGCTTCGGCCATCAAGAACACCGTCTCGATCGTGTCATCGAGAACGCGGTTCATACCAACCATCTGAAATTCATATTCAAAATCTGATACCGCGCGCAATCCGCGGATGATGACCTGCGCCCCCACATCCCGGGCGCAATCAATCAGTAGATTTTCGAACGGATGCACTACGACCTCACATCCCGTTCCCTCAGAGATCGCCGCGCATTCTCCAAGGATCATGGCCACACGCTCTTCCAGCGAAAACAGCGGCCCCTTGTCGCGATTGATCGCGACACCAATGACCAATTTGTCCACCAGAGCACAGCTGCGCCGGATGATATCCTCATGGCCAAGCGTCAACGGATCGAAGGTTCCGGGGTAAAGACCTATACGCATGGGATTCCCCCGAAATCATTAACATTTATGGTCGTCGAGCAACATTATTTCGCGGGACGCGGCGAAGCAAGACCCGCAATTGCGCAATCGTCCCTGAAATTCTGTCAGCGCCCCATGATCATGCCTTCCAGCGCATCCTTTTCCATCGCCAGTTCGGACAACCTGGCCTTGACCACGTCTCCGATCGAAATCAAGCCGATCATCACGTTGTCTTCGACCACCGGCAAATGCCGAAACCGCCCATCGGTCATTTTGCGGAACACATCGTCGCTATCATCGCCGCGTGTGCAGGTGACCGGGTCTTTCGTCATCAGCGAGTCGACGGTGTCGTCCATACATGCAGCGCCCTTTCGTCCCAATTCACGAACGATATCCCGCTCTGACAAAATACCGGCGCAGGCCTTGCCGTCCGGGGACACAATCACCGCACCGATCCGCTTGGAAGACAGCAGTTTCGCCGCCGCCGAGACCGAGCTGCCCGGCACGACGGTAATGACGTCAAAGGCTTCCTTGGAATTGAGAATTTGTTGAACCTGCATGCGATGTCCTCCTGTCGCCTGAGCGGCCGCGTCCCACAAAGGTCGCTGGCGTGCGACCATCCTGTCAAGTCCATTCGGTCATTGGCCATGTGGGTATGTTTATTTCGTGCCGCTCTGGCGTTCCGGGATCTGCACCGCCGCGACCGCGCAGCGAATAAAAAAAGCCCCAGAGTTACGTCTGGGGCTTTGTCTTAATCTGTCTGGCCGCAAGGATCACCGGAGGCGGCGACGCAGTCCGGCCATGGCCCCTGCGGCGGTGAGCAGCAACAGACCCGCTGCGGGCACAGGCACCGCCGGAACGGCAACGCTTTGCAGGAAAAACTGTTCGCGACCACCGTTCTTAATCGGCATGCTCATCGCGAATTTCACCCGATCCGTCGCAGCTAACCCTGCCAGCGAAAAGCCGGACAGAAAGTAGTCAGAGTAGCCATTGCCGGGATTATTGACGGCGGGAATTGGCGTGCCCGCCGGGGCGACGTATTCGGCAAGCAGCCCCCCCCCGACAAGAGACATAGAGAACAGACTGAGGGACTGCGCGCCCTGCCCGCGCGCTTCATTGACGTCGATCTGAATGTTGAACAGGTCGCTCTGCAACACGCCTCGCAAGTTCGAGACCAGATAGTTGGGCGACATGATATTGCTGTAGCTGCCCGGACCACCGCTTGGCAGGGTGGTGAAGCCTTCGGGCAGCAGAACATTCGATACGCAGGACGGGTCCCCGATCACACAAGGTCCCTGCGCACTTTGCTGGATCCCGCCATTGGGCGCCGCTGCCAGCGACAAGGTCGTCACCGCCTGCGCGGCCCCGGCAATAGCCACCCACCCAACAGACAAAAGTGGCAGCACAATAGCCCTGAATGTCGTCATGTTCATCCCTCACCCGTTGCCGCAGAGCACCATGCTCATGCGCCGGATAAGAGATTACCGCCCGCCCTTGTTTTGGGTATAGTTTAATCAAAACACAGGGTTAATGCGCCCGTCATTCAATCAAAAACGGAAACAGTCAAAGGATTTTGATGACGTCGAGGCCGGTAACAGGGTTAAAACGGCCTGCGCGTTGCTAGGCACAGACATCGCAGCCTGCCCAGTCGCCGCACCGGGACTAGCCCGGGTACCCGAGAATCGCCCGCACATAATTTTGCGTCTCGCGATATGGGGGGACCCCGTTGTGTTTTTGAACCGCCCCCGGACCGGCATTGTAGGCAGCCAGCGCCAGTTGCCATGACCCAAACTTGTCGTACTGCTGCCGCAAGTATCGCGCCCCACCCAAAAGGTTCTGCTCCGGATCGGACGGATCGACCCCCAACATCCGCGCCGTATCCGGCATCAGCTGGGCCAGACCCATCGCTCCTTTGGGGGATACCGCCGTGGGGTTCCAGCCGCTTTCTTGCTGCACTAGCCGCACAAACAGAGACTCGGGGATTTTGTGACGCCGCGCCGCAGCTTTCGCGACCGGCAGATACTTGCCGCGATAGATGACCGGTTTGCCGCTGGGCACAAAGATCGCATCCGGCAAATCGGTCTGCGGTTGCAGCCGAGTGGAATAGGAATACTGACTGGCGCCGCGGCTATCCAGAAACTTGGTCTGGGACTTAAAAATGCGATTGCGCGCTTGCGCCGATACCTTTGCGCTGTCCGCATAGGCGCCCGCACCCAGCAACACCGCGAGGACTGCGATCCCCGTGACTATCCTGCCTCTCAAACCATACCCTCGCCTGGCCTTCGTTGCGGCGCTTATAGCGATTTTATCCACCCACGACTAGACCTTGCGACTTTTGCGCACCGGAACCATCCCTTTTTTCGATCCTGCGTGTTGATTCACATGCAACAAGAGGTGTCTATACGCGCTAATTGCTAAGAATCGTCGAAGGGACATCGCATGGCAGGCTCGGTCAACAAAGTCATTCTGGTCGGCAATCTGGGGCGAGACCCGGAAGTCCGCACTTTCCAAAACGGCGGAAAAGTCGTCAACCTGCGGATCGCCACCTCCGAGCGCTGGCGCGACCGCAGCACCGGCGAAAACCGCGAGCGGACTGAATGGCACAGCGTCGCGATCTTCTCAGAACCGTTGGCAAAAATTGCCGAGCAGTATCTGCGCAAGGGCTCGAAAGTGTACCTCGAAGGCCAACTTGAAACTCGCAAATGGCAGGATCAGTCCGGGGCCGACCGCTATAGCACAGAGGTCGTCCTGCGTCCGTTCAAGGGCGAA
Organism: Pseudoruegeria sp. SK021; assembly: GCF_002119405.1. Classification (GTDB taxonomy): domain Bacteria; phylum Pseudomonadota; class Alphaproteobacteria; order Rhodobacterales; family Rhodobacteraceae; genus Meridianimarinicoccus. The sequence continues at coordinate 2,975 of NZ_MTBG01000007.1, read as the reverse complement.
TTGACGATGCTGGACGGCCGTAGCGACGGAGGCAGTGCGGGTGGCGACTACGACTCCGGAAGCGACGATCGCTTCGGCGACAGCCAATCTGGACGCCGAAGTGGTGGCGGTGCCAGCAGTGACGGCGGCCGCGCATCGGGCCCGGCTGGCGGCAGCGCAGGCGGATTTGGCGGCGGTAGCCAGATCGAGGATGACGAAATCCCCTTCTAAGGACAAATAGAACCAAAAAGACTGAAAGCAGGGGCGAAATCCCCTGCTTTTTTTTATAACTAAGCAACATTTGAGAGCGCGCTAATACCGCACTCTCCGGCAGGACCTGGCACGCGGAAATCGCACTGGATTCAGTCACCGCACTTAGCCACACCCGGGTCGATCGCTACTGATTGGAGGAAGCCAACCTTCAAACGGTCCAGTCCCAGACCGGGAATGTGATTCCGCGCAGCAGACGATGGTACGGACCCGCAAAATTCTCTTCACCGTGCTTTTTGCCCCTTGGCGCGCCGCCGCCAAAATCGCACGCTGCAGCCAGACCCGAGCGACACTTGTCGCCCGGTGCCGCCGGTTCCCCCGACAGACCTTTGCGATCTGTCCGGGCCCGGGCGCCTCAGCTAGGAAGCCAGCATGCCGATCTCAGAGACCAGTCAATTTTCACCGTTCAGATACAAAGCGTTTGCTATGATCTGGAGCACAGCACTGGTTTCGAATGTCGGCACGCAATTTCAGCAGGTCGGCGCGGGCTGGATGATGACCAGTCTGACCAATTCTCACGATATGGTGGCGCTGGTACAGGCGGCGGCGACCTTGCCGTTGATGTTGTTCGCCCTGCTGGCTGGCGCGTTGGCGGACAATATTGATCGGCGCAGTATCATGCTGACCGCGCAGGGCTTCATGCTCTGCGCGGCCTGTCTGTTATCGGTGCTGGCTTGGGCCGATCTTCTGACCCCTTGGAGCCTGCTTGGCCTGACCTTTCTACTGGGATGTGGGCAGGCGATGCACAATCCCTCATGGCAGGCCTCGGTCGGGGATCTCGTGCCGCGCAAGGAAATCCCGCAGGCGGTCTTGCTCAATTCCATCGGCTTTAACATGACGCGCAGTTTCGGCCCGGCTTTAGGCGGTCTGATCGTTGCGGCGGCAGGTGTGGCCTCTGCTTTCGCGCTGAATGCCCTCAGTTTCTTGGTGATGCTGGGTGGCTTGTTGTCTTGGCATCCCGAGCCCCGCAAATCCACACTGCCACGCGAGGATATCGGCCGCGCTTTGATGGACGGAATCAGCTATGTCGGCATGTCGCCACATCTGCTGCGCGTCCTGCTGCGCGGCTTTATCTTCGGTGTCGCCGGGATTTCGCTGCTGGCGCTGATGCCGGTGATGGCCCGAGACGTGCTGGATGTGGGCGCCCTGAGCTATGGTCTGATGCTGGGCTTTTTCGGCATCGGCGCCATCCTTGGCGGTGTCGTTAACGCCCGGTTTTTGTCGGCGATGGATACCGAAACCCGGATCCGCATCGGCTTCATCGGCTTCGCCCTGTCGCTGCTTTGGCTCGCGGCCAGTCGCAACCTATGGCTCAGCGCTCCGGCCCTCGCTCTTGCGGGGGGCTGCTGGGTGCTGAACATGTCGCTGTTCAACGTGGTGGTTCAGATGTCCGCCCCCCGCTGGGTGGTGGGGCGCGCGATCTCGTTGTTTCAGACGGCGGTGTTTGGCGGCATGGCCCTTGGGTCGTGGATTTGGGGGGCGCTGTCAGATTCTGTCGGGATCCAATGGTCTTTGGCATTCTCCGGTGTCGCGATGATCGGCGGCGGCCTGATTGGACTGCTGCGGCCCATGCCTGACCCGGCCCGCGAAGACCTCGACCCTCTTGATCGGTTCCGGGAACCTGAGTTGCAACTGGGGCTCGAAGCCCGCAGTGGCCCCATCGCGATCAAGGTCGAATATATCATTCGGCACGAAGACATCGACGAATTTCTATCCCTGATGTCGCAGCGGCGGCGGATCCGATTGCGCGACGGCGCCCATCGCTGGGCCTTGCTGCGGGATCTGGAACAGCCCAACATCTGGACAGAAAGCTACCGGGTGGCGACATGGACCGAGTATCTGCGCCATAACATGCGCCGCACCAAAGCTGATGCGGATGGGATCGACCGAATTCGCCTGTTGCATCAGGGCGAGGCCCCGCCACGCGCCCGGCGGATGATAGAACGCCCCACCGTGCCGCGCCACGATCCCCTGCCCTTGCGGCCCGGCCCCGAGGTGCCGCACTGACCCTTGCGGGTGGCCAGCACGCTTAAGATGCTGGCGGCACCGCAGCGGTCACTTCCACCTCGACCAAAAATGACGTTCGGCTGAAACCGGTCACAATCACCAAGGTCGAGGCGGGCAATCGCGTGACCCCTTCAAGCCAAGCGTCTCGCGCCGTCATATAGCCCGCCATATGCGCCTGATCAGTGACAAAGGCGTTGATCCGGACGACATCGGCGCGGCCTGCCCCGCCTTCGGCAAGGATCGCATCAATATTGGCAAAGCAGATCTCGGCCTGCGCTCGGGCCGATGCCGGGATGGTCCCATCCGCCGCGATCCCCAACTGACCCGATGTCAGAATCAGCCCGAACCCAGCCGGAACCTGCACCCCATGCGTGTACCGGGCGAAGGGCGGGGCAATCGACTTTGGGTTCAACTCTTTCATCACGATCTCCTGTTGTGTTTCCGGCACAGGCCACCAAACCGAAGGCGTCCGCAGCAAAAATTGCCCTTAGTCCGAAAAGCAACGTCCTGACCGCCGAGTTTCTAGGCGACATGCCTCAGGAAAGCATAGTTTCTGGGCGAAAGGCACGCCAATTCATGTACCCTAAGACCGGCTTTTGGTTTCGACGGCAGACCCAAGAGGCCACCATCGTTCACGTGAGGGGCACCGACAGGATCGCGCCCCTGTGCTTTCGGTCGCCGCGGCACTCGCGCGGGTTGCAGATGCCCCCCCCACACAT